>JARGOL010000005.1 GCA_029212745.1 Alcanivoracaceae bacterium
GCTCGAAGCGCACCTGGTCGTTGCCCTTGCCGGTGGCGCCGTGGGAAATGGCATCGGCGCCGGTCTCGTTGGCAATCTCCACCAGGCGCTTGGCAATCAGCGGACGGGCAATGGAGGTACCCAGCAGGTACTCGCCTTCGTAGATGGTGTTGGCGCGGAACATCGGGAACACATAGTCACGCACGAACTCTTCGCGCAGGTCCTCGATGTAGATTTCTTTCACCCCCATGGCCTCGGCCTTGGCACGGGCGGGCTCCACTTCTTCACCCTGGCCGATGTCGGCGGTAAAGGTCACCACCTCGCACTGGTAGGTTTCCTGCAGCCAGCGCACGATGACCGAGGTGTCGAGACCACCGGAATAGGCCAGAACCACTTTCTTGATATCAGACATGAATAAACCCCGTTTGCCCTGGGTGAAATGCGTCAAGGCCGCGTATTGTAGGGCCCCGACGGCAACTTATCCATGCATCCGGCGTCGCTGTCCGACTGAATCGGCCATCAGGCGTTTTCCCGGGCGCCGGGAATCCGGTAGCATGGGCCGCCAGACAGCAGTAAGGCACCTTTCATGAGCGATTCCAGCCCGTCCATGGCACGCCGCTTCCGCGGTTTCCTGCCTGTGGTGGTGGACGTAGAAACCGGGGGCTTCAACCCGCGTACCGATGCATTGCTGGAAATTGCTGCCGTGCTGATCGAGATGGATGATGACGGCATGCTCTACCCGGGCGAGTCACACCATTTCAATGTCGACCCTTTTCCCGGCGCCAACATCGAGCAGGCGGCCCTGGATTTCACCGGCATCGACCCGGATAACCCGCTGCGCCATCCAGTCAGTGAGGCCGAGGCGCTCAAGGGCGTGTTCGATCCGGTGCGCCGCGCCGTCAAGCGTCATGGCTGCACCCGGGCGGTGCTGGTGGGCCACAATGCCTTCTTCGACCACGACTTCGTCAAGGCGGCAGTGACCCGCACCGACCACAAGCGCGACCCGTTCCACCCGTTTTCCTGCTTCGACACCGTGTCACTGGCGGGCCTCGCCTTTGGCCAGACCGTGCTGGCAAAGGCCTGCGACATGGCCGGCATCCCGTTTGACCAGCGCGAAGCGCACTCAGCGGTGTATGACGCCGAACGCACGGCCGAGCTGTTCTGCACCGTGGTCAACCACTGGCGCGGTCTCGGTGGCTGGCCCACCGTGGCACCGCTGGAGCGACCACCGACGCTGAAGAAAAAGCGCTAGCCGGCCTCTCGGCCCCGCGCCTACGGGGAGCGGACGAAAACCCGGCAGACAAAAAAAGGGCGGCCATTGGCCGCCCTTTTTCAGTGCCTGATCCGGATCGAATCAGAGCTTGTCAGCGTTACCTGACAGGTACTCGGCCACACCGTCCGGGGTGTCCTTCATGCCGGCATCGCCCTTGTTCCAGCCAGCCGGGCAGACTTCGCCGTGCTCTTCGTGGAACTGCAGCGCGTCGACCAGACGAATCAGCTCGTCCATGTTACGGCCCAGCGGCAGGTCATTGACGATCTGGCTGCGCACCACGCCTTCCTTGTCGATCAGGAAAGCGCCACGGAAGGCTACACCGCCGTCGGACTCGACGTCGTAGTCCTTGGCGATCTGGTGGGTCATGTCAGCCGCCAGGGTGTACTTGACCTGGCCGATGCCACCGTTATCCACCGGGGTGTTACGCCAGGCGTTATGGGTGAAGTGGCTGTCGATGGAAACACCGATGACTTCCACGTTGCGCTCCTTGAACGCATCCATGCGGTGGTCCAGGGCGATCAGCTCTGACGGGCAGACGAAGGTGAAGTCCAGCGGGTAGAAGAACACCAGGCCATACTTGCCCTTGATGGCCTCGGACAGGGTGAACTCGTCAACGATGGAACCATCGCCGAGCACCGCGGGAACAGTGAAATCAGGAGCAGGTTTTCCTACCAGTACGCCCATGTCGTCCTCTCTTTCAGTTGGGTGTGAATGTTGAACTCGCGAAGGATCATACAACGCAAGACCCAGACTCGCACCCCGATAACCATGATTGAGAAAAGCTATCGGGTGCGGCGTGCGCCAGAGGGACTGCGGCGCGCCAGGCGCCACCACATGGTGATGCCGCTGACGGCCAGCAGCACCAGCACCAGCGCGGCCAGATCCATGATGCGCTCGCCCACCGCGCCGAACAGGCGACCGCTGTGCAGATCCTGCAGCAGGCGCTCCCAGTGCAATGACGCGGGCATGGACAGGGGCCGCACACGGGCCACCAGCGGGTCGGGCACGGACGCCAGCTGGGCCGGCTCCCAATCGACCCCGTCGGGCAACGGCGATGTCGCCAGGGTGGTCAGGGAAAACTGGCTCAGCTCACCGCTGGCCTCCAGAACCAGGGCATCACCGTGACGCCCCAGCCGTTCGAACGGGGGCACCCCCCAGGCCGGGCCCAGCTGTTCCCGCACCCTGCCATCTTCGTCCAGCAACAGCAGATCATTGTTGCAGGCCACCACGGTGCTGACACCGAAACGCACACCGCCACGCAAGGGCGCCGGACAATCCGCCAGCAGGCTGGTATCACCCTGCGCGGGCACGCGGTACAGGCGCTCACCCGAGGCCACCAGCCAATCGTCACCGTAGGGCACACCCTTGAACGACTGCGGCAGGTTGACGCCATAGCTCCCCGCCAGCCAGGCCGGCATGGGCGTCTTGCCAAGACCCAGCCCATCGGAATGATTGAGCAGCAGCCCCGTGATGCACAGGACAATCACCGGCAGGGTCACCAGCACACCCAGCCAGCGGTGCCAGCGGCGCAGCACCAGCAGCAACCGCCTCATTGCACCATCACCTGGGCATACCCCCACAGGGCCAGTCGCGCTGCCCGCTTCATGGCACGCACAGACAGGGTGGCACCGGTGATGTTGTCAATCGAACGGTCCAGCTTGTCTCCCTCCAGCATGGCGCCGTCGAACTGCCGGGTAAAAAAGTCATGCTTGACCTCCCAGCCCCGGGACTCACGATAAACCAGTACCTGCATGTCGGACACGCCGTCCGGCCCTACCAGCACGCCCACCGTGATCGGGTGATCACGACCAATCACGTCTATCACCCAGGCAACGGTGTCGCCCTGGTGCCAGTAACGCTTGCGAAAACCCGGATCCTCACCACTGATCTCGCGGGCCTCGCTGCGCTGCGTTTCATCCAGCCAGAGCACCCCCGCTTCAGGCTCGCCACTGAAGCTCTGATCGAGAAAGCCGGGCACACTGAGATAGGTGTCTTCAGTGACCGCCGCAGAAACGGTGATCGCCACAAACGACAAAAGCATGACGGGCAAGGCCCGCCATGCTTTAAGGGTAGATGCATGATTCATACGAATCAGAAGCTCCAGCCAATACCCAGGTTGACGCTATCATCCACCTTGTCGTCCTTCCTTGCATCCTTGTAGTTGACGTTCTGGTAGTCCGCCTTCAACACCACCTGTGGATGCACCCAGTAGTTCACACCGTAGGTGTTCACCAGCACTTCCGACTCCTGGTCGTCACGCTCGGCAAGGTCGTACTGGGTATGCCGCGCAAAGATACCAAGCTCGTCCAACAGCTTGTAGCCGGCTTCCACATACTCACCGGACTGCTCATCCTTGCCGGCGGCTTCAGCGGCATCACTGTCGATATCCCAGGCCGCGTGCAAAGCGGTCAATTGCAGCCCACCCAGAGTGTAACGGGCATGGGCCTCAAGCAGCTCACCCTTGGCATCGGGCACATCACCTGCGAACCCCAGTTCGCCATCCAGGGCGCTCTGGTGCATGTCATTCTGACGCTGGTAGGTCACCGCCATGTCCAGCCCCGGCAAGCCCACGTAACGCACGCGGCCGGTCCAGGCGCCGTCATTGGCGATGGCCTTGGCACTCTTCTGGCGGCCACTGCGGATGCCGTAGTCATCCTCAACCTGCAGTCCCGAATGCAGCGCCAGGTCATAGCTCAGACCCGCACCCAGATCCTGTGAGAACCAGGCACCTGTTTCCCACCAGGTGGTGGGAATAACCGCATTCTCGAGTTTATTGCGCTCTACACCATAAAACGTTTCCGGCTCATGGGTCTCATTGAGAATCCCCACTGGCACCAGAAACTGGCCCAGCTTCACGCGGGTGGAATCGCTGGTATCGATCTCGATATAGGCCTGCTCCAGTTCCACTTCACCGGGCGCAGACTCACCCTCGCACTCCACGGTGTCGCCCGGAGCCAGACCACCGCCAGGCACGGTGAACTCGCACTCGTTCTCATCTTCGATAAAGCCGTGCTCAAGCTCCAGCTCGGTGACAAGTCGAACGCGGTCGCTGAAGTCATAGCCAAAAAACAGGACGAAACGGTGAGCGTCCACCTGGTCATCCTTCTGTGGGCCCGTCTCGGTGTTACGGTAGTTGTTGTAATGATGCTCGCCGTAGCCGCCGATATGCAGGTTCTCCAGCGCGCCCTGGCCCTGCTCGGCCGTTTTCAGGCTCTCGATTTCACTGGCCAGGATGTCGATCTGCTTCTGCAGGTCTTCCACGGTCTGCGCGTGGGCGCCGCAGGCGGCGGCCAGTACGCTGAGGGCAATAATGCTGCGCTTCATTCCGGTTTCTCCCCAATCAAGGTTGTTCACTTAACAGGGGGCGCAGTCTACTCAATGCAAATCTAAATGCAAGTCGTTCTCATTCGCTTTCTCTTCCCGGGAGCACAAAAAAACCCGGGCTGGCCGGGTTTTTCCTTTGATAACAGCCGCTTATTGCTCGGGCATGTCGCTGGCCGCTTCTTCCATCATCTGCGCCAGCTCACCGGAGCGCTGCATTTCCAGCAGGATGTCGCTGCCACCGATCAGCTCACCCTTGATCCACAGCTGCGGAAACGTGGGCCAGTTGCCGTACTTGGGCAGCGACGACCGGATTTCCGGTGCCTCGAGAATGTTGACGTAGGCAAACGGTTTGCCCACCGCGGTCATCACCTCCACGGCGCGGGCAGAAAAGCCGCACTGCGGGAACTGCGGGGTGCCCTTCATGTAAAGGATCACCGCGTTGTTCTCGATCTGGTCTTTGATGACCTCCATGATATCCATACTACGCACCTGCTCTTTCGGATGTGTGTTTGCGCCCTATTCTATCATTTCCCCGAAGCCTCCGCCCCCCGGGGTCTCCAGGACGAGGCGGTCACCGGGCACCAGCTCGGCACTGTATTTTGGGGGCAATTCGGCACCGTTCAAGAGGTTGCACCCCGGTTTTCCAGGCTGGCCACCGGCCAGCCCCCAGGGAGCGTGCCGACGTCGCTCGGTCAGCACCGTGAAGGTTGCCGGTGCCAGCACTTCCAGCTCGCGCACCAGGCCATCACCACCCCGGTGCCGTCCGGCCCCGCCACTGCCCCGGCGAATGCCGTACCGGAGTACACGCAGGGGGTAATGGCTTTCCAGGCTCTCCACCGGGGTATTCAGGGTGTTGGTCATGTGCGCCTGGACACCGTCCAGGCCATCGCCATGGGCATGCGCGCCCAGGCCGCCACCGGCCGTCTCATAGTAGTCCCAGCCGGCGTCGCCACGTGCGCCCATGGCGAGGTTGTTCATGGAACCATGGCTGGCCGCCGGAATACGCTCCGGAATGGCTGGCGCCAGGGCGCCCAGCACGGCATCCACCAGGCGCATACTGGTTTCCACATTCCCCGCGGCCACCGCCGCGGGGCGGCGGGCATTGACCAGCGACCCCTCGGGCGCCGCCAACCGGATGGGGCGGAACAGGCCGGCACAGGCGGGGGCATCCGCCGGCATCAGGCAGCGGAACACGTAATAGACAGCGGCGGCGGCCACTGACAGGGGGGCATTGATGTTGCCCGGCACCTGCGCGCTGGTGCCGGCGAAGTCCACCGCCACATCGCTGCCTGCCACCGTCACAGTCACACACACCGGCAGGTCTTCATGCCCCTGGCCGTCATCGTCCATGACATCTTCAAACGCGTAACGGCCATCCGGAATCTGCGCCAGCGCCTGGCGCGCCAGGCGCTGGCCGTAGTCGTTCAGGGCATCCAGGGCCTGGCCCATGCCGGCCGGCGTCATTTCTGCCAGCATCGCCTGCATACGCCGCGCGCCGACACGGGCGGCGCTGGCCTGGGCGGCAAAATCGGCAAAGCGCGGCGCAGACAGCGGTGCCCGGCTGAGCGACGCCTGGCCGGTGAGCCGGCCCGCCAGCGCCAGGTTCCATTGTGTGCCCCGACACAACCAGGTGGGCGGAATCACGATGCCCTCCTCTTCCAGCCGCGTGGACACCGGCATGGAGCCCGGCGTATCGGCGCCAATATTGGCATGGTGGGCGCGCGTCACGGCGAACGCATCGGGCCGGGTGGCCGCCGCGGAAAACACGGGGGCGATCACGGTGACATCGGGCAGATGGGTGCCACCCAGGTAGGGGTCATTCAGTACCAGCAACGTATCCGGCTGCCAGTCACAGGCAGACACCACATCCGCCATGGCAAACGCCATGCTGCCCAGGTGCACGGGTATGTGCGCTGCCTGGGCACACAGCTGGCCATCCGCGTCAAAAATGGCACAGGAAAAATCGAGCCGGTCCTTTATGTTGGGCGAGAACGCACTGCGCCGCAGCACCGCCCCCATCTCGTCACAGATCCCCGACAGGCGATGGGTAAAGATGCTCAAGCGTACCGGACTGATGTCCTGGGCCATGCCTTCTCCTGCATTCAGCGGGCGAAATTGACCGCCGGGCCGGGCCCGGCTGGGGCGTATTGAAACCACTGGACAATAATTGCGCAAGGGGCCGCAGGTAGCTATTATCGGCGGTTTCCTCGGCAGCCCTGGCTGCCGTTTTTGTTTTCGGGACATTCCCGGCAGGTCGCCCGGCACGCTCATGACCAACCCATGACTGCCGGGATGCACGTGTTTTTGAACGGGCGCATGCATGCGCCATGGAAGCAACATGACTGACAAATACCTGATGCCAACCTATGCCCGCCAGCCAGTGACCTTTGTTACGGGCGAGGGCTGTCGCTTGACCGACAGTGACGGCCGCCAGTACCTGGATGTGGTGGCAGGCATCGCCGTGTGCAACCTGGGCCATTGCCATCCCGCCGTTACCCGGGCCATACAGGCACAGGCCGGCACGCTGGTGCACACGTCCAACCTGTACCACATCCAGGCGCAGGAAACGCTGGCGGAAAAGCTTTGCCAGGCATCAGGCATGGAGAAAGTATTTTTCTCCAATTCCGGTGCCGAAGCCAATGAAGCGGCGATCAAGCTGGCGCGCCTGCACGGCCACCGCAAAGGCAGCGACAACCCCACCGTCATCGTCATGGATAGCGCGTTTCACGGGCGCACCATGGCAACGCTGACCGCCACCGGCAACCGCAAGGCACAGGCCGGTTTCGAGCCGCTGCTGTCGGGTTTCTCGCGTGCGCCGTTCAATGACGTGGATGCAGTACGCCGGATCATCGAACACAACAAGGACGTGGCTGCCGTGCTGGTAGAACCGGTGCAGGGCGAAGGCGGTGTCAACGTACCGGACCCGGATTACCTGGCGCGGCTGTCCGACTTGTGCGAAGAACATGACCTGCTGCTGATGCTGGATGAAATCCAGACCGGCAACGGTCGCACCGGCAGCTACTTTGCCTTCCAGCAGATCGAGGGCTGCAAGCCCGATGTGGTTACCACCGCCAAGGGCCTGGGTAACGGCTTCCCCATCGGCGCCTGCCTGGTGGCCAACCGTGCCAGTGAGCTGTTCGGACCGGGCAGCCACGGCAGCACCTACGGCGGCAACCCACTCGGCTGTGCTGCGGCACTGGCCGTGGTGGAGACCCTCCAGGACGGCATCATCGACAGCGTCCACGTGCGCGGCCAGTACCTGCGCCAGACTCTCACGCAACGTTTTGCCGACCATGCCATGTTCCGTGAGGTGCGCGGCCAGGGACTGATCAACGCCATGCAGCTGGACCGGGACTGCCCGGAACTGGTGGGACTTTGCCGCGAGCGTGGCTTGCTGATCAACGTCACCGCCGGCAGCGTCATTCGCATGGTGCCACCGCTGGTGATCAGCGAGGCCGAGATCGACGAAATGGTCAACATTCTTGAAGACGCCATCAAGGCGTTCAGTGATTCCCAGGAGGCCGCATGAGCGTCCGGCATTTTCTTACCCTGCAAGACCTGGACAGCAGCGAACTGGGCTTCTTGATCCAGCGCGCCATCGAACTGAAGACCATGCTGGGCCGCGGCCAGACCCACGAAATCATGCGCGGCAAGACCCTGGGGATGATTTTCGAAAAATCCTCTACACGCACCCGCGTGTCTTTTGAAGTCGCCATGACACAGTTCGGCGGCGCCAGCATCTTCCTGTCACCACGGGATACCCAGCTTGGCCGGGGCGAACCCATCGAGGATTCCGCCCGGGTCCTGTCACGCATGGTGGATGCCATCATGATTCGCACCTTCGCCCACGACACTGTTGAGGCGTTTGCCAGCCATTCCCGGGTGCCGGTGATCAATGCGCTGACGGACGACTTCCACCCCTGCCAACTGCTGGCCGACATGCAGACCTATGTCGAGCATCGCGGCAGCATCCAGGGCAAGAAGGTGGTGTGGATCGGCGACGGCAACAACATGTGCAACTCCTACATCAACGCCGCGCGCCAGTTCGACTTCGAGCTGGTGGTCGCCTGCCCGGACGGGTTCGAGCCACGCAAGGACCTGGTCGCCGACAACAGCGACCGGGTCTCCATCGAGCGAGACCCTGCCGTGGCCGTTGCCGGCTCCCACCTGGTGGTTACCGATGTCTGGGCCTCCATGGGCCAGGAGGAAGAGCAGTCAGCACGGGTGCGTGCGTTCTCCGATTACCAGGTCAGTCCGGCACTGATGGACCGCGCCGACAGCCAGGCCCTGTTCATGCATTGCCTGCCGGCGCATCGCGGTGAAGAAGTCAGTCATGACATGCTGGATGATCCGCGCGCAGTGGTCTGGGATGAAGCGGAAAACCGGCTGCATGCGCAAAAGGCGTTGCTGGAATTCCTGGTCACGCGCAGTGGCGAAAAGAACCTGTAGGGCAGCAGGCCCGGGCGTCAGGCCTGGGCGCGCGCCGCATCCTCCGGCGCCTCATCGTCGCCCTCGGTGACAACACGGTTGCGGCCGGACTCCTTGGCCCGGTACAGACAGGTATCCGCACGCGCCAGCGTTTCATCAATGCGCTCACCCGGCCGGTACTGCGCCACACCCACGGAAACCGTCACATCGAGCGCTTCATTGAGATCATGGAAGCCGGTCTTTTCCAGTGAGGCCCGCAGACGTTCGCACACATAGGCCGCCTCACCGAGTTCAGTCTGGCTCAACACCAGTACGAATTCCTCACCGCCCAGCCGGCCGGTATAGTCCGCTTCCCTCAATGAATCATGCACCAGCCGGGCAAACCGGCGCAGCACTTCATCGCCGACACCATGGCCATAGGTGTCATTGATGTTCTTGAAATGATCCAGGTCCAGGTAACAGAGCGAAAAGTGGTAACCGCCCGAATCCGCCAGCGCCTGCTGCTGTGACAGGATGTCCATGATGTGACGACGGTTGAACAGCCCGGTCAGCTCATCACGGATGGCCATTTCCCGCACCTTTTCCAGCGCTTCACCAAGCTCGCCATTCTTGCGCGACAGGCGCGCCCGAAACGCATTGATGGCGGCACCGGTGACACAGAACGCCACACAGGTGAGGGTGAAGATCATCCACTGGAGCACTTCAACGGACAGGTTCAGGTTGATACTGCGATCAGCAAACACCAGCCCCAGCACCAGTGCATAGCCCAGTGAGGCGACCAGGGAAAGACCCGCCAGGCGCCAGAAACCGGAGCGAAACGCCGCCAGCAGCATGACGCCGAAATAGACCATGACCACACTGATGCGGAACGCGTCCACGTAGTAACTGGTCACCAGGAAACCCAGCGTCAGCCAGAGCGCAAACCACATGGAAATGGACGGGTCTCTCCAGTCCAGGGTGACGCCACTGCGGACGATGGCGAACAGCGCCAGGTTACCCGCCCAGATGACACCGAATATGGCGCTGAAAAGCCCCAGGGATGCAGCGAAATAACCGCCGTTGTAGTAGAACAGGCAAATACTGGTGTGCACCAGGCTGGCGAACAGGGCCACCGCCGCGTGGCGGACGACCAGGCGCTTTTCATTCAGCGCCAGTTTTCGGGCCCGTTCAAGGTCGGCTATCACACCTGGACCTCCTCAGCAGCACACACCCGGTTTCGCCCTCCATTCTTGGCACGGTAGAGGGCCTCATCGGCCCTGGCCAGCAGGCGATCCAGGGATTCGCCCTTGTGAAATGCCGCCAGTCCCAGTGATGCCGTCACCCGCAGATCGGGTGCCGACGCGTAACGACAGTCGGCAATAGCCTGACGCAACTTGTCGGCAAATGCCAGAGACTCACTGGCACTGCTCTTCACCAGCACGACAAGGAATTCCTCACCGCCGAGACGGGCGGCAAAATCACGCCCGCTCAGCAGCGAGCGAACTGTTTCCGAAAAACCACGCAAGACGTCATCACCTACGTTGTGGCCATGGGTATCATTGACCTGCTTGAAATGATCCAGGTCCACATACAGTGCATGGAAAGTAAAGGCATCGCGGTTAGCCATTTCACGAATCTTGAATAAACGTTCCATGGCATGGCGCCGGTTGTACAGGCCGGTGAGCTCATCGCGGATCGCCATGTCCTGTATCCGGTCGACAATGGTCTCCAGCTGGGTGTTGCGCTGGGCCAGTTGCACACGGATGGAAGAAATCTCGCCGGCCACCATAACCGCACCCACGGTAATCATGGTGAAGGCGGCCCACTGGATCACTTCCGCAGTGACATCGATGGCCTCCGGATGACGTTCAGCGACCATCCAGATGATGAAGGCATAGAGCGACACGCACAGGGTGCTGATGGCGACAAAGGACATGAAACGCAGGCGGAACACGCCGGTCTGCAGGATGGCGAAGAACAGCACCATGACACACAGCCGCACCTGGTCGACGTAATAGGCGGTCAGCAACAGGCTGAGGGTGGACCAGAGAATGATCGGGACACTCATGGACGGGTCGCGGAAACGCCGGTTGAGTCCCACCAGGATGGTGCCCACCAGGATCAGGTGGCCGACCCAGATGGCACTGAACACCTGGTTGAACACCTCGGAGGAACCGCGGAAAAAGTCCAGCTGCAGGGCGATCCAGCACACCCCGGTGTGCGCCAGCGCACCCAGCAGCGCAGTGACGATCAATTGGTAATAGCGGTTTGACGGCGTAATGCTGGCATCCGATGCCATCTCATTCTGCATTGCCCCGGTCCTCCTGTGGTGCCCGACAGCGAGCCCTAATACGAAAGTACTACCTCTCTTTAAGCCAATACTATTATTAAATGTGACCTGAGTCACATCACCTGTCGGCCCCAGATACCGCTCATCCCGCCCCGCCGGTGTCGCATACGCGGGCCACGGCCTGGCGCCAGCCGGCGTAGCGCTGCTGCCGGGTGGGCTCATCCAGTGCCGGCCGGAAGCTGCGATCACACTGCCATTGCCCTGCCACTGCGTCGAGGGACTCGAACACCCCGGCCTGCAGGCCCGCCAGGTACGCCGCCCCCAGGGCAGTGGTTTCGGTGACCACCGGGCGATCCACCTGGGTGCCGAGGATGTCCGCCAGCGCCTGGGTCAGCCAGTTGTTGACCACCATGCCGCCGTCCACCCGCAGGGCGGTGGGCCGCGCGGCGCCGTCTGCCATCATGGCCTCGAGCAGATCCAGCGTCTGGTAGCAGACCGACTCCAGCCCGGCGGTCACCACCTCGGCAATGCCGGTATCACGGGTCAGGCCCAGCAGGGCACCTCGGGCGTGGGGGTCCCACCAGGGCGCCCCCATGCCGGTGAAGGCGGGCACCAGGTAGACACCCCGGGCACCACTGACACTGCGCGCCAGGGCTTCGGTTTCGCTGGCATCGGCAATCAGGCGCAAGCCGTCGCGCAGCCACTGGATGGCGGCACCGGCCACGAAAATGGAGCCTTCCAGCGCATAGGTGGTTTCACCGTTGAGGCGATAACCCACCGTGGTCAGCAGACGGTTTTCCGAACGCACCGCATCGGTACCGGTGTTCAGCATCATGAAGCAGCCGGTGCCATAGGTGCTCTTCACCATGCCCGGCTGGAAACAGGCCTGCCCCACCAGGGCGGCCTGCTGGTCACCGGCCATGCCCAGCACCTTTACCGGGGCACCGAAGTGATCACTCACGCATGTACCGAAGTCTGCGGCGCTGTCATGCACCTGCGGCAACACCGCCGAGGGGATGTTGAACAGCGCCAGGAGGTCGTCGTCCCAACGCTGTTCATGGATATTGAATAACAGGGTGCGGGAGGCATTGGTGGCATCGGTGGCGTGGTTGGCACCACCGGTGAGCTGCCACAGCAGCCAGCAGTCGATGGTGCCGAAGGCCAGCTCGCCTTTTTCAGCACGGCGGCGCGCGCCATCAACATTGTCCAGCAGCCAGCCGAGCTTGGTGGCGGAAAAATACGGGTCCAGCAGCAGGCCGGTACGTGCCTGCACCATGGCCTCATGACCTGCCTTCTTGAGTGCCTCACAGCGGTCAGCCGTGCGCCGGTCCTGCCAGACAATGGCAGGGGCCAGCGGCTGGCCGGTGTCGCGCTCCCACAGCACCGTGGTTTCGCGCTGGTTGGTGATACCGATGACGGTTTTCGCCGGATCCGCGCCATGCTCGCTGAACAGCTCACGGCACAGGGCCAGGCAGTCCTGCCAGATTTCCATGGCGTCATGCTCTACCCAGCCATCGCCCGGGTAATGCTGGCGGAATTCCTTTTGCTTCTGCCCCAGGGGCCGGCCCTGGGCATCAAACAGAATGGCCCGCGAGCTGGTGGTGCCCTGGTCGATGGCAAGCAGGTAGTCGGTCATATCGGCGTCCTGTTTCCGCTGGCTGAAAATAATCGGCAAGCGTAACAGGAATGGCTGGGGCGTGAATGGGCATAATCTGCACCTCCCTGTTGGCACCTGACCGTAAAAGCCGCATCAGGTCCGGGAGCCGGTGCCGTCCCTGGCACCGTGTGGAGATCGCAGGACCGGGCTGGCCTTCCCGGCCCCGGTCAACGGCTGCCCAGTGGGTCGCAGTGGAAGGCAGCCGGTTGCTCACCGGACAGCCAAGATACTGTACGTAAAGACAGTGGTCAAGCGCCATGGATGTCGATGCCGGCATTTACAGTTGGTTACACCAGACACACACAGTCGCGACAGAGTTTTCCGGCCATCCGGCTATGCTTAACCTAACACCTCGTAAGCACAACTTTGCAGTTTTCCCGAAGCCCATCCCTGATGGGCTTTTTCTTTTCTGGTTGCCTGTCACGGCACACTAGGATGCTCCAGCTGCCCGCTCACCAGCACATGCCCGGGCACAGCGCGCCGGCGCGGCCAGACCAGCCGGAAACGCGCGCCACCCATGGGCGATGTCTCGATATCCACCTGCCCGCCGTGCCACTCGGCAATGCGCTGGACAATGGAAAGGCCCAGGCCATAGCCGCCACTCTTGCGGTGTCGCGACTCGTCCAGGCGAGCAAACGGCTTGAATACCCGGCTACGGTCATTTTCCGGAATACCCGGCCCGTCATCATCCACCTCGATCACCGCCAGGTCACCGTCCACCCGGTAGCGCATCACCACGCGGGAACGGGCGTAGCGCAAGGCGTTGGTCGCCAGGTTCTGGACGATCCGGTGCAGATAGCGCTCGGCGCCCTGACAGCGGCGATACTCCGGCGGCAGCGCATCCAGCGAGCGGTCCACTTCCAGCGAGATGTCCCCGCTCAGGGGCAGCAGCTCGTCCCGTAACCGGTTCAAGAGATCCGGCGCATCCAGGTCGTCGAATTCGATGGAGGGAGCACCTTCCTCCAACCGGGCGAAGGTCAGGATTTCGTCGATCAGGTCATCCAGCTGGTCGATGTCGTTGTCCAGTTCATCCAGTCGCCGGCGCCGCTCCTTCATATCCTCCACGTCCTCAAGCATCTCCAGGCCGAAGCGCAGGCGCGCCACCGGCGTGCGCAATTCATGCGACACCGCCCGTGTCATCTCCCGCTGGGACTGGATCAGCCGGCGAATATGATCAGTCATGCCATTGAAGGTGGCCGCCAGCTGGCCCACCGCATCCTGGCTGCTGACATCCGCCTTGGCATTCAGGTCCCCTGCCCCCAACCGCTCCACGGCTCGCCCGAGGCGCAGCAGGCGCAATTGCAGCGGGCGCACCAGCAGGTACGCGGCAAAGCCCATGGCCACCAGGCCCAGGGCACCGACGAACACCATCATCTCGACCGGGTAATACTCGAACAGGGACATGGGCCCCAGCACCAGCACATCACCGGTACTGCCGATGGGCGCATACACCACCACGCCAGAGGGCTGGCCGCGCGTGCGCTCCTCAATGGCAGTGACCACCTCGCGCCGTGACAGACGCTGCAGCTGCTCGCGGTCGAGCTTGAGTTCGTTGAAGGGGATGCGGTCGATAGTGAAGCCGAAGTGCTGCTGGATCCTGGCCAACTCCTCGTTCCATTGCTCGGGCGCGAAATTGGAGATTTCATCCAGCACAAGCAGTGCCGTGGCGCGCGCCTGCTGTTCGGAAACCCGGGTCATGCGGGTGTAGAGGAAACGGGCATCACCAGGCAACTGGAAGTAGATATCCGCATAGCCGCCAGCCTCATTGAGCTGCATGACCACGCGACCGTCGGCCAGCCTGGCCAGTTCATCATCACTGAGCGCTGCTTCCTCCGGGGTCCGTATCTGCACCGGTGAGCCCATCAGGCGGCCCAGCACCTGAAGCCAGCGCTCCAGCGCTGCCGCATCCTGCTGGCGCTGGACACCCCGGGCCATCAGGTAAAAGGTGCCGCGGGCCATGGACTCACGGTAGACGTCGGCCCGATAGCTGTTGACCACGGTGACGCCGGCATAGGCCAGCAGGCCCACCAGGAGCACGGCCAGCATCATGCCGCCATAAATACGCAGGAAAATACTGTTCACGGGATAAGCCCGGGCCGCTTCCGGCCCTGGTCAGACCACGTCGGCCACAAACAGGTACCCCTTGGAACGCACCGTCTTGATGCGACGAGGATTATCAGGGTCGTCACCGACTTTGGGGCGAATGCGGGAAATGCGAACGTCGATGGACCGGTCCTGACCGTCATACTGGATACCGCGCAACTTCTCGAAAATGGTCTCTCGAGACAGCACATTACCGGCATTGGACGCCAGCAGCCAGAGCAGGTCGTACTCGGCGCTGGTCAACTCCACCGACGCGCCGTCCAGCAACACTTCACGGGCCGCATTGTCGATTACCAGGTTGCCGAATTCCAGACGGCTGGACGCCGGCTCCTGGTCCGCTTCCACACGGCGCAACAGCGCCCGGATGCGGGCCAGCAGCAGACGCGGCTTGACCGGCTTGGGCACATAGTCATCCGCACCCATCTCCAGGCCCAGGATCTGGTCCATGTCGTCAGTGCGTGCGGTGAGCATGAGAATGGGGTTACTGAACCCGTGGGAGCGCACTTCACGACACACGGTCAGGCCGTCCGCACCGGGCAGCATCAGGTCCAGCACCACCAGGTCGGGCTGGTCGGCACGAATGCGGGTAATGGCTTCCTCACCATTACCGATCACCTCGACGCTGATGCCATTGTTACGCAGGTAATCGCTGGTCAGTTCGGCCAGGCGCTCGTCATCCTCGACTATCAGGATTCGCGGTTCGTTATCCACTATTGTCTCCCACACCCGTTGTTGTACTGATCGTTGTGCTGGTTAATGCGCCGGCCGTCCGGCAGGACCGTCGTTGCTGACGATTAAAACCCACTGCCGGTGGGCTCGACAATACACCGTCATCCGCGCTGTCGGCTGCCTTCAGGGAAGGGAATGTTGCCACAGAGCCGACACAACATATAGTATGACGTTACGGTTGGTAGCAGGGCGGTAACCAGCGCCAGAAACACGCACAACCGGTCAACAAGTTATCCACAACATTTCCCCCGCCAGACCCCTTGCATTCACCCCGACAGCGCTATAACTTGTAGTCATCTGCAGTCGCAACCCCAAGATGTTGGGTTTTGCGGCCCGCGCCGCCCACACAGGCGACGCACTGCGAACCCCGGCACCGCAACAGGCAGTTGGCGCCCCGGGAAGACAGGCAGACAAGGGCAGCCGGCTACAAAGCCACAACAAAAACACAACATATAGTGTTGCCAGAGAAGACGGTGTTGCCACATGGCAGGGACAGAGCGGCTCACAACATTTCCAGACCACCAGGGACAAACCGGCACCGGCCGGCCAGACCTGGCGCCGTGACGGCGTCGGGCAGGACGTCGTTCTGGACAGGCCCGGCGCAAAAGAGCCGGCAGACCGCCAGGGCGGCACACAGACAGTTTGCCGGGCAGTGCCGGGCAAATCACGAAAAACAGCGCACAGCCACGGCCGGCGCGAAAAGACAGACCAACCCATAACAGCGGATACAAACGGAGACGGGCGATCATGCAAACGGATATCCAGAACCAGGGCAGCAGCCAGCCCCAGGCAGTGCAGGACGACAACACGGAAAGCAGCCTGTCGGCCACCGCGCCGGGCCAGCTGCGCGTGATCAAGCGTAACGGCAAGGTGGTGCCCTACACCGATGAGAAAATCACGGTCGCCATCACCAAGGCATTCCTGGCCGTCGAAGGCGGTACGGCAGCCGCGTCCAGCCGTATCCACGAGACTGTCGAGCGCCTGACCGAGCAGGTCACGGCCACGTTCAGCCGCCGCCTGCCGTCCGGTGGCACTATCCACATCGAGGATATCCAGGATCAGGTGGAACTGGCCCTGATGCGCAACGGCGAACACAAGGTGGCCCGGGACTACGTCCTCTACCGGGAAGAACAGGCGCGCAAGCGTGCCGAAAAAGCGCGCAGCGCCCCGGCCGACCAGGCGCCGGCCGAAAGCAGCATCAGCGTGACCATGGAAGACGGCAGCACCCAGCCGCTGGACATGGGCCGGATCGAATACCTGATCCGCGAAGCCTGCGAAGGGCTGGAAGACGTCAGCCCTGACAAGATTCTCGAGGAAACCGTCAAGAACCTGTATGACGGTGTCTCCATTCGTGACGTCAACACTTCCATGGTGATGACCGCCCGCACCATGATCGAAATGGAACCGAACTACTCCCAGGTTACCGCCCGCCTGCTGATGGACCGTCTGCGTGCAGAGGCGCTGCAGTTCCTGGGTGTTGCCGACCGTGCCAGCCAGCACGAGATGGAAGCACTGTACCCGCAGGCCCTGGCCGCCTACATCCACAAGGGCGCCGAGCTGGAACTGCTGGACGAGGAACTGACCCGCTACGACCTGGCCAAGCTGGGAGCAGCACTCAAGGGTGAACGTGACATGCAGTTCACCTACCTGGGCCTTCAGACCCTCTATGACCGCTACTTCATCCACCACGGTGACACCCGTTTCGAGCTGCCGCAGTGCTTCTTCATGCGCGTGGCAATGGGCCTGGCCGTGCGCGAAGAGAATCGCGAAGAGCGCGCCATCGAGTTCTACAACCTGCTCTCCAGCTTTGACTACATGAGCTCCACGCCGACGCTGTTCAACGCCGGCACCCTGCGTCCGCAGCTGTCATCCTGCTACCTGACCACGGTGCCGGATGACCTGGAAGGTATTTACGGTGCCATCCGTGACAACGCCATGTTGTCCAAGTGGGCCGGTGGCCTGGGCAACGACTGGACCCCGGTGCGTGCGCTGGGCTCCTACATCAAGGGCACCAACGGCAAGAGCCAGGGCCTGGTACCGTTCCTGAAGGTGGTCAATGACACCGCCGTTGCCGTGAACCAGGGTGGCAAGCGCAAGGGCGCGGTGTGTGCGTACCTGGAAACCTGGCACCTGGACATCGAGGAATTCCTCGAGCTGCGCAAGAACACCGGTGACGACCGTCGTCGTACCCACGACATGAATTCTGCCAACTGGATTCCTGACCTGTTCATGAAGCGGGTCATGGAAGAAGGCGAATGGACCCTGTTCTCGCCCAACGACGTACCGGACCTGCACGACCTGTATGGCCAGGCGTTCGAGAAGCGTTACCAGGAATACGAACAGATGACCCGCGATGGTTCCCTGAAACTGTTCAAGCGCATTCCGGCGGTCAACCTGTGGCGCAAGATGCTGTCCATGTTGTTCGAAACCGGCCATCCGTGGATGACGTTCAAGGATCCGTGCAACCTGCGCAGCCCGCAGCAGCACACCGGCGTGGTACACAGCTCGAACCTGTGCACCGAGATCACCCTGAATACCAACGCCGAAGAAATCGCCGTGTGCAACCTGGGTTCAATCAACCTGACCAAGCACGTTACCCGCGAGGGCGGCCTGGACCAGGAGAAGCTGGCCCGTACCGTGAAGACGGCTGTGCGCATGCTCGATAACGTCATCGACATCAACTACTACAGTGTGCCGCAGGCGCGTAACTCGAACCTGAAGCACCGCCCGGTGGGCATGGGCATCATGGGTTTCCAGGACTCCCTGTACATCCAGAACCTGGCCTACAACAGCCCCGAGGCCGTCGAGTTCGCTGACCGTTCCATGGAAGCGGTGAGCTACTACGCCATCCTCGCCTCCACCGAACTGGCCGAAGAACGTGGCAGCTACAGCAGCTACGAAGGCTCCCTGTGGAGCAAGGGCATCCTGCCCATCGACTCGCTCGACATCATGGTGCGCGAGCGTGGCGAGGAGTACTGCAAGGTGGACCGCAGCCAGACCCTGGACTGGGACCACGTACGCAACCGTGTACGCACCGCCGGCATGCGCAACTCCAATGTCATGGCAATCGCACCGACAGCCACCATCGCCAATATCACCGGCGTATCGCAGTCCATCGAGCCCACGTACCAGAACCTGTATGTGAAATCGAACCTGTCCGGCGAGTTCACCGTGGTCAACCCGTACCTGGTCAACGAGCTGAAGTCCCGTGGCCTGTGGGATAACGTCATGGTCAACGACCTCAAGTACTACGACGGTTCCGTATTGCCGATTGACCGTGTGCCGGAAGATCTCAAGGAGGTATACCGCACCTCGTTCGAGATCGAGACCCGCTGGATGGTGGAGTCCGCCAGCCGTCGCCAGAAGTGGATCGACCAGGCCCAGTCGCTGAACCTGTACATCAACCAGGCCAACGGCAAGAAACTGGACGTGACCTACAAGATGGCATGGCTGCTGGGTCTGAAGACCACCTACTACCTGCGTGCCATCGGCGCCACCAGCACGGAGAAGTCCACCATCAACGATGGTCGCCTGAACCGTGTTTCGGCCACCGCCGAAGGCGCTGCGGAGTTCAACCAGGCAGCCGATGTCCCCAAGGCCTGCTCGATTGACGACCCCGATTGCGAGGCGTGCCAGTAACAGAAGTGCGGGTGAGGCAGACAGCTGTCTCACCCGTTGATAACAAGGAATTTTCTATAGTCGTGTTTCACGGCTTGAAGTAAAGACGGAGGATTGATCATGCTGAGTTGGGATGAGTTCCATGCGGAAGAGAAACCAGTCGCCCGGCAGCCTCAGCCCGCAGCGCAGGCGCAACCGGAACCGGACACTGCACCGCAGGAACCGGCTCCTGCAGCACCGGCACCGCGAGCAGATGTTTCTGCAGCAGCAGAGCCTGCCGCCGAGTACCGAGCAGAACCCGCCGAAGAAGTAGCACCTGACGCCCCTGCGCAGAGTGCGCCGGCAAATGATGCCGTGGCCCGCGCCCGCGCCACCGTGGCAAAGATGGATGCCTCTGAAGGCGTGGCCGAGCTGGAAGGCACCGCCGGCCGAGTGGAAGTTGACGAAAAGAGCATGATCAACTGCCGCGCCGACCTGAACCAGCTGGTACCGTTCAAGTACGACTGGGCATGGCAGAAGTACCTGGATGGCTGCTCCAACCACTGGATGCCGCAGGAAGTGAACATGAGTGCCGACGTGGCACTGTGGAAGAACCCGGAAGGCCTGACCGAGGACGAGCGTCGCATCGTCAAGCGCAACCTGGGCTTCTTCTCCACCGCTGACTCTCTGGTGGCGAACAACCTGGTGCTGGCCACCTATCGCCTGATCACCAACCCGGAAGCGCGCCAGTACATTCTGCGCCAGGCCTTTGAAGAGGCCATCCACACCCATGCCTATCAGTACTGCATCGAGTCGCTGGGCATGGACGAGGGTGAAATCTTCAACATGTATCGCGAGATTCCTTCCGTGGCCAAGAAAGCCACCTGGGGCATCGAGTACACCCGCGAGCTGTCCGACCCCAAGTTCCAGACCGGCACGCCGGAAGCGGACAAGGCCCTGCTGAAGAACCTGATCGCGTTCTACTGTGTCCTGGAAGGCATCTTCTTCTACTGCGGCTTCACCCAGATCCTGTCCATGGGCCGTCGCAACAAGATGACCGGTGTAGCGGAACAGTTCCAGTACATCCTGCGCGACGAATCCATGCACGTGAACTTCGGCGTGGACGTGATCAACCAGATCAAGCTGGAAAACCCGCAACTGTGGGACAAGGAAATGCAGGACAAGGCCACCCAGATGATCCTGGAAGGCACCGAGCTGGAAATCCAGTATGCCCGCGACACCATGCCGCGTGGCGTCCTTGGCATGAACGCCAAGATGATGGAAGAGTACCTGCAGTTCATCGCCAACCGGCGCCTGGCCCAGCTGGGCCTGCCGGAGCAGTTCAAGGGTGTATCCAACCCGTTCCCCTGGATGAGCGAGATCATGGACCTGCGCAAGGAGAAGAATTTCTTCGAAACGCGCGTGATCGAGTACCAGGTCGGCGGCGCCCTGAACTGGGACTGATAGTTCGACCCGCCTGCCCAGGGCAGGCGCATGCCACGCTACAGGGGCCGCAAGGCCCCTTTTTTATGCCCGTCGCCCTTGCCTGACAGTGCCCCGATGAAACCTGCGCCGCCCCGGCGATTCCACTACAATGGGCGCTGTTTCAGGGATGGAGACACACACGCAATGACCTGCCCACTGCCTGCAAGCCGGCCGGCCTGATGCCCGCGTTGATACGTGCCCTGTCGGTACTGACACCGGTGGCGCTGTTGCTCTGGCTGGCCTGGCCAACCGTCACCGCCATCACTGCGGTATGGCTGGATGATGGCACCTACTCCCACGGCAGCCTGCTGCTGGCCACCTGTGCATGGCTGGTCTGGCATGAAAGGCGAAACCAGCCCTGGCCCGCCCCACGGCCCTGGTGGCCCGGCATGGCGGTACTGGCCCTGGGCGCCACCGCCTACCTGCTTTCCCTGCTCAGTGCCATTGACCTACTGCAACGTCTGTTGCTGCTTCCCCTGCTGTTATCCGCCGTTGCCACCGTCTCCGGCCTGCCGCGTGCTCGCCGGCTGCTGTTCCCGGCATTACTGCTGTCCCTGGCCCTGCCGGTCTGGGGGCTGCTGATTCCGGCGCTGCAATCACTGGCGGTGTTGATGGTTGGCGGACTGCTGGACTGGCAGGAAATACCGGCGCGCATTCATGCCACCTACATCCGCATACCCGCGGGCGACTTCGAGGTGGCCCAGGGATGCTCCGGGCTGCGCTACCTGCTGGTGGCAGCCGCCATCACCCTGCTCTGGGGGCGCCTGTACCTGCGGCACTGGTGGCACACGCTGGCCTACCTGGCCATCGGCATCGTCGCTGCCCTGGTCACCAACTGGATACGCATTTACCTGCTGATTCGTATCGGCCACGAAACAGAAATGCAGCACCCGCTGATGAGCGACCACAACAATTTTGGCTGGTACATCTTTGCCGTCATGCTGGTGCCTCTGTTCTGGATTGGTCGCAAGCTGCCGCACCGCGCCGACACACCGGTCACCGCCTCCAACTCACGCACAGCGCAGCCACTCTGGCTCGCCAGTGCCTGCGCCAGCGCCATCGTCATCGGCATGGGCGTGGCATTCCCGGCGGACAAGACATCATCCGCACCAGCGTTTGTGCTGCACCCGCCACTGCCCGCCCCACCCACCAGCCTGGCACGACCGGCGGCTGACAGCTGGACCCCGGTCTATAACGGTCTGGACCGGGAGTGGCAGCTGGCCTACCGACACCCGGATGTGCCCTACACCCTGTACCTGGGCTGGTACGCACAGCAACGCAATGGCGCTGAACTGGATGCCGCCGGCAACACCCTGGCGCCGGCCCCATGGCAGGTCACCGGCCGGCCGGCCGCGTGCCCGCAACAGGCTCGTTGCCTGCTGGTCAGTGACGGCAGGCGCAAACGCCTGGTGCTCTACTGGCACTGGACCAATGGCACCTGGATCCGCTCGCGACTGGCCGGCAAGTGGCAGCAGCTGCGCTCGCGCCTGGGCGGCACACCGGACGCCGCCCTGATCGCCATCAGCGCGGCCTGTAACGACAACTGCGACACCTTGACTGAACCCCTCTGGCGAGCCGCCAGGGACACCTTTGATGACGTCGCCGCGCAACTGGCGGCAAGGCAGGCACACGATGCGCAATGACCGTTCACGCCAGCGCCACCATGCTGCATGGCTGTTGCTGGCCGCCCTGTTGAGTGGCTGCGTGGCAACAAAAACAGACACAGACACCGGCGTGGTTTCCACGCCCGACAATGCGCTCGGTGTTCCGCTGCGCCTGTCGCCGCTGGTCCGCCCTGACCCGGCCCGCCGCGGCGTGGTGGTGTCGATACCGCTTGCCCGTGGCCGGCTGCAGGACGCCCGCCAGCTGCAGGTACTGGCGCCGGATGGCGCTGCCCTGCCGGTGATCCGCAGGACCCGGCTGCAGTGGCCGGCAAGTGCCACGCTGCCGGCGTCACCGCGGGTAGTGGAAGTGCGCATTGACGGTCCCGTAGGAGGCCTGCTCGGCAACACGCTGTACCTGTCGATCAGTGAACAGCCCACCGCGGACAGTGAAAATGCCATCGCCGCCGGTTTGCCCGCCGCCGCCGTGCTGCCGGCGCAATGGAACATTGATGCTCACCTGTTCGGCCGCGCCCTGCCCCTGGGTCCGGGCAGCCACTGGTTTGACCAGGCATTGACCGGCTACACCCCGACAGCGCTCAACCAGCTGCCCGCAGCGGTCAAGCCAGAACATTACATCAACCTGGACAAGCCCGCGCCCTGGCTGTTCGACCGGGCCGGCAACCTGTTCCGGGTCTACTTTCGCAGTGCCCATCCGGGCATGTTTGCCGCCGCCGAGAAGGCCAGCCGTGATTACGCCAACGCCATCAGCAAGGATGGCTACTTCGCGCTGAAGCCCGGTGACCTGAAATACGTCTACACCCAACCGCTGCTGTACCGCTGGATGCTGTTCGCGGAAGAAAACCGTGCCGGCCAGATCAGGCGCATGGCAGATACCGCCATGGGCTGGCCCGCCGACGGCCGCCATGCCGGCTTCTGGACCGAACGGCATACCGCTTATGCCCTGCAGGCACTGGTAAATGCCTGGGAGCTGACCGGGGAAGCGCGCTACCAGCAGCGTATTGACGCCCTGCTGGACGGCCTGCTGGCCATGAGTGCGGCCACCGGCGCGAACGGCAAACTGTATAACTGCCCGGCACATACGTTGCGCGCCCACGAGGGCAACAACAGCGACACACCGGTGTGCTCCCCCTGGATGATGGCACTGCTGGGGCAGACGCTGGATTACTATTACCGATTGACTGGCGAACCACGTGCGGCGCAGCTGCTGTCGCGTTTTCACCAGTACCTGCTGGATGACGGCCTGTACCGTGTGCCGGCGGATGACCCGAACACCCACCTTCGCGGCATGACCCTGCCCTGGTACCTGGCCAGCAGCGCCTTCGAGTTCACCGACAATGGTCCCTACGGGGACCTGGAACATACCTGCAACGTCGCCGGCCTGCTGCTGCGTTCCGCCGCCGTACGAGCGCAGCAGGAAACCCTGCCGGACGACCATGCCCGGGCGCTGCACGGCCTGATGACGTCATGCCAGAAGAACATGGGCATGTGGCATCGCCCCGGCGCGGATGTGCAGTACGGCAAGCCAGTGTGGCGACTGTCACCACCACGCAAATACAACTGGTGGTTTGGCTCCACCCATGAACTGACCTGGTTATTGCGCCAGCAACCGTTTGCCGAGTAACGGCATCAACGCGTCGTTTTCAGGCGCGGTGGCCGGTCGATGATGAAGTCACGCCACTGGGACGGGTTGCCGGATTTTCCCGCCTCTGCGGCGCGGGCAATGTTGTACATCTCGCGCGCATTGACGTAGTGGAGCTGGTAATTCTTACCGTCGTTGTAGCGACTTTCCAGGTAGCTGAACATCTGCTCTGCCGGTTCGCCCAGCAAGGTATCCATGTCGCCATCCTGGGTGCCATGGGTATGAATCTTGATGAACAGCCAGTCCGGCCGTCCTTCAATACTGATGCCAGCCTTGACCCACAGGTCCACCCGCTCTGGTGTGGGTGGCATGGAGCGGCGGATGTCACTGTTCTCGATGCGCGGCATGAGACCGAACTTGCGGTCTTTCCAGTTCAGCATCAGTGGCCCCTGGATCAGCATCAGGTCACCGCTGGGCGCACCCCCACGACGTACTGGCTCACCCCGATTATGCGACTTGCACTGGCCGTCCCGGCCGCGGGCATAGTAGATCCGGTTGACCCAGGCGGTCTGCGTATCACTGGGCGCTGACGGCAGGGTGAAATCGGCGTAGCAGCCCATGTCGGAAAGCACCGCCAGTTCATTGTCGACGCCACACCAGCGGCCATCCTTGCGTGAGTTATCCAGCGCCCAGTTGCCGTGGATAAAGCTCCATGCATAACGGCCGTCTTCGTGGCGCGGCACCAGTCCGTGCTCGCGGTCGAGGGTGTTGAGAAACCCGTCCAGCTTGGCGCGCAGGCCCTGGGCCGTGTCGTTGTCATGGTGCAAATGGATTTCCACTTCACCAAAACCCTGCTCGCACAGCTTCGCCAGCTTTTCCAGGTGTTCGTGACGGTATTCCTCTTCCGGGTAGAAGAAGGTGTGCTGTGGCGGCCGTCCTTCGGCATCCGCATGCCGGGCGGCCAGCGCCGGATAATCCTTCACCCATCGGTCCACGCGGCGTGACTCTGTCTCCTGATCGGCACCACCCCACATGGGCTCATAGTGGTCGACAAAACAGAACAGCACATGCACGGGTCGCCCGGACACCCGCTGGCGCCGGCCAGACATATAGTCCACCAGCCACAGATGCATGTTGCGGCTGCGCAGCACCAGGCCGAACAGGACAATGCCTGCCAGCAAGGCGGCCATGACAAGTGCCCACACAAGGCTCATCGTTGTTGCTCCTGCTGTTGCTCCACCCGGGCAAACAACGCCACCAACTGCTCGGCATTGTTACGCCACTGGCGGTGCTCATGGATATAACGCCGGGCATTATCGCCCACCCGCACGATGGCATCAGCGTCAAGCTGACAGACAATCTGCAAACACTGGTCCATGTCGCCCGGCCGGAACAGCCAGCCCGTCTCACCGTCTTCCATTACCTCGGCAATGGGGCCATACGCAGGTGCGACTACCGGCACACCCATGGCCATGAGTTCAAACAGCTTCATCGGGGACCCATAGGTGTTGGAATCCGGCAGTACGGAGAAATCCATTGCCGCCAGATAGGCTGGCACCTGCTCATGGGGCACATTGCCGGTCAATACCGCCTGGCCCTCGACCCCGTGGGCCTGCAGGCACTGCTCCACAGCCGCGCGCATGCGTCCGTCACCCACCAGCAGCAAACGGAAATCCGGCATGCTGGCAAGACGCGGGGCAATGGCTTCGACAAACCGGTGAATACCGTGCCATTCGATGAAGGCGCCGAGGTACCCGCACACACGCTTGCCGGAAAGTCCCAGCGATTCACGGATGGCATGGCCGTCATGACGTTGCGGGTCGAACCGGCTGATATCCGCTGCATTGGGGCTGATGATGGTGCGGGAAAGTGACCCGTGAGCATCGAGCACCTGGTCCCGGAACGCACTGGAAACAAACACCAGCCCGTCGCACCGGTTGAAAACCCAATGCTCTATCCGTGTTGCCAGTCGACGGAACAACAGCGGGCGCACGCGCGGGCGTGTGGCGGAATCGTTCACTTCCAGCACCAGCGGAATGCGGCGGCGGCGAGCCAGCAGTACGGTGGCAAACATGAACAGCGAATACCGCTCATAGATCCAGCGCGGCTTTTGTCGGCGAATGGCACCGCCAACGCGCCACCAGACCAGCAAGTTGTAGGCCAGTTCCGCCAGCTCGAAAACAAATTCCGGCGACCGCGCTGCAAACGACGACAATAACCGGCTGGCCCACGACGGTCGGACCGGCTGCTCACCCGGCACGGCATCGGGCGCTTCCGGATCCGCCCCCGGCATGGACAGGATATCCACGCGGTACCCCAGGCCGCGCAATGCACCCGCCACCGCGCGGATGTGCACGCCCTCCACATTGCGGCCCCGGGTACGATGATGGTAGAGAATCCGGTCAGTCATCAGTGTCCTCGTTTGTGCCTGTATTCGGCCAGAGCGCATTGATGGCCGCGGCATTGGCGCCCCAGGTAAATTGTTGTGCATGCTCGCGGATAGCCTGGCTGTCCCAGTGGCGATTAAGCGCCGCCTGCATGGCCGACGCCAGTTGCCCGGTGTCGTGGGCCTCGACGAGGATGCCGGCGTGGGCCGGCAACACTTCGGCGATGCCACCCACCCGCGATGCCACCACCGGCCGTCCGGCTGCCATGCTCTCCAGAACCACGTTGGGCACGCCTTCAGCATGACTGGGCAACAACAACACATCGGCCGCGGCCATCCACAACGGCACCGTGTCATGGGGCTGGGCACCCATAAGCTGCACGCGGCCGGACAATACCAGACGTTCGATCTCTGTCTGTAACCGGCTGCGGTCCGGCCCGTCACCGATCATGTACAGCCGGGTGTCCGCCGGCAGCTGCGCCGCCGCCAGGGCACGTACCGCATCCAGTATCCCCTTGGAGGCCTTCAGGTTTCCGACAAACAGCAGCATCCGGCCCGGCACCGGTAGCGACAGCGCCTGGCGCGCCTGCTCCTGCGGGCGAGGCACAAACCGGGCCTGGTCAATACCGTTGTAGATGGTCACGGCCGGCGGCTTGTCGATGCCGGCATCAGACAGTGCGCTGGCGAGGGCCTGGCTGACGGTGTACACCGCCCGCGCACCACGGGCGGCGCGGCGCACCTGGACACGCCTGGGGGCATGCTGGCACTGGCTGTTCACATCACTGCCATGGGCTTTCATGACCACCGGAATACGCCACAGGCGCGCCAGCCAGCTGGCCGCCACCGCATCCGGGTACAGCCAGCTGGCCAGCATCCGTTGCGGGCGGAAATCCCGTATCCACAACATGGCAACGAGCATGGACAGAAACATCAACAGGGCGTAACTGGCACGCGCCAGTCCTGGCGGGTAGAAAAACGGGAAGCTCACCATCTGCAGGTTATCGGCCAGCTGCTGGCGCTGGCGCAGGGCGCGCGGCTGGCGAAACCAGACATGCCAGGGTACCGGCACCCACACCAGTACCTCCTGGGTCTGCGCCAGGGCATGGGCCTGCTGTGCATTGAACAGCCCGCGGCCGGGCTCCCAGGGCAAGGGAAACAGATTGCTGACGAACAGGAGTCGCTTCATGCGCCGGCTCCTGCCCGTTGATATTCGGCGCGGTAGCGGCGCGCCATGGTGTCCTTGCTGCAGTGGCCCGCCACCCAGTCCCGCAGTTGCTCACCGAGCTGCGCGCGCGTCCCCGGCGCCGACAGCAACCCGGCGATGGCATCGGCAAGCGCCGGCGCATCCGCCGCCGGTACCAGTACGCCCCGCTCCCCGTCAGCGATAATCTCGCAATTACCGCCAACCGCGGTGGCCACCACGGGCCGTGCCGCAGCGCCCGCTTCCAGTAACGCCACCGAGAAACCCTCCGTCAGCGACGACAGGGCAAACACAGCCATATCCGGCAACAGCGCCTGGACATCATGGCGGGCGCCAGGGAAATGAATGCGCGCGGCATAACCGCTGTCACTGGCACACTGCTGCAGGCGATCACGCTCGGGGCCATCACCGACAATGACCAGGTGCAGCTTTTCGTCCGTTTTTGCCAGCCGCGCGAACGCCCGGATCAAGGTCACCTGGTCCTTGGCTGCATTCAGGCGGCCCACCGTACCGAGCACCACGGCGTCGTCCGGCAATGCCAGCGCTGAGCGCAGCCCACCCTGCCCCGGCGCCGAAAACCGGTGCACATCGATACCGTTATACACCGTCACGGCGCGAGTCGCTGGCATCAGGCCGGCACCCACAAACTGCTCACGCGCGGCATCACAGACACAACACGGCAGGTGGGTGAAAAGCATCGCTGCCCGGTACAGGAGCCGTTGCCGGGCGGTGCCGAGGAAATCCCCCATGCCATGGCGTGTATTGATACGAATGACCGGCATGGCCAGGCTGGCCATCACCGCATAGTAATGCGGCATGGCATTGTGGCTGTGCACGACGCAAGGACCGGCATCACGCAGGGCCGCACGCAGGCGTGCCAGGGCTGCCCGGTCGAACCCCGGCTGCTTGCCACAGGCGAGCACGCGAATGCCCTGCTGTTCCACCTCCGGTGCAAGGAGGCCCGCGTCAAACAGGCAGACAACCGTGACGCTGTCGCCCATGGCCTGCTGCTGCAGGGCAAGGTCGATCACCACGCGCTCGGCGCCGCCCATGTTCAGGTTTTCCACCACGTGCACAATATTCACGACCGCTCCCCGGTGTCTGTGTCCAGCATGGACATGGTGACCCGGCGCTTGCCCGATGCGGTCAACGGAATCTCCGCCACATACTCCAGCAACAGATGCATGGCATTCCCCAGTCTCGCCTGCACGGTGCGCCGCAACAGTGTCTCGGCATCTGCATCATAATCCGCGGACACCTGCAGCTTGATTACCAGGCTGTCGAGCCGGTGCTGGATCACCTGGAATGCGGCAACGCCGGGAATGTCCTTGAGCAGGTGCGGAAAAAATTCGCCCGGCAGCAGGGCACCATCCGGGGTGCGGATCACATCGAGCTGCCGTCCTTCCACGGCATGCATCAGCGGCCAGGGATAACCCGCCGCTGACTGGTCCGGCGACGCCAGTGACACCCGGTCACCGTTGCTGTAACGAATGAACGGCATGCCCCTGGCGTGCAGGTCAGTGATCAGCAGCTCGCCCGGCGCGTCATGCACGGCCACACCCTGATCGTCGAGTGCTTCGAGATAGAACTGGTCACTGTTGATCAGCAGACCGGACACCCCCGGCGCTTCGCTGGCAAGCAGCATCACCTCGCGACAGCCATAGGTATTGTAGACCGGCGCCTGGAACGCACGGGCGATGACATCACGCTGGAATTCATGCAGCGGTTCTGCGCCAGTGAGGATACTGCTGACACCGGGTACCCTGAGATTATTGGCCAGCATGTAGCAGGCCAACTGGTACAACGGACTGACATAGGCCACCACCACGGCCGGACGGTAGGCCCGCACCTGACGGTAATAATCCGGCAGGTTGGCCTCGGTCAGTGCAAACGAGTTCATCATGCGGCGCTGGAAAAAGCTGTGGTACAGGTGATTCTTGATGCCCGCCAGGGTACGCGTGGGCAGAATGTCTGCGCCCCAGAGATACAGGGTGCGCCGGCCCATGCGCGCACCGGCACGGGCGTAACCGCGCCACATCACAGCCATGCGCCGTTCATAGTCTTCACGGGTTATCTCGAAACGGAACGGCACACCGGTTGAGCCACCAGTGACCTTGGCAAAGGTCCTGCAGCGATAATCCCGCGCGATCAGCTCCTGGTAGTGTTCTTTCACCAGCGCTTTGGTCAGCACCGGCAATGCCGCCACCTGCTCACAGGCGGTCATGTCTTCAGGAACAAAGCCGGCCTCATCCATGCGCTCCCGGTACCAGGGCACCTGCTGGTGTGCATGGGACAACAGGCCTTTCATCTGCTCAAGCTGATAGCGGGCCAGTTGCTCGCGCGGCCAGCTGTCCCTGGCCATCATGTCCCGCATCCAGCGCAGGGTACGCCGGCCGCGCAGGCGCTCCTCATACAAGGGGTACAGCACCCGCCGGAACAGCCACTCATAGGCCCGGCCATATAACGGCTTCATGACTTGCCCCCAGTCGGTGGCGCGGCCCACAGGCGTTGGCCATCACCGCGCAGAAAATGAAACAGTGAACGTGCGGCAGCGATATTCAGCAACACAAACACGCTGGCCGTACCTGCCAGTGGCAGGCGGCGCACAGCGGCAACGCGCAAGCCCAGCAAGGCCACGGCATAACCCAGCAACTGCAAAGCGCCGAAAACCTGCCAGCCAGGACTGTCACTGGCGAGGCTCAGGCACAGGATCGCCAGCAGTACCCAGGGCATCAGCAGGCGCAGGAACTTGTGCGCCACAAATCGCAGCCACAGACCCGGGCGCGCGGGCAGAAGACCCAGCGCCGGCACGACGCACTGCCACACGCCGGTCAGGGTGCGCACCTTGCGACGCAGCTCCAGCGCATCCGCAGCCGGCGGCTGGTCCCAGGCCACGGCGCGACTATCAAGCGCAACGCGGAAACCACGACGCAGGACATACAGGGGCTGCAGCAGGTCGTCCACCAGGGCGGCCGCGGGCAGTGGCGTATAAAGTGACGCCCGCATGGCGTACACCGCACCGGTGACACCCATGACCGAGCCGCTGTCCGATTGCCATTGGCGCACGCGCTGCTCCAGCGCCCAGTAGGCGCCCATGGGCGCTTCGCCGGTGTCCGCGTCGCGCGGCCTGAAACACAGGCGCCCACTGACCGCACCGATGGTGTCATCCGCGAAGTTGTCGAGCAGACGCGCCATCACATCAGGCTCGAAGTGCTGGCGCGCATCGGCAAAAACAAGGATGTCACCGCTGGCCAGGGCCGCCGCCTGGTTCAGTGCCGCCGGCTTGCCGCAGTTCACTGCCAGCAGTACCGGCCGCAGTCGTGGCCTGGCCGGATCCGTGCGCCACCGGGCAGCGATCTGCAGCAGCACATTGTCCGTGTCATCACTGGAACCGTCGGAAACCACCACTATCTCGACACGATCCATGGGGTAATCCTGGCGGGAAATATTGTCCAGGCGCGCCGGCAGCCGCTCGGCTTCGTTGTATACCGCCAGCAGCACACTGACGGTGGGCGTGTTCGGCTGGCGATGCACAGGTCGGGCATGCACCCGGCGCCAGAGCCACAACCAGGCCGGATAACCCAGGTAGGTAAAAAACAGCAGGGCAAGCAACAGGGATAGCATCACGGTCACAGCAGCACCCTCACCACCAGGTACAGGAACACCAGGCTCAGCGGCACGAACAGCGCCAGGAAACCGGTCAGGGATTTTCCGGTCACAGCTGCCAGCGATGCATCTCCGGCACGCACCTTGTGAAAATAGGCCACTGACATGCCGCACACCATGTACAGCACGACGATATAACTGCGACTGAGGAAAAACGCCGCCGAAAGATAGGCCAGCATGGTGTAGAGCAGCATTTCCCCTTCCACCACCAGTGGCGACGGCCCGTTACTGGCTGGCTTGCGCCGGCCGAAGGCCCGGCCTTCTGGACCGGATGCCAAAGCCTCGTCGTCGGCCTGCACAGCAGCCAGGCGTGACTGGCGCGCGCGCCAGACCATCAAGGCACTGGCTGCGATCAGCAGCGTCCAGAACAGGTACCCGGCCAGGCCCAGCTCGGCCAGTACAAGCACATAGCTGTTGTGGGCAGTAAGGTCATGATACTCGGTAAAATTGTTCATCCCGACACCCAGGAACGGGTTCTGCTTGAATAACTGGATGCCGGTGTACCAGGCTTCGATACGCCCGGCTGCGGACTCTTCCTCGGCATTGATGCTGCGCATGCTGGACAGCACCACGTACATCACCGGCGACGCCACCAGCGCAGCCACGGCTGAACGAGCCATGCCATAACGGCGGTAGCCCGCCACCGCCACCAGCAACAGCAACGTCAGGACGGCGCCGCGAGAATGTGTCAGGTATATGCCATAGACATGAAACAGGGCCAGGCCATACCAGCAAAACCGCATGAAGGCACTGGCAGCCAGACGTGCGCGCATGAGGATCATGGGAATGGCCACCAGGAACATCAGGCCCAGGTCATTGGGGTCATTGAAGATACCCACCCAGGTCACGCGATTGCCTTCAACCACGCGGGCGCCGGACCAGCCAATGCCGGTCTCCAGCTGCTGCACACTGTGCACCACCATGACTGTCGTGCAGGCCACCACCAGCAGGCACAGACGCCCCAGCCGCCCGGGTTCACGCAGCTGGTGGCTGTACACCAGATACGTGGCAACCACCGGACCAAACTCCCGCACGATAGTAACACCGCCCCCCAGCCAACCATTGGCAGCGGACGACAGCACCATCACCGCCAACAGGAACAGCAGCGCCCATGAGGGCACATCGCGCAGGCCGAAGTCCCGACGCATCAGGGTCAACAACATGGCGCCGCCCAGGAAAATGCTCATCAGGGGTGTGCCATGCAGTGGCGCGATAAAATCCTGTGGCCGCAGCAACAGGAACAGCGTGTACAGGCACAGCAGCAGGAAACCAATCATGCACCAGCCTCCAGCGCCTGCCAGCTGCGCGAACGTGACAGCAATGAACGCAGTGTGCGGCCGTACAGATGGGTGGCCGGTACCAGCAGGTGACTGACCGGCGTCTGGCGACAGCCAAACCGGGCTTTCCAGGAGCCGGGCTCGCCCTTCATGAAATCGTACTCCCTGATTCCAGAGACGATGGCATCCTCGATCATGCTCACATGCAGGGCGATGCCGGGTGAGAAACCCGACTGGGCACCATCCATGCCTGACTGGTAGAAAAGCCGGGTACCATTGAAGTCAAACCCGTACCACGCTGCCACCACCTCATCATCACGATAGAGCAGCGCCAGTCGCGCCGGCACCGACGGATCGGCCAGCACTGACTGGTGAAAGTCGAGGAAACGCCGGGCGCTGAATACGCCGGCCTCACCGCGCTGGCGCCAGCGCGACTGATGCAGGGACACCAGTGCCGGCAACGCCGCAAGCCGCTCGGCCGGTGCGCGGGCAATGTGCAGGTGCATCTGCTCACGGGTCATGCGCTGGCGGGTACGCCGGACCTTGCTGCGAAAACTGTCAGAGAGACCCGCCAGCCAGTCATCCAGTGTCGCCGGCAACGGCAAGCTGTAACGCACCCCGCATGGCTGGCTGAAACCACCCGCATGACGGGCGAGGTTCTCCACTGATGAACCCCGCAGACAATTATCAAACCGGCACAGGTCCCACGGCAGCCGGCCAAGCGCTGACCAGGTATCAGCCGGCGCTGGTTGCAGGACGCCATCGGACAAGTCACAGAATTCCGGGCACAACTCCTCCGGCTCGGCATCGCCGGTGCCCGCAAAACGCAATGTCCGCACCGGCACACCCGGGCGCAGCCACCGGCGACGGATGTACAGCGGCAACAGGGCATCACTGCGGGCAACGAAACGATCGCCGCGATGCTGGTAGTGCGTACGCCAATGCTGCAGCCAGGCCGGCGTCTGGAAAACGGCCGGCCCCGAGCCTTCCAGCCATGCCTGCCGGTCACTTGCGCTGACGGAAAGAGACAGGCTCATCGCAACTGCACCCGCAATGCCAGCCACACACTGGTATTGGTGTACTCGGCCTGTTCTTGCGTGCTGCTCCTGCCGAGCCAGCCTGTTCCAGCGGTGAGTTCGGTACGTGTATTGAGCAGCCGCGTGGCCGTCACCGTTGCCTCGCTGTCCCGGTCCACCCGGCCATCATCAAGGAACTCGCGCCGCGTGCTGCTCAGGGCACAACTGACAAAGCCGGTGTCAGCCTCGTAGAGGCGGGTTACCAGGCGCGTACCGCGTTCGTCAGAGTCGCGCCGTGTGACACCGCGATCCAGGTAGCGGCGTTGCTTGCCCCAGACAGACACCAGCGGGTCGAGGACAGCACGCGAGCCACTGTAGGTCAGGGCGGCACTGCGCTGGCGGTAGGCACCTGTGCCTTCAATGCCGGCCACCAATGTGCCGTTGGCAAGGCTTTCCAGGTCACTCGCCTCGTCGCTGAATTCCTGGTTGGCGGTAACAACCAGCTGGCGGTCGGCGGACACCATCCAGTTGGCCCGAAAGCGGCCGACGTCGCTCTGCTCCGGGTCAAAGCCCTGCTCCTTGAGCCAGCCTTTGCCGGCCTCCAGTGACAGGCCACTGCGCATACCGCGATAGCTGAAGCCAGCAACAGCCTGACGTGTGCGGTAATCCGGAAAGTTGCCGCTGTATTCCGTGGCGCTGTAATCGACACGGGCGAACACCTGCAAACGCTGCCGTGGCTGCCGCGTCAGGTTGGCAGAACCGGTATTACGGAAGTAACGCTCGTCCCCACTGACAATACGCTGGCGCCGCCCGGACAGGACAAGGGCATTCAGGTCACCCAGACGCAGTCGCGCAGTGGGGCCCGTGCCCAGCAGCCGGACCGTTTCGGAGTTACTGTCGATATTCGGTGCTGCAGGATCAACCACCTGGACGGATTCCACATAGTCCACATTCCAGTCAAGCATTTCCGGCTGCAACAACCAGCGGAAATTGCCCACCGCTTCCGCATCGAATTGTCCATCCAGCAACTGGTGCTGGTACTCCTGGTAATTGAACGCACCATCAAGGGCCCAGGTATATTGCTCACCCTGCTGCTGCCCGCTGGCCTCCAGCCGGGAGCGGTAAACCATGCCCGAGCGTGGCTCATCATTGCTGGCGGTAACATTGCTCTGGTACTCGGTAAACAGGCTACCCGCAACCCTCAGGGGCACCTGGCTTTCCGATGCGCTGGCTACAGCACAAACCACCAGCAGGCCTGCGGCGAGTAGTCCCTGCATCCCTGCGAGTTTCCGCTGCATGACGAACAGATCACTTGCCGGAGAACGGCGGTCGGGGCACACGGTTGAGCACCACACCGGCCAGTCGTTCCTGGCCTACCGTGTTGGCCACTTCCAGCAACCGGTTCTCGGACACCTCTCCGTAAGGCGCTACCACCAGGGCCTGGTCACACAGGTCAACAAGGATGCGGGAATCCGCAGATTCGTCCAGCGGCGGCGCACTGATGATCAGGAAACGGTCCGGGTAGCGCTGCTTGACCGATTGCAGGAAGGCACGCATGCGCAGGGAGGTAAAGAATTCGGTGCTGCTCTCGAAATGACTGCCTGCCGGGATCAGACGCAACCGGGGAATGCCGGTCTGGTACAGCACGGCGTCCACACCCATGCTGTCATCGACCAGGTAATCGGTCAGGCCCTTGTCCACATCAATGTCCAGCAACCGGGCCAGGCGCGGGTCCTGCACATGGCAATCAATCAGCAAGGCGGTCTTGGCGCTGTCCAGTGCATAGGCAATGGACAGGTTCAATGCCACAAGGGTCGAGCCCGCCGTACCACCAACGCCCGCCACCAAGGTAATGGCGTTATCCCCCTTGCTGTGCTGCAACAGCCGGGTACGCAGGTTACGGAATTCATCCAGCACGGCACGGTCGGTCATGCCGGGATGAATCAGCCGGCGTTCCGCCATGAATGCCGCATCACGCTGCCAGTCGTCCCGCATGCGTGCGATCTGCCGGGTGCTGTCTGCCAGGCTGGCCAGGTCCCGGGTGGTCTCATCGCCGGCGCTGGAGGCGTTGCTGTCATGCTCGTCCATCAGATCACCTGTAGCCATTTCAGTACCGCGGCGAACAGGTAACAACCGACAATCGCGGCGGTCACCATTGCCATCTTGCGCCACTGTTGCGCCTCATCCTGGCGTTCCCGGGGCGTCTGGATTTCATGAATCTCTCCCGCGACTGGCAGGCCCAGCTGGTCAGCGATCTGCTCACTGATGCGCACCCGCGGGTCCACCTGCAGCAGGCCGAGCACGGCCGCCACCGGCAGCAGCAATGCCAGCGGCAGGCCAAGCAGGGCCAGATGCAGGAAACGCAGGCCATAGGGCTTGAGCGACAGCCGGGCTGGCTCCTGCACCTTCATGGTCAGGCCGCGCTCCTCTATATCCAGATGCATGGACACACGTGCCTTTTCCCGGCGCCGCAGAAGATCCTGGTACAGATCACGATTCACTTCGTAGTCACGGGTCAACTCTGCCAGGGCCGCTTCTGCATCATGGATGCGTTTGATGCGTTCGTTTTCTTCGGCAAGCATGCCTTCCGTTTCGGTAATGCGGGCCTCAAGGGTGGCGATCTCGGTACGCGCCTGTGACAGTTCGCTGCGCAGTTGCTGGTACAGTGGTGAATTGGCAATGGACTCATCAATGTAGGCCTCACCCCGGGCACGGGCCTCGCGGATGCGCTGTTCACGCTGCACGCGCTCCTGCTCAATGGCATGGTTCAGCTCTTCGATCTGGCTTTTCAGCTGAACGATATCGGGGTAGGTGTCATGGAAGCTGAGCCGCAACGTGTCCAGCTCCATTTGCAGCTCCGCGATCCGCGAGCGATACGCGCCCTCACGGGCCATACCGCGGGTGACATCCGCCTCTCCTGACAACTGCTGCTCCAGGGAATCAGCACGGATACGGGTTTCACTCAGCTCAAGCCGACTGCCCTCGAGCCTGCGGCGCAATTCGGAAATGCGTTTGAACGAATCAGTGGCGGTTCCCTCGATATTCTCGGAGCGGTACTCCTTCAGCCGTGACTCCGCCTCGATCAGCTTCTTGTGGTAATCCCTGACCTGTTTGTCGATGAACGCGTAGGCTTCCTGGCTTTCCTGGCGCTTGGCACTGGCACTTTCGGTCACAAACAACTCGGCATACTTCTGCGTTACACGGAATGCCATTTGCGGTGACGGGTCGCGGTACTCAATGCGAATCAGCGACTGGCCGCTGCCAAGGATACGGGTGCGCTTCTGTACATCATCAATCAGTCGCTCGAGTTTCAGCTCCGACAGGTCATCCACCTGCATGCCAGCCTCACGCAACACCTGGAGCATGATGCGCCGGCTGAACAACAGCTCGCGCGCATTCTGGGCCTGGTCCTTGACGCCAGTGGCGACCGCAGTACCTTCCATCAGCGGCCGGATGATATTGCTCTCATCCGCATGGATGACGGTGTAGGAACGGTACACTTTGGGTAACAGCATGGCGGTCAGCAGTACCGCAACACTGATCACGGCAAACGCCACAAAGACAGCGCGACGATAGCGATACAGCTCTCGCCACAAAAGCGTCAGCAACTGGTCAATTGAAAAACCCATGGCAACAACCTAGAACAAACGCTCAGGCACGGTCAGGACATCACCGGGGAGCAGGGAGAAATTGGTTTCCAGCTGGCCACTGTTGAGGATGTCGTCGAGCGACACTTCAAGCACCTGCTGGCCAGATCCGGCCGCACCGGCACGGCGGTAAAGCCGGGCGCGTCCGGGGGATGCAAATTCATTCAGGCCACCCGCCAGCAACACCAGGTCGAGCACCGTCATTCCCTGGCGAAACGGCACAGAAATGGGCGAACGGACTGCGCCGGTAACCCGTACGCGGGAAATGAACTCGTGACTGCGCAACTCGATCAGGATGACACTGACTTTCGGATCACGCACATAATCGGACAACGCGGCTTCAATACTTCGCGACACTGCCTCTGGCGTTTTTCCACCGGCGTCGATATCACCGACAAGGGGCACACTGATACGGCCATCCGGACGCACAGGCACCTGAATGGACAGCTTGTCATTACCCCAGACACTGACAAGGACGATGTCATCCAGGCCAATGCGGTAGGTATCGACGAGGTCGAAAGCGGCAGTGGCCGATGGCGCTTCCTGCGCCGGCACGGGTGCCATGACGGTCACTGCCGTGGTGTCGCGCGGGGAATCTTCAGCAGGGTTCTCAATCGACCGGTTCTGGCATGCAACCAGCACCATGCAGGTTAGAGCAGCAAACAAGACACGCACGGACAGTCCCTTCCCCTGATAAAAAAATCGTAGCAAAAAAGCACGCTTATTGGCCTACACATCCCGGTCCGGCCTGCGGCTCAAATTTTTCAAGGCTGCATCATACAGGTGCGCCGCCATTGATCTGATAGTATTTGTCGTACAATCAACGTTCGGAGCGCCCCTTCTTGGATTATCTGCACTGTTACCGCGTGCTGGAACTGGACGCAGACAGCAACTGGGAGACAGCACGCAGACACTATCGCACACTGGCGTCGCGTCATCATCCGGACCGTCCCGGCCACGACACCAGCGGGCCGTCCCAGGCAGAGCTGAACAGGGCCTATGGCCTGTTGCGGGACTACTACCAGCAGCACCAGCGATTACCCCTGCAGAAAACCGCGACGCCGAGCACGCCGTTCCGCCCTGGCGCATCTCCGGTGCACCGCACACCAGCCAGGGCGGCACAGCCACGGAGATGGACACGCAATATCCTGCGCCTTGGCATTGCCGGCGCCGCGGCCGTCGCGATTCTTGTGTTCTGGCCCGATCAACCGGGCAGGCAACCCGAGCAGGCACGTTCACCTGCGGTATCCCTGACCACCACAGAGGCAGAGGAAACACCGGTGATCCGGTTGGGTGATCGCCTCGGCCATGTGGCCCAGGTCCTCGGCCCACCAAGGGACACCCGCAATGATCGCTGGTACTATGGCGACTCGTGGATAGAGTTCAGGGACGGACGCGTGGCGAACTGGTATTCCTCCGTAGACACTCCCCTGCCTGTCGACCTGATCAGCATCAGCGATGGAACACCCAAACAATGACCAAGCAGGCTTTCCTCGCCGGCTGCCTTGCCAGACTGGGCATTCTTCGCCTGATGATCCGGCGGCAACACAAACGCCTGCCGGTTCTGGCTTACCACCGCATCCTTGACGACGACAGTGATCCGGCAACATTGGCGGACCCTGGCCTGTTCAGTGCCACGGCCAGCTCGTTTGATGCGCAGATGGCGCTGGTCTCGCGTCACTTCAATGTCATCACCCTGGCACGGCTGCTTGATCCGGCACCGCTACCGCCACGCCCACTGGTGATTACCTTTGATGACGGCTACGAGGATAACTACCGTATCGCGTATCCGATCCTGAAAAAGCATGGCCTGCACGGTGTCTTTTTTGTTACCACCGGCTTCATCGATGACGGCCAGCCATTGTGGTTCGACCAGGTCGCCATCCTGCTTGACCAGTCCACCCTGCCGCACACCCTGGACGTGGCAGGTCGCCGCCTGCTGCCCCATGCGTTACCGCGCCAGCAGCTGGTGCAGCAGGTGCTGGCGCACCTGAAGTCGCTCACCGCCGAGGCCCGCCAGGCCGAAATCAAGCTACTGGAACGGCAGACCGGCAACCCCCGCATTGCCGCGGGCACCCCCATGACCTGGGCCCAGTTGCGGCACATGGCCGACAACGGCATGGAGATCGGCTCGCACTCGCGTTCCCACAGTGTTCTTGCCAACGAAACCGCAGGTACCATCACGGCGGAGCTTGCCGAGTCACGCCAGCAGATCTGTGAGCAACTGCAGCGCGACTGCGTATCCGTGGCCTATCCGGTGGGCGGCACCAGCGCCGTCAATGACCAGGTCCTGCACGCGGCCAGGGAGTGCGGTTACGGCATCGGCTGCACCTACCTGTCGGGCATCAACCGGCTGCCATTGCGGGACCCGCTGGCCCTGGTGCGTGTGCATGTGGAACTGGACGTGACGCTGGCACAGTTTTATGCCCAGCTGGCGCTGCCTGACCTGTTCGGGTACCGCCACTGATGAAACGGGCAAGCGCGCTACGCAATACGGCCCACGCGACACTGGCCACCTGGACCGAATTCTTCCTCGGCATGCTGGTGTCGATCACCATCGCCCGCAGCCTGGCACCGGATACCTATGGCCACTTCAGTTTCATGATGTGGTGCGCCGCCGTGTTTGTGGTATTCGGTAACGGCGGCCTGACAACAGCGATCATCAAGTTCATGGCAGAGGCCGGCCTTGATGAACGGGGCGCCACCTATCGCTATCTGGCGCGACTGCAACTCGGCGCCCTGGCTGCTGCCTGTGCCATCGTGCTTGTGGGCGCACAGCTGCAGCCGGCCTTCTTTACCGCCACAGCCGACACCAGCCTGTGGCTTGCATTGCTGGCCGCCAGTGCGCTGAAAGCCAGTTACATCTTCCGCATGTCGGCGAGCAAGGGACTGGAAGACTTCAATGCCATTTTCAAGGTGGTACTGGTGGTCGCCCCGGCCAATCTCGCCGCCGCCCTGCTGGTGGCGCTGTGGCAACCCTCGTTGCAGAACTTCGTGCTGGTCTATCTGCTCACCTGCGCTCTCTACCTGGTGATGATGCAACTGGTGCAACGTCATCAACGCCCCGTCGCACCGCTGTCACCACAATTGCGCCAGCGCATCTGGCGGCACCTGTGGATCACCAGTGTCAGCATCATTCTTTCCTTCCTGGTGCTGAAACAGTCGGAGGTGTTTTTCCTGCGGTTGTACGCCAGTGCCGAAGATATCGGCTTTTTCAATATCGCATTTACCCTGGGTTTCGCCCTGTCTGCCTTGTTTCCGGGGGTCTACAGCGCCCTGCTGCTGCCGATGATGTCACGCCAGTCAGCGGGCGCGCATGGCCAGCGGGCACAGACACTGCACACCTCGGTGCGTTACCTGCAACTGCTGGCCTGGCCCATGGTGCTGGCAACCCAGGTGCTGGGCGGTGCGCTGGTGGCGGTGCTCTATGGCAGCGCCTATGAATCGGCCGCGCTGGCGCTGATGTGGGTCATCGCTGGCGTTGGCATTGCCGCTGTGGGTCAGGCCGGTGTCAGCCAGCTGGTCAGCAGTGACCGGCAAAATGTGGTGCTGCGCATCAACGTGCTGGTGGCGATAGCGGTACTGGCCATGGACTGGTGGGCCATACGTCACTGGCAGCTCAGCGGCGCAGCCGTGGCATTTGCTGTTGGCAACGCCGTGCATGCAACCCTCATGCTTCGCCTGGCCCTGCTCAGCTGTGCCACGCGCTGGCAGTGGATGCCCACGTTCAGGACGCTGCTGGCAGCATCCGTCCCGGCGCTTGTTACCTGGCCACTGGTGATTGGGCTGGACAGGGTTGGCGGGCCGTTGTTATCACTTCTGCTTGGCGCACTTTGCTACACCCTGCTGTTCATCCCAACGACCCTGCTTTGCGGTTGCTGGACGGCCGGGGAGATTGATCAGCTGCACGCTCTTGCCGGCCGTCTACCCGCCCCCCTGCGGGCGCCAGTACGCATGTTGCTGGCTGTTCGCAGATAGCCAGCGGCTGGCGCGTGTCCGACAGCAGCACGGTGATTGCGTCTTAACGCGGCCGTTTTCTGCTACAGTCCGGCAACGGAACAGGGACAACACATACACGGATGTCGACTTCACTGCTGCTGGTTATATCACTCGCCTGCGCCATCACATGGATTGGCCTGGCCGGTTATGCCCTGTCACTGGGACGCCAGCACAGCGCCACCCGGCCCTTGCTGTGGCTGTCCGTGATCAGCGCCGCCTGGACCTTCAGCCTGGTAAAACCCGAGACCCTGCCAACCCCCCTCTGGCTGGCCCTTAGCCATGCCGCCGAGGCGGCCCGGCTGCTGGCCTGGTGGGTGCTGGTCCAGGCCACCGCCGGCTACCGGCTGATACATGGCCAGCAGGGGCTGGTGGGCCTGCGCCGTTTCCAGTGGCTGTTACTGGCCTGCCTGGTCCTGATTCTCTACTCCGGTGCCAGCCATCTTGCCGGTCTCCCGGCACTGCGCCTTTCCGTCACCGCCATGGCATTTGTCATTGCCAGCCTGCTCCCGCTGGTGGCCATGGAGCAGCTGTTCCGCAACATGGATCAGGAGCAGCGCTGGGCAATCAAGTTTTTCGTATTGGCGCTGGTTGCCAGCACGGCCATGGACGTGATCACACACCTGCATACCCTGCTTTACGCCCGCGTTGACTTGCAGCTGTGGCTGGCACGGGCACCGGTGGGGCTGGTCACTGCCCTGCTCATGGGCGCCGGCCTGCGCCGCTTGTTGCGCCTGCCTGCCATGGTTTCCCTGTCACACCAGCTGGTGTTCTACACCGGTACGCTGGTCACCACCTCCCTGGCCCTGTTTTTATTGGCCGCCGGCGCCTGGTACATCCGCCGCTGGGGTGGCGCCTGGTCCACCGTGTTCCTCGCGCTGTTTATCAGTGCCGGTCTTGCGGTGCTCGCCAGCGCCCTGCTGTCCGGGCGTTTCCGGGCCTGGCTGCAGGTATTCCTGTCCCGCCATTTCCTGCCCTACCGTTATGACCACCGCATGGAATGGCTGCGACTCAGTGAGACGCTGGCGCGCGCGGCCGAGCAGAACAGCCTGCCCATTACCGTGGTCCAGGCGCTGGCCAACATCGTCGACAGTCCCGCCGGATTGCTGTTTCTCGTACGTGACAAACAGCTCCTGTGCCAGGCCGACTGGAACCTGCCGGCGCCACAGCAGCCCCTGCCACTGGATGACACCACGCGGGCCAGGATGCATGAGCAGCAGTGGATTCTTGATCGCGACCGGGATGACGCGGCGGACATTCCCGACTGGATGAGCCGCATTGACCGCAGCTGGCTTGCTGTGCCCCTGCTGGACGATCACGGCCCCGTGGCTGTGGTGGTCCTGGCTCATCCGCGTGCCCGGCGACGGCTGAACTGGGAAGACTATGACCTGCTGCGGGTTGCTGCTCGCCAGGCCGGTGCCGTGATGGCGCTGCAACTGGCCGGCGACGCACTGGGCCAGGCGCGCCAGTTCGCGGCCCTGCACCAGAGCACCGCTTTCCTGGCCCATGACATCAAGACCATGATTGCGCAGCTTTCCCTGCTGGCCCGAAACGCCGAACGCCATCGCGACAACCCGGCTTTTGTCGACGACATGATCGAGACGGTGCAGCACAGCGTGGAGAAAATGGAGGATATCCTGGCACAACTGCGTCAGCCCTCTGGCGGCGTTTGCGCAACAGAGTGCTCTGCCATTGCCCTGCTGCCGTTGCTGCAGGACACCGTGCGCAGACTGTCTCGTTTCCAGCCATCGCCAACCCTGGAAACGGATGACGACCCGGGTTGTGTCCAGGCCCGCCATGAGGACCTGGTTACCGTGCTCAACCATCTGGTGCGTAACGCCCAGCAGGCTTGTGATGACAGCGGCAGTGTGCACATCCGGGCGTTCAGGGATAACGGTGATATTGTCATTGAAGTGCAGGATTCAGGGCGCGGCATGAGTCCGGCATTCATTCGCGACAACCTGTTCACGCCTTTTCACAGCACCCGTGGTGTGTCGGGTATGGGTATTGGCGTTTTCCAGAGCCGCTCACTGATCGAAGCCATGGGCGGCTCATTGTCAGTGGACAGTCGCGAAGGTGTTGGCTCCTGTTTTACTATTCGCCTGCCGGCAGCCGAACCGGCCAACAGGGATGAACCGCTATGAGCCGACGATTGCTGATCATTGAAGATGATCCCGGCCTGCAGAAACAGATGAAGTGGTGTTTCGATGGTATCGACATCAGCCTGGCCGACAAGCGGGATGCTGCCCTGGCCGAGCTGCGACGGCTGGACCCGCAGGTGGTCACACTGGATCTGGGCCTGCCACCGGACCCCGGCGGCGCCAGTGAAGGCTTCGCACTGCTGAAAACCATTCTCGAACTGCGACCGCGCACCAAGGTGATCGTCATCACGGGCCGCGAAGAACGCGAGCATGCGGCGCGGGCCATCGGTATGGGGGCGTGCGATTTCTACCAGAAACCCCTGGACGCTGACACCCTGAACTTTGTCGTCAACCGGGCGTTTCGCCTGGATGAGCTGGAACAGGAGAACCGGCGCCTGTCCCGCCATGACGCATCGCCCCTGGCAGGCATTATTGCCACCAGCCCGGAAATGCTTGCCACCTGCCAGTACGTGGAAAAGATTGCCGGGGCTGACATTACCACCCTGATCCTGGGAGAAACCGGCACTGGCAAGGAAGTCATAGCCCGTGCCATCCATGGGCTGAGCGACCGGGCGCAAGCACCGTTTGTGGCCATCAACTGTGCTGCCATTCCGGAAAACCTGCTGGAAAGTGAGCTTTTCGGCTATGAAAAAGGGGCCTTTACCGGCGCTAACCGGCAGAAGCAGGGCAAGGTGGAAGCGGCCACGGGCGGCACACTGTTCCTGGATGAAATTGGTGACATGCCGGTGGCGCTGCAGAGCAAGATGCTGCGCTTCCTGCAGGAGCGCGTGATCGAACGTGTCGGTGGCCACGACAGCATTCCCGTGGACGTCCGCGTCATATGCGCAACACACCAGGATCTCGGCGACATGATCGGCCAGGGAAGCTTCCGCGAAGATCTTTACTACCGGATTGCGGAGATGGTCATCGAGCTGCCACCGTTGCGCGACCGGCAGGGTGACGCCGTGGTACTGGCAAACGCCTTTGTCGGCCAGTTTTCCGAACAGTTGAAGAAAAACGTCAAGGGACTGGCGGATGACGCCGTCAGCGCCATCAACTGCTACCGATGGCCAGGCAATGTCCGGGAAATGGAAAACCGGCTCAAGCGGGCGGTACTGATGGCCGACGGCCCCTACATCACTGCCTCGGACCTGCAGCTGTCGGATGCCCCCGATCAGCAGGCCAAGCCCGAGGCGTTGAACCTGCGCCAGGTGCGGGAGAAAGCCGAGTCACAGGCCATTCGCCAGGCCCTGTTGCTGAGCGGCAATAACGTTGCTGCCGCCGCACGGTCGCTGGGTGTTACCCGACCCACGCTGTACAGCATGATGGAAAAGTACGGCCTGAAAGGCCACTGACGCAGGCGTCAGCGGCCGCGCCCGAACAGCACTACCTCAACCGTCTGCGCCAGGATCATCAAATCCAGCAACAGGCTCCGGTTCTTGATGTAGTAAAGATCATACTGCAGCTTTTCGACGGCATCTTTTTCCGTGGAGCCGTAGGAATAGTTCAGTTGCGCCCAGCCAGTGATGCCCGGTTTGACCAGATGACGTTCGTTGTAGAACGGGATTTTCTCCGCCAGGTCCGAGACAAACACCGGACGTTCCGGCCGAGGCCCGACAAAACTCATGTCACCGCGCAGCACATTGAATGCCTGCGGCAGTTCATCAATACGGTACTTGCGAATAAAGGCACCGACGCGGGTGACGCGCATATCATCCTTGCTGGCCCACTGGGCACCACCCGCCTCCGCATTCTCGATCATGCTGCGGAACTTGATCACGTTGTAGGGCTCGCCGTTGGCGCCAATCCGCTCCTGCAGGTAAAAAACCGGGGCGCGCAGGCCGTCCTCCAGCTTGATTGCCAGTACCGTGACCAGCATCAGCGGCCAGGTCAACAACACCAGCAAAACACTGAAGAACACATCCATGCTGCGACGCAACGTGTCCGTGGCCGGGTTGTGGGAAAAACCGTCGGAGAAAATGAAGTAGCTGGGCTTGAGCATGTCCACCAGGATCTTGTAGGACTCCCGCTCAAAAAACGTCTGCACGTCAATGATGCTCAGCCCGCCAAGGCGACAACGCAACAGCTCGTCCACCGGCACGCAGCCGCGCCGGTCATCCACGGCAATGACCACCTCATCGATATCCATGGCCTGGATCAGGTCACACAGGGGTTTGCTCGACTGCACCAGCAGGTTCTCGGGCACCTGCACGGCGTCTTCGTCCACCGGGTAAAAGCCGATCAGGCGGAAATTGCGCTGGTCGTTGCGCCGCCGCATGCGCTTGAGAATGCTGCCCGCCTCGGCCCCGGCGCCCAGCACCAGTACCCGCGCCTTGAGCCGCTCGATGCCCACAACCCGGTAAAACACCAGACGGCCAACAAGCACGCCAATAAACGACGTCAGCGTGGCCAGCGCCATCACGCCCCGGCCAACGAAAGCATTCGGGAACAGGTAGTAGACCACCACCAGCAACACCGTCCCGATCACCAGGGACAGGGCCAGGCGTACGGTGACACCGTTGATGCCGTCGCGCAGGTTGGGCAGGTACAGCCCCAGTGCCAGGAAACAGAGCCAGTGGGTAACGGCAAATAGCAGCGCCCGCGCCCAGACATCACCGATGCTGATGTCGATGGCTACCCAGTCGGCCTGGAAACGGAGCATGGCCCCGACGTAAATGGCCAGGAACAGGATCAGGAACTCAATCAGTGCCAACGCAATGAATGAGGAATCAATATGGTGGCGAAACACTCTTATGGTTGTCATGCGAATCTTCCCCTTGCTGTTCATCCCTGAACGATCCGGCCTGCTGACCGGGCGGAGAATTATGCGCCTTTCGTGTTAACTTTTGTGACAGAGTGTCCAACAAAAGTGTGCACCTGTGCACAGAGAAGAGCCGCCACGTACGAACAAGCTCTGACTGTGTCGGTTTGCTTTACACCGTTTTTCACCCTTTCGGGCGATCATGGCAACGTGATGTTACCGTGAATCAATCACTTGCCCAGCGGCCAAAAAAATTGCGGCCATTTGTAAAATTTTTCTGTCAGCTTTTTTGACGGACGCGCGTACTCATTGCCCCGCTCGGCCAGCCAGAAATCACAAAACCCATTGTTTACAAGCAGTTGCAAAACATGGCACGGCCTTTGCCTTTGTCAGGCCAACGACAGGACCGTCGCCCTGTTCAAGGCTCACCGAAGGAGAAAGACATGAATTTCAAGCGCTTTGCACTGGCTGTACTTCTGGCCGGCGCCGCCGCCCAGGCACCCGCCGCCATGATTGCCGGCTCTTCACTGCAGAACGTCCTCAACAACATCACCGTCGGCAGCGATTCCAGTGTGGATGTCCAGACCGACCAGATGGACAACGACGAGATGTGGTCCATCACCGGCTCCGGCGGCAGCGTTGCCACCATCGTCATCGAGCTGGCGGGCTACGCCGGCAGCAACTCCTTCGGTATTTATGACGTGTCCAACCCGGCCAACTTCGTGGAAATCATGGGTGGCTCTGCCAGCCAGGGTGACCAGGCCTTCGTATCCATCAAGGCAGACGGCAGTGTCTATGTGAACAACGCCGATACCACCGTGGATTTCGCCGATAACCTGTTCGGCTACTACCTCAACGTGGCCGCCACCGGTAACCGCTTCTACTCCCAGCAGGCGTTGAATGCCGATGGCGTGGATCACCTGGCCGCCTTCCAGGGCAACGACAGCGACATTGTGCAGCTGCCCAACCTGGCGCCCGGCGTATGGACCGACAACGAATACGTGCTGGCATTTGAAGACCTGTGGGGCGGCGGCGACCGTGACTTCACTGACTTCGTTGCCATGGTCGAGTCTGTTACCCCGGTACCGGCACCGGCCTCACTGGCGCTGCTTGGCCTGGCGCTTGCCGGCCTGACCATCAGCCGCCGCCGCAAGGCCGCCTGAACACTGTGACTGCCCCGTCGGGGCCCCCACCCTGCCATGCAGGGTGCCCGACACCTTCCCGGGTCGCTTTTCCGCAAAGGCCCGCTAGAATGTTGTCCGAGCCTGCCTATTGCCTGCTCAAAGGAAACACTGACAAGGAAGGTCTATGCCCACGCTCCCCGTGCTCCCTGCCATCCGGCTGATACCGTTTATATTGCTCGCTGTCTTTCTGGCAGCACTGTCCGGCTGCGCCGATGATGGCGATGAGCAGGCCCGCCAGGCCGCCAGCGAATACCGCTTCCGCGCCCAGAGCTATCTCAACCAGGGGCAATTGCGCGCCGCCCTGATCGAAGCACAGAACGCCGACCAGGCACTGCCCGGCCAGGCCGAAACACTGGCGCTGAGTGCCCGCATCTTCATGGCACTGGGCACGCTGGACAAGGCCCAGCCAGTGCTGGAGAAACTGGCCGCCGCCGACAAGCTCGACGCGCAGAGCACCCTGGACTTTGGCCGCGTACTGGTACGCCGAGGCCGCTTCGACCGTGCGCTTATCCTGCTGCAAGACAGCGAGGACCCGGATGCCATGGGTATCCGGGCCCAGGCCCTGGTGGGTAATGGCCAGCACGGCCAGGCCATTACCCTGGCACAACAGGCGCTGAAAAAAGATGCCGCTGCCACGGAAGCCCTGATTGCCCTGGCCAATGCCCAGTTTGTCGCTGGCGAGCGCGACGCGGTACAGGCCACCCTGGAGCAGCTCACCGCCGAGGACAACTGGCGCACCTGGTTGTGGCGCGCGCGGCTGGAACAGGCCATGGAAAAACACGAAGCCGCCGTGGACTCCCTTGGCAATGCGCTGACTTTCCTCAACCAGCAGGACATCATGACCGCCTGGCGCTTCGAAGCCCTGCGCCGAATGATGCAGTCACTGATCACGCTGGGCCGGGCAGATGAAGCACTGACCTATTCCAACGCCCTGGCCGACAGCAGTGCCGGACAACTGGCCAGCCGCTACGACGCCGCCGTGAGCAAGATCCGTGAGGGCAACCTGGATGAAGCCAGCGCCCTGTTCCGCGATATCCTTGCCCAGTCCCCCGGCCACAGCGGCAGCGCCATGGCCCTGGGGCTGATCGCATTCCAGCAGAAGGATTTCCAGGATGCGCGCCAGTACCTGGCCGATGCCGTCGAGAGCGGCAATGATTCCGCCACAGCCATCAAGTACCTGGTCACCACCCTGCTGCAGTCTGGCGACAACGCTGAAGCGCTGAGTTATCTGGACAAGGCACTGGATGAATACCCGGGCGACCCTGACCTGTTGGCGCTCCAGGGCCTTGCCCTGCAACGCAGCGGTGAGCTGGCGCAGGCGCGCACCATCTTTTCGGCAACCCTGGAAAAACAGCCCGGTAATGTGGGCGCCCACATCAGCCTCGGCCAGATCGCCCTGGAAGAAGGCAATGCCGAACAGGCTGAACGGTATTTTCGCCAGGCCCTGGCGATCCAGCCCCAGGCGCCCGCCGCCCTGCGTGGGCTGGTCCAGGTGGCAGACGCCCGCGGCCTGCGCAGCGCCGGCATGGCCGAACTGCGCCAGCAGGCGCGCAGCAGCAACAACGCCAGCCTGTGGTTGCTTGCCGCCACCACGGCCCTGCAATTCGAGGACAGCGACGGCGCGCGCAATGATGCCCGCAAGGCCCTTGATGCAGAACCGGGCAACGCCCGTGCCCGCGCCCTGCTCGGCGCCCTGGACTACCTTGACGCCCGCCGGGCGTTTTCACGCCAGGCCTTTGCGGATGCCTTCTCACTGGCCAGCCGCGGCCTGGAATTCATGCCCGACAACCTGGGCCTGATGCTGCTCAAGGCCTCGGCGGCCACGGCAGAAGGCAACGCCAAGGCCGCGTTCGCCGTTGCTGACAGCCTCAAGGCACGCTCCCCGGACAGTCATCACGGCCACGAGCTGGAAGGCGACATCCACACCCAGCTGGGCAACAGTGCCGAGGCCCGCGACGCCTATGCCCGGGCCTGGCAGCATCAGCGCAACCCGGTGCTGGCCGGCAAGTACGTCAACGCCCTGAACGCCACCGGCGAAGACGGCCTGTCCGTGCTCACACAATGGACCGAGGCAGAGCCGGACGACCCCCGGGCCTGGCTGACCCTGGCCGGAGCACAGGAGCAGGCCGGCAACACGCCGGCGGCACAGGCCGCCTACGAACAGGTCGCTGCCCTGCTGCCCGACTCTGCCCCGGTGCTCAACAACCTGGCCTGGCTGTATCACCAGGGCGGCGATGACCGGGCCGAGGCAACGGCGGCACAGGCCTATGCCCTGGCCCCCGACAATGCCGCCATTGCCGATACCTATGGCTGGATCCTGCTGCAGAACGGTGACCGGGAACGGGCACTTAAACTGCTCGAGCAGGCAGCGGCCGGCGCCCCCGAAAACACGGACATCCAGGCCCATCTGGAGGCCGCCCGGGCGGGTGGCTGAGGCGGGGCGTCAGCCTTCTTTACAGCTGCGCCATTGGCACAGCTAAAAGCGTCAGCATTCTTTACACGTCTTTGCTGCGTGATGACCAAAAAGCGCCTAACACATTGTTTTCAAAGACCATGTCGGACTGGCACAACCCTTGCTTTCATAATGACATCGCGCAGCTTTGCTGGTACGAAGCCCTGTCTTCCCGGAGATGATCATGAAAACCCTGACCGCTTCCCTGCTTTCACTGCTGCTGCTGGCTGCCGTCACACCGGCCAGCGCTGTAACACTGTCCAACCAGTGCAGCACCGGCGATGCCGTGCACGGCATCAGCGTCACCGACGTTGTCGGCTTCAGTGGCGGTGCCAGTGACTGTTTTGGCGCCTTCGAGGGCAATGACCCGGGCCCGGGTGGCAGTCTGGAATTTGACGGCTCCAGCTGGGATTTCGTCAGCAAGGTGGAAGACGGCGTCACTGAAGGCGACGACATCGGCCTGTATTACTCCTCCGGTGACACTTCCGGCCTGTGGGGATACAACCCCAGCGCCGACTTTGAATCCTTCATTCTGGTATTGAAAGCCGGCAACGCCCCCGGCTGGGCGGCCTGGCTGTTCGAAGGCGACGACGCTCAGTCCAGCTTCGGCACCTGGCAAGTGGCGTGGGACCGTGACCTGTCACACCTGTCCCTGTATGCCATCGCTGGCGAAGTGGACGTGCCGGAGCCCGGCACCCTGGCACTGCTGGGCCTTGCCCTCGCCGGCCTGGGCCTGGGTGCACGTCGACGCAAGTAAGTCGCCTGCACGACGGACCTTCACACCAGAAAAGGGGAGCCCGTGCTCCCCTTTTTTGTGCCTGATCGTTACATCTCGCGCCTTTGTAAAACCCTCCCTGTGGTCATTTGTCTTATTCCGGCAATACAGGCAAACTGAAATCGTTCGCATGACGGACAGTCTTTCCAAGCCGAGGAGCGCATCATGAGCGACCAGTTCGACGAGGAAACCGAAGACCTGCTCACCACCATCGAACAGGTTGAAGAGACCCTGACCATCATGACCAGTGTGGTCGGCCACCTCAAAGAGCAGTTGCTGGGCCAGATGGGCCTGGTGGACGCCCGGGAAATGACCGCCGAGGAATTTCTCGAGTACTGCGAAAACAGCGAAGGCGTACTGCACTAACACGCCTCACCCGCGGCATCGATTGACGCCGGACACAGTGGCAGCCTGCTGCACACTGCAATAGACGTCTCACCCCTGAAATACCCACTTGCCAGCCCGGCCTGATTGACAAACCTGATACCTCCGATTGCCAGCGACACACGCACTGGGCGACGTAAACCGCTATAGTGGCTCTCTGCGGCTACCACCGCGCGGCCCTGGGCCGTTTTCTGGCCACAGCGCCCGATCGGCGCGGCCACCCTGATCATGCTGTTGGAGATCCCGATGAAAGCATCTGACCTGTTCGTACGTGCCCTGGAAGCAGAGGGCGTCGAACATGTCTTCGCCATTCCCGGCGAGGAAAACCTTGACCTGCTGGAGTCCCTTCGCGGCTCGCAAAAAATCAAGCTTGTGGTGACACGCCATGAGCAGGCGGCTGGATTCATGGCCGCCACCTATGGGCGTTTGACCGGCAATTCCGGCGTCTGCCTGTCAACACTGGGCCCCGGCGCCACCAACCTGGTGACGGCCGCCGCCTATGCCCAACTGGGCGCCATGCCCATGGTCATGATTACCGGCCAGAAACCGATCAAGAGCTCCAAGCAGGGGCAGTTCCAGATCATTGATGTGGTCGACATGATGCGGCCACTCACCAAGTTCACCAAGCAGGTGGTCAGCGGTGAAAATATCCCGGCGCGCATCCGTGAGGCGTTCCGGCTGGCGGAAGAGGAACGGCCCGGTGCCACGCACCTGGAACTGCCGGAAGACATCGCCCGGGAACATTCCACCATGCCGGTACTGGAGCCCAGCCAGACTCGTCGCCCCATTGCCGAGGAAAAGGCCATCCGCAACGCCGCCGAAGCAATCACGGCAGCGCGCAAGCCATTACTGCTTATTGGTGCGGCGGCCAACCGCAAGCTGACCTCGAAAATGTTGCGCCAGTTTGTCGAGAAGCTCGGCATCCCGGCCGTCACCACGCAGATGGGCAAGGGCGTGATCGACGAGACCGGGCCACACTTTGTCGGCAATACGGCGCTGTCTGATGGCGATTTTGTCCACCGTGCCATCGACCAGGCCGACCTGATCATCAACGTCGGCCACGACGTGGTGGAGAAACCGCCGTTCTTCATGCGCCCGGGCGGCCCCGAAGTGGTACACATCAACTTCAATTCCGCCCAGGTGGACCCGGTGTACTTCCCGCAGATCGAGGTGGTAGGTGATATCGCCAACAGCCTCTGGCAGCTGAAAGAGCGTCTGTCACCACAGAAGCACTGGAGCTTTTCCGATTTCCACCGCATCCGCGACGCGCTGGAAAAACACATTGCCGATGGCAAGGAAGACGACCGCTTCCCCACCCTGCCACAACGGCTGGTCCATGAGGTGCGCCAGGTGATGCCTGAGGACGGCATCATTGCCCTGGACAATGGCATGTACAAGATCTGGTTCGCGCGCAATTATCCGGCCTCGTCCCCCAATACCGTGCTGCTGGACAACGCACTGGCAACCATGGGCGCCGGCCTGCCGTCTGCCATGGCGGCGAAACTGGTGCACCCGGAAAAACGCGTTTTGGCGGTCTGTGGTGACGGCGGCTTCATGATGAATTCCCAGGAGCTGGAAACTGCCGTGCGCCTGAAGCTGGATATCGTCGTGCTGATCCTGCGCGACGATGCCTACGGCATGATCAAGTGGAAACAGGCACAGATGGATTATCACGACTTCGGTCTTGATTTCGGCAACCCTGACTTCGTTGCCTACGCCAGGGCCTACGGCGCCAGCGGCCACCTGATCGAGTCCACCGCTGACATTGCACCGACCCTGGAGCGTTGCTTCAATGAGGGCGGCGTGCATGTGGTGGATGCGCCGGTGGACTACACCGACAACGATCGCATCCTCAATAACGAAATCCGCGAACTCAGCAGCAAGGTTTAAAAGGAGCGCACACCATGCTCAAGGAACGTTACCCGTATTACCTCGCCAACGAGCCGGTCCAGGCCAACGAAGACCTGGAAGTGACCGACAAATATTCCGGTGAAGTGGCCACCCGCGTTGCCATGGCGGATGCCGCCACCATCGACAAGGCCATTGCCGCCTCCGTGGATGCAGCACCGGCCATGGCGGCCCTGGCTCCCTATGAGAGACAGGACATCCTCAACCATTGTGTGGAGCGCTTTCGTGAGCGCTTTGACGAGCTGGCCCTGGCCCTGTGTATTGAAGCTGGCAAGCCGATCAAGGATGCCAGGGGTGAGGTGACCCGCCTTATCGATACCTTCCGGGTGGCTGCCGAAGAGGCGGTCCGCATCGACGGTGAAATCCCGAACCTGGAAATCAGTGCCCGGGCCAAGGGCTACCGCGGCTTCATCAAGCGTGTGCCCATTGGCCCCTGCTCCTTCATTTCACCGTTCAACTTCCCGCTCAACCTGGCTGCCCACAAGGTGGCGCCTGCCATTGCCGCGGGCTGCCCGTTTGTCCTCAAGCCGGCTAGCCGTACCCCCATTGGCGCCATCATCATCGGCGAAGTACTGGCTGAAACCGACCTGCCCAAGGGGGCCTTTTCGGTACTGCCCTGCCACCGCGATGGTGCCGACCTGTTTACCGAAGATGACCGCCTCAAGCTGCTCAGCTTCACCGGCTCACCGGCCGTGGGCTGGGACCTGAAGGCACGGGCGGGCAAGAAACCGGTGATTCTGGAGCTGGGTGGCAACGCAGCCTGTGTAGTGGATGAAGACGCCGACCTGGATGACGCCGCGGCGCGCATCATCTTCGGTGCCTTCTACCAGTCCGGCCAGAGCTGCATCGGTGTCCAACGGATTCTTGGCCACGAAAAAATTTACGACGAACTCAGAGATCGCCTGGTGGAAAAGACCCAGCAGCTGAAAATGGGCGACCCGAAAGAGGAGGACACCTTTATCGGCCCCGTGATCTCCGAGGGCGAGGCCAGGCGTCTTGAGGACTGGATCAACGAAGGCGTGGAAAAGGGCGGCAAGCTGCTGTGTGGCGGCAAGCGTGACGGTGCCATGCTGGCACCGACGTTGCTTGAAAATGTCCCGGCCGGCTGCAGTGTTGTTGATGACGAGGCCTTCGGCCCGGTAGCCGTGCTGGAGTCGTTCGCCGACTTCGACCAGGCACTGGCTCGGGTCAATGACAGCGTCTTTGGCCTGCAGGCGGGTATCTTTACCCGCGATATCTACAAGGCCCAGAAAGCGTGGGACACCCTGGACGTGGGCGGCGTCATCATTGGCGACGTCCCGTCCTGGCGGGTGGACAACATGCCCTACGGCGGCGTCAAGGACTCCGGCCTCGGCCGTGAAGGCATCCGCTGGGCCATCAACGACATGACCGAAGAGCGGTTGATGGTCATTCGCACCCCGCAGTAAAGAAACCGGTACCGGGCGTGGCCAGTCTGCGCCCGGTATCTCATCGCCTTTGAGCAATCCCTGTCACTGAGGTACCTGTCTCATGCGCCGGCGGCGCCAGAAAGACAGCCACTGCTTGTCCAGCTCCACCACCAGTACGACGACCAGGGCCGTCGCAGCGCACAGCCCCCACTGCGCCGCTGACAATGCCACGGTACCGAACAGATGCTGCATGACCGGCAGCACGGTGAAGCAGAACTGCAGCAGCAAGACCAGCACGGTCGCCACTAGCGCCGGCCAGATGCCCTGCCCCGCTGCGTTGGCCCAGGCAGCCACATAAAGGCGACGACAGCTGAACAAGTAGAAGACCTCGATCAATACCAGCGTGGTGACCGCCAGCGTACGGGCCCTGTCCACATCCTGCTGGTGCATGACGAACATCCAGAACACCGCGGCTGTACCCACAAGACCAATCAGCAGCAGGCGGCGGAGCAGCAGACCTGTGATAAGACCACGGCCCGGCCTGCGAGGTTGGCGCTGCATGATATCGGGCTCCCCGGGCTCAAACGCCAGGGCAATGGCGAGTGTGACTGCTGTGATCATGTTGACCCAGAGTACCTGCACCGGCGTCACCGGCATGGCCACCGCCAACAGGATGGCCATCAGCAACACGGCGGCTTCCACCAGGCTGGTGGGTAAAACGAAAAGGATGGCTTTGACAATATTGTCGTAAACAGTGCGCCCCTCACGCACCGCGTCGGTTATGGTGGCAAAGTTGTCGTCCGTGAGTACCATGGCAGCCGCTTCCCGGGCCGCATCCGTGCCCTTCATGCCCATGGCCACACCAATGTTTGCACGGCGTAATGCGGGCGCATCATTGACGCCATCACCCGTCATGGCCACCAGCTGATCGGCCTGCTGCAACGCAGACACCAACCGCAACTTGTCTGCCGGGCTTGTCCGCGCAAAGATGGCGGTACGCGAAACCACTTCCTGCAGGGCACCGTCATCCAGCTGGGCGAGATCATTGCCGGTCATCACAGCGTTGCTGTCGAGACCCAACTGGGCACCAATGGCTGCGGCGGTGCGCGGATTGTCACCGGTAATCATTTTTACTGCTATGCCTGCATCCCGGCACTGGCGAATGGCCTCCCGGGCCTCGTGCCGGGGCGGATCGGTAATACCCACCAGGCCGAGGAAGATCATGTCACTGTCCAGTTCGTCTTCGCTCAGGGTGGCATCATCAGGATCATGCGCCTTCATCGCCAGCGCCATGACGCGCATCCCGTCATCCGCGAGCTGCGCCAGCGCGCTGTGCCAGTATTGCGTGTCCAGCGGCTCGGTTTCCGTACCGCGCAGCTGGTGATCACAGAAGGCCAGGATACGCTCGGGTGCGCCTTTGGCATAAACCATGGCTTGATGTTCCCGGCCATGGCCAAGCACCGCCATGAATCGTTTCTCCGTGGAGAACGGAATAATATCCAGGCGATGCCAGTCTTCCTCGCCGCGGCCGGCGTAAACGCCAAGCTTGTGCGCCAGCACGTAGAGGGCGCCTTCTGTGGGGTCGCCATGCAGGACCGATTGCCCGCCCTCCTGCGCCACGGAAGCATCGTTACAGAACAATGCAGCACGCCCCAATGCATGCAGATCCTCTGGCACCGTGTCCAGCAAGGCTCCGTTGTGCAGCACATCACCGGCCGGCGAGTAGCCTTCCCCGCTGCAGGTATATTGGGCATCAGCAAGGACCAGTTCACGCGCCGTCATCTCATTGCGGGTCAGCGTGCCGGTCTTGTCGGAACAGATAACGGTCACTGACCCGAGCACCTCCACCGCCGGCAACTTGCGCACCAGGGCACGGGTACGCGCCATGCGCTGGACCCCGATGGCCAGGGAAATGGTAACCACCGCAGGCAGACCCTCGGGGATGGCAGCCACCGCAATGCCCACCGCCGCACGGAACATGTCTGGCCAGGACAGACCGGTAACGTACACACCCCAGAACATGGCCAGAACAGTGACCATTACGATGGCCAGGGACAGGCCACGGGCAAAGCGCTCAAGCTGGCGGTTCAGGGGCGTCACCGGAACATCCACGCTTTTGACCATTTCGCCGATGCGGCCGAGTTGCGTGTCCAGCCCCGTTGCAATGACCACACCAAGGCCACCTCCGGCAGTGACCTGGGTGCCCATAAAGGCACAGCCCGTCCGCTCCGCCAGCGGTGCGTCGATCGGCACCGCCGCAATATGCTTGTCCACCGGCAGCGACTCGCCTGTCAGCGCCGCCTCATCACAACGCAGTTCGCGCGCCTCCAACAGACGCACATCCGCAGGCAACCGGTCGCCGGCATTGATCAGCACAATATCGCCAGGCACCAGTGCCTCCACCGGCACCTGCCGGGTGTGACCATCGCGACGCACAAGTACCTGGGACACAACCATGGAGAGGATGGATCGCAACGCCGCCTCGGCACGCCCCTCCTGGATGAAACCCACCAGGGCATTGATCACAACCACAGCCACAATCACACCGGCATCGGTGTGGTAGCCAAGGGACAACGTGATCACCGCTGACACCAACAGGACATAAAGCAGTGCGTTATTGAACTGGGCCAGCAGTCGAAGGTACCAGGCTCGCACCTGTGGTTGCGGCAAGCGGTTCTCGCCAACCATGTTCCGGCGTGCTGTCACCTGCTCTGCTGTCAGGCCAGTGCGACTGGCAGACAGGGCTGCCAGGCTCTGCTCAGGTGTCTGGGCATGGGCCGCATCAGCGGCTTGCGTCAGCGTCTCTGGTGTCATTTGTTGAATCCTGATGCGTGGCCTCTGCCGGGGCTGGCGTGGCCTCTGCCGGGGCTGGCGGGCCCTCTTCCGGCACCTGGGTCATCTGCTTGAGCACGCGCAAGTGCGACAGGGCGTGATGCCACTGCTCCACCAGCCGGCGTGACAGACTCAGGTCCTGCAACGCCACCTCCAGGCTGTGCCGACCCAGCTTTCCTGACACGCCCGTACGCAGGATCTCCTGCTTGGCAAGATCGTAGTCCTGGCGATAGGCATCAAACGACTCACTGTTGCCGGCGTCGCTCATGTCATCAGCCATACGATCACGCACGCGGGCAAACCAGCCCTTCAGCACCGGCGCCACCTGGTCCTGGTCGGGCTGACGCGCCAGTTCAAGACCGTTGCGGTCCAGTGTCTGCAGCGCATCTTCCATGTTCGACAGGTTGTGCTGGATGCGCCAGCCATGGCTGAACATGTCCGCCTGAACCTCGGTCAGGGAGCTGCGACTGGCATCGGCCAGGTAATCGCCGATACCTTCCAGTACCAGGCGCCGTTGCCCGGCGGCCTGCGCATGGGCCTGGCGGTACTCGGGCAGCTCCTGCACAGCCGGCGGATACAGCAGCATCAATCGCTCCAGCTCCCTGAACAGGGCAACGCTGCCGGCCTCCGGCAGGGACACCACATTGCGGTCCAGGAACTGCAGTGCACCCACCGAGCGCTGGCGCTGCTGGAAACGGCGCAGCAGGAAACGGCTCATGGGCGGCTCCAGTGGCCACATCAGCAGGATACCCAGGGCATTGAACGTGGTGTGAAACAGCGCCAACGTTGAGGTCGGATCGTCTGCCAGGTGCAGGTGCCCGGCCAGCCAGAAAACAAGATGGGTCAGTGGCACCAGCAGCACCAGCGCCACAACACCGGTGAGCAGATTGAACAGCACATGGGCTGAGGCAAGGCGGCGGGCATTGGCAGTGGCGCCGAGGGTGGCAAGGATGGCGGTGGATGTGGTGCCGATGTTGGCACCGATCACCGCGCCCGCAGCGCCCTGGAAATCCAGCAGCCCGCCAGCAAGCGCGGTCAGCACGATGGCCATGGACGCGCTGGAGGACTGCATCAGGGTGGTCAGGACGATACCAATACCCACCATCAACCAGATCGGCTGCCCGGTCTCCGCCAGCGTCACCTTGCTGCCCAGGGCATCAAAGCCGCCTGCCAGTGTCTCGATGCCGAGGAACAGGATACCGAAGCCGGCCAGCGCCATGCCCAGGTTGCGGTAGCGGTCCACCGGCGCAAACACCCGCAGGCCGGCGCCGACGCCGATCAGTGGCAGGGCCAGCACGTCCACCTGGAACTTGAAGCCCACCAGGGCCACCAGCCAGGCCGTCAGGGTGGTGCCCACGTTGCTGCCGAAGATCACCCAGACCGCACGCTCGAAACGCAGCAGGCCGGTGTTGACGAAACCCAGTGCCGCCACGGTGACGGCACTGGAAGACTGCACCAGGGCCGTCAGGAAGGCACCGGCAAACAGGCCGCGCCGACGACTGCGCGTCCAGGACGACAGCAGGCGCGACAGGGAAGTGCCCGCCGCCACCCGCAGGCCTTCAGTGATCAGCCACATGCCCAGCAGGAACAGGCCGAGCCCACCCAGTGCGGTACTGAACAACGCCATCATTATTGCCCGTTGATGCCGTAGGGCTCGCCCGGCTCAGCGATGGTGACGTCATGGCCCTGCTCACGCAGGCCATGGGCCAGCGCTACCAGCGCACTGGTCTCGCCGTGCACCAGCCGGAACCGGGGTTCACCGCCTATCGCCCTGGCCCAGGCCAGCAACTGGCTGCGCCCGGCATGGGCAGAGAAACCACCGAGGGTGTGCACCTTGGCGTTGACCACGAAACGCTGGCCAAAGAAACGCACATGGGTGTCTCCGTCCACCATCTTGCGACCCAGGGTGCCACGCGCCTGAAAACCGGCAAACACCACATGGGTACTCTTGTGCCACAGCCGGTGCTTGAGGTGGTGGCGGATACGACCGCCGTTACACATGCCGCTGCCGGCAATGATGATGGCGCCGCCATGAAGCCGGTTGAGCTGGATCGACTCTTCCACACTGGGGGTCAACGACAGGGTTGGCAGGAACTCTTCCAGCGTGCGCGCACTGTTGTGCCGCATGGCACGCAGGTCTGATGGGTCGAGGGTTTCCAGCCACTGGTCGTAAAGACGTGTCACTTCAATCGCCATGGGACTGTCGAGAAAAACCTGCCAGCCGTCCAGCTTGCCCTGGTGATAAAAACACCCCAGGTGGTAGAGCAGCTCCTGGGTCCGGCCCACCGAGAAGGCCGGCATCAGGATGACACCGTTGTCATCGCGCGCCTCCTCGATGATGGCCTGGAATTCTTCCAGGGTGTGCTCGAACGGGCGGTGATCACGATCGCCATAGGTGCTTTCCATAAGCACCACATCGGCCCGTTCCGGCACATCCGGGTCCCGCATCAGCACGCCGGTTTCATTGCCAAGGTCACCGGAAAACACCAGTACCCGTTCTTTGCCCAACGATTGCCACCGCAGTTCCACCACCGCCGAGCCGAGAATATGCCCGGCCTCGAGAAACTTCAGGGTCAGGTCGCCGGCAAGCAACACATCCTGGCGATAATCCACCGGCACACACTGCTGTAATGCATGCAGCACATCGTCTTCGGTATACACCGGCTTCATGGTCTTGCGACCACTGCGCTTGAGGCGCAGGTTCTGGTGTTCCAGGTCACGCAGGTAAATACCGGCGGAATCGTCCAGCATTACCGCCAGCAGGTTGCGGCTCGGCCCGGTGCAGTAGATCGGGCCGCTGTAGCCCTTGTGTACCAGCAACGGCAGCAGGCCGGAGTGATCCAGGTGGGCATGGGAAAGGATCACCGCATCAATCTGCTTGGGGTCAAAATCGAAATGCTCCTTGCGCATGCGGGTGACCGTATCGCCACCCTGATGCATGCCACAGTCCAGCAACACACGCTGGCCATTCACCTCCAGCAGATGACAGGACCCGGTGACTTCCTGGGCAGCGCCCAGCGAGGTAATGGTGGCCATGCAGGCTCCTTGCAAATAATCACGGGATTGATGCCACAGCATGGCATACCCGGAGCATCAGGGCACAGCGAACCGGCCACCATGACCCCGGTCAAGAATGCCGCCACCAGGGCCCACGCCGCCGGCGTTTAATTGCTATGATGAGTGCTTTCGTATCCGGCAAGGAACTCTCTGGCAGCCTATGGAACCCGGCCTTTCCCTGATCGTTCTCCTGCTCGCCTGCGCGGTGGCCATGGTGACCCTGTTCCGGCGTCTCAACCTGCCGGCCATCCTCGCCTACCTGCTGGCCGGCCTCGCCGCCGGCCCGGGCGGCTTCGGCTGGATCGACTACACCAGCACCATCCAGCACCTGGCCGAGTTTGGCATCGTGTTCCTGCTGTTTTCCCTGGGGCTGGAATTTTCCATCCCCAAACTGCTGTCACTGCGCCGTATCGTGTTTGGCGCGGGACCAGTGCAGGTGCTGGCCACCGGCGGCGTGGTCGGCCTGGGCATGCACCTGGCCGGGTTCAGCATGACCACATCGGTGGTCACCGCCTGCGCGCTGTCCCTGTCGTCCACGGCCATTGTCGTGCGCGAGCTGATCACCCGCGGCGAGACCAACACCACCTTCGGCCGCTCGGCCACCGGCATCCTGCTGTTCCAGGACTTGGCCGCCGTCATCATGCTGGTACTGCTGCCGTCGTTTGGCGGCAATGACTCCGGTGCCGCCTGGACCATGGCCGGGGAAACCCTGCTGCAGGCCGCGCTGCTGTTCGTCGGTATCTTTGTGGTGGGCAAGTGGATCCTGCCGCGCCTGTTGGAAGAAACCAACCGGGCGCGCTCGGACGAAGTGTTCGTGATGTCGGCACTGCTGCTTGCCCTGGTGGCCGCCTGGGTAACCCATGCCCTGGGGCTGTCCATGGCACTGGGGGCCTTCCTGGCCGGCATGATGCTGGGGGAATCCCATTTCCGGCACCAGATCGAATCCGACATCCGGCCATTCCGGGATCTGCTGCTGGGGCTGTTCTTCATGACCGTGGGCATGCTCATCGACCCTGCCCTGTTCATCAGCCACTGGCACATCATCATTCTTGCGGCCACCGTGCTGGTGCTGTTCAAGAGCATTCTCATTGCCACCCTGCTGCGTCTGCAGGGCGAACATATCCACACCGCCCTGCGCACCGGCATGGGTCTGTCGCAGGCGGGGGAATTCGGCTTTGTGCTGGTCACCCTGGCGGTGAGCCATGACATGATGGGCGCGGACCGGGCCGGCATTGTGGTGGCCATTACTGTACTGACCATGGCGGTGACCCCGGCACTGATCAACAACAGCGCGCGGCTGGCACGACGGATCCACGACCGGCTGGCCGATCCGGTGGAAGACCCGGTGATCGACGAGAACACACGCGGCCATGTCATCCTCTGTGGCTACGGCCGTGTGGGCCAGAACCTGGCCCGCTACCTGAGCAAGTTCCACCTGCAATCGGTGGCTATCGACTCCGACCTGATTCGCATCCAGGAGGCCAGCGAAGCGGGCGAGAAGTTGCTGTTCGGCGATGCCGCGCGCAAGGAAATCCTGGTCAAGGCCGGCATCAATCGCGCCAGCCTGCTGGTCATCACCTTCGATGACGCCCGCCATGCCGAGAAGATCATGCACACCGTGCGGGCCATCAGCCCGGACCTGCGCATCCTGGTACGCACCCGCGATGACACCTACCTCGACCAGCTGCAGGATGCCGGCGCCACCGAAGTGGTGCCGGAGACACTGGAAGCCTCGCTGATGCTGATTGCCCATGCCCTGCTGCTGCTCGACGTGCCGTTCGGCAAGGTGCTGGCCATGCTGCGATCATCGCGCCGCGACCGCTACAAGCTGCTGCAGGGGTATTACCACGGCGACTCCTTCCCCACCATGGACAGCTCGGGCAATCCCTACCGGCTGCTGCACGCCGTGACCCTGGCGGGCTCACCCCGCTGCGCTGGCAAGACCATTGCCGATACCGGCCTTGAGAAGCTCAACGTGGAAGTGCGCGCCGTACGGCGCGAAGGTCGCAACCTGCAGGACCCGGAGCGGGATTTCCAGCTCGCCACCGGTGATGTGGTCATCCTTTACGGCGCCCTGGATGCAGTGGAAGCCGGCGAGGAACTGCTACTGGGCGGCTGACCGGCGCGGCGCGGCATCAAGGCGCACCAGCGCCCGCCGGCTGACCACCAGGCCGGCCAGTACATTGGCCAGCGCCAGTGCGGCAAACACCCCCACCGGCGGCAGGAAGAACGACGCCAGCACCCCCAGCGGCACGTAGAAAATACCGGTGCGCAACAGATAGAAGCCCATGCCCACCAGTGCCTTGCCCAGGCCGTTGAAGGCGGCACTGGCGCAGATGATGACGCCGTAGCCGGCCAGCGACAGCGGCACCACCTGCAGGTAGGTGATCATCACGGACTGCACCGCTGCCTCATCGGTGAACCAGGTCACCACCAGGCCGGCAAACAGCCAGAAGAAAACGGCCATGACCAGCGCCCACACCAGGCAAAAGCGGAAGCAATCCAGCAACGCCTCGCGCACCCGGCCCTTCTCACCCTTGCCCCAGTTCTGCCCCACCACCGGGCCGATGGCGCCCGACAGGGCCAGCATGGGAATGGCGGCCAAGGTCTCCACCCGTGTCGCCACCCCGAATGCGGCCACGGTCTCCGGCCCCAGCCGCGCCATGGCCGCCGTCAGCACGCCGACACCGAACGGCGTAATCACATTGGCCGCACCCGCCGGGAGGCCCACCTGGGCAATATGCCGCCATGAATCCGACAGCTCCGCCCAGCCGGGCCAGCCGGTGACCACCAGGCGATGACGGAAGACCAGGAACAGGGCCAGCATCATCGACAGGGCCCGGGCGATGACCGTGGCCACCGCTGCCCCCTGGATACCCATGGCCGGGATTGGGCCGAGGCCGAAAATGAACACCGGGTTGAGACCGATATTGGCGATGGCAGCAAATACCATCATCAGGCTGGGAATGCGGGAATCACCGTCGGCGCGGATCAGGCTGTTGGCCACCATCGGCACCACCAGGAACGGCATGCCCAGATACCAGATCTGCATGTAGTCGACGATGTAGCCCAGCACCTGGTCGCGGGCGCCCATGGCGCGGAACAGGGGCTCGATAGTGAACCAGCCCAGCGTCGACAGGGCGGCCACCACCAGCACCGACAACAGCAGGGAATCGGTGGCCAGACGCTGCACCCGGTGACGATCACCGGTACCGATGGCGCGGGAGACCACCGACGCGGCCCCGGCACCCAGGCCGATGGCCACAGAAGCAATGGAAAACACCACCGGAAAAGTAAACGACAGCGCCGCCAGCGGCTCCAGCCCCAGCTTGCCGACGAACCAGGCGTCCACGAGGCTGATCGACAGCACCGCCACGATACCCACCACCATGGGGGCACCCAGGTGGACAAGATGGCCCCGTACCGGGCCACGGGTCAGGTCGCGGCTACCCGCCATGTGCACTCCTCGAAGCTGGAACCGCCATCAGGGCGTTACCGCCCATCGGCGCGGATCGCCCATTGGGCCAGAGACGCCCTCAGGCTGGCGTGATTTGCCAAGTCTCTCACGTTCACCGGGGTGATACTGGAAAGACATTCTCACGGGAGAACAATCCATGCTCGGCATTCCCCTGGGCCTGCTCACCGTCAACGGCATTGAATGGTACGCCCACAAGCACCTGCTCCACGGCAAGGGCCGTGACCGCAACAGCCGCTGGGCCAGCCACTGGGTGCACCACAAGGAAGTGCGCCGCAACGGCTTTGCTGATGCCATGTACGACCCGTCCCTTCTGCACACCTTCGACCACGAGCGGGCACGCATGGAAGGCGCCAGCCTGGTCAAGGCGGCCATCGTGGTGACCCCGCTGGTGTTCGTGGCGCCATTGTACACGGCCACCCTGTATTACGGTGCCATCAACTACTGGTATACCCACCGGCGCGCCCACCTGGACCCGGACTGGGGCCGGCGCAAGGTGCCGTGGCACTTTGATCACCACATGAACAGCAACCAGAACGCCAACTGGTGCGTCACCAAGCCCTGGTTCGACTACATCATGGGCACCCGAATCATTTCCTCGCCGGACCTGCAGGAAAGCAACCCACTGGGGGTACGCCTGCCGGGCTGGATGGAGAAACCACTCAACCGGCTGGCCCGCCGGCTCGCCCCGGGGGCGTTTGAAAAACTGGACGCGCTGGCGGCGCAGGAGAAGGCCGACCGCGACGCCGGCCGCCAGGGCTATGTGCCCGAGTTCGCGCGCGACGACGTCCCTGGTTGAAGGTAAACGCAATGCCGGATCCACGCGGCGCTGCAGGCGCGCTGGTGGATAACGGCTGATAAAAAAAGGGCGCCCGAAGGCGCCCTTTTTCGCAACACGTCTGTGTCAGTCGAACTTATACGTTCTCGAACTGACCCATGGTGTTGTGTGCACCGCCCGCTTTCAGGGCCGCTTCACCGGAGAAGTACTCCTTGTGGTCATCACCGATGTTGGAACCGGCCATGTCCTGGTGCTTCACGGTGGCGATACCGCGACGGATTTCCTGACGCTGTACACCGGCGGCGTAGGCAAGCATGCCTTCCTCGCCGAAGTAACCTTCCACCAGCGTGTCGGTAGACAGCGCCGCAGTGTGGTAGGTCGGCAGCGTGATCAGGTGGTGGAACACACCGGCTTCGCGAGCCGCGTCGCGCTGGAAGTTCTGGCACCACTTGTCCGCCTCGGCGGCCAGCTCGGAGTCGTCGTAGTCGGCGCTCATGAGCTTGCTGCGATCGTACTTGGACACGTCCTTGCCTTCCTTCTCCCAGGCATCGAATACCTGCTGGCGGAAGTTCAGGGTCCAGTTGAACGACGGGCTGTTGTTGTACACCAGCTTGGCGCTCGGCTCCTGCTCGCGGATACGGTCAACCATGGCCTTGATGTGGCCGATGTTCGGGGTCGGGGTCTCGATCCACAGCAGGTCTGCACCGTTGCGCAGGCTGGTGACACAGTCCAGTACAACACGGTCGATGTTGGTGTCGCGACGGAACTGGAACAGGCCAGACGCCAGCTTGGTGGGCTTGATCAGCTTGCCAGCGGTCTTGACCAGCACGTCGCCGTTCTTGACGGTGGACGGATCGGTCACTTCCTCGCCTTCCAGGAAAGAGTTGTACTGGTCAGCCAGGTCACCCTCTTCCTGCGATACAGCGATCTGCTTGGTCAGGCCAGCACCTTCAGAGTCGGTACGGGCAACGATAACGCCGTCGTCCACACCCAGCTCCAGGAACGCGTAGCGAACGGCGTTCAGCTTGGCGATGAAGTCAGCGTGCGGAACGGTAACCTTGCCGTCCTGGTGACCACACTGCTTCTCGTCAGATACCTGGTTCTCGATCTGGATGCAGCAGGCACCCGCCTCGATCATCTGCTTGGCCATCAGGTAGGTGGCTTCCGGGTTACCGAAGCCAGCGTCGATGTCAGCAATGATCGGCACCACGTGGGTTTCGAAGTTGTCGATCTGGTCGATGATCTTGGCTTCTTCAGCAGCGTCGCCCTTGGCACGTGCGTCGTCCAGGTTGCGGAACAGGTGGTTCAGCTCCCAGGCATCCGCCTGCTTGAGGAAGGTGTACAGCTCACGGATCAGGTCAGCAACGGAGGTCTTCTCGTGCATGGACTGGTCCGGCAGCGGACCGAACTCGGAACGCAGGGCAGCGACCATCCAGCCAGAGAGGTACAGGTAGCGCTGCTTGGTGCCACCGAAGTGCTTCTTGATGGAGATCATCTTCTGCTGACCGATGAAACCGTGCCAGCAACCCAGGGACTGGGTGTACTTGCTGTTATCGGCATCGTAGGCCGCCATGTCTTCGCGCATGATCTTGGCGTTGTACTTGGCGATGTCCAGGTGCGTGTTGAAACGGTTCTGGAGACGCATACGTACGGCGGATTCAGGGTTGATTGACTGCCAGGTGCTGTGGGCACCGATAACAGACTTCAGCTGCTCGACGTCTTGCTTGTATGACATGGTCCGGTCCTTTCGAATTGAGAGGGTTGAAATACCGCAGGAAGCCGCGGTAACCCAGGGCTCCGGCCCACCCAGCAAGCAGGCCTTTCTACGGAGTGCGCGCATTCTAGGGCCCACCCTCCCATAAATAAAATCAATATTTTATATACCCGGTATTTTCTGTATGAATACAGGAAAAAGCGCAGTCAATTCAGGCAGATAACGAGAAATACCGGTTGTCGGATGGTGCCGGGGAGCGCACTGGCGGGGTGTTTACGGGGTTTTTGCTGCCTTCCTGTGGGGGCCCTCACCCCAACCCCTCTCCCCGAGGGAGAGGGGCTTTCTGGGCGGTGCGCTGGCAGCGTCCCCTCTCCCCCGGGGAGAGGGACAGGGTGAGGGCCACCCCACAGCCCTACGCCTGCGCCTCCACATCCAGGGTGTCAAAGAAATCCACCGCGCCAGTGGCCAGCGAATACTCGGCACCCACTACCCGCAGTCCGCTGTTGGCGATCAGTCCCTCAAGGATCAACGACCCCTGGCGCAGGTGCTGTACGGACGAGCGGATATTGGCACGGATGGCAGTATCCAGCAGCTTGTCACGGTCAGTGAAGGCGCCGCTTTCCAGCAGGGTTTCCACGGACGGGCGGATACGATTGACGATCGAGCTGAGGCTGTGGGAGCGGCGCTCCGAGGGCCGCTCGAGTTCGTCCAGCGTGGCGCTCACCGCGCCGCAACAGGAATGCCCCAGCACCACCACCAAGCGTGTGCCGAATTTCTCGGCGGCAAACTCGACGCTGCCAATCTGCGACGGTGCCACCACATTGCCCGCCACCCGGATCACGAACAGGTCACCCAGGCCCTGGTCAAAGATGATCTCCGCCGGCACCCGTGAATCGGAACAGCCAAGGATGATGGCGGACGGCGCCTGGTCCTTGCCCACCTGCTCCCAGGCCTTGAGCGCCTCGAAACTGATGCCGTCGGTACCGTGCTCCACGAACCGGCGATTACCTTCCCGCAACCGTTGCAGTGCCTGCTGTGCCGTACGAATCATGCGCCTTTCCTTAATGCCAGGCGGGCATGGTAGCCGCCCTGCCCGTCAGGCAACAGCCCGGCGGCGGCCAGGGGCCCGACGCAATGGTTAGCAAATGTGGCGAACCGCATCGGTCTGCGGACAGGGCGCGTCCGGCGTGTGCACCACGCGCACCAGGCCCGACAGGTCAAAGCCACGCGCCAGCGCCTGTTCACGAAAGCGCTGGAACACGGCGTCCGGCACCGTCGGCGTGCGTGCCAGCAGCCACAGGTAGTCATGGCTGTTGCCGGACACAAAGGCATACTGGTAGTCCTCGTCCAGCTCGAACACCACGTAGCTGCCGTAGAAAGGCCCGAAGAACGACACCTTCAGGTGCGCCGTATCGGCATCGCCAACGAAGTACGCCTTGCCCTCGGCCTGTGACCACTCGCCGTCTTCGTTGTCGAAGCCGGTATTGCGCACCGACAGGCCACCGTCATCACGCAGGCCATACTCGGCACGCACATGGCTCAGGCCCCGCTCAAAGGAATGATCCAGCCGGGCGATCTCGTACCAGGTGCCCAGGTAGCGCTCCTTGTCGAAGCCGGTCACCGGCGTCACCTGGTCCGGCATGCCCAGGCACCCCGCCAGGGACAGGCACAGCAGGGCCGTCACCAGCATACGCACGGCATGCATCCCGCTTTTCTCAGTCATGAACCCACTCCCCTTTCGATGATTGGTAAAAGGATACGCCGAAGCCATGCACCACGACCATTTCATAGCCGTCCTCCACGCGCTGGTAGCGGCAGTCCGCCGGCTGGTAGCGCGGCCGGTAAGACGCTGTATCCAGCACCGACAGGTCGTCCGGGTAGTGCCCATGCTGTTTCGCCCAGGCGGCCAGTGGCCCATGGAAGCGATCACACCAGGCGACATAATCGCGAAAGCCGTCCGTGACCCAGTAGCCCAGCAACGCAGCAGACAGCACCACCACCACGGCGGCGGCAGTGACCGTCGCCGCGATAACCTGCCGTGCCAGCCGGCGCCGCATCCTCATTGTGCGGCGTCCCTTTCCTGCTGCCGGGCGAAATACTCGCGCGTCAGCGTCACCACCACCGGCGACAACAGCAACAGGGCAATCAGGTTGGGAATGGCCATCAGCCCGTTGGCGATGTCGCATAGCGCCCAGATCAGCTCCAGCTCCATCACCGCCCCCAGCGGCAGCAGCAGGCAGAAGAGTCGCTTATACAGGCCCACGGCGCGCTCGCCGAACAGGTAATGGGTGCCGCGATCACCGTAGTAGCTCCAGCCCACCACGCTGGAAAACGAGAAGAACAGGAGTGACAGCGTCACCGCCACCTTGCCGAGATCCGGCACCGCTGCGTTGAACGCCATGGTGGTCAGCTCAGAACCGCTGACCCCGGTCTGCCACACGCCGGTGACCAGGATCACCAGGGCGGTGATGGTGCAGACAATCAGGGTATCGAACAGGGGCCCGTTCATGGCCACCAGGCCGGCGCGCACCGGTTCACTGGTGCGTGCCGAGGCCATCGCGATGGGTGTGGTACCCAGGCCCGCCTCGTTGCTGAACACGCCGCGCGCAACACCGAACTGGATGGTGGCCATGACCCCGGCGCCGGCAAAGCCACCGGTGGCAGCCGTGCCGGTGAACGCATCATTGACGATCTGTGCCAGCGCCGCCGGAATGGCATCGGCATACAGCCCCAGCACCACCAGCGCGCTGCCCACATAAAGTACGAACATCAGCGGCACCAGCGTCGATACCACCTGGCCAATACGGCGAATGCCACCGACGATCACCAGCCAGATCAGTGCCGCGTAGACAATACCAATCAACAGCTTCACCCCGGCAACCAGGGCCGTGGTGTCGGCGTACCCAATCACGTCACGCAGGGAAAACTCCAGCGTGTCGGCCACCGAGTTGGCCTCCACCATGTTGCCGGTGCCAAAGGCCGCAAGGATGGCGCAGAAGGCAAAGAACTGCGCCAGCGGTTTCCAGCGCGGCCCCAGACCGCGCTCGATGTAATACATGGGCCCACCGGAATAGCCGGTGGCGGCATCGTGGCTGCGATAGGCCACTGACAGCGTGGTTGAGGCATACACCGTGGCCATACCCACCAGCGCCGTCACCCACATCCACAGGATCGCACCCGGCCCGCCCAGGGCGATGGCGGTGGCGACACCGGCGATGTTGCCATTACCGATGGCCGCTGACAGCGCCAGGGTCAGGGCGCTGAACTGACTCAGGTCGCCGGCATCACCGCCCTCACGGTCACGCCCGGAGACAATCTTCAAAGACAGCCACAGGTGAACCACCTGGATCAGCCGCAGGCGGAACGACAGGTAAAGGCCAGTGCCTACCAGCAGCACGATGGTGAGCGGCCCCCAGACCAGGGCACCGATGTCGTTGACCAACGTTTGCATGTCAGTTCCCGGCCCGGATCATGGCAACAGCGCCACGCCCGACAGCGTGACCTCTCCCGGCGTCAGCAACTCCACCTCAAGGAAAAGATCGCTCACCGTGTGCGTATCGGCATTGAACGGAATCACGAACGGCTCGGCCGACACATCCGTGAGCCCTTGCAGTGCTGGCAACCGGGAGAAGTAATCAGCACCCTCCACGCGCGCCCAGAGCACCAGGTTGGCCTGCCCGGATACGCTGATATGGCCACTCACCTTGAGCAAACCACCGCGATTGGCGGGCAGGCCTATCAGGCTGAGCCGCGCCGGCCGTTGTGATGACAGGCGCGCACCGTCTTCCGCCATGACCACCGTGCTGGCCGGCGCCACGACACCGCCATCCGCGTTAGCGCACACAGGTAGACAGCACAGTGCCGCCAGGGCGAGGCTGGAAATACGCATGGATTGTCCTCCGCGTTTTTAACCCGAGCATGCAGCGGCATCAGTGGCGACGCAAATGGACGTAACACCGCACCCGCAAAAAGGGCACGCCAACGTCAGGAACAGATGCGCAGCAGGTGGGTGATCAGGTCCACCTGGCGATTGAAATTGTTTTTCTGCAGCAATGACTTGATGTTGGTGCGCACCGTACTGACGGCGAGATCCAGCTCCCTGGCTGCCTGGGCGGCATCTGCGCCCTTGACCAGCGCCAGGCACACCCGTGCCTCGGCTTCGGTGGCAGTGATGACCTTGCGGATCTCCGTAGTGGTGGGCGTGCGCACATCGTTGGGGTCAAAGATTTCCACCAGCGTGGTGTTGTTGTCGTTTTCCCGGCTGTGTACAGGCGTGATGGAGAAACGCAGGGGCAAAGCATTGGTGTGCAGGTACAGCGTGTCGGTCTCATCCAGGGCCGATGTCTTGCCGGTAATGAACAGCATCAGCTGGGTATAGAATTCCTGCGCAAAGGCCGGGTCCTGGAACTCGATCTGCCGGGTATCGTGATTGACCCGAAACACCTCATAACGCTGGCCGATCTGCTCGAACGCCGGGCTCGCGCTGATCAGCAACGACACCGGCGAGAACACCGCCACCGGCTGCTTCAGCACGGCAATGCTGCTTTTCAGGTCACGGAACACCTGCTCGGAGCGATGCAGGCGCTCATACAGGTCCAGCGCAATCTCGGTGTGCTTCTTCAGCCGCGCCAACAACGCCATCTCGTCGCGGCTGAACACGGCATGGGACTTGTGTCGGTTCAGCACCAGCACGATCTGGTGCTGGAACTTGTTGGTGAAGGCAATGGTGGCACTGTCGACGATGCCGGCGGCGCGCAACCAGGTACGGGAAAACGCCGACATGTCAGCCAGCACATCATGCTCGGGGTCACCATCGGCATAACTGAAAACGGCGTTGGGCCCCAGCGCCAGGGCCCGGGCAATGGCCTCATCCTTGAACACCAGCCCGGTCTTGAGCATCAGGGGCACGACGCCAGGCGGATACCCGAGCGCCCAGCCGTACAGGCCCTTGAGCTCAGGCTCCTTCTGGATCACTGCCAGTGAGCAGCTGGCCAGAGTCAGCTCCTCGCGCAGGCAGCGCAGGAAGGGATCGAACCCCTGGTTGTTCTCGACACAGCCATACAGGCTCGTTACCAGACGATCAAAAGTATCGGTCTGAGTATACACAGCATCGAGCAGCTCAGGCTCAGCTGGCTGGTCGTCGGCGGAAACAACGGGAGCGGGTTGTGGGCGATTATCCGGTGGCATTCTACTTCTCGTTGGATCTGATAAAACGCCGAGGCCGCTGGGCGGCACAGGCATCAGACTTTTTTATTAGCTGAAAGAGTAGCCAATGCCGGGGCGGGTATCCAGTAACCGTGCCAAAACTGCGTCTCGCTTCAGCTGTACAAAAACGGGCAAGCCCGGTTTTCCTATTCCAATCGGCCTATCTCTGTACGGAGTACATCGTCGATTAACTGCCTCAATGAGGCTGGAAGGTGGCCTGACTGATCTTCAAAGACACCATGAAGCGGCGTCAACTGACACGGCACTTGCTGCCGTAAAACCGGAGAGCGTGAATAACCGCCGGGGTTATCACCGGGCTCAACCTCATAACACGCCAGGCGGCCTCCGCTTTTCCACAGGCACAGCTTCTCTGTGCGTTGCTTGTCGTACGACAGCTGGAAAGAAATGATGCGACCGCTTGCGTCATACCAGACGAACAGATCCAGCATAGGAGACTGGTACCATTCTCTTTTTGAAGGGCCGTCTTCGGCGGGGCTCTGATGTATTCTTCTGAGCATCATTCGGAAGATAACGTCGCAAACAGGGGCGCCGGTTACGGCGTCCCCTCTTGCTCTGCCTTGTTATGACAGGGGCGCGCCGGGACTGGCTTGCGGTAATAGTGCCCATTGATTTCGCCATCAAGCGAAGTTGTTGAGAGCGAGCAGTCAGTGATTTCAGATACTTTGTCTTTCCGCACGGTCCCATCACGCCACTTCAAGATGAGGATTTCATCCTTCAGGGACCACTCACCACCCGTTGATTCGCTCTCGACATGTCTCCCTTCGCTGAACACTGCGATGCTGAAATTCCCGTCGGCCTTGAGTTCCATTTTCCAAATACTTTCACTTCCCATTGAAAAATACCATGCCCCGAGGATCTCATGTGTATTAATCGCCTTCTCAGCACTGCAATCCATGAAACTGCCATGATTAACCGTGGCATCAGATGCATAGCCAAAGCAAGGAAATAGCACAGCCAAGATTAGGATAAGGAGTCTTTTCATATTCTCATCACGTCGCGAGCAGGGGCGCCAAAGGCGTCCTCTGTAGCGCCTTGCTAGGTGACGCTTATCAGGCCTAGGCCATCCAATCCCAGAGCTATTGCAGTCACTACGATAACAAAAAGCACCATCCCCAGAATACTTATCCCGAATACCTTCCAGCCCGACTGAAAATCCAAATTTTCGGACTCCAAAACGTCCTGCTTGGATGGCTGCGTTTTGTTGGCAAGCCATACTGTAGGCACCAAGTAGAGAACCGGAATTACATTATTCGGAAAGTCTTCTGGTAGATAGACCACCAAAAACGAAAAACACAGAATGAATAGCCCGCCTACAGTCAACGCCATCCTCGATAATCTATACATTTGGAGGGCGTCAAAGTTGGCCTTCAAGAAATATACTGCGGCGAAAGGTCCGCCGATAAATGTGCCCAATCCAATCTGCATCGGTGAATAGACTGAGGCTGTAACTTCTGCGTTAGGACTAGAATCAATCTCTGCCTGTGGGGCGTCATATGCATTTCTATTCATTTTTTCTCTTCGCTCTTTTGTCCTAACGCTCGCACCAAGGGCGCCCGCAGCAACGCGGATGGCGTCACGCCGCGCTTTTCGCGGCGTAATTCCTGCGCGTGTTATGAATTACCTGCACCTAACGAAATACTCTCTAATATTTAAATTTGAAAACATGGAGCTGTGCCCCGCAACGTACACCCACATAATATCTTGGCCCTCGAAGTGATAGGTAACTATTAGGTCAGACCCATCTAGATCCTGGGTTTTTACCACGACTGTGTCCTTGTCCTGGCCGAGAATCGTATAGGTTGATTCCTCTGTAAATCCTTCGAAGGTTGATTTTTCACCATCTGAATGTACTTCAATAGAGGGCATGTTGAGCTTCGATACTCCGTCCAAAAATTCGATCGTCATATGCCCCATAAGTTGATCGAAAAATATTCTCTGGCGCTCTTCGAGAATCGCATTACGGTTATTGAACCCGGAGGTCAATTCTTTATTGGACCTCCACTTCCCTTCAATTGATGCCGCATGGGCGTCGCTAGCAACTAAAAAAAACAATAGTGCAAAGAAGATAGGCCTCACTGGAACCCCTCAGTACTAATAACGTCGCAAACAGGGGCGCGCTTGAGCGTGCCCCCGCTTGCTTTGCCTTGTTAATTCTCATCGCCCATTATGTTCGCTCTGACGGTTTCCATGAAAACTCCCCGCATCATCGTTCGATTAGTCGGGTTTCTCATGAAACCCTGCATCCTCAAAAGTAGACCTGGACGCAACCTGGGCTTCTCATTCTCAATGTACATTCCGAGCTTGGATAGCATGGCCATATTATCAGGGGACCCGTCCATCTTTGCTGCCCCAGTAAAGGCAACAAGTATGAATGTTTCGAAGTCCATATCGCCTTCTTCAAAGACATTCTTCGTCTGCTCAAGGACTTTCGGGCTTTCTATCTGCTTATCAAGAAAATCTTCAAGTCGCACGTCTAAATCAGCTGCTAATACTGAATCAGCTGAGCCAATCCATAACACTAATAATACAAAAATCGGCCGGATCATTATCGCCCCAAATCAACGCCAAGCTAAGCGGCTGCCTGGAAGGCAGTCCGCGCATTTCAGCGACTTGTTATGCGTGAATCTCAAACTGAACCTCTCCGCCAACTATTTTTACTTGCCCAAAGTCACCAGATATTATGAAGCCGTCGGCAGTTTTTTCTAACTGGTCAATATTGCCATAATCTATGGAGCCATCCGGGTCCCTCGTGAATGGACTCTGTTCCTGGGCGCGCAAACCAGTAACTGACTCAAAGCCAAAAAACCTTAGGCTGGCTCGTCGGTAACACGTGTATTCATTATTCTTTGGTTCATAGTAGTAGCGAGAGGCTGGCCAAACGCTGGCCTCCAAGTCAAACAGGAGGCTTCCACTCTCCTGGATCCAACCAAAAACAAAAGAGTCATTTAGGTCGATGCCTTCGAAAGTGGGCATTTCCGTCCAGTTCATCGCAATTCACACATAACGCCGCCAACAGGGGCGCCTGTAAGGCGTCCCCGCTTGCTTGGCCTTGTTAACCAACCTGAATCTCCTCGAGCTCAGTTGGCGGCACGGTAGTCATGGAAACCATGGCCTGGCCGTTGGTCAATGGGACTCCGATGGCATACAAGCCCTGCTTAGTGCCTGCCGTGAAGTACATCTGCTGCTGGCCATCCTTGCTCAAGTAAAAGCCGATCAATTTAAAATCGTGTTCATAGAACGGCTCTTCGTCTGTTCCCTCGAAATCCTCGGGCGGGTAGGTGCCGTATTCCAGATTGAAGTAGTCAACGAAGTCCTTCCCCTCGAGAGACGGTCTTCCTTGAAACTCATTGCACTCTATAAGTTCGTCCATCGATACCCCTGGTTAACGTCGCAAACAGGGGCGCGCCTTGGCGCGTCCGCGCTTGCTTTGCCTTGTTATGGTTACTCGCACGGCTTTGACTCTGCGAGAAATTCGCAAAACGCCAGCCGGCGATGCCTCACTATCACATCTGGCACTTCCTCGCTCATAATAGCGCGCCGTGCCTGATCCTTAAGCAAAGCACCCTCAATCATGGCTAGTGCGTTATGAAGCTCACAAACGCCCAAGTCGGCTCCGTCCGAGAGAGATTGCTGCAATGTGTCGAAACTCTCTCTCGCAGAGGCTTTGGAGAAATCACTCTCGCCCCAAGCGAAAGCGTTTCCCTTGCCTTCATTTGCACCCTCGCAGATTGGCCCCGCAATTCCCGCAAGCGGAATAAAAATAATGCAAAGAACGACGCATCTATATTTCATCCGAACAATCCATAACAGTGTATTAGGCCGAACGGTTCGGCCTATCCAAAGTTCCGCTATTTCCCTGCAGTAACATAGCGTCGCCAACAAAAGGGGCGGTATTACAGTGAGTTAGCTTCCTCTGGGCAATATCCTACACCAGTGAATCCGGCCATGTCGTGATTGGCGGTGTCCGGCGAGAATGACGGCAAACTGATATCAGCTTAAGCAGGCCAACGGTAAATCAATGCGTTAACGGCTCTCCGGCCAGATGATAGCGCAATAACCGGCCTTTTCCTGTGAGCACGCAGATAACGGTGTCGCCCTCAATCCTGCGAGACGGTCCTGGGCCAACCCATATAGATTGACACTGTGCTGTCCAGCCCACTGGTGACCTGGCGGAATTCCCAATGGAAATCAGTATCAATGCCCTCCACCAGCGCCTCGAAATCCTCTCGTGTGTACATGCGCACGATGCTGACCAGGCCGTCCCAGGTGGCCATCAGGGGAATGAGTGGAATTAAATAGGTGAACAACGCCTTGAGCAGGCGATCCTGTTTGCTGAGAAAAGGATTGAGGAAGTTGGCAGCCACGAAGTACACACCCATATGCAGGGCACCGCGCCCTTTGCGGGTCATGGGCTCCATAATGAAGATGGGTTTTCCCTTTTTCGCACTGTCTTCAAGAATGCGCCGCGCCAGCGCCGGCGGAAAGTGATGGAAAGCACTGACCACCATCCGGCCGCCATGTGCATACACCGCCGGCACATCGGTAGCATCCAGCGGGCTGCTGATCACCTCGATATGGTCAGGGTGTTTGGAAGCGGCTTGTGCCATGTGATGCACAACAGGGAACAGGTCAGAGACCATAAAGCGTGGCAACTTGCCGCCACTGTCTTTCAGGGCTTCCAGCATTGCGGCGGCTGGCTCACCAGAGCCGCTGCACAGGTCCAGCACGGTATCGTTTTCCAGGCGGTTGAAGAATTCGCCGAACACCGGCGCTGCCGTCTTGCACACACCGCTCCAGCGCATGGCATTGCCCAGGCTCTCCACCACGGAATCACGCAGTACTCGCGGTGTCTGCGGCAGGTCCATAAATTCGAATGCCTGAATCCTCATGACTTTCTCCTTGGCTGATCAACAGGGAGAGTGTCGCCGCTCTGGCATACGTAGCGGTAGGCATATCGTGACAGCACACGGCCCTTGGCCAGAATTGCGCCGGGATTGGCGTTAACAGTGTGGGCGACAGCCACTTGCGCGGCTGCCTCGTGCTCAGATCTCGCGGGTTTCACGGAAACGGATCTCCGGGTGGCGCTCTTTCGCCAGCCCGAGGCGGACCCGCGCAGTGCTTACCGGTCACTGACTGCCTGCATCGATTCCGCTGTCGCCCGCATCGCTGAGACGCGCCTGCGCTTGCCGGCGCAGGAAGTACAGGGCACAGCGGGAAATAACGACGCCATACACACCCATCACAGCACCGTACAAGTAGGTAGAAGGGGACGGCGAGTCGTCGAACAGCGACAGTCCAAGCACCAGCACGCCGGGCAGCCCACCTGCCACGAGAAAACGCCAGGCAGTCTGTGGCATGCGCCGCAACCAGCTCACATAGGCAAGGGCGCCGTATGTAAGTGTCACCAGGCTGGCAACAAGCATCACTGGCAGCCAGGCCACAATCAGAAGGGCCAGGTCCTGCAGCCCTTGCAAGTCGCCGAAGGCCAGCAGCAACACACCGACAACCCCTTGCAAGCCAACAGTCCCCGTGAACGCACCAAGGAAGCCCGCATAGACCCAATGCCTGCCGGGTGGCGCGGACGGAGTTGCCAGTGACGCCCGGGGTGCGCGGTAGGCTGTGTCAATGCCAGGGGGCCAACGGCGAGAATCTGCCATGCTGTTTTCCTTGCCGCCTTTCAAACGAGATACGTCGCTAACGAGGGTGTGAAAAATAATACCGTCAGCCAGACGTTTCAGGTCATGCTATATCAGCTTTTTGTCCAAGCATTTCCCGCCTTGGCAGATGGTTCAAACAGGTCTGATTGAGGCATTCATATCGCTGACCTCTGTTCTGTAAATCAGCCAGACGTCGTCTTCCTTGCGCAAGTATGATTCTTGCCTGAATTCCTGCTTCTGTATTGCCTTCTTTCCATTCACCTCAAGAAGGAACAAACCTTTTGACAGAAAGACGGCTTTGGCGGTGCCTTCTTCCGGATTGCAGCTCCAGGAAACCATGTTCATGCTCAACTGCATTTGTTCCGCCTGCATCATGATCGACTTCGCGCTACGAACAAATTCCTTGTAACTTTTTATCTTTCCGTCTGGAAGGACTTGCACATGATCATCGGTGTAAGCCTCTATCCAGCTATCAAAATCTTTTGCCTCAAAGTCACGCATGGACTTTTCACTGAGTGCCTTGACGTCATCCGCTATCAAGCAGCCCCAAGAGACTCCATATACGGTCATAGACAAAAGAAAGACAACGGCCCTTATGCCCAGAACAATGCGAGTTCCCATGGGTTCTTTCATGCGGCTCTACTCTTGCGAATCTTCGTCTGGCACATACTCTTCAGACGGGAGGAATACCAGCGGGGCCTCGATTCGCTCTTCGTCCGGAATCCGTTTCACGAATGCCCCGGCATCCAGCTCCGGGAATTTTTCCAGCAGAAGCTGCATATCCCGCTCCTGCTTGTCGGAGAGGACCCAGATGCCCCCCCAGGGGATGAAAATGCCGAAGGTATTCCGGGCCCGCTGGGGCACCAACTTCACCTCACCCAGGTAGGTAATAGCATTAGGCAGAACCTCGAAAGGGATGGAGTAATCTTCGCGGGCGCTGAAATGGTTGGCGCCACCATTGAGGAAGAAATTGTAGAACTCGTATTCGCCCACCGGCAAAGGAATCAGAAAGGCCGCTCCCTTGTAGTCATAGGAGCTGAAATCATCCCGATAACCGCTGAACAGATCACCACCCGCAGGCGGATTACTCTCCAGCCGATAGGTCTCCTCTGACGCTATGTTCCGGAAGAGGAAGTTGTTCGAGTAGTAGTGCACGGCATTGTATTCCCGCGAGAAACTTCCTGCGATATAGCCGGTTTCTGCGTTGGGCACGTCTTCCGGCAGGACATCTGGCACCAGCGGCGCCGACGCACACCCGGCCAATTGCAGGCTAAGCACAGAGAATGCCAGGATCGCAATGAATCGGGTCATGTCAGATCTCCCTTGTCTCTCGGAAACGGATCTCCGGATGACGCTCTTCCGCCAGCCCGAGGTTGACGCGGGTGGGCGCCAGGTAGGTGAGGTTGCCGGCGCCGTCTTCGGCCAGGTTTTCATAGGCCTTGTCGCGCAGCTTGTCGATATCGCGCTCGTTGTCGGCCTCTACCCAGCGCGCGGTGTAGACGCTGATGGGCTCGTAGTTGCACTCCACGCCGTATTCCGCCTTCAGGCGGTGGGCCACCACATCGAACTGCAGCATGCCCACGGCACCGAGAATCAGGTCATTGTTCTTCAGCGGCATGAACACCTGGGTGGCGCCCTCTTCCGCCAGCTGGGTCAGGCCCTTGTGCAGCTGTTTGCTCTTCAGGGGGTCTTTCAGCACCACACGGCGGAACAGTTCCGGGGCAAAGAACGGGATGCCGGTGTAGCGCAGCATTTCGCCCTCGGTGAAGGTATCGCCCACCTGGATGGTGCCGTGGTTGTGCAACCCGATGATGTCACCGGCAAAGGCCTGCTCCACGTTCTCGCGCTCGCCGGCGAGGAAGGTGAGCGCGTCCGAGATGCGCACGTCCTTGCCGGTGCGGCACTGGTGCATTTTCATGCCCTTGCGGTATTCCCCCGAGCAGATACGCAGGAACGCCACGCGGTCGCGGTGCTTGGGGTCCATGTTGGCCTGGATCTTGAAGACGAAGCCGGTGAATTTGTCTTCGTCCGCATCCACATGGCGCTCTTCGGAATCGCGGCCAGTGGGGCACGGCGCCCACTCCACCAGGCCATTGAGCATATGGTCGACGCCGAAGTTGCCGAGCGCAGTGCCGAAAAAGCACGGGGTCAGCTTGCCGGCCAGGAACTCGTCCTTGTCGAACTCGTGGCTGGCACCCTGCACCAGCTCCAGGGTCTCGCGCAGCTCGTCGGCATAGGCGCCCACGGCGGCATCCAGGTCCGGGTTGTCCAGGCCCTTGATCTCGCGAACGTCCTGGATGGTGTGGCCCTGGCCGCTCTTGTACAGCACCGTGGTGTCGGTGAGCAGGTTGTACACGCCCTTGAATTCCTTGCCCATGCCGATGGGCCAGGTGATGGGCGAGCACTTGATCTTCAGCACCTCTTCCACCTCATCCAGCACTTCGATGGGGTCGCGCACGTCGCGGTCGAGCTTGTTGATAAAGGTTAGGATGGGCGTATCACGCAGGCGGCACACCTCCATCAGCTTGATAGTGCGCTCTTCCACACCCTTGGCGCAGTCGATCACCATCAGGGCCGTGTCCACTGCCGTCAGGGTGCGGTAGGTGTCTTCCGAAAAGTCGGCGTGGCCCGGAGTGTCCAGCAGGTTCACGGTGGCGTCGCGATACGGGAACTGCATCACCGAGGTGGTCACCGAGATACCCCGCTGCTTCTCCATCTCCATCCAGTCGGAGGTGGCATGGCGGCCCGACTTCTTGCCCTTCACCGTGCCCGCCATCTGGATGGCATTGCCATACAGCAGCATCTTCTCGGTGATGGTGGTTTTACCGGCATCCGGGTGCGAGATGATCGCGAAGGTGCGCCGTTTCCTGATTTCGTCGAGCAGGGCCATGAACAATCCGCGTGGTCGGTGCGTTCCCTGCCGGCACCGCCGGCAGCAAAGGCGCGCATTATAGTCGCCACAACGGCCGGCTGCGAGGGGCGCATTCCGGGCCAATCCGTCCCTGATTCACCGTGCTGCCTTGCCTGTGCGCTGGCCCGCCTGTGTAATCAGGTATCCAACAACAAGAACACACGGGCCCAGCCATGCGCGACTACCACCACATCCTCGTCACCGGCGCCGCCGGCGCCATTGGTGGCGCCCTCACTGAGCGCCTGGCCGGGCATTACCCGGATGCCTGTTTCACCCTGGTGGACGTCAACGAGGCAGCGCTGAAGGCCCGTTGTGCCGCCCTCGGCCAGCGTGCCCGCCACGCCTGCTGGGACCTGTTCCAGCCCGATGCCCTGGGCGCGCGCTGGCAGGAACTGGACCCGGAGCACGGGCCGGTGGACCTGCTGGTGAACTGTGCCGGCATCATGGACATCATCAGCTTTGCCAGCACCGGCTGGGACCAGGGCTGGAAACTGCTGGCGGTAAACATGGTCAGCCCCCTGCGCCTGGCGGACCTGGCACTGAAAGACATGCCGGACGGCGGCACCATCATCAATGTCGCCAGCATGGCTGGCCGGGTCCCCATCGCCGGCTGCAGCTACTACGGCGGCGCCAAGGCCGGCATGGCCCACGCCTCGGAAATCATGCACAACGAGCTGGCCAGCCGGGACATCAATGTCATTACGGTCTACCCCGGCCCGATCTACTCCGGCCTGGAAAGCCATGCCCGCGACCAGGTCAAGGCCGGGCCGGTGTCGAAGCTGATCCCCACCGGCCAGCCGGACGCCATCGCCACCCGCATTGCCGAGGCCGTGACCGAGCGCGCGCCACGGGTGATCTACCCGCCGGTGTACAACGTGGCGCACTACTTCAACGGCGTGGCCCGCTGGGTGACTGCCAAAGCCAGCCCACAGCCCCTCACCTGAGCCTCCCGGCGGACATGAATTTTTACCTTTGAGCGCCAGCGCTTGCTGGTATCAGCGTGCCAACATGGTATTAATGGGGTATCACTTCGCCCCTTCCGGGGGCGCCACGCGAGGTTGTCATGGCCATTGCAGTCCGCCATCAGCACATTATCCCGGTGGCCATGGACCAGGCCTGGCAGGTCTTCAACACACAACTGGTGGATCTGTCCCCGTGGCTGCCCCACGTGGCGCGCATTTCCCTGCTCAAGGAGCAGCCCCTGAGCGAGCGGCGCATGGCGCTGGATTACGCCTGGCACGTGGAGGAGCAGGTGATTCCCGGTGTCGCCAAGCCGTTCCTGCGCGATCACCTGGACCAGCTGCACTCGGCCACGCTCTGGCACCACGACCAGCACCTGGTGGAGTTCCGTTTCTACCTGGATTCCGTCACCGGCCTGCTCGACTGCGAAGGCTGTTTCCGTATGACCGAGCACAGTGATGGCACCTGCATGGACGTGCAGGGCGACATCCAGATTCATCCGCACAAGCTGCCCGGCGTGCCGGCCCTGGTGGGCCGCACCATCCGCCCCACCGTGGAGCGCGTGGTGGACGACGCCCTGCGCCCGGCACTGTCTGCCCTGCCCGGGGCCTTGCACCAGTTGATCGAGCGCCAGCGGGCGGCGTCCTGAGGTTGCCTGTTTGTCACGGGCCCTCACCCTGTCCCTCTCCCGGAGGGAGAGGGGACGCTCCAGACGAGCGCGGTAAAAGCCCCTCTCCCTCCGGGAGAGGGGTTGGGGTGAGGGCCACCCTCCCCAGAAGGCACCCCATAACCCCACGATTCCCAAGGAAAAACCGTCCATCGGCCACCCTACGAACCACGCGCCAACACGGGTAGAATGGCCGCCCGTTTGCACTGACCGGACTGTTGCATGGCCGCTGACACCTTCACCCCCGAGCTGCTCTCCCCCGCCGGGACGATGACGCACCTCAAGTATGCGTTCGCCTATGGCGCCGACGCCGTGTATGCCGGCCAGCCACGTTATTCCCTGCGCGTGCGCAACAACAGCTTCAAGAATGCCGAAGCGCTGGCCGAGGGCATCGACTATGCCCATGCCCGTGGCAAGCAGTTCTACCTGGCCTCCAACATTTCCCCGCACAACGACAAGGTGCGCTCCTACCTGCGTGACCTGGCGCCCATCATTGAGCTGGGGCCGGATGCACTGATCATGTCCGACCCGGGCCTGATCATGCTGGTGAAGGAACAATGGCCGGACCAGGAAATCCACCTCTCGGTGCAGGCCAATGCGGTGAACTGGGCGACGGTGAAGTTCTGGCACCAGCAGGGCATCTCCCGGGTGATCCTGTCTCGCGAGCTGGCGCTGGAAGAAGTGGCCGAAATTCGTGAGCGGGTGCCAGACATGGAGCTGGAAGTGTTCGTGCACGGCGCCCTGTGCATGGCCTACTCCGGGCGCTGCCTGCTGTCCGGCTACATGAACCACCGCGATGCCAACCAGGGAGCGTGTACCAATGCCTGCCGCTGGGATTACAAGACCGTCGAGCACAACACCGACAGCAGTGGCGACATGGTGCCCAGGCGCGCCCCCATCCCGGTGAAAAACGAAGGCGCCCGCCCGCAGACCTGGCAGCCCGGCGAGCACGATGAGGGAGGCGCTGACAGCCTTGATGGCCTGGTCAAGGCGGCACAGAGTTACGATCCGTTCGAGGTCAAGGAGCTGCTGCTGGAAGACCCCAAGCAGCCGGGCGAATTTGTGCCGGTGTACGAAGACGAGCACGGCACCTACATCATGAACTCGCGCGACCTGCGCGCGGTGCAGCATGTCAAAGACCTGCTCGACATCGGCGTGCATTCCCTGAAGATCGAGGGCCGCACCAAGAGCCCCTACTACGTGGCCCGTACCGCACAGATCTACCGGCGCGCCATTGATGACGCCGTGGCCGGCAAGGATTTCGACATGGGCCTGATGGACCAGCTCGAGGCACTGTCCAGCCGCGGTTACACCGAAGGCTTCTTCCGTCGCCACCCGCCCCAGGAATTCCAGACCTACGAACAGGGCACCTCCACGCTGGGCACCGAACAGCTGGTGGGCGAAGTGATCGACGCCGATGACCAGTGGCTCACCGTGGATGTGAAGAACCGCTTCAAGGTGGGCGACCACATCACGTTGATGAGCCCGGCCGGTAACCAGGACGTGACACTTGAGACGCTGGAGAACCGCAAGGGCGAAGCCATCGAGGTGGCACCCGGCAATGGCCACATCGTGCGCATCCCGCGCGGCAGCGAACTGGCCAGCACGGAATACTGCCTGTTAACGCGACACCTCTGACGCTTCCAACTGCCGGCACCTGCCCGAGACCGCTACTTGTGATCCCCGCGCAGCGGCAACGTCATCAGGATGGCGTTTTCTCGCCCGCCCTGGGTGCGGTAGTAATGCTTGCGCTCGCCGGTGATGGCAAAGCCCATTTTCTGGTACAGCATGCGCGCCCCGGCATTGCTCTCGCGCACTTCCAGGTAAACGATACCGGTATCCAGCCGCTTGAGACGCTCGAACGCCTGGCGCAGTGACGCCCACGCCAGACCATGACGCTGGTACGCCGGGGCGATGGCCACATTGAGCAGGTGCGCCTCATCCAGCACGCGCGAAAAGATCTGGAACCCGGCCACCCGGGCATCACGCTCGATGACGTGACAGTCGTAGCCGGCCTTGAGGCAATCGGCGAACACACCGCGGCTCCAGGGGGTCACCTGGCAGGCTTCCTCGATACGGGTGACGGCGGCAAGATCGTCCTCGCCCATGTCGCGCAGCACAAACCCGGCATGCAGGTCGACGTGGTAATGGGTCATGGATCAGGCCCTGGCGGCCTGCTCCGGCGTGTGCAAGCCGGCCTGCTTGATGGCCTCCCAGCTGCGCCGCTTGTGCGCCACCGGCTCGGCAAGCATTTCCTGCAGGCTGCTGATGGCCAGCCAGCGCAGGCCGTGGTGCTCGTGCACCCGGTAACGCTCACCCTGCATCAGCCGCTGGCAGCTTTCCTCACTGGCACACAACACCACCTGCTGTGGCGCCAGGGACTGGCAGAACTGCACCAGGAAATCTTCCAGGGTGCCTTCCATGACGTGAGCCATGGGCCAGTCAAAACGGCGGCGGCGCTGTTCGCCTCGACCAAAGGCGCGCAGCAGGTTGGCCAGCAGGTCGCGCGCATCACGCCCCAGGTCCGGGGCATCCGCTGGCTGCTGTTCCACCAGCACCAGCACATCCCCGAGCGGACAGGCGTGCATGCACAGCGGGGCCTCTGCCGGCGACACATCCGCCGCTGGTTGCGGCTGTGACTCAACAGATGGCCTCGGTGGCGCACTCGCCGGGGGTGTTTCAGCCAGCCGCTCCGCCAGCGGCAGGGCGGTAGCGGGGGCCTCAGGCGTCGGCGCAGGGGCCGACACATCCGGCGTGGCCACTGGCATCTCCTCCGGCGCCAGCACCGGCGTGCTGGCCGCGCCCGGCAACGGCTGCCGCGCCACCCACGGGGTAAACCCGAGGGACTGCAGATAGGCTTGCCGTTGCAGTTCGTTCATGTGCGCTCCTTACACGTCCGCCGCTTGCGGATGGGCCCGCTCGAGGCCGGCAGCAAAATGGTTCAGCGCATTCAGGTACGCCTTTGCCGAGGCGGTAATGATGTCGATATCGGCGCCATGGCCGTTGACGATCCGCCCGCCCTTTTCCAGTCGCACAGTGACTTCGCCCTGGCTGTCGGTGCCGGCGGTGATGGCGTTTACCGAATACAGCTGCAGGGTAGCGCCGCTGTGGGCAATCTGTTCAATGGCCTTGAAGGTGGCATCCACCGGTCCGGCACCGCCGGCCACGGTCTCCTGCTCGTCGCCGTCGACGCTGACAATCAGCCGTGCCTCGGGTGTCTCACCGGTCTTCGACGCAGCCTCCAGCAATACCAGTTTGAAGCGCTCCTGCTCGGCCGCCTGCTTGGTGTCGCTGACCAGCGCGTGCAGGTCCTCGTCAAACACCTCGTGCTTCTTGTCCGCCAGGTCCTTGAATCGCTGGAAGGCTTCGTTCAGTTCCGCATCCGAGGCAAAGCTGATGCCCAGCTCGTCCAGGCGGGCACGGAACGCGGCACGGCCGGAGTGCTTGCCCAGCACCATGCGGTTGGTGTTCCAGCCCACGTCCTCGGCACGCATGATCTCGTAGGTCTCGCGGTGCTTGAGCACGCCGTCCTGGTGGATGCCGGACTCATGGGCAAAGGCGTTGGCACCGACAATGGCCTTGTTCGGCTGCACCGGGAAACCGGTAATGGACGACACCAGGCGCGAGGCCGGCACGATCTCGGTGGCATTGATGCGCGTCTCCACCGGGAACAGGTCGGCCCGGGTGCGCACCGACATGACAATCTCTTCCAGCGAGGCGTTACCGGCGCGCTCGCCAAGGCCGTTGATGGTGCACTCCACCTGGCGCGCGCCGTTGAGCACAGCCTCCAGGGAATTGGCCACGGCCAGGCCCAGGTCGTTGTGGCAATGCACGGAGAAAACCGCCTTGTCACTGTTGGGAATGCGCGCCAGCAGCTGGCGAATGGTGTCGCCGAACTGGCCGGGAATGGCATAGCCCACCGTGTCAGGAATATTGATGGTGCGCGCACCGGCGTCGATCACCTGTTCGATGATGCGGCAGAGGAAATCCAGCTCGGAACGGCCGGCATCCTCACAGGAAAACTCCACGTCATCAATGAGCCCACGGGCGTGCTTCACCGCCGCCACGGCATGCTCGATCACCTGGTCGGGCTCAAGACGCAACTTGTGCTGCATGTGGATCGGGCTGGTGGCGATGAAGGTATGGATACGGCCGCTGTTGGCGTTCTGCAGCGCCTCACCGGCGCGGTCGATATCACCTGCCTTGGCCCGGGCCAGGGAGCAGATGGTGGAGTCTCTGACGGTGTCGGCAATGGCCTTCACCGATTCGAAATCGCCCTGGCTGGCGATGGCAAAGCCGGCTTCGATGACGTCCACCTTCATGCGTTCCAGGGCCCGGGCAATACGCAGCTTCTCGTCCTGGTCCATGGTGGCCCCGGGGCTCTGCTCCCCGTCACGCAAGGTGGTATCAAAAATGATCAGGCGGTCTTTGCTCATGGTTGTTCGTTCTCCAGACTGGCTCAGGCAGCCGTCACGCCCGCAGGCCCTTGCGGCTGTGGGCAAAGTCTAGCAGATCACTCAAGGCGCAGCAGGGAAACCAGCTGCTCGCGCAGGGCTTCAGCGGTGTCGCGCCCGGCGATGGATTCCGCCACCCGCACACCGCGTCCCCGGTGCATCACCCGCAGGTGAAAGAACTCGGTCTTCTGCGTGCCCTGGCTCATGCTGCCCGCACTCTTGAGCTGCAGCTGGCCGGCGCTGTCCAGCGGCACCTGCCGGGTCCACAGGTTGATGCCGCACCAGCTGCGCCGGGTGTACACCTGCCCGGCGCTGATGCGCGCCTCCAGGGACCGGCCCACCGCAAACAGGCCCCCCACCAGCATGGGCACGCCGAACAGGGCAAAGAAGAACGCCATCACGAACAGCATGAAGCCCTCTTCCAGCCCGGCCCAGGCCAGGAAGCCGGCGGCGCCGGTGAACACCAGGCCCATCACCAGCAGCATCACCGTGAACCCCCGGTGCCGGCCCACGCGACTGATGATCTGGTAGCCGTCCTGCCAGGGTTCCACATCAATCTGCTCCACCACTGCGGCGAGCGCCTCGCTTTTCTCACGCCGCGCCATGCGCGCCACATGGGTCTGCGGCAGCGGTTCGGCCGTGGCACTGCCGGCCACCACCGGCAGTGTCCAGGTCCGCGACAACGGCACCGGCGTCTCCGGGCCATCCAGCACCAGCCGCCAGTACCAGGACGTATTTCCCTGCTCGGCCGTCACCGGCTGGTCCGTGGGTGGGGTGAAGTGGAAGCGCAACTGTGGTGGTAAAGCGCTGCCATCAATAAACGGGTACTGGCGATCCTGCCAGACGATGCTCTCGCGCCGGCTGCGGTTCTTGCCGGAACCGGTGACCACGCTTTTCACACATTGCAGGGTAACGCTGTAAGTGGCGCCGGGATCGTAATGGGCCAGCGGCAGACTGCCTGCCACATCGCCGCCAATCTGGCCCGGGTACGGCGCCAGCGTCACCGGCATGGGGCCGTAATACTGCCAGCGCCGGTAACTGCGCCATGCCGCCCAGGCCATGCCCAGACCGGCGAGCGGGAACACCAGCACCAGCAGGATGGCCCAGTTGCCCTTGCCGATTTCATCGGGAATGGCAAGGGTGGGCGGTGCACTGATGCCAATGAAGACCACCGCCATGATGACCAGCACCCAGTGGCCGTGCTTTTCACTGGAGTGAATGGGGGCCGCCTGGGCCTCCGAGAGCGACGGCTTCCTGAACCGGCTGGCCAGCATGATGCCCAGGCCCACCACCGCAAACACCCCGCCGAAGGCCAGCGAGAAAACCAGTTTCAGCGGACGCAGTTCGCGCACCAGGTAACTGGCCTGCGGGTCATCCGGGTTGACCCAGACAGTGACGGCACCGGGGCGCCCCACGGCGTTGGAAAAGCGCGACGCCACGCGCTGATGGAAGTCGTCGATGTTGTCACTGCCCCAGTCATAGGACACGCGGGTGGAATGCCAGCTGCGCCCGGCGAAACGGTAGCTGTAACTGCCCACCAGGGACCAGGTGGTGGAATCATCACCCTGATGGCGTTTGACCTGCAGACTGTTGAGGGTAGCGGGCACCCGGGCCCAGTCACTGCTGGCCCAGTGCCGGTACAGCGTATCCATGGGCCCGGCCACCAGCAGGCCGGCGCCAACGACAAAAAAGACCAGCCCGAACAGGATCAGGCCGATGGACTGTTTTTTTCCTCTCGGTGCTCCCGCCACCATAAAACGCCCCCCAGTACCGCCCCGACCATGGCGCCGTAAAGATGTGCATTCACATGCACGCGACCACCAATCCACTCTTTTGCATAGTTGACGTCATAGCCTGGTGTCTGCTCATACACCAGCCGACCCACCACCAGCGCCAGCACCACCAGGTGCAACGCCGGCTGGCCGCGAATGCCAAGCAGCAGGCACATGACAAACAGCCCGTGCAGTAACCCGGACAGCCCCACGTAGCCGGCCAGGCTGGTATCGCGCAGGTAGAAGGCAATGCCCACCAGCGGCGCACTGACAAGAAACCACAGCGCCAGGCGTCGCAGGGAGAGGAGATCATCGAAGAACAGGCAGACCAGCGTGAACCCGGTGAGATTCATCAGCGCATGCCAGCCGTTCAGGTGCACCAGGTGACAGCTCACCAGTCGCCACCACTGACCGTCGGCCACGGCATCGCGTCGGTAGCGCAGGGCCTCGCCAGCACTGTCACCGAACAGCGCCAATACCGCCATGCCAACCACAGCGGCCAGGACCACCAGGTAGTACCCGCGGTTGGCGTGCCACCGCTGGATCACGTCATCAATCATGCATCCCCCTGCCAGGCGTCCATGATAACGGGTTTGCCGACTGTCTGCCGGTGCATCCGCACAACATCGCGCAGCAGAAAAAGTTGCCCACAAAAAAGCCCCGCCGGAGCGGGGCTTTTTCAGGGGCCCGGCGAACCGGGCGATGACGCAGACGGATGATTACATCATGCCGCCCATGCCACCCATGCCGCCCATGTCCGGCATGCCGCCGCCACCCTGTGCGGGCTCCGGCTTGTCAGCCACCATAGCCTCGGTGGTGATCATCAGACCGGCCACGGATGCCGCCGCCTGCAGTGCAGTACGGGTGACCTTGGCAGGATCGAGGATACCCATCTTCAGCATGTCACCGTACTCACCGGTGGCAGCATTGAAGCCGTGGTTGCCCTTGCCCTGCTTGACGGTCTGCACAACCACAGAGGCTTCAGCGCCAGCATTGGCAGAGATCTGGCGCAGCGGTGCTTCCAGGGCGCGGGTTGCCAGGGCAATACCCACGTTCTGGTCTTCGTTGTCGCCTTTCACTGCGCCCATATTGGCCAGTGCACGTACCAGGGCAACACCGCCGCCCGGTACCACGCCTTCCTCAACCGCTGCACGGGTGGCGTGCAGGGCGTCGTCGACGCGTGCTTTCTTCTCTTTCATTTCCACTTCGGTGGCAGCACCGACCTTGATCACGGCCACACCGCCAGCCAGCTTGGCCACGCGTTCCTGCAGCTTCTCGCGATCGTAATCGGAGGAGGAGTTCTCGATCTCGGCACGGATCTGCTCAACACGCGCCTTGATGTCGTCCTTGTTGCCAGCACCATTGACGATGGTGGTGTTTTCCTTGTCGATGTTGACCTTCTCGGCGGTACCCAGGTCTTCCAGGGAGGCATTTTCCAGGGACAGGCCCACTTCCTCGGAAATCACGGTGGCACCGGTAAGGATGGCGATATCCTGCAGCATGGCCTTGCGACGGTCACCAAAGCCCGGCGCCTTGACGGCGGCGCACTTGATGATGCCACGCATGTTGTTCACCACCAGGGTGGCCAGGGCTTCGCCTTCCACGTCCTCGGCAATGATCAGCAGCGGCTTGCCGGACTTGGCAACGCTCTCCAGCACCGGCAGCAGCTCGCGGATGTTGGAGATCTTCTTGTCCACCAGCAGCAGGTGCGGGCTCTCCAGCTCAACCGCCATCTTTTCCTGGTTGTTGATGAAGTACGGAGACAGGTAGCCACGGTCGAACTGCATGCCTTCAACCACTTCCAGCTCGTCCTGCAGGCCACGGCCTTCTTCCACGGTGATCACACCGTCGGTGGTGAACTTCTTGTCGCGGTAGGACACTTTTTCCATGGCGTCGGCGATGATGTTGCCAACGGTGGTGTCGCTGTTCGCAGAGATGGATGCCACCTGCTCAATGGCCTTGCGGTCTTTCACCGGCGTGGCCAACTTCTCGAGCTCGACAACCACGGCCGCAGCGGCCTTGTCGATGCCACGCTTGAGGTCCATCGGGTTCATGCCGGCAGCAACGGACTTGAGGCCTTCGTTGACGATGGCCTGCGCCAGTACGGTGGCGGTGGTGGTGCCATCACCGGCTTCGTCGTTGGCCTTGGAAGCCACTTCCTTGACCATCTGGGCGCCCATGTTCTCGAACTTGTCTTCCAGTTCGATTTCCTTGGCCACGGACACGCCGTCCTTGGTGATGTGCGGCGCACCGAAGGACTTCTCCAGTACGACGTTACGGCCCTTGGGACCGAGGGTAACTTTTACTGCATCTGCAAGAATGTTGACGCCGTCGAGCATGCGCGCCCGGGCTTCATCACGGAACAATACTTCTTTCGCCATTTTGCTATTCCTTCTGAATCAGGTTGACGGACGGCTCGATCAGCCTTCGATGACGGCGAGAATTTCGCCTTCGGACATGATCAGCAAATCTTCGCCATCGACTTTCACGGTGTTGCCCGCGTACTGACCAAAGATGACCTTGTCACCCACCTTCACATCCAGGGGGCGCACGTCACCGTTTTCCTGGATCTTGCCGTTACCGGCTGCGATGACCTCGCCGCGGGACGGCTTCTCGGCCGCGGAACCGGGCAGCACGATGCCACCGGCAGTCTTGGTCTCTTCCTCTTCGCGACGCACCAGCACGCGATCATGCAAAGGACGGATGCTCATTTCCTTCAATCTCCTTGCGGTTTAGCAAAGCAAAATCAGGGAGTTAGCCGCGCCCGGGCGTTATCAGACGGCGCCCGGGAGTGCTAGCACTCTCCCCACTAGAGTGCCAATCATAGGCCGCAAACCACCGGAGTCAACACCGGTGCGGTCTGCGCACAGATCAGTGGGGACAGGCCCGGGCTTTTCAAGCCCGGCAGGGAGGAAATCAGGGCAGGGGCTGGCGCGCCATGGCCACGAGGGTGTCACGGATGGCGTCTGCCTCGAACGCCGGTTCGGCAAACGCCAGGCGCCGCGGGGTGCCGTCCACCCGCAGCCACATGCCCCAGGAATCCAGCGCCGCCAGGCTCACCTCATCACCCTGCCAGCCGGCCAGCGCCATGTAATGACGCAGGGCGTCGGCATGGTCATCATTCATGTGACGGACCATGGCCATCTCGCGCCCATGATCAAAGGTCAGGGGAAAGCCGACGTCAGCGCCGTCCAGCCAGCAGGCTTTGGCAAAGCCGGGGATCCAGCGCACCTTGCTGATCCGGAAGGCCAGGAAATGGAAGTCCAGCGCCAGGTATTCACGGGTGTGGGGGAACAGGGACAGATAGCGCTCGCCCTCGGCATTGTCGACCACATCGACACCGCCCACCAGGGACATGCGCGGCGCCGCCTGCCAGTCCGCCTCGTCCCGGTTGATCAGCAGCAGGGAACATTCCGGCGCATGGTCGAGGTTGACGGCGTGCTCCGCCAGGCGGCTCACCAGCAGCAGTACGCGGCCGTTGTTGTCGGCCACCAGGTTGGTGGCAGAGGCGAACGGCTCCCCGTCGGGCTGGCGCGTGGCCAGCGCACCGTGGCAGGCGCCAAACAGGAAGGCCCGGGCCTCCTCGATGGTTGTCATGGCAGTCTCCTTACCCTCTGGCCCCATCATGCGCCTGGGCAGGATTATTGCAATTGCGATCCGCCAGTGAGCACCTGTGATACAGGGTCAGCCGCGGCTGAGCGAATCGGTCATTGGCGCACGCGGCCGCGACTCCCATAATCCGGGGCGTTTCCACACACAGCAGACAACGGGGTTTTCCATGGATGTCAAAGACAAGGTAATTGTGGTCACCGGCGCCGGCCGGGGCCTGGGTCGCGGAATTGCAAAGATGCTGGCCAGCAAGGGTGCCAAAGTGGCATGCGTGGACCTGAACGAGGCCGATCTTGCCGAGACCGTCCAGGTCTGCAAGGACGCTGGCGGTGACGGCCAGGCATTCATTGCCAACGTGGCAAAGGAAGACGATGTCGAGAAGCTGTTCGCCGACGTGGTCAGCGAGCTCGGCGGCCTGCATGGCGTGGTCAACAACGCCGGCATCACCCGCGACGGCCTGCTGGTGAAGGCCAAGGACGGACAGATTACCAAGATGCCGCTGCAACAATGGCAGGCCGTCATCGACGTCAACCTTACCGGCGTGTTCCTGTGCGCCCGCGAAGCGGCTGCCAAGATGATCGAGCTGGGTGTGGACGAAGGCGTGATCGTCAACATCTCCTCCCTGGCACGCCAGGGCAGCTTCGGCCAGTCCAACTACTCGGCCGCCAAATCCGGTGTCGCCGCCCTGGCCGAAGTCTGGGCCAAGGAACTGGCACGCTACAACATCCGCACCGGTGCCGTGGCGCCGGGCACGATCAATACCGACATGATCGCCGCCATGAAACCGGAAGCCCGCGACCGGCTGGTGAGTGCGGTGCCACTGAAGCGCATTGGCGAGCCCGAGCACATTGCCATGAGCGTGTTGTTCATCTTCGAGAACAGCTACTTCACCGGTCGCTGCATCGATACCGACGGTGGGTTGCGCTGAGGGCTTTGACCTCAGCGCTGTCCCCCTCACCCCAACCCCTCTCCCTCAGGGAGAGGGGCTTCAACACCCCCCCTCCCTGGAGGGTTCCCTCTCCCTCCGGGAGAGGGACAGGGTGAGGGCCCCACCCACCCGGCCGAACATGCCACAATCCCCTCATGCCGGTAGCCATCCACCCCGATTCCGAATTCGCCCATGCGGTCTATGCTGCGGTTGCGGCCATTCCAGCCGGTCGCGTCGCCAGCTATGGCGACATCGCCCGGCAGGCCGGATTCCCCCGCCATGCGCGCTTTGTTGGCCGGCTGATGGGCCGGCTGCCGGAGGACTCCCGCCTGCCCTGGTGGCGCGTGTTACGCAGTGATGGCCGCATTGCCCTCACCGGCAATAACGCCGAGCGCCAGCGCCAGCGGCTGGAACAGGAGGAGGTGGTACTAGTCGGTGGCCGTGTCGACCTGGGGCGCTTTTCCGCGTTCCGGTAGCCGCCGCATGATGAACAGCACCAGCAGGATGGCAGGGATGCCCATCAGTGCCGCATAACTGAAGAACACCGGATAGCCGTAGGCATCCACCACCTCGCCACTGAAACCGCCGATGAATTTCCCCGGCAGCGTCATCAGCGAACTGAACAGCGCGTACTGCGTGGCCGTGAACTGCCGGCTCACCAGGCTGGACAGGTAGGCGATGAAGCAGACATTGGCAAAGCCACCACTGAGGTTGTCGGCGCTGATGACCACGGCCAGCCAGGCCAGACTGGGCGCGGAATCCGCCATCAGGGCAAACAGCACATTGGTCAGGGCCACCATCACTGCACCGACAAAAAGCGGACGAAGCAGTCCGTAGCGCACCACGGCAATGCCGCCGATGGCGGAGCCGGCGATGGTCATGAAGAAGCCGAATACCTTGGCCACATTGGCGATCTCGTCCTTGCCAAAGCCCATGTCCAGGTAAAACGGATTGGCCATCACGCCCATGGTGATGTCACTGATGCGATACACCGACACGAACAGCAGCAACACCAGCGACACCCAGCCAAAGCGGTTGAAGAACTCCACAAACGGCATGATCACGGACTGGTGCAGCCAGTGACCAACGCCGTGGGTCAGGAACTCGCGCGGGGGAATATCCGGCTCTCGCACCAGCAAGGTGGTGATCACACCCACGCCCATGCACAGGGCCATGACCTGGTACGCCACTGCCCAGCTGTTGAACTCGGCCAGGTAGAAGGCACCTGCGCCGGCCACCAGCATGGCCAGGCGGTAACCGAAGATATAGGCCGCTGCCAGCGCGCCCTGCTCTTCATCCGGCGCGGACTCGATACGAAATGCATCAATGCAGATGTCCTGGGTGGCCGATGAGAACGCCACCAGCAAGGCCAGCCAGGCAAACCGTTCCAGGTGACCCACCGGCCCGGTGACCGTCATCAGCAGCAGGGCGATGATGATGCCGGCCTGCGCCAGCAGCAGCCAGCTGCGCCGCTGGCCAAACCAGCGATACAGGAATGGCAGCCGCAGCTGGTCCACCACCGGCGACCAGAACACCTTGATCGAGAACAGGATACCCACCCAGCTGAAGTAACCGATGGTGGCCCGTTCCACGCCCACATCACGCAGCCAGGCCGAGAGGGTGGAGAACACCAGCAGGAAAGGCAGGCCGGCAGAGAAACCGAACAGCAACAGGGCCAGCACCCGCGGCTGCCGGTACACCTGCCATGCCTGGGTAATCGCTGGCCACATAGATTGCTGCTCCGAGATAGCGCCTGCAGGGCCGGTGACAGACATTTTTCAACCGGCCGCGAAAGCAGATATAGTCTGCATTTGCGACACAGATAACAAGCCGGCGAATAACAACACAGTACAAGGCCACCTCATGAGTCAGGATCTCAGCATTCTTATCGTCGATGACGCCAAGTTCTCCAGTGCGGTGGTCAGTCGCACGCTGTCGGCGGCCGGCTTTGTCGACATCCGCCACGCGTCGTCGGCCGTCGAGGGGCTGGAAAAGCTGGAGCAGCGTCCGGCGGCCATCGTCATTGCCGACTGGCTGATGCCGGAAGTGGATGGCCTGGAGCTGACCCGACGGGTGCGCCAGCTGGATGAGCAGGTCAACCGCTACACCTACATCATCCTGCTCACCGCCCGCGAAGGAGTGCCGGCGCTGAAGAAGGCGTTCGACGAGGGTGTTGATGATTTCGTCAACAAGTCCTCCATGAACGACCAGCTGGTACCACGGGTCATGGCGGCACAGCGCATCGCCAACATCTACAACCGCGCACTGGTGGACAACCAGCGCCTGATCGAAGCCAATGCCAAGTTGCGCCAGCACACCACGCTGGACCCGCTCACCGGCTTCGGCAATCGCCAGTACGCCCTGAAGCGCCTTGATGATGCCCTGCGCCAGTCACGCCAGCGCGGTGGCGGCGCCTGCCTGCTGGTGATGCGTATCGAGGACTACAAGCGCCTGGAACAGGAACAGGGCCGCGTGCTGACACAGCTGGTGCTGGCCATGAGCCGGCGCCTGAAACAGCTGGTGCGGCCCATGGATGTGCTCGCCCGCATCAGCCCGGAACTGTTTGTCCTGGTGACCTACCAGGAAGACCTGGACAACTGCGTGCCTGCCAGCTTCAAGCGTCTCTACGAGGGCCTCAATCACAAGGCCTACAAGACCGCCGCCGGCTTCCTGCAGGCCAGCGTCAGCGTGTCGCTGAGCACGGCCTCAGACAAGGACGAGATCGAGGCAGAGCTGTTGCTCAAGCGCTGCATGCGCGGACTGGACACCAGCGCCAGCAGCGGCCGCATTGCCGAGCAACCTGTCAGCGGCTGATCATGGCCAGCCACTGCCCGACCCCATGAACACCGCCGCCAGCGTGCACTGGCACCTGCTGGGTGCCGGCAACATGGGGACCCTGGCCGCGAGCCGGCTGTTGCACGCCGGTTACCCGGTACAGGCCCTGCACCCGCAGGCGCGCCCTATCGATCGCACCCTGTCCCGTAACGACCAACCCATGGAATCCCTGCGCCTGGCAGTGGACCCTGACGGACCGGTGCAATACCTGCTGCTGGCCCTGAAAGGGCCGCAGACACGTCCCGCCCTGGACGCCCTGCTGCCGCGACTGGCCAACGACGTCCTCATCCTGTGCCTGCAGAACGGCATGGGCATGCTTGATGACGTGGCACTGCCTGGCGGCGCCCGGATACTGCATGCCATCACCACCGATGGGGCCTGGCGTGACGGCAATACCGTACATGTGGTGGCGGAAAACAGCACCGAGGTGGGCGGCATGAACAGCCTGCCGGACGCCCTTGAGCCGTTGCCGGCCTGCTGGCCGGGCTGGCAATGGCGGGCGGATATTGCCCCGGCCCAGTGGCGCAAGCTGGCTATCAATGCGGTGATCAACCCGCTGACAGCGCTGTATGACTGCCGCAACGGCGACCTGCTGGACCAGGGGCCGCGCCAGGCCCACCTGGCAAAGCTGGCAGGCGAAATCGATGCTGCCCTGCCCCACTGGCTGGAACACTGGCCCGGCAACACCACACAGCTGGCCGAAACCGTGGCGCAACAGACGGCCGGCAACACCTCCTCCATGCGTGCGGACTGGCTCGCAGGCCGGGAAACCGAGATCGATTTCATCAACGGCTACCTGGTGCGCTGCGCCAGCCGCCATGGCATTGAACTGCCTGCACACCGCGGCGTGCTGGAAAAACTTTCCCGGCGACCGCATTGACCCACCCGAAACGACACTCTATGGTTCGCTGCGCTTGAGGTGCCCGGGTCGCAGATCCGGGTTAAACGGGAAACAGGTGAGAAGCCTGCGCTGCCCCCGCAACGGTAACCGGCGAGTTGCATTCAACAGCCACTGTGTCACGCCCCGGCGATCAGACATGGGAAGGCGAGTGCGACGATTGAGCCGGGAGCCCGGATACCGGCCTGGAGCACATGCACGGCCACCCGTAATGGGCGGCTGTATCTCATGTACGGCGGGTGCATCGGGAGGACACTATGCGAACTCACCCCCTTTTCCGGGCGGGCGCCCTGGCGTCTGTTTGTTTTCTTTTCGGCCCGGCCATGGCGGCCACCGAACTGGCCCCCATCGAGGTCTCCGCAACGCGACTGGAACCCTCGGCTGAACTGCTGCCGGTGGGCGCCGTGGTGCTCGACCGCGATGATATCAATGATGTCGCCGGCAACAGCCTGGCCGACGTGCTCGACACGGTGGCCGGCATCAACGGGCGACGTTTCTACGGCATCAACGGCAGCCGCACCTCGGTGGACATGCTTGGCTTCGGGGTCACCGGCACGCAGAACAGCCTGATCCTTATCAATGGCCGCCGGCTTAACGATGTCGACCTGGCACCGATCGACTTTGCCGCCATCCCGGTGAGCGCCATCGAACGTATCGAAGTCCTGCCCGCCTCAGGCGCCGTGCTCTATGGCAACGGCGCCGTGGGTGGCGCCATCAATATCGTCACCCGCGAACAGTACGACGGTGGCACTGCCATCGAGGGTCGCTTTGGCACCTACAGCACCAGTGGCGGCCGGCTGGAAACCAGTTATCGCGGGCCGGCCAGCAGCGCGATGATCGCCGCACAGACGCTGGAAAGTGACGGCTACCGCGACAACAACGAAACCGGGCAACACAACCTGTTCGCCGACTTCCGGCACCGTGGCACCAATGCCGACAGCGGCATCACCGTACTGGCGGACAAGCAACGTCTGCGGCTGCCGGGCGCACGCACGGTCAACCCGAACACCGGGCTTGACGAGATTTCGGATGACCCGGTGGGTACCAGCACTCCGCGTGACTGGGCCGACCAGCAGGGTGTGCAAGTGATGCCATCCATGCACCGCCGGCTGGGACAGGACCTGAGCTTCCAGCTGGACGGCACGGCCCGTCTCAAGCAACAGGAATACTTCGTCGACCAGGGCTTCGGCTTTACCAGCTACACCGAAGCCCGGAGTGTCAGTGCCGCGCTCAATCCGCGCCTGCATGGCCTGGCAACCCATGGCGGTATCTCCCACCAGTGGAGCCTGGGCATCGACTACAGCTACACCAACTTTGACCGCGATACGTCACTGAATGAGCTGTCCGCGGGGCAGCCCATCCACGAGGTGGCGATCAGCCAGCACACCAGCGCGGTTTACCTGCTGGATACCATGGCGCTGACCCAGAACACCCTGGTGACCCTGGGCGCCCGGCACGAGTGGGTGGCGACCCGTGCGCGCGACAGCTATGACGCCAACGCACCGGCGCCCGCCTGCTTCTTCCCCCCCTGTGATGCCCAGGGCACGCCGTTCGACACGGACCAGGACATGGGCATCTACAGCATCGGTATCCGCCACTGGCTGCTGCCAGAGCTGGCCCTGTTCGCCAACCTGGAGCGAAATGCCCGCTATGCCACCGTTGACGAGTTCTTCGAACTGGATCCGGCCAACAATTTCGTCACCTCGCTGGATCCACTCGATATCCAGACCGGGCGGCTGGCCAGCGCCGGCGCAGACTGGCAACGGGGTCGCTCGCGCCTGACGGTGACCGGCTGGAGCGGCCACTTCAGCAACGAAATTGCCTACGACCCGGACGCCGGCGAAAACGTGAACCTGGATGACACACGCCGCTACGGGGTATCCATCAACGCCCGCGCCCGCGTGCTGCCGGCACTGACCCTGACCGCCAACGGCAGCTACCAGCGCGCCCGTTTTGACGACGGCATCAACGCCGGCAACGAAGTGCCAGTGGTGCCACGCCAGACCGGTTACCTGCGCGCAGACTGGGCCGTGGCCGAGCGACTGACTGTCAGCCTGTCGCAACGCTATGTGGGCAAGAAGTATTTCGACAACGACCAGGCCAATGACTTCGGCCAACGTATTCCCAGCTACCGGTGGACCGACCTGGAACTGCACGCGCAGGCTCGCGACTCCAGCCTGTGGGCGAAACTGGGTGTGTACAACCTGCAGGATCGCGAGGGCCTGTTCGACTACGGTGTCAGCAGTTCCTTTACACCGGGTGTGTATAACGGGTATCCCTTACCCGACAAACACCTGATGCTGACCCTGGGAGCCAGGCTTTGAGCGACAAGACACGCATCAACCGGGTCACCACGCGCAGTGGTGACAGCGGCGAAACAGGCCTCGCCAATGGCGCGCGGGTGGTCAAGGACCATCCGCGCATCCATGCCATGGGCGATATCGACGAACTGAACGCCTGCCTGGGCATGCTGGCAGCGAAGAGCGACGACCTGGCAGCGTTGATGGCGGAGCTGCAGCAGGTGCTGTTTGATATTGGCGCCGAGATGGCCATCCCCGACAGCGAGTCCCTCAGCGACACCCAGGTCAGCGCCCTGGAGTCACGCACCGAGGCGCTGAACGCTGCGCTGCCGCCGTTGCGGGAATTCGTGTTGCCCGGCGGCAACGAAACGGCGGCCTGGTGCCACGTCTGTCGCACCGTGGCGCGGCGCGCCGAGCGCAGCCTGGTCAGCCTGGACCAGGTGGAAGCCGTCAATCCGGCCACCCTGCGCTGGATCAACCGCCTGTCTGACCTGCTGTTTGTGCTGGCACGTACCATCAACCGCGACGGCGGCAAGGCCGAACCGCAGTGGCGCCGCGACGCGCCGGGTAACGAATAAGCCGCACCCGTTTAGGGACGCAGGGGCCTGCGCGCAATCGTGAAAATATTGTGCAAGCCGGTGCCCCACTGACCAGCCCGTGTACACTGGGAACCCTGTGTACCGTCGGGCAGACTGATGCGATTGCGCACCCGTTTCTTCATGGCCTTTGCCGGCTTTTCCATTGTCCTGCTGCTGTCGCTGGCGGCACTGGGTCAATGGGCATTCGAGCGCGGCCTGGACCAGTACCTTGGCCAGCGCCAGCAACAGACCCTGACCCGGTTGGCGGAGGATTTTGCCGGCTACTACCAGCGCCAGGGCAGTTTCCAGGGCGTGCGTCTTCGGGCATTGATCCGTTTTCAGGAAGACGATGGGCGCGAGCCCCTGCCACCGGGACTGATCCTGCGCGACGCTTCCGGTACCGTCCTGTTCGGCCCCGATATCCCCTCCCTGGGTGACACCGCCATCGTTGTCGACGGTAACGTCGTCGGCCACCTGGCGCTGCCTGCCCGGCCGCCCATGCATGACCGTTTCAGCGAACGCTTCCAGCAACGCCAGTGGCGGATGGTGGTCATGGGCATGGTGCCGGGGCTGCTGCTGGCGCTGCTGGCCAGCTGGCTGCTGGCACGACACCTGGTGCGCCCCCTGGAAACCAGTACCCGTTTTGCCGGCCAGCTGGCCGGCGGCAAGCTGGATGCCCGCCTTGCCCTCGAGCGGCGCGATGAAATTGGTTCGCTGGCCGACAGCCTGAATGCACTGGCCACCAGCTTGCAGCAGGCGGCCTCGGCTCGGGAGCGCTGGCTGGCCGACATCTCCCACGAATTGCGCACGCCGGTGGCAATCCTGCGTGGCGAGCTGGAGGCCCTTGAGGATGGCATTCGCCAACCCACCCGCGAACGCCTGGGTGCCCTGGGCGAGGAAGTCTCGCACCTGTCACGATTACTGGATGACCTGCACGACCTGGCGCTGGCCGATGCCGGTGCACTGCGCTACACCTTCGCGCCCACCGATATGGGCCAGCTGCTCGCCGGTCTTGTGGAGAGCGCCGCGCCGCGTTTCGAGGATGCCGGTCTGGCGCTGCAGTGCGAACGGCCGGCCGCCGGACCCGTCCTGTTTGCCGATGGCACCCGTTTGCGCCAGCTGTGCGACAACCTGCTGCAGAATGCACTGCGTTACACCGACCGCGGCGGACTGTGTCGCGTGACGCTATCCAGCCGGCACACACAGGTGACGCTGGTGGTGGAGGACAGTGGCCCGGGCCTGGACCAGGAGGCGCTTGCACGCCTGTTTGACCCGTTCTGGCGACACCCGCAGGCCAGTGATCGCGCCCGCCACGGTGCCGGGCTGGGGCTGGCCATCTGCCAACGCATTGTCCATGCCCATGGCGGCCAGATAGACGCGCAACCCTCACCACTGGGTGGCGTGCGCATCACGGTAGAGCTGCCCGGCAGGAGCGCGTCATGAGCGCCAGCCTGCTTATTGTCGAGGATGAACCGCGGCTGCAGTCCCTGCTGGCGGACTACGCCGTCCATGCCGGTTACCGCGCCCGCACCTGCAACTCCCTGGCGGCGGCCAGGCAGGCATTCGTGGATGAAACCCCGGACCTGGTGCTGCTGGATGTGATGCTGCCGGATGGCTCCGGCCTGGACCTGTGCCGCGAACTGCGCAACCGCAGCAGTGTACCGATCATCATTGTCAGCGCACGCGTGGACGAACTGGACCGGTTACTCGGGCTTGAACTGGGTGCGGATGATTATGTCTGCAAGCCGTTCAGCCCCCGCGAGGTAATGGCCCGGGTAAAAGCGGTGCTGCGCCGTCATGCCGGCCACACCGCCAGTGCTGCCAGTGGCGCTGCAGACGAAGACAGTCCCCCGGCCCTTGCACTGCACAGCGAAGCCCTCACCTGCAGCTTCCAGGGGCAGACATTGCAACTGACGCCGGTGGAATTTGCCCTGCTGGCACTGCTGGCCCGGCACCCCGGGCATATCCACTCACGCCAGCGCATCATGGACGCAATGTATGCCGACCACAGGGTGGTCTCCGACCGTACCGTGGACAGCCATGTGCGCAAGTTACGGCAGAAAATGGCCACCAGCTGGCCTGACTGGCGTTTCATTGAATCCGTTTACGGCGCCGGTTACCGGCTTGAACTGACGGCGGCAGACGATGCACAGTAATTTCAGCCTGTTTGCATATTCGCTGCACATTCTGCTGCCATTATCAATCCCGACAGCACAGACAAGCACGCCCCGACAAAGGAGAAAGACCATGCGAAAACTGATGTTGAGCGTCCTGATGGGCGCCCTGGTGATGACCCCCGTTGTTCACGCCTATGATGGCCCGGAGGAGCGCGGCGAACCCGGCCGGCAATTCGAGATGATGGCCAAGAAACTGGACCTGACGGAAGAACAGAAGGCCAGCGTGGCACAGGTGTTTGCCGACCACCGTGAAAAGATGATTGCCCTGCGCGATGAAACCCAGTCGCGCCTGGATGCCATTCTCACGGAAGAGCAGCGCGAAACCCTCAACGAGATGCATGAGAAGCGTCGCGACAAGATGCGTGAACGCATGGGTGAGCGGATGGGCGGCCATCACTGATGACCTGTTGATGGCGATCCATGCAGTAATAAAAAGGCCGGCGTTTGCCGGCCTTTTTATTACTGCATGCAACCGCCGTTACAACAGGGCCCGTCTCATGTCCTGGAGAGTCTCGGACAGGAAGGTGATAAACCGGGCCGCGTCTGCACCATCAATGACACGATGGTCATAGGACAGCGACAGGGGCAGCATCAGGCGTGGCTGGAAACTGTCACCGTCCCACACCGGTTGCATGGATGAGCGACTGACACCGAGAATCGCCACTTCCGGCCAGTTGACGATGGGCGTGAATGCCGTACCTCCGATACCACCCAGCGATGAAATGCTGAACGTTCCGCCCTGCATGTCACCAGGGGAAAGCTTGCGGTCCCGCGCCTTCTGCGCCAGCGCAGAAATCTCATCGGCGATCTCGATGATGCCCTTGCGGTCCGCATCGCGCACCACCGGCACCACCAGGCCATTGGGCGTATCCACAGCCACACCAATGTTGATGTAGTGCTTCTGGATCAGTGCCTCACCGGTGTTCTCCAGAGAACTGTTGAAATGCGGAAATGCCTGCAGTGCCACCGCGCAGGCCTTGGTCAGGAAGGCCAGCATGGTGAGCTTGTGACCGTCTGCCTTGAGACGCTGGTTCTGCGTCTGGCGAAACGCTTCCAGGTCGGTGATATCCGCATCGTCATGCTGGGTCACATGGGGCACGGTCACCCAGGAGCGATGCAGGTTGGCCGCGGACACCTTGCGCAGCTTGTTCAGCTCGATGCGCTCCACCTCACCAAAGCGTGAGAAATCGATATCCGGCAGCGTTGGCAAACCGGTACCGGCGGTGGCACCGCCGCCCTGCGCCAGTCGCTGCTTGACGTGCGCATGCACATCATCCTTGACGATCCGTCCCTTGACGCCGGAGCCGGTAACGCCGGCCAGGTCCACACCCAGCTCACGGGCCAGCTTGCGCACTGCCGGCCCGGCATGCACCGTCGCCGAGGTGGGCTGCTGTTGCGCTGGCGGACTGCCCGCCTCCACGCGCGCCGGCTCAGGCGCTGCCTGTTCAGCCGCTTTCGCCGATCGGTCTGGCTGGCTGGCTGGCGCTGGCGATGCCGTTTCGGAAGCCGCCGGCTTTTGCGTACTGCTGGTCTCATCGCCGCCGGTAGCACTCACCGACAGGCGCAACAGGGCATCGCCACTGCCAAGTTTGTCACCGACCTTTGCCAGCAGTGCTGTGACGGTGCCTGCCGCTGGCGCCGGAATCTCCAGCGATGCCTTGTCCGATTCCAGCACCGCCAGCACATCTTCCGCCGCCACTGTGTCACCCTCGGCGACACTGAACTCGATCAGCTCGGCACCGTCGATATCACCCAGGTCGGGCACCGGCACCACCTGCTCGCGTTCCTCACTATCGGCTGATGCTGCCGGTGCTGCCGGCGCCTCAGTGGCTGCCGGTTGTGGCGGCGGCTCTGCGGGTGCAGTGGTCTCTTCAGCCGGGGAGGCGTCGTCGCCAGAAGCGGCCACCTCCATCAGCGGATCGCCTTCCTTGACCCGGTCGCCGACTTTGACCAGCAGCTGCTTGACCGTGCCAGCCAGGGGGGCTGGCACCTCGATGGAGGCCTTGTCGGACTCCAGCACCAGGATGGTTTCTTCTGCGGCGACCGTGTCGCCGACTTTTACCGATACCTCGATGACATCTACAGGATCACTGCTGCCGACATCAGGTACCTTGATCGTTTCTACGCCCACGTGTTGCTCCTTTCTCAGCAGGGAGCCCTGTCAGCTCCCGGGCAGCGGCCTGATCGAGGCCGCCGTGGCGTACGTTGTTCCGTGCCGCTCAGTGTTTGGGCGGATACGGTTTTTCCGGGTCTATGCCCAGGCGCTTGATGGCATCTGCCACTGCCTTGGCCTCCAGTTCGCCGTCATCGGCCAGGGCCTTCAGGGCCGCCACCACGACAAAACGGCGATCCACTTCAAAGAAGTGGCGCAGCTTTTCACGTGAATCACTGCGACCGAAACCGTCCGTGCCCAGCACCCGGTAGCGTGCGTCGATATAGGGACGAATCTGGTCGGCATAGACCTTCATGTAATCAGTGGCTGCCACCACAGGCCCGGTGGCCTTGCCCAGCTGCTGGCGCGCCCAGCATTGCTTCTGCTTCTTGCCGGGATTGAGCATGTTCCAGCGGTCCACCTCCATGCCTTCGCGACGCAGTTCATTGAAACTGGTCACACTCCAGACATCAGCAGAAACACCAAAATCGTCCTCTAGCATCTGTGCCGCCGCCTGGACCTCTCTCAGGATGGTGCCAGAGCCCAGTAACTGCACCCGCTTTTTCTTCTTGCCACCCTTCTCCAGCAGGTACATGCCGCGGCGAATACCTTCCTCGGCTCCCTTGGGCATGGCGCCATGCTCGTAGTTCTCGTTCATCAGGGTCAGGTAGTAGAAAACGCTTTCCTGTTCCTGGTACATGCGCCGCAGACCGTCCTGCAGAATGACCGCCAGCTCGTAGGCATAGGTGGGGTCATAGCTGACGCAGTTGGGGACCGTGCTGGCCAGAATATGGCTGTGACCATCCTGGTGCTGCAGGCCTTCGCCGTTAAGGGTAGTGCGCCCCGCCGTGGCACCCAGCAGGAAGCCCCGCGCCTGGCTGTCACCCGCCGCCCAGGCCAGGTCACCCACACGCTGGAAGCCAAACATGGAGTAATAGATGTAGAACGGAATCATCGGCACGTCGTGCACCGAGTAACTGGTGCCGGCGGCAATCCAGGCAGACATGGCGCCCGCTTCGTTGATGCCTTCCTCGAGAATGCGGCCCTTTTTGTCCTCGCGGTAGTACATCACCTGGCCGGCGTCCTCTGGCTCGTACTTCTGGCCTTCGGACGAGTAGATACCCAGCTGGCGGAACATGCCTTCCATACCGAAGGTGCGCGCCTCATCAGGCACAATCGGCACCACCTGCTTGCCCAGGTTCTTGTCCTTTATCAGGCTGGAAAGCATGCGTACGAAGGCCATGGTGGTGGAGATTTCCCGACCACCACTGCCTTCCGTAAGAAAGTTCTCGAACAGGGACAGCTCAGGCACCTTGAGGCCATTGCCGGACTTGCGCCGCCGCACTGGCAGGGCACCACCACCGAGGGCCTCACGGCGCTCGCGCAGGTAGCGCATTTCCGGACTGTCATCCGCCGGCTTGTACAGCGGCAGCTCCTTGAGCTGTTCATCGGTAAACGGCATATCGAAACGATCACGGAATTCCTTCAGCGATTCGATATCCAGCTTCTTCATCTGGTGGGTCTTGTTGACGGCCTCGCCGGCGCCAGTAGCGTATCCCTTGATGGTCTTCGCCAGGATCACGGTAGGCCGGCCCTTGTGATTAACAGCCTCGTGATAGGCGGCATAGACCTTGAACGGATCATGGCCACCGCGGTTCAGGGCATAGATCTCGTCATCACTGAGATGCTCGACCATTTCCTTGAGTTCGGGATACTTGCCGAAGAAGTGTTCGCGCGTATAGGCGCCACCGTTCTTCTTGTAGGCCTGGTATTCGCCGTCGACGCATTCTTCCATGCGCCGGCGCAACAGGCCCGTGTCGTCCCGGGCCAGCAGGGAATCCCAGCGCCGCCCCCAGATCACCTTGATGACATTCCAGCCGGCACCACGGAACAGACCTTCCAGTTCCTGGATGATCTTGCCGTTGCCGCGCACCGGTCCATCAAGGCGCTGCAGGTTGCAGTTGATGACGAAGTTGAGGTTATCCAGCTTCTCACGCCCGGCCAGGGAAATCGCACCGAGGGACTCCGGCTCATCCATTTCGCCATCACCGAGGAACGCCCACACCTGGCGGCCTTCGGACGGCACCTGGCCCTGGTTTTCCATGTATTTCATGAAGTGGGCCTGGTAGATCGACTGGATCGGCCCCAGCCCCATGGAGACGGTAGGGAACTGCCAGAAATCCGGCATCAGCCACGGGTGCGGATAAGAGGACAGGCCCTTGCCGTCCACCTCGCGGCGGAAATTGTTCAGCTGCTCTTCGCTGAGACGGCCCTCAAGGAACGCCTGGGCATAGACACCCGGCGCCGAGTGCCCCTGGAAGTAGACCAGGTCACCACCATGATTTTCCGACGGTGGCCGGAAAAAGTGATTGATGCCCACATCATAAAGGGTCGCAGACGACGCAAATGTGGCAATGTGCCCACCCAGCTCGTCGTCATTGAGATTTGCCCGCATCACCATGGCCAGGGCATTCCAGCGCACCAGGGAACGCAGGCGGCGCTCCATGAACATGTCACCGGGCAATGGCTCTTCTTTTTCGGGAGGAATGGTGTTCAGGTACGGGGTGTTCAGGTGAGTGCGGTAGATGCCCTGTTCCTGGGCGGTGTCGGTGAGGCGGTCCAGCAGCCAGGCAGCGCGCTCGGCACCTTCGTTCTCGACAATGGACGCCAGTGCGTCCAGCCACTCACGGGTCTCGACCGGGTCCCGGTCATCAAAAAAACTGCGTGTCATGCCTTGCGTCCTTGTTCGCGTTGGCGTCATTCATCCGTCGGGCCGTACCGGGGTTGCCGGCGGCCGGATGCTTTCAGGTCTGTCGGGTAGACAGGCCGTTACAGTATCACCAGCGGGTCAAATGACGGTCAAGGCCAACTCCGCTCACAGTTGTGTCAGCTGATGTCAGCCCACCAGCACCACCCACACCGCGGCCATGATCAACCAGATGGCCAGACAGCGCTGCAGCACGGACTGCATGGCATCCAGCCTGTCGACACCGGCCTGCAGGGTATCGCTGTCCTCCACCGGAATATGCATGGCGGCCTCAAGGGATTGCGCCAGCATGCTGTCGCCCTCTTCCAGTGCCCACAGCTTGTCACCGGCAGCATCCATCACCCGGCGAAAATCCCCGGCCAGGGCCATCACCACCACCAGCAGGCGCGACGGCAACCAGAACAGGGCCACATCCACCCAGCGCGCCGTGTCGCTGCCGGGCAGGCGCCGGCTGGCGAGCCAGCAGTTGAGCACATACAGCACCGCCGCCCAGTAACCCAGCGTGATCAGGTAAAACACCGACGCAAACAGGCGCCGCGTCTCGCGATGGAGGATGGTATAGATGAGCCTGTCGAAATAGCCGTCGTCGTCCGGCGTGCCGGTGGCATCAAAACGTTCTGCCGCCAGGGCGGCCAGCTGGTCGCCGTCATTCATGCGGCCGCGCACCAGCAGGTCGTCCACCGTGCGGAATTCACTTTCCGGCCCCAGCAGCCAGAGCAACAGGGCCGTGCCCAGCGCCATGCCCAGCAACGTCAGCAACCAGCCATGCATGAGCGCAAACACCAGTGCCACCAGCAGGGCCGGCAGTGCCACCCGCACCAACCAGGCAAGCTCCTCCGCCAGCCCGGCGCTTTCAGTACGTGCGCCGATCGGTCCGGCAACGCGGCCGATGCGATCATGTTCCGCCAGCCATTGCGGCCAGTGAATGTCCATGCGGCGCAATGCCAGCACCAGCAGCAGGATAACCAGTTTCATGCCAAATCCTCCCCGGCATTCGCCAGGCCATGTTGCAGGCGAGCCCAGTCAAAGGCTTCGCCGGGATCCGTCTTGCGCCCGGGGGCGATATCGGCGTGCCCGGTGAGTGCGTCTTCGGCAATCTCCGGATACTCGGCACGCAGCAGCGTTACCAGATCGACCAGTACAGCATACTGTGCATCGGTATACGCTTCATGGTCTGTCCCTTCCAGTTCAATACCGACGGAAAAATCATTGCATTCTTCCTGATCCCGCCAGCAGGAGCGGCCGGCATGCCAGGCCCGCTTGTCGCAGGCCACATACTGGACCAGCTCACCATCACGACGGATCAGGAAATGGGACGACACCTGCATGCCGGCGATCTCCTCGAAATACGGGTGGTCTGAGGGCTCAAGCCGGTTGCAGAAAAAGGCGTCGATATAAGGGCCGCCAAATTCGCCCGGGGGCAAGCTGATGTTGTGGATCACCAGCAAGGATACGCCGGCACCCGCCGGCCGCTCGCCGAAATTCGGCGACGGCACCTTGCGTGCCTGCTCCACCCAGTGTTCCCGCATGGTCAGTACTGCCGTCATGCCTGCTCCTTGTTCACTCATTGCCCCGAGTCTAGGCCACCACCGGATAACCTCAAGTATTGCCGCGCCCGACTGTTTTGCGCCCACCCCGGCATCGGCTTAACCTAGGGGCCCGGTGCTTGGCCGGACACTTCAAGGGGGGAATAACACGTGGCGGATAACGCAGAGTCTTTTGCCGCTATGGTCGCGGCGGTCTCGGACATCGTCTGGGGGCCCTGGATGCTTGGCCTGATTGGCGCCACCGGCATCATCCTGACGCTGATGCTGGGTTTCCTGCCCCTGCGCAAACTCGGCTTCGGCTTTCGCCAATTGCTGCACCGCAAGCAGGGTGAAGGCACCATCGCCGGTTATGCTGCCCTGGCCACGTCCCTGGCAGCCACCATCGGCACCGGTAATATCGCCGGTGTAGCCACCGCCATTCACCTCGGCGGCCCCGGCGCACTTGTCTGGATGTGGCTCATCGCCCTGGTGGGCATGGCCACCAAGTATGGTGAGGCGGTGCTCGCCGTCCACTATCGCGAGAAGGACCACAGCGGGCAGTATGTTGGCGGCCCGATGTACTACATCCGCAATGGCCTCGGCCCGCGTTTCGCCTGGCTGGCGGGCCTGTTCGCCCTGTTTGGCATGTTTGCAGGCTTTGGCATCGGCAACATGGTGCAGGCACACTCGGTGGCGGATGGCCTGCATGACCTGTTCGATGTGCCCAAGATTGTTACCGGTGTGGTCGCCGCCGTGCTGGTGGGGATGGTGATTCTCGGTGGTATCAAGCGTATCGCCGCCACCGCCACCGCACTGGTGCCGGCCATGGCCCTGGCGTACCTGCTGTGTGGCATTGTCCTGCTGGCCATGCATGCGGGCGATCTCCCTGCGGCCGTGGCGCGCTGCTTCCATGATGCCTTCAACGGCAGCGCCGCCGCCGGCGGCTTTACCGGGGCGGTGGTGGCGGAGGCGATCCGCTTTGGTATTGCCCGCGGCATCTTCTCCAACGAGGCCGGTCTGGGCTCGGCACCCATTGCCCACGCATCAGCCAGTACCGAACACCCGGCCCAGCAAGGCAGCATTGCCATGCTCGGCACGTTCCTGGATACCATCATCGTCTGCTCCATTACCGGTCTGGCAATCGTCGTCACCGGTGCATACGAGACCGGCGAGACCGGCACCACCCTGTCGGCCACGGCATTCAGCCGTGCCTTTGGCGACACCGGCGAGATCATGGTACTGGCTGGCCTGACCGTGTTTGCCTTCACCACACTGCTGGGCTGGAGCCTGTACAGCGAACGCTGTGCGCAATATCTGTTTGGCGAGAAGATAGTGCTACCATTCCGCGCCGTCTGGGTGATCCTGATCATGGTGGGCGCCACCAGCAGCCTGACCCTGGTATGGAGCATTGCCGATGTGCTCAACGCCCTGATGGCCGTACCCAACCTGGTGGCGCTGCTGGCGCTGAGCCCGGTGATCGTCAAATTGTCGAAGGAATACTTCAACCGTGAAACGCAGTGACTCCCCTGCCCTGCCGGCGTACGTGCGCGACAGTATTGCGCCATCGGTGCGGGCAGCCCTGACGGAAGACGTGGCCGACGGTGATATCACCGCCGGCCTGATCCCCGCCGACCGCCAGGCCCGTGCCACCCTGATCACCCGCGAACCGTGCGTGCTGTGCGGGCGCCCCTGGGCGGAGGAAGTGTTCCGCCAGCTGGGTGGCCACGTCAGCCTGAACTGGCAGGCCGATGATGGTGACGCCCTGGCGGCAGACCAGGTGATCTGCGAACTGGAAGGCAACGCCCGCGAACTGCTGACCGGTGAACGCAACGCCATGAATTTCCTGCAGACGCTTTCCGGCGTCGCCACGCTGGCGCGTGACTATGCCGACGCGGTGGCCGGCAAGCAGATCACCATACTGGATACGCGCAAGACCCTGCCGGGCCTGCGTGCGGCGCAGAAGTACGCCGTACTCACCGGAGGCTGTCACAACCACCGCATCGGCCTGTTCGATGCGTTCCTGATCAAGGAAAACCACATCAGCGCCTGCGGCGGCATCAGCGCCGCCATCACCCGGGCCCGGGAACTGGCGCCGGGCAAACCGTTGATCGTGGAAGTGGAGACCCTGGAAGAACTGGATGAGGCAATCGCCGCCGGGCCCGACCAGATCATGCTGGACAACTTCGATGACGCATCTCGCCAGGCCGCCTACGAGCGGGCACCTGCGCACATCGCCCTGGAGCTGTCCGGCAATATCAGCCTGGACATGCTCCGCGTCATGCCCGCCCAGCCCCGCCCTGTGCTGGTTTCCAGCGGCGCACTGACCAAGCATGTACAGGCTGTAGACCTGTCACTGCGTGTCATGGCCTGAGCCGGGCGGCCCGGAACCGAAGAGGGAAAGGCCCGCTACTTGCAGTCGGCGGGCGCAAAATTCCCCTGCAACGAGCCAGCCGTTGCCGGCAGTCCGTTCGCCGTGGCCACGGTAATACTCGCTGACCCACAGGCCCAGTCGATGGAGCCCCGTGAGGCCGCTGAAAGCACCAGTCCACCCACGGACGGGGTCAGCACCAGTGTCCTGCCAAACGCCGGGCCGGTGGCTGCGGCAAAGGTTATGGTTATTTCGCCGCTAGCAGCATCAATGCTGACGCCGTCCACATACTTGGTCGGCTGGAACGACGCCAACCACGAATCGGCTGCGGTCTGCAGACCATTCATCTGGTCCGTGTTGAAGCCATCCGCCACCTCGATCTTGGCCGACGAGGCCAGGGCAAGTCCCTCACTGACCTTGGCGCGAATGGAGTAATCCTGGTAGGCGGGAATCGCCACCGCCGCCAGAATACCGATGATGGCCACCACGATCATGAGTTCGATCAATGTGAAGCCTGACGCTTTTTGCATTTGTTATCCCCTCTTCCAGCAACCCCACCACACTCGATCTGCAACTATGGTGCCAATTTATTTTACTTACTAATCAATGGCTTATATAGCTTTCGCTGAGCAGGACTGGCATTGATCGATTGTTACTGTCGCGCCGTGTCATATCAATGTGACAGTACGCGCGAGTGCGGCCAGCCAGGGGCCGACAGCTCTGGCAACGCGACCCGGCCTGGATCGCCGGGCCTGACGGAGCGGGAGGCGGCCGCGCGGGCGCGGCCAATGGATCTGCTGCGGGGAAAGGTGGGTCGACAGGCCTTACTTGCAGTTACCCGGTGCGTAGCGCGACGGCAGGGTCCCGGTGCTGGCCGGCAACCCCTGGGCCGTGGCCGTGTTGGCCGTATCGGATGCGCACGCCCAGTCCATGTTGCCGCCCGGTGTTGCCGGCGTCAGCACGGCCCCGTTAATGGACGGTGTCAGCACCAGTGTCTGGCCGTCAGCCGGCCCGGTGTTGGGGCTGAAGGTCACGGTAATCTCGCCGTTGGTGGTATCAATGGCCACATTGGTGACGTACTTGGTGGCGGTAAAACCGGTCAACCAACCGTTGGCCGCCGCCTGAAGACCCACCATCTGTCCACTGCCGAAGCCTTCCACCATGGCAATCTTGGCCGATGAAACCAGGGCCAGGCCCTCGGACACCTTGGAGCGCACTGTGTAATCCTGGTAGGCCGGAATCGCCACGGCCGCGAGGATGCCGATAATGGCAACCACGATCATCAATTCGATCAATGTAAAGCCAGACGCTTTTTTCATTTGTTATCTCCTTTGGCTGGCAAGCCTGGCTGTAACAAAGCAACTAACGGGCCAACTTTTGCCCTTTATTTTCAGTTATTTACAAGTGTCATCCGATTACCCGCCTGTCAAGAAACGACCATTCCCGACGCTTCCCGTCATGCCACAGTGACAGCACGCGCAAGGCAGCCCGGCGCCCGGCAGACAGGCAAAAAAAAAGCCGCGTCCGGAGACGCGGCCTTTTTCAGCTTTCGCGGAGTTCGAGTTTACTTACACTCGGACGGCGCGTAGCGGGCTTCCAGGGAACCGGTGCCTGCGGTGGCGTAGCCACGAGCAGTTGCGGTGGTGTTGGTGGCAGAGGCACAGGCCCAGTCCACATTACCGGAAGCGGTGTCAGCCAGGGCAGAACCGTCAACGAACGGGGTCAGCACGATGGTGGTGCCATCAGCCGGGCCAGTGTTGGCGCTGTAGGTCACGGTGATTACGCCGGTGGCGTCGGTCACGGTGATGTCGTCTACATACTTGGTGGCGGTGAAGTCACCGTTGTACGCCGTAGCAAAGGCAGTCACGCCAGCGGTACCGCCGGAGTAGAAAGCTTCAGCCACACCCACCTTGGCAGAAGATGCCAAGGCCAGACCTTCAGAAACCTTGGAACGTACGGTGTAGTCCTGGTAAGCCGGGATTGCCACGGCGGCCAGGATGCCGATGATCGCTACTACGATCATCAGTTCGATCAGGGTAAAACCTTGCTGCATGCGCTTCATAATCGTCTCCGATACTTGCTCAATTGTTGTTGGTTTGTCCCCGGTCCGGGGCGCACCTGCACGGATTAATGCAAACCCCGGGCCAACTTTCTTCGTAGTGGGTCCAATGCCCTGTTTTGGCGGCCGGCGGCGCAGAATTCCCCTGGTTCGCAAGCGCGCCAGGAGGCAGCAAGAGTGACAGAGCGCGTCAGCTCCGCCGTGAGACTGACAGATTGCGTCACCCGCCGACGTGCCACGCCGGGCCCGGGCCTGGCCGCAGTGACCCGGACCGGCAGCCCGTCCAGCTCAAATGAATATTCAAGAACGAGACATAAGCCACTGATATTGAACGTTCACGGTGTAGCCTAGCCCGGTGGTATTGTGTAGAGTCAGATGTGATTGATGGGGGAGTCCCGCCTTCCCTGGCGCATAACTTCTAATAAAATCGGACGATTATGGCTGAAACTAGCGCGAATATTTCCCTCAGCGGGCTGGCGCGCCGGCTGGTAAGCGATGGCCACCTCGAGGAAGAGCAGGCCCGCACGGCGATTGCTGCGGCCAGGAAGGAACGTGTCTCCCTGGTGGCCTACCTGGTCAATAACAAGCTGGCGCAGCCGCGGCAGATTGCCGCCAGTGCGGCCGAGGAATTCGGCGACCCGCTGATTGACCTGACTGCCATGTCGCCCGATTCCCTGCCCAAGGGCCTGGTGGACAACAACCTGCTGATCAAGCACCACGCGGTGCCGCTGTTCAAGCGTGGCAACCGCCTGTTCGTGGCAGTCTCGGATCCCACCAACCTGCAGGCATTCGAGGAAATCCGCTTCAATACCGGCCTCAATGTGGAGACCATCGTTGCTGAGGAGGACAAGCTGTCCATCCTGCTCGACGCCATGATCTCCGAAGAAGAAGGCAACGCCTTCGACGAGCTGGATGAGGATCTTGAGGATATTGATGTCGGTGGTGATGAGCCGGCCAAGGACAGTGACGATGGCGCCAGCGGTGCCGACGACGCGCCCATCGTCCGTTTTGTCAACAAACTGCTGCTGGACGCCATCAAGATCGGCGCGTCCGACCTGCATTTCGAGCCCTACGAAAAGACCTACCGGGTACGTTTCCGCCAGGACGGTATTCTCCAGGAAGTGGCCAAGCCGCCCGCCAATACGGCCGGCAAGATCGCAGCGCGCCTCAAGGTAATGTCAAAACTGAACATCGCCGAGCGCCGGGTGCCGCAGGATGGCCGCATCAAAATGAAAATTTCCAAGACGCGGTCCATCGATTTCCGGGTCAACACCTGCCCCACACTGTGGGGTGAAAAGATCGTGCTGCGTATCCTCGACGCAGAAAGCGCCAAGATGGGTATCGATGCGCTTGGCTATGAGGATTTCCAGAAGAAACTGTACATGGATGCCCTGGCCAAGCCCCAGGGCATGATCCTGGTGACCGGGCCCACCGGTTCTGGCAAGACCGTATCGCTTTATACGGGTGTGAATATTCTCAATACCCCCGAGCGCAATATCTCCACGGCAGAAGACCCGGTGGAGATCAACCTGGAGGGCGTCAACCAGGTCAACGTGAATCCCTCACAGGGCATGGACTTTGCTGCCGCACTGAAGGCCTTCCTGCGCCAGGATCCGGACGTCATCCTGGTGGGTGAGATCCGTGACCTGGAAACGGCCAGCATCGCCGTCAAGGCGGCACAGACCGGTCACCTTGTGCTGTCCACGCTGCACACCAACAGCGCGCCGGAAACACTGACCCGACTGCGCAACATGGGCGTGCCCTCGTTCAACATCGCCACCTCGGTAATCCTGATCATTGCCCAGCGCCTGGCGCGACGCCTGTGTGAGCACTGCAAGGAAGCGGTGGATGTGCCGGACCAGTCTTTGCTGGAGCTGGGGTTCACCGAAGAAGACCTGAAAACCGAATTCACCATCTACGGCCCCAAGGGTTGCGACAAGTGCAACAATGGCTACAAGGGTCGGGTGGGTGTCTATGAAGTCGTGCGCATCACCGACGGCATTGCCCGGATCATCATGGAGGAAGGCAACTCCATCCAGATTTCCGACCAGTGCCGGGCCGAGGGCTTCAACGACTTGCATCGCTCCGGGTTGATGAAGGCCATGAGTGGCGTCACCAGCCTGGAAGAAGTTAATCGCGTGACATCTGGACACTAAGCCATGGCGAAGAAAGAAAAAAAACTGGATAAAACCGCCACCTTTCTCTACAAGGGCAAGGACAAGCGCGGCACCAAGGTCAAGGGCGAGATAACCGGCAAGAGCGCGGCCGCTGTCAAACTGGAGCTGCGCAAGCAGGGCATTACCGCCAACAGCGTCAACAAGAAGCTGGAACTGCCCATTGGCGGCAAACCCAAGGTCACCGCCGCTGACATCGCCGTGTTCACCCGCCAGATGGCCACCATGATGAAAGCTGGCGTGCCACTGGTTCAGTCTTTCGAGATCGTTGCCGACGGCCTCGACAACTCCTCACTGCGCGAGATCATTCTCGGCATCAAGGCCGAGGTCGAGGGCGGTAACAACTTCGGTGGCGCACTGCGCAAATACCCGGACCAGTTCGACAACCTCTTCTGTTCCCTGGTGGAGGCGGGTGAAGCATCGGGTGCGCTGGAAACCATGCTTGAGCGGGTGGCCCTGTACAAGGAAAAGAGTGAGGCGCTGAAGGCAAAGATCAAGAAAGCGTTGAAATACCCGATCAGCGTTGTGGTCGTGGCCATCATTGTAACCGGCATCCTGCTGGTGAAAGTGGTACCGACGTTTGAAGAGCTGTTCGAAGGCTTTGGTGCCGAACTGCCAGCGTTTACGCAGATGGTCATCGGCATGTCCCGCTGGATGGTGGCCAATTGGCTTCTTGCACTGATCATCGTTGGCGCCGTTATTGTTGGCATATCCCAGCTGCACAAACGATCACCGCAATTCCGGCGGGCAATGGACCGGGCGGCACTGAAAGCGCCACTGTTCGGTGACCTTGCCTACAAGGCGGTGGTTGCCCGGTATGCGCGTACTCTGTCGACAACCTTCGCCGCCGGTGTGCCGCTTATCGAGGCACTTGAGGCGTGTGCATCTGCCGCCGGCAACACCGTTTACGAAGATGCCATCCTGGCGGTACGTGATGATGTCGCCACTGGTCAGCAGCTTCAGTTCGCCATGCGTGTGACTGGACTGTTCCCGAGTATGGCCCTGCAGATGGTGGCCATCGGTGAGGAATCCGGCGCCCTGGATGCGATGCTGGAAAAAGTGGCTGATTATTACGAGGCTGAGGTCGATAACGCCGTGGATGGTCTCACCAGCATGATGGAACCGTTGATCATGTCCGTGTTGGGTGTGCTTATCGGTGGCCTGATCGTCGCCATGTACCTGCCTATCTTCCAGCTCGGTTCGGTGGTCTGACGCGCCCATGTTGCTGCTGGAAACCCTGTCAGCCAACCCGACCTTCCTGGTCGGGTTTGTTTTTGTAGTCGGGCTGCTGGTAGGCAGCTTCCTGAATGTGGTGATCTTTCGCTTTCCGAAAATGCTCGAGCAGAACTGGAAAGCGGAGGCCCGGGAAGTCCTGGAACTGCCGGAAGAGCCCACTGACACCGTGACCCTGTCCCGCCCGGCGTCTACCTGCCCGCATTGCGGCCACGCCATTCGCTGGTACGAGAATGTGCCTGTGCTGAGCTGGTTGTGGCTGCGCGGAAAGTGCAGCGCCTGCGGCAAGGGCATCAGCTTCCGTTATCCGGCCATAGAGCTCACCAGTGCCATCCTCGCTGCCATCTGTGCGATCCATTTTGGTTACGGGCCCTGGCTTGCCGTCACCCTGCTTGCCACCTGGATGCTGGTGGCCATGGCAATGATCGATTTTGATACCACCCTGCTTCCCGACAACCTGACCCTGCCGTTGATGTGGCTGGCGCTGTTTGCCGCCCTGATCGGCATCAGCCCGCTGTCTGTGGAACAGGCCGTTACTGGCGCCATGGCCGGCTACCTGTCCCTGTGGAGCGTGTACTGGCTGTTCAAGCTGGTGACGGGCAAGGAGGGCATGGGCTACGGCGATTTCAAGCTGCTTGCGGCACTGGGGGCATTACTGGGCTGGAAAATGCTGCCGCTGGTACTGCTGCTGTCTTCCGTGGTGGGCGCGGTGGTCGGAATCAGCCTGATCACCACCGGCGCCATCAAGCGGCAACAGGGCATCCCGTTCGGGCCCTACCTGGCCACAGCCGGCTGGATCAGCCTGCTCTGGGGGGATACCATCGTCACCGCCTATCTGGGGCTGTTCAAGTTCTGATCCTGCTATGAGGTAAACTTCATGTTCGTTGTCGGCCTCACCGGCGGCATCGGCAGTGGCAAGACTGCCGCATCCGATTACCTGGCCAGCAAGGGCATCACAGTGGTGGATGCCGACCTGGCTGCCCGGCTGGTGGTGCTGCCGGGCAAAACGGCCCTGAAGGCCATTGAGGCACGTTTCGGCGCCGATGTGATTGCCGCAGACGGCACACTGGACCGCCGGGCATTGCGGCAGATCGTATTTGCCGATGACAACGCCCGTCGCGACCTTGAGGCGATTACCCATCCGGCCATCGGTGCCGAGATCATGCAGCAGCTGCAGGCGTCACAGTCGCCCTATACCGTGTTGGTCTCTCCCCTGCTGCTGGAAACCAGCCAGCACCAGATGGCGAATCGCATTATGCTGGTCGATGTCCCGGAAGCCCTGCAAATCGAGCGCACGCGAAACCGGGATGATGTACCCGCCAGCCAGGTTGAGGCCATCATCGCGGCGCAGATGTCGCGCACCGAAAAACGGCAAAAAGCGGATGACATTGTCGTCAACGATGGCTCCCTGCATGAACTGCACGAGAAACTTGACCACCTGCACACGCAATACCTGGAAATGGCCCGTTCTTCATGAACACACCCGCTGACACACCCCGCATCTATCCCTGTCCACAATGTCGCAAGCCGGTGCAATGGCGCAGCGACAACCCCTGGCGCCCGTTCTGCAGTGAACGCTGCAAGCTGATTGACCTGGGTGATTGGGCGTCAGAGCGCAACAGCATCCCGGGTGACCCACCCGGGCCGGACGATCTCGATTTCGACTGACGCCGTTACCAGAAGGCGCTGATACCAGCGACACCGCGGGCACCGGCCTCGCGTGCCTGCATCAGCATGGCCGGGGAAACACCGCCCAGGGCATAGACGGCAAAAGGCTGTCCCTGCGCCAGCGACGAAAAGGACTGCCAGCCCAGGGGCGGGGCATGGGGATGTGTCGGGGTCGCATGCACAGGCGACAACAGCACCATGTCAGCACCAATGTCAGCGGCATGACGCAGCTCGCCCGCGTCGTGGCAGGCCACGCTCAGCAGCCCCTGATAGTCCGCCGGCGGTGACGGCACCCGGTGTGTCAGATGCAGGACATCGGCCCCGACACGGGCACACAGGGCGGCATCATCAGCCACCATCAGGCTGGCCCCCGCCTGGCGACAGAGGGCGGCAATATCGGCAAGCAGTGCCGCGTCAGTGTGCCGGCGCGGATATACCATACCCGCTCCCACTGCCAGTGCCGCCTGCAAACGTTGCGGCCACTGTGACGGCAAGTCCGCCGGCAGAATGAGTATCTGGTCGGGTAAGCGAAGGGCGGACAACAGGGGACGGTTGGCTTCGGGAAAATCCAGCGCCTGCAGCGTGTCCAACGGCTGCCAGGTGACCGGTTGCCCCTCGCGGCCGTGGGGCTCACCGGACCACTGCACCACGTCACGAAACATCAGGCGCACACACAGCTCCGGATAATCGTGACTGATGGTCATGAAAGGCTGGCTGCGGGCAACGGCAAGCCCGAGTTCTTCATCAATTTCCCGGGCCAGTGCCTGGTCAGGCGACTCACCCGGCTCCACCTTGCCGCCGGGAAATTCCCACAAGCCGCCCTGGTGCTTGTCTGCCGGCCGCCGGCTCAACAGTACCCGACCCCGGGTGTCACGAATGATGGCGGCCACTACATCAAGGCGCTTCATCACAACTCAGGTACGGTATTCCGCGTTGATGCGCACGTAGTCGTAACTGAAGTCACAGGTCCAGACGATGCTCTCGCCATTGCCATCCCCGACAGCAATGGACAACACGATATCCTGTTCTGCCATGACCCGCGCGCCCGCTTCTTCCCGGTAACTGTCTGCCACGCCGCCACGCTCAGCAATCAGCACATCGCCCAGGCGAATGGACACCGCGTCGACATCAAGGGCAGTCACTGGTGCCCGGCCTACGGCGGCAAGAATGCGCCCCCAATTGGGATCACTGGCGAACAGCGCCGTCTTCACCAACGGTGAATGGGCCACGGTCTCGGCAACCACACGTGCGTCTGCATCGCTGGCGGCTCCTGTGACCCGTATTTCCAGGAACTTGGTGGCGCCCTCCCCGTCACGGACGATGGCCTGCGCCAGCGACACATAGACCTCACGCAAATGACTGAACAATGCCTCAGCGCGTGGATCAGCGGCATCAACAATCTCGTCCATATCGGCAGCACCCGAGGCAACCAGGATGCAGGCATCGTTGGTGGATGTGTCCCCATCAACGCTGATGCGATTGAAGCTCTGGTCAGCCAATTGTGCCGACCACGCTGACAACAGGGCCGGCGCCACGGGTGCATCGCAGCAGACAAAACCCAGCATGGTGGCCATGTTTGGCTTGATCATGCCCGAGCCCTTGGCCATGCCGGTGATGGTTACCGGCACGTGACCCAGCTCCAGACGCACGCTCGCCAGCTTGGCGCGTGTATCAGTGGTCATGATGCCGTGTGCGGCGTCTGACCAGCTGTCGGCACTCAACGCCTCCAATGCCCTGGGAATGCCGCGCTCGAAGGGTGGCAGGGGAAACTGCTCACCGATCACGCCAGTGGAGAACGGCAGCACCTGCTCCGGTGAGCATCCCGCAGCCTTCGCCAGCATGTCGCAGGTCGCCTGGCAGTTGGCCATGCCACGCTCTCCGGTACCGGCATTGGCGTAGCCGGTGTTGATGAGGAGATAGCGCGGATTGCCGCTGCCCAGGTGTTTGCGTGCCACATGCACGGGCGCCGCACAGAACCGGTTACGTGTGAAAACACCGGCCGTGTGGGCACCGTCAGCAAGCTCAAGCACGACAAGGTCGAGCCGGTCTGGCTTCTTGATGCCTGCCTTCACTGCCGCCAGGCGGACACCAGGCACCGGCAACCATTGCAACGTATCCATCAGTGATCAGGCCTCCAGTTTGCCGTGACACTGTTTGTATTTCTTGCCGGAGCCGCACGGACAGGGCTCATTCCGCCCCACCTTGCGGGTCTGCCGCTTGACCGTCTGCGGCACCTCCGGGGCAGCCGCCGGCGCCGCTTCACCGCCTGCCCCCTCTGGCTGTACCGGGGGCAGGTCAGGTGTCTGCGCCTTCATCGCCTCGGCCTGACGGCGTGCCTCCTCGGCACGCTGCTGCTCCAGCTGCTGGAGCTCATCGTCACGGCGGAGCTCAAGGGTGTGCAGCACACGGATAAGCTGGTGCTGAATCTGGTTCATCATGGTCTGGAACAGCTCGAAGGCTTCGCGCTTGTATTCCTGCTTGGGGTTGCGCTGCGCATAACCGCGCAGGTGAATCCCCTGGCGCAGGTGGTCCATGCTCGCGAGATGCTCTTTCCAGTGACGGTCCAGCACCTGCAACATCAGGTGCTTCTCCAGCTTGCGCATTTCCTCGGGCTCGAAATTACGACCCGCCAACGCCGCTTCCTTGGCCTCGTAATCCGCCTGCATCTGTGCCACCAGGCGCTCGATGATGCCATCAATGTGCAGATCCGAATCCTCATCCAGCCAGCGACCAATGGTGGCGTGGCACTGGAACTCGGCCTCCAGCACTTTCTCGAGGCCGGAAATGTCCCACTGTTCCTCCATGCTGCCCGGCGGCAGGTGCTGGTGAACCACATCACGGACCACATCCTCACGGATGGACGTGACGCTGGAAGACAGCTCGTCAGCTTCCAGTATCTGGTCGCGCTGGCTGTAGATCACGCGACGCTGGTCGTTGGCAACGTCATCGTATTCCAGCAGGTTCTTGCGGATATCGAAGTTTCGGCCTTCCACCTTGCGCTGGGCGTTCTCGATGGCACGGGTCACCCAGCGATGCTCGATGGCTTCGCCTTTCTCAAGACCCAGGGAACGCATCAGGTTGCGAATGCGATCTGATGCGAAAATCCGCATCAGGTCATCTTCCATGGACAGGAAGAAACGGGTGTAACCCGGATCACCCTGGCGACCGGCCCGGCCGCGCAACTGGTTATCGATACGACGGGACTCATGCCGCTCGGTACCGATGATATGCAGGCCGCCGGCTTCCATAACCTTGGCGTGATCCTGGCGCCACTGCTCCTCGATCTCGGCAATCTTTTCGTCGGTGGCATTCTCGAGCCGCTTGATGGCTTCCTGGGCATTGCCGCCGAGGACGATATCGGTACCACGACCAGCCATGTTGGTGGCAATGGTAACGGCACCGGGGCGACCTGCCTGGGCAATGATCTCAGCTTCCTTGCGGTGAAACTTTGCGTTCAGTACCTGGTGTTTGATCTTCGACTTTTCCAGACGCCGGGACAGGTATTCCGACGCCGAGATGGTTGCCGTGCCCACCAGAACCGGCGCCCCTTTTTCCACCGACTCCTGGATGGCATCGACGATGGCATCAAACTTTTCGTCCAGCGACAGGAACACCTGGTCCTCGGCATCGATACGCACCATGGGACGATTGGTGGGAATAACCACCACGTCCATGCCGTAGATCTGGCGAAATTCTGCCGCTTCGGTATCCGCCGTGCCGGTCATGCCGGACAACTTGTCGTACATGCGGAAATAGTTCTGGAACGTGGTCGAGGCCAGCGTCTGGTTTTCCTGCTGGATCTTCAGGTTCTCCTTCGCTTCCACCGCCTGGTGGATACCCTCGGACCAGCGACGGCCCGGCATGGTACGCCCGGTATGCTCATCAACGATGACCACTTCGCCGTTTTGCACGATGTAGTCCTTGTCGCGGGCGAACAGGGCGTGCGCCTTCAGCCCTGCGTGCACGTGATGCAGCAGCTGCAGGTTATGGGGGGCATACAGGCTCTCGCCCTCCTTGAGCAAGCCGCTGTCGATCAGCAACTGCTCCACTTTCTGGTGACCCGCCTCGGTCAGCTCAACCTGGCGATGCTTCTCCTCGACAAAATAGTCGCCGTCATCTTCTTCCTGCTGACGATCAAGCCGGGGAATGAGCTGATTGACGCGCATGTACAGCTCGGAGGAGTCAGAGGCCGGCCCGGAAATGATCAGCGGCGTACGCGCCTCGTCAATGAGGATGGAGTCCACCTCATCGACAATGGCGAAGTGCAGACCGCGCTGAACCTTGTCTTCCAGGCGGAAAACCATGTTGTCGCGCAGGAAGTCGAAACCAAATTCATTGTTGGTGCCGTAGGTGATATCGGCCTGGTAGGCTTCGCGTTTTTCATCGGGCGGCTGCTGTGAATAAACCACACCCACAGACAGGCCGAGAAATTCATACAACGGCCGCATCCAGTTGGCATCACGCTCGGCCAGGTAATCATTCACTGTGACGATGTGCACGCTGCCACCGGACAATGCATTCAGGTAAGCCGGCAGCGTCGCCGTCAGCGTTTTACCCTCACCGGTGCGCATTTCGGAGATACGCCCCTCATGCAGCGACAGACCACCCACCAGCTGTACATCAAAATGGCGCATGCCCAGCACCCGGGTGGCGGCCTCGCGGGCCACCGCAAACGCTTCAGGCAGCAGCTCATCGAGTGTCGCGCCCTCTTCAAAGCGCTTCCTGAACTCGGCGGTGCGAGCCGCCAGTGCCGCGTCATCCAGTTGCGCGACACTGTCAGCAAATTCGTTGATGGTTTCGACCAGCTTGCCCATGCGCTTGAGTTCGCGGTCGTTCTTGGTACCAAAGATCTTCTTGACGAAAGTAGCCAGCATGAATAGTCCCGTTTTGATACTGGTTCCGGGTGCGAGGCGGGGCCTCGAAAAGCCAGCATTCTACCCGGATACGGAGATGGAAATAAGGTGCCCGAAGGCAGGGAGATCAGCCGGAAAGCACCGGCCGGGGGACTGCGGCTTTAATGCCGCGGACGGTAGATATAGGGCTGCGGATTGACCTGGCGGCCGTTGCGAAGCACTTCGTAGTGCACATGCGGCCCGGTGGACCGGCCGCTGGAGCCCATCTTGGCAATGACAGCGCCGGGCTTGACGATATCGCCGGGCTTGACCAGCAATTCCCGGGCGTGACCATAGCGGGTGGACAGGCCATTGCCGTGATTGATTTCCACCATGAGGCCGTAACCCCAGCGCTCGCCGGAATAGGTGACCACACCGGACGCGGTGGCAACAATGTCGGAACCGTCCTTGCCGGCAAAATCCACGCCCTTATGCATGGCCAGCTTGCCGTTGAACGGGTCTGTGCGGTAACCGTAACGCGATGACATCCAGCCGCGCGAGATCGGGCGGCCGGCCAACGCGGCCTGACGCTCCTGGTGACGGTTGTTTAGCAGGCTCTCGAGGATATCCAGCTGCTGCTCGCGGCGCTCCAGCGTGGCGACCATGTCATCCAGGGCGTCGGAAAACGCCGGTGCCTGGTAGCTGTCACCACCGTCTTCACGACTCTCGGGGCCACCCATGGCGGGGCCCATGCCAAAATCAAACTCGTCCGAACGGATACCGGCCACATCCACCAGTCGTTCGCCGAGGGCGTCCAGGCGCACCAGCCGCGCCTGCATGTCTGCCAGCCGCAGCGTCAGGGCGCGCAGCTCCTCATCAGTGCGCTGGCGCAGCTTGCCCACTTCTTCCTTGTTCCGCTTGACCTCGAGACGCCACTGCTGGGCCGCCTGGTCGCTGAACAGGGGTTCATCCAGGTACTGCATCAGGTACCATCCACCCATGCCGAAGGCCATCGGGACCACGACCATAAGCCCGAAGAGCAGCCATGGCAGGCGCCTGGGCAGGTGGACGGTGCGCGAGTGACCGCGCTTGTTGTTCAGAATGATGATATTCATTCGTTGCAGCTCAAGGGGCCAAAACCTTTTCAAAGCAGGGGCTTAGGCCGAAAACTTAACATTTTTTTTCATGTCAGATCGGATATCCTAAGAAATACCTATGAGCAACGCAACCGGCCCGAAAGCACTTTCCGACGTACTGAGCGCCTCGTCACGGCTGGGCACACTACTGCGTCACGCCCGCCAGCGCCCGGCGGCGGGTCGCCCCGCGCTGCCAAAACTGCCGCCAGCACTGGCCGGCAAGGTCACCATGACCATTGCCGATAACTGCCTGGTACTGACCGTGGACAACAACGCTGTGGCCCAGATCGTGCGCTTTCACGCCCGACGGCTGGCCCGACAGGCGGGCATGGCGGATTTCCGCATCAGTCTGGCGCGCAGCCAGCCCGGCAACCGCCAGCCGAAAGCACCCGCCGGACCGGCCATGCCGCCGGGCGCCGCGCCCCTGCTGCGCGCCACGGCAGAACAGGCCGACCATCCTCGCCTGGAAGCGGCACTGGAGCGCCTGGCCAGGCTGGCTGAATCCGGCGATAAGTAAGCGCACACAAACCTCAAAGAGTAATAAAAAGGCCTCTTTCGAGGCCTTTTTACTCAACAACCGGACGGGAACCCGGTTTATTCTGCTGCCAGCACCGGCTTCATGTAGGAGATCGGCGCCTTGGTCGCATCCTCGAACGTGACGATTTCCCAGGCATCTTCCCGCGCCAGCAGCTCTCTCAACAGGGCATTATTGAGCGCATGGCCGGATTTGCATCCCTGGAATTCCCCGATAAGGCTGAAGCCCAGCAGGTAGAGGTCGCCAATTGCGTCCAGCATCTTGTGCTTGACGAACTCGTCCTCGTACCGCAGGCCGTCCTCATTGAGGATACGGAAATCGTCCACCACGATGGCGTTGTCCACACTGCCGCCCAGCGCCAGGTTCTGGCTGCGCAGGTACTCGATATCACGCATGAAACCGAACGTACGGGCGCGCGCCACTTCCTTCACGAACGACGTGGAGGAGAAGTCGATACTGGCGGTCTGGGTGCGTCCCTTGAACACTGGGTGGTCAAACTCGATGGTGAAGGACACCTTGAAGCCGTCGAAGGGCACGAAGGTCGCGGTTTTACCTTCCTGCTCCACAGTGACCTGCTTCTTGATGCGAATGAACTTCTTCGCCGCTTCCTGTTCCTTGATACCCGCTGACTGCAGCAGAAAAACGAACGGACCGGCACTGCCATCCATGATCGGCACTTCCGGCGCCGACAGCTCCACGAAGGCGTTGTCGATGCCCAGCCCGGCCATGGCCGAAAGCAGGTGCTCAACGGTACCCACCTTGACGTCATCCTTTACCAGGGTGGAAGACAGGGTCGTTTCACCCACATTTTCCGCCACGGCAGGAATGTCCACCACGGGATCCAGGTCCACCCGGCGGAAGATGATGCCCGTGTCCACGGGGGCCGGCTTGACCGTCAGGTACACCTTCTCCCCTGTGTGCAGGCCTACGCCTGTGGCCCTGATCACGTTTTTTAGCGTGCGCTGTCTAATCATCGTTTTTCGCTATTCCAGCAGGCATCCCGGGGGATGCGGTCCTCGTCGCAAAGGCGCGGAGAATACCAGATTCGCCCTTTACGCACCATTGGCAGCTGCGCCGTCAGTCGGCCTGACGGCGCAGGAAGGTCGGGATATCGATGAAATCCAGATCTTCTGCCGTGTTCACCGCTGGCGCACTGCGCGCCGGCTGGCGGGGCTGCTGCGCTTCGCGGCTGGCCCGCTGGCGATCCACCGCCGGACGGTCCATTTCACGGTAATTGACGTCACCGTTCTGGTTCATGGGTACTTGACCCCCGCGCACCACTTTCAGTTCCTGTTGCGCACCCAGACCGGTGGCGACGACGGTGACTGACAGGTCATCACCCATCTCCGGGTCCACCGCCGTGCCGATGATGATGTTGGCATCCTGGCCGGCCAGCTCGTAGATGATGTTGTTGACCTCGTAGTACTCCTCGAGGGTGAGATCGGCGTTGGCGGTGATATTGATCAGCAGGCCACGTGCACCGTGCAGGTCAATGTCTTCCAGCAGCGGGCTGGAGATCGCCTTGCGGGCCGCTTCCTCGGCCCGGCCTTCACCGGCTGCGGTGCCGGAACCCATCATCGCCATGCCCATCTCGCTCATCACGGTGCGGACGTCGGCGAAGTCGACGTTGATGATGCCGCCCTTGGTGATCAGGTCAGAGATGCCCTTCACCGCACCAAGCAGCACATCGTTCGCCGCCTTGAACGCATCCAGCAGTGTCGTGCCACCGCCCAGTACTGCCTGCAGTTTCTCGTTGGGGATGGTGATCAACGAATCCACATGCTCGCGCAGCTCGGCGATACCGTTGTCTGCCACCTGCATGCGCTTGCGGCCTTCAAACGGGAACGGCTTGGTGACGACGGCCACGGTGAGGATACCCATCTCCTTGGCCACCTCGGCAACAATGGGCGCAGCACCGGTACCGGTACCGCCACCCATGCCCGCGGTGACAAACACCATGTCCGCGCCTTGCAGCAACTCGGAAATGCGCTCGCGATCCTCAATGGCAGACTGGCGCCCGACTTCGGGATTGGCGCCGGCGCCGAGGCCTTTGGTGACCTGGTTACCCAGCTGCAACACGCCACGCGTGGATGCGTTGCGCAGTGCCTGGGCATCCGTGTTTGCACAGATGAATTCAACACCGTCAACGGCTGAGCGCACCATGTGCTCGACGGCATTGCCACCGCCACCACCGACACCGATGACCTTGATAACCGCGCCGTGCGGTACGCCATCCTCCAATGTAAATTTTAAATCACTCATAACGTTCTCCCGCTTTTTCCCTGTTGTTGAGATGGTTCAGGCTTTCGCCCTAAAAGTTTCCCCGGAACCAGCGCTTGAAGCGCTCGACCCAGTCGATCTGTCCGCCCGCACCACGCGGCGGCCGCACGTCGTGTTCATGCTTCTGTGCATACAGCAGCAGGCCGACGGCGGTTGAATAAATCGGGTTCTTGACCACATCTGTCAGGCCGGTCACACCCTGTGGCAGACCGAGTCGCACCGGCATGTGGAAGATTTCTTCCGCCAACTCCACCGCACCCTCGATCTTCGCAGAGCCGCCGGTCAGCACGATGCCGCCGGGAATCATTTCTTCCAGGCCGCTGCGCCGGATCTCCGCCTGCACCAGCGTGAAAAGCTCGTCGTATCGAGGCTCCACGACTTCGGCCAGGTTCTGCCGGGACAATGTCCGCGGTGGGCGGTCGCCGACACTGGGCACCTTGATGGTTTCATCCGCTCCGGCAAGCTGTGTCAGCGCGCAGGCATACTTGATTTTCAGTTCATCGGCATGCTGCTTGGGCGTGCGCAACGCCATGGCAATATCGTTGGTGACCTGGTCGCCGGCGATGGGAATGTTGGCCGTATGCCGGATGGCACCGTCAGTGAAGATGGCGATGTCTGTGGTGCCGCCACCGATATCGACAATGCACGTGCCCAGCTCGCGTTCGTCATCGGTGAGTACGGCATAACTGGAGGCCAGTTGCTCGAGGATGATGTCTTCCACTTCAAGATCACAGCGGCGCACACATTTCTCGATGTTCTGTGCCGCGTTCACGGCGCAGCTCACCAGATGCACCTTGGCTTCCAGTCGCACACCGCTCATGCCAATCGGCTCGCGGACGCCTTCCTGGTTGTCGACGATGAATTCCTGGGGCAAAACATGCAGCACTTTCTGGTCGGCCGGAATGACCACTGCCTGGGCAGCATCGATGACGCGATCAATGTCCGTCTGCATGACCTCGCGATCGCGAATGGCCACCATGCCGTGGGAGTTGAGGCTGCGGATATGACTGCCGGCAATACCTGCGTACACGGAGTGCACCTGGCAGCCTGCCATCAATTCCGCTTCTTCCACCGCACGCTGGATGGAGCGCACCGTGGCCTCGATATCCACGACCACGCCCCGGCGCATACCCCGGGACGGATGAGATCCGATGCCGACCACGTCCATGCTGCCATCGGCTGACAACTGCCCGACGATGGCCACCACCTTGGAAGTGCCGATATCCAGGCCGACAAACATTTTTTCGCCCGCTGTATTTGCCATGGTATCTAGCTCTCTCTCACGATTCCGATGCAGCAGGATCACGCCACGCAACGGCCACACCGTCGCTGTAACGAAGATCCACACTGGCCACGCCGCGACTGTCCGCGCTCAACGTGGTCTCATAAAGCCGGGAAAAACGCCGCAGCTTGCGCGCATACTGCTCCCGGTCAACAACTACCCGCATGCCGTCGTTCAACTCCAGTCTTGCCGTCAACCGGGCATCCACTGCCATGCGACGGATCACCAGACCTGAAGACGCCAGCAGCTTGCTCATGCTGTGGTAATAGTCCATCACCGCTGCCAGACGGTCCTCCGGGCCGAACAAGGCCGGCAGGGTTTCCACGCTGTACTTGCCGATGCCCTTGAATGGCTGACCGGAACTGGACACCAGTGCTGATTCATTCCATACCGCCACGGGCACACGCTCCGTGATTCTCAGCTCCAGACGATTCGGCCACTCGCGGCGAATCTCGACATCATCCACCCAGCTGATGGCCGCAGCGCGCGCATACATCTGCCGCAAAGGCACGCTGAAAAAGTTCTCGCCACTGACCAGCTCGGCCAGCGCCACGCGCACTTCCTGCTGGCGCCGCTGGTCCTTGACGCCTTCCACCTGTACCGACTCAATCGGATAGGCATCCATAACCCGGGGCAGGTAAATGACCCCGGAAATCACGAAACAGATAATCACCCCGGCCAGCACCAGCGGCGCTGTCCGGCTCAGCCGTTCTGCCAGCGGCCGGCGCTGCTTTTCCTGTAACCGACGTGCGCCGCGCAGTTTCACCGTCTTGCTCATCGCTTGTGCCCTCCTGCCAGCAACAGGATTCGTGCCACCAGCTCGGCAAAGTCCATGCCGGCGGCCTGCGCAGCCATGGGAACCAGGGAGTGATCTGTCATGCCGGGCACGGTATTCACCTCCAGCAGTGAAAACTCACCGTTCGCATCCTGCATCACATCCACCCGGCCCCAGCCGCTGCAACCGACCGCTGCGAACGCATCCAGGGCAAGGCGCTTGAGGGCGTCCTCTTCGTCTTGCGCCAGGCCGCAGGGACACAGGTACTGGGTGGTGGTGGCCTCGTACTTGGCGTGGTAGTCATAAAAACTGTTGGGCGTTTCCAGGCGGATCGGTGGTAACGCCAGATCGCCCAGTACCGCCACGGTGAATTCCGGACCGTCGATCCAGCGCTCCACCATGACCACATCATCATGGGTACGCGCATCGGCGATGGCGGCAGCCAGCTGGTCGGCATCGTCTGCCTTGTACATGCCGATGGAGGAACCCTCATGGGCCGCCTTTACCATCACCGGGAACGGCAGCGAGATGCTCTCACGGCCGTCAACATAGAATGCGGGCGTGGGAAGGCCGGCGCCCCGCCATATGAATTTTGTCCGCGACTTGTCCATGCCAATGGCCGACGCCATGACACCGGAACCCGTGTAGGGCACACCGGCGAATTCCAGTGCCCCCTGGATGACGCCATCTTCTCCGCCGCGACCGTGCAAGGCGACAAAGCAGATGTCATAGGTCTTGATGACATCAAGGCTCTCTGTGGACGGATCAACAAGGGTGACATCGGCGTCCAGGGACTGCAGCGCATGCAGAACCGCGTTGCCGCTTTTCAGGGAGATGTCACGCTCCGCCGACGCCCCGCCGGCAAGCACCGCTATGCGGCCCAGCGCACGTACATCAGCTGCCAGCTGTCGATTGGAGTCAGCCATTGCCATGCTCCTCCATCAGTCGCCGCGCGATTCCGGAAACATCGCCCGCACCCTGGGTGATGAAAATGTCACCGTCACGCAGGGTATGCTTCAGCAGTTCGGGCAGCCGCTCCGGGTCTTCGACAAAAATGGGTTCCACCTGGCCGCGCTGTCGCAGGCTGCGGCACAGGGCCCGGGTGTCCGCGCCCGGAATGCGCTCCTCACCGGCACCGTAAACTTCCAGCATCAGCAGCGCGTCCACGCCGGACAGCACCCTGACAAAGTCTTCATACAGGTCACGGGTCCGTGTGTAGCGGTGCGGCTGGAACATCATCACCAGACGCCGGTCGGGCCAGCCTTCGCGGACAGCCGCAATGGTGGCAGCCACCTCAGTGGGATGGTGCCCGTAATCATCCACCAGCATCGCCTTGCCTTCCGGCAGCTGGTAGTCACCAAGCACATCAAAGCGGCGTCCGACACCGGTGAAAGCCTTGATACCCTCTATAATTGCATCGTCGGACGCACCTTCATCCGTTGCCACGGCAATGGCTGCCAGCGCATTGAGTACATTGTGACGCCCGGGCATGTCCAGGCTCACATCCAGCGCAGCGCCCTCCTTGCGGATCACCGTGAATTGCGTGGTCATGCCGTTCTGGCGGACATTTTCACCACGAATGTCTGCCTCGTCACTGAACCCGTAGCGAATCACCTGGCGGTTGACGCGGGGCAGCAATTCCCGCACGACCGGATCATCAATGCACATGACTGCCACACCATAGAAAGGCAGGTTGTGAAGAAATTCGATGAAGGTGTTTTCCAGCCTGGAAAAATCACCGTCATAGGTATGCATGTGATCCGCATCGATATTGGTGACGATGGCGACCATCGGCTGCAGATGAAGGAACGACGCATCCGACTCGTCCGCCTCGGCAACCAGGTAGCGACTCTGGCCCAGCCGTGCGTTGGTTCCGGCACTGTTCAGGCGACCGCCAATCACGAACGTCGGGTCCATGCCGGCACGGCCGAGTATCGACGCGATCATTGATGTGGTGGTGGTCTTGCCGTGGGTGCCCGCAACCGCAATGCCATGGCGGAAACGCATCAGTTCGGCCAGCATCTCGGCGCGCGGCACCACCGGCACGCGGCGCTCATGGGCAGCACTTACCTCGATGTTCTCCCCACCCACCGCTGTGGAGGTAACAACCACGTCCGCCTCGCCAATGTTCTCTGCCCGGTGGCCGATCTCCACGCGCACGCCCATGTCCAGCAAGCGCTGTACCACTGCCGATGTGCGTATATCGGAACCGCTGACGGTGTAGCCCTGGTTATGCAGCACTTCAGCAATGCCACACATACCGGCACCACCGATGCCGACAAAATGGATGCAGCGAATGCGGCGCATTTCCGGCACCACGTGAATCAGGTCCTGTTCAGCCACGCAGCACCTCCTCACACATGTCTGCCACCTGTTCGGCGCTGTCCGGCACAGCCATGGCTCGCGCCCGCCGGGCTACAGAAGCAAGGTCCTGCCGGGATACGCCGGCGCCCAGGATTTCAATCAGGATGTCATTACTCATACGTGCTTGCGGCAGCACCCAGCCGGCGTTCTCATCAGCCAGCCAGGCGGCATTTTGACTCTGGTGGTCATCCACTGCCGAAGGCAGTGGCACAAAGATGGCAGCCACACCGGCAGCCGCCACTTCGGAAACGGTCAGCGCCCCGGCCCGGCAGACCAGCAGATCGGCCCAGTCATAGGCGGCCGCCATGTCATCAATAAATGCGTTGACCTGTGCATCCAGGCCGGCCTGCTGATACGCCGTACGCGCCTCGTCCTCACGGCCACGCCCACACTGGTGGCGAATCGCCAACGGCTGGTGTGCTTGCAGCGCTGCCAGCGCCGCCGGCAGCGACTGGTTCAGCACCAGGGCCCCCTGGCTGCCACCCACCACCAGCACCCGGAGGGGGCCTTCATGGCTGGCATAGCGCTGCACCGGATCAGTCAGGGCGACGATATCGCGGCGTACCGGGTTACCCACCGTCTGTGCACTGTCACCAAACGCTTGCGGAAACGCCTGCAGCACAGCTGCAGCCATTCGCGACAACCAGCGATTGGTCAGCCCGGCCACCGCGTTCTGTTCATGAATAACCAGCGGCACCCGTGACAGGCGCGCCGCGAGGCCACCAGGCCCACTGGCAAAGCCGCCGAAGCCCACCGCCAGCACCGGGTGCAGGGAACGGATCACGGCGAGTGCCTGCCAGACAGCATGCAGCAACATGAAGGGCGCCTTCAGCTTGCGCATCGCACCACCGCCACGCACGCCCGTGACCGACAGCGCATGCAGGGAAAAGCCGGCAGCAGGCACCAGCCGGTTCTCGATGCCACCTTCGGCACCCAGCCACTGGATATCAAAACCGCGCTCGCGCAGCTGCTCCGCCACTGCCAGCGCCGGGAATACATGGCCGCCAGTGCCGCCGGCCATCATCAATACGGTGGCGGTCATGGGCGCCTCCTTCGGGCCGTTCCGGCCGGACGACGGCGCGGGGATGCCGGTTCAAACTCTCGCTGGGCGCGCAACACCAGTCCCAGCATCACGGCGCAGACCACCAGCGAGGACCCCCCGTAACTGACAAATGGCAGGGTCAGTCCCTTGGTGGGCAGAAGACCCATGTTGACGCCCATGTTGATAAACGCCTGGCCGGCCAGTACCAGGCCGATACCCAGCACCACCTGGCCGCGGAACAGATCGCCCGCTTCAAGCATGGCAATGGCGGAACGGAAGATGCGCCAGCACACCAGCGCAAACAAAGACACCATGATCATCGACCCGAGCAGACCCAGCTCCTCGGCAGACACGGCGAAGACAAAGTCGGTATGTGCTTCCGGCAGGTAAAACAGCTTCTGGACACTGTTGCCCAGGCCGGCGCCGGTCCAGTGACCGCGGCCAAATGCAATCAGGCTCTGGGTCAGCTGGTAGCCACCACCGAACTGGTCGGCCCAGGGATCCAGGAAGGACATCAGCCGCGCCACCCGGTAGGGCTGGGCGACGGCCACCAGTGCCGCCAGCATGACAGCAGCGAGGCCCACCAGCAGGAAACGCAGGGTCGGCACCCCACCGAGGAAAAGCATGCCCATGACAGCCACACCCAATACCACAACGGCCCCGAAATCCGGTTCCATGAGCAGCAGCAGCACAAGCACGGACAGCAAGCCAAGCGGACGCAGGAACCCCTGCCATTGCTCGCGGAGCTCCTGCTGACGTTCGTTGATATAGCCGGCCAGGTAGACAATAAAGCCCAGCTTGGCCAGCTCCGAGGGCTGCACATTGAAACCGGCCAGGCTGATCCAGCGTTGCGAGCCATTCACTTCCCGGCCGATACCCGGCATCAGCACCAGTGCCAGCACCACCAGTGAGGCGAACAGCGCCGGGTAACGCAGCTTTTCCAGCAGGCTGAAGGGCACGAACAGATACACCGTGGCACCGGCCATGACCGCCATGCCGAGGAAGAAGCCATGCCGCAGCGCGTAGTAGAACGGCGAGCCCAGTCGTGTTTCGGCAATCTGCAGGGAAGCCGATGTCACCATCACCAGACCCATCAGGGCAAGGCAACCCACGGCCACCAGCAACAGCTGGTCACGTGGCGCATCAAAAAGGGCGAAGCGGTCAAGCACCATGGACCACCTCCCCGACATGGCGCGCAAATACCTGCCCACGTTCCTCATAGCCGGAAAACATGTCGAAACTGGCGCAGGCAGGTGACAACAGCACCGCATCACCCTGCTCGGCCGACAAGGCGGCCTTGCGCACGGCATCTTCCATGTCGGCGGCAATTTCCACCGACTGTCCGTCCAGTGCTGCGGCAATCAGCGCTGCGTCTTCTCCGATCAGAACCGTGTGGCGGACAAAACTCGCCAGCGCCGCCGCCAGCGGCGAAAAATCCTGCCCCTTGCCCTGGCCACCGGCGATGAGAATCACCTTGCCGGCGATGGCCGGACCGATACCGTTCAGTGCCGCCAGTGTTGCACCGACATTGGTGCCTTTGGAATCGTCGAACCATTGCACGCCCCGCGCGCACGCCACCAGCTGGCAACGATGGGGCAGACCGGGGAAGGCACGGATGGTATCAACGGCATGCGCAACATCCAGGCCCAACGCCTCCACCATGGCCAGCACGGCGAGTACGTTCAGCGCGTTGTGATTGCCCTTGATCTGCAGGTCAGCCACCGGCATCAGGTCTTCGCCACGACGCAGCAGCATGCCGCGGGCTGCATCCAGGTGATAATCCGCCTCGGCGTGGGCACCGAAGGTAATCTGCGCGGCCACAGGCCGTTGGGGCCGTGTAGCATCGTCATCGCGGTTCCACACCGCCACCTGGCAGCCGTCATAGATACGCTGCTTGGCGGCAATGTAATCACCCAGGCTGCTGTAGCGATCCAGGTGGTCCTCAGAAATATTCAGGATGGTGGCCACCTGTGCATCGAGACTGTAGGTGGTTTCCAGCTGGAACGACGACAACTCCAGTACATAGAGCTCGGCGTCCTGGCCAAGCAGGTCAAGCGCCGGAGTACCCAGGTTGCCGCCCGCCAGTGCGCGCTTGCCGCAGGCCTTTACCACTTCAGCCAGCAGCGCAGTGACTGTGCTTTTCGCATTGCTGCCGGTGATGGCGGCCACCGGTGCTGCCGCAGCACGCGCGAACAGCTCGATGTCGCCAATGACTTCCTTGCCATCCGCCGCCTGCTGATTGATTTCCGGGTTGGAGACTGACACGCCGGGACTGACAATCAAACGGCGCGCCTGTGCCAGCCAGTCACTGCGCAAGCCACCCACATGGATTTCCGTATCGGGAAACGTCTTGCGCACCTCAGCCAGACCTGGCGGCTGGGCACGCGTATCCAGTGCCCGCGGGGACTCCCCCTGGGACACCAGGTAGCGAAGACAGGACTGTCCCGTCTTGCCCAGGCCAATGATCAGATCAAACGGTTCGCTCACAGTTTCTCCGGTTAACGAATTTTCAGCGTGGCAAGCCCGACCAGCACCAGGATCACGGTAATGATCCAGAAACGGACAATGATTTTCGGTTCGGGCCAGCCTTTCAGTTCAAAGTGGTGGTGAATCGGCGCCATGCGGAAAATGCGTCTGCCGGTGAGCTTGAACGACGCCACCTGCAACATCACCGACACGGTTTCCATGACGAACACACCACCCATGATGAACAGCACGATTTCCTGGCGAACAATGACCGCCATGACACCCAGCACAGCACCCAGCGCGAGCGCGCCAACATCGCCCATGAACACCTGGGCGGGATAGCTGTTGAACCAGAGGAACCCGAGACCGGCACCACACAGGGCCGCGACGATGACCACCAGCTCACCACTGCCAGCCACGTACGGGATATGGAGGTAATCAGCAAACTGGGCGTGACCACTGGCATAGGCGAAGATCCCCAGCGCCGCCGCCACCAGCACGGTCGGCATGATCGCCAGGCCGTCCAGCCCGTCAGTGAGATTGACGGCATTGGAGGTGCCGTTGATGACGAAGTAGGTGAGCACCAGGTAAAACCAGCCAAGATTGATAGCCACGCCCTTGAAGAACGGTACGATCAGCTGCGTTTCCACCGGCGATTCTGCACTGAAATAGAGTGCGCATGCGGCACCGATGGCGCCCACGGACTGCCACAGGTACTTCCACCGGCCTGGCAGGCCTCGTGAGTTTTTCTGCACCACCTTGCGCCAGTCATCCACCCAGCCAACGGCGCCGAATACCACCAGCACACCCAGCGTGATCCAGACGAAACGGTTATCCAGGTCTGCCCAGAGCAGGGTGGAGAACGTGATGGCCACCAGAATCAACGCGCCGCCCATGGTCGGCGTCCCGGCCTTGGACAGGTGGCTTTTCGGGCCGTCCTCACGAATGGCCTGCCCCACCTGGTAGTGGCGCAGCTTCTCGATCATCAGCGGCCCCACCATGAAGGCAACAAACAGCGCAGTGAGCACGCTGAAGATGGCGCGCAGGGTCAGGTACTGCACGACCAGGAAGCCGCTTTCGAACTGCGCCAGGTATTCCGCCAGCCAGAGCAACATCAGTGACGGCCCCCCGATTCTTTGATGTGAGTGATGACAGCTTCCATTCCGGCACTGCGCGATCCTTTGACCAGGACAGTGCCGCCGTTGTCGAGCGCATCCAGTGCGTCGTTCGCGGCCTGCAGATGACTGTCCCGGCTGATCCCGCCGGCGCCGAATGCCTCGGCCGCCTGGCCAGCCAATATGCCGACCGCTACCAGGGACTGGATGCCATGGTCGGCTGCGTAGGTGCCAACATCACGGTGCAGCCGTGCACTGTCTTCCCCGAGCTCGCCCATGTCGCCAAGGATCAGAACCTGTGGCGCTGCACGGCCGGACAACCAGTCAATGGCGGCCTTCACCGAGCCCGGATTGGCGTTGTAGGCATCGTCCACCAGTGTGCCGTTGCGGCATTGCATGACTGACATGCGCCCGGCCACCGCCTGCATGTCTGCGAGGCGCTCAATGGCGAGCGCCAGGTCCAGGCCCAGTGCATCAATGACAGCCAGCGCCATGAGCGCATTGCTGACCTGGTGACGGCCCGGCAGCGGCACTGTGACCTCAAAGTGTCCGGCCGGACACTGGAGTGCAAAACAACTGCCGGCAGCGGTCTCACGGACATCGCTGGCGCGGAAGTCAGCAGAAGCGTCAAGCCCGGCACGCACCGTGGTCAGTTTCTGGTCGTGTGCCGCCTGCTCGAAGGTTGTGGCAAAACGGTCATCGGCATTGATAATGGCGATGTCACCCGGCGACATGCCGAGGAAAATTTCAGATTTGGCCGCGGCGATACCTTCCATCGAGCCAAAGCCTTCCAGGTGCGCCCCGGTCACATTGGTTATCAGCGCAACGCGGGGCTGGACCAGCGAGCTGGTCCAGGCGATTTCACCCGGCGCATTGGCGCCCAGCTCGAATACGGCGTAGCGATGGGATGGACGCAGGTCCATCAGGGTCAGGGGAACACCAATATCGTTGTTGAAGTTGCCACGCGTGGCATGCACACCCTCGCCAAGCATGCAGGCGATCATTTCCTTGACCGTGGTCTTGCCGGAATTACCGGTGACCGCCACACGCGGCGCCTCACAGACAGCCGCCAGCTCACGGGCAATTTCTCCCAGCGCCTTGCGCGTATCAGCAACCACCAGTTGCGCAGGCAGCTGCTCCATCGCATGGTCAACCACGCACGCCACCGCGCCATCGACGCAGGCCTGTGCGGCATAGTCATGACCATCAAAACGGTCACCGCGAATGGCGATGAACAGGTCCCCCGGCCGGACCTGGCGGCTGTCGATGCTGACGCGCTCGAACATGGCCTCGCCAACGGCGCGACCCTGGGTCAATGTGGCAGCCTGGGAAAGCTTCACGCAGCACCTCCCACGTAGCTATCCAGCGCCTGGCCAGCCAGTTGCACATCGTCCATGGGCACGCGCTCGCCGGCAATCTCCTGCCAGCCTTCGTGGCCCTTGCCGGCAATCAGGACAACATCTGCTGGTGCCGCGGCATGAATGGCGCGGTGAATGGCCACGGGACGCTGGACCTCCTGAACAACTGCGTCAGCGTCACGCACGCCCGCCATCATTTCGTCGATGATCGCCTGCGGAGATTCGTTGCGCGGGTTGTCGGCCGTAAAGATGCACTGGTCAGCCTGGTCTGCGGCAACCGCTGCCATCTGCGGCCGCTTGCCGGCATCCCGGTTGCCACCACAGCCAATCACCACATGCACCCGGCCGTTGAAGTGCTGGCGAACGGCCTGCAGCGCTTTTTCCAGTGCGTCCGGCGTATGCGCGTAATCCACAAGAACGGTCGGGCCCGAGTCATCGCCACGAACAACGCGCTGCATGCGGCCCGGCACCGGGGTCATGGCGGCAAGGGCCGGCGCCATCTCATCGGCGCCATAACCCATGGCGTGCAGCACGGCCGCCACGGCCTGGACGTTATCAACATTGAAACGTCCGTACAGTGGCAGCTGCACAGTGATGGTCTCATCAGCAACGCGCAAATCCAGGGACATGCCACGGGTATCCGTGCGTGCCGCGAGGCAGAACACATCGGCTGCCTCGTTATTGAAACGGGTGACCATGACCTGTTCGTCGAGCACGTCCAGCAGCCCGACGCCGGCAGGGTCAGCCACGTTGATCACGGCATGCGCCACCGACGGCAGCTGGAACAGCCTTGCCTTGGCGGCAAAGTAGGCGTCCATGTCACCGTGATAATCCAGGTGTTCCCGGGACAGGTTGGTGAATACGGCGATGTTGATATCGACCCCGGACAGACGGTGCTGGACCAGCGCATGGGAGGACACTTCCATGGCCACATCACTGGCGCCCTGCTCCCGGAAGCGGGCCAGACCCGACTGCAGCGTAATCACGTCAGGCGTGGTGTGCCCGGTGTCCAGCCGGGTGCCATCAAAGGACATGCCCAGTGTTCCCACAAGGGCACAGGGATGCCCCAGTGCCTGCAGCGCATCACGCAGAAACCAGGTGCAGCTGGACTTGCCGTTGGTGCCGGTGACACCAACACAATGCAGCTGACGGCTGGGCTGGCCAAAGAATCGCCCGGCGATTTCGCCAGCCTGCTCACGCAGGGCGGGCACACCAATCACCGGCACGCCACCCTGCTCATTGACCACCTGCTGGCTGGACTCCGTGAGTACAGCACAGGCGCCGGCACGAATGGCATCAGGAATGAAAGCACGGCCATCCACCTGCTCACCGGGCACCGCCATGAACAGGTCACCGGCATTCAGGCGGCGCGTATCCATGGCAATACCTGGAACGGCGACCGCCGCCAGATGTGACGGCAGGGCAGTCCCGGGCAGCAGCGCGGAGAGCGTCATATTCATGTACGCCCTCCCGGCGAATCACCGCCAGCAAAGCGTCCGGGAGTCTTTTCAGGCTGCACATGCATGGCCCGCAGGGCGCCCGTCACGATCCGGGAAAACACCGGCGCCGCCACTTCACCGCCGTAGTAGGCTTCCCCGCGCGGATCATCAATCACCACCACAGCCACCAGCTGGGGATCATCGGCGGGAGCCACACCGGCGAACAAACCGGTATAGCGGTCATCGGCATAACCGTTCTCGGTGAGCTTGTGCACCGTGCCGGTCTTGCCGGCCACATCAAAGCCATTCACCCGCGCCCGACGGGCCGTGCCCTCGGTGCTGACCACAGTCTCGAGCATGCTGACGATGGCGCGCGCGGTATCCGCCCGCAACACCCTCTCACCCACCGCCGGCTGGGACACTCGGGTCATGGAAAGCGGCATGCGCACACCGTCGTTGGCCAGCACCTGATACGCCTGCGCCAGCTGCAATGCGGTCACCGAAAGGCCGTAGCCATAAGACAGGGCGGCACGCTCGATGTCGCGCCACTGGGCGCGCAGCGGCAGCATGCCGTCGCTCTCACCCGGGAAGACAATGCCGGTGCTGTGACCGAAGCCGAACTGCTCGAACAGCGCCGGCAACATGTGCTCATCCATGGACAGGGCCAGCTTGGTGGTACCCACATTGGATGACTTGGTCAACACCGTAGTGATGTCGATGACACCATAATTCCGATGGTCGCGAATGGTCTTGCTGCCCACACGAATGCTGCCCGGGCGGGTGTCCACAGACGTGCGCGGGGTCACCATATTGGCCTCGAGGGCAGCCGCCACTGTCAGCGGCTTGACGGTGGAACCGGGCTCGAAAACATCAGTCACCGCACGATTGCGCAGTGACGCTGGCGCCAGGCCGGCACGATTGTTCGGGTTGTACGCAGGCTGGTTGACCATGGCGAGGATCTCGCCCGTGCGGCTGTCCAGTATCACCACCGAACCGCCGCGCGCCTTGTGCCGGTTTACGGCGGTGAGCAGTTCTCGATAGGCCAGGTACTGGATGCGCAGATCAATACTCAGGCGAACATCATTGCCGGAATGAGCAGGCTCAAGAATCTCGATGTCCTGGATCACGCGACCGAGCAGGTCGCGCACCACCTTCTTCTTGCCCGGGTGGGCGCGCAGGGTCTGCTCCATGGAGAGCTCAATACCCTCCTGGCCAACATCATCAATATTGGTAAAGCCGACGATGTGACCAGCGACTTCGCCGGCCGGATAGTAACGACGGTACTCGGTGAGCGAGTAGATGCCTGGCACACCAGCATCGAGCACCTTTCGCGCCTGCTCTGGCGCCAGGTGCCGCACCAGGTAGATGAACTCACGTTCCGAGTAGGGCATGACACGGCGTGCCAGTTCAGCCGAATCAAGCACATCATTGCCCGCGAGCAGGGACCACTGCTCCCGGTTCTCGATCACTTCGCGCGGATTTGCCCACAGCGTCGTCACCGGTGTACTCACTGCCAGTGGCCGGCCGTCACGGTCAGTAATCACACCCCGGTGTGCCGCCAGGGGCTCAATGCGCAGGTTGCGCATGTCGCCCTGGCGGGCGAGAAAATCGTGCTGCATGACGTGCAGGTCAACGGCCCGGAACACCAGCAGACAGGCACACACCAGCCAGAATCCGACCAGGAAGCGGAAACGAAAACGCAACGAGGTGTTGCCCACTTTCTTTTTCACAGGCTTCTTCATGGATTCACCAGCACCGTCTGTTCCGGTTTCGGCAATGTCATTCCCAGTTGCTGCCGGGCCATCTGTTCAACCCGGGCATAACTGCCCCAGGTACTGTGCTCCAGCAACAACTGTCCCCATTCGGTCTGCAGCCGGTCATGCTCTCCCTGCAGCTGCTGGGCCTGACTCGTCAGACGGCGTGTTTCATGAACACTCCAGCTGACTGCCAGTGCCGACATCACGATCAGCACCACCAGCAACGGCTCCAGGAACGGCTGGCTATGCATCAGGCCGCCACCCGCTCGGCGACACGCAAAACAGCGCTGCGCGCCCGTGCATTGACAGCCACTTCCTCACGCCCGGCACGCACGGCCTTGCCAATACTGCGCAATCGCACCGGCGGTGCATCCGGCAACACCGGCAAACCCCGCGGCACGGGTGCGCGACCGCTTTCATCCCGAATGAAATGCTTGACGATGCGGTCCTCCAGCGAGTGAAAGCTGATCACGGCAAGACGGCCACCTGGCTGCAGCGCATCCACCGCCTGTGCCAACGCCAACTGCAGGGCGTCCAGCTCGCCATTGATAAATATCCGGATCGCCTGGAATGTGCGTGTCGCCGGATGCTTGCCGGTCTCACTGCGTCCCAGCACACGCTCCACCAATGCAGCCAGCTCCGTGGTTCGGGTAATCGGCTGCTGTTCACGCTGTTCGCAGATGGCCCGTGCGATCCGCCGGGACCGACGTTCCTCACCAAACTGGTAAAGCACATCAGCTATCGCATCGCGCTCTGCGCGCGCCAACCACTCGGCCGCGCTGATGCCCTCCTCGGGATTCATGCGCATGTCCAGCGGCCCGTCGCGGAGAAAGCTGAATCCACGACCAGGATCATCCAGCTGCGGCGAAGACACGCCCAGATCCATGAGCACACCATCCAGCGGCCGGCCGACATCACTGGCGACGCGATCAATACAGTCAAACCGTGATGCCACAATGTGAAAGCGGGCCTCAGCCCGCTCCAGTTCCCGTCCGGCAGCCACCGCTTGCGGGTCGCGGTCAATGCCCACCAGACAGGCCTCCGCACCCAGGACGTCCAGCAACGCGCGGCTGTGGCCACCCCGCCCGAAAGTGGCGTCGATATAGAAACCGTTGGCATGCGTCGGCAACATGTCGAGAACCTCCCGCAGCAACACGGGTTTGTGAGCATTACCTTCCTGTGCCATTCCCGGGGCCCTCAGAACGCCAGTGACTTGACGCTTTCAGGCATTTCACCGGTATCCGCCAGACTGGCCTGCTCGGCCGCCCAGGCGTCTTCGGCCCAAATCTCGAAACGATGCAGAATGCCGACCAGCATCGCCTTGCGATCCAGTCCCACCAGCTCCCGCAACTCGCCAGGAACCAGGATGCGGCCACTGCCGTCGAGCTCCAGCTCCACAGCCTGGCCAAGAAAACGACGCTTGAGGTGACGCACGGCGACATCGGCGTCACTCAGCTCAGCCACCTTGTGGGCAATGTCCTCCCACTGCGGCTCGGGATAGAGCGCCAGACAGGCGTCCCAGGGGTGTTGGGTAAGCACGACGCGGCCACCGCAGGAAGCATTGAGCTTCTCGCGCTGACGGGTCGGTACGGCCAGCCGACCTTTTGCATCCAGTGTCAGGGCTGTACGGCCACTGAACATGTGCTTCCCCTCGTTGGTGGGCCGGGTGCATTAATGCCACTGGAATGCACCTTTTACCCACTTCATCCCACTTTTCTCCACTAAGCGACACAATAGGCCTTCGCAGGAACGCAAGTCAAGCAAACGTGAGGCCTGCAAACAGGGCAAAAGCTCTTTCTTTTCAGTCAGTTAAGCCCATGAGCATGGCATGTGGGGAGGAGTGGCAAAGGGTGGCGTTTGCACTTCATCATAAGAATCATGCAAGTGCGCCTTGCACCTGATAATTCACTTTAACTTCTAGAATATTTTGGACTTAAAAAACGGAAGGATATTCTATATTGCAGATAAAAAGTAAATGGTGGCTGCAGCGCCGTTGCCGACACTGCAGCCCCAAGGTGACCAGCCGATAAGCCGGGTTCTGTCGTGGACAGTCATTCATCTGGGATCCGCGTCGCCACGGACCTCTAGCGACCTACCCGGTTCCAGCGCGGGCCACGCCATTGGAACCCTATTTGGTCTTGCTCCGGGTGGGGTTTACCGTGCCACCCCTGTTGCCAGGGGCGCGGTGCGCTCTTACCGCACCCTTTCACCCTTGCCTGTGCAGCCTTTCCGGAGAAAGGCGCCATCGGCGGTCTGCTCTCTGCTGCACTTTCCGTGACAGCACCGTCACCGGTGCTGCCCCCAGGCGTTACCTGGCACCCTGCCCTGCGGAGCCCGGACTTTCCTCCAGCAGCCGAAGCCGCCAGCGACTGTCTGGCCGGTCGGCCGACATTCTACCTCACAATGCCTCCAGCATTCTGTACATTTCAGCGCGCGGCCGGCCAGTCCATTGCGCCAGCACACGGGCCGCCCGCGACACTGGCAGCTCTGCCAGCAACAGGCGTGCCAGTGGTACAAGGTCGGCATCGGCGGTCCGGGCGGCCGGTGCCGGCGACAGCACCAGTACCATCTCGCCGCGCAGCTGGTCACTGTCTGTCGCCAGTCGCGCGGCCAGGTCGGCAAGGCTGCCGGAGATGACCGTCTCGAAGCGTTTGGTCAGCTCCCGGCAAAGCACGACCTGACGTTCGCCGCCGCATTGCTGGCACAACCCCTCCACCAGCGACACCAGCCGCCGCGGCGACTCATACACAACAGTGGTGACCGGCTCAGCGGCCAGCTGCTCCAGCGCCTGCTCCCTGGCCTTGCCCTTGGCGGGCAGGAACCCCGCAAACAGGAAGCGGTCGGTGGGCAGGCCGGCCACCACGAGGGCGGCGAGAAGCGCGCTGGCACCGGGCACGGGCACCACCGGCACCTGCGCCTCATGACAGGCTTTCACCAGGCGGTAGCCGGGATCGCTGATCAGCGGCGTGCCGGCGTCAGACACCAGCGCCACATTGTCGCCATCCAGCAGCCGCTCAAGCAGCTGCACCGTGCGGCTTTCCTCATTGTGGTCGTGGTAACTCAGCAACCGGGCGCGCACACCGGCACTGTCAAGCAGGCGCCCGGTGGTGCGGGTATCCTCCGCGGCCACCACATCCACCTGTGCGAGCACCTCGCGGGCGCGTTCGGTAAAGTCGGCCAGGTTGCCGATCGGGGTACTGACAATGAACAAAGTGCCGGCCATCGGGTCTATTCCTGGTGTTGGGCCATGACCTGCAGGCGCTCACGCCATTTGGCGACAGCACCTGCGGTGCGTGCTCTGACGCACAGGCCAGCCGTAATGACATGGATAAGCATCAGCAAGGCCCATACAATACCGGCTTCAATTTACGAACTCGACCGTGGAATAGATGCCAACCGCCCGGACCTCCCCGACACACAGCTCCCACCCGGCCCGCCGCCGCAACGGATCCGGCAGCCTGCGCTGGCTGCTGGTCATCGCATTCAGCACCGCCCTGCTGGCCGGCTGTACCACCCGCCAGACAGCAACAGACACCACCGGGCAGCAGGCACCGGTGGCGGCGGCACCCGCCAGTGCCGACGAGTCATTGCGTCAGTTGACCCTGCTTGAGGCCAGCGAGCGTGACCGCACGGCCGTGGCCTGGGCCGGCGCCTACCTGCAACAGGGCCGTATTGATGCGGCCAGGCAACTGCTTGCCGTGGCGGACGACCGCCGTCTGGACGGCGACAACCTGCTGCGTTGGGCGATCATCCGGGCACAACTGTTGCTCGCCCTGCCGGACAGCAAGGCCGCCCTGGCGTTGCTGGCACAACCACGGGTGAGCGCGGCAGAAGGCGCTACCGGCGAAGACAGCCTGCGCACACGGATTGCCCTGTTACGCGCCGACAGCCTGACCCTGGACGGTGACCTGCTGGCGAGCCTGCGTGAACGCGTATCCGTGAACCAGCTCCTGCCCGACGAGCAGCAGGCCTACAACCAGCGCATGATCTGGACACAGATGATGCTGCTGCCGCGCGACACCCTCGCAGATGCGCGCAGCGTGACCAGCAGCGACGCCCTGGACGGCTGGCTGGAACTGGCCATGATCTACCGCGACCCGCTGGCCGACATCGATACACAGATCCGCAACCTTGATGGCTGGCAACAGCGCTGGCCGGATCATGCCGCCGCGCGCAACCTGCCGGGCATGATCTCCGGATTACGCAAGGCCGTGCGCAACCGGCCACGCTCCGTGGCGGTACTGCTGCCCATGAATGGCCCCATGGCACCAGCGGCTGCCGCCATCCGTGACGGCATCATGGCGTCCTACTACAGCGCCCTGAACCAGGGTCACCCGGTGCCGACCCTGCTGTTCCTCGACAGTTCCACCAGCGATGTGCTGGCGCTTTACAACGAGGCAACGGCGGCCGGCGCGGGCATGGTGATCGGCCCACTGGACAAGCAACAGGCGGCGAGGCTGGCACAAACCAGCGGACTGACAGTGCCCACACTGGCACTCAACTATGTCGACAGCGCCAACACGGACGCGAAGTTGTTCCACTTCGGCCTGTCGCCGGAGGACGAAGCCCGCCAGGTGGCACGACAGGCGTTGCTGGAGGGGATGCAGCTGGCTGCAGTGCTGCACCCCGACGGCGACTGGGGCATGCGCGTTGCCAATGCATTCGTATCAGAGTTCAGCGCCGGAGGTGGCGTAGTAACGACACTGAATGATTTTGGCGATGACGCCACCGCGTCCACCCGCCAGCTGCTCAACCTCGGCCAGAGCGAAGCCCGGGCACGCCAGTTGCGCCGCTATGCGCCGGTAGCCGTCGAGTTCGAACCGCGCCGGCGGCAGGACATTGATGTGGTTTTCATGGTCGCCAACACGGAACAGGCCCGCCAGCTCAAGCCAGCCCTCAATTTCCATTACGCATCGGACCTGCCGGTGATGGCCACGTCGCATATCTATGCGGGCTCACCCTCTCCCAGCCGTGACAGCGACCTCAACGGCGTGCGCTTTGTCGACATCCCCTGGCTGCTGGACGGCGAATCGGAACTGCATCGACTGGCTAACAATGTATGGCCGGAAGGCCACGGACGCTTCGAGCGACTGTTCGCACTGGGCGTTGACGCCTACCGGCTGCATGCCAGACTGCCGCTGCTGCAATCCATGCCGGACAGCTTCCTGCCCGGCGTTACCGGGCAGCTGAGCATGGATGCTGACCAGAACCTGGTGCGCAAGCTGCAATGGGCCTGGTTCGCCAATGGCCAGCCTCAACGCGTGCCTGTGGTTGCCGGCACCGGACAGGCACATACGGACGACAATGCCAGCGTTATCATCCCGCCAGCGGGGGACTGAAGCAGAGCAGCTGGCAGAACGCTGGCTACGGCGGCAGGGCCTGACCACCCTGGCCCGCAACTGGCAGTGCCGTCACGGCGAGCTGGACCTGGTCATGCACCAGGGGCGGACGGTGGTTTTCGTTGAAGTCCGTCAGCGCGCCTCGAATGCGTTCGGTGGCGCCGTGGCATCGGTAACCAGGGCCAAGCAACGGCGACTGGGCATGGCAGCCAGTGCATTCCTCGCTTCACGTCCGGCGCTGGCTGAGCGAGACTGTCGCTTTGATGTCCTTGCCATCAACGGGCACGGCCGCACTGCTGAGATGCAGTGGATACAAAATGCATTTTTGGGAGAACACTGACGCATGAACGTGCAACGCATCCGGCAACTGTTTGCCGACAGCATTGAAACCAAGATGAAAGCGGCAGAAGAGTTGCCGGAAACCATCGAGGCAGCCGGCCAGGTGATGATCGAATGCCTGCTCAATGGTGGCAAGATTCTCACCTGTGGCAATGGTGGCTCTGCGGGTGACGCACAGCACTTCTCCTCGGAACTGCTCAATCGCTTCGAGCGTGAACGCCCCGCCCTGCCGGCCGTGGCACTGACGACGGATTCTTCCACGCTGACATCGATCGCCAACGACTACCATTACAACGAAATCTTCAGCAAGCAGATCCGCGCCCTGGGTAATGAGGGTGATGTGCTGCTGGCGATCAGCACCAGCGGCAACTCTGCCAACGTTATCCAGGCCATGCAGGCGGCCCACGATCGTGGCATGAAGATCGTTTCCATGACCGGCAAGAATGGCGGCAAGATGGCAGCCCTGCACGCGCCGGGCGACGTTGAAGTCCGGGTCCCTGCCGAATCCACCGCCCGGATCCAGGAAGTCCACCTGCTGGTCATCCATGCCCTGTGCGACTTTATCGATACGCAACTGTTCGGAGGCGACTGATCATGCGTTACCTGCTGGCATCACTGATGCTGATGACCACCCTGTTGACCTCCGGCTGCGCCTCCATGATCGCGCCGTTCTCGGGCGAACCCATGGATCGCCACCATGGCAAGCGAACCCTTGGGGCGGCCATTGAAGACCAGGCCATCGAAACCAAGACGCGGGTAAACCTGAAACGCGCCGGGGAACCGCTGGCAAACCAGCATATCGTGGTGGTGAGCTACAATCGCAACGTGCTGCTGGCTGGACAGGTGGCAGACAACGACCTGCGCACCCAGGCAGGACAACTGGCGCAACGCATCCGCAATGTGCGTCATGTGCACAATGAACTGGAAGTGGTCGGCGCCGGCTCCGGACTGGCACGCATCAATGACAGCTGGCTGACCACCAAGGTCAAGTCACGCCTGAGTTTTGCTGGCGAGGCGCCGGCAGGACGGACCAAGGTGGTGACCGAGAATGGCATCGTCTACCTGATGGGCCTGCTGACGCGGGAGGAGGCGGCAGCGGTCGTCACTGAGGTGCAGAAGGTCTACGGCGTCCAGAAGATCGTCAAGATTATCGAGTATATCGATAACCCCTGAGCCGTCTACGGCGTCGCGCTGGCTGGCCTGCCGGCGCCGTGCGCCTCGTTACGGTTGTGATGGAGCATATAGCGGGCGGCCTGGTACAGCCCCATCAGCGTATCGGTGCGCTCCGCCACCACTGCCGGATACTGCTCGGCACGGTTATCCTTGAAATACAGTTCTTCATCCAGCGGGTACAAGCGTGGATCACTCGCATCGTGGTGCATGTAGAAATGGAAGTCCGGGCCCAGCAGTCCCAGCAGCGGGTGGTTGGTCCGGTCGCCACCAAAGGTGAGCGCGTAGCGACGTTCATGCTCGCGGAAGAGATCACGCCCCATAGTGCGGTTTTCGTAAGGCAGCCCGACCAGGCCCAGCACGGTCGGCATCACGTCCACCAGGCTCGCCGGCGCGTCCAGACGCTGCGGCTTGACCAGCCCCGGCGCATAGATGATCAGGGGCACATGGTGCTTGTCCAGGTAGAGTCTGTCGCTGTAACCCATGTGCACGGACCGCAGGGAGCGGTCATTGTGATCGCCATAGAATACGAACACGGTATTGTCTTCATACCAGCTACCCGCCACCAGCTTGTCCAGGTAGTAACCAATGTTGTGGTCCAGCAACCGCACCGCGTTGTACTGGTCAACATCCAGGAAACCGTATTTCTGCACGTGCTCGCTATCTGCCGGGTCGACAACAAAGCCATTGTCTTCGTCAGGGATGGTAAAGGGACGATGATTGCCGGCGGTCTGGATAAAGGCAACGAAAGGCTCGTCGCTGGGCAGCTTCTTCAGGCGCTGGTGCGATTCCCGGAAAAGATTGAAATCAGAGATACCCCATACGTCCACCGCTGGCGCCTGCCAGTCGCCCTCCTCCCACAGCTCCAGCCCGTCGATATTGGTTTCCAGCACGCCCTTGATGTTGGCCCAGCCAGCGCTGCCGCCGATGAAATACAGACGGTTGTAACCCTCAAAGGCATTGACCAGCGTGTACTGGTCGACGATCAGCGGATTGCGGGACGCCGTGGTCCCGCCCCACGACACATCCGGAATGCCGGTAACAAGGCCGAACACCGTGCGCGCGGTGCCACTGGAGGGCACCATGAAGTTGCTGAAAAGTACGCCCTCCCGGGCCAGGCGGTCCAGGTTAGGGGTCGCCCCCGTTTCATTGCCGAACACACCCAGGCGATTGGCGCCCATGGACTCCACATGGATGAAGATCACGTTCGGACGTTGTCCCGCCCAGTCACGCCCCTCGCGCTTGCGTGAGAAGGTCAGCGTCTGCTCCGACGGCTCATCCACAGACAGGTAACGCGCGACCTCGGCATAATGCTGGCGCAGGATTTCCTCGTCATAGGCCTTGGTCTGGTGCGACAGGGTATCGAAAAAGAACAACACCGGGTTCAGCGCCAGGGATGCCACCTGCATGTCGTTGGCAAAGTAGGCATCGCTCCACCGTAACGGAATGGTGCTGCCCACCTTGCCCATCAATCCGAACACCACCAGTGCAGCGCTGACGCCGCCGGTTACCCATCCGGCCCAGGAAATACCTGTGGCCTCACTCTGGCAGAAGCGCTGGATCGCCCCGCGCGCTGTGCGATAGAACAGGTAGGAAAGGGCAAACAGGACCAGGAACAGGGGAATAACCGGGTAGGACTCCCACACCATCTGGAATGAATCGGTGCCATCCTCCAGGAATCGCAGCACTGACACGTTCACCCGCTCATCAAGATAGGCGTAGTGCGCAAAATCGACGATGTAGGTGAACACCACATACAGGGAGGAAAGCACCACCCACACCAGCGCCAGGGAGCGCCCGAAACGGCCGCGCAGGCCGATCAGCCCCGGCAACCAGCTGATCACCACCAGCGGCAGGACCAGTATCAGCGCCAGCCGCAGGTCAAAGCGTACACCAATGAACCATGCCTCCACCTGCACAGACAGCGGCTGTTGCAGGGCACCCTCAAGGAACCAGGCATAAAAACCGGCGCGCATCAGCACGAAGGCGACAAAGAAGACCAGCACCGGCCATAACAGCAGCTGCAGGCGTGGGTACTGTTTCAGCATGGAGGCTCCCGGATGTTACTTGATAACCTTGAGGTGGGACCGCCGGTCACTCACCTGACCCGACTCTTTGTCCGCATCGGGCCGCGGAGGTTCCGGATCCGGTTCCTCGGACGGACCAAAGGCCATGCCTTTTCCGTTCTCACGGGCGTAAATCGCCAGCACAGCCTCCACCGGCACCACCAGCTGGCGCGGGACGCCGCCGAAACGGGCGCTGAATGACAGCCGCTGGTTGTCCGCCTGCCAGTCAGACACGGCCGACAGGGAGATATTCAGCACGATACGCCCGTCCTGGACATACTCCACCGGCACCTCGGCGTCCGGGTGACTGGCGTCAACGAGAATAAGGGGGGTCAGGCCGTTGTCCGCTATCCACTCCTGGTTGGCCCGGAGCAGATACGGACGGCTTGATGTCATTGAATCGCTCATGGATCAGAGCGGATACCGGATTTCGCGTTCCTGCTCGGTCAGGCTGGCCTGGAAACTGTCGCGGTCATACATGCGATCCGCATACTCGAGCAGCGGCGCACACTGCTTCGCCGGCAGGTCCACACCGAGTGACGGCAGGCGCCAGAAGATCGGTGCCACAACGCAATCCACCAGGGTGAATTCCTCGTTCATGAAGAATGGCGATTCACCGAACAGGGGAGCAACGGTGATCAGCGTCTCGCGCAGTTCCTTGCGGCGCTTGTTCAGCGTGGCCTCTTTCTCAGTGCCGCGCACCAGGGCATCCACATGCACGCACCAGTCACGCTCGACGCGATGGATCAGCTGGCGGCTCTGGGCACGGGCAACCGGGTACACTGGCAGTAACGGCGGATGCGGAAAACGCTCATCCAGGTATTCCATGATCACGTTGGCCTGGAACAGGGTCAGCTCACGATCCACCAGGGTTGGCACTTCGTTGTACGGGTTCAGCTGGGCCAGGTCTTCCGGCTTGTCGTTGCCCTGCACATCGACGATGTCCACGGTGACGCCCTTTTCCGCCAGCACGATGCGCACACGGTGGCTGTAGTGATCCGTCGGATCCGAGAAAAAGGTCATTGAGGAACGCTTGGTGACAACACCCATTGGTAGGTCTCTCCTGAGGTGGCCTGAAACGGAAACAGGGTAGCCGCTTTCGCGGGTACCCTGCCTGTCCGATTACTGCAGATTATCAGTGTACGTCTTTCCAGTATTCCCGCTTCAGCAGGTAGGCCGGAATAAACAGCAGGAACAGGAAGAACAGCACCTTCTTGCCCAGGCTTTCGCGCTCAAGGCGCACAGGCTCGGCAGCATAACCAAGGAAGTTGGTCAGGTCGGCCATCGCCTTCTTGAACTCATCTTCGCCCAGCTCCTGCTCCATGCCTGCCAGCACGTGCGGCATGCCAACCATGTCGAACACATGGTTGTTGTAACCGTACGGACGGGTCTCGTCCTCGTAGAAGCTGATCAGGTACGAATAGACCCAGTCCTCACCACGCAGGCGGGCAGTCAGGGACAGATCCGGCGGCGCGGCGCCGAACCATTCCTTGGCCTGCTCTTCGGGCATGGCGTTGGCCATCTGGTCACCCGGCTTGTCCGAGGTGAAGTTGAAATGCTTCTGCGCCATCTCCACGGGGATATTCAGGTCATTGGCCAGGCGCTCGTAGCGCACATACTTCATGCCATGACAGCCCATGCAGTAGTTGACGAACAGCGCAGCCCCTTTCTGCAGGGACACGACATCTTTGTGGTTCACCGGCGCATCAACGATGTAGGGGTTATTCCCGCCGCCAGCAGCCAGACCCAGCGAGGGCACCAGCGCCAGAATGATTACAGCTAGCTTTTTCATCAGTGCGCTCCCCCCGTAACACGCTCAGGTACCGGCTTGGACTTCTCGAAGCGGTGCGCGAAGGGCAGCACCACCAGGAAGTACGCGAAATAGTAGATTGTACCCAGCTGGGCGATGCTCTTCTTGAGCTCGGTGGCCGGCTGCGTGCCAAGGTAACCCAGCACCAGGAAATCGACCACGAACAGTGCCATTGCCAGCTTGCTGACCCAGCCCTTGTAGCGGATCGACTTGACCGGATGACGGTCCAGCCAAGGCACCAGGAACAGGATGACGATGGCACCACCCATGGCAATCAGGCCCCAGGTCTTGGAGTTGAAGATGAACTCCAGGGTGGTGGCCCGCAGCATGGCGTAGTAAGGCCCGTAGTACCATACCGGCGCAATGTGCGCGGGGGTCTTCAGCGGGTTGGCCGGCTCGAAGTTCGGGCGCTCCAGCAGGTAGCCGCCGCCGTCCGGGAAGAAGAACACCACGGTCAGGAACACGGCCATGAACACGACAATGCCCATGGTGTCCTTGACGGTGTAGTACGGATGGAAGGCAATACCGTCTTTGGGGATACCGTTCTCGTCCTTGGTCTGCTTGATCTCGACGCCGTCCGGGTTGTTCGAGCCCACTTCATGCAGGGCCAGGATATGCAGCACCACCAGGGCCACCAGCACCAGCGGAATGGCTACCACGTGCAGGGCGAAGAACTTGTTGATGGTGGCTTCGGAGAGCAGGTAATCACCGCGCACCCAGGTCACCAGGGCCTCACCGATTTCCTTGCCTTCCGCATCATTGATGAACGGCAGCATGTCATACGGCACGGCACCGGCCAGGGAAATGATCACCTGGGCCCCCCAGTAGGACATGTTGCCCCAGGGCAGCACATAGCCAAGGAAACCTTCCGCCATCAACGCCACGTAGATGAGCATGCCGAAGATCCACACCAGCTCGCGCGGCGGCTTGTAGGAGCCATACATCAGGCCGCGGAACATGTGGATGTAGACCACGGCAAAGAACGCCGAGGCACCCACCGCGTGCAGGTAACGAATCAACCAGCCGTACTGCACGTCGCGCATGATGTACTCGACAGAAGCGAAGGCATCAGACGGCGAGTAGAACATGGTCAGCCAGATGCCGGTGAGCAGCTGGTTGACCAGAACCACCATGGAGAACACGCCAAAGTAGTAGAGGATGTTGAAGTTCTTCGGCGCATAGTACTCGGACATATGCTTGCGGAAGGCTTCAACCACGGGCAGACGTGCATCTACCCAGTCAATGGTGCGATTGATCATTCCCATCATGCCTCGGTCTCCCCTTCTTCGGAGCCAACGATCACCACAGACTCACTCAGGTAGGAGTGCGGCGGCACCGGCAGGTTGGCGGCGGCGGGCACGTTCTTGTACACGCGGCCGGAGAAATCAAACTTGGACCCGTGACACGGGCAGAAGAAGCCACCCTCTGGCAGGTTCTCGCTGGACGTCTTGATGTAGGACGGTGCGCACCCCAGGTGGGTACAGACACCTTCCAGCACCACATACTCGGGCTTGATCGCACGATAGACGTTGCTGGCATAGGGCGGCTGCTGGTCAGCGGTGTTATCCGGGTCCTTCAGCATGTCAGGATCCAGAGCCTGCAGTTTGGCCAGCTGCTCTTCAGTGCGGCGAACCACCCAGATGGGCTTGCCCCGCCATTCTACCTGGGCGCGACCGCCCGGCTCGAGCTTGGAGATATCGATCTTCACCGGTGCGCCGGCATTCTTGGCCCGGGCACTGGGTTGCCAGGACTTCACAAAAGGAACTGCAACAAATCCTGCACCGATTGCTGCGACACCGGCGGTGGCGCCGATAAGCAAGGTGCGGCGGCTGGTGTTTACGCCGTCATTACTCATTGAGATGTTCTCCCCTTAGATCCCACGCTCGGGTGATCCAAGCGGCCGGAGGGTTTCCTCGCGGCTACAGGCGGTTACACACCCCGCGTCCGGTCCGGAGACAGAAATACAGGGTGCGGCTGAGGCGCTGCGAATGGTAATGAAAAAGCCCATACCTGACAACCGGGATTTGCCCTGAAGAGCGCCTTTTGCGCCTTTTTTCAGGCACAAAAAAGCCCGGCATTGCCGGGCTTTCCTGACGATACAGCGTGAATTTAACGCTTGGAGAACTGCGGACGACGACGCGCCTTGTGCAGACCCACTTTCTTGCGCTCAACCTCACGGGCATCACGGGTGACGAAGCCAGCCTTGCGCAGTGCCGCACGCAGGGTCTCGTCATATTCCATCAGTGCACGGGTAATGCCGTGACGGATGGCACCGGCCTGGCCGGTGGTACCACCGCCAGCGACGGTGACCGCGATGTCGAAACGATCGGTCATTTCCACCAGCTCGAGAGGCTGGCGAACCACCATGCGGGCGGTTTCACGACCAAAAAACTTGTCCAGCGGACGGCCATTGACAGTGATGCTGCCGCTGCCCGGACGAATGAACACACGTGCCGCGGAGGTCTTGCGGCGGCCGGTGCCGTAATTTGCTGCTGCTGTTGCCATCGGACTGACCCCTTAAATTTCCAGCGGCTGCGGCTGCTGGGCCGCATGAGGATGCTCGGAACCCGCGTAAACCTTGAGCTTGCGGTACATGGCACGACCCAGCGGGTTGCGCGGCAGCATGCCCTTCACGGCCAGCTCGATCACTTTCTCGGGCTTGCGCGCGATCAGCTTCTCGAAGCTCGCTTCCTTGATGCCGCCCGGAAAGCCGGTGTGGTGGTAGTACATCTTGTCGCTGGCTTTCTTGCCAGTGACCGCCACTTTTTCGGCATTGATGATCACAACGTAATCACCAGTGTCCACGTGCGGGGTATAAACCGGCTTGTGCTTGCCGCGCAGACGGGTTGCCACTTCGGTGGCCAGACGACCCAGGGTCTTGCCCGCTGCGTCGACTACAAACCAGTCGCGCTTGACGCTTTCCGGCTTCGCGCTGTAGGTGCTCATGAAAACCTGCCCCAAAATCAAATAGTTACGGGGTTAAGGGTAGCCACGTCAGACGTCACTACCGCCAAGAGAGCGCGAATTCTACCGAAGCACCTGCGCCAACACAAGCGCTTTCACGCCGCAATCAGGCATGAATGCTGGCGCTGGCTCAATCCGCCTGCGGCAGGAAGCTGTCGGTGACGTAGCCGCAGTGAAAGCCGAACGGCACATGCCGGCGCAGCGGCACGGCCGCCACCTCCGGCAGGCCCGGCTGGCGCGCATCCAGCAGGCGCACCTCGGAGCGGTGCCGGCGCGCATCATAAACCACACAGACCAGGTAGCCATCACCCTCGGCATCGCCTTCGGGCACAAACATGGCCTCCGAGGTGTACCAGCCATCGCCAAAGTCGTGCTCGGTGACCTCACCGGTGTCCATGTTCAGCCGTTGCACACCGTTGAAGAAGCCTGGCGTACCGTTATCCATCAGGGTAGCGCCGTAAAGGAAACGGGTCCTGCGGCCGGTGAACCGCCAGTCCCACTGCGGGAATTCGCCCTCATGCCGCATGGGCAGGGGCGCATGCTCATGCATCCCCGTGGCCAGGTTGAGCCGGTACTGCCAGGGACGGCCACCGTCACTGTTCTCGGCATGAAAAATGTCGCTGAGCGTTTCATTGACAGCGAAATCCTCAAAACGCATCAGGTTGATCACCAGTTCGTCGCCCTCCACCCAGCTGTTGCCGAAATGGAACACCACGAACGGATCCAGCTCGAAGCGGGCCACGGGCGCCAGGGTGTGCTTGTTCAGCACATGCACCTCCATGCCCCAGGCCGGGTTGTAGCGGACACAGTCATTGAACGCCTTCCAGCCGGACATGAACGGCAGCGGGTTCCTGAAACCCACCGGGTGAACGAAGTAGACCAGGTAATCGCCTGCCAGGGCGAAATCATGCACGAACGCGGCCAGCTTGATCGCAAAGGCGCTACGGGCCACCAGCTTGCCGTCCGGGTCGATGCGGTACACCGAGATCTGGGGGCCCTTCTTGCCCACACCCATGCCGTGGTTGTAGTAGCAACCACTGTCCGGGTCGATCTTGCCATGGGCGCTGAAGGCATCAAGAAAGCCCAGTTTGCCGTTGAATGAGCATTCCCCCACGGTATCGAGGGTCACCGGATCGAGCTGCCACGGTCGCCCGCCTTCCCACAGGGCCAGCAGCCGCCCACCGTGCCAGGCCAGGCTGGTATTGGCGCAGTTGGCCGGCGGCCGGCCAATGTTCCTGAGCACCCCACCGGGCGCGTTATGGCCAAAACTGCGATGAACGATTTTCTGCGCGGCGGTTTCATCCAGGTACTTGGGCGTGCGCACATATTTGTTGCGGTACCAGGCGCCGCGCGCATCGAACGTCAGCGCATGCAGCATGCCGTCGCCATCAAACCAGTGCCCGAAGACATCATTGCCGATCCGGTTGCGCCCCGGGCCAATACGGAAAAAGGTTCCGCGCACACTGGCAGGGATCTGGCCACGGATGTCACGGTTGTCGATCCAGTAGGCCTGCTCCTCATCAAGCGCCTCAAAGCCGCCCACATGCGCCAGCCGGGGATTACGCCAGGGCACTTTGGCCATCTCGTTCATGTCGCCTCCCGCGCCGGCTTGCATCCAGCCGGCAAATATATTCAACTTGTTGCATATACTTTTACGCCCCTGGCTGCCTGCCGGCAAGCCCGGTAAACAAATGGAGCATCCATGTCGCTGCGCAATGTCCTGCTTGTCTACCTGGCCTCGGGTGCCAGCAGTGGCTATGACATTGCCAAGGGCTTTCGCGGCTCGTTCGGCTACCTGTGGAACGCCAGCCACCAGCAGATCTACCGTGACCTGGCAACGCTCCATGCCGAAGGGCTGCTGGCCTGTGAGCCCCGGGCCCAGGAGGGCAAACCGGACCGCAAGCTCTACCGGCTGACAGAAAACGGCCGCAACGCCATGCAGGCATTCCTTGCCACCCCGGCGCGACCACCGAAGTACAACGACGCCTTCATGGTCAAGGTGGCTTCCGCGCACCTGATGCCGGACAAACGGCCACTGCTTGACGAGTTGCTGGCCCTGCGCGAGAAGTACCAGCGCTACCTGGACGGCCTGGCCAGGTACCAGGCCTTCTTCGATAGCCTCGACACCGCGGTGCAGCCGCAACTGGTATTCGCCCGCCTGTCACTGGAACGGGGGCTGGAGGTGAACCGCAGCTGGCTGGCGTGGAGCCGCAAGCTGGAGCAGGCGCTGCGCGCCGACATTGACCATGCCGGCGGGCTATCCGGTCAGGCCATCGGCTGACCCGCCCCTGCTTCCCCGTTATCATCTCCCTCTCGCGTTTCCGCTTTCGCACCTGAAGGAGCTCCCATGGAATACCGCCAGCTTGGTCGCACCGACCTCAATGTTTCCGCCATCTGCCTGGGCACCATGACATGGGGCCAGCAGAACACGGCCGAAGAAGGCTTCGCCCAGATGGACATGGCGCTCGATCATGGCGTGAACTTTTTTGACACCGCGGAGATGTACTCGGTGCCCACCCACCCGGACACGTACGGCCGCACAGAAGAGATCATCGGCGAGTGGTTCCAGAAAACCGGCAACCGCGACAAGGTCATTCTTGCCACCAAGGCCGCCGGTCCGGGCGAGTGGATCAAGCACATTCGGGGCGGCCCGCGCCTCAACCGTGACCACCTGTTTCGCGCCGTGGAGGACAGCCTCAAGCGCCTGAAAACCGAAGTCATTGACCTCTACCAGATGCACTGGCCGGACCGCTCCACCAACTTCTTCGGCCGGCTCGGCTACAGGCACCGGCCCGGGGAAGAGATGACGCCCATCAGTGAAACCGTGGCGGCACTGGATGAGCTGGTAAAGCAGGGCAAGATCCGCCACTACGGCGTCTCCAATGAGAGCCCCTGGGGCGTGATGTCCTATGTGCACGAAGCAGAAAAGCAGGATGCACCGCGCCCGGCCTCCATCCAGAACCCCTACTCGCTGCTGAACCGTTCGTTCGAAGTGGGCCTGGCTGAAGTCGCCCACCGCGAAGACGTGGGGTTGCTGGCCTACTCACCGCTGGCGTTCGGCATGCTGTCGGGCAAGTACCGGCACGACAGCTGGCCCGAGAATGCCCGCCTGACCCTGTTCAAGCAGTTCTCGCGCTACACCAACCAGGAAGCCATTGCCGCCACCGAGCTGTACTGGGAACTGGCACAGGAACTGGGGGTGTCCCTGGCGCAGCTGGCTCTCGCGTACGTCACCAGCCGCAGCTTCGTCACCAGCAACATCATCGGCGCCACCAGTCTGGAGCAGCTCAAGGAGAACCTGGATTCAGTGCAGGTGAGCATTGATCGCGACACCGAGAAAAAGCTCGAGGCAATCCATACTCGCCATCCCTATCCCGCACCGTGAATGGTATAAGTGGCCTGGCAGTGCATGGACGCACCTCCCGGTACGCGCCAGCGCATGACAACCGCCAACGCTAGAGCGGCCATGAGCCGCGGGGCATGACAACAATAAAGGACCTGACCATGAATGTTTTTTCCCTCAGCGGTATTGGCGCCGCTGTTTTGCTTGCACTGGCGCCGCTCGCGCCACCAGCAATGGCCACCAGCGGCCAGCCGGACAATCTGGTGGAACAGCCCGCGCTGACAGACCAGGAGCAGGCGCAACTGGACTGGCTGGAGGACACCCTGTCATCCCTGGACGCACGACGCGGCCAGATCGCTATCGCCGACGGCGTGGTCGCGCTGGACGTCCCCGAGTCGTTCTACTTCCTGGATGCAGAAGACAGTCGCACGGTTCTCGAGGACCTATGGGGCAATCCGCCTGACGAGCAGGTTCTCGGCATGCTGTTTCCCAGTGATTACGGGGTACTGGATGACGACGCCTGGGGAGTGGTTCTCTATTACAGCCCGGAAGGCCATGTGGACGATGACGACGCTGCCGCCATTGATTATGACGATCTGCTCGAGAATATGCGTGACGACATGCGCAGCGCCAACGAAGCGCGACGCGAGCAGGGCTACCCTGCGGTCGAGTTGCTGGGCTGGGCGGAAGAGCCTCATTACGACGCGGCAAGCCACCAGCTTTACTGGGCCAAAAACCTGCGCTTCGAAGGCATTGAGGGTGAGACCCTCAATTACGACATCCGCCAGCTGGGCCGCGAGGGGGTTCTGGTAATGAGTTTTATCGCCGTGCCAGGCGCGCTGGAGGAAATACGCCAGCGCCGCGACCAGGTGCTGCAGATCGCCCGCTTCAGCGATGGCAACCGCTACGACCAGTTCGATCCGGCTTACGATGACGTGGCCGCCTACGGGCTGGCCGGGCTGATCGCCGGCAAGGCCGCCTCCAAGGCTGGCCTGCTGGCCGCCGCCCTGCTGTTCCTGAAGAAATTCTGGTTCCTGATTGTTGCCGCCGTGTGGGGTGGCATCAAAGCCATCGGTGGCCGCGGCAAGCGGGCCGACTGACAGCAATACCCGGGGCGCTCGTGAGCGCCCTTTTTTGCCGCTTTATGTTGACAGTGTAAACATAGGAGCCTATTCTCCCCTCAAATGTTTACACCGTTAACTTGAGCCGCCATGAACAGACCTGCCCCCGACAGCTACCACCACGGCAACCTGCGCGATGCGCTGGTACAGGCCGCCCTTGAGGCGCTGGAACGGGATGGCCCGGCGGCCCTGTCCCTGCGCAACCTGGCCCGCGCCGTGGGAGTCTCTCCCACCGCCGTGTACCGGCACTTCGCCAACAAGGACGACCTGATGGCGACCATCGCCACCGAGGGGTTCGAGGGCCTGAGCGCGGAAATGCAACGCCGCCTGGGCAGTGAGCCGGATGCCGACGCCCTGCGCCGCCTGATGATCCTGGGTGAAGGCTACAGCGGCTATGCCATGAGCCACCCGGCCCATTACCGGCTGATGTTCGGCAGACGCATGGTCGACAAGGACGACTACCCGGCCCTCGCCCGCGCTGCGGCACACAGCTACGGCATGCTCGAGCAGGCCGTGGCCGGCGCCGTGGACGCGGGCCAGTTACCGGATGTACCAGTTGCCTTGCTGAGCACCATGGCGTGGTCGCTGGTGCACGGCCTGTCCACGCTGCACAACGACGGCATGCTCACCGACAAACAGCTTCCCCGGGGCGAGGCCCTGGGCGAGACCTTCACCCGAATGCTGGCACTGAGCCTGCGCCACTTTGCCCCCGGCAAGGAGTAACACCATGACCGCCACCGCAGACCACGCCCCGGAAAAGAAAACCAGCGGCCTGTCGCCAAGCACCATTCGCATCGGCCGCCGTTACCGCGCCAACCGCCTTGACGGCCCTTACGATGCCATCGTCATCGGCTCCGGCATTGGCGGCATGACCGCCGCCGCCTGCCTCGCCGAGCTGGGCAGGAAAGTGGTGGTACTGGAACAGCACTACACCGCCGGAGGATTTACCCACAGCTATGCCCGCAATGGCTACGAGTGGGATGTGGGCGTGCATTACATTGGTGATGTCGGCGCGAAACACACCATGGCCCGGCGACTGTTCGACTTCGTCAGCGGCGGGGAGCTGGAATGGGCGCCCATGGATGAGCATTACGACCGCATCTTCGTGGGCAAGGACAGCTTCGACCTGGTAGCCAAACCAAAAGCGTTTCGTGCCGAGCTGCTCAAGCATTTCCCGGACGAAGCAGATGCCATTGATGAATACATGAAACGCATTGCCGATGCCGCCGGGATGATGCGATTGCTGACCATGGAAAAGCTGGTACCGGCACCGGCGAGCGTGCTGGTGCGCGGCTACCGCAAGTTCAAGGCGCCCGCCTGGCTGAACCGGACCACCCGCGAAGTGCTGGAGAGCCTGACCCGGAACCAGAAACTGATCGCCGTGCTTACCGGCCAGTGGGGTGACAATGGCCTGCCGCCCGGGGAGTCGAGTTTTATCATCCACGCCCTGATTGCCCGCCACTATCTGTACGGCGGCTATTACCCGGTGGGCGGCGCCTCACGGATGGCGGAAACAGCCATCCCGCAGATCCAGAAGAACGGCGGCGAGCTGTTCACCTATGCCGCCGTGGAAGAGGTGTTGATCGAAAACGACAAGGCGGTGGGCGTGCGCATGGCTGATGGCACCGACATCCGCGCCCCCATCGTCATCAGCAATGCCGGCGTGTTCAACACCTTCGGCAAGCTGGTGCCCGAAGCCACCGCGAAAAAGCATGGCTACATTGGCAAGCTGGATACCGTCAAGCGCTCCATGGCGAGCCTTGGCATGTATATCGGCATCCAGGACACGGCAGAAAACCTGGGCCTGCCAAAGACCAACTACTGGCTCTACAGCAGCGAAGATTATGAGGGGTCGCTGGAGCGTTTCTTTGCCGACCCGGACAACGAAGAGATCCCGCTGGTGTATATCTCTTTCCCCTCGGCAAAAGATCCGGCATTCCTGGACAAGTACCCCGGCCGCGCCACCATCGAAATCGTCGCCCCGGGCCCCCACGAATGGTTTGAGAAATGGGCCGACAAGCCCTGGGGGAAACGCGGGGCGGACTATGATGCGTTGAAGGAAAAGTGGTCACAGCGCCTGCTGGAACGACTCTATGAGCACTTCCCGCAGCTGCGCGGCAAGATTGACTACTACGAACTGTCCACGCCGCTGTCCACGGACTTCTTCTGCTGGTACGAAAAAGGCGAGATCTACGGCCTGGACCATGACCCGTCGCGGTTCGAGCAGAAATGGCTGAAACCGAAGACCACCATCAACGGCCTGTATCTCACCGGACAGGATGTGATCAGCTGTGGCGTGGTGGGCGCCATGATCGGCGGCCTGGCCACCGCTGTCGTCGTCGGCGGCAAGGACGGCGCCAAACTGGCGAAACGCTTCTTTACCTGAAGCGCGCCAGCTCCACCGGATCATGGGCACAGAACAGGCTGACCTGGTCTCCATGATCCCGGTGCAGGGCCGCCAGCCGTTGGCGGGTGGCCTCGCGCTGGCGCGGCTGGGCCTGGATGGAGCGCTCGAACCATTTCAGCCCGGCGGGCATGGCGCCCTTGCCGCTTACTTCACTGCGGTGGAAATAGGCATCGCCGCAATGGAGCAGCCAGCCATCATCGGTGTTTACCGCCACACCCACATGGCCACGCGAGTGCCCCGGCAACGGCACCATCAACAGGTCAATATCATCAATCGGGCGAATCGCATCAAAGCCGAACCACTGCTCTGTGGTGGTCTCCTCGACCTGCCATTTCGGTCCATGAGCAAACTGGCTCTGGCGAAAGCGCATGCGCTCGCGCAGGTTTGGCGTCAGCACCTGGTCAAGCTCCTGCTGACGTACATGCACGCTGGCTCCCGGAAAATCGCTGACACCGCCAGCATGATCAGCATCCAGGTGGGTGGGAATCAGGTGACGCACGTCTGCCGGCTCGAAACCCAGGGCCTTTACCTGCTCAATGGCGGTATCAGCGAGGTCGAGTTTCGGCGCCATGGCGCTGGCAAACCCCTTGCCAAGGCGCTTGACCGGCTGGCGCATGTCCGCAGTGCCGAGCCCGGTATCCACCAGCACCAGCGACGACGGTGTTTCCACCAGCAGGCAATGGCAAACCAGCTCTCCGCGCCGTAGCAGGCTGCCCTCACCGTTGACCAGGCGCTGGCAGACGGGACACAGGGAACCGCAGTTGAGGTGGTGCACGGTCACAGTCATGACCTGATCATAGCCGTTTTCAGTTCGATTCGAACATCTGCCGCTTGACCACCTGCTTGACCAGCGACTGGTAATGCGTGGGCACCACACGCTGCACCAGGTCCATCAGCTTGGCGTCGGCACCAATCAGCAGGCGTCGCCGCTCACCGAGGATGGCCGCAACAATCTGCCGGGCAGCTGACTCGGGTGTTGTACGCGCCAGCTTCTCGAATTCCTTGCCGGACTGGGCGGCATCCACCAGCCCCCACTTGCGGTTGGGGATGACACGCCCGCCACGGGCAATATTGGTGTCGATACCGCCGGGATGAACAGAGGTCACCCGCACCGGCGCGTCCTCGATCATGAGCTCCTCGCTGAGTGCTTCGGTAAAACCGCGCACGGCAAACTTGGAGGCGTTGTATGCACCGGCACCCGGCATGGCCATCAGCCCGAACAGGCTGGAAATATTGACCACATGGCCATCACCGCTTTCCCGCAGGAAAGGCAGGAAGGCCTTGGTGCCATAAACCACGCCCCAGAAGTTGATATTCATGATCCACTCGAAATCTTCGTAGCCGAGATCTTCGATCACGCCGCCCAGGGAAACGCCCGCGTTATTGATGATCACGTTGACCTGGCCGAACGCCGCAGCGGTACTTGCCGCCCAGTCGTAGACCGCGTCCCTGTCCGCCACGTCAAGCACCGTGGCAATGCATTGCACCCCGTGGGATTCACAAGCCTGGCGGGTGATCTCCAGCCCCTGTTCATTGACATCGGACACCGCCACAGCCGCTCCCTTGCTGGCCACCAATTCCGCCGTGGCCCGGCCAATACCGGAACCGGCGCCGGTAATCGCCACCACCTTGCCATTCAATGACTTCATTTCACTTCTCCGAATACGAGCAGAGTGCGGCGGCAATGGTTGCTGCCGCCAGGATGCAGCCAGTATTGCAGGCGCTGGCACGTCACCATGAGCCAATCTGCGGACACAATGCTTGTCATTACCGGCCACGCCTCCTATAACAGGCCTATGCACGTCGCCGCTGTCCGGCGGCATCCACAGTCGCAGGAAAACACCCGATGGCAAAAAAGATGGAGTGGTGGGACCTGCCGGTGCCACAGATATTCCCGCAGACCTACCTGCGCGTGGCCACCGACCGGGGCGCTGACCCGGCCGCGCTGCTTGATCGTGCGGGCATCGACCCCTCCTATCTGGATCATCCTTGCGATCTCACAGTCCTGCAGATGCAGGCGCTGATCGGCGCTGTGCTGGATGCCGTCGGCGATGATGGCCTGGGACTGGACATTGGCTGGAACTTGCCACCCACCGCCTATGGCAGCTTCGGCTACGCGCTGCTGTGCAGCGAAACCATGGCCGACGTGCTGGAGCTGACCCAGCGCTATTGGCACCTGGTTGGCCGTGGCACGCATCTGAACATCCACGGGCAGGGCGATCTGCTGGTCGGGGAACTGACACTCCAGGCACCCTTCCCCGGGCCACTGGCACAGCTTGTCTACGAGACCACCTTCACCAGCCTGCACCGCGGCTTTGCACTGCTCACCGGAAAACCGGTGACGGACACTGAAGTCTGGTTTGCCTTTCCCCCGCCGCCCCATGCCGACAAGGCGCGCAGCATGCTCGGCAATGTTCGCTACCAGATGCCCGTCAACCAGTTCCGTTTTCCCCGCGCCCTGCTCGACATTCGCCTGGGCATGCACAATCCGGTGGGACTGAAATTCGCGCTGGAACAATGTGCCCGCGAGGATGCACTGATCGACACGGAAGCCGGGCGTATCGTTGGCAAGGTGCGCGAACTGATGATCTTCGGTGAAGAGGGCTTCCCCGGCCTGGAAGCCATCAGCCGGCAGCTCAACATGACCGCACGCACCCTACGCCGGCGGCTGGAACAGGAAGGCACCAGCTTCAAGACATTGACGGAGGAAGCCAAGCGCCGCGATGCCCTGAAGCTGCTGGACGACTACAGCCTGGACATCCAGCGCGTGGCCGAGTTGCTTGGCTACCAGGACCCGGCCAACTTCACCCGCGCATTCCGGCAATGGACCGGCCAGACGCCGAGCCAGTACCGGAACACACGACAGTCAGCCTGAGATCAAAATCGTCAGTTGACCGCCGTCACGGGTTGTCCGGCATCCATACCGTATCCGTAGCCATGGGACACCGGGTTCGAAAATACCAGCGCCTTGTCATCCACACGTGTGAACTTGAACGCGGCAAAATCCTTCAGGTAGTTCTGGTACAGCTTCCATGGCTTGTCAGCGCCCTGCTGTGGCACCAGTGACAGGGCCCGCTGGATATACCCGGATGACATGTTCAGGAACGGTTCGGTAGGCATCTCCGGGTCATGGTTTCGCGGCGTGGCCACCTGCCAGCCATGCTTGTCCATGTGCCGGATGACCTTGCAGAAGTACTCGCAGATCAGGTCCGCCTTCAGGGTCCAGGACGAGTTGGTATAGCCGAACACCATGGCCACATTGGGCACGTCCTCAACCATGGCGCCCTTGTAATAGAGCTTGGTGGCAGGATCCACGGGCTCGCCGTCCAGCGTCACCGTCATTCCCCCCAGCAGCTGTATCTGCAAGCCGGTGGCGGTAATGATGATATCCGCGTCCAGGTGCTCACCGGATTTCAGCACGATGCCGGTCTCATCAAAGCGCTCGATGTGATCGGTCACCACAGATGCCGAGCCGTCACGCAGGCGCTTGAACATGTCGCCGTCAGGCACGGCGCAAAGGCGCTCATCCCAGGGATTATAGCTGGGCGTAAAGTGCTTCATGTCGACCTTGTCGCCCACCTGTTTCTTTACCTGACCCATGAGCAGGGAACGCACCTTGTCTGGCCACTTCTTCGAGGCGTTATAGATGCCCATGCTGAGCAGGACATTGCGCGCGCGCGCCATGTGGTAGACCGTGCTTTCCGGCAACACCTTGCGCAAACGATTGGAGATCACATCCTTTTCCGGCACCGAGGCCACGTAACCGGGTGAGCGCTGCAGCATGGTCACATGAGCCGCCTTCCCGGCCATTGCCGGCACCAGGGTCACCGCGGTGGCGCCACTGCCGATCACCACCACTTTCTTGCCGGCGTAATCCAGTCCTTCTGGCCAATGCTGCGGATGGATGATGTCGCCGCGGAAATCATCCCGCCCGGCGAATTCCGGCGTATAGCCCTGGTCGTAGTTGTAATAACCGGAAGCGCAGATCACGTACTGGCTCTCCACCTTTACCGTCTCACCGCTGTCACCACGCGCCATGGTCAGGGTCCAGCGCCCTTTGGTGCTGTCCCAGTTGGCGCTCTTGACCTTGTGCTGGTAACGGATCTTGCGGTCGATACCGTACTCGCGCGCGGTTTCCTGTATGTACTCGCGGATGGACTCACCGTCGGCAATGGCCTTCGGGTTGGTCCAGGGCTTGAAGTTGTAGCCCAGCGTATACATATCGGAGTCGGAGCGAATACCCGGATAGCGGAACAGGTCCCAGGTGCCACCCATGGCGGCACGCCCCTCGAACAGCGCCACGCTCTTGCCGGGGCAATGCTTGCCCAGGTGCACAGCTGCACCGACACCGGACAACCCGGCACCGATAATGGCAACGTCAACGTAATCGGTTTTCATGGTCTGGCTCCTTGTTGCCATTAACTGTCTTCACCCAGGTACTTCTTGCGTGCTGCTGCCAGTACGTCGCGATTGTCATGCTGCCAGGGGTGGTAATCCTTGCGGTAGAAATCCATGTAGTCTGCGCGTAATTCACGGCCCATCCGGCCAAGCACGCCCAGGGCCTCACGCCACATTCGCCAGTTTTTCATCTGCCCTGTCTGGCGCATCAAGGCCAGCGCGTGAGTGGTATTCAGGATGAGGAAAAAGAAGGTGACCTCCATCATGGTGCGGCGCAGCAGATTGCGATCACCCACCAGCTGGTCATAGACATCAAAGGCCACGCCCTTGTGCTCGGTTTCCTCGATGGCATGCCAGGCCCACATCTTCTCCATGGCCGGCGCCATCTGCTCAAGCAGCTCAGGACGTTTGCCAAGCATGTAATCAGACATCAACGCGGTAATGTGTTCACCGCACACCGTGCCGGCCAGCTGCTTCTGCGGCGACTGGTGTTTGCGCATCAACCTGTTGAGCTTGCGTATCCTGTTCTCGATCCAGCCGAGCGGGTATCCACGCTTCTTCAAGGTTTCATTGAGCGCATCGTGTTCCTTCGAGTGATGGGCCTCCTGGCCAATAAAGGCCCGCACCTGGGCCTTCAGCACCGGGTTGGTGATCTTCTTCTGGAACAGCCGCACGGAATAAATGAACTGGTCTTCGCCTTCCGGCAGGGTCGCCGAGAAGCCGGTAAAGAACATGCTCAGGAACGCATTGTTGCGGAACCAGAAATCCGGAATGGCATCATCATAGGTCTGTCCCAGCCGGCGCACCGGCACGCCCACGGCTTCGCCCTTTCGTGCGCTTTTCTTGCTGGCCTGGTCAATCGCTGCCACTGCTGTCATGGGTCTTCTCTCCCGTTTGTTCTGTGCATGCATCGATAGTGGCAGGGAGAGGCAACTTGTCATGAGGGGCCAGCTGGACAGTGTTCTTGTCATTAGTGGCCACATGGGCGCCATGTTGTGGCGTGACGCCAGATGCTGTGTGCGGCTGCCAGGAGCGGGTCAGTCGCCGCGCACCCGGCCGCGCAGGGCCTTGGTCTGGCCGCGCTGGCTCTTGCGGTCCATGCGCTTCTGGCGGGCCGACTTCGACGGTCGGGTGGGACGGCGCTTCTTTTTCTCCACCGTCACCGAACGCACCAGCTCCGCCAGCCGCTCCAGCGCCTCCTCGCGGTTGCGCTGCTGGGTGCGATGGTTCTGTGCCTTGATGACCACGACACCATCGTCGCTGATGCGCTGGTCATTCAGGGCCAGCAGCCGGGCCTTGTAGATGTCTGGCAAGTCCGAGGCACGAATATCGAAACGCAGGTGGATAGCCGAGGCCACCTTGTTGACGTTCTGGCCACCGGCCCCCTGGGCGCGAATGGCCTCCATCTGGATCTCGTTTTCGGCAATGAACACCGAGGGAGTAATACGCAACATGACGTGAGTATACCAAGGGCCGCCTGCTAGTGCCGGGCCTGCAGCCAGTCACGAGTGCGCGCCAGGCCCTGCTGCAATGAAACCGCAGGCGCATAACCGAATGCGGCGCGGGCCTTGTCGGCCGAGAACACCAGATCGCCGCGGAACAGACTGATCCGGTAGCGGGTCAGGGGCGGCTGGCCCGACAGCGGCAACAGCCGCCAGGCCCACTCGGTGACCAGCGCCATCACCCAGGCCAGTGCGAGCGGCAAACTGCCGCGGGCACGGGGCGTTTCAAAGGTATCGGCAATGGCATCGACGAACGTGCGCCAGCTGACCACATCATCACACAAAACAAATGCTTCACCGCTGGCACCATCGCGTTGTGCCGCCTGCACCAGGCCTTCGGCAAGATTCTCGACATAGGACAGGCAGACGCGGGTGCGGCCGCCCCCCACATGCAGGTAGATGCGACGCTCAAGGGCATCGACAATGCCCGGCAGGCTGAGGCGGTCACCGGGCCCGTAGGGCACCACGCCCGGGCGGATGATGGTGCAGTGGAGCGCGCCGGAGAAGGACTCCACCAGCTGTTCTGCCGCGCGTTTGGTGCGGCAATACGCGTTGATATCGCCATCGCGCGGCGTGTTTTCATCACCACGGGCGTGGCCGCTGTAGCGATGTACGGCCAGCGATGACATGTGTATGAAACGCGGCACCCCGGCGCTGGCGGCGCCCTCCAGCATGTGCCGGGTGCCCTCCACGTTGACGCGTTGGAACAGGGCATCGGGGCCCCAGTCAGACGGAATAGCGGCCAGGTGGAACACATGACTGACCCCGGCGAACAGGCCAGCCGGCAGGGTCGCGGTGATATCCCCGCGCATCACCTCCACACCCAGGTCCGTGAGCTGCGTGGCATCCTCGCCCGGCAGTACCAGGGCACGCACCGGCACCTGCTGCTGACGCAGACAACGGCACAGGTTGGAACCGATGAATCCGTTTGCGCCGCTGACCAGTGCCCGTTCAATCATTCAGTTTATCCAGCAGAACCAGGTATTGAGGAGGCCAAGATAGAAATGGAACAGCAACGGCCACAGCAACGAACCACTGCGATACGCCAGCAATCCCATCAGGATGCCACCGGGGATGGCACCAATCAGCTCCATTTGCGGCTTGCCGATATGGATGATGCACGACAGTGACACCTGCACCATCATGGCAAGGAACGGCCGGTAACCCAGCCCGAGCATGCCAAAGCCGATAAAACCGCGGAAGAAAGCCTCCCAACCGATGTAGTACAACAGGTAGCTGCCGGCGAACAGCAGGAAAAGCGAAGGGCTCTCCATGGCCAGCGGCGCCAGCGGGTACTCGGCCTGGAACTGCGGGTCATGGGACGACACCCAGGTGGGCAGTACCAGCAAGGCGCAGGCAATCAGCGTCCACTTCAGCCCCCAGCGCCAGTCACCCGGGGCGAACAGTTTCAGGCCGTAGTCGGCGATTCCCAGGGGCTTGAGCAGCAGCAATGGCAGCAGGAAACAGACCATCACCGCTGCATGGTGGTAGAGATAGCCGTTCAGCTGCGCCCGGTGGCCATCACCTGCGGCAAACCACTGCAGGTAGATGCGCTCATCCGCCGGATAGACAAATGCCACCATGGCCGCCAGGGAAAGCCCCCAGAACAGCCACTCCTGGCGCGACGTGCCGGCGAACACCTCGCGTACTGCAATCACTTGTCGGCCACCGTGATCAGCATGCTGCGCTCCACCAGGCCGGGCTGCAGCTTGCTGGGCAGAAACCTGCCCAACAGGCTCAGGCGGTTAAGCAGCCCCGGTACAAAAACCGTTTTCCCGGCCAGCATCGCATGCACCGACTGACGTGCCACCTCTGCAGACGCCATCATGCCGGTGTTGCCCTTGAGCTCCTGCCCGGCATGTTCCATGAATTCCGTCAGCGTGCCGCCGGGACAACTGCACGTGACCTGCACGTTTGATCCCTTCAGTTCGTAAGCAAGAATTTCCGACAGTCGCCGCACGTAGGCCTTGGTGCCGGAGTAGACCGCAAACCGGGGGGTGGGCAGGAAGGCGGCCACCGAGGCGATATTGAGAATATGCGCTGGCTGGCCGTGGGCCATGGCCCGGTCGATGAAGTCGTGGCACAGGGTGGTCAGGGCGGTGACATTGATATCGATGTCGCGCTGGCTGACCTCGCGCTTCTGCTCGCTGAAGTTCGCCCATACCCCGGTGCCGGCATTGTTCACCAGCACCGTGAGCGCCAGTCCCTCAGCGTCCAGCCAGCGATCTGCCCGCGCCATCAGCCCATTGAGCGCCTCACGGTCGGACAGGTCGCAGGCCAGCACCTGACAGCGGGTGCCATGGCGTTGCGACAGCTCCTCTGCCAACTGCAGCAACCGCGCCTCCCGGCGGGCCACCAGGACCAGCTGATAGCCGCGTGCGGCCAGCTCGCGGGCGATGTCCGCACCAATGCCGCTGGATGCGCCGGTGACCAGCGCCACTTGCTTGTCGTTCATGCCTGTCATGGCGTTTCGCCTCCCTGACGAAAGAAAATGGCACGATAGTACAGCTTTCACGCATTTCCAAGTAACACTTACATTTTGGCCCAGCCAGACACTGTCGATCCTGCCGCTTTCACGGGCACAAAAAAAGCCCCGCCTGGGCGGGGCTTTCCTGCACGCTCACTTGCCTCTCCGGGCAATCACCTGGCCGTCACCAGCCGGGGCGGCGCCATCAGTCGGCCAGGATGGCCCGGCTGATGATGGTCTTCATGATTTCATTGGTACCGCCGTAGATCCGCTGCACGCGGGCATCGGCAAACATGCGCGCAATGGGGTATTCCCACATGTAGCCATAGCCACCGTGCAGCTGCACACATTCGTCGATCACCTTGCACTGCAAATCGGTGACATAGTATTTCGAGGCCGCTGCCGTGGGCACATCAAGCTTGCCCTCAAGGTGCAGCTCCAGGCAGCGGTCCACATAGGCACGTGCCACTTCCAGCTCGGTGTGCATTTCCGCCAGCTTGAACTGGGTGTTCTGGAACTCCGCCACCGCCTTGCCGAACGCCTTGCGATCCTTCACATAGGTAATCGTGTGCGCGAGGGCAGACTCGGCCATGGCCAGGCCGTTGATGGCAATACCCAGGCGCTCCTGCGGCAGCTCCTGCATCAGGTAGACAAAGCCCATGCCTTCCTGGCCCAGCAACGCATCCTTGGACAGGCGCACATCCTGGAAGAACAGCTCGGAGGTGTCCTGGGCCTTCATGCCCACTTTCTTCAGGTTCTTGCCCTTTTCGAAGCCCGCTGTGCCCGCCTCCAGCAGGAACAGGCTGATGCCCTTGGCACCCTTGGTGGGATCGGTCTTGGCCACCACAATCACCAGGTCGGCATTCTGGCCATTGGTGATAAAGGTCTTGGAACCATTGAGGATGTAATCGTCGCCATCCTTCACCGCCGTGGTCTTGATGCCCTGCAGGTCTGACCCCGCCGCCGGCTCTGACATGGCGATGGCACCGATGACCTCACCAGAGACCATCTTCGGCAGGTACTTCTGCTTCTGTTCCTCGCTGCCGTAATGCTCGATGTAGGGCGCCACGATTTCCGTGTGCAGCCCCCAGCCAATGCCGGTGAGTCCGGCCCGTGACACTTCCTCACTGACCACCACGCTGTAGAGGAAATCGGTACCGAGACCGCCGTACTCTTCAGACACCATCGGGCACAGGAACCCCTGCTCGCCGGCCTTCAACCACAGTTCACGGGACACCTGCCCGGTCTGCTCCCATTCTTCATGGTGAGGTGCCGCTTCATTCTCGAGGAACTTGCGCACGGTATCGCGGAAGGTGTCATGGTCGGAATTGAACAAGGTACGCGGAATCATCGCCTTTCTCCTGTATTGCGCGGGTGCGGCTCCGGGCCGGGACGGTGACCAAGGGTCGGCACCAGCCGGTGAGCTGACGGTGAAAAAATCGGGGCAGCCTGACAGGGACGCCCGAAAACAGCTGCCCAAGACTCTGCTGATCGCACGTGAATGGCAATGACCGGATCGCTCAGCAGTGACCGTAGCGCTCGCGTCAGGCCTGGTGCGGGCGCGCCAGGTACTCGTGGGACTGCATTTCCAGCAGGCGAGACCGGGTACGCTGGAATTCGAACTCCAACCGGCCGCCGCCGTACAGATCCTCGATGGGTGCCTCGGCTGTGATGATCAGCTTCACGCCGCGGTCATAGAATTCGTCCACCAGGTTGATGAACCGTCGCGCCAGGTCGTCGTTGCCAGCGCCCATGCGCTCCACGTTGGCCAGCAACACGGTGTGGTATTCACGCGCCAGCTCTATGTAGTCCGTCTGGCTGCGGGGGCCGTCGCACAGCGCCCTGAACTCGAACCAGACCACGTCGTCGCTGGCCTTGCAGGCCTGGATCGGTCGCCCCTCGATCATGATCGACGGTGCTTCGCGGTGGTCGCCGTGTTCCGTTTCCAGGGTGGAAAACCGCTCTGTCATGTAGCGCTCGGCCGCATCACCGAGCGGGCAATGGTACAGCTCGGCCTGTTCCAGCAGGCGCAGGCGATAATCGGTGCCACCATCCACATTGAGCACGCGGGTATGGGTCTTCAGAAGGTCAATGGCGGGCAGGAAGCGGGCCCGTTGCAGACCATTCCTGTACAGACCATCCGGGACAATATTGGACGTCGTTACCAGTGTCACACCACGGGCAAACAGGGCATCCAGCAACCCGGCCAGGATCATGGCATCGGTGATGTCGGTAACAAAGAACTCATCGAAACACAGCACCATGAACTGGCGGGCCATGTCGTCGGCAATGGCCAGCAGCGGGTTCTTTTCCCCCTGCCGCTTGCGCATCTCCCGATGCACTTCCTGCATGAAACGGTGGAAGTGCAGGCGCCGCTTTTCCTCGAAGGGCAACGCCTCATAAAACACATCCATCAGGTAGGTCTTGCCGCGCCCGACACCGCCCCACATGTACAGACCACACTGGGGACGCGGACGACGCAGCCGACGCAGCAACCCGGCCCGTTTCTCACGCGCGGCCAGCAGGCGATGATAAAGATCATCCAGGTGCGTGATCGCAGTTTCCTGCACCGGATCCTTGAAAAAATCCGGGCGCTGCAGGTCCTGCTTGTAGTGTTCGTAGGGGGTCATGCTGCCAACGGGATGCTTGTCAGGGAGGCAAATGTAGCTTTCTCACCGGCTGATGGCAATTTGCCGGCCATCAGGGCAGCGTCGGCTCTGCCGCCTGCCGGAGGTCCACCAGGCGCCCATGGAAGAAGTGACTGCACCCTTGCAGGCGCACCACCGAGGGCCGAAGCGGCGTGTCCTGACACCACTGCAATACCTCGTCGGCGGGCACCACCTCATCGTCCATGCCCTGGATCACCGTCACCGGACACCCGGCGCCATCCAGGCCCGCAAACGGGTAGTGATGGACCGGCGGCGCCACCAGCAACAACGCATCGGGCGCTCCGGACCGGCCCGTCAGCCGCACGGCGGCATTGGCGGCAACCCAGCTGCCGAAGGAAAACCCGGCCAGCCACACCGGCAAGTCCGGGTACTGTTCGTGGCACCACTGCAATACTGCCAGCAGGTCATCGGTTTCCCCGCGGCCATCATCAAACTGTCCGTCGCTGTCGCCGACACCACGGAAATTGAAGCGCACGGCCAGTGCCCCGGCATCGCGGGCCATGCGCACCAGGGTCGTCACCACCTTGTTGTCCATGGTGCCACCGTAAAGCGGGTGCGGATGGCAGACCACGGCGATAAAGGCGGGCGTGTCCCGGCGCTGCTCCACGCGCACCTGCAGGGCACCAGCAGGCCCGGTGATGGTGGGCGATGTCATCTCAGGCATTTATGCACCTCGTAACAATTTCACCTGCGCTGTATCCGCGCAGCTGTATCGACGCATGCTATCGTCACCACACTACCTTGCAACCGCCAGCCCTTGTGCTGCCGGTATGGCAGCGTAATATCGGGGGCATCCTGCATTATCGCGGAACACCGCGTCGGAGACATGAATGGAACAGTTTACGGCGACACTGCTGGTATTTCTTGTCGGCCTGCTGGTGGGGGCTGCCTCTGCGTGGCTGCTACTGCCCGCCCGGCGCCAGCAGCGGCACCTGAAGCGCGAGCGTGACGACGCCCTGGAAGCCCTCAAACGCTACCGGGATGACGTTGACCACCATTTCCTTCGCACCGCCGAACTGGTGAACCAGCTCAACGAGGCCTACCGGGACGTGCACCAGCAACTTTCCGAGGGTGCCCGCACCCTTTGTTCTGAACAGGGCCGCCGGCTGGCCGCCGCGCAGAACAGGGACATGCTTGCTGACGACAATGACTCCGGCCCTGCCGTGCATGCGCCGCTCGACTATGCCCCCAGCCAGAAGGGAACGCTGGCAGAAGACTTCGGGCTGAAAGAAAAAGAGGCTGCTTTCGATGCCGCCACGCCGGACGGCAGCGGCGCGGACCCGGAGGTGGCACCGCCGCGCGACTACGCCGAGGGCTGCGATGCCCAGGGCTGCCCGCCGGATACGCCCACCGCGAATAAAGCCTGACGGGTAATCCGTGGCGAAAAAAAAGCCGGTCGAATGACCGGCTTTTTTGTTTTCCTCAGCGGGCCGAGTGGCCTGTCAGCTCGACCTTGACCTTCTGGTCGTCCGCCAGCGACTCGTAATAGCGTCGCAATACCGCCAGCACCTCCGGACGCGAAAAACCGTCCGGGATATCCTCGCCCTCACTGAGGGCCTTGCGCAGCTTGGTGCCGGACACCAGCACCCGGTCAGCGGCTTCATGCGGGCAGGTGCGCATGGAGGCCATGGTGCCGCACTTGTGGCACCAGAAGGTCCAGTCGATCTTCAGCGGCTGGGTCAGCAGCGCATCCTCGGGAATCTCGTCGAAGATGTGGTGCGCATCGAACGGGCCGTAGTAGTCACCGACACCGGCGTGGTCACGGCCAACGATCAGGTGCGAGCAGCCGTAGTTCTGGCGGAACAACGCGTGCAGCAGGGCCTCACGCGGGCCGGCATAGCGCATGTCCAGCGGGTAACCGGACTGCACGACGGTGTTCTTGACGAAGTACTGGTCGATCAGGGTGCCGATGGCCTCCTGACGCACGTCGGCCGGAATGTCACCGGGCTTGAGCTTGCCAAGCAGGGAATGGACCATGACGCCGTCGCAGATCTCGATGGCAATCTTCGCCAGGTGCTCGTGGGAACGGTGCATGGGGTTACGCGTCTGGAACGCAGCGACTGTTTTCCAGCCTTTCTGGTCAAACATGGCGCGTGTCTCGGCCGGCGTCATGTAGCCATCGTATTTCTCCGGGAATTCACCCTGGGAAAACACCTTCACCGGGCCGGCCAGGTTGACCGCGTCCTGCTCCATCACCATCTTCACACCCGGATGGGCATCGTCAGTGGTCTTGAACACGGTCTGGCACTCATGCGCCTTGTCGATGGTGTACTTCTCGGCCACCGTCATGCTGCCCATGATCTCGCCGTCCGCATCCACCAGCGCAACCTCGTCGCCCTCACTGAGGCCGTCTGCGGTGGCCTGGTCGGTGGACAGGGTGATGGGGATGGGCCAGAACAGGCCGTTGGTCATCTGCATGTTGTCGCATACGCCCTGCCAGTCCGCCTTGCCCATGAAACCATCCAGCGGCGTAAAACCGCCGATCCCGAGCATGATCAGGTCGCCTCGCTCGCGCGATGACAGGGTCACCCGGGGCAGCGTTTTTGCCTGTTCCAGGGCCTTTTGCAGGGCATCACCCTCAAGCAGCAGGGGCTTGAGCGTGTCACTGCCATGGGGCTTGACCAGTTGCGACATGATATCTCCTCGGGCGTCGGTGTTCGGGGCGCGCATTATAGCGGCCCGTCGACGCCGGTAACACCGGCAAGCCGCCAGGCCATAGATCATTTGGTTTGGCCCTTATTCCGTGACGGGCCTGGCCGCCATCACAGCTTCCCGAGCTGGCGCAGGGTCCGTGACGGCACCCGCACGGGCACTGGCTCGGCATCCACCGCCAGGGTCAGCGGCAGCACGCCTGCCGGATCACCATCTGTCTGCACAGGCTCGCCATGGGGGGATGCCAGCACCACCCGGGTGGCCTCCACGGACTGCACCCCAGCCATGTTCTCCATGCGCCCGAACAGCAACGCCAGCAGGAAACGCAACAGGCTGGCGATGCCGGGACTCTGGAACATCAGCACCTGCATGCGTGGGCGGGTGATATCCGCACGGCGGGACAACAGGAAGCTGCCACCGTAATAGCGGCCATTGGTGATTATGGCGGAAAAACAGTCGTGCGGACGGCCATCCACCAGCAGCCGGTAGCGTTTGCTGCCGTAACCACTGATCTGGCGGATCATGGAAAGCACGTAGGCGAGCTTGCCCACGCGCGCTTTCAGGGCCAGATCCACGCCATGCACCACCCAGGCGTCATAGCCCAGCCCTGCCATCATGACGAAACGGCGCTCGCCCACCCGCGCCGGCCATATCTCCAGGTCACGCCCGGCGGCAATGACCGCCGCCGCACGCTCCGGATGTGACGGCAGGCCCAGCTCCTTGGCCAGCACATTGGCGGTGCCGGTGGCCAGCAGGGCCAACGGGGTGCCTGGTTTGAGCCCGTTGATGACCTCATTGGTGGTGCCGTCCCCACCCACGGCCACCACTACATCGCCCTGGTCCTGGAGGCTCTGCAGGTAGTCGGTGGCATCGTTGGGGGCACGGGTCCGGTACAGGGTCACCGCCACGTGACGCTGCTCCAGGGCGGCAAGGAATCGTTGCAGTTTCTGTTCCTGCCCGCCGCCAGCGGCAGGGTTGTAGATTACGAGGGCTTTCATCAAACAGGGGTTCCAGACAGGCGGGGCGGCGCCCGGTGTGGCGGGCGCGCGCAATCAAGGGCGTCAGACGGGATTGTCAATATCGATGAACACGTGCTCGATCCCGAACGCATTTTCCAGCCAGTCCCCCAGGGCCTGGACACCGTAACGCTCGGTGGCATGGTGGCCGCAGGCAAAGTAGTGGATGCCGGTTTCCCGCGCCGTATGCGTGGTGGGCTCGGAAATTTCGCCGCTCAGGTAGGCGTCCACGCCCAGTGAACGGGCCTGGTCAATGAAGCCCTGTGCGGCACCCGTGCACCAGGCAATGGTCTCGATCTCGTCTTCCGGTTCACCGATGTGCAGGGCCGGATGGCCAAGCACGCCGGTGGCATGGTCAGCGAACTGCGCTGCGGTCATGCTGGCGGACAGACGCCCCACCAGGCCAATGGAGTAGGGATCATCCGGCGTCATGCCGGACTCCACTTCCAGGCCCAGCTGGCGTGCCAGCGCCACGTTGTTGCCCACTTCCGGGTGCGCATCCAGTGGCAGATGGTAGGCAAACAGATTGATGCCATGGCGCAGCAACGTCTGCAGTCGCTGTTTCTTCATGCCGGTGACGCAGGCATCCTCGTTTTTCCAGAAATAGCCGTGGTGCACCAGTATGGCGTCGGCCTCTTCCACCACGGCGGCGTCCAGCAGCGCCTGGCAGGCGGTCACACCCGTGACCACGCGGCGCACCTGGGAACGCCCCTCCACCTGCAGGCCGTTGGGACAATAGTCGCGAAAACGACCGGGCTGGAGCAGTTCGTTCATGGCCGAATGCAGGCTGTCGCGTGTCAGCATCTCGTTCTCCCCGGGCCGGCGTTTTGCCAACGCCGGCGCCCTGATAGACTTGGGAACCGCAGCGCGTGCCTGCCAGAACATGCAGACAATCCTTGCCTCGCACCCGGCCCCCGGAATGCGCGCCAAGTTTACACCAGTCAGTGGAAGGCCACAGTGATGAAACTGCTTCGATTTCTTGCCGCTCCGGTCATTGCCGGCATCACGATTGGCCTGGCCGTGCTGCTCTGGCACGAGGGCCTGCCGAGCTGGCAGTGGGACAAGCCAGCCGACAGTTACGCCACCGCCGTCAATCGGGCGGTACCGGCGGTGGTAAACATTTACACCACCCAGGTGGTAAGCCGCTCGCTGCCCACAGACGATCCGCTTTTCGACCGTTTCCTGGAAGCCCCGCGCCGGCAGCGCCTGCTGTCCAGCCTCGGTTCCGGCGTCATTGTCTCTTCATCGGGCTACCTGCTCACCAGCCACCATGTGGTGCGCGATGCCGACGAGATCTTCGTTTCGCTGGCAGACGGGCGCGAAGCCGTGGCGCGTGTGGTGGGCGAAGACCCGGAAACCGACCTCGCCGTGCTCAAGATCGACATGGATGACCTGCCCACCCTGGGCCTGGACAGCGATGCCGATGTGCACGTGGGCGACGTGGTGCTGGCCATCGGCAATCCCCTCGGGGTTGGCCAGACCGTCTCCATGGGTATTGTCAGCGCCACCGGGCGCACCCACCTGGGCATCGCCACGTTCGAGAATTTCATCCAGACCGACGCCGCCATCAACCAGGGCAATTCCGGTGGCGCGCTGGTGGACAGCGACGGCAACCTGGTCGGCATCAACACCGCCATCCTGTCCAGTGATGGCAGCTGGCAGGGGATCGGCTTTTCCACCCCCACATCCGTGGCCCATGCCGTCCTTGACGACATCATTGAGTACGGCCGGGTGGTGCGCGGCTGGCTGGGCGTCACGGTGCAGGACATTACGCCCTCCCTGGCAAGCACCTTTGGCCTCGATGAAACCCGCGGCGGGCTGGTCTCGGAAGTGATCAAGGGCGGCCCGGCACAGCAGGGAGGCTTGCGCCCAGGGGACGTGCTGGTGGGGATCAACGACACGCCGGTGCGTGACGGCTACGAAGCCATGAACCGCATTGCCGGCACCCGGCCGGGCACGCCGGTGCGCATCAATGTGATTCGTAATGGCAAGGACGTGGCGGTGGATGTGGAAGTCGGCACACGCCCGGTGGCGAGTGGCGAATAGCCTCGCTGCCTGTCAGCTCAGCACATCATCAAGGGCCGCCAGCAAGGCCGCATTCTGGCTGCTGGTGCCAATGGTGATACGCAGCCAGTCGGCAATGCGTGGCGGCGACGAAAAGTGCCGGACAATGACGCCGTGACCGCGCAACGCTGCGGCCAGTTCAGCACCACCGACACGCTCATGACGCACGAACAGGAAATTGGCCGCCGAGGGCAGCACCGAGAAATCGCGCTCGCCCAGTGCCTGCGCCAGCTGCTCCCGGTCGGCCATGACCCGGCCACAGGTCTCCCGGAACCAGTCTTCATCGGCATAGGAAGCAACGCCGGCCGCGATTGCCAGCCGGTCCAGCGGATAGGAATTGAAGCTGTCCTTGATGCGGTTCAGCCCGTCAATCAATGGCGCCTGCCCCACGGCCAGGCCGATGCGCAAACCCGCCAGCGCCCGTGACTTGGACAGTGTCTGCGTGACCAGCAGGTTGTCATGGTCGGCGACCAGGGAGATGGCGGATTCACCGCCGAAGTCGATATACGCCTCATCCACCACCACCAGTGTGTCAGGCCGGCTGGCCAGGAATTCGCGGATCACATCCAGTGACAGCAGGCGCCCGGTGGGGGCATTCGGGTTGGGAAAGATGACGCCGCCGACATCGGCAGGAATGGCCGACAGGTCGAGGGAAAAGTCATCTGCCAGCGCCACTGTGCAATAGTCGATGCCGTAAAGCCCGCAATACACCTTGTAGAAACTGTAAGTAATGTCCGGGAAACACAACGGCCTGTCCTGGCAGAAAAACCCCAGGAACAGGTGCGCCAGCACCTCATCGGAGCCATTGCCGACAAATACCTGACCGGCGTCCAGCTGGTGGTAATCAGCGATGGCCTGCTTGAGGGCGCTGGCATCCGGGTCCGGGTACAGGCGCAGGTCGTCGTCCGCGGCAGACCGCACCGCCTCAAGCACGGCCGCCGACGGCGGGTACGGGCTCTCGTTGGTATTCAGTTTCACCAGCCGTGCCAGCTTCGGCTGCTCACCGGGCACATAGGGCTCGATGCTGTGAACAAACGGACTCCAGAATCGGCTCACCGGGTCACTCCTTGATGCGCAGCTCGGCGGAGCGGGCGTGTGCGGTGAGCCCCTCACCGCGCGCCAGCACCGACGCCACTCGGGCCAGGCGCGACGCGCCCTCGGCAGAACAGCCAATCAGGGAACTGCGTTTCTGGAAGTCATACACACCCAGTGGCGAGGAGAACCGGGCCGTGGCCGAGGTCGGCAGGACGTGGTTAGGGCCGGCACAATAATCCCCCAGCGCCTCGGGCGTGTGACGGCCGAGGAAAATCGCCCCGGCATGGCGCACCCGGCTAGCCCACTGCCCGGCATCGTCCATGGACAATTCCAGGTGCTCGGGGCAGATACGGTTGACCACCGCCATGCAGTCGTCCATGTCACGGGCAAGCACCAGCGCGCCGCGGTTGATCATGGCCTGGCGGGCGATGTCGCCGCGCTCAAGCTGGTCCAGCTGTCGTGCCAGTGCCGCATCCACCTGGTCAAGGAACGCCGCATCGGGGCTCACCAGGATGGCCTGGGCTTCCTCGTCATGCTCCGCCTGTGACAACAGGTCCATGGCTATCCACTCGGGATCGGTCTTGCCGTCACACACCACCAGGATTTCAGACGGGCCCGCTATCATGTCGATGCCGACCTTGCCGAATACCTGGCGCTTGGCCTCGGCCACATAAATGTTGCCCGGGCCGACAATCTTGTCCACGGCGGGCACGGTTTCCGTGCCCCAGGCCAGTGCCGCCACGGCCTGCGCGCCACCCACGGTAAACACACGGTCAACACCAGCGATGGCTGCAGCAGCCAGCACCAGCTCGTTGACCACGCCACCGGGGCTTGGGCTGACCATGATAATTTCATCCACACCCGCCACTTTCGCCGGCAGGGCATTCATCAGCACGGAGCTGGGATAGGCGGCCTTGCCGCCGGGCACATAAATGCCGGCGCGTTCCAGCGCCGTCACCTGCTGGCCCAGCACATTGCCGTCCGCATCGGTGTACTGCCACGACGCCTGCTTCTGGTGCTCGTGGTAATCGCGCACGCGCTGCGCCGCCTGCTCAAGTGCCTGTCGCTGGTGCGGATCGATGCCGGCCAGGGCCTGCTGCAACCGCGCCGGGGATATTTCCAGCGCCGCCATGCTGTCGGCCTCGACCTTGTCGAACTGCCGGGTCAGCGCCACCAGCGCCGCATCGCCCTCCTGGCGCACACGGGCAATAATGTCGCGCACGCGACCGGCCACTTCCTGGTCACGCTCCTCGCTCCACGCGGTCAGGGCATCGAGCCGTTCAGCAAAATCGGCATCAGCGGTATTCAGGCGGGTGGTGGTCATTGCAGTTCAGTTCCCACGTTTGTCAGCGACAGCAGCGGCGACGCCGTCAATGATGTCCTGTATTTCGCGGAACCGGGTCTTCATGCTCGCCCGGTTCACGACCAGCCGGCTGGAAATGGTGGCAATCAGCTCTGTCGGCTCAAGGCCATTGGCACGCAGCGTATTACCGGTATCAACGATATCCACGATGCGGTCGGCAAGGCCGACAATCGGCGCCAGTTCCATGGCGCCATACAGTTTGATCACATCGGCCTGACGACCCTGTGAAGCAAAGTACCGGCGCGCCGTGTTGACGAACTTTGTCGCCACGCGGATGCGACCGGTCACCGGCGGGGCATCCTTGAGCGCCGCCACCATCAGCTTGCAACGGGCGATCTCCAGATCCAGCGGCTCATAAATGCCCTCGGCGCCATGCTCCATGAGCACATCCTTGCCGGCCACACCGATATCGGCGGCACCGTACTGCAGGTAGGGCGGCACATCAGTAGCACGAATGATGATGATCTTTACATCGTCACGGCTGGTGTCGAACACCAGCTTGCGTGACGCGGCCGGGTCCTCAAGCAGACGTATCCCCGCCGTCTCCAGCAAGGGCAGCGTTTCCTTCAGGATGCGCCCCTTGGACAGGGCGATGGTCAATGGCTTCTGTTCAGTCATGGTCAGGCCGGCACCCGGCGAATGCTGGCGCCGAGCAACTGCAGTTTCTCTTCAATACATTCGTAACCACGATCAATGTGGTAAATACGATCGACACAGGTATCACCCTCGGCCACGAGCCCGGCGATCACCAGTGAGGCCGACGCACGCAGGTCGGTGGCCATCACCGGCGCTGCCTTGAGGTGATCCACCCCCTGGCAGATGGCGGTGTTGCCCTGCACATCAATATTGGCACCCATGCGGTTCATTTCCTGCACATGCATGAAGCGGTTTTCGAACACCGTTTCCGTGATCACGCCGGTACCCTCTGCCACCGTGTTCATGGCGGTGAACTGGGCCTGCATGTCCGTGGGCAATGCCGGATACGGTGCCGTTTTCAGTGACACCGCCTTGGGCCGTTCGCCGTGCATGTCCAGCTCGATCCAGTTTTCACCCTGGGTAATGTCGGCGCCTGCTTCACCAAGTTTCTGCAGCACGGCATCAAGCAGGGTCGGGTCAGTATCCTTGACCTTGATGCGGCCCCGAGTGGCGGCGGCGGCAATCAGGTAGGTGCCGGTTTCGATACGGTCCGGGATCACCTGGTGGTTGGTGCCGTTCAACGTTTCCACACCTTCAATGGTGATGGTGTCGGTGCCAGCGCCGGTGATATTGGCGCCCATCTTGTTGAGGCAGTTGGCCAGGTCCACCACTTCCGGTTCGCGAGCGGCGTTCTCGATATAGGTGACGCCATCAGCCAGGGCGGCCGCCATCATCAGGTTCTCGGTGCCGGTGACGGTGACGGTATCCAGTACCAGCCGCGCACCATGCAGGCGCTTCTTGACGCTGGCATGGATGTATCCATCCACCACGTCAATGTCGGCGCCCATGGCCTTGAGCCCGCGCAGGTGCAGATCCACCGGCCGGCTGCCAATGGCACAACCACCGGGCAGCGACACCACCGCCTTGCCGAAGTGGGCCAGCAATGGCCCCAGCACGAGGATGGATGCGCGCATGGTTTTCACCAGCTCATAGGGCGCCTGGAATTCCTGGATGGTGGACACATCCACTTCCACCTGCATGCGGTCGTCGATGACCAGCTGCACCCCCATGCGGCCGAGTAGCTCGATGAGAGTGGTCACATCCTGCAGGTGCGGCAGGTTGCCGATGGTCACCGGCTGCTCTGCCAGCAGGGTGGCCGCCAGGATCGGCAGGGACGAGTTCTTCGACCCGGAAATACGAATATCGCCGTCCAGGCGGTTTCCGCCCGTGATGATCAATCTGTCCATTGGATGTCTTTCCGCCTAGATAAGACCACGGCGCGACGCGGTTTCCCACTCGTCCGGCGTATAGGTCTGGATGGAGACGGCATGGATGCTGCCGTCAGAAATTCGCTCGTTGATGCAGCCGTAGACCAACTGCTGGCGCGCCACCGGCCGCTTGCCGTCGAACGCCGCCGCTACCACGCGGATATCAAATTTGTCGCCGGCGCCGTCCACCTCAGCCTGTGCGCCGTCGATGCCGGCTTCCACCAGCGCCCTGACTTCCTCTGCGGTCATTTGCGGTCCCCACTGTCACGAAAGCGCAAATGATAAAGGAACAGGGCCCTGATGCCCAATAATCCGGGCCCGGAACGGCTCAGGCTTCGTCGGCAGAAGCCGGGTTGGCGGCCGCCTTTTCGCCCTCGATTTCCAGCTCTGAGGACCAGTTGGCGATGACCTGGTCCAGGTCACCCCCGTACTGCTCGACAGCCTGGTCAAACTGGGCCCTGAATGTCTTGCCCAGGTTGAGGCCATTGACGATCACGTTTTCCACCAGCCAGGCACCCTGGTCGTCCTGGTAAAGGGAAAAGAACACCGGGATGACACGGCCATCGTCGGCGGTGATCTCACTGCGCACCCGGGCGCGGTCGCCGCGCACATCACCCTCGCCCAGCGGCAGGACACTGATGGTCTGGCCCTGGTAGAGCGTGATACCGGAGGCATAGGTGTTGACCAGGCTGTCCTGGAACACCTCCAGGAAGCGGTACTTCTGCTCACGGCTGGCCGTGGCGAAGTGGCGCGACATGACCAGCCGGGTAATACGTTTGAAATCCACCAGCCCCTCCAGCTCCTCACGCACTACCTGGCGCGCATAGGCCGGGTCCTGCTCGAGTCGCTGACGTTCCTGCTGGACCCGCTCGGTAATGCTGGCGACCGCATCGGCTACCCGCTCACGCGGGTTGTCTGCATGGGCCATGCCGGACAGGCCGACACTCAGGAGCAACCCCGCAAGGGCGGTTCGCATCATTGTCATCATCGCGTGTTCCCTCTTTTGCTGGCGCCATGAAACCGTTGCCGCAGGCAATTGTCCACTCTTGCTGTTGGAGCGGGTGCGCAAGCGAATGGTTCCACAACATGTATAATCGCACCAGCACTAGCGGGAGACCCCATGAGCAAAGATTTTCTCGCCTCCGCCCGCAAGGTTCTCGATATCGAGGCCCGCGCGGTGGCCGACCTGATTGACACCCTCGACGGCGGCTTCGAACAGGCCTGCCAGCTGATGCTGGCATGCCGCGGCCGGGTGATTGTCACCGGCATGGGCAAGTCCGGCCACATCGCCAACAAGATTGCGGCGACCCTGGCCAGCACCGGCACACCGGCATTTTTTGTCCACCCGGCCGAGGCCTCCCACGGCGACCTGGGCATGATTACCCGCGAAGACGTGGTCCTGGCCCTGTCCAATTCCGGCGAAACCGGCGAAGTCATTACCATCGCCCCGGTGATCAAGCGCAAGGGCACACCAATGATCAGCATCACCAGCCGCCCTGACTCCACCCTGGCGAGGCTGTCCGACGCCCATCTGGCCGTGACTGTGGCCGAGGAAGCCTGCCCGCACAATCTGGCACCGACCTCCAGCACCACCGCGGCCCTGGCCATGGGCGACGCCCTCGCCATTGCCCTGCTTGAAGCCCGTGGTTTCACGGCGGAAGAATTTGCCCTGTCGCACCCGGGCGGCAGCCTGGGCCGCCGCCTGCTGCTGCGGGTGGACGATGTCATGCACGGAGACCAGCGACTGCCGCTGGTCTCTCCAGCCACGCCGCTGCCCGAGGCCCTGCTGGTAATGACCCGCCAGGGCCTTGGCATGACCGCTGTGGTGGACGCCGACGGCCGGCTTGTCGGCGTGTTCACCGACGGTGACCTGCGCCGCGTGCTGGAACACCAGACCGACCTCCACGCCACCGTGATCGAATCGGTGATGACCCGAAATCCGGTCACCATCGCGGCCGGGCACCTGGCCGCCGAGGCGGTACAAATGATGGAACAACGAAAGATCAATGGCCTGTTCGTGGTCGATGCTGACGGTCGCCCGGTGGGCGCGCTGAACATGCACGACCTGTTGCGGGCAGGAGTCGTGTAATGACCAGTCCCAATGCCCTGACCGCCGCCGCCCGGCGCCTCAAACTGATGGCGTTTGATGTCGACGGCATTCTCACCGATGGCCGGCTCTATTACGGCCCGGACGGCGAGGCAATGAAAGTGTTCCACACACTGGACGGCCATGGCCTGAAAATGCTGCGCCAGGCCGGGGTCACCCTGGCGCTGATCACCGGGCGCCAGTCGGCGATGGTCAGCCGCCGGGCCAGCGAACTGGGGATCGAACATGTGATCCAGGGACGCGAAGACAAGGGGGTCGCCCTGCAGGCGCTGGCAGAAAGCCTGTCCCTGTCGGCAGCGCAGACCGGCTACGCCGGCGATGACCTGCCGGATGTGGCGGCACTGGAATGGGCCGCCTTTTCCGTATCGGTGCCCAACGCGCATCCCTGCGCCCGGGAAGCTGCCGCCATGGTGACGGAAAGTACCGGCGGCCAGGGCGCGGCAAGGGAAATCTGCGACTTCATCCTGCAGGCACGCGCAGGCGCTGACAGCGCATGAAACGACAGGGCCTGCTCAGCCTGACCGGCATCATCCTGCTGTCACTGATCGTGATGATGACCCTGCACGAATGGGACGACGTGGTCACCGGGCCTGCCTCGGACACACAGGAGGCCCTGCCGACACTGAAGCTCACCGGCATCCAGGGACGTCATTTTGACGAGGCCGGCCGCTCGGACGTCACGCTCGACGCCGACGCCGTGACCTGGCAGGAGGATGGCGAACAGGCAGAGATACGCGGCCCGCGACTGGCGGTGACCCTGGCATCAGGCGACTGGCTGATCACGGCCGAGCGCGGCAGCATGGTGCAGCTGGATGGCGCCGTCGCCTTGCAGGGCAATGTCCGGGCCACCCAGGACGGTCCGGGCGCCATCACCCTGGAAAGCGATGCGCTGAACTATTCCAGCGATGACGAAACGGTGCGCAGCCCCGGGCCGGTCATCCTGCGTCACCAGCAGGCCGTCACACGCGCTGGTGCCCTGCGTGCCGACATGCGAACCAACGTGCTGACATTCACCGATGGTGTGGAGACAGAATATGCGCGACCGTGACAGCCGGCCCGGCAGCTGGTGTGCCAGCGTGGCAGCAGTGCTGGCCTTGCTGGTCATGGCGCCACAGGCGTTGTCCGCCCAGCCGCCAATCACTATCCGCGCACAACAGGCGGTGGTGGAGCAGACCCGCGGGCATGCACTGTATACCGGTGGCGCCGAGCTGGTGCAGGGAACCCGGCGACTGCAGGCAGACCGGATCGAGATCTTTTCAGAGAACAACCAGCCCGTGCGTATCGAGGCCAGCGGCTCGCCAGTCACCCTCCGCGATGGCGATACGCTCGACGCTGAGGCCAACCGCCTGATATACGATGTACCGGCACAGGAAATACGGCTGCTGGAGAACGCCCGGGTCAACCACCAGGGGCGGGAATTCGAGGGCGCCGAAGTGATATACAGCATTGCCAACCGGGCGGTGAAAGCCTCTGGCGGCGAGGACAACGGCCGCGTGCGCCTGGTCATCCCCGCGCAACAGGCGCCGGAGAAAGGAGACGAACAACCGTGAGCGTGAAGACACTGAGCGCCACCAATCTGGCGAAGAGCTACAAGGGCCGTCACATCATCGAGGACGTCTCCCTGGCAGTGCAATCCGGCCAGGTGGTGGGACTGCTCGGCCCCAACGGGGCGGGCAAGACCACCTGCTTCTACATGATTGTCGGCCTGGTGGACCCTGATGCCGGCAATATCACCATAGACGGCGAGGACATCACCGGCCTGCCCATGCACGGCCGTGCCCGGCGCGGGATTGGCTACCTGCCCCAGGAGGCCAGCATCTTCCGGCGCCTGAGCGTGGCCGACAACATCATGGCCATTCTGGAGACCCGGCGCGACCTGGCCCGCAAGGAGCGTGAAGAGGTTCTTGAACAACTGCTGCAGGAATTCCACATCACCCATATCCGCGACAGTCTTGGCATGAGCCTGTCTGGCGGCGAACGGCGGCGCGCCGAGATTGCCCGGGGCCTGGCCACGGACCCGGCCTTCATCCTCCTTGACGAGCCCTTTGCCGGCGTTGACCCGATCTCCGTGAACGACATCAAGGGCATCATCCGCCACCTCAAGGAGCGTGGCATCGGCGTGCTGATCACCGACCACAATGTCCGCGAGACCCTGGATATCTGCGACACCGCCTATATCGTCAGTGCCGGCTACATCATTGCCGAAGGCAACGCCGACACCATTCTGGCCAACAAGCAGGTTCGGGATGTCTATCTGGGCGACGATTTCCGCCTCTGAAACGCCCGCACCTAACGATTTCGGGGCCTGATTGCAAGATGGGCACGAAAATTGCTTGGTGATATGCTCGAGCCCTCACTGACACCACGGTAATCGGGCTCCCCATGAAGCAGGCTTTGCATCTTCAGCTCGGACAGCAGCTGAAAATGACACCGCAGCTGCAGCAGGCCATTCGCCTGCTGCAGCTGTCTGCGCTGGATCTGCGCCAGGAGATCCAGGAAGCCGTGGAAACCAATCCCATGCTCGAGCTGGACGACAACCAGGACCATGACAGCCTGGACGAGCTGCTTGAGGCAGAGTCTGGCGACGATCCCGAGCGCGAGGTGGATGGCCAGAGCGTTGATGTGGACATCGACACCGAATGGGATGATGCCTGGGAAACCGCCACGCCGGCGACACCCGGCGCTGCCGGCGACAGCGACGACTGGCAGACCCGCAAGGTGGCACCCACCACCCTCCTCGACCACCTGCTCTGGCAACTCAACCTGACCCCCATGTCGATGGTCGACCAGGCCATCGCCTACGCCATCATCGAGAGCCTGGATGAGCGCGGCTTCCTGTGCGCCGACACCGACGAGCTGATTGATGCCAGCAGCCACACCCTCGGCGAGGACCTGCCCGACGACGGCATCGAGGCAGACGAGGTGGAGGCGGTGCTTCATCGGCTGCAGCACTTCGACCCCCCCGGGGTCTGTGCCCGTGACCTGGGCGAGTGCCTGAGCATACAGCTGCGCATGCTGGCCACGGACACGCCGTGGCGCGAACAGGCCCTGCAACTGGTGAACCAGCACCTGTCACTGGTGGAGCAGCGCGACCTGGCCTCGCTGAAGCGACGCATGGGCCTGAGTGACAGCGAACTGACTGAAGTGCTGTCGCTGGTGCGCTCACTCAGCCCGGCGCCGGGCGAGAGCCTGAACCAGTCCGAGCCCGATTACGTGGTCCCCGATGTCATCATCAGCCGGCGCGGCAAGCGCTGGCAGGTGGAGCTAAACCCGGAATCCCTGCCGCGGGTAAGCCTGAACCAGACCTACGCCGGCATGGTCAACAAGACCCGCAACGAGGCCGACAGCACCTACATGAAGGGCCAGCTGCAGGAGGCGCGCTGGCTGCTCAAGAGCCTGCAGAGCCGCAACGAAACCCTGCTCAAGGTGGCCACCCGCATCGTCGAGGTCCAGCACGACTTCTTCGAGTACGGTGAAGAAGCCATGAAACCGCTGGTCCTGGCGGACGTCGCCGAAGCCATATCGATGCACGAATCCACCATTTCACGGGTCACCAGCCAGAAGTACATGCTCACCCCGCGGGGCATTTTCGAGCTCAAGTACTTTTTCTCCAGCCACGTGGGAACAGATGCTGGCGGCGAATGTTCAAGCACCGCCATTCGTGCCATTATTAAGAAGCTGGTTGCTGCCGAAGACCCGCGCAAGCCACTGAGTGACAACAAACTCTCAAGCTTGTTGAAAGACCAGGGAATCCAGGTAGCACGACGCACAGTGGCCAAGTACCGGGAGGCGATGCGGATCCCCGCCTCCAGCGACCGCAAGCGGCTGGTCTGATCCAGGACAGGTCGCCCCCGGATGGCAAATTCTGGCAGGATGAGGAGCCAACCATGCAAATAAACATCAGTGGTCACCACCTCGATATAACCGACGCCCTGCGCCAATACGTCAACGAGAAATTCAACCGCCTGGAACGTCATTTCGACAACATTACCAGCATCCAGGTCATCCTTTCCCCGGAACCCAAGACCCACAAGGCGGAATCCACCATTCGCATCTCAGGCGGCGAGCTGTTCGCTACGGCGGAAGCCAGCGACATGTATGCAGCCATCGACATGCTGACTGACAAGCTCGACCGTCAGATTCTCAAACACAAGGAGAAAACAGTGAGCCGTCAACACGGCCACTGATAGCCATGAGAGTACGGGAACTACTGACGCGAGATCGCACCGAGCACCACCTGGAGGGCGTCAGCAAGAAACGCCTGCTGGACCATGCCGCCAACCTGGTTTCCCGAACCTGTGGCGGCATTCCTGCGCAGGAGGTATTCGACGCCCTGGTTGCCCGTGAGCGCCTCGGCAGCACCGGCATCGGCGAGGGCATTGCCATTCCCCATTGCCGGCTGGCTGCCTGCGACGCGCCGGTGGGCCTGCTGATCTCCCTTGACCAACCCATAGACTTCGAGAGCATTGACGGCAATCCGGTGGACCTTGTGTTCGTACTGCTGGTGCCTGAGCAGAACCCGGAGCAGCACCTGAAAACTCTCAGCCACCTGGCTGCCCTTTTCAACCAGTCGGCCTTTCGCGACCGGCTACGTGACAGTCGCGACGGCGATGACCTGTTCCAGAATGCCGTGTCTTCCGAAGAGGAACTGCAGCTGGCCTCATGAAACTGATCATTCTCAGCGGCCGGTCCGGCTCGGGAAAATCGACCGCCCTGCAAGCGCTGGAAGACCTCGGGTACTACTGCGTCGACAACATGCCCCTCGGCCTGTTGCCAACGCTGGCTGCCCAGCTGCAGGAAGAGCAGCACCACATCGACCGTATTGCGGTCGGCATTGACGCGCGCAACCTGCCCAGCCAGCTGCAGCGCTTCCCTGATCTCCTCAAGCGGGTGAGAGACCTTGAGGTCCCCTGCGAAATCATTTTCCTCGACGCTGATGACGCTACCCTGCTGAAGCGCTTCAGCGCCACACGCCGCAAGCACCCGCTGAGCAACGATGACCTGTCCCTGACCGAGGCGATCAGCCGCGAAGGGGAACTGCTGGCCAATATCCGCGCCAATGCCCACCTGGTCATAGATACCTCCTCGCTGGATGTGCACACGCTGCGCGACCTGATCAGCGAGCGTGTTGCCGGGCGCCGGGACCGTTTGTCCCTGATGGTGCAATCATTCGGCTACAAGCGCGGCGTGCCCAATGACGCCGACCTGGTGTTTGATGTCCGGGTACTGCCAAACCCCTACTGGGATGAGACCCTGCGGCCGTTTTCAGGCCGAGATGGCGAAGTCATCCAGTTCCTGGAGGGTCAGCCTGAAAGCCGTGCCATGTTTGACGACATTTCCCGCTTCCTGGAAGACTGGCTGCCCTATTACGAGACCAACGACCGTACCTACATGACTGTCGCCATCGGCTGTACCGGCGGCCGCCACCGTTCGGTCTTCATGTCCGAGAAACTGGCACAGCACCTGCGTGACGCGGGCATGGATGTACAGATCCGCCACCGCGACCTGGTACTGCCTGCGGAAAAGACGCACTGATGATCACCCGGCAACTGACCATTACCAACAAGCTTGGCCTGCATGCCCGTGCCGCCGCCAAGCTTGTGGCGATTGCGTCCCGCCACGACAGCCGCATCGAGGTGATCCATGGTGAGCGCCGTGTGGATGCGCGAAGCATCATGGGCCTGCTGACCCTGGGTGCCGCGCGAGGTACCGAGGTGGCAGTAACAGCCGACGGTCAGGATGCGGACGCCGCCATGGCTGAAATCGAGGACCTTTTTGACCGACGCTTCGACGAGCAATGAAGGTCGCCCACGTGCCACGACCGGGGCACACCGACCCACAACAGCGCTGCCCGTCCTGCCCCTTTAACTGCTAGAATGTCGAGCGGGGACATTATTGGACCGCGCTGACAAGGGGGCTGTGACACGTGGCAGAAAATCGCAGCAAGGAACACCTGAGAACCATTACCCGGGCACTGGAAAGTGGCGCCCTGGGCCAGGTGCGCCATTTGCTCAACAGCCTGCCCGCTGCCGATGTCGCCCACCTGCTGGAATCGTCACCACCGCGCGAACGTAACTTCCTCTGGCAGCTGCTCGGTACCGAGCAGGGCAGCGAAGTACTGCAGTACCTTGGTGAGGAAGTGCGCGGCGACTTCCTCAAGGACCTGTCCACCGACGAGCTGGTATCACTGGTTGAAGACCTGGATACCGACGACCTTGCCGACCTGCTCCAGGAGTTGCCGGAACAGGTAACGCAGCAGGTACTGGCCGGGCTGGATGAACAGAACCGCCAGGTACTGGAAACCGTTCTCAGTTATCCCGAGGACACGGCCGGTGGCCTGATGAATACCGATGTCGTGTCGGTACGCCCCGAGATCACCCTCGGGGTGGTGCAGCGCTACGTGCGCTTCCGGGGCGAGCTGCCTGCCATGACCGACAACCTGCTGGTAGCCAACCGCAAGAACCAGTTTGTCGGCATCCTGCCGCTCACCCGCATCCTCATGTTCGATGCTGGCACCACCGTTCGTGAGGCCATGATCACGGAAGTGGAGCCGATCCCGGCCACCATGAAAGACACCGAAGTGGCCAAGATCTTCGAGCGGCGCGACCTGGTATCGGCACCGGTGGTGGATGACGAAGGCGTGCTGCTTGGACGTATTACCATTGATGACGTGGTCGACGTGATTCTCGAAGAAGCGGATCACTCACTGCTGAGCATGGCCGGCCTGGACGAGGACGAGGACACCTTTGGTTCCGTCTGGCACACCCTGCGTCACCGGTCTGTCTGGCTGGGCATCAACCTGCTCACCGCCTTTGCCGCGTCTGCCGTCATTGGGCTGTTCCAGGGCACCATCGACCAGATCGTCGCCCTGGCCGTGCTGATGCCCATTGTCGCCAGCATGGGCGGCATTGCCGGCAGCCAGACCCTGACACTGGTGATCCGGGCCATGGCACTGGGTCAGGTCAAGGAAGGCAATACCCGCTACCTGCTGGCCAAGGAACTGTCTGTGGGGGCATTGAATGGATTGATGTGGGCCACGGTGGTGGGACTGACGGCCACCGTCTGGTTCAGCGATTTCCGCATCGGCGGCATCATTGCCGTGGCCATGGTGATCAACCTGTTTATTGCCGCCGGCGCGGGTGCCATGTTGCCCATGGTACTGAAACGCTACGGCATCGACCCGGCGCTGGCTGGCGGCGTGGTCCTTACCACCATTACCGATGTGGTCGGCTTCTTCGCTTTCCTCGGCCTGGCCACGGTACTGCTGGTTACCACCCTGTAGCGGCCAGGGCGTTCAGTCGCCCGCTACTTTCATCGGCGCCAACAGCAGCGACCCGCAACGCACATTGCCACGGGTATCGACGTCGGTACCGGCACCCTGCAGCCCTGCAAACATGTCTTTCAGGTTGCCGGCAATGGTGAACTCTTCCAGCGGACGGGTGATTTCACCGTTTTCCACCCGATAGCCGGCGGCACCGCGGGAGTAATCACCGGTCACCATATTCACACCCTGCCCCATGACTTCCGTCACCAGCACGCCATTGCCCATCTTCTCCAGCAACTGCTGCTGGCTTTCGCCACTGTCGCTGATGCAAAGATTGCGCACCCCGCCACCATTGCCGGTGGGCTGCGCCGACAGCCGCCGCGAGGCATACAGGCCCAACGCATAACTTTTCAGCACGCCGGCACTGACAAACTGGTTGTCACGGGTAGCAAGACCATCGGCATCGAACGGCGCCGAGCCATTCCAGGATGGCATCCGGGGCGCCTCGTGGATGTCGCACCAGGCGGGAAACAGCGGCTCGCCCAGGCTGTCGAGCAGGAAGGACGATTTGCGGTACAGCGCTCCACCACTGATGGCGCCGACAAAGTGTGACAACAGGCCGCTGGCCACCTCGGGCGAAAACATCACCGGCACGGTCCCGGTGCGCGGCCGCGAAGCACCCAGGCGTGCGCAGGCACGAGCCGCGGCACGTTCGCCAATGTCCTCCGGCGCCATCAGGCGGCCGGGCACGCGACTGCCGTCGTACCAGTAGTCACGCTGCATGGCACCGTCAGCGCCGGCTACCAGCACGCAGGAAAGACTGTGAAAGCTGCCCGGGTAACCGGCCAGGAAACCGTTGCTGTTGCCATATACCCGCAGCGAGCAGCCCGTGGAAACGGTGGCGCCTTCACTGTTGATGATCCTGGCATCAGCGCGCCCTGCCGCTTCGGCCCGCCCGGCAAGATCCACGGCCTGGGCCACCGACATCGGCCAGGGATGGCACAGATCCAGGTCCGGCAGATCACTGGCCAGCAGCGAGGCATCGGCAATGCCGCTGCTGGGGTCCTCACCGGTATGGCGGGCAATGGCCATGGCCGCCGCCACGGTTTCGCGCAGGCTCTGCGCTGAATCATCGCTGCTGCTGGCGGAGCCCTTACGCTGGCCGATCCAGACCGTTACTGAAAAACCGCGATCGCGATGGAACTCCAGCGTCTCGATGTCGCCCAGCCGTACCGTTGCCGAAAGGCCGTCATTGCGGCTGATAGCCACCTCACAGGCATCTGCCCCCTGGCGACGGGCTTCCTCGAGCACCAGGGCAGCGCGATCTTTCAACGCTTCCAGCGCGCCATCCTCGGGCGCTGTCTGTACAATATCGGCCTGATTCATAACACCTTTTCGGGTTCGGACAAGTAATGGACGAGTATAACGACGAGCACACTGCCAGCAAGACACAGCAGAAGAAAGACGCTGAAGACCTGCAACAGCAGGCCGAGCGACTGATGTCGCTGAAGCCCGAACAGCTGGCGCGCCTGCCCCTGCACCCCGATCTCGAGGTAGCCATCGAGGAAGCGGGCCGTATCAGCAAGCCGGATGCAAGACGCCGGCATGCCCTTTTCGTAGCCAAGCTGATGCGTGCCGGCGACCTGGACCTGCTGCTCGCCGCGCTGGAAAAACTGGATGACCCACTGCGGGAGAAACGCCTGCATGACTGGATTGAGCGGGTAGCCAATGCCGACAGCGTCAAGCACAGCGAATCGCTGGTGCATGAGCTGACGCAGTGGTATCCCCACGCCGACCGCCAGCACCTGCGCAACCTGGTACGGCAGTTGCTCCAGGGCCGCCCTGATGCCGAGCAGCCGGACAAGGAAGCGCGACAGAAATTCCGGCGCCTGCGGCGGCGCCTGCTGCAATATGCCGTTGAGGTTGACCGCCAGGCGCCGCTCTATGACGACCCTGAACAAGACTGGCTCCAGGATTAGCTGGTTCCCCCGACGGTCAGCGCATCCACACGCAACGTCGGCTGCCCGACACCCACCGGCACGGACTGGCCATCCTTGCCGCACACGCCGATACCACTGTCCAGTGCCAGGTCGTTGCCGACCATGGAGATGTTCTGCATCACCTCAGCGCCACTGCCAATCAGTGTGGCACCTTTCACCGGGCAGACAATCTTCCCCTTCTCCACCAGATAGGCCTCGCTGGTGGAAAACACGAAACGCCCGGAGGTGATATCCACCTGGCCACCGCCAAAGTTGACCGCATAGATGCCCCGGTCCAGGGTAGAGAGAATCTCGTCCGGGTCGGATTCGCCGGCCAGCATGTAGGTGTTGGTCATGCGCGGCATGGGCAGGTGGGCATAGGATTCCCGCCGGCCGTTGCCGGTGGGGGGCACGCCCATTAACCGGGCGTTCATCCGGTCCTGCATGTAACCCACCAGGCGACCGTTCTCAATCAGCGTATTGACGCCCGAGGGCACGCCTTCGTCATCCACGCTGAGTGAACCGCGACGATCCGCCAGCGTGCCGTCATCCACCACGGTGCACAACTCGGACGCCACCATTTCACCCATCCGCCCGGCAAACATGGACGTGCCCTTGCGATTGAAATCGCCCTCCAGGCCGTGGCCGACGGCCTCATGCAACAGCACGCCCGGCCAGCCGGGGCCGAGCACCACCGGCATGGTGCCCGCCGGCGCCGGTCGGGCATCCAGGTTGATCATGGCCTGGCGTACGGCTTCGCGCACAAAACCCCGGGCGCGGTCGGCGTCCAGCAACCAGTCATAGGCTACCCGGCCACCACCACCGCTGCTGCCGCGCTCACGGCGGCCATCCCGTTCGGCAATGACACTGACGTTGAGCCGTATCAGCGGCCTGACATCCGCAGCCAGGGTGCCATCACTGGCAACCATCATGACCACGTCGTGCACCGCACTGAGGCTCACCGTCACCTCGCGCACATGGCTATCCAGGCTGCGTGCGTAGGCATCCATGTCGCGCAGCAACTCCACCTTGCGCGCCGAGTCCCACCCCGGAATGGGATCATCGCCGGCATAGCGGACCGGGTAGTCCACCCGCCGCGCCACCGGCAGCGTGCCACTGTGTCCGGAACCGGCAATACCACGGACTGCCGTCACCGCATCGTGCAGGCTGGCGGCAGCAATGTCGTCACTGTAGGCAAAGCCGCTTTTCTCGCCGCTGCAGGCGCGTACACCCACCCCCCTTTCCAGGTTGTAGGAGGCATCACGAACAAGCCCGTCCTCCAGCACCCAACCCTCATGGCGGCTGTGCTGGAAATACAGGTCTGCGTAATCGATATCCCCACCGAGCACCTGGCCAAGGGCAGCGAATACCCGGCCTTCGTCCAGGGCGGCCGGCTCCAGCAGGATGGACTGCGCCAGTGAAAGCTTGTCTGTCTCAGTTGTCGTCATTCAATTGCACCGTAAACTTCTGGTGTTGATGCACCGGCATGCGCCGACGCACCTCATCGATACGTTCCGGGGCCAGGTCCGCCACCAGCACGCCAGGGGACGACTCTCGCGCCGCGACAATCTCGCCCCAGGGGTCCACCAGCATGCTGTGGCCATAGCTGCGCCGTGTCTCCGTGTGCTGCCCGCACTGGTTGACGCCAAACACGTAGCAGCCGGTCTCAACAGCCCTGGCCCGCAGCAGCAATTGCCAATGGGCATGCCCCGTGGTTTCCGTAAATGCGCTGGGATAAACCAGCAGAGACGCGCCCTCATCAGCCAGCGCCCGTGCCTGGCTGGCAAAACGCAGGTCGTAGCATACCGCGAGGCCCGTGCAGATACCGGCAATGTCCACCACCCTTGTGGCATTCCCCGCCTCGAAGACGGCTGACTCACGATAGCGGCCATGGGCATCCTGCACCTGCGCATCAAACAGGTGCAACTTGTCGTAGCGCGCCAGCTGCCGGCCGTCCGGGCCATGCACCAGGGACACGGAGCGAACCCGCGGCGCCGGCACATGACTACCATCCTCGCGAGCCAGCAGCGGTATGGTGCCGCCGACAAGGAACAGGCCCAGGCTGCGTGCCTGGTCCGACAGCCATTGCCGGAGCCGTTCGCCATGCTGCTCCGCGCAACGCCGGTAGTCACCCGCGTAGAGGGCAAAGTTTTCCGGCAACACGGCAACCTGGGCGTTGTCACGGGCAGCCTCGTGGAGGAACGCCTCGGCGGCGCGCAGGTTATCCTCAAGCGCCGGCCCCGCTGTCATCTGAATGCCTGCCAGTCGAACCATATTATTTCTTCCGCTCAAATATACCCTCGATTTCCTTCACCGAGGGGTTGTCCCAGGTGCCTGTCACGGAATAGGCCACAGAGGTCATTTTCTCCAGCTTCGATCCCCACAAACGCTCCACCACGAAAATACCGGCACATGCGGTGGGGCCTGCCAGGCAGCCAAGGTAGAGATTGGACGATACCGGCAGGGTCACATCGACACGCTGGTTTACTGTTTCCTCTTCCATGTCCAGGCTGCCCGAGACACGAAACTCCGCCGAGGGCGACTTGATGATCAGGTTACGGGTTTCCACGCCGGGCCCATCGATCTCGAAGTCGCCGCTGATGCGGTCACAGGAGAGCCCTTTCTTGTACAGGTCGGAGAAATCCAGGCGCAACCGCCGGCTCACCGACGCGAAGTTCATGACGCCCAGCATGCGCAGTGCCGACGTGCGGGAATCAGTATTGGGAATACGGCTGGCACCAATGTCCACCGCAACGCTTCCCCGTGTCGCCAGGTAATCCACATCCAGCGGCGACCCGGGCCAGGACAGGTCCATCACCGCCTCGCCCTTGCGCCCCTCCACCAGGGGCGGCAGGTCCCAGGCCAACGCTGTGCGTTTCAGGTGATCACTGGCGGCAGCACCGATGAACCGTGTTTGCTGTCCGTCGCCGGCCACCGTCCAGGTGGCCTTGCCAGCCAGCTCGGTAAAGCGCCAGCTTGCCTGCAAGGCTTCAAGGGACACGCCAGCCTCCACGGGACGCACATGGAACGACCAGTTACCCATGTCTTCGCCGTCATAGACGGCGCCGCTGACATTGACGTCCGCCACCGGCACCTGGCGTGGGTCAAGATTGCCTATCCCTTCGCCGTCGGCGCCGATACGGGCATGACTGACCACCACTTTCATTGGTCGGGTGCCCCGCAGCGTATAGTCTGCCGGCAATTGCACCGTCGCCACCAACTGGTCACTGTTGAGATCCACATCCCAGCCGCCACCGGCGGGCACCAGTTGCAGGTAGGCGCCCTGGGTGGCTATACCGAACACATCCATCTGTTCGCTGGTCACCTCCAGCCGGTCAAGGGGCAGACCCTCGCCGTCGCGCTCGCCCTGGTTGACCCAGTCCACCCACGGTTCCACGGCAAACTGGTCGAAACGGCCCTGCACCCTGACATCGTCTGCGTTCGCCGGCAGACCGAGCGTATCACCCAGGCCGATACGAGCAGCGGCCAGGCCGTTGCCATCCAGTTGCAGCCAACCGGACAGGCGCGCTGGACTGTCCAGTTCAATGCGCGGACCGGGTTGCCGCAATTCCACCGCCACTGACAGCGGCCACCGGGTCGCGGCCGGCTTGCCCAGAGGCGCCGGCAAATCAATGGCGACGCCGGCCAGCGGCGTTTGCATGTTGATCATCACGTTGCCCGGCTGGCGCCAGGGAAACAGCAACTGACCCTGGTAGGAAAAATCGCCGCTGGCCGGCGCCAGCCAGTCAGCGGACAACCAGTCCGCCAGCGCGGCGACCGTTGCATCGCCGTTCATTGACACCTGCAACTGGTCGTCCGTGGTGGCAATGTGGCCTGACACTGGACCGCCCAGCACCGATGCGTTGAATGCCTTGGAAAACAGGCCGTCCTCGAGACTGAAGAACAGGTCGCCCCCGAGCGCGGACAATTCAAGCCCCCTGGCCTCGGACGACAGCACGGTATTCTGGACCCGGCCGCTGGCCAGGAATGTCGGTGCCATGCCGGTATCACTCTTGAGTGGCCAGTGCACCAGCATGTCTGCTTCCATGACACCCTCGGGCATCTGCCAGGCAAGCAGTTCGTCCGGCACCGTCTGCGCCAGGGGAGTGTCCTGCAGCACCGACTGCAGGTCGCGGACCGGGCCATCCACCTTGCCTGACAGGATGAGGATGGGAAATTCCTCGCCCTCATACTCGGGTATGTCTGCGCTGACACCGGTCAGGGTGGAATCCAGGAAACGGGCCCGCACATTGCGCCCGACGATCCGGCGGCCATCCAGGAACACGTCGCCGGACAGGGCCGTGGCAGCAGGCCAGTCGGGGAGAAACTGCAGGGTGGCGTCTCGCACCGAAAACGCCATCTGCAGGGTACGGCGTTCCTGAAAGTCCGGATCAATCTTGACCGGCCCTTCATGGAGGAACTGCCCACGATCCACCCTGCCGGACACAAAGGCCTGTGCCAGCCATGCCTCGGCAGCATCCGGCAGGCGTTTCAGCGGGATGTAGCTGGCCGCATTGTCGGCACGACCCTGCACCAGTGACGCAAGCAATGACAGCTTCGGCACCTGTCCGGGGCGTATGCGCACCGTGGCCACTGCCCGCCCACGGGCATCCTCGTTGTTGACCGTTATCCAGTCCGTCTCAAGTTTGATGCCATCCCCATTCCTGCGCCAGGCGATGGCACCCTGCACCGATGCCCGCAGTGGCTGGTGATAGAGGACCGGCAGCCGCAGTGCCAGGGCATCGCTGTCAAGCTGCACCAGCCCACTGTCAGGCGTGCCGGCAAGCCAGCCACTCACCCCCCTGACGCCTGGCACCTTGCCACGCGGTTTGATATCGAGCGCCGTAAACCGCAACGCAAACTGCTCCGGCTGGCTTCCCTCGCCCGCTACCCAGGCCGACTCAAGCACGCCGGACGGATCACTCTCCACCAGCACCTGGTCAACATTCTGCAGCTTTTCCGGCAGCTGCAACGGCACCTGGCGCAGGAACGCCAGCAGCCGCGCCACATCAATACGGCCCGCACCCACTTCCCAGGCATGCCCCGAGGACTCCTCCCCGGGTGTCAGGGAGACCGCCATTGGTGGCAGGTCGAGCGCACGGCCATCGAGGCGCGCGTCCGTCGCCGCGAGGGCCATCTGGTAGACGTCACCATCACGGGACAATTCACCGTTGAGACGGATCTGCTCGAGCATCATTGGCGCACGCAGCTTTTCATGGCGAATCTGCAACTGCTCACCACGCAGCCGGAAGAAACCGTCCATGGCCTCGCCATTCTGCAGCGTCAGCCATGCCTTGATATCAACGCCACTGTCGGCGAGGTTCACCGGCAGCCCGGGCACTTCGTTGCGCAGGAAGTCAGGGCGGTCGGCCGTCACCCGTACATAGCCATTGCCACTCAGCTCCGAGAAGGCATAGGCATCACGGTCGAGGGAAAAACGCACGTCCAGGGCGAGACGGCTGCGCGCCTCGGTGGCGAGAAACGCAAAACGGTGACGCTCACCACTGGTGGCAAATGCCATCTCCACGTCACTGAACAACACCGGCTTCTTGCCGGGCAGCTCGATAACCAGGTCCAGGTCATTCACCAGCAGGTGTTTCTGCCGGTACATCAGCGCCAGCAGACGGCGCACCGCGTCCGGATCCTGCGGCGCATCCGTGCGTCCAAATGCTTCAATGCCCTTGAGACTGAAGCGGCCATCCTCGCCCCGCTGCAGGGTGACCTGCACGCCTTCCACCAGCACGTTGTTGGCACGCAATCCACGGTTCACCAGCGAAGGCAGCAGGTCCACGCCCAGCTCCAGACGCTGGATACGCAGCGGCCGAACGCTGGACTGCGGGTCAGCGCCAGCGAGCGCAACATTGCCCAGCTCCAGCACCGGTGTTACGCCGTCCATGCGAGCGCCGAGGTAACCAATGGAAACGGATGCATCCAGGCGCTCAGACAGCAGCTGCTCCACATGGGCACGATAGTCCGGCACCAGCTGTACCAGCTGTCGCCCGGCAACCACATACAGGGCCACCGCGATCACCGCCCCGGCAGCCAGCAACAGCAGCCGCAGGCGGACGCGGTCCACCAGCCGACGGCGCCAGCTCTTGCCCTCATGCATGTGATCAGGATTCACAGACTAGTTTCCGGTTGCCCAGCAAAGAATACCGGCCTGCTCCAACAGCGCGAACGTCTCTCGCAAGGGCAGACCCACCACACCACTGTAACTGCCGTCCATTCGTTCGATCAAAAATGCGCCGCGCCCCTGGATGCCATAAGCGCCGGCCTTGTCCATGGGTTCACCGGACGCTACGTAGCGCGCGATCAGCGCCGGGGAAAGCGGCGCAAAGGCCACAGTGGAGACACTCAGCCGGGTCTCCTGACGAGCATCCCACAACAGTGAGACAGCAGAAAGCACACGGTGTTCACGCCCGGAAAGCAGCGCCAGCATGTCCGTTGCTTCGGCGGCACTGGCAGGCTTGCCCAGGATCCGGTCCGCCAGCACGACACTGGTGTCGGCGCCGAGCACGGCGGCGGCCTCGCGCTCGTTGTGCCCCAGCTGCTCAGCACCCGCCCGGGCCTTCTCGGCCGCCATGCGTTGGACGTAGGCTTCGGCCGTCTCTGCCCCGGCGGGCGTTTCATCAATGCCCGGCGGACGCAAGGCCGTGAAAGGAACAGCCACCTGGTCCAGCAGCTCGGCACGCCGCGGCGAACCCGAGGCAAGATAGAGCCGGCGCATCAGCGCACCAGGAAACGTCGGCGCAGCCAGCGCAGGCTGTTGAATACCGGCCGCCAGAGGATGGCACTGGTCACTGCCGAACTGAGCATCAGCCAGGGCGGGACATGGGCACGACCCGAGGCATCCTGGACAATGTAGGACACCGTTACCGTGACCCCGGCCATCAGGAAAATGACCACACTTTGCTGGATTGGGGGAAACACGCGCATGCGCTTGTGGGCGAGTTGCGCCAGATAGGCGAGCACACTCAGGGCCAGGGCATGCTGGCCAAGCAGACTGCCGGTGAGCACGTCCTGGAACAGGCCTGCCATCAGCCCCCAGGCAACACCGACCCGGTGCGGCAGGGCGATCACCCAGTACACCAGCACCAGGGTGAGAAACTCGGGCCGCATGAACTCGACCATGGCGGGCAAGGGCATGACCTCCAGCACCGCGGCCACATACAGGGTCAGGATGATCACCGGTGTGCCGGAAGAGCGATTATCCATCGACATCAGGCACCTCCACAGAGACAGGGGCGTCCGTCTCCACCAGCAGCACATGGCTGGCCCGGTCAATGTTCGCTACCGGACGCGCCTGCACGGTCAGGAACGCCTGCCCGGGCTCAGGCCTGATTTCGGTCACCTCAGCCACCGGGTAGCCGGCCGGGTAACGACCGCCCAGGCCCGTGCTCACCAGCAGGTCGCCTTCCTTCACATCAGCGGTGTCCGGCATATAAAGCAGTTGCAGACGATCCGGGTGGCCGGTGCCGGCGAGAATCGAGCGCACGCCGTTGCGGTTCACCTGCACCGACAGGGCATGGGTGGCATCGGTAATCAGCAGCACACGCGACGTCATCGGGCCGGTCTCGATGACCTGCCCGATCAGGCCACGGGCATCCAGCACCGCCTGCCCGGCCTGCACGTTCTCAAGCGTGCCACGGTTTAGCAGGAGCTCATGGCGATTGGGATCCGGTTCGATGGCAACGATCTCGGCGACGGTGACGCGGCCGCTGACCCGGGCCGATGAGTTGAGCAACTCCCTCAGACGGACGTTCTCCGCCTCGAGCACGGCCAGGCGCTGGGTCTTCTGCTGCAGGATCAAAAGCTGTCGGCGCAGGCGATCGTTGTCGCTTTGCAGATCGCCCACGGTCTGGGCCTGGTCGGTGACCCAACCACCCAGGGACGGGGGGATGTTGGCAATGTAGTGCGCGGGGGCGGTGGTGAAGCTGACCAGCCAGCGCGGCTGGCCGAGCCAGTCGGTGCGATGATCAAGCCACATCAGTGCCGTGCACAAGGCCACGGCCACCAGCAGACGGTAACCGGAGGAATTACTGTCAGAGAACAGGCTGGCCAAGACGTACCTCCGGTTGTGTTGCCACCGGCACCCGCGCCGGCCTCGTCGCCAGGCACCCTCAGATGCTGGTGATCAGGTCCAGCCCGCGAGTATCCATCATTTCCAGCGCCTTGCCGCCACCGCGGGCCACACAGGTCAGCGGGTCGTCGGCAACGATTACCGGGAGTCCGGTTTCCTCGCTGAGGAGGCGATCAATATCACGCAGCAGCGCACCACCACCGGTGAGCACCATGCCACGCTCGGCAATGTCAGACGCCAGCTCCGGGGGCGAGGCCTCCAGCGCAGTCTTTACGGCGTTGACGATGCCTGACAGCGGATCCTTGAGTGCTTCAAGGATCTCTTCGCTGTTGAGGGTAAAGGAGCGTGGCACGCCTTCCGCCAGGTTACGGCCGCGCACGTCGATCTCACGCAGCTCGCCACCGGGGAAAGCCATGCCGATCTCCTGCTTGATACGCTCGGCAGTGGATTCACCAATCAGGCTGCCGTATTCCTTGCGCACGAACGAGACAATGCCTTCATCGAACTTGTCGCCACCGACACGCAGCGAGTGGGAGTAGACCACACCGTTCAGGGAGATGATGGCAATCTCGGTGGTACCACCGCCGATATCCACCACCATGGAACCGTGGGCTTCAGCCACCGGCAGGCCGGCACCGATCGCGGCCGCCATGGGCTCCTCGATCAGGTAGACCTCACGGGCGCCGGCACCGTAGGCCGAATCCAGGATGGCGCGGCGCTCCACCTGGGTGGACTGGCAGGGCACACACACGAGCACGCGCGGCGCGGGCGGGAAGAAACCGGTCTCATGCACCTTCTTAATGAAGTACTGAAGCATCTTTTCAGTGACTTCAAAATCCGCAATCACACCATCTTTCATGGGCCGGATGGCCGTGATGTTGCCCGGCGTGCGGCCCAGCATGCGCTTGGCGTCAGCACCGACAGCGGCCACACTCTTCTGGGCGCCATGGTGGCGGATGGCCACCACCGACGGCTCATCGAGCACGATCCCGCGCCCGCGGACGTAGATCAACGTGTTTGCGGTGCCCAGATCGATGGACAGGTCCGTGGAGAACATCCCGCGGATGCGCTTGATTAGTGACATCGTGGCCAGCTTCCTGATAGTGCGAGAAAAATACCCGGCAGCAACCCCCACCGGAATTGCGCAACTCTAGCAATGGCGGGGGGTTTGGGCAAGCCGCCGGACTGGCCGCCCAACCGTGAGATGTGGTAGTTTTCCGGCCTTTCCCCGCACATGTACCCGGAGACGCCCATGGCGATCGATCAGGAAACCGTGGCCCGAGTCGCGCATCTGGCGCGCCTGCACATCAGCGAAGAGGACGGCGCCGAAATGTCGAGCCGCCTTTCCGACATTCTGGCCATGGTCGACCAGCTGCAACAGGCTGATGTCGCCGATGTTGCCCCCCTTGCCCACCCACTGGAGGTCACCCAGCCCCTGCGTAAGGACGAAGTGACCGAACCTGATATCCGTGAACAGGCCCTGAAACTGGCGCCAGCCGCCGAGGGCGGCTGCTTCCTGGTACCGCGAGTGATTGAGTGACCATGATTGACCTGACCCTGACCGAACTCAAGGATGCCCTGGCGCGCGGTGATTTCAGCGCCCGCGAGCTCACGGCGGCCTACCTGCAGCGCATCCGCGAGCACAATGGCACGCTGAATGCCTATATCACCGTCACCGAGGAACAGGCCCTGGCGGCGGCGGACGCCTCTGACGCACGCCGGGCCCGCGGTGAAGCGGGCCTGCTTGAGGGCCTGCCGGTGGCCCACAAGGACATCTTCTGCACCCGTGACGTACGCACCAGCTGTGGCTCACTGATGCTGGATACGTTCAATGCACCCTATGACGCCACCGTGGTTGCCCGCATGGCCGACGCCGGCGCCATCATGCTGGGCAAGACCAACATGGACGAATTCGCCATGGGCTCGTCCAATGAAACCAGCTATTACGGCCCGGTACGCAATCCCTGGGATACCGCCCGCGTGCCCGGCGGCTCCTCCGGTGGCGCCGCCGCGGCGGTGGCCGGCCGGCTGGCGCCAGCGGCAACGGGCACTGACACCGGCGGCTCCATCCGCCAGCCGGCGGCCCTGTGCGGGGTCACCGGGCTGAAACCCACCTATGGCCGGGTATCGCGCTGGGGCATGATTGCCTTTGCCTCGTCACTGGACCAGGCCGGCCCCATGGCGCACACCGCCGCGGACTGCGCCCTGCTGCTGCAGGCCATGGCGGGCCATGACGACAAGGATTCCACCTGCGTCAACGAGCCGGTGACGGATTACTGCGCCGCCCTCAGCGGCGACATCAGCGGCCTTACCATTGGCCTGCCGGAAGAGTTCTTCCCAGACGACCTGGATGGCCGCATCGCCGATGCCACCCAGGCTGTTGTGCGTGTGCTTGAACAGCGTGGCGCCCGGGTGGCCAAAGTCTCCCTGCCCAGCGTTGCCCTGTCGGTTCCGGCCTATTACGTCATTGCGCCGGCAGAAGCGTCCTCGAACCTGTCGCGCTTTGATGGCGTCCGTTATGGCCACCGCTGCGATGATCCGGCAGACCTCATGGACCTGTACAAACGCTCCCGCAGTGAGGGCTTCGGCGAGGAAGTGAAACGCCGCATCCTGGTTGGCACCTATGCCCTTTCCCATGGCTACTACGATGCTTACTACCTGCGTGCCCAGAAAGTCCGCCGCCTGATCCGCGATGACTTCAAACGCGCCTTCGAACAATGCGATGTCCTGCTCGGACCCACTTCTCCGGAGCTGGCCTTCGCGCTGGGCAGCAAGAAGGACGACCCGGTCACCATGTACATGGCCGATGTGTTTACCATCGCCGTGAACCTGGCCGGGCTTCCCGCCCTGTCCATGCCCGCCGGCTTTATTGACGGCCTGCCGGTGGGCGTTCAGCTGATCGGCAACTATTTCGATGAAGGCCGCCTGCTCAATGTTGCCCACAGCTACCAGCAGGAAACCGAATGGCACCGTCAGGCTCCGGCACTGGGAGGTACAGCATGAGCTGGGAAACCGTTATCGGCCTGGAAGTGCATGTGCAGCTGGCCACAAGAACCAAGATCTTTTCCGGGGCAAGCACGGCCTTCGGTGCTGAGCCGAATAGCCAGGCCTGCCTGATCGACATGGCCATGCCCGGCACACTGCCCGTGGTCAACCACGAAGCCATCCGCAACGCGGTGCGCTTCGGGCTGGCTATTGGCGCAAAGATCAACCAGCGCTCGGTGTTCGAGCGCAAGAACTACTTCTATCCGGACCTGCCCAAGGGCTACCAGACCACACAGCTGGAAGCACCCATCGTCGGCGCCGGCGAAGTGGAAATACGACTGGAAGACGGCAGCACTCGCACCGTTCGCATTCACCATGCGCACCTTGAAGAAGACGCCGGCAAGTCCCTGCATGAGGACTTCCATGGCATGACCGGCATAGACCTGAACCGGGCCGGCACGCCGCTGATCGAAATCGTCACCGAGCCAGACATGCGCACCGCCGAGGAAGCGGTGGCCTTCGCCCGCAAGCTGCATGCGCTGGTGACCTCCATCGGCATCTGTGATGGCGACATGTCCCAGGGCTCCATGCGTTTCGACGTCAATGTCTCCGTGCGCAAATCTGGCGATCCGCTGGGCACCCGCACGGAAACCAAGAACCTGAACTCGTTCCGTTTCATGGAAAAGGCCATCGCCCTGGAAATCCGGCGGCAGATCGACCTGCTTGAAGACGGCGGCACCGTGCAACAGGAAACCCGCTTGTACAACGGTGACAGCAACACGGCGCGGGCCATGCGCACCAAGGAAGATGCCAACGATTACCGTTACTTCCCCTGCCCGGACCTGTTGCCTGTGGAGATCACCGAAGACGACATCGAGGCACTGCGCGCCTCATTGCCGGAGCTGCCGGATGCCCGGCGTGATCGCTTCACCCGGGATTTCGGCCTGCCGGATTATGATGCCGAAATTATCTCTGCCAGCCGTGACATGTCCGACTACTTCGAGCAGGCCGCAGAACATGCCGGCGATGCTAAGCTGGCCGCCAACTGGATGCTCGGGGAAATGTCCGCGCGGCTGAATGCAGAAGAGATCGGCATCGGCAAGTCGCCCGTGAGCGCTGCACATCTGGGCCAGCTTATCCAGCGCATAAAGGACGGCACGATCAGCTCAAAGATTGCCAAGCAGGTCTTTGACGCCTGCTGGCAAGGCAATGGCTCGCCCGACGAAATCATAGAGCGCGAAGGCCTCAAGCAGGTGTCTGACACCGGTGAGCTGGAAAAGATTGTTGACGGCATCATTGCCGACAACGCGGAACAGGTAGCTGCTTTCAAAGCCGCTGATGAGAAGAAGCAGAAGAAGATGTTCGGCTTCTTCGTCGGCCAAGCCATGAAGGCCACCCAGGGCAAGGCCAACCCGCAGCAGATCAACCAGCTGCTTCAAAAGAAACTGCAGGACTGATTCCAGGAGCAACCATGCAGGACATGCTTTTCCGTAACCGGGTCAGACTGCACTGCAAGGACGACATTGCCTATGTCAGCCTTGCCCGTGCAGACAAGCACAACGGCATCGATCGGGACATGATGGTGGGTCTGGTGGAAGCATGCCGCGCCATTCGCAAGAACCGCGATCTGCGTGCCGTCATTCTCACCGGCGAGGGCGAAAGTTTCTGTGCCGGCCTGGACTTCCCGGCAATGACACGCAAGCCGGTACGCCTGATGCTGGACTTCTTCAAGTGGGGCGTTCGTCACACGAACCTTTTCCAGAAAGTGTGCTGGTGCTGGCGCGAGTTGCCCATTCCGGTGATTGCCGTGATCCACGGCCGCTGCTATGGCGGTGGCCTGCAGATCGCGCTGGGGGCTGACTTCCGCTTTACCCGCCCGGACTGCGAGTTTTCCGTGCTGGAGATCAAGTGGGGCCTGGTACCCGACATGACCGGCACCGTCACACTGCGCGAGCTGATGCCCATCGACCAGGCAAAGCGCCTGACCATGACTGGCGAGATCATCACCGGCACACGGGCGGCAGAGCTGAATCTGGTCACCGACGTGTGTGAAGACCCGATGGCAGCGGCGGAGGACCTGGTTGCTGCGCTGCGCTCACGCTCCCCGGATGCCGTTTCGGCAGGCAAGCGGCTGCTGCAGAATGCCTGGTCAGCCTCCAGGGAGCAGGCCTTCGACCTGGAGAGCCGCGAACAATTCCGGCTCCTGCGCGGTGGCAACCAGCGTGAAGCCATGCGAGCCAACTTCGAAAAACGGCCCGCTACCTTCAAACCGCGCCGCTGAATGCCGGGCCGGCTTTCAATGTTGTGACCGAGGCAGCTGTCCTGCGCTGCAAATATGGATAATACTGGCGTCGGCACCCGGGCGCCCGCGCCGCTGGACAGGGGCAGGCAGGGTGCCCGAGATTCTGACCCGGGAGAGTGGTGGTTATGATTCCATTGGTGGAAACACCGGCGAGCTTTTCTTCGCTGTCACGCCAGTACAAGCGTCTGGCCAACGAGTTGCTCGACAAGATTGACCTGGACGCGGATACGCTGCAGCTACCTGCGAGCAAGAACGCCTACAAGAACGGCATGGACCCGGGCCGGGTGTATCTGGTCAAGGGCGGCATGCTGCACATGGCCTGCATGGGCCGGCGCCTGTTCACCTGGGACGAAGGCGACCTGGTGTTGCCGGATGCGGCTCCCGAGTCCACCGATGCGTTGCTCTTCAGCACCGATTCCCCGGCCCTGCTGGCCAGTTACGACACCCTCGAACTGGTCCGGGCCATCCTCGCCAATGATGACTGTGCCCGTCTGTGGACACGCCTTCTGATGACACAACAAGGCATCATGACACGCCTGCTCGCCGCCGTGACGGAAGAACAGCCCACCACCACACCCGGGTTTGCCTACTACCAGCCCGGCGATGTCATTATCCAGCAGGGCGATCCGGCGGATTATGTGTTCAGCCTGTTCGAAGGATCCGCCGATGTACTGGTGGATGACGTAACCGTTGGCGAAGTGGGTGAAGGCGAGGTCCTGGGTGCGCTGGCACTGCTGACCAACTCGCCCCGATCAGCCACGGTGCGGGCAAAAACACGCTGTTCCGTGGTCAAGGTGCCCAAGACCCAGTTCAAGCACCTGATCCGCAGCAACCCGACCATGATCCACGGGCTGATGACGGATATGGCCAACCAGATCAAGAAACTGAACACCCAGATCGTGCAGCTGTCCGGCTGAAGGCCACATAAACGGCCCGGTTTTCTCAGCGCAGGATGAACCAGAGCAGTCCGCCGAGGCCGGCCAGAGCGACCAACAACAGCAGAATGGTGAGCTTCCAGGACGACAGGCGTGACCCGGTGTCCTCGTCGGCGTCGCCAGTATCGGCGCCTTCACTGTGCTCCCCGGTCTCCGGCGAAGGCACGGTCACAGCGGCCATTTTCGGATGGGTGTCATCCTCGGATACCTGGGCTGCCACTTCTTCTTCACTTTGCGCCGGTGGCGCCTCGCCGGTTGCCTGGCAGATCAACGCCCGCCGGCGTCGCCGGAATTCCAGCCGATCCATCTGACCGGACGCATGCGCTTCGGTGATGGCGACGAGTTCCTGGTTGATCTCAGAAAACGGCCCGCTCATGTGTCGCCCACCTCGATCACGATGACCGACACGTTATCCCGTGCTTCCTGACCCAGCGCACCATCCAGCAACGCCCGGGCGGCCTGCTCGGCGGAGCCCTGCCCCATGCACGCGCTGATCTCGTCGGCGCTGAGCTCATTGTAGAGCCCGTCACTGCAGAGCATCACCCGGTCGCCCGGGCGCAGGTCAAACATGGCCACATCCATGGCCAGGTGCGCGGCTCCCCCGATGGCACGGGTAATGACATTGGCATTGGGGTGGGATTCTGCTTCTTCAGCACTGAGCACACCGGCATCGACAAGCTTCTGGACCTGGCTGTGGTCCCGGGAAATCTGCTCGAGGGTGCCGTCGCGCAAACGGTAAAGGCGTGAATCACCCGCCCAGACACAGGCGCCGTAACCGTCAGACGCAGCCAGGGCCACCACGGTGGAGCCCATCATGCGGCCGTCGAACTCCCGCGCCGCATGATCGCGAATGGTTGCGTTGACATTCTGCAATGCGTCCTCGATACGGTCGACGAACACACTGAAGTTGTCCGGACGTGGCAACGCCTCCAGCGCAGAGGTAATCATGTTGCTGGCCTTGTCGCCCGCCTCATGCCCGCCCATGCCATCAGCAACAGCCCACAGCCCGGCTTCCGGGCGGGCCATGATGGCATCCTCATTGTGCTTGCGGCGAGCTCCCACATCGGTGAGCGCGCAGGATTCCCAGATGGACACCCGATCTCCCGCTTGTTGTTCTCTGTGCAAATCAGGCCGCACGCGGCAGCCCGGTTTCGCTATGCCATCCAAACAGATACCCCGGCTGAGGCCCGGGCACCCTGATCACCTATTAAAGTGCACTAAGCCGCCCTGCGCATCAATAGCACCCCGGCAAAAACGCACAGCAGTGCTGGCACCACGGCCGCCAGAAACGGTGAGGCATCAAAGACGATGCTCAAGTGACCAAAAAACTGCTGCCCGTAATGGAATACCAGGCTGGCAACGATCCCGGCGGTGAGCCGCAGGCCCATGGTGACTTCACGCAGGGGACCAAATACAAACGAAATGGCAATCAGCACCATGCCGATGGAGGCCACCGGCACCATCAGTTTCTGCCAGAACGCCAGATGGTACTCCGCCGCATCCAGGCCCTGGGACGCAAGGTAGACGCCATACCGGTACAGCTTGCTGAAGGACAGGTGCTCCGGCTCCAGGATCACGTAGGACAGCAACTCCGGAGTCAGCTCCGTTTCCCATACCGCCGTTGACTCGGTGTAGCTCTCCGCCCGGTCAGCCAGCATCCGGGTACCCCTGATCCCTTCCATGAACCAGGCCTCGCCCTGGTAGATGGCCCTGTCCACATAGACCAGCTCTTCCAGGGTGCGCTCATCGGCAAACCGGTAGCGCGTCACCCCGTACAACACGCCGTTTGGCTGCACTGCGTTGATATGGATGAATTCACGGCCATCCCGGTGCCAATAGCCGAACTTGGACCGTATCGCCTCGCCGCTGCTCTCCGCCAGGGAACGGTTGGAGTGGGCCACTTGCTGGGCATAGGGCGCCAGGTACTCGCCATTGAGCAGACCAAGCAACAGCAGGAAGAGTGCCGGGCGCAGCACCAGCCAGCCGATCCGGTAGTGAGATACACCGGCGGCCCTGATCACGGTGAGCTCACCACTGTTGGCCAGGAAGCCGAGCCCCAGCAGCGTCCCCAGAAGCACAGCCATGGGCAGGAATTCAGCGGCACGATGGGGAATGCTGGTGAAAACATACTGCAATGCCTGCAGTACCTGGTAATCACCACGCAGGAATTCCAGCTCATGGACCATGCTGAACAGGGAGTCCAGTGCCACCAGCACACCCAGCATGGCCAGCGCCGGCATCATCACGGACCACCACAGGTATCCCCTCAGTCGTTTCATGCACCCGCCCCCCGTCGTGACCGGAACCAGCGGCGCAGGGCGTGCTCGTTGTAAAGCGCCACCACCACCACGATGGCTGCCACGTGGACCCAGGCCATGGATACCCAGGGCGCCAGCTCACCTTTGGGCGTATCCGCCATGCGACTGCGCAGTACCAGCAGCAGGCCGATGTATACCATGTAGCCCAGCAGGGCCGGCGCCAGACGCATGAACCGTCCCTGTCTCGGATTGGTCTTGCTCAGCGGGATACCGGCCAGGATCATCACCGGCACAAGAACAATCAGCGACAGGCGCCATTGCAGTTCCGCGCGGGCATCGTTGCGATCACTGCCGAGCAGCTTTTCTGTGGGCCAACCTCTCACCTTGGGTGGCCTGACGGTGCGTTCGCCGTTGTCCACCAGCACATAGGCCTGCTCAAAACGGACTTCCGTGAGGGCAGCATCGCCGGGGGAGCCCCGGTACTGGACGCCGTCCTCCAGCAGCAGGTAGGTGGCAGGCCCCTGATCGACGATCCGCCCGCGGCTGGCCCTGACGGTTACTGGCTCAAGCCGGCCGGATGGCGTTTTACGGAACTCGGAGATGAACACGCCCTGAAGGGTGCCCTCTTCCTTGTCCAGGGACTTGGCATAGGTGGCTCGTTGGCCGCGATCCTCGAAACGGGTGTGAAAACGGCCGGGCGACAACAGTTCCAGCGCACTGCGACTGTCCTGCTCATCGAATATGCGGGCCACCTCGGCATCCCCCCTTGGTGTGACGTAGAGGGAAAAGGCAGCAATCAGGCCAGTGGCCATGAACACAGGCAGCAGCATCGCCCGCGCCGAGTGCAGCGGGCCAATACCGCATGCACGCTGCACCGCGATCTCGTTGTCCACATGCATGCGCCCGAGGACCAGCAGAACAGCAATGTAGATGCTGAGCGGCAGGATCATCTGCAGGAATTCCGGTAACCGGAATGCCATGATCAGGAACAGGGCCTCCGCCGGCAGTTCCCCGGCCGCCGCCTGGGCCAGGTACTTGATAAACCGGCCGCTGACCAGCACCATCACCAGCACAAAGGTGACCACTACGGTGGTCATGAATACCTGCCTGTTCAGGTAACGGTCTAGAATCACAGAACGCCTGCCGCCAGTCCGGGTTGCGTGCATTGTAACGCAGCGGGGGCCCCTGACCAGCACTGCAACAGGACACCATGAAACCACACATGCCGAGGAATCAGTCGATGAAGTTTTCCGTGACCAGCAAGGACCTTGCCCGCAGCCGCCACCAGTGCCTCGTGGTGCCGGTGGGCAAGGACGGCAAGACACTGCCCGCCGGGCTGCCTGCCGAGACCCGTGCCGCCATCAAGGCCCTGGTAAAGAGTGGAGACTTCTCCGGCGAAAAGGGCCAGCAGGAGATGTTGCGCCCGGCACCGGGTCTCGCCAGCCAGCGACTGCTGCTGGTGGGCACCGGCGCTGACAGCACGGTAGCCGCCCGGGACTGGCTCAAGCTGGTCAGTGCCAGTGCCCGCGCAGTTGCCGCCACCGGTGCTGACAATGCGGCCCTGCTCTGTGACGAGGCCATGGTCAGCGACGTCGACCGCGCCTGGCTGGTACGCGAGAGTGCACGCACCGTTGCAGAAGCGCTTTACCGCTTTGACAGTTTCCGCAGCAAGCCCGGCAAGGGTCCGGCCCTGAACAAGTGGCAACTGCAGTTTGCCGGCGCGGACCGCGGCGATCGCAAGGCATTGCGCCAGGGCGAAGCCATTGCCGCCGGTGTTTCCCTGGCGCGGGATCTGGGCAATGAGCCGCCCAACGTCTGCTTCCCGGATGCGTTGGCAAAGCGTGCCCGCGACATGGCCAAGACCTACGAAAAGCTGAAGGTTACCGTCCTCACCGAGAAGCAGGCAGAGCGCATGGGCATGGGTGCCTTCTGCGCGGTATCCCGCGGCAGTGAGCATGAGGGGCGGCTGATCGCGTTTGAATACCAGGGCGGCCGCGGCAAGCCCTACGGGCTGGTGGGCAAGGGCATCACCTTCGACACCGGCGGCATCAGCCTCAAGCCCGGTGGCAGCATGGATGAAATGAAGTACGACATGTGCGGTGCCGCCAGTGTGTTTGGCACCGTCAAGGCCATCTGCGAGATGGACCTGCCGGTGAACGTGGTGGCCGTGGTTGCCGCGGCAGAGAACATGCCGGACGGACGTGCCGCGCGGCCCGGCGATATCGTCACCAGCCTGTCAGGCCAGACCATCGAGATCCTCAACACCGATGCCGAGGGCCGGCTGGTCCTGTGTGACGCGCTGACCTGGACCCAGAACAAGTTCAAACCGCGCAGCATTGTCGACATTGCCACTCTCACCGGCGCCTGCGTGGTAGCGCTGGGCAGCCACGCACAGGCGGTCTACAGCAACGATGACGACCTTCGCGAGTCACTGCTGGCCGCCGGTGAAGCCACTGGCGACCGCGGCTGGCCCATGCCGCTCTGGGACGACTATCAGGAGCAACTGGACAGCCCGTTCGCCGACATGGCCAATATCGGTGGCCCCAAAGGCGGCTCAATCACGGCCGCGTGCTTCCTGTCGCGGTTCACCCATGACGTGCCCTGGGCGCACCTGGACATTGCCGGCACGGCGTGGATCAGCGGCGGCAAGCTCAAGGGCGCCACAGGCCGGCCAGTACCGATGCTGACCCATTACCTGATGAGCGCGGCCGGCGTCTGCTGATGACCGAAGTCTGGTTCTACGTTGCCAACGGCAGCGACGCCAACAACCGGGGCCAGCTGCTGCGAAGGCTGCTGGAGCGGGCCCTGCGCAGCCCGCGCCAGCTCTATCTTCACGTGCAGGACAGCCAGCAGGCAGCGCAGCTGGATGACTGGCTCTGGCAACCCGCCCACAGTTTTCTGCCCCATGGCCCGGCCCGGCCTGACGGGCCGGCAGAGCAGGTGGTCATCGGCCACGGCCCCGATCCCGGCCCCTGCCATGACATCCTGGTCAACCTGGCCGACGACATCCCCGACTTTTTCAGCCGTTTCCAGCGAGTTGCGGAGTTGGTGGCGGGCAGCGACAATGAGAAATCAATGGCCCGTGACCGGTGGCGCTTCTATCGGGACCGTGGTTATCCGGTGACCAAGCATGAGCTGGACGGATCATGACCAAAAAAGGCGGCGGCAGACCTGGCGATGACATCCTCGACGAGCTGAACTCGGTCAGCTCACTGCTGGGCGATGCGGAACGCGATGTTGACCCGGACGGCATGGACGACGGCGGTGTACCGCTGCTGGAGCCGGAGGCATCCGACGCCGGGGACGGCGACGCGCACACGCAGATCCCCCTGCTCGGTGCCGACGACCCGGACAAGCCGGCGGCCCCGAAGGACCTGAAGAAAGAGCTCGCCGCCAGGGACAACCCGTTCCTGCCCCGCAAGCAGATCGACGAACTGGCGAAAAGCCGGCAACAGGCCAGCGAAGTCATCGCCAACACACCCGCCCCCAGCCCCGCTGCCGGGGCCACCCCGCCAAGGGCCCTGCCGGACGATCAGGTACGGCAAGCCGTGGATGCCGTCATGGCGGAGTGGATGCCGCGCCTGGAGGCCGATCTGCGCGCCCGCCTGACCCGGCTACTGAAATCCTGACGCAAACGGGACGATAGCGCCCGGCTTGGCTATAATTGCGCCCCTTGCCAGGGGGTGCCCGGCTGGCCGCGGGTGCGGCACGGGACGCTCCGGAACTTGCAGCAGTTAGCGGAAGGAAAGCATGGACAAGACCTACCAGCCCGACGCCATCGAAACCCGTTGGTACGAGCATTGGGAGAAGCAGGGCTACTTCGCCCCCCAGGGTGACGGTGACCCGTTCTGCATCATGATCCCTCCGCCGAATGTGACCGGCTCCCTGCACATGGGTCATGCCTTCCAGGACACCATCATGGATACCCTGGTGCGCTACCGTCGCATGCGCGGCAATCGCACCCTCTGGCAGGTGGGCACTGACCATGCCGGCATTGCCACCCAGATGGTGGTGGAACGCAAGCTGGCTGCCGAAGGCAGCAGCCGCCACGACCTGGGGCGCGAGAAGTTCCTGGAAAAGGTCTGGGAATGGAAAGCCGAGTCGGGCGGCACCATCACTGGCCAGCTGCGCCGCATGGGCGCCAGCGTGGACTGGTCACGTGAACGTTTCACCATGGACGACGGGCTTTCCAGCGCCGTACGTGAAGTCTTCGTGCGGCTGCACGAGGAAGGACTGGTTTATCGCGGCAAGCGACTGGTGAACTGGGACCCGAAGCTGCATACCGCCATCTCCGACCTGGAAGTGGAAAACCAGGAAGAGAAGGGCCACATGTGGCACTTCCGCTATCCACTGGCTGACGGCAGCGGCCACCTGGTGGTCGCCACCACGCGACCGGAAACGATGCTCGGCGACACTGCTGTGGCCGTGCATCCGGAAGACCCGCGCTACAAGGACATGATCGGCAAGACCATCCGCCTGCCCCTGGCGGACAGGGATATTCCCATCATTGGCGATGATTACGTCGATCCCGACTTCGGCTCAGGCTGCGTGAAGATCACCCCTGCACACGATTTCAATGACTATGAGGTAGGCAAGCGGCATGCGCTGCCGATGATCAATATCCTCACTGTCGATGCCTGCCTCAATGACAATGTGCCCAGCGCCTACCAGGGCCTGGACCGGTATGACGCCCGCAAGAAGGTGGTAGACGACCTGGACGCACTGGGCCTGCTCGAGAAAACAGACGATCACAACCTGATGGTGCCGCGCGGGGACCGCTCCGGCGTTGTCATCGAGCCGTACCTTACCGACCAGTGGTTCGTGAAAATTGCGCCGCTTGCGGAGCCGGCCATCAAGGCCGTCGAAAACGGTGACATCCAGTTCGTGCCGAAGAACTACGAGAACATGTACTTCGCCTGGATGCGTGACCTGCAGGACTGGTGCATATCGCGGCAGCTGTGGTGGGGCCACCGCATTCCGGCCTGGTATGACGACGAGGGCAACATCTATGTCGGCCGCAGCGAGCAGGAAGTGCGCGAGAAAAATGCGCTGGGCGACATTGCCCTGACACAGGATGAAGATGTGCTCGACACCTGGTTCAGCTCTGCCCTGTGGACATTCTCCACCCTGGGCTGGCCGGAAGACACCGAAGAGCTCGCCACCTTCCATCCTACCAGTGTGCTGGTTACCGGGTTCGACATCATTTTCTTCTGGGTCGCCCGCATGATCATGATGACCCTCAAGTTCACCGGCGAAGTGCCGTTCCGGCAGGTTTACGTACACGGCCTGGTGCGGGACTCTGAAGGCCAGAAGATGTCCAAGTCCAAGGGCAATGTGCTGGACCCCCTTGACCTGATTGACGGCATCACCATCGAAGAACTGGTGGAGAAACGCACGCGGGGACTGATGCAGCCGCAGAAAGAGCAGCAGATCGAGAAGCGTACCCGCAAGGAGTTCCCGGGCGGCATCAACAGCTACGGCACGGATGCACTGCGCTTCACGTTCCTGTCCCTGGCCTCCACCGGGCGTGACATCAAGTGGGACATGGGCCGCATCGAGGGCTATCGCAATTTCTGCAACAAGATCTGGAATGCGGCGCGCTACGTCATGATGAACACCGAGGGCCAGGACTGCGGCCTCGATGGCAATGTCGAGCTGTCCCTGACCGATCGCTGGATCGTGTCCCGCCTGCAACGTGCAGAAAATGAAGTCAGCGACGCACTGGACAACTACCGGTTCGACCAGGCCTCTCATGCTGCCTATGAATTCATCTGGAACGAGTACTGCGACTGGTATCTGGAGCTTTCCAAACCCGTGCTGTATGGCGATGAGTACAGTGACGCGCAGAAGCGCGGCACCCGCCGCACGCTGATCCATGTGCTGGAAGCCATTCTGCGACTGGCCCATCCTTTCATGCCGTACATCACTGAAGAAATCTGGCAACGTGTGGCACCGATGGCCGGCAAGGCCGCGGACACCATCATGCTGGCGCCATGGCCACAGGGACAGGACGATCGCGTCGACACCCAGGCTGAACAGGATGTGCAATGGCTCAAGGCAGTGATCACAGCGGTCAGGAACATCCGCGGCGAGATGCGTATCCCCCTGGGCAAGGAACTGGATGTCTACCTGCACAATGGCTCCGCCTCGGACCAGCAACGGCTGGAGAACAATCGCACCTTCCTCGGCAAACTGGCCCGGCTGTCGAACATCACCTGGCTGGCACCGGAAGACTCTGCCCCGCCCTCAGCGACACAACTGGTAGGCGAGATGGAAATCCTTGTGCCCATGGCAGGCCTGATCGACAAGGATGCAGAGATCGAAAGACTGGGCAAGGAAATCGACAAACTGAAGAAGGAAGTCCAGCGCGCTGAAGGCAAGCTCAAGAATCCACGCTTTGCCGACAATGCCCCCGCCGACGTGGTGCAGAAGGAAAAAGACAAGGTTACCGAGTACCGCTCTTCACTGGCCCGCTTCGAGGAGCAGCTGGAAAAGATCAAGTACCTGTAAACCGCTAACCCGCGCAGCGCAGGGCATATCCCTGGACAGGGTGAACCGATGACAGAAATGCAGGATGAACGCCGCCCCAGGATCCTGGCTATTGCCCAGGAGGTTTTCGCCGAGCAGGGCTTCCGGTCTGCCGAGGTAAAGACCATTGCCCAGCGGGCCGGCGTGGGCAAGGCAACCATCTACAAGTTTTTCGACTCCAAGGAAGCCCTGCTGCTCACCATTGTCGAGGAAAACCTCAATCGCGTTCGTGATATTGCCCTGCGTAACCTGCTCAGCGCTGCCGCTCCCCTGCAGCGCCTGGAAAATGTCTGCCGGGGCATTGCCCAGTACATGGCCCGGAACCGGGAGTTCAGCCGTGTCCTGATTCAGGAAGCCGGCGAATTTGCTGGCGACATACAGCGACAGCACCTGGCCATGGTCGAGCATTACCTGCCCGTTGCTGAAGCATTCTTTGCCGAACTGCGAGCAGAAGGCTATTTCCAGGCCCTGGATGCCCGTGAGACCATCCAGCTGATGGTCAACCAGATCATCGGCACCACCTACACCTGGGCGTTGACCGGTGATGGCGACATTGAGGATCAGGCCATCAAGTACATGCGCATACTGATACGAGGGATGAAAGAGCCCCTCGAATGATCCTGCGGAGGCTCACATGAGACTGCTCGTTTTATTCTGCATCAGCGCCCTTGCGCTGGCACAGGCCGGCTGCACCCATCAACCACCGGGACTTGGCCAGGCCCTCTCTGGCGATCACCGCAGCGACGAATCACGCGCCCGTGATGTGTATCGGCACCCCGCGGAAACCCTGGCATTCTTCGGCGTCCGGGACGACATGTCCGTGGTGGAAATCTGGCCGGGCCCGCGCGGCTGGTATACCGAGATACTGGCACCCCTGCTTCGCGAGAACGGCAAGCTCTATGCGGCCCAGTTCCCGCCGGACAGTGACATCCCCTTCTACACCCGCTCCCTGGAAAAATACCGTAACAAGCTGGCCAGCCGGCCCGATGTCTATGACAGGGTGGAAATCACTTATCTCTATCCGCCTGAACATACCGCCATCGCCCCGCCAGGGAGCGCGGATGCCGTGCTGACGTTCAGGAATGTGCACAACTGGGCCAAGGCGGGCAACGCGGATGCCGTTTTCCGTGCCATGTACAAGGCGCTCAAGCCTGGCGGCATCCTCGGCGTAGTGGAGCACAGGGCCCGACCCGGGCTTTCCTTGGAGGAACAGATCAGCAACGGCTACATGACCGAGAAGTACGTCATTGATTCAGCCACCGCAGCGGGTTTTGCCTTCGAGGCTAGCAGCGACATCAACGCCAACCCGCGTGACTCCACGGATCATCCTGCCGGGGTCTGGAGTCTGCCGCCCACCTTGCGCAACGGGCAGGACAAGATCGACTACTATCTGGAGATTGGCGAGAGCGACCGAATGACGCTCAAGTTCATCAAGCCTGCAAACGGCACCTGAATGGCGGCCGCAACGCAGCCGCGCGGCTCAGGCCAGGCCTGGCTCCTGCAGCAACGGTGAGGCCACGCCGTGAACCAGGATGGCCTCGGAAATGCCTGCCATGACGGTTTTGCAATGGTCGATCTTTTCCTGGGTACAGTCGGATTCGTTCAGCAGGTACAGGGAGTAGTTCTCCAGGGTCCAGATCAGGGTCTTGTGCACCAGAAGATCCAGCTTCTGCCCGGTCAGCCGGTCGAGTTCATTCTGCATCACGTTGGCTACCGTCTCATAAGCCCGTGCCCGGTGAGGCGCAAGCACCGAATCTGCACGACGCGCCTCCTCCATCATCAGCCGAATAATCGGGCCAAGCGACAGGTGATAGTCAAAGTAGATGTGGCACATGTTGTGGATCACATCATTGACCGTCTGTGACCGCTCAACCTCACGCCGGAAACGCAGGATCATGTTGGTGACGGATATCTCGTAGATGCTCTCGAGCACATCCAGCTTGTTGCGGAAATACTTGTAGAAGGTTCGCCGAGATATGCCGGCGGCATCCAGCAGGTGCTGGACCGTAGTCCGTTCCAGACCTCGCCGTGCAAATACACCAATGGCGTGGACAAGGATTTCTGACCTGGCGTGATAGCGGGTCTCACTGGCCTTCTCGGCGTCCAGCACCCGTGATACCACTTCCCGGATGGCATCCAGTTCCCTGTTTTCCATGGTTTTCTCCGGGCAACCTGCATTAAACATGATGTTTACCGGGGCAAAGAGTACCCCCACAGGGGGCCGGAGTAAACAATCAGCAGGCGACCATCACGCCGGCAACGAAGACGCGCTGGCATCCGGACGGGACCGCCGTTGCCACACCTTCTCGTGGAAGTGGTAGCCAACGGTATTGTCCAGCGGCTCCACCAGGGCGGTCAGGCCGCCGATGACCCAGTCACCGGTCATCAGCCAGACCACGGCAAATGCCACTGAAAAGTGCATCACGGCAAAGCTGAGGGTCTTGGACATGGATTTCGCGCCTCCCTGGTTTGGACTGCTTACCTGACTAGTCTGGCGCACCGGAAATGATAGTCAATTACATTTATGAATATGGCCTTGATAGCTCCCGGCTATTTGTCTGCTGGGTGACGCCTTCGGCGCCTGACCCTGGCACCCGCGGCGCAGCAGCCCCTCTCCCTCCGGGAGAGGGGTTGGGGTGAGGGACA
>JARGOL010000001.1:0-80716 GCA_029212745.1 Alcanivoracaceae bacterium
CCACGAACGTGGCCCTGTCTGGTATTGGAGGGGCTGGAGGTCATGGATCAACCCTCCGTTCGACCCCCGAAGCACCGCTTTGGGGGGACATTGGGTCGCACAGCGACACAACGGTCCTGCGCCGCATGCGACGAAGGATGCCGAAGGCACATTCCCTTACCAACAGACACCATCACGCCCTTGCCCTCCCCCGGGCTGCTGAACCTCATACCGCACAAACTGTCTACCACCTCAGGCACAGGCGGGCGCCGGTCACTGTATTTCCGGGCCCGGCGCGCTATGCTGGCAGCACATCACAGGAGTTTGCATGGCCAAAACGGCATTTGTAACAGGCGGTACAGGGTTCCTCGGCGGGCACATCATCCGGCTGCTGCGAGAGGACCGCTGGGAGGTGGTTGCCCTGCACCGCCCGTCATCAGACCCGGCGCCCCTTGCGGCCATGGGCGCCACACCGGTAGCCGGCGTCATGCACGATGCCGACAGCGTCACCGCTGCCATGCCCGAACATCCCGATGCCGTTTTCCACGTGGCCGGCAACACCAGCATGTGGAAACGCATGAACCGGGAACAGACACGGGACAACGTGGAAGGCACCCGTGCCCTGGTCAGCGCCGCACTGGCGCGCCAGGCCAGCCGCTTCATCCACACCTCGTCGATCTCCGCCTGGGGCATCCAGAAAGATCCGATCAACGAGGAAACACCGTCCAACGCTGCCAATGACTGGATCAACTACAACCGCACCAAGTACCTGGCGGAGCAGGAAGTGCGCGCCGGTATCAAGCGCGGACTGGACGCTGTGATACTCAACCCGTGCGGCATCATCGGCCCTGGCGACCGACATAACTGGGCGCAGATGATCATGCTTATCGACCAGGGAAAACTCCCCGGCGTGCCCCCCGGCAGCGGCAACTTCTGCCATGTCATGGAAGTGGCGAAGGCGCACCTGTCAGCGCTGGAGAACGGCCGTACCGGCGCCAACTACATCCTTGCCGGTGTCGAGGCAAGCTTCCTTGAGCTGGCCCGTACCATTGGTTTCCTGCTTGGCCGCAAGGCACCCCGTCGTGCCATTCCCAAGCCTGTTCTGCTGGCGGCGGGACGTATCTATCCATTGCTGGCGCTGTTTTCCGGCAAGGAACCCGACCTGACCCCGGAGAAAGTGGCGCTGGTGACCAACCGGGTCGCCGCTGACGGCACCCGCGCCGTGGCAGAGCTGAGCTTCAATGCAGCGGTACCCCTGCAGCAGATGCTGTCCGAATGCATCGACTGGATGCGACAGGAAGGCATGCTCAGCGACAAATAGCATTGCACTGCGTCCGTGATTCCCTAAGATGAGCGCCCCTCCACCGCCTGCCCCGGGGCTTGACCATGCACAGCGCTGTCGACTTCGATGACCTTGACCGCCTGCTCGCGGCACATCGTCACTGGTGGCAACCGGCGCCGTTCCGCCACGCCGAGATCCCCTGGCTGCAAAACCACGGCCGGGCCGGCCAGGCCCTGCTCGCCCTGTCAGATGATGACTACCAGTCCCTGCGCACCGATGACAGCGCTGCCCGGCGCTTTCTTTGCGCGCTGTTTCCGGACCTGCGCGAACTGGATCGTTTCCCCGAACCTGACGCCCCGGAGCTTCCCGCCGGCTTTACCGAACCCACACACATGGCCGGCCGCAAGGCCGCACAGGTGGCCTGCTTCTGTAATGCGCTGGATTCACCCACGGGGCACCTGGTGGAATGGTGTGCGGGCCAGGGCTGGCTGCTGGAACAGGCCCTGAAACAGTTCCCTGCGCACACCGGCATAGGCCTGGAGCGTACCCTGCGCCTGTGCCAGCAAGGCAATGCCCGCATGCGCAAGCGCGGCCTGTCCGGACTGCTGCTTGAAGCGGATGTCATGGACGAAAGCACGCTGCCTGCCCTGGATGGCAACGACACCGTGCTGGCCCTGCATGCCTGCGGACACCTGCACCAGCAACTGGTGCAATGGGCCCCCCACCAACAGGCCGGGCACATTCTGTTGTCACCGTGTTGTTATCACCTCGGCGAAAGAAGGGCCCTGTCACGCACGGCAGCGCGGGGCAGACTGGCCGCTGACAGCATCGACCCACACCTGGCGGTACAGGACCTGACCACCGGCCACAGCAATCGCAGCAAGCGCCAGGAGAAAGCGGTTGCCTGGCGCCTCGGCTATGACAGCCTGCGCCAGCATCTGTGCGCAGACACGCTCTACCGGCCATTGCGATCCATGCCCGGCAGTGTCTGGCAGGGAGACTTCGCCGACTTCTGCCAGCTGGCAGCTGCCCATCACGGCATCAGCCTGCCGCAGGAGACAGACTGGCCATACTGGCTGTCACGGGGAGAAAAACGGCGCGGCGAGGTGCGCCGGCTCGAGCTGTTGCGGCGCCAGTACCGGCGCCTGCTGGAATGGTGGCTGGTGCTGGATGCCGGCTATGCGCTGGCGGAACAGGGCTACCAGGTGAGCGTGGCACCATTCTGTGATCCACAGTACACGCCCCGTAACCTGCTCGTCAGTGCCAGGCGCGATAGACCCTGAAACGTCGGTTTTCTGCCGCCACAATGACGCGTGCAAACGCCTTTTCCAGCCAGTCGTGATACGCCAGGCCCTGGTTGGCCACCAGCCAGAGCTGGCCGCCCGGCAACAGCAACTGCGGCGCTGACTCGATCAGCCGACGGGTAATCCCGAGCGTGCGTTCGCTGCCGTCATGGAACGGCGGGTTGGTGACCAGCCAGTTGAACTGTGCCCCCGGCGCGACGGCATCATACAAATCACTTTGCAACACAGTGCCCGCCAGCTGATTGGCTGCCAGTGTCGCCTGCGTGGCGGCCACTGCCGTGGCACTGACATCCAGCGCCGTCACCCCTGAACCCGCTGCAGCCATCACCGCCGAGATCACACCGGCACCACAGCCGACGTCGAGTACCGTTTGCGGAGCCGCGACATCCGCCATGGCGTCCAGCAACAAGGCGGTTCCCTCATCCAGCGTGCCGTGATTGAACACACCCGGGTAACTGGTCACTTCCAGCGCCGGCTGTGCACCGCGCCGGGCGGAAAACGTGCGCGTCCATGCCGACAGGCTGAATGGCTGCGGCGACAGCATGGCCGACACCAGTTTGCAGTGACGGGCGCTGTCGAGACTGCGCACCTGACCGGCATACCGGGACAGACGGGTCATGCCGCCTTTGATGCCACCACGAGTGGGGCCCACCAGCCAGAGTTCGCAGGCCTGGTCCAGTTGCCCGGCCAGCGCGGCGAGGAGGAACTCCAGATGCTCCAGGGACTTGGGCAGTAACAGCACAACCAGGTCGACGCCATGCGGCAGTGTGGGCAACATGGCGACATCCACACCAGCGGCCACAGGCCGGTCAGCATGACTGTAAACACAGCCGGACATCGACGGTGCCGCGGCATCATTGGCATTGACCAGGGCCCACTTTCTGTCAGCGAGCTCGTCACACTGGCGTTCAAGCAGACGGGTTGTGTTTTCCATGGCGGTCGCGCATAAACGGGGAAGGCCGATCAGAGAGTGCGAAGTATGAACAAAGCCGTGCGCCAGCACCAGCCGCGTCCCCTGGGCAGGCTGCGCACCCTCCTGGCGCTTACCCTGCCGGCCCTGGTCGGTCTGCTGGTCATGGCGTTTGTGGTCCCGTTCAACCAGCGACGCGGCCGCAACCTGGCCATCCGGACGGTGTCATTTTTGGCATTGCGTATCAGCCGGGTGCAGCTGACGATCCACGACCCTGACAACCTGCTCAGCCGGCGTCCGGCGATATTCACCATCAACCACGAAAGTGCCCTTGATCCATTGCTGGTGGCCGCGCTACTGCAACGTGACGTGGTGCCGGTGGTGAAATCCGAACTGCGGCACCAGTTCCCTGTTGGCTGGCTCCTGGCATGTGCAGGCGCGGTGTTTGTGGCCCGGGATGGCACCGGCAAAAAGGCCCTGGGCGGCGCTGCCACCGCCCTTTCCCACGGACAGGCGATTGCCCTGGCACCACAGGGCACACGACAAGCGCACGTCAGAGCAGGCAGTTTCCGCCCCGGCGTGGTCCACCTTGCCCGTGACACCGGCACGTCGCTGGTAATGATTTTCCTGCGCAATGCCGGCGCCCGTATGCCGGCACGCCAGTGGCGCCTGTTCCCGGGCACTGTGCAGGTTGAGGTGCTCGGCGAGATGCGCGCCGGCGATGCCACGCTTGAGGGCCTTGAGCGGCATTACCTCCAGGCTGAAGCGGAGGCACAGGCGCCATGAAAACCCGGTACGGCATGATAATACTGGTGCTGGTACCTTTGCTGGTTCGGGCAGAGCCTGCCTGGCACAGCGCAGAGGTGACCATTCCGGCAAGTATGGAGCGCGTCGTAAAGGCACTGGAAAAGCCCTGTGAGGTGCTGCAATGGATGCCAGACCTGGACACTATTCGCGTGCTTGAAAAGGACGGCGCCGGGCGCTCCCTGGTGTATATGCGCAGTCATGCACCCTGGCCATTCGCGCCACGCGACGCCGTGCTGGCCTTCCGCCGTGAGAACACACCCGGGCAGGTCCTGATCACCATGCGGGCCGAACCGACAGCCATGCCGGAACAACCGGGCTATGTCCGCATTCCGGCAAGCGATGCTGAATGGTCGCTGCGACAGCGCAATGGCACTACACTGGTCAACTACCGTTCACGCGTGGCGCCCGGTGGCCAGGTGCCGCAGTGGTTATCTGACCGTTTTGCCCGACGCGCCGTGGCGCGCGCCGTGACCGCCTTGAGAGAGCATGTCATTGACAAGGACAGTGGGAAAAAAACTGCTGACTGTGCTGCTGCTGACCAGCGCCGCGACAGCAGCCGCCGTCAGTGACGGTGATTGTCGCGGTTGGCTCGAAGACCAGCACCAGCGCCTTCAGTCTCTGGGCATAACCGATCCGGGCACCACCGCCATACCGGGTTATCCGCACCTGCGCACCAACCGGTGGCTGGCCATGCTTCAGTCCGAGGTGGTCAGTGACGGCGATGCGTCCCAGTGGCTTGCCATGGCGGGCCAGGTGGCACTGGACAGCTGGCGCGTACGACTGCGACGTGCCGATGGTGACCAGGCTGAGCAGGAACGGCTGGAGACCTGCATCAACCGGCAGGTAGCCCTGAGCGCTTTCCCCGGCGTGCCACAGGTCACGGTGGACGACAACTACGCCACGTCCCTGCGCGTGCTCGGTCTTTACCCGCTGACTCGGCTGCTGGCGATGCCCTCCATCAACGGTTACCGGCGCGAGATGGCCGCCCGCTTCCTGGCGGCACGCCCGAAAGCACACCATCATTACCTGCCGCCGGCGTTTCCCGGCGCACCGCCGCCGCCCACGGAACTGTCCGTCAATTACCTGGAGGTGCCGCTGCCCGGAAAGGCTGCCCGCAACGCCCTGCTTGCCCAGTATGCGCCAGTCATCACCAGCGGCAGCGACAACCCCTGGGACCAGCCGGGCCGCGTGTTGATGGAAACGGATGGCCCCCGTGTGGACCCCGGCCAGCCCACGGCCTACCAGTGGATTGGCTGGACCCGTTTTCGCGGTCACAACCTGCTACAGCTCAACTACCAGTTCTGGTTTACCCGGCGACCGGCTCAGGGGCGCATGGATCTGTATGCCGGACATCTCGACAGCCTGATCTGGCGGGTCACCCTGAAACCGGATGGCAACGTACTGTTTTATGATTCCATCCATGGCTGCGGCTGTTATCACAAGGTATATCCGGTGGCCAAAGGGCTGAAGGCGGCGGACCTGCCGGATGCACCGATTTTTTATCCGCGCCTGGCCGCCAATGCCCGTGACACCCGTGTCGCCTTGCACCTGGACCCTGACACCCATTACGTCGTCGGCATCAGCCGTTTCGAACCAGACCGGAACACCCCCACGACGACTTACCGGACGACGTCCGCAGACAGCTTGCTGGCCCTGCCCACCCCCCGGGGCTACCAGAGCCTGTATGACGAGCGCGGCCTGGTGCCTTCGTCCCGCCGGCGCGAGCGCTTACTGCTCTGGCCCTTGGGCGTGCCCTCTGCCGGCGCCATGCGCCAGCCCGGCACCCATGCCACGGCTTTCATTGGCCGCCGCCATTTCGACGACCCGGCATTACCGGCGCAGATATTCCAGCAGCCGTGACACACCTTTTAACGACCTGGGTCTCACATCCGCCAACAAAGCCATGCTAAAGTCCTAGCATGGACAATCGTCGTTTCCTGAAACACGCACGGCCGTTCCGCCTTGCCGCCATCCTGCTGCTTCTGCTGGCACAGCCCGGCCATGCCATGGGCACCGCCGACATGGGCACCGCCGATGACTTCCGCCAGGCGCTGGCGTCAGGTCGCGACGGTGACCGCGATGCCCTGCTGCGATGGCAGGCCACCCTGGGCGAGGACCACCCGCTGGCCGCCTACCTCGACTTCCACCGGGTACGCCTGGACCTGGATACCGCCGCGCCCGGCAGTGTGATGGATTACCTGCGCCGCTACGCCGATTCACCATTGGCTGCCGACATGCGCGCGCTGGCCATGAATCACTTCGGCGAACAACAGGACTGGTCCGCACTGCGCGCCATCAGCCAGGGCGTACCGGGCAACCTGCGCCTGCGCTGTTTCTATTTCCGCGCCATGCTTGCCGATGAGCGCCAGCGGGCACTGGATGAGGCGCGCAAACTGTGGCTGGCTGGCCGTTCGCGACCGGACAGCTGCGACCCCCTTTTCGACACCCTTGAAGAGGCCGGCATTCTCGATGACCAACTTGTCTGGCAACGCATGTTGCTGGCGTTTGCTGAAGACAGCCCGGGCCTGATGCGCTACCTGCGCTCGAAGCTCACGGATGCGGACCTGGTTGCCGCCGGCGACCGCCTGCTGAGCCTGTACCGCCAGCCCCGCGAGGCGCGCCTGCTGCAGGACACTGCGCACGCGCGGGAGATGATTGTTCCGGCCCTGCAGCGACTGGCCTACAAGGATCCTGTCTACACCCGCAAATTGCTGCCGATCATGCGCAAGCGGTTTTCCCTGGACGAGGCGGCAGTGGACCGCATCGCCGGCACGGTGGCCTGGTACAGCGTGATTCGTGATGAGCCGGACAACCAGGCATGGATGGACAGCTGGCTGGCCAGCAACGGCTCCCTGAGACTGCTGGAGCAACGTATCCGCAGTGCCATCCGCCAGCAGGACTGGGCCGCCGTGGACCACTGGATCAAGCGCCTGCCGGCCAATGAACGCGACAGCGCGCGTTGGCATTACTGGATGGCTCGTTCACTGGAAGCACGCCAACAGGACGAACAGGCCCGCGCGCACTTCATCAAGGCGGCAAGCCAGAGAAGCTTCTGGGGTTTCCTGGCCGCCGAGCGCATGGCACAGCCGCTGCCGTTCAACCAGGAGCCGGTACCGGCCAGCCTGGCCGAGCTCTCCCCTGAAGGCCTGCAAGTGGCGGAGCGCGTCGACCTGCTGCAACAGGCGGGTGAGCCCGGTCTGGCCCGGGATGAGTGGCTCTGGTTGCTGCGTCGCAGTGACGAAGCACAACTGGATGCCCTCGCCCAGCTGGCACTGGAGCGGGAATGGCCGCATCTGGCGGTGGAAACCGCCCTGTATGCCGGTCGCCGCAATGTCCTGGACTGGCGGTTTCCGGCCGCGTTTGCCCAGGCATTCCAGCAGGCTGCACAGCAACAGGACCTGGACCCGTGGCTGCTGATGGCACTGTCACGACGGGAAAGTGCGTTCAATCCCGGCGCCCGTTCTTCCGCCGGCGCACGCGGCCTGATGCAACTGATGCCGGGCACTGCGCGGCTGGTCGCCCGTGACCTTGGCATGGCCGCACCGTCCACTGATGACCTTTACCAGCCGTCCCTGAATATTCGCCTGGGCAGCACCTACCTGGCGGAGTTGCTGGAGCGGTACCAGGGCAATCGCATTCTGGCGCTGGCGGCCTACAACGCGGGCCCCCACCGCGTGGACCGCTGGCTGGCGGATACCCCGGTGGCCCATGACGTGTTCATCGAATCCATTCCGTTCCATGAAACCCGGGAATACGTGCAGGCCGTGCTTGCCTACCGGGTGCTGCTTGCCCGGCATGCGGGCAACGACGTCCAGGTGGCCACCCTGAGCAGCATCGAGCGCGGCAAGACCGCATACAGCCGCCTGATGCTGGCCGAAAACAGCGAGCGCTGATCAGCCTTCCCGCAACGCCGACAGCCACTCCTGCGTCGGCGCGTACCACCAGCTGCCTGATACCGGTCGGGTGTAATCCAGCAAGCGGTCGGTGATGCCGTCCCCGGTCATGCCATACATGCGCCGCATCAGGTAATCGAAACGCGACAGGTCGCAGCTGAAGGCGAGAAAATACAGGCCATGCTCACTGGTGCTGCCGTAGGGCACACTGCGCCGCCAGATTTTCTGTGGCACACCATCGTGATCAACGTCAGTGCGCCCCACATGGGCATCGGCAGGCATGTCATCGGCACTGAATTCCACTGCGTCCTTCTTGGTCCTGCCAATCACCCGCTCCTGCTCCGTTTCTGCCAGGGCATTGAAGGCATCCAGCTGGTGCACCCACTTCTGCGACAACACAAAGCTGCCTCCCGCGCCGGGCTGTGACGGCGGCACCAGGGCTGCCTGGTGCGCCTTTTCGCCCTGCGGATTGCCAATGCCATCGACAAAACCGGTCAGGTCACGCATGTCGTGATAGACAAACCCGTTCACTTCCAGCTGCAACGAAAACGCGGCACCCAGGCTGCCAGCCACAGCGCGACTGGCATCAAACAGATTGCCCCGGTCACTGTCCTGCAACCACACAAACAGGTCACCCTGGGTGGATGGCGCCTTGTCGTCGAGGGAAAACGGCGGAAACGAAAAGGCATCATCGAGTTCTCGCCACAGCGTCGGCCCGAGCGCAGTTACACGAACGGTGGTACCCAACGCCAGATCGGCCAGCCTGGCCAGTGCAGCGCGAGCGTCCGACTCGACGGCCGATTCGTTGCGCGTGAATTCGAGAAAGACATGGTGCTGGTGAGAACGGTCAAAAATACCCTGCTGGAAATGCGACACTGGTTACCCCCGTAAGTGGTCGGCGCAAAATTACCATCCCACCAGGGCGTACGCCAGAATCAACGCGAGAGGTCGGCAACAGACGCCGTCAGCTATCGCCGAGCTTCAGGCAGATCTTGCCGAAGTGAGCACCGGACTGCATCAACGCCAATGCCTCAGCCACATCCGCCATCGGCAACACATGGGACACGGGCACCGACAGGTCCCGTCCATCAAGGGCGCGGTACATGGCACGCTGATGATCTGCATGCCCCACGGTAATGCCCTTGACCGTGGCATTGAGCGCCATGATGCGTGCGGTCGGCACGGTACTGGCGATGCCGGTGAGCACGCCAATCATGGATACATGCCCGCCAATGGCCAGGGCATTGAGCGACTCTGCCAGGGTGCCGGCACCACCCACCTCAACCACCATGTCCACGCCCTCACCCCCTGTGGCCCTGCGTACGGCGCGCCCCCACTCTGGCTGGGTGCGGTAATTGAACAACTCGTCTGCGCCCAGGGCCGCCAGCTGTTCCAGTTTTTCATCACTGGAGGAGGTGACGTAGGTGCGCGCGCCCAGCAGGCGGGCAAACACCAGGGCCCAGTGACTGACGCCGCCGGACCCCTGGATCAGGACACGCTGGCCCGGCTGCACCTTGCCTTCCACCACCAGCGCACGCCAGGCCGTCAACGCCGCACACGGCAGTGTCGATGCCTGCTGGATGCTCATGCCCTCCGGCGCCCGCAAAAGCGCATCCGCTGTCACGACCTGCTGCTGGCGTAACACGCCGGAACAGGTTTCGCCGGTGACACGCTGCAACCTTTCCAGCGTTGGCCGGCCAGCCTGCCAGTCAGGAAAAAAGCGGCTGGTGACCACGTCGCCAGGGGTCAGGCCGGTGACGTCCGCAGCCACCGCCTCCACCACGCCAGCACCGTCAGACAGGGGCACTTGCGGTAAAGGCATGCGCGGATTGGCCATGCCCATGACAGCGGCGAGATCGTGGTAGTTCAGGGAGGCCGCCTGCCAGCGCACCCGCACTTCTCCGGGGCCCGGCTCGACCACGGCATCGTCAACAACGCGCAGACCGTCGAGCCCGAACGATTCCAGTATCACTTTCTTCATAAACCCTCCCGACTGGTGGAAGACCATACTGTCCGACCGCGGACAACGGAACCGTGCGGGCCGGATCCAGCCGTTCTGTTTACATCCTGTAATAACCCGTTCTATGACAGATGGCGCCCATTGTTTACAATTTCACTGGAATTCGACGCTGTTTTACCCTGGAGGCTTCATGAGTCCGTGGCTTGGACTGGACCGCTTGTTCTACTTTCTGGCCCGTTGGGTGCTGCGCAGCCTGACCAAGGCCAACTGCCTGCCGGAGAGCCTGGAAGAACTGGGCGTGGACACCGACAAGCCGGTGGTTTTCGTGTTCCGGGACGCGTCCGTGGCCAACCTGCTGGTCACCGAGAAAGAGAGCCTTCGCCTCGGCCTGGGCTCCCCCCTTGCCGCCCTGTCGCTGGGCGACAACCAGCTTCGCCACGCCTCCTTTCACCTCTATCGCCGCCGGGCACTGGTGGGCCGGGAGCGACTGAGTACCAATCCGGCCCGGCTGCTGAAACTGGTTGAAGCGCTGGAAAACGATCCTGCCATGGATGTCCAGCTGCTGCCGGTATCGGTGTTCTGGGGCCGCTCGCCGGACAAGGAAAACTCCCTCTGGCGCATCATGTTCTCCGACAACTGGTCGCCCCCCGGTTTCATCAAGAAATTCTTCATGATCCTGACCCAGGGCCGACAGCTGTTCATCCAGTTCAGCTCCCCCATGTCCCTGCGCCAGCTGGTGGATGACACCGCCGACCGCGAGCGGGTGGCACGCAAGGCCCAGCGCATCCTGCGCGTTCACTTCCGGCGCCAGCACGAAGCGGCTATTGGCCCCGACCTTTCTCACCGGCGCATTCTCTCCAATGCCATCGTTGACAGCGTGTCGGTGCGCGAAGCCATCCAGGAAACTGCACGTGAGGAAAACACCACCGACGAAAAGATGGCCGCCCGCGCCCGCCGCTATGCGCTGGAGATTGCCGCCGATTACTCGCACACGGTGATCCGCTTTCTGGAAGTGGTGCTGAACTGGGTCTGGAACCGGCTGTATGACGGCATCCGGCTGTACAACATGGACAAGCTGCGCCAGGTCGCCCATGACCACGAAGTGATCTATGTGCCCTGTCACCGCAGCCATATCGATTACCTGCTGCTGTCATTCGTGGTCTACCGGAACAACCTGGTACCGCCGCATATCGCTGCCGGGATCAACCTGAACCTGCCCGTCGTCGGCACCATACTGCGCCGCGGCGGTGCCTTTTTCATGCGCCGCTCCTTCAAGGGCAACCGCCTTTATGCGTCGGTATTCAATGAGTACATGCACACCATCCTGTCGCGCGGCTTTTCCATCGAGTATTTCGTCGAGGGCGGCCGCAGTCGCTCGGGCCGCATGCTGTCACCCAAGACCGGCATGCTCGCCATGACACTGCGAAGCTACCTGCGTGACGCCCGCAAGCCCCTGGCATTCGTGCCAGTCTACGTGGGCTATGAAAAAGTCCTTGAGGGGCGTTCCTACATCGGCGAGATGCACGGCAAGGAAAAGAGCAAGGAAAGTGTATTCGGACTGATTCGCTCATCTTTCTCCTTCCTGCGCAGCAACTTCGGCGAAGTGCATGTCAACTTCGGCGACCCGATCCTGCTGTCGGATTTCCTCGACGCGCGTGCCGGAGACTGGCGCAAGGACAGTGAGCGCAACGCCGACGAACTGCCCTGGTTCAAGGACTCGGTCAACGAACTGGGCCAGGAAATCGTCACCCGCATCAACGCCGCTGCTGTGGTCAACCCGGTAAACCTGCTCAGCCTGGCGGTGCTGGCCACCCCCAAACACGCCATGGATGAGGAACAGCTGCGCCAGCAGCTGGACCTGTATGCGGCGTTGCTCGAGACGGCGCCCTACAGCAAGGCCATGGACGTGGCAGAAACCCGTCCCGACGCCATTATCAATTACGGACTGGAGAACGATTTCATCCGGCGGGTGCCGCACAGCCTCGGCGACCTGATCAGCACCGATCCGGTGACTGCGCTGCAGATGGCCTATGTGCGCAACAACACGCTGCACCTGTTCATACTGCCGGGCCTGATCAGCGCCCTGTTCCGGCATGGACGCAGCATGGAGCGTCCACAGCTCAACAAGCTGGTGTCATTGCTGTACCCGTTCTTCCGCACGGAATACTTCCTTCACTGGCGCGATGACGAGGCCCTCCAGCAGGCCATTGATCCGATTCTTGATGTGCTGATCGCCCGTGGCCTGCTGACACGCGACGGAGACCAGCTGATGGCGCCGCCCGTGCACAGCATGGCCGCCGACCTGCTCGACCACCTGGGCCAGACCGTACTGCAGGCGCTGGAGCGGTTCTCTCTCACCATCCGTATCCTCGCCCAGCATGGCCAGCAACGGCTCACGGTTGCCGAACTTGAGGAGCTGGCCCACCAGACGGCCCAGCGCCTGTCCCTGCTGTACGAATTCAATTCACCGGAATTCTTCGACCGCAACGTGCTGAAGAACTTCATCACCCAGCTGCGTCACTTCGAGCTGGTCTGGAGCGCCGACAATGACACCCTCGCCTTTGATGAGCGCTTGATGTCGCTGGACGACGAAGCCTGCCGCATCCTCAACCCGGAGGTCAGCCAGGCCATCGGCCGACTCACGCGTGTGGCGGTCACGGAAACAGAAACGGAGACGGAGGCGGGCGCCGCGGAGAAACAGGAAAGCGGCCACTGACGTCCGTTTCAGGGCAGGTAAACGTCGAACCGGACAGCCTTGCCGGCGACACTGTGGTTGGGGGCCTGCCCTGCCAATGCCGGCGCTTTCGCCGGTCGCTTGACCACTACCCGCTTGCGCGCACGGGCGCGGGCCGCATCCAGCAGCGCCAACTCGTCGCTCTCGGGTTCGTGTGCCAGCAGCAACTGCAACAGCTGCAGGTCCTTCTTCACGGCTGCCGCCTTGCTGCGGCCGGGGAACATGGGGTCCAGGTAGACAACCGCGGCGCTGTCACCCGCATCCAGCAAGGCCAGCGCATCACCTTCGACCAGGGACAGCCGGGCCGCCAGCTCCGGTTGCTGCACGCCGAGACGCGCCAGGGCATCGCGCAACAGGGCCGCCAATACCGGGGAACGCTCCACCATCTGCACCCGATAGCCGGCACGGGCCATCACCAGCGCATCGCGGCCCAGCCCGGCGGTGGCATCCAGCACAGTGGCACCGGACGTGGGCATGCCCCCGAGCGCTTTCACCAGACGTTCATGACGCACCCGTTCATGTGCCAGGCGCCAACCCAGTGCGCCAGCATCAAACGTCAGGGACAGGGGCAACCAGTCACTGTCCAGGTTGCGCAGGGACAGGGCGCCGTCCACCCGACATAACAGCAACGTGCAGCCAGCCCGCCGCGCGGCGGCCTCGTCTGCCACCGCCAGTGCCCCACTGACGCCGCAGCCGGGCAAGGCCGCTACGCGGACAGGGTCAGCCACAGCAGCACAGCACCGAGCATCAGGCGGTAGGCAACCCAGGGCCACATGCCCAGGCGCTCCAGCACGCGCAGGAACACCACAATGGTCAGGTAAGCGGTGAGCGCCGCAGTGACAAACCCGACGGCCAGTTGTGACCACGGCACCGGCTCGGCCTGCGCCACCAGGTCCGACAGCTTGAGCGTCGCCGCCCCGAGGATCACCGGGATCGATAACAGGAAGGAAAAACGGGCTGCGGCTTCACGCTGATAGCCCATCAGCAACGCCGCCGTCATGGTGATGCCGCTGCGGGAGGTGCCCGGAATCAACGCCAGGGCCTGGGCAAAACCGACCACCAGGGCATCACGCAGCCCCAGCTGCGCCAGCGGCAACCGACGTTTTCCAGCCACATCAGCCACGCCCAGCAGCACGCCAAATACCAGCGTGGTGACGACAATGACCATGGTGCTGCGCAGCTGCGTTTCGATGCTGTCCTTGAACAGGAACCCGGCCAATACTGCGGGGATGGTTGCCAACACCACCAGCACGGCCAGGCCAGCCTGCTCGTTGAGGCGGCGCTGGAGTAGTGCACGGACGGAACCGGACGCCATGGCACCGACATCACGCCGGTAATAGGCAACCACCGCACTGAGCGTGCCCAGGTGCACGGCCACGTCAAAGGCCAGGCCCTGGTCCGGCCAGCCCAGTACCTGCGACGGCAGGATCAGGTGTGCGGAACTGGAGATGGGCAGGAACTCGGTGATCCCCTGCACCAGCGCCAGCCAGAATGCCTGCACACTATCCATCAGCACGCCTCATCGGCGGTGACGGCGTAGCCGCTGACAAATTCAGGCGGCATGCGCTTGGGGCGGCCGCTGTCCAGCGCCACGCAGACCCAGCGCGTGCGGCCGCGCAGCAGCGTCGCCTGGTCGCTGACACGGACGATCTGGTAGCGCCGGACAATACTCAGGCGCTGGTCGTTTTCCACGATCCAGGTGCCAATCTGCAACTCATCACCGGCAAAGGCCGCGGCCAGGTATTCCAGTTCGGTGTGACGGGCCACCATGCCCCGGTTAAGCGTCTGGTAAACGTCCCACCCCAGGCCCAGTGCCTCTGTGTGCGCCCAGGCAATACGCTCCAGCCAGCGCAGGTATTCGCAGTTGTTGGCATGCCCCATGACATCAATGGCCTCGTCCGGCACGGTCATGGTCAGCACATATGGCTCGGGCAAGTCCCAGGCTGTCATCGCACGGCTCCCTGAATCACCTTGTCTCTGAGATACACCGGTTGGGCATCGCGAGCGGCCATTGTTTCACCGCTGAGCCACTTGTGCCGCGCCAGGCGCGCCACAGTACCTGCACGGGGCGCCACCCCCGCAATCCAGCGATCGGCCGGCAGGCGGCCACTCAGGGCCTCGTAATGCTGCCCGTCCCCGGCGGCCATGACGCCCTCGGGCACGCCAACCTCGCCCGGGTCGTACAGGCCGTCCGCGGACAGGCAGGTCAGCTGGTCGTCGGCGGCAACCCGGTAGACCGCGCTGTAAACCTGCTGCATGCGTGCATCCAGCGCCACCAGCCAGTCACCCTCACCGGCGCTGTCTGCGGCGGCCAGGGCCACACTGGCCAGCGTCGATACACCCACCACCGGCAGCGACGCAGAAAACGCCAACCCCTGTACCACCGAAGCGGCAATGCGTACCCCGGTGAACGCCCCCGGCCCCTGCCCGAAAGCCAGCGCATCCAGTTGCGTCAATGACAGGCCGGCGTTGGCGAGCAGTTCATCCACCATGGGTAACACACGCGCTGTCTGCTCGCGTGGGCGGTGCTCGAAACGCTCAACCAGTTCGCCGTCCTGCAACACGGCCACCGAGCAATACTCGGTGGCCGTTTCCAGGGCCAGAATTTTCATGCGCTTGCTCCCCCGGCAATCGGTTTCAGTTCCCCGGATGCCAGCAGGCGGTAGAACCGCTCCACCACGTCCAGCTGCCGGGTACGGGTCATGCCCGGCAAGCTGCGCAGGAACGTCTTGCCGTAACTTTTCTCCACCAGCCGCGGATCGGCCAGCACCAGCACACCATAATCGTTGATGTCACGGACCAGGCGGCCAGCGCCCTGACGCAATGCCAGCACGGCCTGCGGCAACTGGAAATCCCGGAACGGATTGCCCCCCTGCTCGCGGATATGATCAATGCGCGCCGACGCCACCGGATCCCCCGGCGAGGCAAACGGCAGCTTGTCGATTATGACACAGCTGAGCGCTTCACCCCGGACGTCTATGCCCTCCCAGAAACTGGACGTGCCGAGCAGGACACCGTTGCCACTGTCACGAAAATCTTCCAGCAGCTGCCGGCGGCCTGCCTCACCCTGCACGAACAATGGGAAATCAAGCCGGTCACGCAGCAGTTGTGCGGCTTCTCGCAGGGCACGGTGGCTGGTGAACAGGAAGAAAGTGCGCCCGCCCGCAGCGCGAATCACCGGCACCATGGCGTCGACAAGCTGCGCGGTGTAACCGGGGCTGCCCGGCACGGGCAGGTTCTCGGGCACATACAGCACCGCCTGGCGACGAAAATCGAACGGACTGTGCAACAGCTCGGTGCGTGCTTCCTGCAGACCGAGCCGGTCCAGGAAGTGACTGAAATCCCCGCCCACGGACAGCGTTGCCGAGGTGAACACCCAGCTGCACTTGTGACGCGCGCGGTGCTGGCCAAAGGCCTCGGCCACGGACAGCGGCGTCCCATGCAGCACAAACGCCCGGCGAAATGTTTCAAACCAGTACACCAGATTGTCGTCGGCGAGGGCCTGGAAATCCGCCAGCACCAGTGATTGCTCACGGGCGCGGCGGGCACAGGCATCCATACCGCGACTGGCATTGGCGTGCGGTTCCAGGGACTGCTCCAGATCCGCCAGTACATCGGCGAGCGCCTCCACGGCATCGCGCACAGCCGGCGTACTCATGGGCTCGCGCCAGCCCTCCTTGCGTCCTTCCTCGCCCAGTGCGATGCGCAGGTCGGCCACCGCACGATCAAGCCGGGTGGTGAGGTCCGACAGGTGACTGACATCGGCGGCCACCTGGGCACTTTCCGACAGCACATCACGCCCCAGTTCAGACAACTGCCGTGAGCTCAGGGTGCGACCGAAGAACGTGGCAGCCACATCGGGCAGCTGATGCGCCTCATCAAAGATCACCGCGTTGGCGGACGGCAGCAGGTCGCTGACGCCCTCTCCCTTGAGGGCGGCGTCGGCAAAAAACAGGTGGTGATTCACCACCACCAGGTCAGCCTCCTGGGCGGACTGGCGCGCGCGCATCACCGGGCATTCGGAATAGGACGGGCAGTCCTGCCCCAGGCAATTGTCTGCCGTGCTGGTCACCCAGGGCCAGACCGGCGCATCCTCCGGCAGTTCGCGCAGCTCGGCAATATCCCCGGTGTGCGTGCGCTGCGCCCAGTGCCGTACCACCTGCATCTGTCCGGCCGTCTCCCGTGTCAGGAAACGCGCCTCTTCCAGGTGCAACTGCAGCCGGTAGGGGCACAGGTAATTGGCACGCCCCTTGAGCAGGGCCACGCGTCGCTGGATACCAAGCGCCTTCAGGGCCATGGGCAGGTCACGGAAGAACAGCTGTTCCTGCAGGCTCTTGGTACCGGTGGATACCAGGGTAACGCCATGGGCGAGCAATGCCGGCACCAGATACGCCAGGGTCTTGCCTGTGCCGGTCTCTGCTTCCACCACCAGCGCTTCACCGTCGGCTATGGCCTGCGACACCGCATTCGCCATGGTGAGCTGCGGCGCTCGAGGCATGAAGCCGTCAATATGGCGGGCAAACGGGCCGCTATCCCCTAGAATGGTTGCTATGTCATCCAACAAGGCTCTCCTGTCCAACGCGCAGAGGATACCCAATGGCTGAACAGGCCCCAACCGGAAAGTTGCCCATCGAGGGCGAAGCCCATGACCTCATCGTGCTGGCCGGTGGGGCGGGTTCGCGTATGGATAATGCCGACAAGGGCCTGGTAACCGTGCAAGGTTCTCCCCTCGTCGGCCGAATACTGGAGCGGCTTGCCGGATCTGCCGGACACATCATTATCTCGGCCAACCGCAACCAGCAGGCATATGCCGCCTTTGGCGACACCGTGGTCAGTGACCGCCGCGACGGGTTCTGCGGCCCGCTGGCAGGGATTGAGGCCGCCCTCGCCGTCACCCGCAGCGCTGCCTGTGTGGTGATGCCCTGCGACATGCCAGCCCTGCCGGCAGACCTCCCGGCGGCGCTTCTGGCCGGGCTTGGCGCCGACCGAACTGCCGCTTACCTGCATGACGGGCAGCGCGCCCAGCCCTTGTGCCTGGCCTTGCGCTGCCAGGCCGCCGCCGCATCCCTGGCGGCGTGGCTGGATGCCGGCGAGCGCAGTGTTATCCGCTGGCTCGAGCAGATCGGGGCCGCTCGGGTGGATGGCAGTCACTGGCCGGCTGATTGCTGGCTCAATATCAATGACGCCGACGCCCTTGAAAAGGTGAATGCCGGGCCATGACACGGGCATAAAAAAACCCCGCCGAAGCGGGGTTTTCGCTACCTTCGCCGTTTACCGGCGTCGAGCAGCCTTCTTGCGCGCAGCTTTCTTGCGCGGCGCGGCCTTGCGGGCCGTGGTCTTGCGCTTGGCGGCCTTCTTCTTGGCTGCCTTCTTCTTCGGTGCGGCCTTGCGGGCCGTGGTCTTGCGCTTGGCTGCCGGCTTGCGCTTGGCGGCTTTACGCTTGGTAGCCTTCTTCTTGGCTACTTTTTTCTTGGTAGCTTTCTTTTTGGTCGCTTTTTTCTTGGTCGCCTTCTTCTTGGACTTCTTGGCGGCGGCCTTTTTGGCGCGGGCCTCTTCCTTCTTCTTGCGCATTGCTTCGCGCTTGGCTGCCTTCTTGGCAGCTGCCTTGGCCTTCTTCTCGGCTGCGCGCGCCTTCTTCTTGGCGGCTGCAGCAGCCTTGCGCTCTACTTCACGCAGCTTCTTGGCCAGAGCAGATTCGGCCTTGCGAACCTTCTGGGCTACCTTGCGGGCAGCGTCCTTGGCAGACTTCAGCTCTGCACGCAGGCCCTTGGTCTGGTCACGCAGACCCTTGAGCTTGTCACGTGCATTGGCAAGGCTGGTGCGCTGTGCTGCGGTAACCTTCTTGCCCTTGAGCTTGTTGCGTCGGGTGGTGAGTTTGGCGTTGTCACCAGCAATGCGAGCCAGGTGCTTGTCCAGCTTGGCTTGCGCCCGCTCTACTTGCTTGGTTGCCTTGTCGTGGTCTTTCTGAACGGTTTTGACTTTCTTCTCCGCGTTCACAACCGCTTTGGGTACGGCTGATTTGGCGGCTGCCTTTTTACGTGCGGCCTTCTTTTTTGCTCGAGCCATTTTGCGATCTCCTAAGCTATAGCGTGGTTTTTACTGCGACCGATTGAAAAATAGCACAAAAAAAAATCAGTTGGTACATTAATTCGCCAACTTTTTTGCGCGCTGTTTTTCATTTTTTCTCCGCACTTTTTCTTTTTCAAACCCGCATCAATCGATGGAATACCGGTGCGCTGTTTTTTGAATGGCCGAGAAAAAACGAAAGCAGCAATGCGATGCGCTTGAAACCGGGTTAAAACACGCCTTTTCTTTGCGCAAGCTGGAATGGTTAAACGCTAAAAAAATGACACGCACCGGCGCTGTTTTTTGCGCAAGACAAATGCTTCGAACAAGCACCAGCCCGGCAATCCTGTGCAGCGCACACTGAAAACGCCGGGCGTACATGACCCAGGGCTAGTGCGGGCGCTGGCGCATTGCCGGGAATTCTTTACAACTTTGTGTGTACTGAGGTAACACGCCATAACGGTCGCATGCAGCGGGAAGTGACCATTTTTGTCATCCCCTGCGGCGCTGCTAATGCGAATCTTACAGGCATAAAAAAAGGGGCCAGTTGGCCCCTTCATGATGTGTTTCCGGGATGCGCCGGTTCAGTCGCCGAGACCCTGGAAAATCCGGTCACGAATATCCTCTACAGAACCAACACCCGGCACGCGCACATAGACCGGTGCGGCATCACCTGACTGGTCGGCCTGCGCCTGGTAGAAACCCACCAGGGGACGGGTCTGGGCCTGGTAGACTTCAAGACGATTGCGCACCACCTCTTCGCGGTCATCATCCCGCTGGATGAGCGCCTCCCCGGTGACATCATCCTTGCCCTCAGTGGCAGGCGGGTTGTAGCGGATGTGGTAGACGCGCCCGGACCCCGGGTGCACGCGGCGACCGGACAGCCGCTCAATGATCTCGTCGTCATCGACATCCAGCTCCACCACATAGTCGATGCCGACACCGGCATCCACCAGCGCCTGGGCCTGCGGGATGGTGCGTGGGAAGCCGTCAAACAGGAAGCCGTTCTTGCAGTCAGGCTCCTCAATGCGTTCCTTGACCAGGCCAATGATGATGTCGTCGGAAACCAGCTCGCCGGCATCCATGACCTTCTTCGCCGCCAGTCCCAGCGGTGTGCCAGCCTTGACGGCGGCGCGGAGCATGTCACCGGTGGAAATCTGGGGGATCCCGTACTTCTCCATGATGTACTGAGCCTGGGTACCCTTGCCCGCCCCCGGGGCGCCTAACAGGATGACTCGCATAGCTAAAACTCCGTTATGTGACAGGCCGGGGCTGGCACTACACCGCCAGGAAAGATGGTCCTACCCCGAAAAAGGGGCAACTCTACCGCCTGCGCACCCGCGCGACAAGCGCTCAGGGCGCCCCTGTACCGGCTGCAGGCAGCGTCAGGCGGGCTTTGGGGGTTCCGTCATCACGGCCCACCGGCACCAGTGGCGAGCGAACCCCGGCGGCCACGTCTGCCCCCGGTGTATCGCTGTAGCGGGCCCCGGCCACCAGGGTGGCATCAGCGGCCGGTACGGCCTGCAGCCAGTCACCCGCCTCGATGGTGACCGTCACCGGGAAGCTGCCGGCAATAACCCGGCGCGCCGCCAGCGGCTGGCCGCCGGTCTGGCCCTCGGGGCGCAGGAACACGAAAAGGGTACCGCCTGCCCTGACGTCATCGGGCGCCTCCACCGTAACCTGCAGGTCATGCCAGAAACCCAGACGGGCCTGTTTCTGACGCAGGTCGGCAAGGGCCTGGTCCAGCGTCTGCCCTGCCTCATCGTCGCCATGGCGCGCGCGCAGACGCTCCCATGCAACGATGGCGGCGTCATAATCGCCATCCCGGGCAGCCGCCATGCCGGTGAGCATGAGCACGCCTTCATGGTCAGGATAGTCACCGCGCAGATCCGCCAGCAGTGAGCGTGCCTCGGTCAGGGCGGCGCCGTTGCCGCTGTCCACCAGCACCCGCGCCAGCAACACCCGTGGCGGCAAAGCGTCAGGCTGCAGGGATACCGCCCGGCGAGCGGCAATGACCGCCTGCTCGGAGCCCTGCATTTGCTCATACATCAACGCCAGCGCGTACCAGCCCTCGACAGTCGGCGTGACCACCAGCTGTCGCTGCAGGGAGCGCGCCAGGTCGCCCAGCGGCACGTCCGCCGCCGCTTCGAAATCCGGCTCCCCGGCAATGATGCTGGCCACCAGTTCGCCGTGTGCTCCCTCGGCGCTGAGCCACTCGTCCACGCCCGCATGACGCCCCAGCGACCACCAGCCAGCAAGACTGGCTGCAAACACCGCCAGCGCCACGGCCAGCAGAGGCACCGGGCCAAGGCTGGCACCGGCCTGTCGCTTCCAGACCAGCAGCAACAACATTACCGCCGCTGCCAGCACAAACAGAGCAAGCATCAAGGTCATCAGGAAGACTCCCCGCTACCATCGTCACCCAGGTTGCGGCGCGCGCGGATGACCTGGAAAGCAATGACAACGCCGCCGAGGAACAGCAGGAAGGCCGGCGCCGCCCACAGCACCAGCGTCTCGGCGCGTACAGGCGGGTCATAGTTGACGAAATCACCGTAGCGACTGGTGAAAAAAGTAATGATCTGCTCGTTGCTGCGCCCGTCGCGGATCATCCCGGCGACGCGCTTGCGCATTTCAACGGAGATCTCCGCATCCGAATCGGAAATGCTCTGGTTCTGGCATTTCGGGCAGCGCAATTGCTCGGTCAGCTGGCGAAAGCGCTGCTCCTGCTCCAGCGTGTCGAACTCGTACACATCAATGGCCGCGACGGCCGCCAACGGCAGCAGCAAAAGCAGTACAAGAAAGCCGTTTCTCATGGCGTTTGCTCCCCGGTATCTGCCTGCGTGCCGCCCCAGACCGGTGCGATCTTCTGTGCCCAGACCCGCGGACTCAGGTCGCCAGCATGACGCAGCACCACCTCGCCCCGGGGATTGATGACAAATGTCTCCGGCGCGCCGTAGACGCCCAGCTCGAGGCCGTAATCGCCGCTCTTGTCCACTGCCACGTCCACGTAGGGATTGCCGAGACGCGCCAGGTAATCAAGGGCGGCCTGGTCCTCGTCGCGGCTGTTGAGGCCCACAATGGGCACACCCGCACGCGCCAGTTCCAACAGGTAGGGATGCTCCACATAACAGGTCGGGCACCAGGTCGCCCACACATTGAGTAGCGTCCAGCGTCCCTTGAAGATGTTCTCATCCACCGTCTCCCCCTGGCGTACCAGTGACGGCAGCGCCATCTCGGGCACCGGCTTGCCAGCCAGCGCCGACGGCAACTCTTCACTGTTGCGGCCCAGTCCGAACCAGAGCAGAACAACCAGGGCCACGAACACCAGCAGCGGCAGCACGCGCCAGAACCTAGCCGACATTGGCGTCCTCCTGTGCCCGGCGGCCACTGCGGTAGCGGCGATCAAGCAGCGCCAGTGAGCCACCCAGCGCCATCACCAGGGCACCGAGCCATATCCAGCGCACCCCCGGCTTGTAGTAGATACGCACGGCCCAGGCATCATCATCCAGTGGTTCGCCCAGTGCCACGTACAGGTCGCGCATCAGCCCGGCGTCGATGGCCGCTTCTGTCATCACCTGGCCGCTGGCGTTGTAGGTCCGCTTTTCCGGCGTCATGCCGGGGTGTACCGCCTCTCCGTCACGGGTGACCGGAAAGATCGCCATTTTGCTGGTGTAGTTGGGGCCGCGTACGTCTTTGAGCGCCGTGAAGCTGAACTGGTAGCCCCCCACTTCAGCACGGTCACCCGGCGCCATGCGGATGTCGCGCTCCTGTTCCTGGAAACTGACCAAGGTTATGCCGGCCACCAGGATGGCAAGACCCACATGGGCACTGACCATGCCGTAGTAACTCTGGCGCAGGCGACCCAGGCCACGCAGGACACCCTGGCGGAACGCCCGCGCGCGACTGATCGCATCCGCAACGTGGGCAAGCAGCACATACACCACCATCATGATGGCAACATGGCCCACCAGTGGCAGCTCACCCGCCAGGCGCGCCAGCAGGCCACCAAGTACCACCGACGCCGGCGCCAGCCAGGCCAGCCGGCGCAGCAACACACGACCGTCCTGGCGCTTCCAGTTGCTCTGCATGCCCGGCACCAGGATGCCCATGAGCACCAGTGTCAGCGGCACGAAGAAAGCATTGAAGTAAGGGCTGCGCACGGAAATTTTCAGGTCCATGGCCTCGCCGATCAGCGGGAACAGGGTACCGAGCAACACCACAAAGGTAGCTACCAGCAACAGCAGGTTGTTGCCGAGCAGGAATGTCTCCCGGGACAGCCAGGTGAACCCGGTCTTCTGGCGCAGCACCGGGGCCCGCAGCGCAAACAGCACCAGCGAGCCACCGAACACCACGCACAGCAACGCCAGAATGAACGCGCCCCGGGATGGATCATTGGCAAACGCATGCACGGACGTGAGCACCCCGGAACGGACCAGGAAGGTACCCAGCAGACTGAGGGAGAAGGCCAGGATGGCAAGGAACACCGTCCAGGCCCGGAACAGTCCCCGCTTTTCGGTGACCGCCAGCGAGTGGATCAGTGCCGTGCCACACAACCAGGGCATGAAGGAGGCATTCTCCACCGGGTCCCAGAACCACCAGCCGCCCCAGCCCAGCTCGTAGTAGGCCCACCAGGAGCCCAGGGCAATACCGACAGTGAGGAAACACCACGCCGCGGTGGTCCACGGACGTGCCCAGCGCGCCCATTGCGGATCCAGTCGCCCGGCCAGCAGCCCGGCCACGGCAAACGCAAAGGCCACGGAGAAACCGACATAACCCATGTACAGCATGGGCGGGTGGATGATCAGCCCGGGATCCTGCAACAACGGATTGAGGTCGGCACCGTCCAGGGGGAACCAGGGCAGCTGGCGCTCAAACGGATTCGACGTGAACAGCATGAAGGACAGGAAACCGCTGCTGATCAGGCCCATGACCGCGAGCACGCGGTCATTGATATGCACCGGCACGGCACCGCGCAGGACCGACACCAGCAAGGTCCACAGACTGAGCATCCAGGCCCAGAGCAACAGCGAGCCTTCATGGCCGCCCCAGATCGCAGAAAGGCGGTAGCCCAGCGGCAGTTCGGAATTGGAGTGCTGGGCCACGTAACGCAGGGTGAAATCATGGCTGTAGAAGGCATAACCCAGACCGAGCAGGGCCAGGGTCAGCGCCAGCCACTGCAGCCAGGCGGCTGGCCGGGCGAAGGCAGCCAGGTCGTCACGTCCGGCAGCAACTCCCCAAAGCGGGATAATCGCCTGAAGCACTGACACGGCAAAGGCGAACCAGAGCAGGATGTGGCCCGTTTCTGCAAGCAAGGCGATACTCCGGAAAGTCAGGGGCGCATAGCATTGCCAAGGGTCGGGCCGGATGCAACCCTCAAACCGTGGGGAAATAGCAAAAAAGCACCTGTGACCGACGCGTCGCGCGGGAAATTCACTGGAAATTGACCCCGGTCATCAAACCGTTACCTGACACAATTAGAAATGGCTTGGTCGCTACAGCCGTGCCGCCGTTTGCTATCATGGCGGTCACGGTCATGCGATAGTGGCCGCCTGATCAAGAAGCGAGAGAGCAGTAGTGAATCCAGACGCCCGAAAGAACAGCTACACCCGCGAAGAACTGCTGGCCTGTGGCCACGGCGAGTTGTTCGGTGAAAACAACGCCCGGCTGCCATTGCCGAACATGCTGATGATGGACCGCATCACCAGCATCACGACGGAAGGCGGCAGCTACGGCAAGGGAGAAATCGTTGCAGAGCTGGATATCCACCCTGACCTCTGGTTTTTCGGCTGCCATTTCGAGTCCGACCCGGTCATGCCCGGCTGCCTGGGCCTGGATGCCATGTGGCAGCTGGTGGGCTTCCACCTCGGCTGGCTTGGCCACCCGGGCCGCGGGCGCGCCCTGGGCGTGGGCCAGGTAAAGTTTTCCGGCCAGGTGCTGCCATCGGCAAAGGTGGTGCGCTACCGGCTGAATATCAAGCGTGTCGTGGCCCGTTCACTGGTTCTCGGCATCGCCGATGGCAGCATGGAAGTCGACGGGCGTGAGATCTACGTGGCCAGCGACTTGCGAGTTGGCCTTTTCACATCCACTGACGGCTTTTAGGCAAGGGTTCAGATATGCGCAGAGTAGTGATCACCGGATATGGCATTGTTTCCTGCCTCGGTAACGACCGGGACACGGTCACGGAGTCCCTGCGCCTGGGCCGGTCCGGCATCCGCTTCTGCGACGACTATGCAGAACTGGGCATGCGCAGCCATGTCGCCGGCCGCCCGAGCATTGATCTCGCTGAGCACATAGACCGCAAACCCCGCCGGTTCATGGGTGATGCGGCCGCGTTTGCCTACGTCGCCATGCAACAGGCCATTGCCGACGCCGGCCTGACAGAAGAACAGGTCAGCAACGAACGCACCGGCCTTATTGCCGGCTCAGGCGGCGCCTCCTCCTTCAACCAGGTGGAAGCAGCAGACATCGCCCGCTCGCGGGGCGTCAAGAAAGTCGGGCCATATATGGTCCCACGGGTCATGTCGAGCACGGTGTCAGCGTGCCTGGCCACCCCTTTTCATATCAAGGGCATCAACTACTCCATCGGCTCTGCCTGCGCCACCAGCGCCCACTGCATTGGTAATGCCATGGAGCAGATACAGCTGGGCAAACAGGACATCGTCTTTGCCGGTGGCGGTGAAGAGGAACACTGGACACTGAGCATCCTGTTTGATGCCATGGGCGCCCTGTCGAGCAAATACAATGACACCCCCGAAAAAGCCTCGCGCGCCTACGACGCCAATCGCGACGGTTTCGTCATTGCCGGCGGTGGCGGCATGCTGGTGCTCGAGGAGCTGGAGCATGCCAGGGCACGCGGCGCCCACATCTACGCCGAGGTGACCGGCTACGGTGCCACCTCCGACGGACATGACATGGTTGCACCCAGTGGCGAAGGGGCGGCCCGCTGCATGCGCCAGGCGCTGGCCACGGTGGAGGGCCCGGTGGATTACATCAACACCCACGGCACCAGCACGCCGGTGGGTGACATTGCCGAATTGAAAGCCATCCGTGAAGTCTTCCCGGAAGACTGCCCGGCCATCAGCTCCACCAAGTCACTGTCGGGCCATTCACTGGGAGCAGCCGGTGTCCATGAAGCGATTTATTCGCTTCTGATGATGGAGCATGGCTTTGTCGCCGGCTCCGTCAACGTGGAAACCCTCGACGAAGCGGCACAGGGTCTGCCTGTAATCACCGCCACCGAAGACCGCCCCATCTCCCGGGTACTGTCCAACAGCTTCGGGTTTGGCGGCACCAACGCCAGCCTGGTACTGGAGAAGTGGCAGGCCTGACACACGCGCCAGCGCCAAATAAAAAGGCCCGGTGATACCGGGCCTTTTTTATGCGTCGCTGCGACCTCAGAACTTGTGTTCAAGACCGACCGAGGCAATATCCAGCTCTGCCGTGGGCTGGAAGCGGCTGGCTGGTTCAATCTCCACCATGCCGTAGTAGCCATACAGTTTGGACATCTTGCCCAGGGCGAAATCAACGCCCACAGACGTGGACAGTGCCTTGGCATCCGCCGGGCTGTCCCCGTGCGTACGCTGATGTTGCGCCTTGAACGTGAAGCGCTCCACCGTCAATGCACCGCTGACCAGGGCAGTGTCCTCTTCACCGGCAAAACCGGTAACCGGATCACGGTCGTTTTCCTCGGCCCGCTGGTACAACGCGCCCAGCTGCACATCACCGACCTTCAATCCAAGCGCCACGCGGGCAATATCAATGGTGTCGGTTTTGCCGGCCGGGTTGTCCGCATCGCCCAGCACCAGGTCGTCCAGCTGGTTGCGGCTGATGGCGGCGGCGGCATACAACCCGCCCTTGTCATAGACCACAGACGCGGAAACGGTGTCTGCCAGGGTGTTCTCGTTCTGCTGGTCTCCTGGCACGTCAAAATCATCCTGGTTCTCGTTGGCGATGCCCGCCACATTCACCACCAGAGCGTCGGCTATCTCTGGCGTGCTGTACTGGATGATGTTGCTGAACCGGTCCTGGCCCACCATCAATTCACCCATGTCAGTGGCATAATCATTGAACTGGTCCACCGGGCCTTCGGATTTCTTGAACGGACTGTTGAAACGGCCCGCCTTGAGCTCACCAAAGCTGCCACGCAGACCGGCGTAAATATCGCGCTGGGAAAACTCACGGCCATTACTGTTGGCCCCGTCATCCACAGCAATCTGGTACTCAGCCTTGTAGAAGCCCTGCAAGCCACCCACCTCAAGATCCAGGTCGCCTTTTACCCCGAGCCGGGATGCATAGGATGTAAGCGCCCAGGTAGCTGTCCGGTCAGCCAGTAGCGGTGGAACGTTGAACAACGGCACGCCGTTTTCGTCTTGGGCCGAAACATGCTCGGCCGCCACGTTGACCTTGCCGTAAAGCTTGACGCCCTGCGCCTGAACCATGGCCGGCACGGCCATGGCAGCCAGTGTCACGCCAAAGAGTGCTGCCTTCTTCATATCCCCGATCCTCTCGTCCTTCCCATTAAACGCAACTGACAGCAGTCACCTCTGGGGGTGACTGCGGACACCAATATATGACAGTAGGATGACAATTTGCAGCCCTTTGGGCAGACAAAAAAAGCCCACCGGAGGTGGGCTGACAAGCTGTCACTTGCGTCGAGGAAAAGTCGGGGGCACGGCGTCCTGCCGGAACCCCCTTGTCGGACGGGTTTGCCGTGGTTCAGAACTTGTGCTCGAAACCAAAGCCGAGGGTCGTGTCAGACAGAGTCTTCTTCGCCGTCAGCGGGTTGATGGCATTGATGCCGTCCTGTGTCAGGCCGGTGTCGGCTTCCACTTCGGCGTAGTAGGCGTAAACCTTGGAGGCCTTGGCCATCTTGTAGTCCACACCGAACGCGGTCAGCGTCAGGGAAGGATCGTCAGACAGCTCGCGCGGGTTGTTGTTCAGCGCGTCTTCTTTCAGCAGCTGGCTGGATTCGGTCATGCCGTACTGGGCCTTGAACTTCCAGCGATCCATCTTGAAGGCACCGCTGAGGACGGTGGAGGTTTCTTCACCCGCTTTCACGATGGTCGGGAAGCCGCTCTTGTCGTCATCGGTCTCTTCTGCAGTCTGGTGCAGCAGGCCGAGCTCAAAAGCGTCGGTCTTGTAGGCAAGAACCAGGCGCAGGATGTCCACCGGCGCACCGGCGGTATCATCGATGATAAGGGTCTTGTCATCGTTGTTCTTGTCCATGGCCAGTGCAGCATACAAACCGCCCTGCTCGAACACGGCAGAGATGGAGGTCTTGTCGGCCAGGCCGTTGTCGTTCTTGGCCTTGTTGTCCAGCCCGCCATTCAGGTCATCGTTTTCTGCCGGCATGATGGCGATGTTCAGGGTAACCATATCAGCCAGTTTGGGCGTGCTGTACTGGATGATGTTGCTGGCACGGGTCTCACCACGCAGGATCGTCTTGATATCACCGTCGATATCGTTGAACTGGTCGATCTTGCCCTGGGAGGTCTTCAGCGGGGTGTCGAAGTTACCCGCCATGATGGTACCGAAACCACCCTTGAAACCACCGAAGATGTTGCGCTGCTTGAACACAGCGTTGCCGTCATCAACAGCAATCTCGTACTCGAGCTTGTAGATGGCGGTCAGGTTGGCCACGTCCAGGTCGAAGTCACCCTTGACGCCGAGGCGGGAGGCGTTTGAATCAAGCTGCCAGCGGTCCTGGCTGGCTTCCTTGAGCGCATCAACAGCGAGCGTGTCATCGTACTCGGACAGCTCCGGCTCATACTGCTCCAGAGACACGTTTACCTTACCGTAGACCTTCGGGCCGTCAGCCAGCGCGGCACCAGGAAAAGCGATTGCGGCCCCCACAGCCATAGCAAGCAGTTTCTTGTTCATGTCGAACATCTCCTCAATTAAGCAACGATTTGCGAGTAACAGCTTTATGACGCGCTTGTGACAGCGCCGCCGATCTGTTGAGGGGAGTATGTTCGGGAGGGGTTACCGAAAAGTTGCGCCAGTGTGAAGTTTATATGACAGGCCCGAATGCCGGACTCAGCGCCGTTCCTGCGCTTTCGCCGCACGCCACAGGGCCTCCAGCTGGTCCGCATCAAGCGTGTCCAGGGCGGTGTCATCAGCGCGCGCCAGGGCTTCCATGTGCCCGAAACGCTGGCGGAACTTGGCACTGGCCCGGCGCAGGGCCAGCTCCGGATCCACTTTCAGGTGGCGGGACAGGTTGACCACGGTGAACAGCACATCGCCCAGCTCATCCTCCACGGCGGCCCGATCCTGTGCCGCCATGGCCTGCGCCAGCTCATCCACCTCGCTGCGCACCTGGTCGAGCACGGGCGCCGTCTCTGGCCAGTCAAAGCCGACCCGCGCCGCTTTCTTCTGCAGCTTGGCAGCCCGTTGCAGGGCCGGCATGCCGGCCGGCACACCGTCCAGCGCCGAGTCATACGCCCTGCCCTTGTGTACGCGCTCCTCGGCCTTTATCCGTTCCCAGGTCTGTTTGATGGCACCGATATCGGCACCCTGCTGGTCACCGAAGACATGGGGGTGACGCCGCACCATCTTGTCGTTCAGGGTGCGCACCACATCAGAAAAATCGAACAGGCCCTGCTCGCTGGCCATCTGGCTGTGGAAGATCACCTGCAACAGCAGATCGCCGAGCTCCTCGCGCAGCTCAGGATAGTCACGCTCGGCAATGGCCTGCGCTACCTCGAAGGCCTCTTCCACGGTATAGGGCGCCACAGTGTCAAACGTCTGCTGCAGATCCCACTGGCAGCCGCCATCCGGATCACGCAAGCGCGCCATGATCTCGATGAGGGCATGAATCGGGTGATCGTCAGACACGGCAACCTCCACTCAGGCCCGGCCTTGCAGCCGGCCTATTTCTTGTAACGACGCACTTCCAGCACACCCGGTAACTGATCCATACGCGCCAGCAGCTTGCCCAGGTTGCCGAGCGAGGATATTTCCGCCGTCACCAGCATGGTGGCGGTATTGTCGTCGGGGTGGGATTCGGTATGCACCGCAGTGACATTGACGCGCTCGTTGGCCAGTACCGAGAGCAGGTCACGCAGCAGGCCGGGCCGGTCCCAGGCACGCATGAAAATGTCCACCGGGTAGGTAATCCGGTGGGCGTGCCCCCAGCTGACCTCGATAACCCGCTCCGGATCGTCCGCCTGCATGGCCAGCAGGTTGGTACAGTTGGCGCGGTGTACCGTCACGCCCCGCCCGACGGTGATATAGCCCATGATCTGGTCACCGGGAATGGGCTGGCAACAGGCCGCAATATGGGTCATCAGGTTGCCGACACCCTCAATGGTGATGTCAGCATCGGTCTGGGCACCATGGCGACCGGTGGACGGCGCACTCAGGGCAAGCTCATGCTGGCTCTGGCTCGGACTGAACAGCTCCTGCGCCTGGTTCATGACCTGGCCGATACGAAGATCACCGGCACCCAGCGCCGCCAGCACATCCTCACCGGCATGCAGGTTGAACCGGGGTGCGAGGGCATCCAGGTCCACCCGGTCCAGCGCCAGCCGTGACATTTCCCGGTCCAGCATCTGCCGGCCCTGGATCACGTGTGCATCCCTGTCCTGGCGCTTGAACCATTGCTGGATGCGCGCCCGCGCCGAGGACGTCTTGACGTAACCCAGGCTGGGCGTGAGCCAGTCCCGCGACGGCCCCCCTTCACGGGTGGTCAGGATTTCTACCTGCTCGCCGGTCTTGAGCACATAGTTGAGCGGCACAATATGGCCATTCACCTTGGCGCCGCGGCAGCGGTGTCCCACTTCGGTGTGGATATGGTAGGCAAAATCCACCGGCGTCGAGCCGGATTCCAGGTCGACGATGTGGCCTTCCGGGGTGAATACGTAAATCCGCTCGCCCCGCTCCGGGCTGCGGAAGTCTTCCACCATGTTGTCGAGCCCGGCTTCGCCAAGCTCGTCATGCCATTCCAGCACCTGGCGCAGCCAGGCAATCTTCTGTTCGTAATCCTCACCACGTTTGCCGCGTTTGCCGCCTTCCTTGTAGCGCCAGTGGGCGCAGACACCCAGCTCGGCATCATCGTGCATGTCGAACGTGCGGATCTGCACCTCGAGCATCTTGCGGCCCGGCCCGACCACAGCAGTGTGCAGGCTGCGGTAGCCGTTTTCCTTGGGCGAGGCAATGTAATCGTCAAATTCCTTCGGCACGTGCTGCCACAGGGAATGCACGATGCCCAGGGCGGCATAACAGTCACGCACCTCGGGCACCAGCACACGCACAGCGCGCACGTCGTACACTTCGTAGAAATCCAGGTGCTTGCGCTGCATCTTTCGCCAGATGCTGTAGATGTGCTTGGCCCGGCCATGGACGTCAGCACCATGAATGCCATGCCGTTCGAGCAGTGCCTTCAGCTCGCCAATGACTTCCTCGATCCAGCCCTCCCGGTCGAGGCGTTTCTCGTCCAGCAGCCCGGCGATCTTCTTGTAGGCGCCCGGTTGCAGGTAGCGGAAGGACAGGTCCTCCAGCTCCCACTTGAGCTGGCCAACGCCGAGACGATGCGCCAGCGGTGCATAGATATCAAAGACTTCGCGTGCCACTTTCTCGCGGCGTGCTTCGTCATCATCTTTCACCGCCCGGATGATGACGGTACGTTCCGCCAGTTTGACCAGTGCCACCCGGACGTCATCCACCATGGCCACCAGCATGCGCCGGACGTTATCGAGCTGGCCTTCCTGCTGGCCGAACAGGGCCTTGCGGGTCGGGTTGAGTACCGTAGAGATGGCCGCCATGCGCAGCACGCCTTCCACCAGCTGCGCCGTGGTGGCGTCAAAGGAGGCCACCACCTCCTCCAGGGGCAGATGCCCTTCCCTCACTGCCCGGTACAGCATGGCAGCGGGCAGCGCCTCGCCATCCACGCGCAGCTCGGCAAGGATGTCCACCATCTGCCGGCCAATCTGGAAACAGCCAAGGCCATAGGGCCAGCGCCGTCCGGCGTCATGGGATTCCTGCTCACAGCCCTTGGCCACCTGGCAGGCAAGACGCAACTGGTCCGGGTCGGCATGGCAGCGATCGGACACAGCCTGGACCCAGGCGTCGAGATCGTCACCCAGCTGTTCTTCTGTCTGTTGCCTTCTGACTGTAACCATCAGCGCTCAAACAATGCGATTGATTCCACGTGGGTCGTATGCGGAAACATGTCCATGACCCCCGCCTTTACCAGCCGGTATCCCTGCTTTACCAGCTCACCGGCATCGCGCGCCAGTGTCGCCGGGTTGCAGGACACATAGACCACCTTCTGCGGTGCCAGTTCGCCGATCAGCGGCATGATTTCCAGCGCGCCGGTACGCGGCGGGTCAATCAGCACCCGGTCCCACTGCTCCCTGCCCCAGGGCTGGGCACTGGCGTCACTGGTCAGGTCCCAGGCATGGAAATCGACATTGTCGAGGCCGTTACGCGCGGCATTCTCGTAACCGCGACGCACCATGGCCGCACTGCCCTCGACACCCACCACACGCGCAGCGCGCCGGGCCGCCGGCAGGGTGAAATTGCCCAGTCCGCAGAACAGGTCCAGAACCCGATGATGGGGCTCGATATCGAGCATATCCAGTGCCAGGGGCACCATGTCGCGATTGATCCGGCCATTGACCTGGGTGAAATCCATGGGATGGAAGGCCAGCGTCAGGTCGTCGCCCGCGTGGCTGTACGTCAGGCGCTCCTCGCCCGTCTGCGGCCAGATCCGGTGCACGGTGTCATCACCACCAGGCTGCAGGTAGCAATGCCAGCCCTGGGCCTGGCAGAAACCGGAAACGGTCTCCAGGTCCCCCGGCGGCAGCGGATCGAGGTGACGGAATACCAGGGCGATGTCGTCATCGCCGGCGGCAACTTCGATCTGCGGGATGCGCCGTTTGCTCTCCAGGCCATCAATCATGTCAGCGATGGCAGACAGTTTGTGTCCGACTTCCGGGATCAGGACCTCGCAGCGCTGCAGCAGCGCCAGGAACCCGCTGCGCTTTTCGCGAAAGCCCACCAGCGTCATGCCCTTGGCTTCCACATACTTGACCCCCAGCCGCGCCTTGGCCCGGTAGCCGGTGACGGGCCCGGTCAGCGCTGGCAGCCACTGTTCGGGTGTGAGGGCGCCGAAATGGGCCAGCTGCTCCTCCAGCACCGCCTGCTTGCGGCGTATCTGCGCCTCCGGGTGCATGTGCTGCAGGCTGCAGCCACCACAGATGCCGGCATGGGCGCACGGCGGCGTGGTGCGCTCGGGGGACGCGCTGACGATTTCCTCTGCCCGGCCCTCGTCAAACTTGCGTCGCGTCCAGGTGTAGCGAAACCGCACCTGTTCGCCGGCAAGGGCGTTGTCGATGAAGGTGGTCTTGCCATCCAGTCGGGCGACACCGCGGCCATCGTGGCTCAGGGCTTCGATGGTGGCATCAAACAGGCCTTCCGGCAGGCGTTTCTTGCGCCGGCTCACGCAGGCTTCCAGGCAGCGAGGAATTCATCGAAATGGGTGCGCTTCTCCGCCGCCAGGTAGTCGCGCAGCAGCTGCACCTCCTCGTCATAGCGCACCGCATCCAGGTGCCCGCGCATGAGCTGGAAGCGCAGGTACACCAGCCAGGTATTGAGCACGTCGGTTTCACAGTAATCGCGGATGCCCGCCAGGTTGCCGGCCTGGTATTCGTCAAACACCTTGCCGCCGCTCATGCCCATCTTGCCGGGAAAGCCCAGCAGGGTGGCAATCTGGTCCAGCGGTGCATAGGCCCGGTTGTTGTACATGGCCAGCATGTCCATCAGGTCCAGGTGGCGCTGGTGGTAACGACTGAGGTAATTGTTCCAGCGGAAGCTCTGGTCTTCCTCGCCGGTTTCCCAGTAGCGCGGCGCACTGATGCCATGCAGCAGCGCCCGGTAGTGCAGCACCGGCAAATCAAAACCGCCACCGTTCCAGCTCACCAGCTGTGGCGTAAACCGGTCGATGCCGTCATAGAACCGTTCGATCAGTTCTTTTTCCGTGCTGTCATGCTCACCCAGTGACCAGACCTTGACGCCCTGGGCCGAGCGCAGCACCACGGAGATGGCCACCACCCGGTGCAGGTGCAGGCGCAGGAACTCATTGCCGGTTTCCTGGCGCCGGATATTGAGCAGCGCGTTGGCACAGTCCTTGTCGTCCAGACCCTGCAGGTCGTAGATACGCCGGCCGCCGTCCAGGTCGGGAATGGTTTCGATATCAAACACCAGTACGTTCATTGGAACACTCCCGTGGACAGGTAACGATCACCGCGGTCACAGATGATGGCAACGATCACCGCGTTCTCCAGTTCGGCAGACAGGCGCAAGGCCCCCGCCACAGCCCCCCCGGAGGAGACACCGCAGAAGATACCTTCTTCCCGCGCCAGCGCACGCATGGTGTCCTCGGCCGTGGCCTGGTCCATGTCGATCACCCGGTCAACGCGGGAGTCATCGTAGATGGCAGGCAGGTAAGCCTGTGGCCAGCGCCGGATACCGGGTATCTGTGAGCCCTCGGTGGGCTGCAGGCCGATGATCTGGATAGCCGGGTTCTTCTCCTTGAGGAACATGGAGGTCCCCATGATGGTGCCGGTGGTGCCCATGGAGCTGACAAAATGGGTGACCGCGCCGTCGGTGTCGCGCCAGATCTCCGGCCCGGTACCGTGATAGTGCGCCATGGGGTTGTCCGGGTTGGCAAACTGGTCCAGCACATGGCCCTCGCCGCGGGCCTGCATGGCCTGGGCCAGGTCACGGGCGCCCTCCATGCCCTCCTCGCGCGTCACCTCGATCAGCTCGGCGCCGTAGGCTCGCATGGCGTCCTTGCGTTCCTGGCTCTGGTTGGCCGGCATGATCAGCTTCATGCGATAGCCACGCATGGCCGCCGCCATCGCCAGGGCAATACCGGTGTTGCCACTGGTGGCCTCGATCAGCACATCCCCGGGCCGGATCTCGCCGCGGGATTCGGCGCCGCGAATCATGTTCAGCGCCGGACGGTCCTTCACCGAACCTGCCGGATTGTTGCCCTCCAGCTTCACCAGCACGGTATTGGAGGTCTCCCCCGGCAGGCGCTTGAGGCGCACCAGGGGAGTGTTGCCGACAGTGTTCTCGATGGTTGCATAGGTCATGGCGGCGCATTGTACCCAAAGCCGGTCCCGGGGGGCAGCCACCCGGGCGCTTGTGCGGCATAATGGACCTGCCGGCGGTCAAGCCGGCGTGACGCATGGACGCGCAATGACGTGGCCCGGCGCGGACTGACCGCGCCAGCCACGGAACACAGGGGGAATTGTATGCAGCAAAGCCTGCGCAACCGCATTCTGTGGATGGCCGCCCTGCCGGCGCTGATCGGCATGGTGCTTCTGGGTGGCTACCTGCTGGTCAGCCGGGTCCAGGACATCCGCGACCATGGTGAACACCTGCAACGCCTGGTGATGGACAGCTACGGCTCCCGCCTGCAGGGCTACCCTGACACCCTGGACCGTGACCAGCTGACACTGCTTGCCCGGGAGCTGCTGGAAGAACCCGGCGTGCGCGCCGCGCATATCAGGGTGCCGGCAGAAAACTGGGACACCCATGCCGGCCCGCGCATGCGCCCCCTGCCGGCCAACGTTGCCGGCACCCTGAACCAGCCGGTGGACACCTCGGAAAGCTGGCGCTGGCGCACCCAGGTGGCACCGGCGGTGCTGGAGGTGGAATTCAGCCGTGACGCCCAGCGCATCGAAATCCTGCAGACGCTGCTGGTGCTGCTCAGCGGCGGCATCCTGATCACCGTCACGGCGTTCTACCTGGCCCTGCGACTGAGCCGTTCCGTCACCGGGCCGATGGAGTCATTGGTGGCAGGCATCCACCGGATACGCGACGGCGCCCTGGATACCCAGGTGGCACTGGATGCCCCGGGCGAACTGGCGGCCCTGCGAGACGCCCTCAACGAGATGGCCCGGGCCCTGCAGGATGCCCAGTCCGATCTGCAGCAGAATGTCGACCAGGCCACCGAGGACCTGCGCGAAACCCTGGAAACCATTGAGATCCAGAACATCGAACTGGACATGGCGCGCAAGGAGGCGCTCAAGGCCAGTCACGTGAAGTCGGAATTCCTGGCCAACATGAGCCACGAAATCCGCACCCCGTTGAACGGCATCATCGGTTTCACGCGCCTGCTGCTGCGCTCGGAACTGAGCCCCCGCCAGCGCGATTACCTGGGCACGATCCGCAAGTCGTCGGAGTCCCTGCTGGCGATCATCAACGACATCCTCGACTTCTCCAAGATCGAGGCCGGCAAGCTCAGCCTGGACCAGGTGCCATTGTCGCTGCATGACGTCATTGAAGATGTACAGACCATGCTTGCGCCACTGGCCCAGGAAAAGGGACTGGAGCAGGCGGCCATCATATACAGCGATGTGCCCCAGCAGGTGCTGGGCGACCCCCTGCGCATTCGCCAGGTACTGACCAACCTGCTCAACAACGCCATCAAGTTCACCGACAAGGGCTCGGTGGTGGTGCGCACCATGCTCGAGGAAACCCGTGATCACGTGGCCACCCTGAAGGTGGCGGTGACCGACACCGGCGCCGGCCTCACGGAAGACATGCAACGGGATCTGTTCAGCGCCTTCACCCAGGTGGACCAGTCCGCCACCCGGCGCGTAGGCGGCACCGGACTTGGCCTTGCCATCTGCAAGCGGCTGGTGGAGGAAATGGGTGGCGAAATCGGCGTCGACAGTGACTGGGGTGAGGGCTCCACCTTCTGGTTCACCCTGAAAGTGGAAATCGATGACCAGGACGGTGTCGGCAACGATGCCTTCCAGGCTTTCCAGAAAACCGCGGTGACCCTGCTGGAGCCTGACGAACACGCGCGTCTGGGGCTTTACCACATGCTCAGCGGCTGGCAATGCGACGTCAGTGAGATCGCCAGTCTCGACCGGCTTACCGCACAACTGAACGAGACCGATGCCGGCCTTTGTGTGCTGGGTCTGCCGGCGGACGGCAGCCAGGATGAGGCGTTCCTGCAGGCGGTGGGCAGCTGCAGCGCTGACGCCAGCGCCCGCCTGGTGGTACTGGCCAACAATCCCGACCGGCTCGCCGCGCGCCTGGAAAACCTGGCAGTGCCCTGCCGGGTGCTGGGCAAGCCCGCCACCCGGCTGCGTCTGTACGATGCCATGCTGGAGGTTAGTGGCGACACCCGCCCCGGCCCGACACGTCCCGGTGACGGCCTGAGCGCGGCAGGCATGCGCATCATGGTGGTGGACGACCACCCCGGCAACCTGCGTCTGGCCGGTGTGTTCCTGGAAGAGCTCGGCGCCGAGGTGGTGCCCTGCAACGGCGGTGAAGCCGCCATTGAGGCGTTCAGCCGACAGGTCTTCCACGCCGTGTTCATGGATATCCAGATGCCCGGCATGGATGGCCTGGAAACCACGCGGCGGCTGCGTGAAATGGAGGGAGAGGGCCGCCGCACACCGATCATTGCCCTGACCGCCCACGCCCTCGCCAACGAGCGCCAGCACCTGCTCAACTCGGGCATGGACGACTACCTGACCAAACCGGTGGACGAAAAGCACCTGGACCACATGCTGTCCAAGTGGACGCGGGAACGCCGGGACAACATGCCGGAACAGCCCGCGGTCACGGAAGACACCATGACGGTACCCGGGCAACTGGCGGTGTTTGATCCGGACATGGCGCTGAAACGCTGTGCCAGCAAGCAGGACCTGGTGGTGGACATGCATCGCATGCTGCTCGACCAGCTCAACAACGACCTGCGCCTGATCCAGCAGGCCGGGGACGAGCAAAAACGCGAACAGCTACTGGAACAGGTCCATCGCCTGCATGGCGCCACACGCTATTGTGGTACGCCGCGCCTGGAGCAGGCAGCACGGGAGCTGGAGGTGGCACTGAAACAGAAAGCGCGGGACGAGATCGTTGCCACCGGGCTGCGCAACCTGATGGAAGAGGCGCAAAAACTGCAGGAAGATCAGTCGCTCTCGAGGATGATGAACGCGACCACGTAATCCTTTTCATCGCTGATGGACACGTGACAGCGACTGGCGCCCAGCGACGCCAGGCGCTGGCGCGCGGCACCGTCGAGCTGCAGTCGCGGCCGTCCCGACGGGTCATTGTCCACCTGCACGTCATGCCAGCGTATGCCCTGGCTCAGGCCTGTGCCCAGCGCCTTCAGTGCCGCTTCCTTGGCAGCGAAGCGGCGCGCCAGGAATGCCGCTGCCGCCTCATCTGCGAGACTGGCAAAACGGGGGTACTCCAGCGGCCCGAGCAGGCGCCGGGCGAACCGGTCACCGTGGCGCTGCAGCACCCGGGCCACCCGCGATACCGCGACAATATCCGTGCCCAGACCGCAGATCATCCGGCCCTGCCCGCCGCCTGGTCAATCAGCGCCCGCATGCTGCGCACCGCTTCGTCCAGACCGGTCATCACTGCCCGGGCAATGATGCCATGGCCGATATTCAGCTCGTTGATACCATCGATGGCGGCGATGGCCTGGGTGTTGTGGTAATGCAGGCCGTGACCGGCATTGACCACCAGCCCGGTGCTGACCCCGTGGGCCACGGCTTTTTCAACACGGGCCAGCTCGTGTGCCTGGCTGGCGGCATCCTGCGCGTCTGCATACTGGCCGGTGTGCAGCTCGATCACGGGCGCACCGCAGGCGCGGGCGGCATCAATCTGCGCCGGCTCCGGATCGATGAACAGGGAGACCTCGATGCCTGCCGCCGCCAGGCGTTCACAGGCACTGGCCACGGCATCACGGTTGCCGGCCACATCCAGCCCACCCTCGGTGGTGAGCTCCTCGCGCCGCTCGGGCACCAGGCAACAATGCGGCGGCTTGAGCCGACAGGCGATGGCCACCATTTCTTCAGTGACGGCCATTTCCAGGTTCATGCGCGTCTGCAGGGTCGCCATCAGCAGCTCCACATCGCGGTCCTGGATGTGACGCCGGTCCTCACGCAGGTGCACGGTGATCCCGTCTGCCCCCGCCTGCTCTGCCACCAGGGCAGCCTGGACCGGCTCGGGGTAACGGGTCCCGCGCGCCTGACGCAGCGTCGCCACATGGTCAATGTTCACACCCAGTAACACCCGGCTCATGACTCGTCTCCTGCCTGTTTGTGAGCGGCACCCTGCCTGAACAGCTGCCGGCTGATCAATGGCCTGTCACCCAGATGCGGCGCCAGGGCCTCGCGCATCAGATCGCGCGCCAGCCGACGGATGTCGGCTTGCTGCCAGTCTCCCGCGGCCAGCGCCAGCAGGTCGCGGCCAGCGTAACGGCCGTTGGCGGCGGCCACCAGTCCTTCATCGGGCACCAGCCGGTAATCCTGCCCGGGCTGCAACGGCTGGCCGTGCACATCATGTTCCAGGGACAGGCCGTAGCCGAGCATCTGCAGCAGCGACTGCTCGAACTGGCGCAACACCAGGTCCCGGGGCCAATCGTCATCGGCCAGCCGCTGCAGGGCCTCCTCATAGCATCCGGCCAGGCCCGGCTGGGGGTCGTCCCGGTGCAGCATGCGCACCAACAGTTCATTCAGGTACAGGCCGCAATACAGTGCCTCGCCGCGCAACGGGATGGCCGCTCCCTCGGGCTCGGCATTCTTCAGCGAACGCAGCTCGGCGCGGCCGGATACAAACACCGTCAGCGGCCGGAAGGGCTGCAGGTGGGGCTGTCGCCGGCCGGAGCGCGCCACCGCTGCCAGGCGCCCGCCGGACGCGGTCAGGAATTCAACAATCAGGCTGGTGTTGCGGTAGGGCCGTCGGTGCAGGACCCAGGCCCTGTCGCCCTGCCGGGCATCAGACATCCCCATAGCCCAGCGACCGCAACGCCCGGTCATCGTCAGACCAGCCGCTCTTCACCTTGACCCATAATTCCAGCATCACCCGGCTGCCCACCAGTTCCTCGATATCGTGGCGCGCAGCCGTGCCGATCTTCTTGATCCTGTCACCGCCCTTGCCAATCAGGATGCGTTTCTGGCCGTCGCGTTCCACCAGGATCTTGGCCGCGATATCAACAATATCGCCGCGGTCCTTCCACAGCTCGATTTCCACTGCCACCTGGTGAGGGACTTCCTGGCCCAGCTGGCGCACCACCTTTTCGCGGATGATTTCCGCCACCATGAAACGCAGGCTGCGATCCGTGAGCTGGTCCTCGTCGTACCAGAAATCGGACTCGGGCAAGCGTGCCACCAGCGCCTTCTCCAGCACGTCAAGGTTCTGCTCGCGCAGGGCGGACACCGGAATCACTTCGGCAAAATCAAACCGTGCCGCCAGCGCATCAATGTGCGGCAGCAGTGCATCACGGTCTGCAACGCTGTCCACCTTGTTGATCAGCAACAGCACCGGCGTGCCGTCTGTGGGCAAGCGGCTGAGCACATGCTCGTCTGCCTCAGTCCACTTCAGGGCGTCGACCATGAAACAGACCACATCAACGCCGGACAGGGCACTGCCTGCGGCCTGGTTCATGTAGCGGTTGATGGCCTTGTCCTGGCCAGCGTGGATCCCGGGCGTGTCGGCGAAAATGATCTGGTGGTTGTCGCGCGACAGGATGCCGTGGATACGGTGGCGCGTGGTCTGCGGCTTGCGCGAGGTGATGCTGATCTTCTGCCCCACCAGGTGGTTCATCAGTGTCGACTTGCCCACATTGGGGCGGCCGACAATGGCGACCATGCCGCAGCGCCGGGGTGTTTCTGCGTCACCGCTCATGCATTGTCCTCCAGCCAGCGCAGCGCCTGCTGGGCGGCTTTCTGCTCAGCGCGGCGACGACTGCTGCCCTCGGCCCGGAATACCTGGTCATCCGCCTCCAGGCGGCAATGCACCTGGAAGACCTCATGGGGGGACTGACCGGTAATGCCGTCGACACCGTAGCTGGGCAGGGCCTGCTGGCGTGCCTGCAGGACCTCCTGCAGGCGGGTCTTGGCATCCTTGCTGACGGCATCCGGCGACACCGATGCCAGGCGCTGCTCGAACCAGCGCAGCACCACACCCTCACAGGCATCACGGTCACTGTCCAGGGCAATGGCACCGATCACCGCTTCCAGGGCATCGGCCAGGATCGAGGCACGACGGTGCCCGCCACTTTTCAGGTCACCCATGCCCATGATCAGGAAATCGCTGAACCCCAGGTCCCTGGCGATGGCTGCCAGGGTGTCTTCGCGCACCAGAGACGCACGCATGCGCGTCAGCTGTCCCTCGCTGGCCTGGGGAAAGTTGGCGTACAGCCACCAGGCCACCACCTGGCCGAGCACGGCATCACCAAGGAATTCCAGTCGTTCATTGTTGCGCTGGCGGGCAACGCTTCGGCGGGTCAGGGCCGGCCCTTGTCTGAGAACTGGTAGCCGATCAGTCGGCAGAAATGGTCAAGGTCTGGCGTCACTAGCGAATATTCTGGCTGTAGGTACGATCGAAACTGACAACAAAGTCCACGTTCTTGAAAAAGTTGGTGCGCACTTCAAAATCCGCCAACACCTCAACCTTGCCGCCATCCTTGGTAATGACCAGGTCGCGGTAGGAGATCATATCGACGTTGTTGATGGAAAAGCGCTTATCGATGTCAGCGGATATCTCGTTGACACTCTTCAGGCCCACCTTCGGGTCCATCAGCACGCTCTGTACCGCCGTGGAAATGGTGTTGAACTCGAGGTAAATCGGAACCAGCTTCGCGCCCATGGTAACGAACACCACGGCCGTGATAATCATCAGGATCCATCCGGTAACAGACAGTCCTCGCTGACGAGACGGTGCACTTTTCATTGTTTTCATTGCATGCTCTCCGCTTTATCGATGGCGCCGTTACGGCTGAATGACGGCAGTGAGCTGAAGCCCTCCCAGTGCATCCAGATCGCCGTCGCCTTCCCTACTATATTCTGTTCCGGCACAAATCCCCAAAACCGGCTGTCCTTGCTGTTTTCCCGGTTGTCACCCATGACAAAGTAGGCATCTTCCGGCACTGTCCACTGGCGGTTGTCGCGGTTGACGGTTCGCCGGTTGGTGAGCGGATCCATGCGGATCTCATGCTGCATCAGGTGCTCGCTGTCGCCCAGCATTTCAGCATAGGTGCGTCGCTCCACCAGCAGGCCACCGCGGTCATCCTGCAGCACCCTGGTATCCAGCAGGCGGGACTCCACCTTTTCGCCATTGATGTAGACCGACTCGTTGATCAGGCGCACCTCATCCCCGGGAATACCCACCACGCGCTTGATGTAGTTCTCTGACGGGTCTTCCGGGTAACGAAACACCATGATGTCACCGCGCTCGGGATCACCCACGGGGATCATCTCGGTGCGCCAGACCGGCAGGCGCACGCCGTAGGCGTACTTGTTCACGAGCACGAAGTCGTGGACCTGCAGTGTTGGCAGCATGGAGCCAGACGGGATGGTAAACGGCTCGAACAGGAAAGACCGTACCACCAGCACCACCAGCAGCACCGGCAGGAGGCCGTTGGAAAACTCCACCACCGACGCCACCGGGGCTGGCACCGGGTCTTTCTGCACGGGTGCCTGCTCGGCATCGGGTACGGCGGCCGCCACCATGCGGCGCGCGGCGACGGCGCGCCAGATGCGATCCGCCGCCCAGATCACCAGCATCACCAGGGTGACGCGTACCAGCCACAACTCAATGTCAAAGTTCATCAGTCACCATCCACCTTCAGCACCGCCAGGAACGCAGACTGGGGTATCTCCACGTTACCCACCTGCTTCATCCGCTTCTTGCCTTCTTTCTGTTTCTGCAACAGTTTCTTCTTGCGCGACACATCACCGCCGTAGCACTTGGCCGTCACGTTCTTGCGCAACGCCTTGACGGTCTGGCGGGCGATGATCTTCGTGCCAATGGCTGCCTGGATGGCGACATCGAACATCTGCCGCGGTACCAGCTCCTTCATGCGTTCAGTCAGTGCCCGGCCCCGGTACATGGCCTGGTCCACATGGCAGATGATCGCCAGGGCGTCCACCCGGTCGCCATTGATGAGCACGTCCACGCGCACCAGTCGGCTGGTCTCGAAACGCTCGAAGGCATAGTCCATGGATGCATAACCACGGCTCACCGACTTGATGCGATCGAAGAAGTCCATCACCACTTCGGCCATGGGAATGTCATAGGTCAATTGCACCTGCTTGCCCATGTACTGCATGTTCTTCTGCTCACCGCGGCGCTCGACGCACAGGGTGATGACATTGCCGACGAACTCCTGCGGCACGAGGATGTTGACCCGGGCAATGGGCTCACGGAATTCCTCGATCCTGCCGCCGTCCGGCAGCTTTGACGGGTTATCCACGTACAGGGTGGAGCCGTCACTGAGCACCAGCTCATAGACCACCGTCGGCGCCGTGGTGATCAGGTCCAGGTCATATTCGCGCTCCAGGCGCTCCTGGATGATCTCCATGTGCAGCATGCCCAGGAAACCGACACGGAAACCGAAACCCAGAGCGTCGGACGTTTCCGGCTCGAAAAACAAAGAGGCATCGTTGAGGCTGAGCTTGGACAGGGCATCCCGGAAGTCCTCGTAGTCGTCGGCACTGATCGGGAACATGCCGGCGTAGACCTGCGGCTTGACCTTCTGGAAGCCCGGCAGGGAAGCCACGTCCGGGGTCTTGGCATGGGTCAGGGTATCGCCCACCGGGGCGCCATGGATATCCTTGATGCTGGCCGTGACCCAGCCCACTTCCCCGGCCCTGAGAATGCCGGTGGGTGTCCGTTTCGGCGTAAAGATGCCGGTGCCGTCGACAACATGCGTCTGGCCGGTGGACTTGACCAGCACCTTGTCGCCCTTCTTCAGCTCGCCGTGCATGACCCGCACCAGCGAGACCACGCCGAGGTAGTTATCGAACCAGGAATCGATGATCAACGCCTGCAACTGGTCGTCGCGGCTGCCCTCTGGCGCCGGGATACGCTCCACCAGCTGCTCAAGCACATCCTCGATGCCGATGCCGGTCTTGGCACTGACATGGCAGGCATCATGGGCATCCAGGCCGATGATTTCCTCGATCTCGTCAATCACCCGTTCCGGCTCGGCCTGCGGCAGGTCGATCTTGTTCAGCACCGGAATCACTTCCAGGTCCTGCTCAATGGCGGTGTAACAGTTGGCCACCGACTGGGCCTCTACGCCCTGTGCTGCATCCACCACCAGCAACGCCCCCTCACAGGCCGCCAGCGAGCGTGATACCTCGTAAGAGAAGTCCACATGCCCGGGGGTGTCGATGAAGTTGAGCTGGTAGGTCTCACCATTGCGGGCCTTGTACATCAGGGTCACGCTCTGCGCCTTGATGGTAATGCCCCGCTCACGCTCGATATCCATGGAATCCAGCACCTGCTCCGCCATCTCGCGGTTGGTGAGGCCGCCGCAGACCTGGATAAAACGGTCCGCCAGCGTGGATTTGCCGTGGTCGATGTGCGCAATGATGGAAAAATTGCGGATATGGCTAATGTCAGTCACAGGTATGAACAGCCCCTAAATACAACGGGCGGCGATTCTATCAGTTTGCCGCCCGTTCTGCCTCGTTCATCAGCAGGCGGGGCCCCGCCTGCCGCCCGGCAGCTGGCTAATCGCCAGCGCCGAGTTTGAGGGCCAGGAAGCGGGCATTGCCGTCACGGTTCACCAGCACCGGCACCGAGCCCTGGGCCGGCAGGCTGGCCACCACCTGGGCATAGACCTCCGGCGAGTCCACCGGGCGGCCATTCAGGGTCACCAGGACGTCACCAGCCCGGATACCGGCCTCTTCAGCCGGCCCCTGATCCACCTTGATCACGCGCACCCCCTGGGTCAGGCCGAGCTGGTTCAGCTCTTCGGCCGACAACGAGCCCACCTCCAGGCCCAGGGGCTGTGACCGCGGCACACCGGTGGAGAAGCGCGCTTCGGCGTCATCCGGGAGCTCACCGATGGTGACATCCAGGCTGATCTCCTCACCTTCGCGAATCAGCACCATCTCGGCGTCACTGCCGGGCGCCAGGATCCCCACCACCTGTGGCAGCTGGCTGGATTCATTGATGGCTTCGCCGGCGAAACGGATGATCACGTCACCGGCCTCGACCCCGGCCGCTTCCGCCGGCGAGTCCTTGAGCACCTGGGACACCAGCGCGCCGGTGGGCCGTTGCAGGCCGAACGACTGCGCCAGCTCGCGATCCACCGACTGGATCATGACACCCAGCCAGCCACGACTGACCTTGCCGTTGTCGCGCAGCTGCTGCACCACGCCCATGGCCATGTCGATGGGAATGGCAAATGACAGGCCCATGTAGCCGCCGCTGCGGCTGACGATCTGCGAGTTGATACCCACCACCTCACCGGCCAGGTTGAACAGCGGCCCGCCGCTGTTGCCGGGGTTGATGGCGACATCCGTCTGGATGAAGGGCACGTAGTTCTCGCTGGGCAGGGACCGTCCCTTGGCACTGACAATGCCGGCGGTGACCGAGCTGTCGAAGCCGAACGGCGCGCCAATGGCCAGCACCCACTCACCCACGCGCAGTGCCTCGGAGGAGCCAATGGACACCGTGGGCAGGTCCTCGGCCTCCACCTTCAGCAACACCAGGTCGCTGCGCTCGTCCTTGCCGACGATCTCGGCAGCCAGTTCGCGACGGTCCTGCAGGCGCACGATGATACGGTCGGCATTCGCCACCACATGGTAGTTCGACAGGATGAAGCCGTCGTCGGAAATGATGAACCCGGAGCCCAGCGACTGTCCCTGCGGCGGTGGCGCCCGGAACAGGTCTTCCATGCCTTCGAACAGCTCGCGGAACATTTCCGGTAACTGTTCGCGCATTTCCTCACGACTGGCATCCGGATCCTGCTCGGTGCTGATATTGACCACCGCTGGCGCGTTCTCTTCCACCAGTGACACAAAATCCGGCAGTCCCACCGCGTTGGCCACAGGCCGGGGGTCAGGCGATGCAGACTGGTCACAGCCACTGAGCATGGCCAGCAGGGCAACCACGAGGACGGGCAAGCGCATCAAGGCACTCCTTGTTGTTTTTCAGGTAACGGTCGCCGGAGTCTGGCAAGTGGTGCATCAACGCGCCGGGAAGGCAGGCTGATGGCAACCGGTCAATCAGCCGCTGATACAGACACGCAGCAGCTGCGGCTGGATCGCCGGATTCCGGGCATTGTTGACACTGTACCAGCGGTTGACGAGGAATCCGACCAGCAACCCGGCCAGACCACCGGCCAGGCTCAGGTCGACACCCGCCAGATCATGGCCGGCACCGGCCAGCGCGCCCACGAACAGGGCAACAAGGGGGAACAGGTAGACCATCAGCGCGCCACGCATCAGGGCCCCTTCGGGGATGCCGATAACCACGTGATCACCCAGTTCCGGCGTCACGCGACCATCCAGCAGCACTTCGATTCGGGCGCGGGCACCGGCCTGTTGCCGGTCCATCACCGCATGGCCACAGCCCTTGTTGGCACTGCAGCTATCACAGGCCGTGCTGCGCACGGTTTCGACCCAGATGCTGCCGGCATCCACCGCCACCACCCGGCCCTGCTCTTCAATCATCACTGCCCCCGGCAAGGGACAGCTGCAAGCCGGCAAACACCTGTTCAGCAGTGGCCGGCGGCACCTCACCCACCAGCGACACGGCGAAACGGTCGCCGCCCAGCTCCACCACCCGGGTGACCAGCAGGGTCGGCCCGCGGCGCCCGACACTGTCGCGCATGGTGCGCTCGGCCAGCGGCTCGGCAAACAGGGTGAATGACGCCAGGCCATCGGAATAGGACCGCGCCGTCACCGGGTAGCCCTGTTCCAGGCGCGTGTCAGCACCCGCCTCGCGGAAACCGGCCGGCAACCAGCGCGGCTCCAGCCGCACCGGGCGCTCGCTGACCACCGCCTGCTCCACCATCGGCAGACTCTGCTCGGCAGCATTGGCAGGCGCGGCGAAATCACTCACCGCCAGTACCGGGCTGATTTCCAGACTGACGTATTCCAGTCGCTCCAGGGCCATACCGTTATGGTCCAGGGTCTCTGATTTCAGCAACAGACTGGAGGACTGGTCCAGCCACAGCCGGTAGCCAAAACGCCAGTTATCGGCTGGCACCACATCCAGCTGCCAGGCACTGCGTCCGGCCACGCGGTCGTCGCCGGCGCGCTTGACGCGGTACTGCTCGGGAATCTGTCGGGCAAGCCTGGCCTGCAGGGCCAGGGGATTGGCCTCGCCCGGGCGGGCGAAACGGGTAATGGTCTTGTCAGGGTGAACACAGATGACCTGGTCACCGTGGCGGATCAGCTCGGCCAGCTGGCCGTCCAGGTGGGTCAGGCGTTCATATTCAATGCCATCGATGGTGGCGTGGGCGATTTCCAGCGTGCTGCTCTCGGCACCGTGCTGGTAGACGAAGCGGCCGCGGTAACTGGTGTTTTCCATGGCCTCGCCCATGCGGGCGAGCAGGCTGACAGGCTCATCCGCCACTGCCGGCCCGGACAGGGCCGTCAGCAGGAACAGACTGGCCAGCCCGGCACGCATCACTTGGCGTCCTTGTTGGCGTCCATACTGATGTAGCGCACGAAAGGCACCGGCCCCTGGCCACCCTGGCGGGCGGCGAAATCACTGTGCCGCACCATCAGGTGCTCGATGCGCGGCTCCACTGCCTGCGCCGGAGCCGCAACCCCGGAGGCGGGACGCGCCGCTGTGCTGAAATCAGCGCCCACCAGCTCGGTGCCGGTGAACAGCCGCGACATGCGCGCGTCACCCTGTACCACCTGCGGTGTCGCGCCACTATCGCCCTGGCCCATGTACTGCCAGCCCAGCACCATGGCCATGGCCACCGATGCCGCAATACCTACCCGGGACAGGTTGGCCAGCCAGCTGGCCTGTTGACGCTCGCGCTGTTCGCCGTCCAGCCCGGCACACAGGCGGCTGGCGAAATCCGCCGGCGCCGGCGTCACGTCATGGCCCTGCATGACGTCACGGGCCAGGTGCCAGCGTGACCAGCGACCGGCATCGTCGCCATCGGCATCACGCAACAGTCGACGGCTGTCCAGTTCACTGGCTTCGCCGTCCATCAGGGCGGAAAGGTTTTCGCGGTGCATATCCTGGCTCATTGGCTCACCTGGGTCGGGTCAGTGGTTTTCCAGTAACGGGCGCATGGCCACGTCAATCGCTTCCCGGGCCCGGAATATCCGGGACCGTACCGTGCCAACCGGACAATCCATCACGGCGGCAATGTCTTCGTAGCTGAGACCCTCGAACTCACGCAGTGTCACTGCGGTCTTCAGCTCCTGCGGCAACGCGTCTATGGCCTTGTGAATCGTTGCCTTCAATTCATCTGACATCAACTTGGACTCCGGGGTTCCAATATCCTGCAACCCGTCTGCCCCAATAAACTGTTCTGCCTCACTGGCGTCAATATCTGACCCTGGTGGCCGGCGGCCCTGCGCCACCAGATGGTTCTTGGCCGTGTTCACGGCAATGCGGTACAGCCAGGTATAGAACGCACTGTCACCGCGAAACCGCGGCAACGCCTTCCATGCCTTGATGAACGCTTCCTGGGCCACGTCCTGCACCTCATCCTGATCACGCACGTAACGGCTGATCAGGGCAAAGATCCGGTGCTGGTACTTGTTGACCAGGAATTCAAAGGCGCGCTGGTCGCCCTGACCGGCGCGTTTGACCAGTTCTTTTTCGGTCACCCATGTCCCCCGACTGGCCCGAATCCGGGCTGAATTACACAATTGGACGGGCGCTGGCCGAAAAGGTTCCCGGCGCGCGCCCGCCGGACAAATTGTAGCAGACCGTGCCGGGCCAGGCGCCCGCCATTGTCGCTGCGCTGGCGTGCGGCCCTGTTATACTCGCCGCTCGCCCGAAGACGATAAGGATGACGAGCAGTCCATGGCGGTCTATCACCACGACGTACTGATCATCGGCAGCGGCGCCGCCGGCCTGACGGTGGCACTGAACCTGCCCAGCGACACCCGTGTCGCGGTCATTTCCAAGGGCGAGCTGACCCACGCCAGCACCTGGTATGCCCAGGGCGGCGTGGCCGCCGTGCTGGATGAAACCGATTCGCTGGAATCCCACATTGCCGACACCCATGTCGCCGGCGCCCACCTGTGCCATGACGACGCCGTGCGCAAGACCGTGGAAAACGGCCCCGACGCCATCCGCTGGCTGATCGACCTGGGGGTGGACTTCACCCGGCTGGACCGCGGTGACGGCGGTGAATTCGGCTACCACCTCACCCGCGAGGGCGGCCACAGCCATAGGCGCATCATCCACGCCGCCGATGCCACCGGCATCGCCATCTCGCGGGCACTGATCGACCAGACCCTCAAGCGCGACAATATCGAGTTGTTCGAAAACCGGGTGGCGGTGGACCTGCTGCTCGGCAATGAGGGCGGCGATACCCATTGCCTGGGTGCCTACATCCACGACCAGGAACAGGACCGCACCGATGTGTTCCTGGCCCGCTCCGTGGTCCTGGCCACCGGTGGTGCCAGCAAGGTGTACCTGTATACGTCGAACCCGGACGTGGCCACCGGCGATGGCATCGCCATGGCCTGGCGCGCCGGCTGCCGGGTCGCGAACATGGAATTCATGCAGTTCCACCCGACCTGCCTGTATCACCCCAAGGCCAAGTCATTCCTGGTCACGGAAGCCATCCGTGGCGAGGGCGGCCGCCTGTTCCTGCCCAACGGGCACCGTTTTATGCCCGAGCACGACCAGCGCGCCGAACTGGCGCCGCGCGATGTCGTCGCCCGCGCCATCGACTACGAGATGAAACGTTTCGGTGTCGATTGCGTGTACCTGGACATCAGCCACCGCCCGGCGGATTTCATCATCAACCACTTCCCCACCGTGTACGCCAAATGCCTGCAGCTGGGCATCGACATCACCCGCGACCCGATGCCGGTGGTGCCCGCCGCCCACTACACCTGCGGTGGCGTGATCACCGACATGAACGGCCAGACCGACCTGCCCGGCCTGTATGCCATCGGCGAAACGGCATTCACCGGCCTGCACGGCGCCAACCGCATGGCCAGCAATTCGCTGCTGGAATGTTTCGTCTTCGGCAAGGCCGCCAGCGAACACATCGCGCGCCACCGCGCCGACGTGCCGCTGCCTCAGACCGCCCCGGAGTGGGACGAATCACTGGTGACGGAAGCCGACGAGGACGTGGTCATCAGTCATAACTGGGATGAATTGCGGCGCTTCATGTGGGATTACGTCGGCATCGTGCGCACGGTGAAACGCCTGCAACGCGCCAAGCACCGGGCGGACCTGCTGCAGAGCGAGATCGACGAGTACTATTCCAACTACCGCATCAGCCCCGACCTGCTGGAACTGCGTAACCTGGTAGTGATTGCCGACCTGATCATCCGCTCGGCACTGGCACGCAAGGAAAGCCGGGGCCTGCACAACATGCTGGATTTCCCCGACAGTGTGGACGCGCCAGTGGACACCGTGCTGGTGCCGGACAATGCCCGCGTGCGCAGTGACGACCCGCGCTTTCATGGCTAGCCGTCTGCAGCGATGCCCTGGCCGGCCATGCGATTGAGCCGTGCGAACGGTGCCGCCGGCAGTTCGTCGACATAGACCGTCAGCCAGCGCACCGTGCCGGCACTGCCACACCGCAGCGCCAGGCACAGCGGACACTGGAAACGGTGCAGCGGCAGTAGAGGCTCCCAGACACGGCCATCGCGGGTGACAAGCGCGAGCGTATCACCGGCAAACAGCACCGAGACCGGCACGTGCTGACGACGCCATTCCGCCAGGCACAGCAACACCAGCAACGGCACCAGGGCGACTTTCCACGGCATCATCAGTGGCCCGGTGAGCAACGCCGCCAGCACCACCGGCACAGGCCAGAGGAAAAGCCACAGCCGCCAGCGGCCGGGCGTCAGGTCATACCGGTTTGCCAAGATCGCGCAGCATGCGGTCAATGAACGTGGCCACGGTCTCATCCCCGGGCCGGGAACGTTCGGTGAACCACTCGAACAGGTCCGCGTCCTGTTCTTCCAGCAGGCTGGCAAACAGCGCCTGGTCATCAGCCGAGGCGTTGTCGAAATGGCCGTCGAGCCAGCCATTCACCACCAGGTCCACCTCTTTCAGTCCGCGACGGCACTGCCATGCCAGGCGGCGCTTGTGCTCTGCTGCTTCCATCTCGTGCCCTCGTGTTGACGTGCCAGGGGTGTATTATGCGGCTCTGGCAACACGCCTGCACCCTGCAACCAGATAACGGGAGCGTTACGCAGATCATGGCCATGACTCATCCGCCCAGTGTTTGCGACCACCTCGGCATCATTACCGTCACTGGAGAAGACGCGGAAAGTTTTCTTCAGGGGCAACTGACAAGCACCATCACCGGTCTCGCACCTGGCGACAACCGGCTTGCCATGCACCTGAGCCTGAAGGGCCGTGCCATGGCCAGTTTTCGCGTCATTCGTACCGCCACCGGTTTTGACCTGGTGACCCCGCGCGGCAATCTGGAGGCTGCACTGAAAGGCCTGGCCAAGTATGCGCTGTTCTCGAAAGCGGAACTTGCCGAGGACACCACGCGACAGGTCATCGGCATTGGCGATGAGACACTGGCGCGGGACAGCGACGCCATCCGGCTGAGCGGGCCGGGCGAACCCCGCTGGCTGCTGCTGGGTGAGGCACCCGCAGACAGTACGGACGGCAGCGCCTGGCGACAGCAGGAAATCCTCGCCGGCGAAGCCCAGATCTATCCCGGCGGCGAAGACCTGTGGCTGCCGCAGGTGCTCAACTACGACCTGCTTGAGGGCGTTCACTTCAACAAGGGCTGCTACCTGGGCCAGGAAGTGGTGGCGCGCATGCATTTCAAGGGCAGCCTGAAACAGCGCATGCGCCGCTGGCAGTGGCCGGGCAATTCAGCCCCGGCCACCGGCACCGTGGTGCGCAACAGCGATGGCAAGGCACTCGGGGAAGTGGTTCAGGCCGTCACGACAGACGGCCAGGTGGACGCCCTGGTGGTGGTGCGACTGGACCATGACGGCGAACTGTTCATCGACGACGTCCCCCTGGGTGCCACCGAGCAGGCGCTGCCGTATACCTTGCCGGCAGACGGCAAATAGTCTTGCCCTCACCCCAACCCCTCTCCCGGAGGGAGAGGGGCTAGCACAGCGCTGCCCGAACCACCTCCTCCCCCGCCGTGCGCAGCCCATGCGCTACGCCACGCGGGCACGCCCTCACCAGTGCAACTCACTGACTGGAGCGTCCCCTCTCCCCCCCGGGAGAGGGACAGGGTGAGGGCCCCACCGGGAGAGGAAAGGCCTGACCGCAATAACGGGCTGTCAGATCACCCCGAGCCCCCCTTCAGTCCAACGTCGCAAACAACCGCTGAATACTGGAGAAATCCAGCCGCCCGTTGCCCTGGCTGCCATGCATGCCGTACAGACTCTTGGCCAGAGAACCCATGGGCGTGCGCGAGCCTTTCGCCAGTGCCGTTTCCAGTGCCAGGGTCAGGTCCTTGTTCATCAGGTCGACGGCGAAACCACCGGCGTACTCCTTGGCCGAAGGCACGTTCTCCATCACCCCCGGCCAGGGGTTGTACACCTCCAGCGACCAGTTGCGCCCGGAGCTGGCCAGCATGATGTCACTGAGCACCTTGGGATCCAGGCCATTGTCCGCACCCAGCTGCAACGCCTCACACGTGCCCAGCATATGAATGGCCAGCAGCATGTTGTTGCAAATCTTGGCCACCTGACCGGCGCCGTGGTCACCGGCATGGAAAACGTTCTTGCCCATGGCCTCGAGTACCGGCCAGGCCGCCTCCACGGCCGCCGTTGCGCCACCGCAGATAAAGGTCAGCGTGCCCGCGGTGGCACCGCCAACACCACCGGAGACCGGCGCATCAATCACGCGATGGCCGCTCTTCGCGGCGGCCGACGCCAGCGCCGCCGTGGTATCGGTATCAATGGTGGAGCAATCAATCACCAGCGCCTCGGTGCTGATATGCGCCAACGCCCCCTGCTCCCCCAGATACAACCCGGCCACCGCCTTGCCCGACGGCAGCATGGAGATCACCACCTCCGCCCCTTCCACGGTATGCGCCACATCGCGCCCGGCGTCGCACCCTGCCTGCTGCGCCTGGGCCACCAGCTCGGCGGACAGATCAAAAGCACGAACCTCGTGACCAGCTTTCACCAGATTGGCGGCCATCGGCCCACCCATGTTGCCTACACCAAAAAATCCGATTTTCATAAATCCTCCAGCGGGTGCGTATCGGTGGGGCAATCAAAGAAACCGGCGACGTACTCGGCCGGCAACTGGCCCGGGTCTTCAAAGCGGAAATCCGGCGCGCCGTCCTTGTCGATCAGCAGGGCGCGCACGCCCTCGCGGAAGTCCGCGTGCATGGCACACTGCACGGCGACAATCCATTCCATCTGGAACACTTCGCGCACGGACTTTTGCCGGGCGCGGCGCTGGCACTCCCACACCAGCCAGGCCGTCTGCGCACATCCCTTCTTCAGGGTGGCCACGGCCTTGCCCAGCCATTTGTCGTCACTGTCCAGCGCGGTGATGCGATCAACCAGCAGCGGCAAGCTGTCGGCATCACACAGGGTGTTGATCAAATCAAAGTGCTCGCGCACCGGGCTGTACGGCAGGGCATCGGCCGGTAACTGGTGCTGGCGCAGGATGGCCGACACCGCGCCGTAGTCATCGGCGCCGCCGGACCATTCCGTGCCGCTGAGGGCATCAAGCACCGACGCCTTGGTGTCATGGGGCAGCACGCGGTCAGCCAGGCCGACAAACACTGCGTCATGGGCATTGATATTGGCCCCGGTAAGCCCGAGGAACAGCCCGGTGCGGCCGGGCATGCGTGACAGGAACCAGCTGCCGCCGACATCAGGAAACAGGCCAATGGTGATTTCCGGCATGGCAATACGGCTCTGCTCGGTAACCACCCGGTGGGAACAGCCGGACAGCAGGCCCAGGCCGCCACCCATGACAATACCGTGGCCCCAGCACAACAGCGGCTTGCCAAAACTGTGCAGCAGGTAATCAAGCCGGTACTCACGCCCGAAAAACTGCTCGGCGTAGTCCACCCGCTCGCCCACCGGCGTCTCGGCCATGGCGTGGTAGAGCTTGACGATATCACCGCCGGCGCAGAAGGCTTTCTCGCCTTCGGCGTCGAGCACCACGGCGGCGATGTTGTCATCGGACTGCCAGATGCGCAGCTGCTCATCGAGCAAGTCGATCATCTCCAGTGACAGGGAGTTCAGCGCCTTGGGGGCATTCAGGGTGGCAATGCCCACCTGTTTGCCGCCGCCACTGTCACGTGTCTGGAAAACTACCGGTGACGTCATTACTTGTTCCTTCTGACAATATTCGCGGGCAGGAAATCACACCAGCGGCGTACCGTTCAGCAAACGCCGGGCCACGATAACACGCATGATTTCGTTGGTACCTTCGAGAATCTGGTGCACGCGGGCATCGCGCATGTAGCGCTCCAGCGGGTACTCGCGGATATAGCCATAGCCGCCATGCAACTGGATGCCTTCGTTACAGATATCGAAGCACAGGTCCGTGGCCAGGCGCTTGCCCATGGCACAGAACGCACTCCTGTCGGCATCGTTGTTGTCCAGCTTCCAGGCCGCCAGCCGCACCATCTGTTGTGACGCCACCAGCTGCGTGGCCATGTCCGCCAGCTTGAACTGCACCGACTGGAAATCGGCAATGGCACGACCAAACTGCTGACGCTCCTGCACGTAGGCCAGCGACTGGTCCAGCGCGGCATGGGCAGCACCCAGGGAGCAGCTGGCGATGTTGATACGCCCGCCGTCCAGCCCCTTCATGGCAATGGCAAAGCCATCGCCCTCGTCGCCGAGGCGATAACGCGCCGGCACCCGCACATCGTCCAGCACCACCTGGCGAGTGGGCTGGGATTTCCAGCCCATCTTGTCCTCGTTGCGGCCAAAACTGATGCCCGGGGTGTCTGACGGAATCAGGAAGCAGGAAATACCCTTTGGCCCGGCCTCGCCGGTGCGCGCCATCAGCACGAGCACATCGGTACTGCCGGCACCGGAGATGAATGCCTTGGCGCCATTGAGCACATAGTCATCGCCATCGCGCCTGGCCGACGTCGTCAGTGACGCCGCGTCGGAGCCGGCATTGGGTTCGGTCAGGCAGTAGGAGGCCAGCTTCTCACCACTGGCCAGTACCGGCACCCATTCGTCACGCACGGACTCATTGGCAAAGCTGGCAATCATCCAGGTGGCCATATTGTGGATGGTGATAAAGGCGGTGGTGGAGACACAGCCTTTTGACAGCTCCTCGAACACCAGCGAGCTGTCCAGCCGCGACAGGCCCATGCCGCCGGCCGCTTCCGGTGTGTACAGGCCACAGAAACCCAGCGCGCCGGACGCCTTGATCACATCCACCGGGAAGTGGCTGTTGGCATCCCACTCAGCCGCCTTAGGCGCCAGTTCCTTTTCCATGAACTGGCGTGCGGTATCGACAAACGCCTGCTGCTCTTCGCTCAGTGCAAAATCCATGGTCTTTCCTCAACCGGTCGGGCTCACGGCATGCAGACCGCGAACCCTGGCCCCTATTTCAGCGTAATGGTCATGTTCGCCTCGGCCACCAGATCTTCTTCCGGCCAGCGTGAGGTCACCGTCTTGGTCTCGGTATAGAAACGCACCGCCTGCTTGCCATAGGCGTGCAGGTCACCGTAGAAGGAGCCCTTCCAGCCGGTGAACGAGAAGAACGGCAGCGGCACCGGAATGGGAATATTGATGCCCACCTGCCCCACTTCCACTTCATGCTGGTACTTGCGCGCGGCCGCGCCACTGTTGGTAAAGATCGACGTGCCATTACCGTAGGGGTTGTTGTTGACCAGCTCGATGGCATCCGCCAGCGTCTCCACCTCGGCACAGCACAACACCGGACCAAAGATTTCTTCCTTGTAGATGCTCATTTCCGGCGTCACGCCACGGAACAGGGTGGGCCCGACCCAGTTGCCGTCCGGGTAATCCGCCACGCTGCAGTCACTGCCATCCAGCAGGCACTCGGCGCCCTCTTTCTTGCCGGCCTCGATGAACTTGAGCACACGCTGCTTTGCCTGCGGGCTGATCTGCGGGCCGTAGGCGGCATCCGTGTTGCTGTAGTGGCCAGGGTTTACCGCTGCGAGCGCCTTGTGCAAATCCGGGATCATGTCCTTCGCGCTGCCGACAAATACGGCCACAGAGATGGCCATGCAGCGCTGCCCGGCTGCGCCGACACTGGCACCCACCAGCTGATTGACCACTGACTTCGGGTTGGCATCGGGCATGATCACCATGTGGTTCTTGGCACCGGCAAAACATTGCGCCCGCTTCATGTTGTCCGTGGCGGTACGGTAGATATGCTGGCCCACCGGTACCGAGCCGACGAAAGACACCGCTTTCACATCCGGGTGCGTAATCAGCTGGTCCACCTGTTCCTTGCGGCCATGAATCACCTGCAGCAGGTTCTTCGGTGCACCCGCCTCAATGAACAGCTCCGCCAGGCGCACCGGCGTCATCGGGTCCTGCTCGCTGGGCTTGAGTACAAAGGCATTACCGCAGGCGATGGCCATGGGATACATCCACAGCGGGATCATCGCCGGGAAGTTGAACGGGGTGATGCCGGCACAGACCCCCAGCGGCTGGATCCAGGAGTGTGTGTCCACACCGCGGGCAACGTTTTCCACCGTCTCGCCCATCATCAGGGCAGACACATTGGCCGCCTGCTCCACCACCTCGATGCCGCGCCAGACGTCACCCTTGGCATCCGCCACCGTCTTGCCGGTCTCCTGCGACACCAGCTCACCGAGCTCGTCATGGTGTTCCTTGAGCAAATGCTGGTAGCGCAACATCAAACGCGCCCGCTCCGGGGTGGGCACCTCACGCCATTCCTCAAAGGCCGCCTTCGCCGCCGCCACGGCGCGGTTCACCTCGTCTTCGGTGGCTGCAGGCGCCTGCCAGATCACTTGCTGGCTGGTGGGGTCGGTGACGTCGATCCAGTCCTGGGTGGCGCTTTGCCGAAATTCGCCTTCCAGCAACAGGGGCACTTTGCGGGTCATGTCTCTCTCCTGGTCCGTTCAGCTTTCCTTTGTAGCACAGCACAGCCAGCGATAAGATGGGGACAATTGCATACTGATGGACTTTATTGCGTGCCAGACACATCGCCCTCCACGTTCCAGCCCTCGCCCTGGCCGTTGCCTGCCGGTGGCCGCCGGGTCCTGATCCCAACGGAACAGGTGCGCCGTATGGCGGAGGATATGCGCACGAAAGCCCTGCACCCTCATGGATTCGGCTTCTATCCCCAGGCCAGGGGCCATCACATGACGAGACAGCGGCATGATGACGATCTGGTCATATATTGCGTTGAAGGAGACGGCCAGTGCGAACTGTGTGGCACGCGCTATCCGGTCGGCGCGGGCGACCTGCTGGTTCTACCGGCGGGGCTGGCACACCGCTACCAGGCCCACCAGCGCCACCCATGGAGCATCTTCTGGATGCACCTGGGTGGCACCGCGGTGCCCGACTGGCTGGCACCCTTCCAGAAGCCGGGGCCGGTCACACATGTTGGGCTGCAGGAGAGAATGGTCCGGGACTTTCGCGCCCTGCTGGAAAGCACAGGAGGCGGCTACCGGGCTGACAATCTGCTTCTGGCGGCGAGCCTGTGCCAGCAATTGTTGGCCAGCGCGCTGCTTCAGGCCGGCAGCGTATCCAGGGCGCACACCAATCAGCTTGGGCGACTCCATGCATTCATGGATGCCCATCTGGGAGAGCGCCTGACGCTTGATGACCTGGCCCAAGCTGGCCACGCAACGTCGCGATTCCAGTTCATCCGTGATTACAAACGTCACACGGGCCAGACACCCATGCAGGCTTTCCTGCACCGGAAAATGGCCCATGCCTGTTATCTGCTGGAGGTCAGCGACCAGTCTGTGGCAGAAGTGGGTCGGCAGCTGGGCTTTGACGATCCGTATTATTTTTCCCGCGCCTTCTCGCGGGTCGTGGGCACCTCGCCGGCACACTACAGGCAGCGCGGAGGACGCCAGCCATAGCGAGCCGGGGAAAGGGCATCAGCGCGGCGCCACCCAGGGACTGTCGAGGTTGAACGTGCTGGCAGTCTTGCGTTGCAGCGCTCGCGCGTCCTCAAGGGAGGCCAGGCCACTGACAGTCACGCGGAACCATTGCGTGCCTGCCACCGTCGCGGCGACTACGCGCGCTGCCAGTCCGTCAGTGGAAAGATCGCTGGCGACGCGGTCTGCCGCCGCCTGCTCACGGTATGACGCCAGATGAATCACGTATGGGCCTGCAGGCTTCATCACGCCGGTGCCGAAGTCCAGCTCGGTCTGCGGCGCCAGCGCTTGCACCTTGTCCATGCTCACGGTGGTCAAAGCCGTGGCCTGGGACTGGAACAGCTGCAACGGCGTATCCAGGCGCACGGTATCGCCGCTCTCAGTGCCCTGTACGTCGATCACGCCTTCCAGCAGCACCACGAAGGCGTCGCTGACGTTCACGGCACCCCACAGGTCTGTACCGCGAATGCCAATGGTGGCGACACTCGCCATACTGATTTCTATGTTCCGGTTCCACCCACCGACTGTGTTGTCGGAGGTGTAACGGAATGCGCCCTTGAGAACGGACAAGGCACCTTCAAGTGTGCTCGCTTGCTGGTCCTTACCGACAGTATCTGGGGAACGGGCTGCGCCTGCCGTTGCTGGGGCTTTGTTGCTGGAGGCTGGGCCATCCGTCGTGGCAACAGACAAACGCTTGAGCGCGAAATCGGCCTCTTCACCAAGCTTCACCAGCGCCTCGTCTTCCATCTGCAACCACACCTTGCCACCTTTGCCGGTGACCACATGGTCGCCCGGCACGACTGTGTCGCCGGCCGCCAGGGCGACTCGCGTGTCGCCATCCACTTTCCAGGCAGGGTACTGCACGCCTGCCGCAGTCATGGCAGCCAGGGCAGTAACCGGAACGCTACAGGCAACGGCAAGGAGAAGGCTGGCACAGAGGTAAAGGAGGAACGGCTGGGGCTTGGCAAAGGGGTAACCGGCATCAATCCGGGGCGCAATCGAAGCGCTTTTCATTCAATACTCCTGAAGCTTCAGAAGTGCCTACATTACACCTGTAACAATGAGATCGCTGTGATGACGAAGACCGCGACGCCACAAAGTGACCGGCGGCATCAATCCACCGACCAGTCGATGGGGGCCAACCCATGGCTTTCGAGATACCGATTGGCCTCGGAGAAGTGCCCGCAGCCGATAAAACCACGATGGGCAGACAGCGGTGACGGATGCGGCGCGGTGAGCACGCAATGGCGTGAGCGGTCGATAATGGCGCCTTTCTTCTGCGCGTAACTGCCCCAGAGCATGAACACCAGGCCATCGCGTTCATCATTGAGCTGGCGAATGGCAGCGTCGGTGAACTGCTCCCAGCCCTTGCGCTGGTGGGAACCGGCGTTGGCCTGCTCCACGGTCAGGGTGGCATTGAGCAGCAGCACGCCCTGCCCGGCCCACTTCTCAAGGTTGCCATGGGCCGGTATGGCAAGGCCCAGGTCGCGCTCGATTTCCTTGTAGATGTTCACCAGTGACGGCGGCACACGCACGCCCTTGCGCACCGAGAAACACAGGCCATGGGCCTGGCCCGGGCCGTGATAGGGGTCCTGGCCAAGGATCACCACCTTGACCTGGTCAAACGGGGTTTTGTCGAAGGCGTGGAAGATTTCCGGGCCGGGCGGAAAGATGGTCTTGCCGGCCTGCTTTTCCTGCACCAGGAACTGGCGCAGGCGCTGCATGTAATCCTGTTCGAATTCACCGGCGAGCGCCGCTTTCCAGCCGGGCTCCAGCTGAATGCGGTCAGCGTCCGTGGTCATTGGCCGTGACCGACCACCATGTCGAGGGCGTGGCGAACCGGCGGCGAGACCCGTGCCGGGTCGGGTGCCTCACCGGAGACCAGCAATTCGTATTCCACCCGGTAGAACGCCGCCATGACCAGCTCGGCGTCCAGCGCCGGTGCTTTGGAGCCGAACTTCTCGCAGGCGGCGGTGAGCACTTCCAGCTGGCTGTTGCGGTAGGTGTTGGCCAGCTCGCGCAGGCGCTCATCCAGCACGGCTTCATGCAGGAACGCCTGCTCCGCCACCAGGTGGTCACGCTTGTCCGTCACTTCACTGACGATGAATGCAGTGGTCATCTCGGTGAGCAGGTCGATCATGCGATCGCGCTGGGCGTCATCGCTGAAGGAGCTGGCATTGAACGAATCCAGCAAGGCAAAGGCCTGGTCGCGGAACGGCCCGATGACCTCGGTCATGGCCTGCTCGGCAAACAGGGTAAAGGCATCCGCGATCAGGTCGGAGATGTCCTTGAAGTAATAGGTAGTGGCCGACAGGGGCACATCCGCTTCCTTGGCCACGGCACGGTGGCGCACAGCGCGAATGCCCTCACGGACAATGATGCGCAGGGCCGCTTCGAGAATGGCGCGGCGGCGCTGTTCACTGCCCTGTCGACGGGCCTGACGGCCCTGGTACTGAATTGCGGAAGCCATAACATCCTTTTCCGGCATGGTGATGTTCACGCGCACACAGGCACGGACGTCCACCAAACATAGCAAAAAGCTTACGTAACGCTAACCCTGATGTGCCCGAATTATTTCTGAGGCCGCATATGCGGGAACAGGATCACATCACGGATGGACGGCGAGTCAGTAAAAAGCATTACCAAACGGTCAATGCCGATCCCCTCACCCGCCGTCGGCGGCAGGCCGTGTTCCAGCGCGACGATGTAGTCCTCGTCGAAGAACATGGCCTCATCGTCGCCGGCCTCTTTCTCTTCCACCTGCTTGCGAAAGCGCTCGGCCTGGTCCTCGGCGTCATTGAGCTCGGAGAAGCCATTGGCAATCTCGCGCCCGCCGACAAAGAACTCGAAGCGGTCGGTGACAAACGGGTCGTCATCACTGGGCCGTGCCAGCGGTGACACCTCGGTCGGGTATTGGGTGATGAAGGTCGGGTCCATCAACCGGTGCTCGACAGTCTTCTCGAAGATCTCGATCTGCACCTTGCCCAGGCCATAGGACTCTTTCAGCGGAATACCCAGGCCTTCGGCGATCTTGCGGGCACCCTGCTCGTCGGCCAGTTCATCGGCGTTGATATCGGGATTGAACTGCAGGATGGAATCAAACACCGACAGGCGCGCAAATGGTTTGCCGAAATCATAGGTGTCGCCCTGATAGAGCACCTCGGTGGTTCCCAGCACATCCTGTGCCAGCGTGCGCAGCATATCCTCGGTGAGGTTCATCAGGTCGTTGTAATCGGCATAGGCCTGGTAGAACTCGATCATGGTGAACTCGGGGTTGTGCCGTGTGCTCAACCCTTCGTTACGGAAATTGCGGTTGATCTCGAACACCTTCTCGAAGCCGCCCACCACCAGTCGCTTCAGGTACAGTTCCGGCGCAATGCGCAGGTACATGTCCAGTTCCAGGCTGTTATGGAAGGTCACAAACGGACGCGCCGTGGCGCCGCCGGGAATCACCTGCAGCATGGGCGTTTCCGCCTCGATGAAATCACGGTCCACCAGGTAGCGGCGCATGCCCTCGATGATCTTCGAGCGCACCCGGAAGGTGTTGCGTGTGTCCTCGTTGACGATCAGGTCGACGTAACGCTGGCGGTAGCGCGACTCGGTATCGGTCAGGCCCTTGTGCTTCTCCGGCAGTGGCCGCAGCGACTTGGTCAGCAGCTGGTATTCGTCCATGGCCACGTACAGGTCACCCTTGCCCGACTTGCACAGGGTGCCGCGCACGCCAACGATGTCGCCCAGGTCCCAGTGTTTGGTGTCTTTCTGCACATCCTTGGCGGCATAAATCTGGATCCGCCCGGACATGTCCTGCAGCACCTTGAATGCCTTGCGATCCAGCATCAGGCGGCCGGCGATGGCCACCTGCAGGCCCATCTGTTCCAGTTCTTCCTTGCTCTTGTCGCCGTAGCGGGCCTGCAGCTCGGCGGCCAGGGCATCACGGCGGAAGGCGTTGGGGAAGGCCTGGCCGTCCTCGCGCAGGGCCGCCAGCTTCTGGCGACGCTCGGCGATCAGGCGGTTTTCTTCCTGTGCCTGATCCTGGTCCTGCGTGTTCGGGTTCTGTTCGTCGGTCATCGTCTACCCTGCGGGTTCGGTTACAGGCCGGCCTTCAGCGAGGCCTCGATAAACTGGTCCAGGCTGCCATCCAGCACCGCCTGGGTGTTGCGCGTTTCCACATTGGTGCGCAGGTCCTTGATGCGGGCATCGTCCAGCACGTAGGAACGGATCTGGCTGCCCCAGCCGATGTCGGCCTTGGAATTTTCCAGGCGCTGCTTCTCGGCGTTGCGCTTCTGCACCTCCAGCTCATAAAGACGCGACTGCATCATCTTCATGGCGAAGTCCTTGTTCTGGTGCTGCGAGCGCTGCGACTGGCACTGGGTCACCACGGTGTGTTCCTCACCGTTGTCCGGGTCCTTGAACACGTAGGTCAGGCGCACTGCCGAGTCCGTCCGGTTAACGTGCTGGCCACCAGCGCCGGAGGCGCGGTAGGTATCCACCCGCAACTTGCCCGGATCGATCTCGATGTCGATGGCGTCATCCACTTCCGGTGACACGAACACCGACGAGAACGATGTGTGCCGGCGACCGCCGGAATCAAACGGCGACTTGCGCACCAGGCGGTGCACACCGGTTTCGGTGCGTAACCAGCCGTAGGCGTAATCGCCGGTGACATGAATGGTGGCGGACTTGATGCCGGCCACATCGCCGGCGGACGCTTCCACCAGCTCGGCCTTGAAGCCGTGGGCTTCACACCAGCGCAGGTACATGCGCAGCAGCATCTCGGCCCAGTCCTGCGCTTCGGTCCCGCCGGAGCCCGACTGGATATCCACGTAGGCGTTGCAGCTGTCCATCTTGCCGGAAAACATGCGCCGGAATTCCAGCCCGCTGGCCAGCTTCTCCAGCCCGTCGAGCTCCGACTGCACGTCGGCCAGGCTGTCCTCGTCGTTTTCCTCGACGGTCAGCTCCAGCAGCGCCTCGGCGTCTTCCAGCCCGGCGGACAGGTCATCGATGGATTTGACGATGGCTTCCAGGGTGGCCCGTTCCTTGCCCAGGTTCTGGGCTTTCTCCGGGTCATTCCAGACATTCGGGTCTTCCAGCTCGCGTTCGACTTCGGTGAGACGTTCCCGTTTTACCGGGTAGTCAAAGGTACCCCCTAAGCGCTTCGCAGCGCTCCGAGAGGTCAGCGATCTGGTTACGTAGCGGATTGATTTCCATGGAAAAACGTCCTGCCGTCGGCGAAGGCGCGCATTCTAGCGAAGATTGGCCGGGTTTTCACGGACTGTCAGGGGCGCGTGGCGATGGCCGGCGCCCCGCCCGCTCTCAGTCCAGCAACTCGTAGACGTGATAGGCCTCGGGCTTGAGGTGGTTCACGGTGGAGCCCACGTACAGGGCATTCTTGGGAATGCCGTCGCCGGTATTGAACACCTTGAACTGGCGCGTCTCTTTCGGCGTCTCGATCAGGGTATCGGCTTCCACTTCCACCCAGATATAGATGCAGCGGTCCTGCAGGATGTAATCCACACGCAGGCACTTGCCGTCCTCGGGAATCTTCACCTCCTGGATCTCGTTGCTTACGTCCAGGCGATGCTTGTGGATGGTTTTCATGCGTCCCTCCGTCGGGATGAGCAACGGGACAACGGGATAGGAGCCGTCATCCCCGTGATGGGCGCGCAGGTCTTGTGGACCGTCAGGGCGCGCCGCCGAATCTGGCCCGTATCCGGGCCGCGAAAAACGGATGCTACCAAAGCTTGGCCGTCCCCGGCAGGGGCCAGGTCAATGAAAGCGGTGTTTGCCTGGCGAGAAGCGGCCGGGAAGGCGCCGGCATTTTGGGGTGGCAGGTTGTTCCCAAGGGGTGTTGCCCTCACCCCAACCCCTCTCCCAGGGGGAGAGGGGCTACAAGCCGCCCTGGAAGGTCCCCTCTCCCTCCGGGAGAGGGACAGGGTAAGGGCTGTCCTTCCCCCCGGGAGAGGGACAGGGTGAGGCCCCCCCTCAATCCGCCGGCACCAGGTGCTGGAAGATCAACTGGGCACTGCGCCGGCCCCTGAACTCATTCACCGACAACTGGTACACCCCGCGCACCCGCCCGGGCTTGCCGGGCCACTTGTCCACTGGCGCATTGAACAGCAACCCATCGATAACGCCGGACACACCGGGCAGGCCCAGGGTCAGCTTCAGGTGCCTGTCCTGCAGCACACGCTGGTCGAGCACCTCGAATTCGCCATCGAACTGGGGTGCCGGGAAGCCCTGCCCCCAGGGCTGGGCCGTGCCCAGCAGCTCGGCAGTGCCGAGGCTGATGTCGGTATCGTCCAGGGCCCCATCCGTCACCACCACCGGCGACAGCGCCGCCGGGTCGAGCATCTCGCCCACCGCCTCAAGGAAAGCCGCCTGGAAGTCGGGGTAGGCGTCACGGGCCAGGGTCAGGCCGGCGGCCATGGCATGGCCGCCGAATTTCTCCAGCAGCCCCGGATGCGCCGTGGCCACCCGGTCCAGCGCATCACGCATGTGCAGGCCGATGATGCTGCGCCCGGAACCCTTGATCAGGCCGCGGTCCTGCGCCGGGGCAAAGGCGATCACCGGCCGGTGCGCCACTTCCTTCACCCGCGAGGCGAGGATGCCCACCACCCCTTCGTGCCAGCCATCATCAAACAGGGTCAGCGCCATGGGCAGATCGCCCTTCTGTTTCAGCCGCTCCACTTCCTTCATGGCGGCCTCGCGCATGCCCTGCTCGATCTGGCGCCGTTCGCGGTTGATGCCGTCCAGCTCCTCGGCATATTGCGCGGCGCGCTGCGGATCATCGGTGAGCAGGCACTGGATGCCGTGGCTCATGTCGGAAAGGCGCCCGGCGGCATTCAGGCGCGGCGCCACGGTGAAACCCAGGTCCTGGGCCTGCAGGCGCTGCGGGTTACGGTTGGCGCGCTCCAGCAGCGCGGTGATCCCCGGGCAACAATGGCCGGCGCGGATACGGCGCACCCCCTGCTCGACGAGAATACGGTTGGGCCGGTCCAGCACCACCACGTCAGCCACCGTGCCCAGCGCCACCAGGTCCAGCAGCGAGGCAATATCGGCACCGCCGGCATCGTCGCCAGCAGCGCGCAGCCCGGCGCGCAGGGCCATCAACAGGTAGAACGCCACGCCCACGCCGGCCAGGTTGTGGCCCTCGAAGGCGTCATCCAGGCGCGGATTGATCAGCGCGGCAGCGTCCGGGAGGGTGTCGCCGGGCAGGTGGTGATCGGTGACCACCACGGGAATGCCGGCGGCATTGGCGGCGGCCACGCCGTCGACACTGGCAATGCCGTTGTCCACGGTGATGATCACATCGGGCTGCGCTTCGCGCTGTGCCAGCTCGACAATGGCGGGGCTGAGGCCGTAGCCATACTGGAACCGGTCCGGCACCAGGAAACCCGGCTGGGCAAAGCCGAGCAGGGCCAGGCCGCGCACCATCAGAGCGGTGGCCGTGGCACCGTCGGCGTCGTAATCCCCCACCACCACCACCTTTTTGCCGGCAGCACGGGCCTCCAGCAACAGCGGCACCGCCTCGGCCAGGCCCGGCAGGCCGTCCGGCGCCGGCAGGCCCGCCAGCCCGAGCTGCAATTCATCGGCGCTTTCGATACCGCGGGCGGCGAGAATGCGGGCCAGCAACGGCGGCACATCCGGCCATGACGGGGCGGTGGTGGAACGGCGCTGAATCTCGGGTAATTGCACGAAGGCTCCTGGGGCTGACATCAGCGCGGGAGTATAACGCAGGGCCTGGTCCGCCGCCCTGCCCTTGCCCTCACCCGCGCAGGCATGACTGGCGCAGACCACCCGGTCACTGCCGGGGGATTCAATCTTCTTCACCCTTCCCTATACTTGGTGCCCCCGATCTGGCTGCCGTACGGATTGTGAGCGCTAGCGTGTAAGTAAACGCCCACATGAAAAGCAGCAGCCAACGGCTTTTTCATGCCGGTGGCGGTTTCACCGCATCGGGCGCCTGCGGAGGTCGCCCAGCACCGGCCATGGGGAGTCTGGAGCCGTAACGGCCGCCCCTGGGAGGGCATCCGTTCACGGCATTCGGAGTTCTGAAAGGGGCACCACCCGCTGATTCGTGGTGACCCACAAACTGGAGAGCAAGTCATGATCTATTCCGGCAAGGCTGTCAGCGTCGAGCTGCTTGACGACGGTATCGCCGAACTGAAGTTCGATCTTCAGGGCGAGTCCGTCAACAAGTTCAACCGCGAGACGGTTGAGGACCTGGGCGCCGCTGTGGACGCCATCAAGGGCAGCAGCGACATCAAGGGCCTGATCGTTACCTCTGGCAAAGGCGTATTTATCGTCGGTGCCGATATCACCGAATTCACGGACATGTTCAAACTGCCGGAGGAAGAAATCGCCGGCTGGTGCCTGAAGTCGAACCAGGTGTTCAACGCCGTGGAAGACCTGGACATGCCCACCGTCTGTGCCATCAACGGCATCGCCCTGGGTGGCGGCCTGGAAATGGCGCTGGCCTGCGATTACCGCGTCATGGCCGACAGCGCCCAGGTGGGCCTGCCGGAAGTGAAGCTGGGCCTGTTCCCGGGCTTCGGTGGCACCGTGCGCATGCCGCGCCTGATCGGTGTGGACAACGCCGTGGAGTGGATCGCCGCCGCCGGCCAGCACAAGGCCGACAAGGCCATGAAGGACGGCGTGGTAGACGCCGTGGTCCCGGCCGACAAGGTGAAAGAGTCTGCCATCGTGCTGGTGAAGCAGTGCCTGGACGGCAAGATCGACTACAAGGCCAAGCGTTCCGAGAAGCTCGAGCCGCTGAAGCTGCCGCCGATGGAAAACATGATGGCGTTCCAGACCTCCACCGCCTTTGTGGCGCAGCAGGCTGGCAAGAACTACCCCGCGCCGCTGGCGGCCGTGGGCGCCATGCAGAAGCACGGTGGCATGAACCGCAACGAAGCCAACGACGTGGAAGCCAAGGGCTTCGCCAAAGTGGCCAAGACCCCGCAGGCCACTGCGCTGGTGGGCCTGTTCCTGGCTGACCAGGCGGTGAAGAAAGCCAACGGCAAGCACGCCAAGGGCGCGGCCGACATCAACCTGGCCGCGGTATTGGGTGCCGGCATCATGGGCGGCGGTATCGCCTTCCAGAGCGCCTCCAAGGGCACGCCCATCATCATGAAGGACATCGCCAACGAGGCGCTGGATCTGGGCATGGGTGAAGCCACCAAGCTGCTCGCCAAGCGCGTGCAGAAGAAGAAGATGGACGCCGCCAAGATGGGCAAGGTGCTGTCTTCCATCCGCCCCACGCTGAACTACGGTGATTTCGCCGATGTGGACGTGGTGGTCGAGGCGGTTGTCGAGAACCCGAAGATCAAGCAGTCGGTACTGGCCGAGACCGAAGAGAAGCTGAAGGACGGCGCCGTACTGGCCTCCAACACCTCCACCATCTCTATCACGCACCTGGCCACCGCACTGAAGAAGCCGGAGAACTTCGCCGGCATGCACTTCTTCAACCCGGTACACATGATGCCGCTGGTGGAAGTGATCCGTGGTGAGAAAACCTCTGACGAGACCGTGGCAACACTGGTGAGCTACGCGCAGAAGATGGGCAAGAACCCCATCGTCGTCAACGACTGCCCCGGCTTCCTGGTGAACCGCGTGCTGTTCCCGTACTTCGCCGGCTTCGGCATGCTGATGCGCGACGGTGCTGACTTCCAGGCCATCGACAAGGTGATGGAGAAGTTCGGCTGGCCCATGGGCCCGGCGTACCTGATGGACGTGGTCGGTATCGACACCGGTGTCCACGCCGCTGCCGTCATGGCCGAAGGCTTCCCGGACCGCATGAAGCACGATTTCAAGGATGTCTCTGAAATCATGTTCGAGAACAAGCGCTACGGGCAGAAGACCAAGGTGGGCTTCTACAAGTACGAAGAAGACAAGAAGGGCAAGCCCAAGAAGGTTGTGGACGAAGAGACCTACGCGCTGATCAAGCCGCACGTGGCTGACAGCCAGGAATTCGATGCCGAGGAAATCATCGCCCGCATGATGATCCCGCTGTGCACCGAGACCGTTCGCTGCCTGGAAGACAACATTGTCGGTTCCGCTGCTGAAGCAGACATGGCGATGATCTACGGCATTGGCTTCCCGCCGTTCCGCGGTGGCCCGATGCGTTACATCGACTCCATCGGCGTGAAAGAGTTCGTGGCCCTGTGCGACAAGTACGCACACCTGGGCAAGCTCTACGAAGCGCCGCAAATGCTGAAAGACATGGCCGAATCCGGCAAGTCTTTCTTCGGCTAAGCGACGGACAGGAGATACGAAATGAGCTTGAATCCCAATGATGTAGTAATCGTGGATGCCGTCCGTACGCCGATGGGCAAATCGAAGAACGGCATGTTCCGCAATGTGCGCGCAGAGAAACTCTCCGCCAACCTGATCGAGGCGCTGAAAGAGCGTAACCCCGGCTGGAAAGTGGACCAGACCGAAGATGTGATCTGGGGCTGTGTTAACCAGACCCTGGAACAGGGCATGAACATCGCCCGCAACATCTCGCTGCTGGCCGGCATGCCGCGCACCACCGCCGCCCAGACCGTGAACCGTCTGTGTGGCTCCTCCATGCAGGCACTGCACATGGCCGCCCAGGGCATCATGACCGGCAACGGTGATGTGTTCGTTATCGGTGGCGTGGAGCACATGGGCCACGTGGGCATGATGCACGGCATCGACCTGAACCCGGAAAGCTCCAAGCACACCGCCAAGGCCTCCAACATGATGGGCCTGACCGCGGAGATGCTGGGCAAGCTGCACGGCATCAGCCGTGAGCAGCAGGACGAGTTCGGCGCCCGCTCCCACCAGAAAGCCTGGGAAGCGACGCAGGAAGGCCGCTGGAAGAACGAGATCGTGCCGATGGAAGGCCACGACGCCGACGGCAACAAGGTGCTGTGCGAGATCGACGAAGTGATCCGCCCGGAAACCACTGTCGAGAGCCTCTCTGCCCTGCGCCCGGTGTTCGACCCGCGCAACGGTACCGTCACCGCCGGCACCTCCTCAGCCCTGTCTGACGGTGCGTCCGCCATGCTGGTAATGAGCGCTGCCAAGGCCGAGGAAATGGGCCTGAAGCCGCGCGCCAAGATCCGTTCCATGGCCGTGGCTGGCTGCGACGCCGCCATCATGGGCTATGGCCCGGTACCGGCCACCCAGAAGGCACTGGCACGTGCAGGCCTGACCATCGATGACATCGATTACGTGGAGCTGAACGAAGCCTTCGCCGCGCAGAGCCTGCCGGTCATGAAGGACCTGAAGCTGCTGGATCGCATGGACACCGTGAACCTGAACGGCGGCGCCATTGCTCTGGGCCACCCGCTGGGCTGCTCCGGTGCCCGTATCACCGGCACCCTGCTCAACGTGATGGAGTGGAAAGACGGCCAGCTGGGCCTCGCGACCATGTGTATTGGTCTGGGCCAGGGGATTGCCACCGTCATTGAGCGTGTGTAAGCCCTAAGAAGACAAGGGGCAGCCCTGCTGCCCCGACCTCTTCCGGCCCGGCCTCACAAGGGACGGACTGGAAAACCAAAAGCCCGGCTACAAGCCGGGCTTTTTATACGTAACGATTACGGACTTTTGAATCACCACCAGTTCTCTAGACATTTCCCTTCCTTTCTTGGTGACGCCTTTCATACTCTACCGGCGACAGTAGTTCATTAGAACTTTGGCGGCGCCGATTGTTGTGGAACATCTCCATGCAGTCGAACATATCCGCTCTGGCCACATCCCTGCTGGCGCAGGCCTTCCGCTTCACCCGCTCTCGTTTCAGCAGCTGGAAAAAGCTCTCAGCAACTGCATTGTCGTGACCGTTTCCTCGCCGGCTCATACTGCACTCTCCAGGCCATGCGCCTTCAGGAAAGCACTCCGGTCGTGGCTGGTGTACTGATTTTAGGATGTCTCGCTCTTCCGTTACAGGGCTTAGCTCCTTCTTCAGGCGCTTGATCTAGGCCTGCTCATCGGCCTTGGCCTGATGCTCCACCTTGTCGGGCCCGTACTTCTTGAGCCCGGCGTACAGGCTGTGGGTGCTCACCCCCAACCGTTCAGCCACTTGGGTCACGCTGTGTCCCGATCCGTGACCTGACCGACCGCCTCTATCTTGAATTCCTCGGGATAACGCTTGCTGCTCATAGATATCCCTCTGAAAGCCATTGTGTATGGCTGAAAGGTGTCTAGTAAAATGGTGGCGATTCAGGCAGTATTCCGTCGCCCATCGACGCGTGCGCCGACAGAATAACCAGCACCTTCAGGAATATACTAGAAGAAGCATATTTTTATCCGGCGGAGCTGAATAAGTAGACCCATGGCAGAAGGGAAAAGTATTCGTATAAGGAACTTGAATTAAAGATTTAGGCACAAACTGAATACAAATGGAGAGTAGCTGAAATGGATTTTCGAGTTTTTATTTTTCTTCTGGTGCCGATTCTTCCCGGCTGCACCTATTACAATTATGTCCCTGCGTCCGAAGACGACCCGAAGATCACGTTCGGGGATAGGTTCGGCGGCGATTCCGTTAGTAGTCCCGCTCGAAATTTCCTGATTAATACAGCCGAGACGGACTATTGTTCCGATTATAAACCCACCGGCGTTCTATCAAACCATTGGTCCAGCTTCGGGCGACACAAGACCAGAGATTTTCATGTCCCGAGAGGCACCCGCATAAAGTTGATTGGTACCTACATATATTCCGGTTACAGCACTATCTCGACCTGCCGCGCAGGGCCAATATCCTTTAGTCCTGAAGATGGGGCGCACTATTCCATAGACATTGTTACGGCGCATGGGAAATGTGGAATATCAATCGTGAAAATAGGACCCGACGGTGATCACTCTGCCAGCGAAGAGGAAAAGAGCCGTGAAACAGAATGTGAGGAAAAAGAGGACGATGACGTCACCCAGGAAAGGTGACCGATATTGACTTAAGCTGGAGGACTATCGCTTGACAGCGCTTCATCTGGCCAACTGATGCCTGTAATGTAAATGGAAATTAGGGGCAGACCTCACATTTCCCACTACGCTGAGACCCAAGGCTTTAGGGGCTGTGACTCTGAATACCAAAGCCAGCCAATATCCTACGTAATCCTTCGCCCCTGCTCCCAGGCAAAACCCCGGATTGAACACCTCTGCCTCACCAGGTCATAAAGACCGGGCATCCAAAGCAATCGGAGGCCCGCATGAACCTGGAAATCAGCTATCTCTACCGCGATGCTGCAAACTACAAGCAATTTCAATCGGTTATCGTCGCCAATCCTGACCAATTTAGTCCGGAAACAGTATCCGAGCAACTTCGTTCCCGGTTCGCCGCCGATCAGGTATGGCCAGACATCTTGCACTTCCGACCCGAGGATCTGGGCTGGCCCACCTGCTATTTCGAGAACCATGGCGAGGATGAGGACGATCTTGATCTGCATGAGCTGGAAAGCATATCGCCCACGGATCAGCCTGCCACCACCGACTTTGCCCTCAACTCGCTGTAACCCGGCTAGCGCTCAGGCAACGGCCAGCGTCTGGAATGACCGCAGCAACCGCGCTGGCATGGGCACCTCCAGCTTCCAGGTAATGCTCATGGGTCGGCTGCCTTCGTGGCTCTCGTATCCCAGCGGGCCGAGGTAGTAATAGGGTTGGGAATAGTTGGCGACCTTTGCCACGGTGCGCACAAACAGCAGTGGCGTATAGCCCTTCGCCTTGTGATTGATATAACGCTGCCCGGTGGGCGAATCCGCGGATGTTGTGCTTTGCGATTGCCAGTGGAAGCGCTCGCTACTGATGGCGTAGTCCTCATAGAGCGTAGACGGGCTGTAATGCTTTTCGTTCTTCTGGATGGTGGCCAGGAACAGGTCCAGCTTCTGCTCCGGCAAATGACGCACGCCCTCTCGCATGGGTGGCCGACGCTCCCAGCCCCACGCACCGGTAAGAATGAGCACTTCATCCCGGGTATAGCGGGCATGGGGAACCAGAAGGGCATCGTCGGGCTGCTTCCCCACCCGGATGACGTCAGGGCTGCGTAACCGCCAGCGAATCAGCTCGCGTGCCTCATCGAGAATGTCCGGGTTTTCATTGAGACGCTGCCAAAACAGACTGGGGCCATCCAGGTCCAGAGGTTTGATCAGAGGGACCAACAGGGCCAGCACCAGCGGATCATCGCCCTGGCCATCGGTGAGCCATTGCAGCCAGCGGTTCAGGCGCACTTGATCGTCTGCATGGGCAATGCGGCGCAGCCATTTGGCCAGTACCGCGTTATCCGGGGCTGTGGGCGGCTCACGCAGGTGCGCCCGTGCGCAGAGGGATGACCAGGTATCGCGGCGGTAGATGTCCTCTGGCTCTAATCGGTAATGCTGAAGATAGTTGGCGAGGGCCAGGGGCTTGCCTGTGTCTGCGCTGAAGCCCGCAATACTGTGCACCAGCGGGTGCGCGCCGGCGAGCAGGGAGCTCTTGATGTTGTCGAGGATGCGCTCCCTTGCCACACGCTCAAGCTGGATCGCACAGCCCGCCGGCAGGTGCGGGAAGCCCTCGTCCAGCTCAGCCCGGATATCTGTATCGGGTCGCATGGAGAGCGCTTTCAGGCGCAGGTCATAACGGAACTTGCGGTGCATCTGGCCAACGAAATCCAGCACCGTGAGGTAATCCTTGTCTTGTGTCAGGCGCAGGCCACGGCCGAGCTGCTGCAGGAACACTGTCAGGCTTTCCGTGGGGCGCAGGAACAGCACGGCATCCACTTCCGGGATATCCACGCCCTCGTTGTAGAGGTCCACCACAAACAGGAAATTGATCTCACGGCGCCGCAGGCGTTGTTGGGCGTTGTTTCTGTCGTCCGCCGAGCTCTCTGCTGACAGAGCCAGCGCCGGGATACCGGCACGGTTGAAGAACGCGGCCATAAACTGGGCATGCCGCACGCTCACACAGAAGCCCAGCCCCCGCGCCGCCTGTACATCGAGCAGCCGTTTCCGGCATTGATCGACGATGTGCTGCGCGCGCATGTCGTTGCCGGTGACCAGGTTGTCCAGCTCGCTAGTGCGAAAGCCGCCGCGCTCCCAGGTGAGCCGGGAATAGTCCATCGCCTCGATATCGGTGACGCCATAGTAGTGAAACGGCACCACCAGGCGCCGGTTGATGGCATCCGGCAGGCGAATCTCACTGACAATACGATCGTCAAAGTATCTCAGGACATCCTCGCCATCGGTGCGCTCGGGCGTCGCCGTCAGGCCCAGCAGTACCGTGGGCTTGAGGGTATCGAGAATGCCCTGGTAGCTGGCCGCCGCAGACCGGTGCGTCTCATCGATCAGTACATACGCGAAGGCATCTTCGCCCCATTGTGCCGGCAGCTCTCGCCGGTGCAGGGTTTGCACGGTGGCAAACAGGTGCCGGGAAGGCCCCGGGTCACTGCTGCCATCGAGCAGCGCACCAAAGTTCTGGTCGCGCAGCACGGCACGGAAGGTATGCAGCGTTTGCTGCAGGATCTCGCGGCGATGGGCAACCACCAGCAGGGGCGGGTACTGGCCGCCCTGCTCGCTAACAAAGCGACGGTAATCAAACGCGGCGATCATGGTCTTGCCGGTGCCCGTGGCGGCCACCACCAGCTGCCGGTGCGGGGGCTCTGCACCCAAGCGGTCATTGGCCAGCGCTTCGAGCACTTCTTCCTGGAACTGGTAGGGGCGCAGCTCAAACACCGGCAACGCGACATCCGCCGCACCCTGCCCGGCTTCCCGCTGCAGCGCTTGCCGCAGGCGCTCTTCCTCAAAGACTTCGAATTCCGGGTCCTGCCAGTAGGTTTCAAAGGTGGCGAGCACCTTTTCCCAGATCGGGCGGTCTGCGTACTGCGTCACCTTTACCGTCCACTCCAGCCCCTCGGTGAGTGCTGGGCGCGACAGATTGGCAGAGCCGATATAGGCGGTGCTGAAACCGGTTTGCCGCTCGAACAGGTAGGCCTTGGCATGCAGCCGGGTGCGGTGCACGTCATAGGACACTTTCACTTCAGTGTTTGGCAATGCCGCCAGCGCTTTCACCGCCTGTAAATCCGTGGCGCCCATGTAGCTGGTGGTGACGATGCGCAGACGGGTGCCGGAGCGCTGGGTGAAATCCTCCAACGCATCCTTGAGCAGGCTGATGCCACCCCACTTGATAAAGGAGCAGAGAATGTCCACGCGATCTGCTGTGGCGAGCTCCTGCTTCAGCTGGGACAGCAGGCTGGGGTCCAGGCGTGTGCCCGTCAAAAGACTGGTCTCGCTGACGGGGGTCTCGGGTCGAGTCAGCTGTGTTGGCGGCTCAGAAACGGCCAACAGGCGTTCCATATTCTCAGGCATACGCTTGCCAGTGAGCGCTTCCGGGTCATACTCAGCGAGCAGTTCAATAACGCGGTTTACCAGCCCACGCTGGTGTTGCACCCGCTGGCTGGAGGGCAAGCGCCGCAAAGCGCCTGCGATAAGATCGGTGAGATGCTCGGCGAGGACGGTGTGGCTGTCACCCGCCTCCAGATCTTCCCGCTGAGCCGCCAGCTCTAGCTTGGCAAGCTCTTCCGCCAGCGCTTCATCAATGATTCTTTCGTAGAGTCCCTTCTGCATGGGACGAAATTACCAGGAAGGGGTTTCAATGCCCAGGCGGCGAAACACTCCCGGCACCAGAAGCCCCCCTACTCCCCAAGATGACGCCGCAAAAACTCCACCTGGTCAGACACACTGGCCTCAAACGCCTCATCAAAGTACACATCAAAGTGCCCCACCGGATAACGCACCACCTCGGCCCTGGACATGCGTTTGGCTGCCCGCTCCCCCGCTGCCGCCGGTGCCACGGTGTCGTGATCGCACAGCTGCAGCAGCGCCGGGCAGCGCACCTTGCGGGCGTCACGGATCGGCCGGTACAGCGGCACCAGCAGGCTCGAGCGCGCGGTCACACGGATGTCCGGCAGGTCCTCGTCGCCCATGCGGTGGAAGGCCGCCATGGCCTCTTCACTGGTCATGGCCCCCACCTCGCCCGGTGCTGCCACCGCCGGGATGTAGTGCGGCTCGGCGCCCACACCGGCGTGTGCCGCATCGCGCACGCCATGCCAGAGCACCCGCGCCAGGTTACCCAGCCCGGCATAGCGGATGAGCCCGGTGATGGCGGCCACGCCATCGAGCATGGGGCACTGGCTCACCGTGGCGGCCACCCTGCCGTCCTGCGCTGCCACGGTAATCACCAGGCCCCCGGCAAAGGAGGTGCCCCACAGGGCGAGGCGCTCGGTATCAATACCGGGAAGATCTCGCGCGAAGGCCAGAGCAGCATGCCAATCCTGGATCTGGCGGGCAGGCACCATCAGCTGGCGTGGGTGCCCCTCGCTGGCACCGAAGTGGCGATAGTCGAAGATCAGCGTGGCAAAGCCCGCGGCATGGAAGCGCTCGGCGTACTGTTCCAGGCGCAGCTCCCGGGTACCGGCAAACCCGTGGGCCATGATCACCAGCGGCACGCGGCCAGTGCCAGCGCCCGGATAGGTGAGCCAGCCGTGGCAGCGGCTGCCCTGGCTGGTAAAGCTGACGTCCTGTCGCCCGGCGCTGAAGGGATCGATGTGATGGGTCATGGTTCGGCCTCTCTTGATCATTATTCAAGAGGACTCTAGCGCACTCTTAAATGACGATCAAGAGTGCGGGATTCAGAGCGGCGCCAGGGGCTGGCGGGCCGGGCGTCAGGATGGCCGGGCAGGCGCGCCCGGAGGCTCAGAAGGCGGCCAGCTCGCGGATCACCGCATCGCGGGCCGCTGTGGGAAGCTCATGCATCAGCAGCCCCTCCACCACAAAACTGGCGATGTGGATAAAGGCAGGAATGCGCGCCGGGTCCATCGCCCGTTCGCTCAGCATGCCCTCCAGCAGCTCGGCCAGCTCGGCGTGAAAGCGCTCATGCAGCGCAGCAATGGGCGCAGAGGTCTTGGCTTTCTCGTGCAGGGTGACGATCAGCGGGCGCGCCGCCTGCATGCCCTGCACCACCCAGCGCAGGGTGTCTTCCAGTGGCTCTGCCGGGTCGCGGCTTTTCAGGCCGAGGAAGAACAGCCCCATGAGCTCTTCCACCACGGCGGCAAACAGGGCGTCCTTGGAGTCGAAATACCAGTACAGGGTGTTGGGCGTGACGCCGGCCTCGCGGGCAATACGCGCCACGCTGGCCTTGTCGAAGCCGTCGTTGAAGAACACCGTGCGCGCGGCACTGCGGATCTCCTGGCGCTTTACTTCCGGGGCGACGTCGGGGCGGTTGCTGGGCATGGGCTCTCCTCTGCCGGGCTCATGCGAGTGAGGCCATGCTAGCAACCTCTTGATTGTCGCTCAAGAAGTCGAGGGGTGGCAGGAAGCCCAAGGCAAGGTCTGGGGTCAGGCCGTTCGGGTGTCGTCTTCAGGAAAGGGCATGGCCCCGGCGTCGGCGATCGCCTGGATACGGTCAGAGCTGAAGGTGCGATGGCCTTGAGGCTGTGTTTTGGCGACGATCACCATCGCCCTGGCCACATCCCTGGCATCAATGGGCTTCAGTTTTTTCAGCCCGCCCACCATGAGCCAGGGCACACGGGTTAATACCTGGATCGCCAGGCCTTCACCCGGGCGCCATCCCTCTTCCCGCTCCCCGATCAACAGGCTGGGCCTGAAAATATAGGTGCCGGCAAACGACTCCTCGCCCACCCGCTCTTCCATTTCCGCTTTGACGCGCCCGTAGAAGAAAGGGGATTTCTTGCCGGACTCTGGCGCACTGATCACCAGGAACTGCTGGCAGTGATTGGCGGCTGCGATTTTTGCGGCCGCTACCGCGTATTCCAGGTCCACCTTGCGGAATGCGGCTTTTGAGCCTGCCTTCTTTATCGTCGTCCCCAGACAGCAAAAAACATCGTCAACCTTGAACAGGTCAGAATGGCTTTCGAGGGAATCGAAATTGACAATATGCTGTTCGAGCTTCTCGTGCGTTAGCTCTTTGCCATTCTCATGGATTGGCCGACGACAAAGGGTAATCACTTTTTCATAGGCTTTATCGTCCAGCAGAAAATTCAGGCAGTTTCTGCCAGTGAGCCCGGTAGCACCCAGCAATAAAGCGGTTCTCATAGTCATTCACCCGTCTACCATGAATACTGTATTTTTTGCGCATCGTTAAAATCACTGACTTTTCGTCACTTGGAGTGGCATGGCGTAATAATCCAGCACACCACTGGCTTTCAGCGCGTCATTCTCGAAGGCGTTCACCCGTGTGAGTTCGTTCTGGACGTGCAAACGGGATTTATCCAGGCGCTTCATGGTTCGGCCCGTGATCTGCCCCGACGGCAGGTCACAGGTGAAGTACTTCTCGCCCTGCCCCGCGCCCTTGATGCTGGCGCCTGCAAAGGCATGGTAATGAGACACCACATGCGCCAGCAGCGGCGTCAGGCCTGCCTCCAGTTCCGGCCACGCTTTCCAGGCGCCGCCCTCCACCGGCCCGGCGTGGACACGCTGGACATAGTCCTCAAGCGCGTTGATGTGAGGTGCCAGCCAGGCCCTCGGGTCCGGGTCTTCCAGAAAATGCGCCTTCAGCGCTCCGGCCATGGCAAAGTCGGCCAGGCAGGCGCGGCCACCGAAGATAAAGTCGTTATCTTTCAGGTGGTTGAGAAACATGCCCACGATATCCTTGAGATCGGCCTGCAATATGGCCGATTGATCCTCACCCGCGCCCTGTGCCTTGCAGGCGCTCAGGCCGAAGGTATCGCGGAACATGGCTGGCATACCGGCAATCTTCTGCTCTTCTTCCTCGGTAAGCGGCTCGGTGACGCTCTTGTCCAGCACCATGTTCATGCCAAAGCCCCGGCCCGCATGGGCGACGCTGTCTTCGTAGCACCAGCGGGAATGCAGGACGTGCCGGCTCAGCCAGTGGTTGAAGTAGTCTTCCAGGATGAAACACAGGGCCCGCAGGGTGGCGTCCTCGGGGATCACCGGGGTTTCATGAAAGCGGTCACTCAGCAGGGGGCCAATGGCAATGGTGTCGTGAATGGTCCAGCCGTCGGGTGTTTCCAGCACCGGGATAAACCGCGTGCCTGCCCGGGTTTCCACATCCTTGGTGATCTCCAGTGTCTTGAACGTCCACTTGAACGGAATGCCCTGGTGCAACAGCTGGGCTTCCAGCTTGCGGGTAAAGAAACTGAACTCAATGCCGATGAGTGAATACTGCCCCTGGTACATACCTGCCCCTTTCAAACCAATGCCATTGCTGGCGTCTGTGAGTGCCGCGACCGGAATCGGCACGGAAGTACCGGCTCAACATACGGCGTGAGGCCGGGCGCATCCCATTCCGTTCAAGCCAAAGTCCTCAGGCCCTTTGGCTCTGGGGACCAACCACCGCGACGATCCTGCATGGACCTTCACCGCTATGTACGGAATGCCCCGGGAAGGTCCCGGGCAGCCCCGGAGGGTGTCAGCCCGGCAATGATGGATCGGCAGCCCTGAACACCCAGGCCGCCATGACCGGAAGGTTTGGCGATTTTCTGGTGCGTCAGGGCAGTTCGCTGGCCCCTGCATCCATGCTGTTCCCGCCGTAGCGGGGCCCGAACACATCAAGTCAGAACTAACAACCACTTCGACGACCAGTGCTTTATTCGTACAACGCTGAAACTGTCTGGAAATGCATCGTTTTTGGCGGCATTTGCGTCTTTACCTCCACTAGCGTGGTAGCTCGTATCAGGGATGGTGGGCGAGGGCCCAGGCGACGCGCACCCGGCCTGCCACGGTTACCCGGGCAAAAACAAAAACCAATAATTGGAAGGAAAACCCATGGACTCGAAAGACACGAAAAATAATGATCCAGTCATTTCGTGCGACGATGACGAAAGCACTCACTCTTCTTCCAAAACTGGACTTGGCAAGGTGGCAGCAGGCGTCGCAGTCGGTGCAGTAGCTGCAGCAGGTATAGGTGCGCCACGTGAAGCCTCTGCCTTCTTCAACTGGCAATTCTGGGACCCCAGCCGCGTGATCATGCCTGACAACCCGGCTCCCTGCTCGGGCGTCTGTGCCCCCCAGGCTACGGAATTTCCAACCGTTATCGATAAAGAGCCCACCACCAATTTTACGAGCATGGACCGAAGCAATTTCTTGCAATGGATGACGATTGCCAGCTCCTCATCGAAGATGCATAGCGTCACTTACGACAAAGCGATTATCAATCTATTGCGGCAGTGCAAGCGTTACTCGTTTGGCATGCCTGTCAATGTCATGCAGCACTGTCTGCAAACCGCCACGCGAGCCGCCAGAGCAAATGCCAGTGATGACCTGGTTCTGGCTGCATTGCTGCATGATGTCGGCATCGCCATTTCTTACCCGGGCCATGCCCAGATAGCCGCTGCCATTATTCGCAGCTCTGTATCTGAAGCTGCCTACCGATCCGTTTTCCATCATCACGAATTCGAATTGGCACACTATGGCCATCGCATTGGCGAGTCGACGACGATGCGTGACCTGTACATACATGAGCCCTGGTATGCCACCGCAGCGCATTTTGTGGATGAGTGGGTGCAGGTCTCCTATGACCCAAACTACCCCAGCTATCCGCTCAGGGACTTCAAGCCGTTGATCAGAGATAAGTTCAGGAATTATGACACGGGAAGTATGGAAGTGACGATGAGTGATTGCTTCAGAGAAGAGCCGGCAAACTAAAGGACTTGGCAATGAGTAACGCTAACGAGAAAAACAAAGATATCTCTCTGGGTGAGACAAACGATACTGGTTCCCATGACTACTTCGTGGATAGCACCTATAAAAAAGAACTGCAGACCTTGCTCCTTGAAAAGGAGTGCATGGAAAAATCCCAACGTTTTGGGCTGTCACGCCGTGGATTTTTGACAACTTCCTTCGGCGCTGTCGCTGCGACCAGCATTTTTACCCAGGTTTCAGGCTTTTCCAGCGAGGCCGAAGCCCTGGACGGATTCACTCCCCCCTCGGAGGATCTGTACCAGTCCATGGCTTCAGCGACCAACTTTACCCGGCTTGACCAAAGCACCTCAGCGGATTGGGCGATCATTGAGAACGCAGTACGCGCGCAGCAGGAAGGTGTCGTCGATACCATCAAGAACATGATCAACGCCTGCCGCGGCTATCATCTGGGTTTTGGGCCTGACCAATACACCCATATGACGCAGGCGGCCACGCGAGCAAAGCGTGACAACGCCTCTGATGAAATGATTCTTGTCTGCCTGGTTCACGATCTTGGCAAGGTGATTTCCAATCTGGCGCATCCCGACATTATTGCCGGCATTGTGCGCCCTTATGTCTCGGATGGCTCGTACTACATTTTGCGTCATCACATGGAATATCAGTGGAAGCACTACGGTGACTATATCTTCAAGCCTACCAACGGGCGGCAGCGTTATGTTGGTGAGTCGTGGCATGATGATGCTGTCAGATTCAGTGATGTGTATGATCAGAAGGCGTTTGATGGAAACTATCCTACGGACCCGCTGGAAGAGTTCATGCCACTGGTAGAACAGTTCTTTGGGACAAAAAACCCGCGGACAAACCTGACCCACCAAATCTGCGTGGGTTAATCCTACCCTTCTGCTTCCCCGTCCTTTGGGTCACCACCAGCACTGGCGGCGGCCCAAAGACGTGGCCATACCGAGTGGCAGAGGGGCCAGACCTCACATTTCACACAGGCGCCGCGCCCGATTGTCCCAATATGCCGAACTAACCACTGGCCTGCGCCAGGGCACTCGTGCATAAAGACATCATGAACTCTCAACACCCCACCACCTTCACCCCCGATGCCCGCTTCCTGCTGGGCCTGTCCCAGCTCACCCTGTCGCTTGCGGGCGAGCTCACGGAAACCATCGGCGATATGCACGGCGAGATCCGCCGTTCCACGCCGCTGGGCCTGC
>JARGOL010000001.1:80726-105937 GCA_029212745.1 Alcanivoracaceae bacterium
CCTGCTGCCGGAGTCCACCAGCATTGCGAGGCGGGTCTATGGCCTGCTGGGCAAAGGATTTGAGGTGCCCGGGCAGCTGCTCAGCCGGGTGGGCCAGCGGGTGGCGCCGCGGGAGGTGGATACCACCACCCTGAACGTGCAGGCGGCCATCAATGGCGTGTTTGGCGATCTGCTGGTGCGCCAGGACAACCCGCTGGCGTTTTCGTCGTCCCTGTACGGCGATACCCCGCGCCGCGACCAGCCGCTGGTGCTGTTTGCCCACGGGCTGTGCCTGCACGAGCGCGGCTGGCACCGCCCGGTGCACCTGGCCTTTGCCAATGAACTGAGGAAACAGGGCTATGCGGTGGGCTACCTGCGCTACAACAGCGGCCTGCCCATTGCCGAGAACGCCAGGGTCTATGCGGATCTGCTGGAAGAGATTGAGGCGTCGCAGATCCTGCTGGTGGGCCATTCCATGGGCGGGCTGATCTCGCGCAGTGCCCTGCACCAGGCGCGCGAGGCTGGCATGCGCTTCCCCGAGCGGGTGACGCACCTGGCGACCCTGGGCAGCCCGCACCACGGCGCCGATGCCGAGCGCATCGGCAATTACAGCAACCGCCTGCTCACTGTCAGCCGCTGGAGCGCCCCGCTCACGCGCCTGGGCAACCTGCGCTCCGCCGCCATCCATGACCTGCGCTTTGGCAGCCTGCTGCACAGCGACCGCGAGCGCGCCGGTGACCTGCTGCACACCCATGACCCGCGCGAGCATATCCCCGCCCCGGAGGACGTGGCGCACTACTACATCGGCGCCACCCGCTCACCGGACAACAACAGCAGGAAACTGCGCAGCGACCTGCTGGTGATGCCCCACAGCGCCCTGGCGGAAGACTACCCGGGCACCGAGGCCGTCACCCGCGAGCTGCTCTACGGGCTGGACCACATGCAGCTGATGTGGGACCAGCAGGTGTATGAGCGGCTGGCGCGGTGGTTGGGCGTGGCGTGACTTGTCGCCGGGCGTCTATTTTTTGCTCTTGGCATTTTTCAGAAAAACCAGCTAAAGAAGCCTGTGGGCTCTTCCTGCTTCTTGAAGTGGCGGGCCACCTTCCGGAAGAAATACAGGTGCTGGTCTTCCAGGTCATTGAGCACGTATTCAGGGTTCGCCCCGAACTTGATGATGACCATGTTTTTGCCGGGATGGACGTAGATGAACTGGTTGAAGATACCAATGGCCATATAGTCGGGCCTGGTATCCGGAATCCACCACTGGTAGCCATAGCCCCAGGTGTCATTGGATTGCGGGTTGTCACCCGGCACCAGCTGCGGCTCTGAGGTGGCCAGTGAGTCTTCTACCCACTGACGCGACAGCAACTGGTGTCCGCGCCACTCGCCCTTGTTCAGGTACAGCATGCCAAACTTGGCGTAATCCCTGAGCGTTGCATTGACGCAGCAATAGAAGGACTCCACCCCCTTGGTGTCTGTCACCCAGGTTGCCGGTTTTTCTGCGCCCAGCGGCTGCCACAAATTGGTTTCCATGAATCTGGACACGCTTTGCCCGGTGGCACGGGACAACACCATGCCCAGAACCTGCGTGTCACTGCTGGCATAGTAGTTATAGGTGCCGGGCTGGTTGCGCTTGTCTTTCAGGGTGTAGATGAACGCATCATTGGAATCCAGCGTGGCCAACAGCAGCTGGAACGCGTCAGAATTCGGGTTTGCCCCGGATTCATCAAAATCCACGCCAGACGACATCTGCAATGCATTCCTGATGGTGACATCGCCATAGGCCGTGTGCAGAAGCTCCGGCACATAGCTCGACACCAGGTCGTCAACGCTTGAGATATAGCCCTGCTCAACGGCTATACCCACCAGTGCAGAGGTGATCGACTTTGCCACCGACCATGACGTGAACCGGGTATCTTTATTGGTGCCTAGAAAGTAATTCTCATACACAATCTCGCCATCTTCGATAACAACCATGCCACCGGTACCGGTGCGCTGCATAAAGGTGTAGGTCGATCTCGGCAGGCCGTTGTAGTTGAAGGTCAAAGGCAACTGCTTTTGCCAGCTGTCTTTGGGGATCCGATAGGGATCCGTGGACGCGGCGATACCGTTATGAAGATACTTGTCGGGCACTTCATTGAACAGAAACAGTGTTTCTTTGGCGCCTCCGCCGCAGCCGGTGAGCATGAGTGAGGCAATCAATGGCAGCATTAATGTCTTCATTTTTCTACCCGGTTCGTATTTTCATGAATATTGACTGCCTGTCAGGCTTGAGCCTTTGGAACATGGTCCCTTGTGGCAGCATTTGCTGCTCCCACGCTAAACAAGTGAGTAGCACTTTTCTGGCCAATCTCTATGCAAAAAAAACAGAACGGGTAATGGCGCGAGATTACGGCTTTTCAGACATATCCAATGGTGGCCAGGCTCAGGGGAAATCCTAACCATTAATCCTTGTTATCCCGAGCACCGACTAATGCTTTGCTCTCAGGTTGCGCTGGAGAAAGGCATCAATGCTGCATAGCGCCGGGTCGAAAACGACGCAGGTATGGACCACCTGCCCCGCAAACCGCGAGGCGGGCTCGATCAGATTCAGCGGGTGCGAGCCCCGCCTGTAATTGCAAGCCTGGGGCACAGGCCAGGGGTGTAGGCGCTGGCCTGCCGTAGTTTGCCGCCGTAAAACATGCTAATTAGTGGGGCTGCTCGAGGGAAAAGGAGACCCGTTTCATGCGTTTGCTACTGCTCATTGGCCTGGTCATGCTGGGCACCCCGGCCCTGGCCTGCGATTCCAAACCCCTGAAGGGCTATAAGGGCCCCTGCGAACTTGACGGCTGGATGGGCTTTTCCCAACGCTATTTCTACACCCGGCCGAGACACAGTGAAGAAGGCTACAAACGCTGGGATCTGGAGACCGGCAAGGTAGTGGCGGAGGGCCTGACCCATGAGCAGGCCCAGAACACCCCGCCCGAAGTACTGCGCTATGAATACACCCGCGAGCGCAAGGACGACTACCTGGTACTGGCCGAGGCCCGGGACAAGCCCATTGCGTTGCTTGCCGGCCGCATCGGCAAGACCAATGAAGAGCTGATCGTCTACGACCTGGAAAAGGGCGAGGTGATCGGCACCTATGATTCAAACAAGAACCGGCGTCATGATCGCTACGGTCGCCTGCAGATCAGCCCGGATGGCAGGTACTACACCTACCAGAGCTACGTACGCGATGCGGCCACCGGAAAAGGCATCGCGCATATCCCGATCACTGTGGAGTATGCCCCCGATATGGTTGCCGCCTTCGGCCAGAATGATCGCTACCGGCCCACGGTGATCCAGCGTCGCGCTACAGACAGTCCGGACACTACCCTGGCCAGCTGGAAGACCCCGTTTCTGGACAACCAGGGTCTATACCCCGTAGACGAAGACCGGGCCTGGGTGTTCCTGCGCCACTACCAGAAATTCGGCAGCGATCACAGCAAAGTGGCACACAGCAGCACAGGGGTCCTGTACCTGGTCAACTTCAGCCAGGGCGATGTGGAACGACGCATTCTGTTTGATGCGGGCGAATCCGCCTATGAGCGAGAGCTGCGGGATTACATGGCGGCCAAGTTTCGCTATGCCCGCGACCGTTTCGAAGACCAGGTACGCGCCCTGAAAACGCCACCGATGTATCTGCTCAAGGAAAGCAGCAGCCCCAAGCCGGGCGCCGTGACACTGGACGGTGACCGCTACCTGGCCCTGCAAGCCGCTGGCCGCACCCTGGTCTATGACCTGGAGGCCAACCAGCCTGTGGGCATGTTCTACAGCACCATCTACAAGCAGTACCCGGATGGTAATTACGGCGGCCCCGGCGTTCTGATGACGCAGGGGCTGGGCCCGTCGCCGGTAAAGGGCAGCCTGTCTCCCTTCACGGCCATCTGGTTGCCCGACAGCCAGACCTTCCTGGCCCAGTTGCATGACACCGTTTACGAGTTCACCCCGGACGGCCGCCATACCGGCAAGACGTTCAAGGGCAAGCAAGCCCTTGGTTATCTGGGCAACCGGCAGGTGGTCACGGTCGATCGCAAGAGCAGGAACAACCGTTTTACGCTGGAGAACCTGGCCGTGCACGATCTCGACACCGGCAAACAGGTACGCCGGCTGCTGAAGAAGACCGTAGATTATTCGCCGCTCTGGCTCTCGGTAAATGGTCGCTATGCAGTGGTGGCCCGCAAGAAAGATGAATGGCTGGTAATCGACACCAGCAGCGGCGACGAGATCACCGAGCTGGATGCCAGCAGTCGCGCCCTCAAGCTGGCCCACAATGGCGTGGTCAACATGGACGATGGCACGTATCGGGATTTCGCCACCTTGACGGACCAGAAGCTGGCCTGGGCATACAAGCGCGACTACCGCTTCCTGCGCTTCCAGGGGCAGTACATCGTCTCCTACTCGGAAGGCAAGGGCATTGAGGTGTTTGACCTCGGCGCCAACCGCTATATCACGCCCATCGCCATCGATACCGGCATGTACCAGGCTGCCTCGGAATATGTCTACGTGCCCGCCCGTAATGAAGTGGCGGTGGTGGCGTCCGGTGGCGTGGCCACCTACGGGAAGTTTGACGACAGTGGCACACCCTTGCCCGCCAATGCCCATCTGGGTGGCAAGCGTGCCACCGGCTACCTGCTTGATCTGGATGCCCTGTCATTGTCACCGATCATGGTCACGGCCCTGCCGTGGGAAGACCCGCTGGTGGCCATGAAAGAAGCGGCCCGGGCGCAGAAAGAACGCGAGGAAGAGCAGCGTCAGCGGCAGGCACAGGCCCGCCAGCAACAGCTGCTGGCACAGGAAGAAGCACTGATGGCAAATGTCGACGCCCTGGTCGCACAAACGCCAGAGCTGGATCGCCTTGCGCTGTTCTACCCGGACGGCCCCATCGGCCCCTATGTCTCCGATGCACGCAAGGCACAGGCGCTGGTTGACTATATGAAGCTGTGGGAGCGGCCGAATTACCACAGCAACACCTATGGCCTGATTGACGTGCCCTTCCAGTTTATTGAAGACATGCTGCCCTTGATGCCGACGAGCTACGCCAGCCAGGCCCGTTCCGTCATGCACCAGGTGCGCGAACGCCAGCTCACCCAGCAGCGCCTGATCGAACGGCAGGCCGGCTGGGAAAAACTCAAGCAGGCCATGTCCGCCGAAATCCAGCGCTCGGTAAATGCGCGCCCGCAGCAGCTTGAATCTCGCGACCCGGTGTACGAATACCAGAAAAAGATGATGCTGGAAGGCAAGTCCAACCGGCCGCCCTGCAGCAGCCACAACCCGTGTGGACCGGGCGACATGTTCCGGGCCTATGACTGATCAGGCGGGCGCGGGCTTCGCAGTGTTGGCACCGGTGCAGTAATACCAGTTCTGGTGCCTGCCCGGGTAGTCGCCCGCCAGCGGCTGCAGTGGCGCACCGGGGCCCACGCGCCGCAGGCGGCGCTCCAGCACCAGGTGTGTAACGCTGCCCAGGCGCCAGCGGACAGTGAATTCATCGTGGTAATAGGCCAGCTTGCCGGGGTCATCCAGGCGTTGCGCCGCGTAGCGCCAGGTCACCCGCTCAAGCTTGCCGGCCCCTGTGGAAACCGCACCCCGACTGTTGTTGCTGCGCTCGAGCTTTCGGCCCTGGCGTACACGCTTGTCACCGTCAAACCATTCGATGCGATCACCCTGGATGCGCACATGCAAGGCGGCAGCGCAGGCGCTTTCAGCACTGTCCCCCCAGCCCCAGCGACCATTCGCTGACAGCCAGTCCGGCGCGCCCACATCGCCGCACCCGGTGACGGCGCTGAGCATGATAATGCAGAGCCCCGTGCGGAAACGTATTGCCATGTTCTCCCCCAAAAGAAACGATTCTGCCCTTACGGCAACGCTCAGCTTACACCACCCCCCTGCACCAGTCCGGCGGGGTCAGGTACCACAGAAGGTCTGGTGGACACGCTCGCCCGCCGCCGGTGGTGACCGGTAGGCAGCATCGCGGCCGGTCTCCTTGTAGGGGTTTTCCAGCGCCCTGAGCAGGTCCTCCACCCGGGTCACATCGCCCCCTTCGGCCGCCGCCAGTGCTTCTTCCACCTTGTGATTGCGCGGGATCACCGCCGGGTTGCTGTTGCGCATCAGGCATAGCGACGACTTCAGCGGCTTGCTGTTCTGCGCCAGCCGCGCCTGCCAGCGCGTGTACCAGGCGCTGAAGTCATCCTGCTGATAGCGCTCACCGTCGGGACGATTCTCCTGGCTGAGCTCACGGAAGGTATTGGTGAAATCCGCCTGGTTGGCATGCATCCATTCGAGCAGGTCGGTGACCAGCTGCTCGTCATCGGCCTGCTCGCCGAACAACCCCAGCTTGGCACGCATCATGGCCAGCCACTTGCCGTGGTACAGCGCGGGAAAACCTTTCAGCAACGGCTCGGCAATGGCAACAGCGGCATCCACATCGCTGGCCATCAACGGCAGCAGACACTCCGCCAGCCGTGCCAGGTTCCACTGGGCAATCCAGGGCTGGTTGCCGTAGGCATAGCGGCCCTGCTGGTCGATGGAGCTGAACACGGTGGCCGGGTCATAGGCATCCATGAACGCACAGGGGCCGAAATCGATGCTCTCGCCGGAAAGGGTCATGTTGTCGGTGTTCATCACGCCATGGATAAAACCCACGCGCAGCCAGTGCACGATCAGGTCCGCCTGGCGATCCATGGCTTGCGTCAGCACCGCCACGGCCTTGTTGTCATGGGCGTCCTGCCAGCTCGGGTAGTGGCGCTCGGCGGTGTAATCCAGCAGCGCCTGCAGCAACGCCGGGTCACGCTTCGCCGCTGCGTACTCGAAAGTGCCCACGCGGATATGACTGCCCGCCACCCGGGTGAGGATGGCACCCGGCAACGGCGCTTCCCGCGCCACCCGCTCGCCGGTTTTCACCACCGCCAGGCTGCGGGTGGAGGGAATGCCGAGCCCGTGCAGGGCTTCGGAAATGATGTATTCGCGCAGCATGGGCCCGAGCACGGCGCGGCCGTCACCACCGCGGGAATACGGTGTGCGCCCGGAGCCCTTCAGCTGGATGTCATGGCGGCTGCCATCCGGGGCGAGGTGTTCGCCCAGCAGCACCGCGCGGCCATCGCCGAGCATGGTGAAGTGGCCAAACTGGTGGCCGGCATAGGCCATGGCCAGGGGGTCGGCGCCGTCGGGGAGCTGATTGCCGGCAAATATTGCAGCCAGCGCCGCCTGCGATGACTGGCTGGCATCCAGCCCAAGCTGCTCCGCCAGCGGCCCATTGAACAGCACCATCTCCGGTGCCGGCACGGATACAGGCCCGACGCGGGTGAAGAACGCCTCGGGCAACCCGGTGTAGGTGGTGTCGAAGTGAAAACCGATGTCTGCCATGGGTCAGTGCACCGCCTTGATGGCGTACTCGCGCAGGATGTCCAGCGGCACCACCTTCAATGCGGCCTCCTCGCAGGCTTCCAGCACCACTGGCGGCGCCACGCCGCTTTCATGGGCCTCTTTCCAGCGCATGGCACACAGGCACCAGCGGTCGCCCGGTGTCAGGCCCGGGAAGCCGAATTCAGGGCGCGGGGTGGACAGGTCGTTACCGCGCGCCTGGGTAAACGCCAGGAAGGACTCGGTGACCTGGGCACAGATCACATGGCGGCCACGGTCGGCCGCATCGGTGCGGCAGTAACCGTCGCGGTAGAAGCCGGTGGTAGGGGCAAAACAGCAGGCTGCCAGCTCGCCACCGAGCACATTGCGCCTGGCGGGCTGTGATTCGTCGCTCATGGGATCTCCGGTTGTTGATGGTGCCAGTGTTGCAGTGCCTCTCGGGTGGCTCAAGGGCTGGGGAGGAATTGATGGTAATCAGGCGTGTGTTTGTGCAGCGTCAGTGGGTTTTCGAGGGCCGAGGCAGGCCGCAAACGGGGGGACTGGCCCTCACCCCAACCCTTTTCCCTGAGGGAGAGGGGCTTATATGCAGCCACTCGCTCATGCACGGGAGCGCTGCACCGCCTATGGGGCCCCTCTCCCTCCGGGAGACGGACAGGGTGAGGGAGCCCGGCAAGCAGGCCGACCTCGCTCCTTTGCGCTGCCAGATAGCGTTGATCGCCTGTGTTGGCCCGGATCGGTACGCAAGCAGATGAATTGATCCCGCCAATCCGCGATGAACCCAAAAAGAAGGCCGGCTTTCGCCGGCCTTTTCTTCAGGTCGCAAACAGGGGATCACACAGTGGATCAATCACCGGGTCGCAATAGCCCTCGCCGGGGATCACCGGGTCAAACGGGTCCGGGTCAAAGTTGTCGCCATAGCCGTCACCGTCGGTGTCTTCCCACTCGAGCGGATCATCCGGGAAGGCGTCAACGCTGTCCTCGAAGCCGTCACCATCGGTGTCGGTGCCGCCACCGAAGGGCGTCGGGTCACTGTTGTCACCCACTCCGTCACCGTCGCTGTCCAGCGTTTCTGTGGGATCATTGGGGAACGCATCCACGTCGTTGTTGACGCCATCCCCATCACGATCGGTGTCACTGTTATCACCGGTACCATCACCATCAAGGTCGCTAAACTCGGTAGGATCATCCGGGAAGGCATCCTGGTCATTCCACACCGTGTCGCCGTCGCGATCCACGTCACTGTTGTCACCAACGCCGTCGCCGTCGAGGTCTGAGGTTTCACTGGCATCATCCGGGAAAGCATCCTGGTCGTTATTGACGCCATCTCCATCGCGGTCAGCATCAATGCTGTCGTCGATACCATCACCATCAAGGTCGCTGCCGCTATTCGGGTCGTTCGGTGCGTCATCCTCGTCATTGGGGATGCCATCGCCATCACGGTCCGAATCGGCATTGTCGCCCGTGCCGTCACCGTCCAGGTCGCCGGTTTCGCTGGCATCATCCGGGAAAGCATCTTCATCATTGAGGATGCCATCACCGTCGCGATCGCTGTCAGCGTTGTCTCCAACACCGTCGCCGTCAGTGTCCTTGCTCTCTGTGGGATCGTTGGGGAACGCATCGCTGTCGTTGGCCACACCGTCGCCATCGCGGTCAGTGTCGATGCTGTCAGCGACACCGTCACCATCAATATCGCCACTTTCGCTGGCGTCATTGGGGAACGCATCCTCACCATCATCAATGCCATCACCATCGGAATCGGTGCCGACCTTGACGGTGTAATCGCAATCGGCGGTGCTATCCATATCTCCGTCCGGATTTGCCAGTGCAGAAACATCCACAGCTTCCTGAAGCTGCTGTGCCGCAGCCGGGTTCAGCCACAACTGCGGAGCGCCGGCCGCCGTAGAACCGAAGACGCCGACACCGAACTGGCCCTCAGTGCTGGTGCCAAAGCTGCCAGTCGGATTGTAGGCGGCAATATTGGTGTCCCTGGCGACAACGATGCCAAGGCTCTCACGGGTCTGGTCGATATACAGGTTTTCTGTGGCAACCGGGGACAAGTTCCGGATGATCACCGTGCGCACAGCACCGATCAACGTCTTGATTGCCTCCACCCGGTAGCTGGCTGTGCCGAGGCTGGCGCCCGTCGACTGTTTGAAGAACTCAGCCCCGCCATCCGCCAACCTGACATAGATATCCGGGCCGACGAAAACGGAGAAGGAACCCACCGACGCGTTGAAATTGCTGATGATCGTCTCGATATCATGCAGCTCGTAGGTCTCGGGCTCTTGCCCTCCAAAGCCCGGCATGACTGAGGCCGGAATGACGCCATAGTAGCCATAAGCCGGGTTGTTGAATTGATAATAGGTGGGAGCTTGCAGGAGGTGCGCTGCTGCCCCGGCACCGAAAACGGAGCACTGCTGCAGCACATGACGCCATTTACGGTTGGCAGACGGCGCAAAAGTGTCCATGACCTGCCCCACACTGCGGCCCTTCAGGTCCAGTTTCTGTGCCGTGGACAGAAAGTCAGCGGCAATGGTGTCATCCCAGAAACCATCCACCACCAGCTGGGTTCTTCCGCCATCGACAGCCCTGAGCTCACCGCCATCACTTTTCAGCGATGACGGGTTCCAGTTACTGATCGGGAAATTATATTTTTGCGTATGAGTAATAGTCGCGCAGAGGAGGTAGCACAGCGGAGCCCCCGGATCTATCCTGTCACCCACGATGGACGTGCCATCCAGCGCAAAGTTGTATCCCGAGACCTTTAATGCTTCCAGCACTGTGGTCGCCTCAGTCGGCACCTCGCTGGCGTTGATCAGCGCATTGCTGCCTTCGCCACCGACGATACTGTTGCTGCTGGCCAGCTTGCCGGTGTCGACGGCATCGGTATTGCCACCGTTTTCGCCAATGGCCTTGTCGACCTGGTCGAGCACCTTGTTGCTCTTCGCTGCCAGGGTATTGCTCGATGCCTTCTTGCCCTTGCTGTCGCCGGCCTGTTCCTGCGCGTCGGCCAGCATGGATGCCATTACCCGTGCCGTCAGCTGCTTGCGCTGGGCCAGCAGCCGCGTGGTGTCGTCGCTGCTATCCGCATCTTTCACGTAATCGCTGGTGACACAGGTTTTCTTGTCTTCGTCGGTGGCGGACAGCGGGCACAGCTGCTGTGCAAACCCGGAATCCTTGATCACTTCCAGGACACTCTTGCCGGGCGACGCCTCTTTCTCGGCCGCCAGCACCGTGGTGATCGGCGTTACCGGGATTTTCTCTTCGGTGTCTTTCAGGCCCGCCGGTGCACGCAGGGTATAACCCTTGGTGATGGGTGTACCCGGATTGTCGAGATCCACCGTAACGCCAGCAATGGCCTCAACGATCACTTCGTATTTGTCGAACAGGGAGCTCTGGGCATACAGGGAGAACTGGCCGTTCTCGTCCGTTGTGGCGCTGTAGCGCTCGTCGGTGCAGGAAAGATCCTTGTTGGTATCCAGGCATACGGTGGCTCCCGCCAGGTAGCCATCCGCGGCATAGCCACCCTGGTCGGTCAGGTAGTCCGGCTCGGCATAAGGCTCCCGCGTGTCATCACCACCACAGCCCGCCAGCACCAGGGCCAGCCCCGGCAGCATCCACTTCTTGTTCATATTGGCCTCCCGACCTCTGGCACAGCCGGATTGGAGCTTCTGGCCGCGACTACCCCTGAGAGATTCGCACGAAGGTACGAATTTAGACTGAGCCGAGATTAGCGATAAAGTGTGACACAGGTCAATCTTTAAATGCCAAACAGCACACATCAGTTCCTGCGTCCCGTGATGAACAGCATCACGGCTTTTGTGGTATCACTGGGGCATGAGCATCCTGCAAATGCCCCGCTCCCGTCCTTCGGCTGTGCTGTTCGACTGGCACGCCACGCTGGTGGACACCCACAGCGCCATGGATGAAGTGCTGGCGCAGCTGGACGCTCTGAGTCTGGCGGCAGAGCTGATGGACCCGGCAGAATCCAGGACGCCCGCCTGCTGCGCTATGTGCGTGAGCACAAACGCCTGCACCCCGGGGTCGTGGCCACCGGGAAGGACTCGGTGACCGGGGCACAGATCACATGGCGGCCACGGTCGGCCGCATCGGTGCGGCAGTAACCGTCGCGGTAGAAGCCGGTGGTGGGGGCAAAGCAGCAGGCTGCCAGCTCGCCACCGAGCACTTTGCGCCTGGCGGGGTGTAATTCGTCGCTGATGGGATCTTCGGTTGTTGCTGGTGCCAGTGTTGCAGTGCCTCTCGGGTGGCTCAAGGGCTGGGGAGGCATTGAGGGTACTCCGGCCTGTGTTTGGGCAGCGTCCGGGGGTTTTCGCGGGCCGAGGCTGGCCGTAGAAAAGGAGGACGGGCCCTCACCCCAACCCCTCTCCCTGAGGGAGAGGGGCTACTTTGGTGCACGCGGGCGCGGTTGCCTACCGGTTGTGCTGGTGCTAGAAAGAGTGACGGACTTCACGCTTTGGCACCCGCAAATCACGCTCACCTGCAGGGCTCCAGGGATGCGAGACCATCAAAAAACAACACAGCACAAGGGAATGACCGGATGACAATTGCACGCTATCTCGCCCGTATCGGGCTTGTCCTCGGACTCACCGTCACCGCCAGCCTGGCCCAGGCCTGGAGCGACGAGCCACTGATTCTCGAGAAAGAGAAATACTTCAAGAAGCTGGAAAACCCGATCATCGGCCAGTTCAACGTCAGCTTTGCCTACTCCGACATCAAGCAGGCCGGCTCCTACAAGGACAAGTGGCGCAAGCTGGATGGCAAATCCGAGTCCGCGATGCGGGTGAACCTGAAGGGGCTGTCAGACGCCACCATGCAGAAGATCACCGATGCAGCCTATGAGGATTTCAAGGCCAAGCTGGAGAGTGCCGGCGTCACCACCCAGGAAGCCGACCTGATCGAGGGCATGCCCAAGTGGCTGGTCAAGCAGTATGACAAAGTCATTCGCGAAGGCTATCCGGAGCGCCAGTCACACTATGAAGCGTACGGCGCCGTAGAAAGCAAGACCGTGCCGTTCAGCGGCAGCCAGGTTGTTGATATGGCCCACCCGCACATGGTCGGGTTCTCCGCCAAGGAACTGAAGAAAGAGGTCCTCTCCGTGCGCTACCTGCTGCACTTCGGTTACCTCGACCCGAAAGCGAGCAAGACCGAGAATGACTTCATGAACAAGGTGTCGCTGAAGACCAGCGTCAGCTTCCACCCGGGTGTGCAGGTGTACTGGCGCTCCGGCGCGGAGATCTACAAGTCGCACAAGAAGAAAGGCAGCATCCTGATCAACAAGCATGTGGGTGCGCCGGGTAACTTCGGCGAGCTGAAGCTGGTGGAGGAATCCAACTGGGGCAAGTCCTACAAGGAAGTGGATATTGCGGTGGACGAAGAGGCCTACGCCAAACTCGCCATCGATGCACTCAGCCAGGCCAACACCCTCATCGTCAACGAGATTGCCGATCTGCAGTAACCGCCAGTGCCCCACTGACTGGATGAAAAAGCCCCTCGCCGAGGGGCTTTTTTTATGGCTCATCGCGGATCAGCGGGAACAACCGGGATGCTTCCTGACTCCCCTGTAGGAGCGGCGTGCACGCCGCTCCTACAGGGAGATGGGTCAGTTGACGGCGTTGCCTGGAGGTGTGTGGCAACATTATTCCCGCTGATCCGCGATGTACCATTTTCATGCCCGCCACCTATCTGCTTCCGCACCTAATTCGAAAGTACCAAATTGCCGGACTGGCCAGAATTGAAGTGCTTTTGGCGGCCAATGTGCACACCCCCCTCCTATTCTTGCACTCGCGTTCCGAATAGGCCGGACGGCCACAAGAACAACAGGAGGCACCGTGAAAAAGACCCTACTGCTGCTGGCAGCCATCACTCTGGCCAGCCTGAGCCAGATGGCCAGCGCCTATCTGCCCTTGATTGATAACCAGCCGCTGGCCACCAAGGCGTGCCCGCTGGACCGGGCCGTTTCCACGGAATCCTGGTGGGGCCGTATCGGCTCCATCAACGTCAAGTGCGTGGTGGATAACATCGACGTGGTCTACACCGTCACGGTACCGCCGGGCTGCGAGAAAGGCGGCTGTGGCCTGATCGTCGACAACCACGGCATGTCCATGAACGCCAATACGGAAAACGCCGGCACCAAGATGCGCCAGTATGGCTGGACCGCCACCCGCTATGGCGCCTCTACCCCCTACATCGTGGTGCAACCCAACCTCACGGATGTGTTCGACCGCTACAAGATCCTCGATACCGATTCGTTCGCTGGCGGCGCCTATTACAACGAGATTCCCAACATCGCCTACTTCGTCGAGCACATGTACGACGTCTACAACGTGGACCGCAACCGCACCCACATGTACGGCTTCTCCCGCGGTGGCAACACCGTCAACGCCATCTACTGCGAGGTGGGCCTGCGCGACCTGTTCGCCAGCTACGCCATGGGCGGGCAGGATTTTCGCTGCGCCCTGGACAAGCCGATCCTGATCCTGTCGGGTGATGATGACCAGGGCCACCCCACGGCCATTGCCGACGCCGAAGCACAGGTAAAGGGCATGAGCGGCGTGGTCAGCAAGGCCATCGTCAACGATCCGGGTTATGCCGACCCTGACTGGAAATGGACCTGGGGTGGCATCCAGCGCAAGGGACGCCACCACCACATGCGCTTCACCGTGGGCGACACCGTCATGGAGACCATTCGCCACAGCGGCTCTACCCTGCCCATGTTCGGCCACTGCCACCCCACCGGGGACTACAACAACTGGCTGACGTGCTACGCCAACATGGAAACCGGGCGCAAGCTGATCGACTTCTTTATCCAGAACCCGCGCTGATAACACCACAACAGGAGCGCACCATGAACAAACTGACTCTCATGCTTTTCTCGCTGGTGCTGATGGCCCTGAGCCACAGTGCCAGCGCCTACCTGCCACTGGTGGACAACCAGCCCATCACTTTCAAGTCCTGCCCGCTGGGCACGCCGGTGAGCACGGAATCCTGGTGGGGCCGCGTGGGCTCCATGAACGTGCGCTGCGTGGTGGACGGTGTCGATGTGGTGTACACGGTAACGGTACCGCCCGGCTGCGAGAGAGGCGGCTGCGGACTGATCCTCGACAACCACGGCATGTCCATGAATGCGGCCCAGCAGAATGCCGGCACCAAACTGCGTGAGCACGGCTGGGTTGCAGAGCGCTTCGGGGCGCCCACGCCCTTTATCGTGGTGCAGCCGAATCTCACCGACCTGTTCGACCGGCAGACGCTCATCGACATCGAATCTGTGGTGGGTGGCGCCTACCTGAACGAGCTTCCCAACCTGGTCTACTTCGTCAACCACGTAATCGATGTCTACCGGGTGGATACCAACCGCACCCACATGTACGGCTTCTCCCGCGGCGGCAAGACGGTCAACGCGATTTACTGCGACATGGGCCTGCGCCAGTTGTTTGCCAGTTACGCGGTGGGCGGCATGGATCTGGAATGTCCGGTGGACAAGCCCCTGATGCTGATCATCGGCGACGGTGACTTCGCCGCACCGAACGGCATCGCCGAGGCGGAAGCGGCGTTCCTGAGCCAGGGCGGCGTCACCACCAGGGCGATCGTCAACGACCCGGGGTACAGCAGCCCCGACTGGGTGTGGACCTGGGGTGGCCTGCAGCGCAAGGGGCGCCACCATCATCTGCGCTTCAAGGCCAACGGCCGCAAGCTGGAGACCATCCGCCACAGCGGCTCCACCCTGCCCCTGGGCGGTCACTGCCACGCCGCCGATGAGTACAACGGCTGGATTGTCTGCAACGCCAACATGGAAACCGGCCGCAAGCTGGTGAAATTCTTCATAAAGAACCCGCGATAAACCAGGGCGCGGGCAAGCCTTCACGGTTTGTTGCAGGAGCCTGGGTGATAACCGTACTTGCAGTTATCTGATCAGGCGCCCACCCCCGCGCCAGATCGGCGTGTGCCAACGAACTGCCCCACAATGCTGCGGGAGAGCAGCTACCCCCTGAGCCCGGCCGAGCGCCGGGCTTTTTTTGGTAGAACTGATGGGGGGGGGCCTCACCCCAACCCCTCTCCCGGGGGGAGAGGGGCTTTAGTGCAGCGCCGGTGGCGAGGTGCCCTCTCCCTCCGGGAGAGGGACAGGGTGAGGGGATGCACCTGAGCGGCGTACTGGCGCAGCCCTGCGCTGGACACTGCCTGCCTTTGCTGTCACCGCGGCCCACCGTCACTGCCGACCCGCGCACCGGTGGTTGCAACACCGCAAAATGTGGCAGATTACCCCTTGCCCCACAGAGGAGCGCGGCATGAATTTCTCAGAGTATGTGAAGCACGACGCCATGGGCCTCGCCGCCCTGGTGAAGAATGGCGATGTCAGCGCGCAGGAATTGCTGGATACCGCCGTTGCCCGCACCGAAGCCGTGAACGGTGATCTCAACGCCATGATCCATCCGCTCTACGACATGGCAAAGGCGCAGATCGAGGAAGGCCTCAGTGGCCCACTGGCCGGCGTCCCCATGCTGGTGAAAGACCTGTTCCAGGAAATGAAGGGTGCGCCCCACCACCAGGGTAACCGGGCGCTGAAAGCACGCAATGTCACCGCAGACGTGGACAGCACCCTGATAACGCGCTGGAAAGCCGCCGGCCTGGTGCCCTTTGGTCGCACCAATACACCCGAGTTCGGCTCCAAGGGCATCACCGAGCCGGATGCCTATGGCGCCACGCGCAATCCCTGGAACCTCGCCCACACCCCTGGTGGGTCGTCCGGCGGCTCGGCCGCATTGGTAGCCGCAGGCGCCGTGCCGGTGGCCGGTGCCAATGACGGCGGTGGCAGTATCCGTATCCCGGCCGCCTGCTGCGGCCTGTTCGGGCTCAAGCCCGGGCGCGGTCGCACCCCCTGGGGGCCGCATTTCACCGAAGCCATGCACGGCATCGCCGTCAACCATGTGGTCAGCCGCAGCGTGCGCGATTCGGCCCTTATCCTTGATCTCACCCACGGCCGCGAAGCGGGCAGCCTGTTCGATATCGCCCCACCCGCCGGACCCTACCTGGACAGTGCCCGCAAAGCGCCGGGCACATTGCGGATTGCCTTCTCCACCACCTCGCCCCTGGGTACGCCCGTTTCTGCCGAAGCCGTGAAAGCCGTGGAGAAGACGGTGGCGCTGCTGCAAGCCTTAGGCCATGAGGTGGAAGAAGCCTCGCCCGGGATCGACCAGCGCCAGATGTGCCTGGACTGGCTGTACGTCTGGTTCGCCCAGGCCGCCGCCACCGTGGACATCATCCGCGAACAGACCGGTGCCGGCCTGCAGGAGTTCGAGGCCGACACCCTGGCCATGGTGACCTTCTCCCGTGCCATGAGTGCCGATGAATACTGCCTGGCCCAGGGCCGCTGGCAGCAGTACATGATCGCCCTGGATGCGTTCCTCACCGGCCGTGACTTCTGGCTGACGCCGACCATGGCGGAACCCGCACTGAAGATTGGTCAGCACGCCACGCCGGCGCCATTGAAGGCCCTGTCTCGCACCATGGCTGCGGTGGGTGGCGGACGGCTGGTGCGCATGACCGGCCAGCTGGAAGAGCAGGCGCTGAAAAACCTGGCGGCGGTGCCGTTCACCCAGCTCGCCAATGTCACCGGCGTGCCGGCCATGTCGGTACCACTGCACGTCTGTGACAGCGGTCTGCCCATGGGCGTGCAGTTCACCGGCACCCACGGTGACGAAGGCAAGCTGCTGTCCCTGGCCGGGCAACTGGAAGAAGCGGCGCCGTGGTTTGACCGCCTGGCGATGATGGATTGACCCGAATAGGCTGACCGAGGCTAGAGCGCGCGCACGCGGCGGGACTTCCCCTTGATGCGTCCACTGGAAAGACGCTCCAGCGCCTGCGCTGCTACATCACGCTCCACCGCCACAAATGACTGGAAGTCGGTCACGGCGATCTTGCCCACCGCCTTGCCATCGATACCGGCCTCGCCGGTAAGCGCACCGAGGATATCACCCGGACGCAACTTGTCCTTGCGCCCGGCCGCAATGCACAGGGTCACCATCGGTGCCGCCAGCCCGTCACCCTCGCGGGGCTTCAGGGAGGTCAGCGGATGCCAGTGCAGTGGCGCACCCTGCAGGGCTTCCACCGCCTGCGCACGACGCACTTCGGGCGGTGCCACCAGGCTGACGGCCAGGCCCTTCTCCCCTGCGCGACCGGTGCGCCCGATACGGTGCACATGGGTCTCGGCATCACGCGCCATTTCCACATTGATCACCAGGTCCAGCGCGTCGATATCCAGGCCGCGCGCAGCCACGTCGGTGGCCACCAGCACCGAGACGCTTTGCCCGGCGAACATCACCAGCACCCGGTCGCGGTCACGCTGCTCCATATCACCATGCAGAGCCATGGCGGAAATGCCCTGGCCATTCAGGTAGCGGGCCAGGTCATCGCACTGCTGGCGGGTGAAACAGAATGCCAGGCAGGAACGGGGGCGCTCACTGAGCAGCACCCGGCGCACCACGTCAAAACGCTCAGACGGGTCCACTTCAAGAAACCGCTGCTCGATGCGCCGGTTGTCGTGCTGCGCCTGCACGTGCACCTGTTCGGGGTTGATCATGAAATCCGCCGCCAGGGTCTGGATGCCCGCCGGGTAGGTGGCAGAAAACAGCAGCGTCTGGCGCGTCTTCGGGGCCTGGCGGATGACGTCCGCAATGCTGTCGTAAAAGCCCATGTCGAGCATGCGATCCGCTTCATCCAGCACCAGGGTCTTCAGGCCGGCAAGCGCCAGCGTGTCCTTGCCCAGGTGTTTGAGGATACGCCCGGGCGTGCCCACCACCACCTGGGCGCCGTGCTCCAGCGACGCCTTTTGCGGGCCCATGGGCTGGCCGCCACACAGGCTGAGCACCTTGATGTTGCCGATGGCACGGGCCAGGCGCCGCAGCTCCTGGGCCACCTGGTCCGCCAGCTCACGGGTGGGACACAGCACCAGCGCCTGGCAATAGGCCAGCCGCGGGTTGATCGACTGCAGCAGAGCGATGCCGAAGGCGGCAGTCTTGCCGCTGCCGGTGGCGGCCTGGGCGATCACATCGCGGCCGGCCAGCATCACCGGCAGGCTTGCGGCCTGGATCGGCGTCATGCCGGTAAAACCCAGGCTGTCGAGGGTGGCGAGCATCTCCGCAGAAAGGGGCAAGTCTGAGAAAGCGGTATCTGTCACGGTGGGCCTCGCAGGGGTAACGGCGGGAAAATGCCGGCGCCCACTATACCGCCCGGCCGGGCGGACTGCAGGGAAAATGCGCACTGTCCCGCGAACGCCGTTACCGCCTGTACCGGGGGCACTCGCAGCCCATGACCCCGCACGTTATCATCTGCTCGCACCTGCCGCGGGCAGGCACTGATCCACCCAGCATCCGGGGCATTCTGTGAACGGCAACGACGGACGGCGACTGAACAAGTTCATCAGCGACTCGGGCTACTGCTCGCGCCGCGAAGCGGACGCGCATATTGCCGAAGGTGCGGTGACGGTGAACGGGCAGAAGGCCACGCTGGGCACGCGGGTAAACCCGGGCGACGTGGTCAAGGTGGGCTGGCACCGGATCAAGAACGCCGCGCCGAACAAGGCCGACCGGGTCTACATCGCCTACAACAAACCCCGCGGCATCACCTGCACCACCGACCCCAATGTGGCCGCCAACATTGTCGATGCGATACGCCACAAAGAACGTATTTATCCGGTTGGCCGGCTCGACAACCAGTCCGAAGGGCTGATCTTCCTCACCAGCGACGGTGACATCGTCAACAAGATCCTGCGCGTGGGCAATGCCCACGAAAAGGAATATGTGGTCACCGTGGACAAGCCCATCAAGGGAAACTTTGCCCAGAAGATGGCCGGTGGCATTCCCATGCTCGGCACGGTGACAAAGCCCTGCACGGTAAACGTTATCAGTGACACGGTGTTCAAGATTACCCTGACCCAGGGCCTGAACCGGCAGATCCGGCGCATGTGTGAGTATCTCGGTTACGAGGTGGTAAAACTCAAGCGCGTGCGCATCATGTCGGTGAAGCTGGGCACCTTGAAAACCGGCGAGTGGCGCAACCTGACTGACAAGGAAATGGCGAAGATCCACAAGGCCATTGCCACCTCCGATAACAGTGCGGATGTATCAGCGGGCATACGCAAGGCACCCGCGCGCAAGACATCGCCGCGCAAAAAGCCGGGCCAACCCCGCGGCGACCGCGCCGCGCCCGGAAAGACCCGCGGCAAACCCGGTGGCCGCAGCACCGGCCGCAGCGGCGCAAAGGCTAAGAGCCCGACCGGAAAGAAGGCGGCCGGCGGCGGCCGGCGCAAGCCAGGCCGGCGCAAGTAGCCGAACACGCCCAACGGGCCTTTCCCGAGCAGCCACGCAATCGTGGCATCCCTTCCCTGCCCGCCTGCGCTACACTGGACTACCATGATCCGGGAGAACCAACATGGCATTCAGCAAAGACATTGCCGACGAACTGGATGTCCTCGCGCTGTTCAACGAGGACACCACCCAGGAAGGACTGAAAATCCACTCCACCGCGCAGGACCATGTCATTGCCGCTGCCCAGCGACTGCATGACAAGGGCCTCATCACGCAAGCCGACGGCGGCTACCTCACCGACCTGGGACGCAAGGCATCCGGGCATGCCCATGACCTGCTGTCCATCCTCCAGGCGTAGTCTTGCCTGACGGTAACGGGTTGCGCAGACCGGCAGTCTGTATGGTCACTAACCTTCACCCACCTCAAACTGCACGCCGATGCGTTGTGCTTGTTGCTGCAAGCGCTGCTGCCGGCGCACCGGGTCCGGCTCGATCTCATAGAGCACCCGGCGCTGCAGCTGGTGGGCGTCGGCACGCGCCAGGTCCCGCTGTTCAACCTGGCCGGGAATGGCCCGCAGGAGCTGCTCCCCCAGCGCCATGCGTCGCGCACCCTGATAGGACTGCCACAACGCCACCTGTTTGCTGAAGCGTAGCTTGTTGACCAGTTGCGCCAGGCTCTCCTGCGGTGCTTCATCCTGTGCCGCCACCCGTTTCAGCACCAGCCACTCCACCGGCGAGACATAGGCGGGGCGTGAGGTTACCGGCGCGGTGACGTCCGGCGAGCCCAGCGTTGCCAGCGTAGCGTGCTCGGCCTGGGCCTGCTGCGCTGCTATCTGTGCATCAGTGAGGGCCTCGGCCTCGGCGAGGCTGTTGATGTCATCGCTGGCCGCGCCCGACAGTCCCTGTTGCTCTGGCAGCAGTGGTAGCGGCTTGAGCAACAGCACGGCGGCTGCAACAAGCACACTGGTCACCACGGCGATGAAGCGCCAGTTCCTGATTGTCTTATCCATGGTGTGTCCTCCTTGCTGGGCATGGCCGGCCTTGACGGGCCGGCCAGGCGCCGTGCATTACCAGCGCCGCGGTGCCGGCGGTGCCACAGTGAAGGAATATTCCTGTCCCGGGCCGGACATCAGCGTCGTGAACAGGCTGTTGAACAACCCGCAATCCGTCAGGCTGGGGAAGGTGGTGGTGCCGGCGAACGTCAGCTTGCCGTTACCCAGCGACGACACCGGGCCGGCGAAGTTCACCGGGAAATCCACCGGGCTCGAGGTGCGGCAACCAAACGGGATGCGCAGGAAACTGAAACCGGCATTGCGCACGGTGATGTCCGCCTGGGCAAGGCCATCAATGGCCAGCTGGCCCTGGTTGTCCAGCGATACCGTGCCGCTGGTGCGGCCTACGGGCACCACTGACAGCCCCACGTCCAGGTTGACGAGGATCTTCAGCTTGGTGGAGAAGTCGGGTACTTCCAGGGTGCCGTCCAGCGTGCCGGCGGTGATGTCGGTATCGGCAGTGAACGACGAGTCCCCGGGCAGCGTCACAGTCTGGTCCAGGGTAGCCAGGTCGATACGCGCATCCAGCGGCCACTCATCCAGTGACACGACGAAATTGCCGCCACCAGGGTTGGCGGTGGACGTGGGTTTCGGGTTGAACGTCAGGCAGGTGCCCCAGGTGCCCTTGCCGGCAAAACGGTCGCCCAGCCACTGCAGCACGTAGGGTGCGGCCTGGAACTGGGTGACGATGTGCTCGCTGGGATAGACATCGAAGGTGACGTTGCTGTAACGGCGACAGTAGTCACGCTTGAGCGTGGTGTGCTGTGCCAGCGGGATAAACTCGTCGGCCTGGCCATGGTACATGTACATCGGCACCGGCATCTTCTGGGTGCCAAGCTGCTGGGCGCGCAGTGTGTCGTTGACGGAATCAATGGCGAGCAGCTCAGGCAAGCCCTGGTTGCCCTGCGTGTATTCGGCAATGTCCTTGTTCATGTACGGGAACAGGGTATCGAACACACACTGGTCGGCGGTGACGTTGGCGATCTCGCGCTTGCCGTCTTCATTGGCCAGTTCATCCAGCGGAATGCCATCGGGATACTGCTCGGCAAGGCCGACAACGGCCTGCAGCAGGAACGACGCGCCAGTGCTGCCGTTCAGGTAGTAGGCGGTGTCGATGAAGTCAGCCGGCGTGCCACCGGCGGCCACTGCCACCACGTTCATGTCCGGCGCGTAGCTGCTGAGCAGCTCACCGGCGAACGCGGCGGTCTGGCCACCCTGCGAATAGCCCCAGATGGCTGACGGCGCGGTCGCGCTGATGCCGGCATCCGGTATCTGTGTCGCCGCCGTGAACAGGTCCAGCACGGCCTGCCCTTGCGCCTTGCCCGCCAGGTAGGTGGGCGTATCGCCGGTGGTGTAGCCCGGGTTGTCGGAAACCAGCACGGCATAACCGGCCGACAGCGCAGCGGCCAGGTTGGCGGCCTCGTAATCGCTGCCATTGGCGATCTGCAGGGAAGGCGCACAGCGCTGTGCAAGACCGTGGGTGCCGACGGCATAGTTGATCACCGGGCGCTCACCGCCGCCTGACCAGGGCGCTGACGGCACCATGACGGTACCGGTCACCAGGTTGGCATTGTCCAGCGCATCGTTGGAGCGGTAGACCACATTCCAGGCGGTCACCGCCGGTGCATCGGGCCCCAGGTCGGTCGTGGCGGAGCGGTACCAGACCAGTTCGCCATGATTGCCGCTTGCGGTGGCAACAGGGTCGTAAAAAGAGGGACCGGTAGGTCCCGGTGTCGGCGCGGCCGTTGCGCCGGTGGCGGCGAATGCCAGTAATGCCGTGGCCGCAAGACGGCAGACAGGAGAGCGGTTCAACATGGTGTTTCCTCCTCGCTGAGGATGACGGTTGTTGTTGGTATTGCCGTGGCCGGTCACGGGCACGGTGCGAGGGGACAGTAGGCTGGCCACAGGAGCGGCGCCGGATGAATCCGGCCAATTGCTGGTTGTTTCTGGACAGTGACCGGAATTAACCGGACCTTGGCAGGAAGGAACCGGCGCGGTGCAGACTACTCACGGTGGCGCCGGGCACGAGCGTGTTGCACACATCAAATGGATGACGGCGTGACATCGCTGGTTCGACGGCTTTCCTGGTAACCGGACGGCGACAATCCGGTCCAGCGACGAAACGCCTTGGCAAAGGCTGAGGAATCGCTGAACCCCAGGGTCATGGCGATCTCTGTCACCGACTGGCCGCCGCGATCAAAATACTCGCGCGCAAACTGCTCGCGTACCGTATCCAGCTCGTGCATGTAGGAGGTGCCCTCCTCCGCCAGCCGCCGTCGCAGCGTGCGCGAACTCATGCCCAGCTCACTGGCCGCGTCTTCCACCGACGGGAAGGCGCCGTAGCAGCGCGTCAGCAGGCGGCGAAGCCTGAGCGGCAACAGGCGGATGGCGCGGGTGGGGATGTTCTCGAACAGGGTCCGCTCAGCATTCATGGCCATCAGCCGGTTGGCCATGGGCAGCTCGTAGTGCTCCAGCTCCGCCGGCCCGCGCAGGCAGGTGACTGGCTGGTTGAAACGCACCGGGCACTGGAAATAGCGGCGGTAGATATTGCTCCACGGCGGCTCGGGGTAATTGAAATCGACACTGGTCAACTCGTGGTCGCCATTCACCAGGTGTTTGAAGATGTTGTAGAAGCTCACCATGTTGAGCTCCATGAAATAGTGCGTGTACGGCGCCATGGAGATCACCTCACGCATGATGAAGCGGGCGTCCTCGCCTTTTTCCCCGGGCACGCCCTCCATGTCCAGCACCGGAAACAGTTCGCCACAGAAGCGGCGTATGGCGTCCAGGCAGCCGCGCAGGGTGGGCTGCGTGACCGCAGCCAGGCCCGCCATGCCATGATGGGTGGCCGTCATCAGCCCACCCATGGCCAGCCCCAGGTAGGGCATCTTCAATGCATTGACGGCCTGGTCCACCAGTGCCAGTACCTGGCGTGGGGTAATGAAGGCATCCACCACACCGGGCGCATGGGGGATGCCGGCCTGGCGATAGAAAGTGGCCTGGTCGATACCGGTGATCAGCTCAATAATGCCCTGGTGCGCCTGCACGCTTTCATCGGGAAAGCGTACACGGCGCTCCAGCCAGTCGAGCTCATACTCGATGCTCTTGCGCAGATCGAAATAGGTCTGGATATGACCCAACGGTATGCATTGCGTGTCGAGATCCATGGCGCTTGCCCACTTTATTTTTTTTCGATTCGGCCCGCTGACGGATAGCTCCCGGGCACCTCAGCCCGCAAAGCGACCCTGAGAATAGCCATATCCGGGCGCCAGCGTCACTCAGGCAAATTTACCAAGCGCCCCGGAAAAATAACCGAAATAATCGCGATCCTGTCTGTGATTGACAATGATCTGGCACTCCTCCGAGGGCTACTGTAACGCGCTAACAAACCGACGTTGACGCCAACAGGAAAAGGAGCCCATCCATGCTGTCATTATTTCGCTACTGCCTGACAGGTACCGTATGCCTTGTGCTCAGCGGCTGCTTTGGTGGCCAGGAACCGGAGCCGGACCCGAATGCCGTGGGGCTCGGTGCTGACGGCAGCCATGCGGTGTGCTCCTACACCAGCAACCTGTCATCCACAGGTTACCGTTCTGCACGTCTTTCCTACCCCTGTGACCCGGGTACTGGTGCGATTCCCGCCACAACGCTCACGGGTGGCTTTACCAACACCAAGGAGCAGATGTACTGGCTGGCAGATCACCTCAGCAGTCACGGCTACGCCGTACTGGCAATGACACCAAATAATATTCTTGGCTCACCACCAGTCTGGAAAACAGCGCATCTTGCCGGCCTGGCCACGCTGGACAATGAAAATGCCCGCGCTGGTGCGCCCCTGTATCAACGAATCGATACCGACGCCCTGGCGATCATGGGATTTTCCATGGGCGGCGGCGGCGCTCTGCTGGCAGCCGGTGAATTGGGTACGGGATATGCCACGGCCGTGGCCCTGGCACCGTGGCTGGGCAACAACACGCCCGATTACCTGAACATGGATGAACCCGTGCTGGTGCTGGGCAGTGAAAACGACACCCTCGCCTACGCTTCCACCGTGGGCAGCTACTACGAGTCGTTACCCAGCGATATCACGCGTGCCATTGCCATATACCGTGGAACCGACCACTTCGACTGGTACGGTGATGGAGACGCTGAGCGCAAGACAAAGTTCAAGACCCTGGTGACCGCATGGCTGGAATGGCGCCTGAAGCAGGACGGCAATGCCAGGGACTATTTCGACGGCGCCGAGCATGACCGTCACCGCGCTGGAGACTGGTTCACACGTTACGACTTCCAGCCTGTGGCGCCATAATGGCGATACGTTAGCGCTACACACCGGGAGGAATGCCAACCCTTTCAGAACAAGGAGTGAGCCCGCTGTCGGGAGAAACGTGTTCGTACAGTCTGCGGCGTGATCTGTCCAGCCATGCCGGTACGCGGCCGCTTTCTCCCGTATCTGACACCCAGCAGGCACCCGGTCGCAC
>JARGOL010000001.1:105947-630349 GCA_029212745.1 Alcanivoracaceae bacterium
ACTTCTTGACGCGCGACCCGCGCCCACACACATCAAGGCAGAGGGTCCTGGATTACCGTATGAATGAAGCTGATCACTGTACGCGTGTCTTCCGCCTGCTTTACGAAAGCGCCGATGTTGGTATCAACGTAGGCATCACTACCCAGAATTCGCTCCCATACGTCGGCTGACTGATCCTGGTAGCCGCATACAGCCATCTCATCCTGGCGTTCGACGTAATCCACATTGACGCCGCTGTACACATCTTCCGTGCTGTGGCTGAACTGGCTGTAATCCACGTACCCGCTGGCAAGTTGCTTGTAGCCACATTCCATCGGATCTCCCTGGCAGGCCGCCGTGCCATGTTTCAGGTATCCCAGGCCCTCGGCATCAAGGATGGCGTCGTCCAGCGTCACGGCGATATCCTTGGTTACCCAGTTTCCATCCTCCATGATGTCAACCTGCCCCTCGAGCTTGCCCCAGCGCATCATGGCCCAGTACATGGCCAGCCCGGCTCTTGGCGAGTCAATGGTCTGGTGCATCAGCTCGCCATCAACCATGACGCCATAGGCCAGACGCCCGGACACATCCATCTTCAAGCCTTCAGAGGCATTGATGGAGTTGACCACGTCATACAGCGCCCGGTTGAGCATGTCCGGGTTGGTCAGGGCAACACGGACACCGTTGAGCCGACCCAGCTCGATTTCGACGACCGCGTCCTCATAGCCAGGCACAATTTCACAATCGTTATTCTCATCCAGTTGCATCGGCACGAGATTGCGCTCTACAAGGTCGGGCCATACCACCGGTTCCGAGGCAATGGGTTGCGGGCAGCTGTTGGCATCCAGCAGTGGCTCACCGTTGTCATTGCGCAGCAGCGCCCACAGGTCACCGAATGCTTCACCCTTGTGGGCAAACTCGGAGTCGTTCAGGCCCAGCACCGTGTTGATGAAAACCAGCCCATCAACAGTCAACGGCACAGACTTGTTGGAGGCGCCGCCGAGGAAGGCAGCCGTGGCATGCATCATGTCCATGCGCGAACCCGCCGGTGTAGGCAAGGTCTGAATATCCGTTTCCGGCACATCCTGTATCACATCATGAACAAATACGATGACCCGGCGTGTGTCGTCTACGGCCCGGGTAAACCCAGCCATGTTGCTGCCGACGTACGGCTCTTCATCAAAAACCTGACGCCAGGCGTAATCATTGAAATCCCAATACGGGCAATCTGCACCCTCGATGTACTGAACAAAGCTTATCCACTTGTCCTGGAACGTCTTCTGGCGGGAATAGGAAAACGCGGAGACATCTGCGTAGCCATCACGCAACGGCACGCCGCCACGTCCATCACGCAGGAACGCCAGGTCGCCCATGTCCAGGTCACGCCGTATTTCCAGCCATTCTGGCGCCAACATTTCTCCGCTTTCATTGTGCGTCGGGCCATAACCTGCGATGCGGCCCTGTGTCATGAGTGCGTGATAGATGGCCAGATTTTCACGGGGCGCATCAATGGTCTGCTCGACCAGCTCGCCGCCGTCATCGACCAGCAGCACCAGGCGGCCGGAGGCGTCAAGGCTGATGGACTCAGAGGCGTTGATATTGTTGATCACCTCGCGCAACCCCCGGGCCAGCACATCCGGGTTGTTGGCCACACTGCGGACCATATTCAGGCGGCCGATCTCGAGCTCCACGGTGTAGGGTTCAAACCCTTCCATGACGGTGCAGGTAAATACCCCATCCTGGTATTCCTCCACCACCATTGGCACGGTGTCTCTCACAACAAGGTCAGGCCAGACAAGCGGCTGCGAGGCGAGGGGCTGCACGCAGCCATTGCTGTCCAGCACTGGCCTGCCATAGATATCTCGCAGCAGGCTCCACAAGTCCCCGTAAAGATTCTGTGGGTCGGTGGGTACGTCATTGATCCGCAAGACGGAGTTCAGGAACACCACCGTATCCATCGTGACCGGCGTCTGCTTCCCGGCCGCAGCCCCCAGGAAAGCCGCAGCGGCTGCCAGGCCTTCCGGCTTGATGTGCTTTTGCTTGCTGGCTACCGGGTAATCGTTCGAGGACGAATCCCCACCGCAGCCGGCAAGCCCGAGCAGACCTACCAGACAAATCGTCAATACAAGAAAACGCCTCACAAACCACATCGCTGCCACTCCTAACAGAATTCGGAAAAATCCGGTGGTCGTTTAGCGCCCCCGGGCGGTGCCATCCCCCACCACCCCGGCGGTGGGCGTGACAGCCAGCCTGCGTATTATCGCTCCCTGGCTGATGGCCGCCCTGATCTGCGTCAATACTCCGGCGGGTATCAACGTGCGCTTGCGCCACGTCTACTTGCCAGAGGGGCCGGGTAGCCGCCCCGGTCCGGATCAGGCCCGGACCCGATACAATGCCGGGCCAGACCCGGTTTCTTGAATCGGGTGTCGATTCCCGCAACACTGGGGCATGAGCATTCTGCAGATGCCCCATTCACGCCCCTCGGCGGTGCTGTTCGACTGGCACGCCACCCTGGTGGACACCCACAGCGCCATGTACAGCGCCGTCGACGACATGCTGGCGCAACTGGACGCCCTGGGCCTGACCAACGAACTGATGAACCCGGCGGATTCCAAGACACCCGAGGACGCCCGCCTGCTGACTTATGTGCGCGAGCACAAGCAGCTGCACCCCAAGGTGGTGGCCGCAAAGAAGGTGTCTCGCACGGATATCTTCGAGCTGCTGTTCGGGGACAACGACACCGCCAAGGCAGAGGCCCACCAGGCGTTCGATGCCGCCTACCAGAATCACATCGAGGATGTATTTCCGCTGGAAGCGGATATCCGTGAGCAGGTCACGCGCCTGAAGGAGGTGGGCCTGCCGGTGGGCGTAATTTCCAACCGGCGCCGGGATTTCTTCGAACAGGAACTGGCGCGGGTGGATGGTACCGGCTGGGAAGGGCTGTTCGACGTGTCCGTGTGTGGCACCGATGTCAGCGCGCGCAAACCGGCGGCAGATCCCCTGCTCCATGCCCTCGATCAGTTGGGCATCAGCGCCGACGAACAGGTGTGGTACGTGGGCGATTCCACCACCGACATCATCGCCGCCCGCCGCGCCGGCATCACGCCGATTTTCTACAACGGTGCCGGCTGGTCACAGGCCTGGATCGACAAGATCTTTCCCGGCTCGGCCCGACACCCACACCGTCCCGAAGCGGTGGTGGCCACCATCAAGGCCGTCACCGACCTGGCCCGGTTGATGGTGGCCCAGGACCTGCGCGTCCAGCGTGCCAGGCAGAAAGGCGAGGGCTAACCCTGCCCCATCATGTGGGCCAGATGGTCGCCGATGAAGCTGGCGATGAAGTAGTAACTGTGGTCATAGCCCGGCTGCATGCGCAGGGTCAGCGGGTGTCCGGCCTGGTCACAGGCCTGCTGGAACAAATCGGGTTTGAGCTGGTTGTCGAGAAAATTGTCCGCGTCGCCCTGGTCCACCAGGATCGGCAAGGCAGCTCGGTCGCCGGTGTACGCCGCCACCAGCTCGCAGGCATCCCAGGCCTTCCACGCTGCGCGGTCATCGCCCAGATAGGCACTGAATGCCTTCTCGCCCCAGGGCACCTGTGTCGGTGCAACAATGGGGGCAAACGCTGACACACTGACGTAACGGCCCGGGTTCTTCAGGGCAATCACCAGGGCACCGTGGCCACCCATGGAATGGCCACTGATGGCGCGGCGGTCGGTGACCGGGAAGCTGTCTTCCACCAGCGCCGGCAACTCATCCACCACGTAATCGTACATGCGGTAATGGCTCGCCCAGGGTGCCCGGGTGGCGTTAAGGTAAAAGCCGGCGCCCTGGCCCAGGTCGTAGGCGTCATCATCCGCCACCGCCTCACCGCGCGGGCTGGTGTCCGGGCAGACAATCACCACACCATGGCGGGCGGCATAGCGCTGGGCGCCGGCCTTGGTGATGAAATTCTGCTCGCTGCAGGTCAGGCCGGACAGCCAGTACAGTACCGGGCACGGCCCCTCGCTCACCTGCGGCGGCAGGTAGACCGCAAAGCGCATGTCACAGCCAAGCACCTGCGAGTGATGCTGCCAAACCTGTTGCTGGCCACCGAAGCAGGTGACGTCCTCGATTTTTTCCAGTGTGGTCATGGCCGGGGCTCCTGGTTTCTCTCACGCGCGGTGATTCGCGGCGTACACGCCGCTCCTGCGGGGATCATTGGACTCAGAAGTGGATCACGGTGCGGATCGACTTGCCCTCGTGCATCAGCTCGAACGCCTCGTTGATCTGCTCCAGGGGCAATGTATGGGTAATGAACGGATCCAGCCGGATCTCACCCTTCATGGACTGCTCCACCATGCCCGGCAGCTGGCTGCGACCCTTGACGCCGCCGAAGGCGGTGCCACGCCAGACGCGGCCGGTGACCAGCTGGAACGGACGCGTGGAAATTTCCTGCCCGGCACCGGCGACACCGATGATGACGCTCTCGCCCCAGCCCTTGTGACAGCACTCCAGTGCTGAGCGCATGACATTGACGTTGCCGATGCACTCGAAACTGAATTCCACGCCACCATCTGTCATCTCGACGATCACTTCCTGGATCGGCTTGTCGTGGTCCTTCGGGTTGACGAAATCCGTGGCGCCCATGTCTTCCGCCAGGGCGAACTTGTCGGGATTGGTGTCGATGGCAATGATGCGCCCGGCCTTCGCCTGTTTCGCACCCTGTATCACCGCCAGGCCAATACCACCGAGGCCGAACACAGCCACGGTGTCGCCTTCCTGCACCTTGGCCGTGTTATGCACGGCACCGATACCGGTGGTGACACCACAGCCGAGCAGGCACACCTTCTCGTGCGGCGCATCCGCGCTGATCTTTGCCAGGGATACCTCGGCCACCACCGTGTACTCGCTGAAGGTGCTGGTACCCATGTAGTGATAGATGGGCTCGCCGTTATAGCTGAAGCGGCTGGTGCCGTCGGGCATCACGCCCTGGCCCTGGGTCTCTCGCACTGAAGAGCACAGGTTGGTCTTGCCGGATGTGCAGAACTTGCACTCACCACACTCGGCGGTATACAGGGGAATCACATGGTCTCCCGGCGCCACGCTGGTAACACCCTCGCCCACTTCCACCACCACGCCAGCACCCTCATGACCGAGGACGGCAGGAAAATTGCCTTCCGGGTCATCACCGCTGAGGGTAAAGGCGTCGGTGTGGCAGACACCGGTGTGGGTAATCTTGACCAGTACCTCGCCTTTTTTCGGCGGGGCCACGTCAATTTCTACGATCCTGAGGGGCTCGCCGGGTGCAAAGGCAACAGCAGCACGGGATTTCATCAGTTTTTCTCCTGTCATTCCGGGCACAGCCCGTGCCCGGTTTCCTTGTTGGTGGTGCAAATCAGTGGGTGGATGTTGTGTGAATACGGTTCATCAGGCCGTGATGGCGCCTGCAACCGCTACAGAGGGCATCACCACATCAGGTCGTCCGGCACCTTGAAGGCCGCATAAGGGTCATCACTGTCGTCCTGCGCCGCCGCACGGTCGTTCATGGCCACGATCAGGTCGCCGTCACGCTGGGCAATCTTTTCGGCCACGGCGCGCGGCAACAGGTGATAGGTATCGGCTGCGGCATCCGGTGTGCGGACGATGGCCAGCACACCATCCACCAGCTGTGACTGGATGCGGCCGTTCACATAAAGGGTCTTGATCTTCTTGCCATCGGTGAACTTGTAGGCAATATCACCGTCGCGGTCCGTCACCTGGTGGGTCTCCACCAGCTGGACGATCTGTGCATTGATGGCCTTGCGCTGGGCCTGCGCATTCTTTTCCTGGTTCAGCGCCTTGTCCCGGGCCACCTTTTCCTGGCGGGCTTCCTCGGCCAGCCGCCGGGCCTCTTCCGCCTCGGCCGAGCTGTTACCGCGCGCCGCCTGCTGCTGCGCCCGGCGCAGGGCCTTGGTCTTGTTCTTCTTGACCAGACCGGCGCCGATCAACTGCTCCTGCAATGACTTGGCCATGAGGACTCTCCTAGCTGTTTCCTGATCAGGTGCTCACTATAAAGGGCATTCGGCATCGCCGCACCCGGTCTCCCCCTGGCGAGGCTGCCCCGGGAACTGATTGCACGTTGACGTTATCCGGTCACCGCTCATGCTCAAACGGGCACCGCTTATCCGACACGCCACCACAGGCAGTGCCGACCATGTTTGGCTGAACAGGCAAGGAATGGCCGCGAGCCGCGTTCAAGCCCGACTGCTCTCGGCCCGGGGAAGTAAAGAAAGGAAAAGGAGAGCCCGCATGAAAACCACCCGAGCCTGTCAAACAGCAATCCTCAGCGCGTTACTGGTCACACCCCTGGCGCTTCACGCCAAAGGCGAGGTTGCTGATGCCGCCATAGCCGCACAACGGGCGGCATTGCAACAGAACACTGCCGGACAAGGATTTGGCCCGCAATCACCCCGGGACATCGACAGCCCCGCGGGCAGCAATACCCGCGTGTTTTCCACAGCCCCTCGGGCCAGCGCGTTGAATCTGTGCAACATCCACTTCCACCGCAGTGCCGAACACAGGGGCGGTGAGTTCACCACCTATGCAGGTAATGGCGACGGCAACGGTTACGGTTCAGGCTACCAGTATGACGGCGAGCTTGACGCTGACGAGCGCGCCCCGGTCAGCGCGCCTGTTTGCGCCGGAGACCATGGCGCCCTCAGTCCGGGCGATACCATTGAAGTACATTATGTACACAGCAGCGCCCAGGTAACGCCAGGCGCCACCCTCGGCGCGTGCCTTGATGACGCCATCAAGAACCCGCAGTTACGGGTGGAAACGCTGGTACTTGTACTGGTGAATGACGATAACGCTGCCGACTTCACCCGGCTGGCCGCGGTCGGCCAGAAAGACGGCTACCACCAGGCGCTTAACCTGCCAGAGGGAGAGGATGCTGTGGAATATGCGGGATCAACCACCGGCCCGGGCTACAACGAGACAGGCTCGCCGTTTCAGGTCACCTGGCGGGTTCGTCCTGATGTCGTCAAGGCAGATATCCGCTCCGTGGGCAAATGGTGCCAGGACAATGTATTCGAGGAATCGGGCGCCCATGGTGTGCGGAACCTGGTACGCAACCCGGCACTGCTCGCACCCATCCCCTGACACCCGATCGGGCCTGGTTGCCTTCGGCGGGGCAAACAGGCGCGGCGGATGATCGGACAGAAAAAAGCCGGGGAGCAGTGTCAACTGCCACCCGGCAAACGCCGATAGGTCGAATCAGCGGAGTGTGACCGCCGGCCTGCTTCAGGGCAGGCCCTTCTTGTCACAGGGTCAAGACATACTGCACCAGCGCCTGGGTCTCATTGTTATTGGCAGCGCACCAGGGATGCGGCGTGGCCGGCATGCCGATGGGCTCCGGCGCACCCATTTCATGGGTACCGTATTCAGCGCGCATCTTCTGGTAATCCCAGTAATAGTGATCGTCGTCCCAGGGGACGGTGACAAAGTACTTGTGCCGCTCGATGAAGCGGTTGCGCTTCACCGCCGTTGTTTCGTAGTACGGGAAGTAATTCTCCTCCTTGCGCACACGGAACACGTCACCCTTGCGATTCAGGTCCGGAAACGCTTTCGGCTGGTCCGGGGTGCCAGGATCCGGCCGCGCCGGTTCATGCAGGGTGTAGTACTGGTTGTACAGGGGCGAGCCCTCGGTACAGCGGGCCGGGTCGACCAGGTCCTCGAGATTGCGCACGTGGCCATCAGACAGCAGGCCGCGCGAGCTTACCCAGTACATGTTGCGCAGGAAGGTGGCCCGGACTGATTGCTGCTCACGCTGGTAGATGGTGGGGGTAAAGAACCGGCCCACCTCATCAAGACGCACCATACGTTCGTTGGTATTGGCGCCCAGGTCATCGTTGTGGCAACTGCCGCAGTCGCGGTCGAAAGCGCTCTTGCCCTGGGCCACGGCCTGCTGGATGCCGGGGAACGCTTTCCAGCCGGCCTGCACAAACTCGCCCTCGCCCATGCCGGCATTGCCGGTCTGCGCGCCGAGCTTGCCATTGGCCTTCAACCAGCGGTACAGGCCAATATTGATCAGCAGTTCGTCGTCCTTGTCCAGCGTGGTCATGTACGCCGTCAATGCCTGCAGGCCCTCGCGTGTCATCGAGCCGGTGGCGCCATCAGGCTCCTCGGCATGGATATAGGAGCCCTCGAAGCCGACATAGGACTCAGTATGTGAAAGCGAGCGGCGGATCGGCAGGTGGTTGGTGACATTCGGGAACACCACTGGCGAGAAGTTGTAGTCATTGTCGGTGAGGCTGCCCTCACCATTGAGGCGCATCAGGTTGTGCTCACCGGCACCGGCTGGCATACCATAGACCAGCCCGGTCTTGTCGATGCCTTTTGTGCCCGGGTCCCAGGCGGGTCCCGGCTCGTCGGCCACCACGCCATCAAAGGTACTGGTAGAGCGTTCCAGAATGTTGGGCCCGATGACCGCCCACTTCAGCGACCACTCCGGTGCCGGCAGTCCGCCGAACACACGCGTGCGTGTCTGCCCGGGGGCCTCTTCATAGGTGATCTGGTAGCTGTGGCAGGAGGCACAGTTGAAGCCGATCCAGCTGCCATAGCCCTTGAACGGATGGTTGCTCTGCGCGTAGCGATAACCGACCCAGCCCGAGTTGCTGGTGGTGCCCTCAGTGCGCTGTGGTCCCACGCTCAGCAACCCGGGTACCGGCGTCTTCTGCGGGTAGTCGGCGAAGTAGACATCGTCAATGGCTTCATCCGGGACCTGGCCACGAACCGTCCTGTAGGCCCCGAACAGTTTCCGTGGGTCTGCCACCTTACGGGTATAGGGGTCAAAGGCGCGGTAGCCGAAGATGCCTCTCCAGTCCAGGTTACGGACATTGTGTGAGATGCCGATGTTGTAGTCGTAGGCCCAGAACAGGGCCCTGCCGAGATCGACCATGTCGTCAAAATCGGGGTTGTTGACCTGAACCGGAATGGGCGTAATGGACTTGGTCTGTGGTGACAGCTTCGACACCACGTCACACTTGTGATTGAAGCTCTTGTCCTGAATGCGGTAGGTCTGCCCGTCAATGACGTTGTGTGGCTGGCCCGGGCGCGTCAGCGACTCGTTGGCACCAATCCGCTTTTGCACCTGCAGGCGCAAGGGCCCACTGCTCACATGCAGGGGCACACGAAAGCGCACTGTATCGTCGCGCCAGCTGATCACGTCTTTGGGCCACTTGCTGTGTGTCTCCGGCAACTCGAAATGCACCTGCTTAACGGCATCCAGGGTCTGCTTGAACATGCGCAGGTTGGTTTCAAGCACACGCGTATTGCCGATCATGATCTTGGAGAAATCGATCCTGGTACCACGGCCGAAGCCACTGCCCTGAAGTTCAATTTCATCACCGGGATTGATGGTAGGCGCAGTTGTCTGCCCCGGCATCCAGACCAGCGAGCCATTAACCAGCATGCGCGTCACCACTGGTTGCGGAAAACTCTGTGCCGAGTCCAGTCGCTTCGCTTCACGGTTGGTGTTGGTGGTACATATCTCTTCCTGATGCGGAAACTCTGTCGCTGTATCACCCAGACATCCGGCCAATACCGTCATGCCGGCCAATGTGATCGCCCTTACCCAATGAGCCATGGTTCATCCCCTGCTTATTGTTATGCCGCCGCGCCGGCTGATACCGGTGCGCACCGGTGTGAACGGTTCGCACCAATATCACGCTGTCTGCGTGCCAGCCGCCATAGCGAGACCGGACAGCAGGGGTCGCAATTGGTGATCATTCGCACGGCTGATCACAGCGCTCGGAAGAAGTAATGAGTGGCGGTAAATGAATAGGTATTGGCGCAAATTACAGGTGTTGCCGCCGTGCATGCGCTGGCTCCCGGCACGGGGGGCAGCGCAAAATGGGCCGTAACAGTTACGTTATGACACCGTCAGTCAATGCCGCCCGAGACAATAACAACCATGAATCAGTCGGCCATCGCCCAACCACCGCAACACACATACGTTGCCCTGGAACATGTGGAGAAATTCCTGGCCTATGGTCGTCGGCTCGGTGTGCCGGTGGACAGCCTGCTGGCGGAATACCGGATAGATTTGCGTCGGGATACCAACAAGCGTGGCTACGTTCCCGGACATATCTGGGAAGAAATCCTGCGTATCGGCATTGAGCGCAGCCGCCGCCTCGGGAACCCGCTGCCCGGGCTGCTGGTGGCAGAAGGGCTGGGCCTCAGCTTCACCGGCTTGTGGGCCTTCGTGATGGAAACATCCGGCACCTTCATCCAGGCCATCGAAACCGCAGCGGCCTACCAGAAATTGCACACCACGGCGGTGGTGGCAACGCTACGCCGCTCACCCGGCTACCTGGATATCATTGTCGCGCCGCAATTCCACGATCCTGAGGTGCGCCTGCACACCGCCGACTGGTACCTGGCCATGCTGGCCCTGTTTGCCCAGCACTGCTGCGACAGCGTCGCCGGCCTGGTGGACTCGGTCAGCATGCGCCGTCATGCGCCGGACAATCCCGCCCTGCAGAAACGCTACCGTGGGCTGTTCAACTGCCCCGTGCGCTACGGTGCGCGGGAGAATTTCATCCGTATCCACGCCGCGGCCCTCAACCGGCCGCTGGTGACGGCTGACGGGGCTCTTCAGGCCGTTTTGGCCCAGCAGGCGCAGGAACGGCTGGAGGCGTACAACAACGATGCCATGGAGGAAAAGGCGCGACTGCGGCATGAGTTGCGGCAGCTGCTGGTGCTCGGACAGGCAAACAAGGACCAGCTGGCCGAAGCGCTTTCAATCAGCCCGCGCACGCTGCAACGCAAACTGCAGGCGCAGGGAATGAGCTACCGGCAATTGCTCAACGAGGTGCGACTGGCCGAAGCACAGGCCCTGCTGCGGCAAAGCCCCATCCCCATCAGCCGTATCGCCTCAAAACTGGGTTTCCACGATCCGCACTCATTCAGCCGCTGGTTCTCCAGCCAGACCGGGAAAGCGCCAAGCCTGGCCCGTGCTCACCAGGGTTAGGGGCGCCGGCGGCTAGAGATCATCAAAGCGGTGCGCCTGCGCCATCATCAGTCGCGTTTCCTGCTCTTCCAGCTGCAGCAGGTTATCGATCAGGGACCGCGTCGATGGCACCTCCGCCCGGCCCTGCAGGTACTTGTACAGTTTGATGATCTCTTCATGGAAGGCCATTACCGCTTCCAGCACCTCATCCGTGCTGCGATTCTCAAAGGACTCTGTGGTAATGGAACGTGGCTTCAGCGGCGCGTTCTCGAAATAGTCATACACCCAGGTGTGCAGTGCCTTCTGTTCGGCGTCGTCCTTGCTCTGCTCCAGCACGCGCGCCAGCTCACGCTCGTGGCCACCGAGATAATCCATCAGCATGCGAACGCGCTCGCTGTCATTGTCATCCGCACACGTTTCCAGGCAGTTGGCCAGGTTGCGGTGTATGGCCCGGGTCCAGTCGAGTACGTCTGAAAAGGTTTCCACCTGCATGCGTCTGTCTCCCTTGCTGAGTAATGGCGTTTAGTGACAATAGCGCCCCGCCAATCCACCACCATGATGCCAGTCAATGGCGCCCGTTTTAATCCTCTGCCCGCCACGCGCAAATCTGGGGCACCATCCGGCGCACTTCCACCAGGCTGCCATATATTGGTGCGCCCGGTCTCTGCCAGCCCGTATATCTATCTGTTTTATATAAAGATTCCAGGATCTGACGTTGGCATGCACCTTGCGCCTTAAATGCCTACAGGGGCCAGAAGAATGACCATGAAAGTCTCGGATATCTCACCGTCCGGCTTTGACGAGATGTACCTCAGCAACGACGAGGCGCGTCCGCATTACGCCACCTTCTGTGACTGGTTGTCCCGTCAACCGGCAGACGTGCTGTCACGCAAGCAGCGTGAGGCCGAGCTGCTGTTCCATCGCGTCGGCATCACCTTCAATGTCTATGGCGAGGCCCATGGCACCGAGCGCCTGATTCCCTTTGACAGCCTGCCACGCATGATTCCAGCGCAGGACTGGGCCGACCTGGAGCGGGGCATCCACCAACGAGTGCGCGCCCTGAACCTGTTCCTGCACGACATCTACCATGAGCAGGCCATCATCAAGGCCGGCCTTATCCCGGCCGAGCAGGTGTTCTGCAATGCTCACTACCAGCCCTGCATGCAGGGGGTGGACCTGCCAAACCAGGTCTATGCACAGATCAGTGGCGTCGACCTGATCCGTGACGGCCGCGGTGACTGGTACGTGCTTGAGGACAACCTGCGCACCCCCTCGGGGGTCAGCTACATGATCGAGAACCGGCGCATGATGATGCGCCTGTTCCCTGACCTGTTCACCCGCCATGCGGTGGCACCGGTGGACCACTACCCCTCGCTGCTGCTGGAAACCCTGCAGCAGGCGACCTTGGCCAGCAGCCCCCGGGTGGTGCTGCTGACGCCGGGCCGCTTCAACAGCGCCTACTTCGAACATGCCTTCCTGGCCCAGCAGATGGGCATTGAACTGGTGGAAGGCGCCGACCTGTTCGTCAAGGACGGGTTCGTGTTCATGCGCACCACCGCCGGCCCGCAGCGTGTGGACGTCATCTACCGGCGTATCGACGATGACTACCTGGATCCGCTGGCATTCAACCCCGATTCCATGCTCGGTGTGCCCGGCCTCATGAGCGTGTACCGCGCCGGCAACGTCATGCTCGCCAACGCCATTGGCACCGGCGTGGCGGATGACAAGTCGATCTACCCGTATGTGCCGGAAATGGTGCGCTTCTACCTGGATGAGGAGCCGGTACTGAAGAACGTACCCACCTTCCAGTGCCGCAAGCCGCGCGAGCTGCAGCACGTACTGGCCAACCTCGGCGAGCTGGTGGTCAAGGAGGTCCATGGCGCCGGCGGCTACGGCATGCTGGTGGGCCCGGCCAGTACCCGTGAGGAGATCGAGTCGTTCCGCCAGCGCATCAAGGACAACCCGGACAATTACATCGCCCAGCCGACGCTGTCCCTGTCCACCTGCCCCATCTTTGTCGAGGGTGGCATCGCTCCCCGTCACATCGACCTGCGCCCGTTCGTGCTGACCGGCCGGGAAATCCACATCGTCCCCGGTGGCCTGACACGGGTGGCCATGAAAGAGGGCTCGCTGGTGGTCAACTCTTCCCAGGGTGGTGGCACCAAGGACACCTGGGTACTGGAGGCGCCATCATGCTGAGCCGCACCGCCTCCGAACTCTACTGGTTGTCGCGTTATCTCGAACGCGCGGAAAACACGGCGCGAATGCTGGATGTGGCCTGGAACATGTCCCTGATTCCGCGCTCGACGCAGACCACCGAGGAGATAGCCGCACCGCTGACCATTACCGGCAGTCGCGAAGCCTACGATGCCCAGTTCGACAGCCTCAACATGGGCGACGTGCTGTATTTCTTCACCTTCAACGACAAGTATTCCGGCAGCATCTACAACTGCCTCAAGCTGGCGCGCGAAAACGCCCATGCCGTGCGCGGCAAGATCACCATGGAAATGTGGGAAAGCATCAACGCCGCCTGGCTGGAAATGAAAGCCATGGCCAGTGAGGGCTTTGCCGGTATCGGCGTCAGTGAATTCTTTGAATGGGTGAAGAACTGCTCGCACCTGTTCCGTGGCGCCACCTATGGCACCGTGATGCGCTCCGATGCCTTCCGTTTCCTGCGCATCGGTACCTTCATCGAGCGTGCCGACAATACCGCACGCATTCTTGATGTGCGCCACCAGATACGTGACCGTGCCGGTGATGTGGCGGTGGACTATTACCGCTGGAACGCATTGTTGCGCTCCGTGGGTGCCTTCGAGGCCTACCGCGAGATGTACGCGGACTCCATCAGTGCTGAAAACATCGCCGAGCTGCTGATCTTTCGTGCCGAGGTGCCCCGTTCACTGCGCAGCTGCGTGGAAACCATCTGCGACCTGCTGACACAAGTTGAGGGCGACTCCGGCATCAACGTCAAGCGCATTGCCGCCGTCCAGAACGCCCGCCTTCAGTATGGCGACATGGCCCATGTTCTCGAAATTGGACTGCATGCCTACCTGGAAGACTTCCTGCGCCGCATCAATGAAGTGGGCGAGATGATCCGGGCCGAATACCTGGAGGTCACATGAGACTGACCATCGAACACCACACCCACTACCAGTACAGCGAACAGGTGGCACGCAGCACCCAGTACCTGCGCCTGACACCGCGGCCATCGGTGCGCCAGCACATCGTCCGCTGGGACCTGGACATGCCGGAAGCCGCCGCCCAGACCACGGACGCCTTCGGCAACATCCTGCATGTACTGACGCTGGACAAACCCCACGATGAGATTCGCATCCGCGCCCATGGTGTGGTGGAAATCAATCCGGACCAGCCGGTGGCCGCCGGCAATGGCCTGTCGCCACTGGTCTACCAGCGCTTCACCCGTTTCACCCGGCCGGACCAGGCGCTGCTCGATTTCGCCACCGGCTTTGAGCGCCCCCGCAGCAGCGACGACCTGGCGGCCCTCAGTGCCGCCATCATCGAACGGATTCCGTATACCGCCGGCGAGACGGATGCCACCAGCACGGCCGCCCAGGCGTTCACCGGCGGCAAGGGCGTGTGCCAGGACCATACCCATGTACTGCTCAGCGTCTGCCGCCAGCTGGGCCTGCCGGCCCGCTACGTCAGCGGCTACCTGTACACCGAGGATTCCAGTCACGTTGCCAGCCATGCCTGGGCGGAAGTGTGGATGAATGATCACTGGTACACCGTGGACGTCACCAACCAGAGCCTGAAGCCGGACCAGCACCTGCGCCTCGCCGTGGGCATGGATTATCTGGATGCCTGTCCCGTTCGTGGCGTACGCTATGGCGGTGGGCCGGAGCAGCTGCACACCTTTGCCCTGGTGGAGCGGGTGGAAACCGGCGAACAGTAACCCTGTCGAGAACCCTTCGATGACATATTGCGTGGCCATCAGGATGCGTGAGGGCATGGTCTTTGTGGCCGACTCGCGCACCAACGCGGGCGTGGACCATATCGCCACCTTCCGCAAGATGCACCTGTTCCCCGGCACGGATGGCAACCGCGCCATGGTGCTGATGAGTGCCGGCAACCTGGCCACCACACAGAGCGTGGTCAGCCTGCTGCGCCAGCTGGACAGTGAGGGTAATGGCCTGAATGCCTGTGACAGCTTCTATGCCGCCGCCGAGCTGGTGGGTCGCACCGCCCGCAGCGTGGTGGAGCGTGATGCGGGTCCGCGCCAGGAGCATGTGGATTTCGGTTCCAGCTTCATTCTCGGCGGCCAGATACGCGGCGATGCCATGCGCCTGTTCCATATCTACCCGGAAGGCAACTTTATCGAAGCCAGTGAAGACACGCCCTACCTGCAGATCGGCGAGATCAAGTATGGCAAACCGATCATCGACCGCGTCATCAGCATTGACACCCCGCTGGACCAGGGTGTGAAGTGCGCCCTGATCAGCATGGATTCCACCATCCGCTCCAATCTCTCCGTGGGCATGCCGCTGGACTTGCTGATCTACCACAAGAACAGTTTTTCGCTGCAGTCCCACTACGACATCCACGACAGTCACGAGGGCTATCAGCAGCTGCGCGAAGCCTGGTCCCGGGGGCTTGCCGACACCTTCCAGACGCTGCCTGACATGCCCTGGCGGACAGACTAGGCCCCGCCACCGGTCAGGCGCCCCGGACACTACGGATGACGCCCGTCTTTTCCGGCACAGCTGTGCTTAAATGAGGCAACGTCCACTTTGCATGCAGACCCGGGGAGGTCCCATGATTCGTCCATTTCTCGCAGCCCTGATCCTGATACCCGTAACGGCCAATGCCGACCAGGTATTCACGGACGATATCATTATCGACCTGCCACTCCTGCCCGGGGGCCTGTGTGTCGGCCTCGACTGTGCCGATGGCGAGGTATTTGGCGAAGAAACCCTGCGCATCAAGGGCGAACAACCTCGCATGCTGTTCGATGACACCAGCAATTCGGCGTCCTTCCCCACCAATGACTGGCAGCTTGGGATCGGCAGCGACGCCAGCGCCAACGGCAATTTCTTTGTCCGCGACGCCAGCAACGGCATTGATGTGCTGGTTTTGGGCGCCGACGGCAATGCTGCCCTGGGCGCTGGCAGCGAGCTGGTGGACAGCGCCATCTCTGTCGGCGCTACCGGCGTTGAACGCCGGGTGACCTATGTTGCCGATGGCGTCGACGACTCGGACGCCGTGACCATGGGCCAGTTTGATACCTTCAAGACCACGGCCCTGGCCACCGTCAGCACTGAAGTGGATGACCTGGACGCCGAGCTGGCCGCCACCAACGAGCGCATCAGTGCGCTGAACGGTCGCCTCTCCGCCCTCATCGACCTGCTTGAAAACCAGTGAGGGGCGGCGAGATGAAAAACCTGCCTGAAAGATTGATAGCGGCCCTGTCGCTGCTGCTGGCAATGGCTCCCGCCCTGGCTGACCAGGTGTTCAATGACGATGTCATCGTCCAGGGCAATCTGTGCGTGGGGCTTGATTGCGTCAACGGTGAAACCTTCGGCGACAACCTGCTCAAGGAACGTGGCAACAACAACCGTATGGCCCTGGTAGACACCTCACTGTCAACGGCCGAGGTCACCATAAGCACAGACACCACCACGGTCACCGGGATGCTGGGTGACAGCTGGTCGCTCGAGGGCAACGAACGCACCAACGGCGGCCTCAACCAGTTCTTTTTCCAGCAGGCCAGCGAGGGCACCTACCCCGTGCTCAGCAACGGCTCGGCCATCGACTATGACTGCAGCATGGTCACTCCCGGCACGCCGGTGGGGACCCTGGCAGAAGGCGTGCAGGCCGAATCCGAGTTCTGCTTTCCACTCACCGACCGTGTGGTGCAAAGAGGCCTGGTGCTGGGGCGCGCCGCCACCGGCGGTGTGGCCATCGGCAGCAATGCCAGCGCTGAAGACGGTAGCGTGGCACTGGGCAACGCCGACCTGACCCGTCGCCTTGTGCATGTCGCCGAGGGCCTGGCGGCCAGCGACGCCCTGGTCAAGGGGCTCATGGATGAGGGTGTGCTGGTGGACCGCAAGCGAGAGCTGGCGCAGCTCAATGACCAGCTGGACATGATCGAGCAGCGCATTGATGACGTGGCCCTGTTCCTGTACCTGCGCGAGAAGAACGATGACGGTGGCCTGTTCACTGCCCCTTTACTCCTGCTGCCCTTATTGTGGACGCGCCGGCGGCGGCGCGCCTTGAACCCGTCGGCCTGACAGACAACCGGAGGCATCATGCAATACCTGCACACCATGGTCCGGGTCAGCGACCTGGACGCATCACTGGATTTCTACTGCAACAAGCTGGGGCTGGTGGAAATCAACCGCTACGACAATGACAAGGGCCGTTTCACCCTGGTGTTCCTGGCCGCCCCGGAGGATGAGCAGCGGGCCCGTGAGGACAAGGCGCCGATGATGGAACTGACCTACAACTGGGACCCGGAGGCCTATGACGGCGGCCGTAATTTCGGTCACCTGGCATTCCGTGTCGACGACATCTACGCCCTGTGCGAACACCTGCAGAACAGCGGCGTCACCATCAACCGTCCCCCGCGAGACGGTCACATGGCATTCGTGCGCTCACCGGACAACATTTCCATCGAGTTGCTCCAGAAAGGCGATGCCCTGCCCGCAAAAGAGCCCTGGGCCAGCATGGAAAACACGGGCGAGTGGTAACCCTGACGGGCTAACCATCCTTTCGAGAGGCCACGCGGCCACGCCCGCGCATTCAGCAACTGCCCCTGTTGCACGGCGCTGTCGCAGATGGTCGCGGCACAGCCGCAGTGCGCCGCCCGTGGCGGCTGACTGGCACTGCCACGGACAGAAACAATCCGGTCAATCTGTCGCTTGCTGGCCCCGGCCACTGGTTGCTAGCCTCCATAAAACTCACGAGTTCTGATGGAGGCCGGACCATGGCCAGCACCGCCCCGTTAACTAATGACACCGGCGCGCCCGGAGCGCCGGCGGAGACCGCCGTGCTGACCCGGGTGGGTGACCCGAACCGACCCGGCATGCGCCTGGGCCGCACCCTGTTCAAGCTGGTGTATGGCAGCGATCCGCATCCCAGTGACGGTCAGATGGCGGAAATCCGCCGCCAGATGTGTGCCGGCGATCCCCTCGCGGATGCGGTAGTGGCCATGTATGCCGAACTGCCCGCGGGCCAGGGCCGGCAGCTGCTGGACCAGGCACTGACGCAGGGCATCGACAGTATCGACAAACCGCCCACCGCCCTGCGCGACCTGTTTGCCCACATCGACCACGAGCCTGTCTGGCTGGACCGCGACAAACTCAATCTGGCCTGTGACGTTTCCCACCGGGTCGGCCTGGCGGGCGAGCTGGTGCTTCGTAACCTGTCCTTGATGGGCGGCTATATGGGCGCGGCTGCCGCCAAGCCGCTGGTGTTTACCGCACAATTGGACAGGCGCACAGCGGGACGGCTGGTGGAAACCAGCAAATTCTGGATCGACGTCACCACCCGCGGCGGCCTGGAACGCCACGCCGACGGCTTCAGGAGCGCCGTGCGCGTGCGCCTGATGCATGCCCAGGTACGCGCCATGCTGCGCCAGTCGGACAAGTGGGATCCGGGCTGGGGAGCGCCCATCAACCAGTGGGACGCCATGGCCACCATCCTGGAATTCTCTTCCATATTCCTCACCGGGCTGCGCGCCATCGGTTACCTGTTCAGCAAGCAGGAACGCGAGGCCGTGATTCACCTGTGGCGCTATGTCGGGTACCTGATGGGCGTGGATGAGCGCCTGCTGCCCGCCAGTGAAGCGGATTCCATGCGCGCCCTCTACCACGTCACGGCCACCATCTGCGAACCGGACGAGGACACCCGCCGCCTCGGACAGGCCCTGGCCGACGCCACCTGGCAGTTTGCCGATGATTCATTCTTCAGCCAGCGACTGGCGCGCCTGGAATACAACCTGCGCGTGGGCTACACCCGCTACGTGCTGGGTGATGAGGCCGGCGACAGACTGGGCCTGCCACGTACCCTGGCGAAATATGCCTGGCCGGCACAGATTCCCCTGCGCGTCGGTGCGGAACTGGTACGCATTGGCGTGCCCGGGCTGAACCGGGCCCTGGTCTCACTGGGCCAACGCGCGCGCCAGAAACAGTTTCCACAGCAGGTGCAGAGACACCGGGCAGATACCAGCTTCACCCCGGTCACGCGGCTGGCGCGCTGAACCCGCGCGGCAACCGGCCGTGCGGCGGCCAGCGTTTGACAGCACTGGTCGCCCCGGGAACACTGCCTGCTTGTGTTGCCTGCCACCGCTGGAGCCCGCTTTGTCCGATGACCCGCTGAAAGCCCTGTCCGATATCGCTACCGAAGCCCATGCGAAGGTGCAGCAGGCACACCCGCATATCAATCCGGTGGTGGGCGTGCGCCGGGGCATGCGCGAAACCGGCATTCCGGCAGACGCCATGACCGTTGATTGCCTGACCACGCGACGGCGCATTGTGCTGGTACTGCATGACCACCATCCCGGCCAGCTGATCTTCCAGTTCACCACCATTGACGACGCCGAAGGTGAAGACGATCCCGGATTCAAGCAGGTCGCGCTGGCACAGGTGGATGCCACCACCCTGCACGACTGGATGGTGGCGTACTTTTCGGAAACGGCATAACCGGCGCACAGGTTTGGTCAGTGCCCCTGGCAATCCAGCGCATTGTGAATCAGCACCACGCACTGTGATGCAAACAGCATGGTGGGCCCGAGACTGATTTTTTCCGCACCCAGTCGCTTGAGGCTGTTGAACGTCTTCTTCGGCATGGGAATGTGGTCGGTAAGCAGGAAGCAGCTGTTGTCCGCCAGACGGGTATCCGCCAGGGGCGTGCCCTTGCGATCCATGACATAAAGCTGGCAGGTGTCCGCCAGCTCCTGTACCAGACGCTCGAAGCTCTGCGTGCGCACCGAGATCCCCGGCATCACCTGTCGCTCCTGCTCCTTGCCCATGCCCACGGAGGCATCCAGGGCGCGCGCCACCAGCGCCAGCAGGGCCTGCTCGTGAAAGCCGCCAATATCACTCAACGCCGCTGCCACAAATCGGACGGTGCGGGAATAATCGGCGGTGCTTTCCAGCACCAGGTAGACCTCCACATCCTGACGGTGGGACTGTGCCACGAACAGGGCGTTCATCAGGGTGTGGGCCAGGATTTCCGTATGGGCATCACCACCGACACCCGCCAGCAGGCGCTGGCTGTCAGTAGGTGCGGCGCGGGCACGCAGGACAAACACTCGCATGATCAGGCTCGGTCCATGGCTGGCAATGAAGGCGCACAGTGTCGGCCATCGGCGCGCCGCGGGCAATCCATGCCCTCAGGTATGCAGCTGGGCCAGGTGGCGAATGTGCCAGTCTGCCAGCGCGCTGAATTCGGCGCTGGCGTGCGGGTCGTAGTAACAGCTGAGCATGCCGGCGTTGCGTGCCGCCTGCAGGTCAAACAGGTAATCCCCCACATACACGCAATTCTGTGCCGGCACGTTCCAGTGCCCGGCGATCTGTAACAGGCCATCCGGCGCCGGCTTGGGCGCACAATCCTCGCGCGCCAGCAACAGATCGACCGCAAAGCCGAGGCGCTGCAGGGTGTGCCGGGCCACCGTGCCGGCATTGCGGGTAAGTATGGCCACCGGCAGCTGCCAGTGACGCAGGGTTTCCAGGCAGGCACGCGCGCCCGGCATCAGGGTCGCCCGGTCTGCGCCCTGCTGTTCAAACGCCAGTACAGCCTCATGGGCCCCTGCCCGCTCTCGGTCAGGAAGGGTGTCAATAAACTCCAGCACGCCCAGTTCGGCCGGACAGTCCAGTGACTGACGCAGCGCGGTGAAATCCAGCTGCGAATCCACCAGCGTTCCGTCCAGGTCAAAGATGACGCCGGCGAGTGACTTCACCTGATCGGCATAACTACTGTTCATAGGCACCAGTGTCCGGGTCCGGCCGGGCAGCGGCGTGAAAGAGCTGTTCCGGGTCGGCCAAGGCCCGCACCTGCCCCGGCAACAGGTCATCCGGCAGCGGCCACGGGCCGATGGCTTCCCGATGCAGCGCAAGCACCTGGTTGCCACAGCGGACGAACATGCGCCGCACCTGGTGGTACCGTCCCTCCACCAGCGTCACCCGGGCACGGCATCCGGGCAGTGGCTGCAGCCCCGCCGGCCGGGTGGTGATGCCCTCGTAGGGAAACGCCATCCCATCGGCAAATGCGCGCACATCCGCTTCGGTCACCGGCCGTGCCAGATCCACCCGGTAATACTTGGCCAGGCCATTGGCCGGGTCACACAGTGTTCGCGACCACTGGCCATCATTGGTGAGCAACATCAGCCCGGTGGAGGTAGCATCCAGGCGCCCGGCAATGTGCAGCACGTCCGCCATGGCGGCGAAGCGGCTGTCATGCACCAGGTCCATCACCGTGCGGTGCTGCGGGTCCGATGTCGCACTGACGATGCCGGCCGGTTTGTGCAGCATCAGGTAGCGCCGTGCCATACCCTGCTGCAGCACGGCGCCGTCCACACTGACGCTGTCAAAAGGCCCGACCCGGACGTCTGCATGACGGGCCGCTCGATCATTGAGCAGGACACGGCCAGAGGCCAGCAGGGGTCTCACCTGTGCACGGCTGATTACCAGCTGCCGCGCCAGCAGACGGTCAAGCCGGCCGTAACGGGACGTCATGGGGTTCCCGCCGTGGCACCCGATAACGGGCTCGCATGACCATGCCGTTCACGCCCTGCTTGCCGGCCGTGGCGCATGCTGCTGGCTCGTTCTGGCTGGGAGCATGTCATGTTCGGCTTTCTCAAACCTGACCCACTGAAAAAACTGCACAAGCAGTACGATGAAAAACTGGAAGCGGCGATGAAGTGCCAGCGCAATGGTGACATACGCCAGTACTCCATCCTGACTGAAGAAGCCGACGCCCTGTACCAGCGCATCCAGACCCTGCAGGCGGAGCAGCAGGACTGAGCAGCCTGCAGCCGGCTGTCTAGCCGGCGGCGTTCACCGTGTTCTGCAGCCGCTGCCAGGCCGCCTGGTACTCCTGCTTCAGGCGCGCCACCAGTTCTGCCGCCGGCACCACATTCGTCACCGCGCCGATGCCCTGGCCGCAACCCCAGATATCTTTCCACGCCTTTGCGCCCCCCAGGTCCGGCTTGTCGCCGAAATCCATGGTGGACGGATCACCCTCGGGCAGGTTGTCCGGATCGAGCCCCTGGTTCTCGATGGAACGGCGCAGGTAGTTGCCACTGACCCCGGTGAACAGGCTGCTGTAAACAATGTCCTGGGCACTGCCGTCCACCACCGCCTGCTTGTAACGGGCGTCGGCATTGGCTTCTTCGGTGGCAATGAACGCCGAGCCAATGTAGCCCAGATCCGCTCCCATGGCCTGTGCGGCGAGGATGGCATCGCCGGTGCCGATGGCGCCAGACAGCAACAGGGGGCCGTCAAACCAGGCCCGGATTTCCTGCACCAGCGCCAGCGGCGACTGGGTGCCGGCATGGCCACCGGCACCGGCTGCCACGGCAATCAGGCCATCGGCGCCCTTCTCGATGGCCTTGCGGGCAAAGCGGTCGTTGATGATGTCATGCAGCACAATGCCGCCGTAGCTGTGCACCGCGTCGTTGACCTCCGTGCGTGCACCCAAAGACGTGATCACGATCGGCACCTTGTACTTCACACACAGTTCAAGGTCATGCTCAAGGCGGTTGTTGGAACGATGCACAATCTGGTTCACCGCAAACGGCGCCGCGGGCTGGTCCGGATTGGCCTGGTTCCAGGCATCCAGCTCGTCAGTGATGCGCTGCAGCCACTTTTCAAGTTCTTCGGCCGGGCGGGCGTTGAGGGCCGGAAAGGAACCGACCACGCCGGCCTTGCACTGCGCAATCACCAGGTCGGGATTGGAAATAATGAACATCGGGGATGCCACTGCAGGCAGCTGCAGACGATCCTTGAGAATAGCGGGCAGGGCCATGGATTACCTCCTCGAAAGAAGTGGGCGATTCTAGCACGAACAAGGCCATTGACCGGCACCGGTCGCGCCTCGTGCGGACGCGGTCATTGCTTGCCACAGATATCACGCCGAAATCAGCGCGCCACCATGCAAATGGCGCCCAGGTAACAGGCTGTAACAGCGCATTTCCCCCCGGTTCCCTTTCGCAGGCTTTTCGTCAGCAGGCGCCTCATTTCCTGTGAATTCACTCACGCGAGGTTCACGCTTTTCCCGACGAGCAGCCATTCATGGATGAGGAGGGCAAGATGATGGAAGCACGCCTCAACCCGATGTGGGCGGTGATGACAGCAGCCACCTTGTGCGCACCGGCGCACGTGCTTGGTGATACGGGCAACACCGCCAGCAGCCGGATCACATTGCACATTCCTGAAACCGCACGGATCAGCGGCCTGGACAATATTGACCTGCACTGGAACGCCGGCAGGAACCGCTACTACGGCAGTGACAGACTGTGTGTCTACCAGCGCAAGACACACCGCTACCGTGTCAGTGCCACCAGCGCAAACGGCGGGCGCAAGGCTTTCCTGCTACGACGCGGTAACAGCGTGGTTCCCTATGCCGTGGCGTGGAACGGCGCACCATTGCCGGCCGGGGGCTCAATGGCCATGGAAAGACTGCCGGCACCATCGGCGCAGGGGTGTGGTGACACCGGCAACGCCATGATTGAAGTGATGGCCAACCCGGACGATGTCAAACGGGTGCCGGCAGGCGGCCTGTATACCGATGTGCTGATGCTGCGTATCCAGGCCCGCTAGCCCGGGTGCATGAGGCCGGCAAGACACTGGTCATGACAAGGCACTGGTCATGAAAAGTACCGCTCACGTATGCTGGCCACTGGCGTTGCAGGAGACACTACCCATGCGAAAACACTGGTCGCTGGCCGACATGCCCGCCCTCACGAACAAGCAGGTTTTCATCACCGGTGCCAACACCGGGCTTGGGTTCGAGGCGGCAAAGGCGATGGCGGCGAAAGGCGCCTATGTGACATTGGGCTGCCGCGACAGCAGCAAGGGCGACCAGGCGTGCGAGAAGATCCTCAGGGTCGTGCCGGGCGCGCAGCTGGCGGTGCAGCCCCTGGACCTGGGTGACCTGGCCAGTGTGCGCCAGTGTGCCCAGGCGCTGCGCGCGCGCCTGCCACGCCTGGACATCCTGATGAACAACGCCGGCATCATGACCACGCCCCTGTTTCGCACAGCAGACGGTTTCGAAGGACAGATGGGCACCAATCATCTCGGCCACTTTGCCCTCACCGGCTTGCTCATGCCGGTGATCGAAAAGACACCGGGTGCACGCGTTGTGACGGTAAGCAGCAACGCCCACAAGGGCGTGAAGCTGCACTTCGACAACCTCAACTTCGAGGATGAATCTGCCTATACCCCGATGCGCGCTTACCAGGCCTCCAAACTGGCCAACCTGCTGTTTCATTACGAACTGGCACGGCGGCTGGCCCGTGCCAGGCTGGACTGCATTGCCACCGCCGCCCATCCCGGTGCATCCGTTACCAACCTGGGCCGGCACCTGGCCAGTCACTGGGCCTACCCACTGGCATCAGCGGCCCTGAAAATGGCACTGAACCCGCCACGCAAGGCAGCCTGGCCACAACTGCGCGCAGCCACCGACCCGGCCGCCCGCAACGGCGACTACTTCGGCCCGGGCGGCCCCGGCGAATGGCGCGGCAAACCCGTGCCGGTGGCCGCCGCCGGCCAGGCGCGCAAGGAGGCACCGGCCGCGACCCTGTGGCACATGTCCGCGTCCCTCACCGGCGTGCACTACCTCGAAGACACCTGACGGGGCGTTGCGCGTCCACGGCTCAGCCGTTCTCACCAGACAGAAAAAGCCAGCTGCGACAATCAGGTGATGTCCCAGGCTGTTTGGCCGGAAATGCCAACATCTCTGTCCGCTAATGATCTCAACCCGGCAACGCTTTGTGCCCACCCTGATGAACAGCCGGCCATGGCTCGCCGGCGCGACAACAACAAAACAGACGCTGTGAAGACATAACAACAAGGCTCACAGGGAGAGACCCATGTTCACACTTGCCCATCGCATCACCCTAACGACCCTGCTGCTGGCATTGGCCAGCCCGTCGCTGGCCTGGTTCAGCTGGTTCAAGTCCAGTTACGCAGAAACCCGTTACCCGATCGTACTGGCCCATGGCATGGCCGGTTTCGATAATATCGGGCCGTTGAATTACTGGTACGGCATCCCCGGCGACCTGAAAGCCCGCGGCGGCACCGTCTACCTGACCCAGGTGTCCTCGTTCAATTCATCCGAGGTGCGCGGCGAGCAGTTGCTGGCCCAGGTAGAAGATATCCTCGCCATCAGCGGGGCCAGCAAGGTCAACCTTATCGGCCACAGCCATGGCAGCCAGTCGGTGCGCTACGTGGCGGCTGTCATGCCAGGGCGTATTGCCTCGGCCACCGCGGTGGGCGGCCCCAACAAGGGGTCACCGGTAGCCGACCTGGTGGATGATGTTTCCGGCCTGGTGGGCGACGACCTCACCGGGGTGGTGGGCAGCATCGTCAGCGGCTTCGGCAGCATCATCGGCCTGGCCGCCGGTGAGAAACTGCCCCAGGACGCGCTCGCCGGCCTGTACTCACTGACCACCGAAGGTGCCGCAGATTTCAACCGCCGCTTTCCGGCGGGCGTGCCCACCACGGCCTGCGGCGACGGCGCCCATCGGGTCAATGGCGTGCGCTACTACTCCTGGAGCGGCACGCGCCACCTGACCAATGCGCTGGACCCCATCGACATTCCCCTGGCGGCTACTGGCGCCGCCTTCATCGGCAAGAGCGACTGGCAGAATGATGGCCTTGTGGGCCGCTGCAGCAGCCATCTGGGTGACGTCATCCGTGACGACTACCGCATGAACCACCTGGATGAGGTCAACCAGGTCGTGGGCCTGACCTACCTGTTCGAGACCGACCCGGTGGTGGTGTTCCGCAACCACGCCAACCGCCTGAAAAACGCCGGCCTCTGAGAGATGACGGCAAAAATACGGCTGGCACTGCTGGCCGTCCCGGCGCTGCTGGCGCTGGGATGGCTGTGGTGGCCCGGGACGGCAGTGCGCGGGACAGACCCACACGCAACAGCAACCGCTGCCGCCACGGACCAGCAGCGAACCCGCGCAGCCACTGACTGGGCAGCGCGCGGCCTCGGTGCCGGCTTCGAAAGCGGGCTGGAAAACCTGCCCGCCTCACTGGCCGGCACCGACGTGCCGGACGGCCTGCGCACGGACGACCAGGGCAACCTGGTGGTCAGCGCCGGTCTGCGGGACGTGTTCGACTATTTTCTCTCCGTGATCGGCGAGGAAGACATGGACACCATCGTGGCGCGACTGCGTGCCTATCTGGACAGCCAGCTGCCGCCCAGCGCGGCGGCACAGGCCAATCAGATACTGAACAACTACCTCGCGTTCCGGGAAAGCCTGAAGGACCTCACTGCCGTCGGCGGCCCACCCGGGGACAGCCTCGATATTGACGCCGTGCGCGCCCAGCAGGCAGCGGTGCGCGCGCAACGGCAGCAGTTCCTGTCGGCAACCGTGGACGAGGCATTTTTCGCGGCGCAGGACCGCTGGAACGACTATGGCCTGTCGCGCCTGGACATTCTCCAGGACGCTGGCCTGGATGCATCAGAAAAGGCGCAGCAGCTGGCCGCCCTGCGTGCCGGGTTGCCTGACGGCATGCAGCGGGATGTGGATGCCGTGCTGCAGTACCAGGACTTGCAGGCACTGACACACGAGCTGCAGCAACAGGGCGCCAGTGAAGCCGATGTGCGGCTGCTGCGCGAACAGGTGGTGGGCGCCGACGCGGCCGACCGCCTGGAGGCGCTGGAACAGGATCGCGCCGACTTTGCCCACCGTGTGGACCAATGGCTGGCCCTGCGCGACGACATTCTTGCCAACAGCAACCTGGCCGACGCGGACCGTGACGCGCAAGTGGCCCGGCTGCGCCAGGCCCGCTTCAGTGACAGCGAACAATTGCGGGTACAGGCCCTGGAGGCCACCCATGACCGGCAAAGCCCCGGACAGTGACGACGCGCAGTAACGCCGGCGCCTGTCTGGGCAAAAGCGCCAACAAGCACTAAGGTGCACATGTCACCCCGGACGGGAAATGCCCATGAAATGCCTGGTAACCGGTGCCAACGGCTTCCTCGGCACCAACCTGGTTCGCGAACTGGTTACGGAAGGCTGGCAGGTACGGGCCAGCGGTCGCCAGCCCTCACTGACGCCGTGGCTCTCCGATCTGCCGGTGGAGTATGCACCCGCGGATATCACCAACGCCGAGGCCGTCAGTGCCGCAGTCAGCGGCTGTGACGTGGTGTTCCATGTGGCTGGCGATACCTCTTTCTGGAAGCGCCTTTACCCGCGCCAGCGTGCTGCCAATGTGGATGGCACCGTGAATGTAGCGCGTGCCTGCCTGTCCCACGGCATCCGCCGCATGGTACACACCAGCACCGCTGATGTGTTCGGTTATGACCCGGCCGGTGGCACCGTGGATGAACACCATGGTTTCAATTACACCGGCATGGACTACCACTACGGCGAAACCAAACGGGAGGCCGACCGGCAACTGCGTGCTGTCATGGCCGAGGGACTTGACGCCGTGCTGGTCCACCCGGGCTCGATTATCGGGCCATGGGACCATACGCTGCAGTTCGGCCGTCTTTTCTTCGAACTCAAGCAGGGCAAGGTGCCCGCATCCCCGCCGGGCGGCGCCTCTTTCTGCCATGCGCGGGAAGTCGCACGTGCGCACATTCGTGCCGCAGACGTGGGCGAACCGGGGCAGAGCTACCTGCTCGCCGGAAATGACGCCAACAACGTGCCCCACGCAGCGCTGATGGCATTGATGGCGCAGGCGGTGGGCGCCAGTCCGCCACGCTGGACCCTGCCGGAGTGGTTGTTCGTGGCCTACGCCTGGGGCTGCGAACAGGTATCTGGCATCACTGGCAAGGCGCCCCAGATCAATCCCGGCCAGGCCCGCTACATGTCACGCCCCCAGTACTGCGACAGCAGCAAGGCGCAGGCGGCACTGGACTATCGTGTGCCCGACTTGTCCACCTGCGTGGAAGACGCTCTGGCCTGGTACCGCAACCACGGCTTTGACATCTGACCTCCGCCCTGCCCACTCCCGGGCGATGACCTGCATCAATAACGGGCCAGATTGCGGCTCCACAGCCGCCGGAATCTGGTAGCATGCGCGCCGTAACCTCAATAGGCCCCACCCTGGATTACGCTGCCATGCCCAAGCTGATTCGCACCCTGCTGTTGCTGCTTCCCGGACTGATGACCGCCCTGCCCGCCCATGCGGCGGCCGGCCCCATCGACCTGACCAACTCCACCGTCGGCGGCATCGCCCTGACCATCTTTGTGCTCGCCTACCTGCTGGTGATGGGCGAGGAACGACTTAACCTGCGCAAATCCAAGCCGGTACTGGTGGCTGCGGGCATCATCTGGGCACTGATTGGCTGGGTCTACGTGGCCGAGGGCATGCCCGGCCCCACCGAACATGCGTTCCGGGAAACGCTGCTGGAATTCGCTGAACTGATGCTGTTCCTGCTGGTGGCGATGACCTATATCAACGCCATGGAAGAGCGCAATGTTTTCGACGCGTTGCGCGCCTGGATGCTGCGCCGTGGCTTCCGTTACCGCTCCCTGTTCTGGCTCACCGGCACTCTTGCCTTCCTCATCTCGCCGATTGCCGACAACCTGACCACCGCCCTGCTGATGTGCGCGGTGGTGACCAAGGTGGGCGAAGGGGATAACCGCTTCATCAACCTGGCCTGTATCAACATCGTGGTCGGTGCGAACGCCGGTGGCGCCTTCAGCCCGTTTGGCGATATCACCACGCTGATGGTCTGGCAGGCCGGCATGGTGAAGTTCTACGAGTTCTTCGCGCTGCTGTTGCCCGCCATCGTTAATTTCCTGGTGCCCGCGGTGGTGATGAGCCTGTTCGTCCGCAACGAGGCCCCCAGCGCCGTCTCCGAGGACGTGGAAATGAAGCGCGGTGCCCGGCGCATCGTGCTGTTGTTCCTGCTTACGGTAGCTTCGGCCGTAGCCGGACACACCCTGCTGCACCTGCCACCGGTGCTGGGCATGATGACCGGCCTGGGTTACCTGCAGTTCTTTGGCTACTACCTGCGCCAGACGCCGGACAAGAAACTGATCCGGGCCCGCCTGCGTGCCGAACGCAAGGGCGACCGGGAAGCGCTGCAGCGTCTTGGCAGTGTGGTGCCGTTTGACGTGTTCAACCGTGTGGCACGTGCCGAGTGGGACACCCTGCTGTTTTTCTACGGCGTGGTGATGTGTGTGGGTGGCCTGGGCTACATGGGTTACCTGGGCGTGATGTCCACGGCGCTGTTCACCGAGCTCGGGGCCACCTACGCCAATATCCTGCTGGGCCTGATATCGGCGGTGGTCGACAACATTCCGGTGATGTTCGCCGTGCTCACCATGCAACCGGACATGTCCCATGGCCACTGGCTGCTGATCACCCTCACCGCTGGCGTCGGTGGCAGCCTGCTGTCCATTGGCTCGGCGGCAGGCGTGGCACTGATGGGCCAGGCCCGTGGCCAGTACACCTTCATGGGCCACCTGCGCTGGAGCCCGATCATCCTGCTCGGCTACATTGCCAGTGTGGCGGTGCACCTGACGCTCAATGCCGACAGTTTCCAGGTGTTCGGGCCCTGACTGGCAACAACAGCGGCAGGTGCCCGCAACAGCCCTGCCGCCTCCCCCTGACAGGCACCGCCAGCGGCATGCTAAGCTGGTGGTGAATCAGGGAAGCCCGTCATGGATCGATCTCAACGCGGACAATACGCCATTGCCTTTGCCATCGCCCTGCTGGCGGCGGCCCTGTGGCATATCGGCAGCAGCCTGCCCGAGCTGAACCGCAACCTCGACGCCATCAACCGTTCCGCCGATGCGGCGACGGACCAGCTTCCGGCGCTGGTCGCCGTGGCTGACCGCTACGAGCCACATATCACTCCCCTGCTTGAAGAGATTGCCGCGTCCCGTGCCACGGTGGACAGCATCGTTGCCGAAACTCAGGCCTACCGACAGGAATTGCCAGCGCTGTACCAGCGCCTGGATACACTGGATGCACAGCTCACTGCCCTGGAAGCGTCGTTGCCGGATGTTCTTGAGCGGGTCGATGCCGGCCTGGCCGAATCGCGGGCCTGGCGCCCGCTCAGCAACGATGCCGTGCAGGAGGCCACGCACTGGCGCGAAGCCATACCGGGTTACCTGGACCGCTCGGAGGCACTCGTGGCCAGCGCACGCAAGGCCGGCCAGGAAGCATCCTCGGGGATGGTGACCGGCTTCTTCAGTGGCGCCCTGTCACTGCCATTCAGGGCCCTCGGCAACGTCAGCAGCCTGGTGGACCCGCGCTCCCTGTCTGCACGCCACCTGACCGAGGAAGACTGGACCTACCTGCGCAACGGCGCCATCGTACTGCTGTCGAAACCGGAACAGGCGGTGGCCCAGTGGCAGTCAGACACCTCCGGACACCGCGGCACTATCCAGATCAGCAACAGCACCCGCACCGACAGCCGCGAGTGTCACCAGTTGCTGATCACCAACCACTTTTCCAATGACCGTTCGGAAACCCTGAAGGAAAAGGTATGCAAGGGGGATGACGGCATCTGGGCGGTGCAATAGGCCGGGTCAGACCACCTGCCCGGCACAGAAGCCGGATGCCCAGGCCCACTGGAAGTTGTAGCCGCCCAGCTGGCCAGTGACGTCCAGCACTTCACCGATAAAGAACAGGCCAGGCACATCCCGGGCCTCGAAGGTCTGCGAGGAAATCGCGTCCGTGGCCACGCCGCCCAGGGTCACCTCCGCCGTGCGATAGCCCTCGGTGCCGGCAGGCACCAGCGACCAGCGCTGCAGCGTGGACACCATGTGCTCAAGCGCCGTGTTACTCATTTCCTGGAAGGGCCGGTCCCATTGGTGACGCGTGACCAGTGCACTGGCCAGGCGGCGGGGCAGCTGCTGGCCCAGCCACGCCGCGGGCAGACCGGCAGGGCGCTGCTTGCGCTCGGCAACCAGCGTGTTGAGCAGATCCCCATGGGCCGGCAACAGATTGACGGTGAGCGCATCACCGGGCTGCCAGTAGGCGGAAATCTGCAACATGGCCGGACCACTGAGCCCCCTGTGCGTGACCAGCATGGGTTCGCGGAAGTGCTGGCCGTTGCAGCTCACCGCCACCTCGCAACTGACACCGGACAACGGCGCCAGCCATGCCTTGTCATCCGGATGCAGGGTAAACGGCACCAGGGCCGCCCGCACCGGCAGTACCGGCAGACCAAACTGCTCTGCCAGGCGATAGCCGAACGGACTGGCGCCGAGGGTGGGAATGGACAGCCCGCCAGTGGCGACCACCAGCGACTGGCATTCCACGGCAGCGTCCCCCACCTGCAGGCGCCAGTGGCCCGGCCCATGTTCAACCTGCCCCACTTCGGTATCAAGGCGCACCTCGGCACCCGCCCAGTCGCACTCGGCAAGCAGCAGGTTGAGGATATCCTTGCTGCTGTCCTGGCAGAACAGCTGACCCGGGCCCTTTTCACACCAGTCGATACCATGACGTTCCACCAGCTCCAGGAACATGGCCGGGGTATAGCGTTTCAGTGCTGATATGCAAAAGTGCGGATTGGCGGAAATGAAATTTGCCGGTGTCGTGTTCATGTTGGTGAAATTGCAGCGGCCGCCACCGGACATGAGGATCTTCTTGCCGGCCTTGTTGGCATGATCCACCACCAGCACATCACGACCGCGATAACCGGCCGTGTGGGCACACATCAGGCCTGCGGCACCGGCACCGATGACCACGACATCCACGACTCTGCTTTTCTCGGGCACTGTGTACTCCATAGGTCCGTGGCCGCGGCGCGCATTGTAGCAATATCCACCGTCATAACGGCCCATCGCGACTGTCGTCCGCCCACATTTCATTGCCTGTCCGCACAAGCGGAAAACAGTTTGCGCGGCAGTGTATACCCAATGGGACCACAAACGACCGAAGGGCAATCAGCCATGCTGCTATTGTGCGGCGCGCTAGTACCAAACTACCCGGGTACTGCTACGAACATGAGATGATTTACAGTGATCAGGGTGCTTTCTATTATCAGCCAGCGCAGGCAGGAAACTCCGCAACAATCCGCTGCCTGCGTTCGGGGAGGGAAATGGACAAGCGCCATAGGACCGGGCAATAGGCCGTGATCAGCAACGATTCCAGCCACGCCCGTACATTGAGTCTGTCCCACCATCTGCTTCGTTTCTTCGAGGCAAGCACAACTGCCCCCGTCAATAAGGCACTGCTCACCAACCTGCTGCGCGAAGACCCGGCGTTACTGGCCAATTTTCTCGACACCACCGGATGCGCCTGCCCGGTGCATCCACGGACCGACAGCAACTGGCTGGCATCACTGCTGGACAGCGCCAGCGACAGCGAGATTCACCGCTTCGCGGTGAGCTGCGTGCAGCCCTGGCTGACGGCGGAACTGGATGACGAGCACTGGATGCAGCTTCGTCACCAGCTGATCAGGGCGCACCGGGTATCTGCCCTTTGCGCACAGCTGGCTGCCCATGTCGATGGTCTTGATACAGAAGAGGCGTCACTGGCGGGCCTGTTTTTCAACCTCGGCCAGTTGATGCTTTTCGCCCAGTCGCCATCACGTTTTACCCTGTCGCAACCCGCGGCAGAATCAGCCCCGGTACTGGAAGACGAGAAACGCCAGTGGGGGACGGACCATCTCAGTCTGGCGGCACGTCGCATGCGTCGCTGGCCACTGGACAGCCATCTTGTCGATGCCGTCCAGCTCCTGTTCCAGCCGGCCGATCACTATGACAACAGCACCCTGCTGGTGCGCACCCTGCACCTGGCCGAGCGCCTGCTGCGCAAGGCCCCGGTGGATGCGGGTGCCGTCAGAGATGCCAGCCGTCTGCTCGGCATCGAAACCGCTGTCATCAAACAGTGCCTGGACACGGCACGCAGCAGCACAGACGCCCTGAGCTGGGTAAAACTTGATCCGGACGCTTTCTGCGCACGGCAGAACGAGGCTGTCACGGACCTGCGCAGCGCACTGGGCAGTCTGGCCCTGCGCCAGGTCTCACACCTGGAGTTGGCCAGTGCCCGTTCGCTGGATTCGCTGGCTACCATGGCCGCGCGACAGCTGGCGCCCTACTTTGGCCAGACCGCGCTGTTTCTTGCTAGCGCCGACCGCCGCTACCTGCATGGGTATCCCGCACCGGGGCAGGCACAGCGCCTGGCGGATATGCGCGCGCCACTGCAACCCGGTGACAACCTGGTCGCGCACGCGCTGCTGGAGAATGAAGCAACCGATTCCCTCGACGCAGAGTCATTTGCGTTGAGCATGCTGGACCGGCAGATCGAATTGCTGATGGGCGGTACCGGGTTCTGCTGCCTGCCGCTGACCACGGCAGACGCCCGGCTGGGTGTGATGGTGCTACGCCTGGACAGTCCTGACCAACGTGCGCTGCTCGACAACCATATGGTGCGCGGCATTATCAGCAACATGGCACAGCTCCTGCAGGGCTTTCTTGCAAGTAGTGATCCGTCAGCCAGCGAGCAGCCGGCCCAGCTGGTCCGTGAGATCTATCATGAGCTGTCCAACCCGATTACAGCCATGCGCAACCAGGTCTATGTCCTCAAGCGCAAATCCAGTGATGGCGACCGCGCCACACTGGATCAACTGGACAACGAAATTACACGCATCGCCGAGATGCTGTCACAGTACCGGCAACGTTCTCAGAACCTGGCCCAGGCGTCCGACACCCTGGACATCAATCGGGTCATTCGTGAAGCGACGGCCCGCATCATTGACCAGTCAGACAGCGGACGCACTGTAGAGATGCAACTGGATGACGGCCTGCCCAGCATACGGGCAAACCGTCTGGCCCTGGAGCAGATCCTTGCCAACCTGATCGGCAATGCCATAGAAGCCACCACAGGAGAGAACACAATCACTGTCACCAGTCACGGCAATTGGCATATCGGCGACGCGCGTTACGTGGAGATCGGCATCAGCGACAACGGTCCTGGCCTGCCCGAGCGTGTGCGCGACAACCTTTTCTCACCAGTAAACAGCACCAAGGGCGGCAATCATTCCGGCCTGGGCCTGTCCATCGTCAAGAACCTGGCCGATGAAATGCAGGCGCTGGTGCATTGCCACAGCGACCGCAGCGGCACCCGGTTCCAGCTACTGGTTCCCTGCACCACACCTCATAACAACAACAAAAGGGCAATCCAAAATGCCACCACGCAATCCCGGTAATCGTGCAGAGCAGGCCCATATACTGGTCGTTGATGATCAGGACGAGTTGCTCGACAGCCTGTGTGAGTTGCTGCGCCTGGAGGGCTACCAGGTCGATGCCGCCCGCGGTGGCAGGAAGGCCCTTGATCTGCTCAAGGCCAATGACTACGACGCTGTGCTGCTGGACCTGAGGATGCCTGATATCTCCGGCCATGATGTGCTCAACCACATCAGCGCGGAGCTGCCGGGCCTGCAGACCATTGTCGTCAGCGGCGAAACCTCCTTCGACGACGTCAAGGAATGCCTGCGCGAGGGCGCCTACGACTATATCCGCAAGCCTTATGTCCCCGACGAAATCCTCACCACACTGAAGAACGCCCTGAAGACCCGGGAAATCCTGCTGCGCCAGCAACAGCTGGAGTTTGCCTTGCGCGACTCGGAACGCCTGCACCGCTATATCGTCAATAACTCGCCGGACATCGTCTACATGCTGGATGAATCCGGCTGTTTCACCTTCGTCAACGACACCCTGAGCAAGCTTCTGCAATATGACCGTGACGACCTGATCGGCAAGCACTACTCCCTGCTGGTGCATGAGGACGATCTGGAAATAGCCCGCTACATCTTCAACGAGCGCCGCACCGGCGCACGGGCCACCCGAAATGCGGAAATTCGGCTACGCAGCCGCAACCCGTCCAGCGCAGCGCGCTATTTCGACACCCACATCCTGCCTGTTGAGCTCAATTCCACCGGCATCTACAACAGCCAGACAGGAAAAATGAAAGGTAGCTTCATGGGCACGTACGGCGTCGCGCGAGACGTGACCCATCGCAAGCAGACCGAACAGCTGATCAACTACCAGGCCTACCATGACCTGCTCACTGGCCTGCCCAACCGCGCCCTGTTCAATGACCGGCTGCATCAGGCCATTGCCCACGCGCGCCGGATATCGGGCCTGCTTGCCGTGATGTTCCTGGACCTTGATCGCTTCAAGATCATCAACGATTCCCTCGGTCACGCCATCGGTGACCAGCTCCTGAAGGCCGTGACCCAGAGACTCAGTAGCTGCCTGCGCGATGAGGACACGCTGTGTCGTTTTGGTGGCGATGAGTTCACCCTGCTGCTGCCCGATATTCGCGAACGCAAGGACGCCGGCACCATCGCCCAGAAAATACTGAATGAGATGGCTGCACCCTTCGTCATCGACGGTCACGAGCTGTATGTGACAACCAGTATCGGCATCGCCATCTACCCGGATGCCGGTGAGGAGCTGGAAACCCTGTGCCAGAAGGCCGACATCGCCATGTACTACGTCAAGGCCAATGGCAAGGACAGCTTCCAGTACTTCAACGAAGACATGAACCTTGAATTTACCTCACGGGTAACGCTGGAGCGCGAATTGCGGTTGGCGCTGGAACAGGAGCAGTTCCACATGTTCTTCCAGCCCAAGATCAGCAGTGCCAGTGGCGAAATCGTGGGCATGGAATCGCTGATTCGCTGGCATCACCCCATCAGGGGCCTGGTGCTACCGGGCGAATTCATACAGCTGGCCGAGGACACCAACCTGATCGTGCCCATCGGCAATTGGGCACTGCAGGCCAGCTGTGCGGAGATGGCGCGATGGAATGGTCACAGTGAGCACCGCGTGCGGGTGTCGGTCAATGTATCGCCCCGGCAGCTTGAGCAGGCCGACTTCGTTCGCTTTGTGCTCGACACCCTGCAACAGCATGGCATCGCCGGGGAACAGCTGGAACTGGAAATCACGGAAAGCACCATCGTGCACAACAAGAAAAACGTGATCCAGAAGTTGCTGGCGTTAAGCCGTCACGGCATCCGTATTGCCATCGACGATTTCGGCATGGGCTACAGCTCGCTGTCGTACCTGCAACAGTTTCCCATCCACACGCTCAAGATCGATCGCAACTTCGTCTCGGACATCAACCAGGGACAGCGCGATGCCTGCATCGTCGACGCCATCATCGCCCTGGGCAAGGGCCTGGACCTGCACCTGGTGGCAGAAGGTGTGGAAACGCACCTGCAGCTGGAATATCTCAAGCGACTGGGCTGCACCGAAGTCCAGGGCCACCTGTTCGCCACCGCCCAGCCGGGCAGCCAGATATCAGCGCTATTGGAAAACGGCCTGCTCTATTACAGTGGTCTTGCGGACGATTCAGCCCCTGCCGCCCATTAGGCGCCAGGGGCGCTTCGGCATCAGCTGTGATCGATGCGGAAGCCGACCTTCAATGTGACCTGGTAGTGCCCCACCTTGCCGTCTTCAATGTGGCCACGGGTCTCGGTGACTTCGAACCAGTCCATGTGCTTGAGGCTCTTGCTGCACTCGGTCAGCGCGTTCTGTACCGCGTCTTCAATGCTGGTGCGTGATGAGCCCACCACTTCCACTTTCTTGTAGGTATGACTATCGCTCATGCGGCCTCCTTCAAAGCACATTCAACAGTGACCGGCATTGATATCGCCGGCCGCGATGTTTCCTACCCTGTGGTCCGAGACGTAGAGTCTGCGTGAACGCTGGTGCCAGACCAGTTAACGATGCCTGCCCGGCATGGGCAGCACGCGCGAGGACAGATTTTCGTCATAGATTCGGCACTCACCAGCACGTTCGTGCTTGGCCGCATACATGGCGCTGTCCGCCTCCCCCAGCACGGCATCTGCATCCCTGTGATCGCGGGAAACGAAAGCAATACCGACGCTGGCCACGACGTGCACCTGCACATCACCCATGGTGATTGGGGTGTCATAGGTGGCCCGAATACGTTCCACCAGCGTCATAACATCGGCAATTGGCAGGCCTTCCAGCACCAGTGCGAACTCATCCCCACCCAGCCGGGCGATGATATCGTCCTCACGGAAGTTCGCCTTCAGGCGCTCACTGAAGGTCTGCAACAGACAGTCACCGGCCTGGTGGCCGAGGTTGTCGTTCACCCACTTGAAACGATCCAGGTCCATGAACAGAACACAGATCTGCAACGCGGGGTCACGGCGGTGACGCGCCATGGCATCAGACAGGCGCTCAATAAATGCACTGCGGTTGTACAGGCCTGTCAGCGAGTCATGCAGCGCCATGTACTGTAGCTGCATCTTCTGGCGGATACGGTCCAGGAAACGACCAATGTGGTCCGATACCTGGGCCATGAAATCGAGGAATTCAGGATCCTGGAACTGGTCCTCTTCGCTCCAGCACAGCAGCACACTCTGTTCGCCGTCATTGATGGCTATTGGTACTGCCAGGCAATAGCCGGCCCCGGGAGCTGCCGGCGGCAGCGGACCGGCCACCATCTCCCGTCTCTGGCAGGCTGCCGAGGCGAGACGGTGCACCGCGGCAAAGTGCCAAAACTCAGGCTGGTCATCGTCCCCGGGCACGTCCTGACGCAACCAGCCGGCCTCCATTTCCCAGGCCGGATCCCGGCCCGGCGATACCACCGCAACCCCACACCAGCGCATGTTTTCCCCGATCGCCAGCAGGGCGGAGGCCAGGCACTGCTGCTCGTCCTCGCCACGGTCGCCCGCCAGCATCACCTCACGCAGCAATGCCGTCTGGCAGCGCTGGTACGATGACAACAGGAAATCATGGCGCCCCGTGGACTCCTGGATATAGCCGTTTACCAGCCCTACCAGCAGTGGCGCGGTAAAGAACAGGTTGATGCTGACCCAGTCCATGATCACCGAGGTTACGGCCACCAGTGCCAGCGCCATCACCAGCGCGGCCAGGCAGGCCATAAGCGCCATGACCAGGCGGATGCGCAGCACCGAAAACGCAATGATGACGATGTATACTGATTCGAAGCCCGCGACATAGCCAAGAAAACTGTCGCCCAACCGCAACGCGCCATAGAGCGTGCCTGAAAGACACACCCATACGGCAACGGCAAGCACCTGTTCGACGTACTGGGCCTTGTGCTCCACCTGGGTAAAAAGCCACAGACCTGCCAAGACCACGCCGATGGGAAACACCGCCCACCAGAACCACAACCCCTTGTCGACATCATCGGAGAACAGCATCACCGGCGAGACCACCAGCAGGTAGAGGATGATCAGGCCATAAATGGAGCTGCGCAGGAATTCGTTGGCCAACACACAGATGCTACGGCGAAACGCCCGCTCTACATGCCCGGGGAGATTGAAAAGCACCGGCAGTCGCGCATGCAACAACCGGTAGAGAAGCGCCAGCTGTCGCCGCTGCTCGCTGTCTGTTTGCGGTTTGACCGTATAGCTGTCCGTAGCCACTGTCAGTCTCCGTTGTTGTACTTGCGTCAGGCGGTTCGTGCCCTTTCCTGTTCGTCCTCTGTGGAAGCCATGCCCTCGGCCAGGCAGTCGTCCAGGGCAAGCCGGTAATAGGCCATGCCCCGTTTCGCGGCCTGCAGGGCGCGGTCCTGCTGCGCCGGCGTTTCGCAGATACGCCGCACCAGTTCCATCGCTTCATACGGGTGCATGTCATCGTAAGCGGCATGCGCGCGTAGCCAGGCCAGGGTTCTCCGTGATGGCTGTGCGTCACCGCGTTTCTGGTACAGCTTCATGCCCTCATACACGGATCGCGACCACTCACCGGTGGCCCACTCAATGGCGATATTGGTGGCGGCGATTCCTTCTTCCAGTGAGGCCTGGCGCCCGGTTTCCCAGAGGAAGTGGTTGACCGCATCCGCTGCCGGCCGTGGCACCAGCGTGCGCAACGTCTGGGCGTCAATACCAAATCCGGCCGCCCAGTCCTCGTACCAGTAGGCGTGCCGTTGCTCGATCTTGATGTTGTCGATCAGCCAGACCTTGGCCGGCTCATGACCCGGCAAATGCAGGCGTACCTTGGCCAGGTTCAAGGCCATGTATTTGGGAAAGTTTTCCACCAGCGGGTAGAACGCCCGCAGCGCTTGCCGATAGGTACCGGCGGGCAGGGATCCGTCAGACATGCCGCAGAAAAGCGGATGCTCGACAATGGCTTGCTTGTACGGCTCGAGATGCTGCCAGAACGTTTCTGACCATCCCGCAAGAGGACGTACTTCCAGTTCGCCCCCATAGGTATTCGAGGTCTGGCCCATTACCCTCTCCCTGGTAAAGGTAGCCCTGATTGACTGTTACGACGCCACAGGTGCAGCGCACAACTCCATCAATAGTACGAACAAATACCTATTATCAACACCCTTTTTTGTCCACTTTCGGTTCTTATGCTCAGGCACACCCGTTGCGCCGTCTCTTTATCATGATCCGCTATTAAGGAACACGTTCCGCTGCCGCCTGGCCCGCCATCTTCTCAGCCATGTAGTCGCGCCAGTTGCCGATCGCAGTGATGTCCTGTGCGCCCTGCAGCGCGCGGGGCTCGCAGATAAAGCCGCTGACTTCGCTGCCGTCCTCCAGCACCACCTTGCCAATCCCCAGCGGTGCTGGAATCGCTGCCACGAAGCTGCCGAAATGAATCACCGGAATCTGCCAGATCTCCACATCAACCGCAGCACCCTGCTGTTCGTCATACACCAGGCCCGGCCGATACGGCGGACCGCCAGCCAGGGCATAAAAGCGGTAATGAGGCGCCGTGCGGGTCTTGCGCAACAGCATTGCTCCCCGGTCACGCAGCTGCCAGTTCAGTGGCAGGCCATCGAGATGGGCGCCACAGACCAATACCTCAACATGTCGGGCATCTGCTCGCCGTCCCTGGGGCATCGGCGTATCCAGGGTCTCCCCATTCAGCAGCGGCGCCAACTGGGCACCCAGCGACAACAACGCCCGGTCACTGAAGCAATCGGCCACCAGCGTGATACCAAACGGCAAACCCTGCTCGGTGAATCCGCCCGGCAATGCCACCGAACAGAGATCCAGCAGGTTCATGAAGTTGGTGTAATAACCCAGCTCATTGTTGAGCCGGATCGGGTCCTCCAGCATCTGTTCGCGGGTGTACAGACGACCGGCGGTGGGTGTCAGCATGGCATCGACCCTTTCCAGTTGCTCACGGCAAGTCACCGACAGCGCCTGCAGACGGTACTGGGCGGCAAACAGGTCGGTGGCCGCGGGCGTCTCACCCTTGCTGATGATGTCCCTGATCACGGGCAGCACCGCATCCGGCTGCTGTGCCAGCAGATCGCGAATGACCAGGTAACGTTCGGCCACCCACGGGCCCTGATATAGCAGCTCGGCCGCTTCGGCAAACGGCCGGTAATCAATCTCCACCAGCGACACCCCGCTGCTGGCCAGGCGATCAAGCAGCTGGTGATAGGCACCCTGGTAGGCCGCGTCACCGAAGAAGCGTAACTGGTGCGAAGGAATGACACCCAGGGTCACCGGCGCGTTTGAGCAGCCGTATTGCCAATGGCCGTTATGCGGGGCATTGGCGCGGCTGAAGCAATCGCGCGGATCCTCGCCTTCGATCACACTCAGTACCGCATGCGCATCACCGGTGTCATGGGCAAACACACTGACACAGTCCAGCGAACGGCAGGCTGGCACAACGCCGCGCGCGGACACCAGCCCGCGGGTGGGCTTGAGACCGACAAGGTTGTTGAACGCAGCTGGCACACGGCCCGAACCGGCGGTGTCCGTGCCCAGGCTGAATACACTCAGTCCCAGCGCCACAGCCACCGCTGAACCCGAGCTTGACCCGCCGCTGATGTAGTTGTCATCAAATGCGTTGGCGCAGGCCCCCCAGGGGGAACGGGTGCCATTGAGCCCGGTGGCAAACTGGTCGAGGTTGGTTTTACCCACCGGAATGGCGCCGGCGTCGATCAGGCGACGCACCACTTCCGCGTGCTCTTCCGGCACGTAGGCATACGCCTCACACCCGGCCGTGGTGGGCACGCCGGCCAGGTCAATATTGTCCTTGATGGCAAAGGGCACACCCCAGAGCGGATGGGTGGCCGGGTCCATGTTCTCCAGCCGCGCCAGCCAGGGGGCCTGCTGCTGTTCATCCAACAGCGTGATCCAGATATTGTGGTCCGCATAATCACCTGCCCGCCGGCGGATATCCGCCATCACCTCACCCGGTGCCAGCGTGCCGGACTGGTAGGCCGCACGCAGCGCGCCCACGGTCATTCCCTTGATCATCAGTCTTCCTCCCTGTCTGACTGTATTACCACCAGTGGCTGGCCTGCACCGACCCGGCCACCCTCTGCATGCAGTACCGCGATGACCTTGCCAGCCACCGGCGCCTGCACCGGGATCTCCATCTTCATGGATTCCAGCACCATCAGCGTGTCACCGATGGCCACGGTCTCTCCCTCTGCCACAGACGCTTGCCAGACGGAGCCGGCCACCGGGCTGTCAACCGGTGTGCTGTCTTCAGGCCAGGACACCTCAGCTGTTGCACTTTCCTGTTCCTGCGGCTGGAAATTGAACTGACCGGTGGCGTGCCACCGTTCCAGCTCGTCGGCATAGGCCTGCTCGCGATGACTGCGGAACGCTTCGATGCCCTCCGCGTTATCAGTCATGAACTGCTCGTAATCCGCCAGACGGAATTCGGTGTCCTCGATCCTGAGTGGATAACGGCCCACCGGGAAATCACGGCGTATCTGTTCAAGCTCTTCATGACTGACTTCATGAAAGCGAATCTGGTCAAAGAAACGCAGCAGCCACGGCTGCTGGAACTCCGTCGTCTGGCGGTAACGGTTCCACATCTGCAGGGTGCGACCGACAAACTGGTAGCCACCCGGACCCTCCATGCCATACACACACAGGTATGAGCCACCGATGCCCACCGAGTTCTCTGCCGTCCATGTGCGTGCCGGGTTGTACTTGGTGGTTACCAGCCGATGACGCGGATCCACGGGTGTGGCCACCGGTGCACCCAGATACACATCACCCAGCCCCATGACCAGGTAAGACGCCTCAAACAGGACATCTTTCACGGCCTGGATGTCTTCCAGCCCGTTGATGCGACGGATGAACTCCAGGTTGCTGGGACACCAGGGCGCATCGCGGCGCACTGACTGCATGTATTTCTCGATGGCCTGGTGACAGGCCTCGTCATCCCACGACAGTGGCAAATGGACAATGCGTGAAGGCACGCTGAGGGTATCCAGTTGCTCGGCCAGCGCCTGCTCTGCAGATTCCAGGTGCGCGAGCAGCGCATCCAGCGACAGCGTCTGGCTGTCATAGTGCAGCTGCAAGGAACGAATGCCGGGAGTCAGTTCCCTGAGCCCCGGCAGGCGATTGTCTTCCAGCCAGCGCATCAGGGCGTGCACGCGAAAGCGCAGACGGACGTCCAGCACTTTCTCGCCGTACTCCACCAACAGGAAATGATCGCCCGCCACCCGGTAACAGATTTCATCGCCGAAACGGCTGGCCGGCTCGGTGCGCACAACCGGTGTCTGCGGTGCAACGGCCACAGCCTCTGGCTGCGGCCACTGCAGGGCCTCTATGGCATCACGCTGACGGGCCTCCATGGCCACCGCCTGCTCAAGGGCGATGGGCACGAAGCGGATCCGGTCACCGGCACGCAACTGGCCCAGTTTCCAGAGATCGGCCTGGACCACCGTGGCCGGGCAGACAAAGCCACCCAGTGACGGCCCGTCAGGGCCAAGAATCACCGGCATGTCGCCGGTAAAGTCCACGGTACCGAAGGCATAGGCGTTATCGTGGATATTGGAGGGATGCAGGCCGGCTTCACCGCCATCCTTGCGGGCCCATTCAGGCTTCGGACCGACCAGCCGGATACCGGTGCGACTGGAGTTGTAGTGCACCTCCCAGTCCGTGCCGAAAAACATGTCCACGTCCGCTTCTGTAAAGAAATCCGGTGCCCCGTGTGGGCCGTAAATGACGTGCAAGTGCCAGTGCGCGGAAATGTCCGGCCGCTGTGCCGGCGCCAGTGTGCTTGCTGGTACCGGGTCCTGCTGGGCCGACAGGTGCAGCACATCCCCGGCTCTCAGGGCACGACCGTTGTGGCCGCCAAACTGGCCGAGGGTGAACGTGGCACGGGAACCAAGATACAGTGGACACAGGATGCCACCGCGCACGCACAGGTAGGCACGGGCGCCCGTCTCGGCAATGCGTCCGATGGCCAGCACCTGGCCGGCCTTCACATCCACCACCGACCATTGTGCGACAGGCTGCTCATCCAGGGTCACCGGACAATCGGCACCGGCAACCACGACCTGGGTGTCAGCGCTGAACTGGAGCACCGGCCCCTGCATGGTGATCTCCAGGCCGGCGCAACCGGCATCGTTTTCCAGCAGCCGATTGGCAAGCCGGAACGAGCAGCTGTCGAAGGGTCCTGAGGGCGGCACACCCACATGCCAGTAGCCGCTGCGTGCCGGATAATCCTGCACGGTTGTCTGGGTGCCGCCCTGCAACACATCCATCCGGCTCGGCTGCCAGTGAAAATCATTCAGGTAGCGTGTGGTCACCTCGCCCGCCTGCAACACCGGGTCGGCCACCAGGGCACGCAGGTACGACAGGTTGGTCTCACTGCCATACAGACGCGTCTGTGCGAGCACCTGCGCCATCTTTTCCAGCGCGTGCTCACGGTCACTGCCATGGACGATGACTTTCGCCAGCATGGGATCGAAATACGGCGGCACTTCAATGCCAGCCTCGACCCAGCTGTCGATACGGATGCCGTCGCCGGCGGGAAAATTTACCTCGGTCAGCAGGCCCGGGCAGGGCTGGAAATTACGAAACGGGTCTTCCGCATAGAGTCGCACCTGGATCGCATGGCCCGAGGCATGCAGCTGTTGCCGCGCGCGGTCGATATCCGGGGCCTGTCCGGCGGACAGCGCCACCATCCACTCCACCAGGTCCACCGAAAACACCTCTTCGGTAACCCCATGCTCCACCTGAAGGCGCGTGTTCACTTCAAGAAAATAGAAATCCCCGGTGTCTGCGTCATAGATGAACTCCACCGTCCCGGCATTGCGATAATCCACCGACGCCAGCAGACGTTCCGCCGTGGCATGCAGGTGCTGGCGCTGGTCATCACTCAGGTGCGGCGCCGGGCATTCTTCCACCACTTTCTGGTTGCGGCGCTGGCTTGAACAGTCACGTTCACCAATAGCCAGTGCCTTGCCGTTACCGTCGCCGAATACCTGCACCTCGATGTGCCGGGCGCGGGCAATGAATTTCTCCAGGAACACGCTGTCGTCGGCAAAGTTGTTGGCGCCCAGGCGGCGTACGCTGTCGAATGCGTCGCGCAGTTCGTCTTCGTCCTGGCACACTTTCATGCCGATGCCGCCGCCGCCAGCCGTGCTCTTCAGCATCACCGGATAACCGATGGACCGGGCCTGTGAGCAGGCATCCTCCACGTCCTCAAGGAGGTCGGTACCCGGGGACAGCGGCACATTTGCCGCCACCGCCAGCTCTCTGGCACGGTGCTTGAGGCCAAAGCTGCGCATCTGTTCCGCCGTGGGGCCGATGAAGGCAATGCCGGCGTCCTCGCAGCGCGTCACGAAACCGGCATTTTCACTCAGGAACCCGTAACCGGGATGGATCGCGCCAGCGCCAGACTCCCTGGCAATGGCCAGTATCCGGTCGATATCCAGATAGGTCTGCGCCGCACCGCCATCACCCAGGCTCCAGCTCTCATCCGCCAGTCGCACGTGCAGGCTGTCGGCATCACTGTGCGCATAAACAGCCACCGAGCGAATGCCCATATGACGAAGGGTGCGGATAATACGCACGGCAATGGCACCGCGGTTGGCAATCAGGACTTTTTCGAACATCTCTATCACCTGTGCCGGGTCGTCCCGGTGATGACTACGACAGTGGCCGTCCACTGAAGACATTTCATTGTTATCAACCCCAGACGAGGACCTCGATGGGTGTCGGGTTGTAGCCGTTACAGGGGTTGTTGAGCTGCGGGCAATTGGATATCAGCACAATGACATCCATGCGCGCGGTCAGCTCCACATATTTGCCCGGTGCCGATATGCCATCCTCGAACGTCAGCCCACCATCCTCTGTCACCGGCACGTTCATGAAGAAGTTGATGTTGTGGCCGATGTCCTGCTTGGCGATACCGAACTCGGGATGTTCGGCGATGGCCAGCATCCAGCTGTCACGACACGCATGCATGCAGCGTTTTTCCAGATCATAGCGAACGGTATTGCTCTCCGTGGCACAGGCGCCACCCAGGGTATCGTGACGCCCGCAGGTGTCGGCCACCACATCCAGCATGATGTTGTTGAGATTGGAACGCAGGGATGACCCGGCCGTGAGGTAGACATTGCCCTGCTCGCGCAGGGTGTCCACTGCGCTGTAGCGCTCCGACGGATCACTGGCGTTGAAGAACAGGGTGTCGGCAGCCTGGTTGCCTTCCAGGTCCAGAATGCGCAATGTGGCGCCTTTCTCAAGCACCTTGAGGAAGTAGTCGCCAGCGTCCACCGTTTGCCGGAACCCGGCCTGCGCCACATCCAGCTTGCTTTCAAGGATCATGACAGGCACTCCTTTTCCGCGCCCAGGTAATACAGGGCGTTATTGCGGAACCCACGCCCATTCTCGTCGCAGTGATTGAGGCAAACATCATCGTCGCGAAGGGGCTCTGCCAGCCCGATGGACAAATGTACCGGGCGGGCCGGGTACACCTGCGCTTCGCTGAGGGGATGCGGACAGGTATGCAGCAGTAGCAGGGTATCCATCTCGAACCGCAGTGTGACCTGGCTGCCCGCGGGACTGTTGCCCGCCACCAGGCGCATGTTGCCTTCCGCGTCAGTGGCGACACGGGAGAACCAGTTGACGTTGGCTGGCAGGTCCGCACGCCCCAGCCCGTACTTGGCCAGTTCCACCAGAAAGGCATCGGTGCCGTTCTGGTGCCAATCGTTCCTGTCACGCTGGTAGTCCCGCTTGCCCCAACGGGCGGCCACGTGCTCGGCATGACTGTTACCGCATACCGTTTCATGCCAGCCCACCGTGTCCTCGACCACGGAGGCAAATATGCGCCCCATGTCCGAATACAGGCAGTTGCCGCGGGTCAGCTTGAAGGTGTGCTGGCCCTTCAGGGTGTCCGGCGCGTTATACCGCTCCAGCAGGTTTTCCGGATTGAAGAACACCATGCCCACATTGGCCCCACCCTCGACGTCGGTCATGCGTAATGCGGTACCGCGTCGCAGGCGCAGGGACCAGTGCCCGCCCGGGGCAATCTCCGCTTCATAGGCGACCGAACGCATCATGGCATCACCTCCGGCAGGGTTTCCTCCACCGCACGCGCCGTCTCATGCACGCGCGAACTGATCGTGTCGTAGGTTTCCGGGTCCACCTCTCCCACTTTCAGGTCATAGGTAATGGTGGCGCCAAACGCGCCCGGGGCCTGGGGGTCGTTACGCAGCTTGTCGAAAACCCACAGACGGGTGCCGAGGTAAAAGCCTTCTTTCAGGTCATGGGTCACCATGAACACGGTGAGCCCGGTTTCGCGCCACAGCTGCAGAACCAGTTCATGCATGTCGGCGCGGATGCCGGGATCGAGGGCGCCAAAGGGCTCATCCAGCAGCAGGATACGTGGCTGGTTGATCAGCGCCTGGGCGATGGCAAGACGCTGCTTCATGCCGCCGGACAACTCGTGCGGATACCGGTTTATCGCCGCGGTCAGGCCCACCCTTTCCAGCAGCTCCATGGACTGGCGCTTTGCCGACAGCCGCGCATTGCCGATCAGCCAGCCAATGCCCGGGCGACTGAACGCACAGGCCACCATCACATTTTCCAGCACGGAAAGATGGGGAAACACGGAATATTGCTGGAACACGATGCCGCGGTCCGGGCCAGGTTCGTCCGGGATCGGCTTGCCATCCAGGACCAGTTCACCGCCCGTGGGTGATTCCGTGCCCAGCAGCATTTTCAGGAAGGTACTCTTGCCGCACCCGGAAGCGCCGACCATGGTAATGAACTCACCATCGCCGACATTCATGCTGATCCGTTCCAGTACCTGTGTATCGCCGTACGCTTTACTGACATTGTGGGCTTCGATCATGAGGCACCTCCCTGGGCATACCACGGAAACAGTCGGCGGTTACTCTGGCGCAGCACCCAGTCGAACAGGAACGCCAGCAGTGTGATCCAGGCGACATACGGCAGGATCACGTCCATTGACAGGTAACGACGCACGAGGAATATGCGATAGCCAAGACCGTCAGTGGCAGCAATCGCCTCAGCCGCAATCAGGAACAGCCAGCCGGCGCCCAACGACAGCCGCACACTGTCGATCAGGCGCGGGAACAGTTGCGGCAGCACTACCCGCACAAGGATCTGGGTGGTGCTGGCACCCAGCGTCTGCGCCTTGACCAGCTGCTCGGCAGGAATTTCCCGCGTGCGCTGTTGCAGGTCCCGGGCAATGAAGGGCGTGATGCCGATGGCAATCAACGCCACCTTTGACACTTCACCCAGTCCAAAGACGATAAACAGGATCGGCAACAGGGCCAGCGGCGGCACCAGGGATATGACGGTGAGCAGCGGCGACATGCTGGCTGACACCATTGGCAGCGCCCCGGTAAACATGCCCACCAGCAGTCCCAGTACTGCGGCAATCAGTACGCCCAGCCCGAGTCGTTGCAGGCTGCTGGCGGTATCCTGCCAGAACACCAGCTCGCCGCTGCGCTTGCTCGGCTCGGTGGCGAGGCGTTCCATGGCATCACCCATCTGGCTGAACGCAGGCAGCAGTTTGTCGCCCGGGTTCTCGGTGAGCCGCGCATCGGATGCCACCAGGTACAGCAGCAGGAGAAGAAGGAAAGGTAATAACCCCAGCATCAGGCGCGCAGCCGGACTCGGGGCAAGGTTGATCAGACGTTTCATGTGTTTCCTCCCAGAAAGGTGGCGACGCCCGCACAAGGAGAACGCCTGGCTGATGCCAATCAGGTCTCCCGGGCTTTTATCCCGCCGTGTAACCCTTCACTGAAAGGTCGAGTGCTCTCGGACCAGTCATCACGAAGTTGTGCTCCGTGACCGGAACCCTAGCGCTCTATTGCTTCAGATTGTCTCATTGGCTGTCACCAAGAGTGCTCACTGCAGACTACTTCAAGAACCGGGCCAGAATAACAATCCCTATAAATATCATCGCGTTATAGAAATATGGCATGCCGAGCGCCCGACCGGCATCACCATAATGGTGCTGTGCGCACCAGTTGGGGGCGCACAGGGCGCTATCGCCGGGGTCGCAGGCGCAACCGCGCCTTATCGTGATTTGGCATATGCCCGGTATTGCCCTTGACCCTCCAGCGCACCGGCGCGAGGGTGGTACGAAAGATGCACGAATAACGAAGACAGTCCGGGGTCAGCAAAACGGCGCCTCTGCTGCCCTGGCTAGCAGTACCCAGGAAGGCGCCACAGGAGGAAGACATGTTATCCACCCGTGATTACTTCGAACGCCTGAAAACGAAACTGGATGAATGGAACTCGGAGCTGGAAGTGATTGAGCAGCGTGCCCGTGTCGAGGGCGGCGATGCCGCTGCACAGATCGAGCACCACAAGATGGAGCTTCAGGATATGTTCCTTGAGCTGCAGCAGCGCATCGACGAGTTGCGCCAGGGCCTGCAGGATTCCGTACCCAGCGTATCGTCCAGCATGGACGCCGCCTGGGCGCGCCTGAGCAAGGACCTGGAAGACATGAGCGACCATCTCTACCCGGGCAACTGACCCCCGGCCAGCACCGCCCTGGCGCCTGGCGGCGTGCATCTGCCGCCGGCCAGCTGCGCCAGCACAACAGGCTTTCCCTTCACCGGCAGAGCCCGTACCCTTGACCCCCGATCTACGGCGCATCGGGGCATGGAGGGTATGTGTCTGCCATCATCGACATCCAGTCACTCTGCAAGGTCTACCAGGGCGGATTCCGGGCGCTGGATAATATTTCCCTGACCATTGAACGCGGCGAAATCTTCGCCCTGCTGGGCCCCAACGGTGCCGGCAAGACCACGCTCATCAGCACCATTTGCGGCATTGTCATGCCCACCTCCGGTACCATCAGCGCCGGAGGCCACGATGTGGTGCGTGATTACCGGGCTGCGCGCCAGGCCATCGGGCTTGTCCCCCAGGAGTTGTCCACGGATGCCTTTGAAACGGTGTGGGACACGGTGCGGTTCAGCCGTGGCCTGTTCGGCAAGCCGCGCAACGATGAGCTGATCGCCGGCCTGCTACGTGACCTGAGCCTGTGGGACAAGAAGGATGCCCGCATCATGACGCTTTCCGGTGGCATGAAACGGCGCGTCATGATCGCCAAGGCCCTGTCCCATGAACCCGACATCCTGTTTCTCGATGAGCCCACCGCCGGCGTCGATGTGGAACTGCGCCGCGACATGTGGGAGATGGTGCGCCGTCTGCGCGATCGCGATGTGACCGTCATCCTGACCACGCATTACATCGAGGAAGCCGAGGAGATGGCAGACCGCATCGGTGTCATCAACAAGGGCCGTATCATCATGGTCGAGGAAAAGGCCACCCTGATGCGCAGGCTCGGACAGCGCAGACTGACACTGACCCTGCAGGCACCGCTGGCACAGATCCCGGAAAGCCTCGCCGACCAACAGCTGTCCCTGTCTGATGACGGTCTGTCGCTGACGTTCACGTTCGAGGGCGAATCCGGGCATGCCGGCATCGCCAGCCTGCTGCGCCAGCTCAACCAGCTCGGCATCGACTACCAGGACCTGCATACGCGGGAGAGTTCGCTGGAGGAAATTTTCGTGCAGCTGGTTCACCAGGGCGATCCGTCGGGAGAAGTGTCATGAATGTTCATGCTATCCGTGCCATCTACCGTTTCGAGATGGCCCGCGCCTGGCGCACACTGATGCAAAGTGTGGCATCACCGGTACTGTCCACCTGCCTCTACTTCATTGTCTTTGGCTCGGCCATTGGTTCGCGCATGGTCGCCATTGACGGCATCAGCTATGGCGCTTTCATCATCCCCGGGCTGGTCATGCTGTCCCTGCTCAACGAGAGCATTTCCAATGCCGCGTTCGGCATCTACATGCCGAAGTTTTCCGGCACCATCTACGAAGTCCTGTCGGCACCGGTATCTTGGCTGGAAGTGGTAATCGGCTATGTCGGTGCCGCAGCCAGCAAGTCCATCATCCTGGGACTGCTGATCATCGCCACCGCCCGCCTGTTTGTGGACTACAGCATTGAGCATCCGTTCTGGATGCTGGCGTTCCTGGTGCTGACGGCCGTGAGCTTCAGCCTGTTCGGCTTCATCATCGGCATCCTCGCGGATTCCTTCCAGAAACTGCAGGTGGTGCCCATGATGGTGGTGACGCCACTGACATTCCTGGGCGGCACTTTCTACTCCATCGACATGTTACCGCCCGTGTGGCAGACCATCACCCTGTTCAACCCGGTGGTTTACCTGGTCAGCGGGTTCCGCTGGAGTTTCTATGGCGTTGCCGATGTCAGTGTTGCCGTCAGCCTGGGCATGACCGTGGTATTCCTGCTGGCCTGCCTTGTCGCGGTACGCTGGATATTCCTGTCCGGATACCGGCTCAAGTCCTGATCTCTTACGGATAAAAAAAAGCCGGCATAGCCGGCCTTTCTTGACCCTGAAGGGGTGTTATCGCGGGCGAATAATGCCGGCGTAATGGCCGAGAAACCCCTTCAGTTGCTCGTCATTGAGCCCACGCAGCACCTTGTTGGTTACCGCATGGACCGCCTTTCGACTGCCATCGATACCGACATTCAATGCCTTCTGGGTAACAAAGCCAACCTTGACCTCATGGGTATTGGAGACGAAGAAGCTGTCGATCACTTCATCAGACAGCCGGTCGAAGACGCTTGCCACCAGCTCGATATGGGCAGTGCCATTGCCGGCTTCGCACAGCTTCTGGGCTTCGTAGAAATCCCGGGCCAGATCATCCCGTGCATCGATCACCAGGCAGGCCTGGTTGTCATTGTCATCCCCCGCCGGCCAGTACATGGCTTCGATATTACGAACGATGGGCGCGAATTCCTTGTTGCTGGTCTTCTTGTAGATCTGCCGGGTGAGCATGTGGGAGGCCTTGCCCGCCGTGGACACGGCAAAATCAATGACCTTTTTCTGGGTGCCTGACAGGGCCATCAGTTGCGACGGCTCCACCAGGAAAAGGCTGAGCATCCGGTCGGTCATGTGGTCGACCATCTCGATGAACTTTTCCGCACTGTTACTGCGCTCGTGGGCCACCGCGTGAAGGAAATCATCCACGCCATTCACCAGGGCCGGGTTGGCCGGAACCGCTACCACATTACTCATAAACACTCCTGATTGGTGAGAATCCTGCGCAAAACCCGCATATTAAGGACTGCCATCGCCCCGGCAAGGGCCAAATGTGTCAATGCGCCGGAATCGAATAGGTCACACTGACATGCGCCACGGACGCCTGCGGATCACCGCTGTCCAGCAATACATCACCGACGGCGAGCCGCTTGCCAAGCTTGAGCAAACGGGCGCGGGCGTACAGTTCCCCCGGTGCCGGCTTGCGATAGAAATTGATGTTCAGGTTGGTGGTGACCGCGAGGGCCACCGGCCCGATGTTGCCCAGCACCAGCGCATACATGGCAGCATCTGCGAGTCCCATCATGGTGGGCCCGGACAATGTGCCGCCCGGGCGCAAATGGCGGTCAGTACTCTTCAGTCGCATCAGCGCATGCTTTTCGCTCAGCTCGAGCACCTCACCGGGATCGTCCGTAAATGCCCCGGCGAGGAACCGGTTCAACTCATCAATGGTCATTTTCATGCACTCAAACCCGCTGCGGGATGGCTGCTGCGGGCCATCCCATGGTTCATTTACACGTTGCAACGCTGGCAACGTTCTCTCGCCGGCCCACAGCCGGTACAATCCGCCGAGGAGCAAGTCAACCGGAGTAACCGATGAAACGCCTCAGCCCCCTGGACGCCGCCTGGCTGGCAGTTGAGTCAGAAGACACCCCGATGCATGTGGGCAACCTGCAGATATTCTCTCTGCCCGAGGGGGCTCCGGACACGTTCCTGCGCGACATGGTGGCACGGATGAAAGCCGATTATGACCTGTCTCCACCGTGGAATTACAGCCTTGCCTACCCGGGTAACATTGGTCGCATGCTCATGCCTGCCTGGCGCATCAACCAGGATGTGGACCTGGACTACCATGTGCGCCACTCGGCATTGCCGCGTCCGGGGGGAGAACGGGAACTGGGTGTGCTGGTCTCGCGCCTGCACAGCAACCCGCTGGATTTCAGCCGCCCGCTGTGGGAAAGCCATATCATCGAAGGGCTGGAAAACAACCGTTTCGCCCTGTACACGAAGATGCATCACTCCATGATTGATGGCATCAGTGGCATGCGTTTGCTGCAGCGCGTGCTTTCGGACGACCCCACACGCACCAACATGCCTCCGCCGTGGACGGTCAAGCCCCAGCGCAACACCAGCGCCGACCGCATGCCGTCAGTGCGTGCCGTATCGCGTCAGTTTGGCGAAGCACTGCGCCTGCAGGCGAGTTCCGCCAGCAACCTGGCCAGCGCCTTCTCGCGGCTTATCCAGGCCGGCGGGGATGAAGACGACCAGCTCACCGCGCCTTTCGAGGGGCCCAACTCGGCCATCAACCACCGCGTCACCGGGCAGCGCCGTTTTGCCACACAGCAGTACCGCCTCGACGAACTCAAGCGTATGGCAGCAGCAGTGGATGGCTCCCTCAACGACATCGTGCTGTACCTGTGCGGCACTGCCCTGCGGCGCTTCCTCAAGGAACAGAACAGCCTGCCGGATACCCCGCTGACGGCCGGCATTCCGGTCAACATCCGGCCCGCTGATGACCAGGGCACCGGCACGGCCATCAGTTTCATGATAGCCAGCCTGGGCACCAACGTGGCTGATCCCATGCGCCGGCTGGAAAGCATCATCGCATCCACCCGTGCGGCCAAGGCCCATCTGCAAAGCCTGCCTCGCAGTACCCTGACGCAATACACCATGCTGCTGATGTCGCCGTACATACTGCAGCTGGTGTCAGGCCTGGGCGGACGCATGCGGCCCGTATTCAATGTCACCATCTCCAATGTGCCCGGCCCGGAAAAGCCTCTCTACTTCGAGGGCGCCAAACTGGAAGCCATGTACCCGGTCTCCCTGATTGCCCATGGCGGCGCCCTCAACATTACCTGCCTGAGCTACGCCGGTTCGCTGAATTTCGGCTATACCGGCTGCCGCGACACGCTGCCCAGCATGCAGCGACTGGCCGTGTATACCGGGGAGGCACTGGAAGAACTGGACCAACTGCTGGACAGTCTCTGACCCGGACGACCGTCTGTCAGGCAATAGACCTTGCCGATTCCATTGCTGCTTGCCGATCATTGCACCGTCACCTGTGCGATATCATGATGACAGCAGGACCACCGCCGGTTTTTCGGCGGACGGAGAGGAGATGGCATGGAATGTCTGGCAACGTCCCGGGGGCGCGGCGGCGCGGGGACGCCTGAATCGATGCGCGGGCTGCTGCTGACGCTGCTCCTGCTGCTGGCCTGGCAACCGGCCGCTGCTTCCGTCGAGCTTTCCCTGAATGACGCCAGTATTTCCCTTGGCCCGTATCTGAGCATCTACCGCGACGCCGACGGCAGCCTGGACGTGACTGATGTCCTCGAAAATGACCTGCCCTGGGAACGCTGGCACAAGGAATCCGTCAGCCTGGGCATGGACCGCGCTGATTTCTGGTTCCGTCTGGAAATCGACAACCAGACGCCGTTTCCGCAACAACGCTTGCTGGAAATTGCCTACCCGTCACTGGACAAGATCACCATCTACCAGATTCGCAGCGGCATCTCTGACAAGGAATTTGTCATGGGTGACGAGCTCCCGTTCAGCAACCGGCCCATCAACCATCACTACTTTGTCACGCCGCTCGACTTTCGCGCCAATGAAACGCAGACCATCCTGATCCATGTAAAAACCGAGGGTGTCCTGCAGCTACCCCTGACACTCTGGGAAGAGCGGGCCTTTGCCGCCTATGACCAGTCGCGCCAGCTGCTCGCCGGCATGTACTTCGGCGTCATGCTGGTGATGCTGTTGTACAACCTGTTCATGTTCCTCGGTGTCGGCGACCGCAGCCATATCTACTACGTCGGTTTCGTTCTTTCGGTGCCGCTGTTTGTATCCTCCCTAATGGGCTATTCGTTCCAGTATTTCTGGCCTGACGCACCGGCCTGGAATGGCAAGAGTATCGGCCTTTTCCTGACCGCCACCGTGCTGTTCGCCGGGCTGTTCACCAACAATTTCCTTGAGCTGTACAAGCCGGAAAAGCCGGCCTGGGTACGCCAGGGCATGAAGACCATGATCGGACTGATCTGCCTGATGTTCCTGACTGTGTTCCTGCTCGACTACAACACCATGTTGCGCATAGTCATCATCACCTCCGTGCTGGCCTGCGCCTCGGCACTGGTGGTGGGTGTTCATGGCTGGATTACGCACCAGGTGCAGGCGCGCTTCTATGTGCTGGCCTGGAGCGCCCTGCTGCTCGGCGGCATCATACTCGCCGGCAACAAGTTTTCCCTGATCCCGCAAAATTCGTTTACGGACAATGCCGTCCAGATCGGTTCCAGCCTGCTGGTGGTGCTGCTTTCCTTCGCCATGGCTGAGCGCATCAACAACGAAAAGCGCAAGCGTTACCGTGCCCAGATGCAGGCCCTGCAGAACGAGCGCAAGGCACGTAATGCCCAGCAGGAAGCCAACCGCCAGCTGGAAGCCAAGGTGACCGAGCGCACAGAGGCGCTGGCCCGGGCCAATGCCACATTGCAGGAACTGTCTGCCCGCGATGCACTGACCGGACTCTACAACCGGCGCTATCTGGACGAGCTGCTGGTGCGTGAATACACGCGCAGCTATCGTCACCGCGAGCCGGTTTCCCTGCTGTTGCTGGACATTGACCACTTCAAGCAGTTCAACGACACCTACGGGCATCTTGTGGGGGATGACTGTCTGCGGCTGGTGGCCGCCTGCATCGAGGAATGCGCCAACCGCGCGGCCGACACGGTGGCACGCTACGGCGGTGAGGAGTTCTGCGTGGTCCTTCCTGACACCGACCTGGAGGGGGCAGAAGCGGTGGCAGAGCGTATCCGCCAACGGACCGAGAAACTGCGATTTGAGGTGGCCGGCAAGCTTGTTCCCATCACCGCCAGCCTTGGCGTCGCCTGCCATTTCCCCACCCAGGTGGATGCCGCCGAGGCCCTGCTGAAGGCTGCGGACGATGCCCTTTACAGCGCCAAGGACGCTGGCCGCAACCGGGTCGCCTGCGCACCCACCCATGGCGCCACCAACACCAGCGATGCCTGACACGGCCAGACTGTTGGCCACAAAAAAGGCGGGCTCATGCCCGCCTTTCTCATTTGCCCGTTGCTACCGGCACTACAGGTGCAGGCCACACTCGGTTTTTTCCTTGCCCTGCCAGCGTCCGGCACGGCCATCACCCTTGACGGTGCAGTGGGTGCACCCGATGGAGCTGTAGCCCTCTGCCACCAGCGGGTGGAATGGCAGGTCATGATCACTGATGTAGGCGTCGCGCTCTTCCCGGGTGACATCAATCATCGGGTTGAACTTGATGATGCCGCGGCGCTCCTCGAACACCTCAAGGCCGGCACGATGCTCGGTCTGCCAGCCCATCAGGCTGGACACCCAGACATGAAAGTTGCCCTTCACTTCTTCCAGCGGCTGCACCTTGTTGACCGAGCAGCACAGGTCCGGATCCTTTTCCCACAACCGCTCGCTTTGCGCATAGGCATGGTGATGCGGGTCCGGATTGATGTCCTCGACCTTGAGGTTGTACAGCTCTGACAGGTACTTCTTGTAATCCAGCGTTTCGCTGAAATGGAAGCCGGTGTTGATGAAATGAATCACCTGCTCCGGGCGAATCCGCGAAATGATGTGCAGGAAGTAGGCGGAGGTGGCGGCGAAAGAAGAGGTCACCAGCACCTTCTCCGGGGCAAAGTCCTCATACAGGCGGGCAATACGGGCTTCGAAGTCCAGCGGCGCATAGACACGGTTCAGTTCGGCAATGTCCTCGTAGGACAGGCCTGCACTGTTGTCTCCCACCCGTGTAATCAGTTGTGCACTGCTGCTCATGCCTCACCCGCTTTCAGTTGACCGGAGCACCATGATACGGGCCCGGCATAAAAACCGAAGGAATATATATTTTTATAGTTATGCCCTTCTGGCATATGCTGCCGCTTTTCCCTCCGCCGCCCCGCTCTGCTACCGTGAGGCGCCATGAACCTGATCGCATCCGTTGAAAGCGCCCTGTCGGGCCTCGCTGCCTGGCTCTGGGGGCCTCCCATGGTCATCCTGCTGGTGGGAGGGGGCCTGTTCCTGGTGGTCCATTCGCGCCTGCTGCCCTACCGCCACTTCCGCCATGCCATACGCGTGGCGCGCGGCGACTATGACCATCCCGACGACGCCGGGCAGGTGCCCCATTTCCACGCCCTCAGCACGGCCCTGTCCGGCACCCTGGGCCTGGGCAACGTGGCAGGTGTTGCCGTTGCCATCACCATGGGCGGGCCCGGTGCCATTTTCTGGATGTGGGTGACAGCCCTGGTGGGGGTGGTCACCAAGTTCTACACCTGCACGCTGGCGATCATGTACCGCGGTCGTGACAGCCAAGGCGAGTTGCAGGGCGGGCCCATGTATGTGGTGCGCGAGGGGCTCGGGCCACGCTGGTGGCCGCTGGCCCTTCTGTTCGCCCTGGCCGGGCTGGTGGGCACGCTGCCGGTGTTCCAGGCCAACCAGCTGGTGGCACTGCTGCGTGACACCATCGCCATTCCCGCCGGCCTTGCCACGGGCGACGAACATTTCCTGTTTGACCTGGCCTGTGGTGCGGTCATTGCGCTGCTTGTGCTGACCGTGGTGGTGGGCCATGTGCAACGCGTCGGCCGGGTAACGGCGCGCCTGGTGCCCGCCATGGTGCTGGGCTACCTGCTGCTCAGTGCCGGGGTACTGGTGCAGTTTGCCGGCGCCATCCCGTCGGCACTGCTGCAGATCATCAGCGACGCCTTCAGCGGCGAAGCAGCGGCCGGCGGCCTGGTGGGGACGGTGATCATGATCGGGGTGCGCCGTGGCGCCTTTTCCAACGAGGCCGGCATCGGTACCGAAGCCATGGCCCACGGGGCCGCCAAGACCAGCGAACCGGTGCGCGAGGGCCTGGTGGCCATGCTTGGCCCGATAATCGACACACTGCTGGTATGCACCCTGACCGCACTGGTGATCCTGGTGACCGGGGTGTGGGACGGTGGTGACCTGGACGGCGTCACCCTGACGGCGATGGCGTTCGAGTTCGCCTATCCTGGTGTAGGCGCCATCCTGCTCACCGTGATGGTCACCCTGCTGGCTCTGAGCACCATCCTGAGTTTCTGGTATTACGGCAGCAAGTGCCTGGGGTATCTGGCAGGCGCAGAGCACCAGCATCACTACATCTGGATCTACAGCGTGCTGGTGGTGGTGGGCTCGGTCAGTTCACTGACCCTGGTGATCAGCCTGATCGATGCCATGTATGCCTTGATGGCCGTGCCCACCATGGTCTCTACCCTGTTGCTGGCACCCCGCGTGCGCCGGGCCGCCCGGGAATACTTTCGCCTGCGGGTGGCCGACTGACGCGAATGCCAACGCTGCTCAGTCCATCGGACGGCTGCGCACATCACGGATGCCGTCGGCAAACCGTTTACGTGCCTCTTCGAGACTGCTCCTGACATCGTCGAAGGCATCGTCGGCGGCTTCGCGCGCCTTGTCGAACTTGCTCGACAACTCACGGCGCTTCTCTTTCAGCTCCAGCTTGCGCCGCTCCCATTCATGGCGAACCTGCTCGCTGGCCTTGTCCGCTTTCAGGTCCAGGTTTTCCAGCTCACGGTCCAGGGCATCCAGCTGTTCCCGGGCCTTGTCCAGGTATGCCTGTCTGCTGTTGTCACTCATGGTGTCGCTCCTCGTTGCCGGATGAGCCTTCACCCTAACAGCGGGCGAAGGCACAGCAAGCTGGCCGTTTCAATTGTTCAACAAGGATCAGGCCCGGGCGTCAGCCGTGTGACCGCGTGCCGCCTGCTCGAACTGATCAGCAGAGAGCTGCCACTCCTCACCCTTGTAGTAGGCCTCCACGCGCGGGTTCATGACCCGGAACCAGAGCGGCGGAATCAGCGCCAGTACATACATGCCGGCATACCCGGTGGGCAGTTGCGGCGCTTCATCATAATGGCGCAGCACCTGGTAACGCCGCTGCGGGAAGGCGTGGTGATCGGAATGGCGCTGCAGGTGGAACAGGCCCATGTTGGTGAGCAGGTAATTGCTGTTCCAGGAATGGGCCGGCGTGGTGCGCTCGTAGCGACCACTGGGGAGCTTGCGGCGGTGCAGGCCGTAGTGCTCGACATAGTTGATGATTTCCAGCGTGGTAAAGCTCATCCAGCTGACGCCGAGATAGAACACCACACCCATCCAGCCGAACAGCAGGCCCCAGGTGGCTACCAGGGCGGCACTGATGGCGTACCACCAGATCAGCTCATTGCGCCAGTGGAATGCCGGCAGGCCGCGGCGCTGCAGGCGGGTTGCCTCCAGCTTCCAGGCGTTGAGGAAGTTGTGCACATAGGCGTGCGGCAGAAACTGGTAGAGGCTCTGGCCGTATCGTGATGAGGACGCATCCTCCGGTGTGGACACGGTGACATGGTGCCCGCGCACGTGCTCGACCTTGAAACCGGCATAGCAGACCGACGCATACAGCAGGCCACCGGCCCAGTTCTCCAGCTTGTTGCGCTTGTGGATCAGCTCATGACCGACATTGATGGCAAGGATGGCACTGCAGATACCGCAGGAGAGTATCCAGCCGATCTGGCCCGCCAGGGACAGCTCCGGTGTGTGCACAAACACCCAGGCACCAAACGCAAGCACGGCAAACTGGGCCGGCACCACCATCAGCGTGAGCACGGAGTACCATTTCTGGTTGGCCATGCGCTCTACCTGTTCATCGGTGGGATTGGCCGGATCGGTGCCGACAATGTGATCAACGATGGGAAGGGCCACGAAGATGAGGAACAGCGGCCACCAGGCATACAGGTTATAGGCACCGCTTTCCTGCATGTTCTGCCAGGCGTTGTACGGCAGCCAGGCAACCCAGAACACGATCAGGTACAGAACCGACTTGATGGCGATCATCACGCTGGCAGGCAATTTCGAAAACATGGTGCTCTCCCCTGTTGTTGTTTTCCCCCGGCATAACCACCGGGCGATCTGCTCACCCTGACACTATGCCGGTGGCTGGCGGCACCCGGCAGGTCGTGATTTGACAACAACTTGTCATTTTCAGACACTAGCCCCATGAACTTGACTGCTTCCCCGGCCTGGGGTGATGCCGGCCTGACCGCCAGCCGCTACCTGGTGTTACTGCTGGAAATACTGGAGAGCCGCGGCATCGACGCCACGGCGGTGCTGGCGGGCAGCGGGCTGAGCCGCACGGCGCTGGAATCGGCCGGCAGTTACGTCAGCGCCAGCGAGCTGCAGAAACTGCTGGCTAATGCCGAGCGCCTGAGCAACGACCGGCTGCTGGGCATGGCGCTGGGGAAGCAGCTCAACCTCAGTGCCCACGGCACCATCGGCTTTACCGGCATGACCGCCGCCAATGCCCGCGACGCCATTGCGCTGGCCGTGGAGGACTTCGCCCTGGTCACCGCACTGGTGCAGCTGCACTTCGCCGAGGGTGCCACACAGAGCCGTATCACCATCCAGCCTGCCCCGGGGCTGGACCCGGCCAGCGAACGGTTTGTCGTGCAGACGCTGATCAGCAGCATCGACCTGATGGGTACGTTCCTGCTCGGGCAGTACCAGCCGTCATTTCGCATTGACCTTACCTGGCCGCAGGAACCCGGGCTGCAGACGTGCCTGGGTGCGGCGATCAGTTCACTGACTTTCGACCAGCCGCAGCACTGCATTCACCTGTCCAGTCACCTGCTCGACATCCCCTTTGCCCTGGCGGACAGCCGCGCCCATGCCCAGGGCCGCCAGCGTTGCCAGCGTGAACTGCAGCAGTTGCAGCGCCAGCAGGGCCATGCCGCCCGGCTCTACCAGTACCTGCTGCAGCAGGCCGAGCAGGCACCCTCCATCGAGGACATTGCCAGCGCCCTGAATGTATCCTCGCGCACCGTGCACCGGCAGCTGGAAGCCGAAGGTGTGGGCTTTCGCGAATTGCTCAATGAGGCGCGCATGACCCGCGCGCGCCACTACCTGTTGCGTGAGGGCTGTGGCATCACCGAAACGGCCCACCGGCTCGGCTACCAGGATTCGGCCAATTTTACCCGCGCGTTCAAGCGCCATATGGGCATGACGCCCAGTGCGTACCTGCGCCAGCACGACAGTACGGACCCGTCGCCATGACAGAGATGCTCAGAGACGCCAATTTTTCCCGCTGCCGGCGCTACCGCTACGCGCTCTGGCGCCAGTGGGGTGAGGGCGAGGATTTCGCCCTGATCATCGGCCTGAACCCGTCCACCGCTGATCACCGCAGGGATGACCCCACCATTCGCCGCTGCATCGGCTTCGCCCGTGACTGGGGCTATGAACGTCTGTGCGTGGCCAACCTGTTTGCCTTTCGCGCCACCTACCCCGATGACCTGAAAGCAGCGGCGGATCCCGTCGGCCCGGCCAACGATCGCTGGCTTCGCCGGCTGTTCGGCGAGGCGGCCTGCGTGGTGGCCGCGTGGGGAAATGACGGCCAATTCCTCGGGCGCGCCGGGGACGTGCGCGCCATGTGGGACGACTGGCAGGTACTGCGCGTCAACCAGTCGGGCGAACCGGCCCATCCGTTGTATCTGCCCGCCTCCCTGACGCCGGCCTCATGGCCGGCGCGATAATGTGCGTCCCGGAGAGAAGGAGTCATACCCATGCGGATTGTTGCACTGATGGTTGCCCTCGCACTTGTGCCGGTCGTGCAGGCTGACGACGACATCCCGATCCTCAACTACGATGCGCGGCCCCCTTTGAAGCAGCCCCCCCGCTTTGACCGTGATGATGCCTTGACCGTCAACCGCAGCGATTTCCAGGTCCTGGATTACCAGTTGATGAGCAGCGAACAGGGCGAACGCTGGGCCGTGGTCACGGTGCGTAATACCGCCACCGGTCAGCGCCTGCTGTCGGAGAAAATGCTGGTGGCGGAATTTGCCAATGGCGAACGCCGCTATCCGCTGGTGATGGAGGGCAAGGTGGCCGGTGGCGCCGTGCTTACCCGCACCGTGACGTTTGGCTACTCGCGCTTTCCCATCCTCCGCTTGATCGGCAGTCGCTGACCTTCACAGCACCGCGACGGCGTGGCGGGCAATTTGAGGCCTGTGCCCATCAGGGGTAGCCTGCAGTCATGTACCTGTCACAGCAGCCAGCGACGCTGGCTGGAAACAGGCGTAACCGGGAGGGGCCGGTGTCAGAATCACACCAGGAAGGTGACAACCATCGCGAGCAGGCGCTGGCGCAGGCGTTCCGCCAGGTCCGCGCTGCCTCGATGCGTTTCTGCGAGCCGTTGGCGATTGAGGACTACGGGCTTCAGGCGGTGGCGGAGACCAGCCCGGTCAAATGGCACCTGGCCCACACCAGCTGGTTTTTCGAGACCTTTATCCTCAAGCCGCTGATGTCCGGCTACCAGGCCTTCGACGAACGTTTCGAATACCTCTTCAACAGTTACTACAATGGCGTTGGCGCACAGTTTCCCCGGGCGCAACGCTCACTGCTGTCGCGCCCCACCGTGGAGCAGGTACTGGCCTACCGCGATCATGTCGACACACACATGGTACGTCTGCTGGAAGATAGCACCAGTACGGAGACGCCCACGCCGGAGCAAGCGCGCGTTGTCCAACGCTGCGTGCTGGGACTGCATCATGAGCAGCAGCACCAGGAGCTGATGCACACAGACCTGAAGTTCAACCTTGCCTGCAACCCGCTGTTTCCCGAGTACCGGCCGTTGCGCGGACGCTGGCTGGAGCCGGCCGCCGCCGCACTGGCGTGGCACGACTTCGAAGGCGGCATCACCGGCATCGGCATGAACGAATCAGACAGCCTGTTCTGCTTTGACAATGAAACACCCCACCACCGGGTGTTGCTGGAACCGTTCCAGCTGGCCAGCCGCCTGTCCACCAATGCCGAGTTCCTGGCCTTCGTTGATGCCGGCGGCTACCAGCAACCGCAATGGTGGCTGTCTGACGGCTGGGCCCGGGTCCAGCAAGACAACTGGCAACACCCGCTTTACTGGCACAAGCGCGACGGCCAGTGGTTCGAATTTACCCTCTACGGATTACAGCCACTGGACCCCTCGCGGCCGGTCAGCCATATCAGCGCCTACGAGGCGGATGCGTTCGCGCGCTGGAGTGACGCCCGGCTGCCCACCGAGTTCGAGTGGGAAAGCGTTGCCCGCCAGCACCCGGTAACGGGCCAGTTTCTTGACAGCGACCACCTGCACCCGCGCAGCGCCGATCCGGCTAATGGACCGGCACAAATGCACGGTGCACTGTGGCAGTGGACCAGCAGCAGTTATGCCCCCTACCCCGGCTACCAGCCCGCCGATGGGGCCCTGGGCGAATACAACGGCAAGTTCATGTGCAACCAATTGGTGTTGCGCGGCGGATCCTGCGTAAGTGAGCGCCAACATGTGAGAAGTACTTACCGCAACTTTTTCTACCCGGGCGACCGCTGGCAGTTTTCCGGCGTCCGTCTTGCAAGGAATGGCAGGAGAGACGCCTGATGAACAGCATGCCCGCACTGCGCAACCGCTACCGTTTCATAGACAGGGCGCCCGCCGTCAGCGACGCCTGCAATGATATCCTTGCCGGGCTGAGCCAGCCCCGCAAATGCATATCACCGCGCTTTTTTTATGACGATACCGGGTCGGCCCTGTTCGAGGAGATCACCCGCCAGCCGGAGTATTACCCGACGCGCACCGAACGACAGCTGCTGCATGCGCATGCCGGCGATATTGCCGCCGCCCTTCCCAGTGATTGCACCCTGCTGGAACCCGGTGCCGGCAGCTGTGAGAAAGTGCGCCTGTTGCTCGATGACATCCGGCCAGCCTGCTATGTGCCCATGGATATCGCCGGCGGCTTCCTGTGCCAGGCGGCGGACAGCCTTTGTCGCGAGTATCCGTGGCTGCCCGTAACTGCCATTGCCGCCGAATTCAACCAGTTCTCGGCAGTGGACGAAGCCGTGCCGGCACGCAACCGGGTGGTGTTCTATCCTGGCTCCACGCTGGGCAACTTCTCACCGCAGGCGGCCACCACGTTCCTGTCAGGGATCCGCACCGTACTGGGCGAGGACGGCCACCTGCTGATCGGCGTCGACATGCACAAGGATGCAGACGTCCTGAATGCCGCCTACAACGACCGCGCCGGCATCACCGCACGCTTCAACCTCAATGCACTGGCACACATCAACCGGGTGGCGCAGGCGGATTTCGACCTCGACGATTTCGAGCACCTGGCGTTCTACAACTGTGACCAGCGCCGCATCGAGATGCACCTGCGCTGCCGCCGCGCGCATCGCGCCCGCTGCGCCGGCCAGCACCTGGATTTCGCCGCCGGCGAAACCATTCATACGGAGTACTCCCACAAATACACCGTGGCGTCGTTCAAACAGCTGGTGAAGGAAGCCGGTCTGGCAGTGACCCGGCAATGGCAGGATGACAAAGGCTGGTTTTCGGTGTTCCTGTGCCAGCCGGCGTGATCAGTCGTCGGCAGCGATCATGATGTCCGCCACCCAGCGTTTCCAGTCGATGATGTCGGTCTGCAGGGACTCCTGCAGGACGAACCCGACCTCCCAGTAACCACCGTCACAGGGCGCTTGCCAACGCACCTCAGCCACCAGGTGAAGGGGGGCTGATGTGCCGGCAAACTGCACCGCCAGCCGCATCAGGGCGCCGGCGTCCAGCTCCCGGTCGATACGGGCCTTGAGGCCGTTGGCAGACACATCCAGCAGACGGCACATGACCAGGGTGCCACTGTCCCCGGTACCGGGACTGGCACTGTCTACCTGGATAAAGACCGCAGCACGCCGCGACAGTCGCAATTCGCGCCGTCTTTCCTCGCCGGTCTGTTCAGGCAGTGGCGAACCACCGTCAAATGTCATTGCGCCAACCCATCCACAAGGCGATCCAGCGTGTCGTCAAAACGCAGATCTTCACCGACAAACGATACATCGCCAGACAGCAGCTGTTCCAGTAGCTCTTCCCGTGACAGCGCCTGGCGGTTGCCGCCCTGGCTGTCAACAAACACATACTTGCCGCTGGATGGCAGGATGACGGCGAGCTTCAGGCGTGCCGTTCCAGTGCTGCCGTTAAAATCCAGCCAGGAACCCAACGGCAGGCCAGTGATCTTGAGGCGCAGCTTCTGCCGTGCCTGGGCCTGGCGGGAGGCGGCAGCGGCCTCCAGCCGGGCGTGTTCCTGCTGATGTGCCTGCTCGACCCGTTCGGCATCTGCCAGGGCCTGCTGGCGGGCACGCTCGCGCTCTGCCTGCTGCTGCCGGGCGGCGGCCAGTGTCTCGGCATCGGCGCGCAGTTCCTGCAGGCGCACGCCAAGCAGCGTCCACAGGGAGTCCTGCCCGGTCAGGGCTCGCACTTCCCCGGTGGACAGCTTCAGTGCGAATCCGTCAAAGCTGTCGGCAAACGCCTTCACCCCGGCCTGGTTCACGAACACCAGCTGCTGGTAGGTGGCGTCCTTGAGCAGCAGCCGGAAGCGGCCACCGGAGGCGTCCCGGAACCAGGTCTGCTCGGACAGGTTGTTGATCTCATCCATCAGGTCGCGGCTCAGGCGCGCATCCACCGCGTCCAGCAAGGTTGCCCCCTGCAGCGATGGCAAATCGATGTAACAGAGCTCCCGCTCGCCCTGCAGGGCCAGGTGTGCCATGGCCACCTGCTCTTCAATCATGTTGCGGGACTGCTCGTCACGAATGAATCGGGGCAGCACGTCCGGCAACGCCTGGCGCACCTCGGCGGACACCCGCTGCCATTTCTCGGCGGTGGGACCCTGCGCCAGGCCCGGCTGCAGGGTCCAGACAAGCAGGCCGAAAAGGCGCGTCACTTCTGGCCATTCCGGCCCCTGCTCACCCTGCTGCAGCAGCAACCACTGGAGCCCGGGCAACCATTCGTCCATCAGCTGGCGCACAATAAAATCCGGCAACTGGCGGCCGGCCACCAGCCGCGACACCGAGCCGGCAACACGCTCGCGCACACGCGCCAGCTTCAACCCACCCAGCTCCGCCTCGATCAGCCGGCTGGTGAGGATCTGCTGGCGATGGGCAAACTGGGACTGCCAACCGCGGGCGCGTTCCAGCACCGACTGCGGGCTGTCCCCGGCCGTCAGTCCCTGCAGCCAGTCAATCATGGCGTCAGCCACTTCAGCGGCTCGCACGTGCTCGGGGTACCAGCCCCTGGCCTGCTCGGCCAGCATTGACGCCAGCACATGCAGGGGGTGATCTTTCTCCAGCAACCAGCTTGGGCTGTCCAGGGCAGCCACGAGGAAACCGCTGCTGTGGCGACAAAGCATGCCAGCCAGGTCCGGATGGAACAGGGGCTGGCCGGTGAACGCCCGGAACACATCCGAGGCCAGGGTCAGGCGTCCGGCCTGCACCGGCGGCAAGGGCCTGGCCAGGAACGTCTCCAGCGCTGGTAACAGGTCATCACCGCGGGCAGGTCCCAGCTGGGTCAACGCCGAACGCAGCTCGGCAACCGGCAGCGGACGCGCCTCAGCGGCATCGCTGAGGCGGCATAGCAGGTCATCGAGGGCGCGGCCACTGGCGCTCTGCGTCGCCTTTCCGGCCGGCTTTCGCCGCTGGGGAACATCTCTGGGCATTGGCATAGCCTACTAATATAAAAGTATTAGCGGCAATGCTAGTCCTATCTATCCATTGTTCTACCGATCAGGTCACAGTCGCGCCGGCACGACGACGGGAGGGCTCAGCTTTCGACGAACGCGCGCTCGATCACGAATTCCCCCAGGTGCCCCTGGCGTGTCTCGCGAAAGCCCCGGCCCACCAGCCAGTCAGACAGGTCGCGCAACATGGCGGGGCTGCCGCACAGCATGAAACGGTCATCTTCCGGATTCACTGCCGGCAGGCCCAGGTCTGACGCCATGGTGCCGTTCTCCAGCAAGGTCGTCAGCCGCCCCTGGTGGCGGAAAGGCTCACGGGTCACCGTCGGGTAGTACAGCAGCTGCTCGCGCACCATCTCTCCGAGGTACTCATGCGCCGGCAGCTCGCGGGTGATCTGCGCCTGGTAGGCCAGCTCCGAGCAGTAGCGCACGCCGTGGGCCAGGATCACCTGGTCGAACGCCTGGTACAGGTCCAGGTCCTTGATCAGACTCAGGAAAGGGGCCAGGCCAGTGCCGGTGCCCAGCAACCACAGACGCTTGCCAGGGCGCACATTGTCCAGCACCAGGGTACCGGTGGGCTTGCGCCCTACCAGCACCGGGTCACCCACCTTCAGGTTCTGCAGCCGGGACGTCAGCGGCCCGTCCGGCACCTTGATGGAGAAAAACTCCATCTGCTCCTCGTAGTTGGCACTGGCGATGGAATAGGCCCGCATCACCGGCCGCGTGTCACCAGGCAGGCCGATCATGGTGAAGTGGCCATTGCGGAAGCGGAAACCCGGATCGCGGGTAGTGCGAAAACTGAACAGGGTGTCGTTCCAGTGATGCACATGGGTGACGACTTCCTGGTTGAGATTGCTCATGTCTGCCTCCGGCTCTGGTATCCGGGCACCACGCTAGCGGCCACCGCATATATCTGTAAAATGACTTTTAATAATTTATTTAAACGGATTTATCGATAATGAAATTTTCACTGCGCCAGCTGGAAGTGTTCCTCGCCACCGCCCATGCGGAGAACGTCACCCGTGCCTCTGACCAGCTGGCCATGTCCCAGTCAGCTGCCAGCAGCGCGCTGAAAGAGCTGGAGCGGACCCTGGACCAGCCGCTGTTCGACCGTGTCGGCAAGCGGCTGCAACTGAATGACACCGGTCGCTGGCTGCTGCCGCGGGCAGAAGCGCTGCTTGCCGAGGCGCGTGAACTGGAGCAGGAGCTGTCAGGACAGCCGGGCAGTGGCGACCTGCGCCTGGGCGCGACGCTCACCATTGGCAATTACCTGGCCGTCACCCTGGTCAGCGACTACAAGCGCCAGCATCCGGGCGCACAGGTGTCCCTGGACGTGGAAAACACCCGCGCCATTGCCGACAAGCTGCGCCAGTTCCAGCTCGACATCGGCTTGATTGAAGGTGAAGTGCAGGACCCGATGCTGCACATCACGCCCTGGCGTGATGATGAACTGGTGGTATTCAGCGCACCGGACCACCCACTGGCACAGCAGGGCGCTGCACTGGATGACCACCAGCTTGCCGCAGCCCGCTGGATCCTGCGGGAAACCGGCTCGGGCACACGCCAGACATTCGACCGCGCCATGGCCGGCCTGCTCAGCGCCCTGCATGTGGAGCTGGAGTTGCAGCACACCGAGGCCATCAAACGTACCGTGGAGGCCGGGCTGGGGATCGGCTGCCTGTCACGTGAGACACTGCGCGAAGCCTTTTCGCGCGGCACGCTGGTGCCGCTGGACGTGCCTCACCGGGATTTCTCGCGCCGTTTCTATGTGGTGACCCACACCCGCAAGTATGTCACCCGGGGGATGCGCGATTTTATTGATCGTTGCCTCGCGCTTGACGGGGCGGCAGACACAACTGCTCTACGCTGATCCGCTGCGGACGGAACTGGTTGACCGGATCATCTGCCGGGTAACCCAGGGACAGGCCACACAGCAACTTGTAAGGGGCCGGGATACGGAAATGCTTTTCCACCGGTGAGCGCCACAGCGCCAACGCGCCCTGGGCGCAGGTGCCCAGGCCGGCATCCGTGGCCGCCAGCATCAGTGACTGCAGGAAAATGCCGGCATCCAGCGTACTGTAATGGCCCAGGCCCTTGTGCACGAACAGGAACATCGCCACGGGCGCATCGAAAAAGGCGAAATTACGCGCCATTTGCGCGTCGCGAGCGGCATGGTCTTCACGGGCAATGCCCAGGTGACGGTAGAGGCCCTTGCCGGTGGCCACCCGCCGGGGCTGCAGGTCGTCCGGGTATTTCAGGATCGGCTTGAAGTCGCCGTCCGGCAAGGCCCCTGAAAACGGTGCCAGCAGCTTGGCATACCATGGCGCCCGCGACAGCTTGCTGGCGCGCCGGAAGCGCTCACCCAGGGCCTCGCGCAGGTCGGCCAGCACCGGCCCGCGCGCCACCGCCACATGGTAGGGCTGGGTGTTGGACCAACTGGGCGCCTGAAGGGCCTGGCCGAGTAGCGCTTCCAGCAGCGCCTCCGGTACCGCCGTGTCCTTGAACGCCCGTACGCTGTTGCGGCTGGCCAGCACGCTGGAAAACTCCATCAGATCACCTCGTTGATCGCCACCATGGTATGCCAGCGCACATGCTACGCGCTGAACCCGCCAACACCATTGACCGGTTTGCTCAGGCGCCCGTCCCATTTTGCGCCTCACGAACCGATACAAACCCTGCCGCAGTGTCTCGAAAAATCAGCCGAACGCCGCAGGCAGCAATGCTCCACGGGGCAGCGCCTAAGTCTTTCTCAGGGCGCGATTTTTGCGAGGATCAGGGGATTCTCCCGCTGACACCGTAATGGCTGAATGTGTGACAGGACGCACAAAAAAATAAATACAGGGGTCGAATGAATGGACGCTGTCTTTCGCCATCGAATTGATATTATTCCCGTTGCCATCGTCATTGCCGTACTCTGCTTCCAGCTCTGGGCCATCACCCACCTGGAAAGCCTTTCATCGTTGCTCATCGCCGCCGCCACCCTGCTGCTTTTTTCAGCATGCCCGGGCAGCATCAGCCACAACCACCACCACTGCATGACTTTCCGGCACGGCTGGATGAACCGTATTTACGAAGTGATCCTTTTTCTGGAAACCGGCATTCCGCCGTTTGCCTGGACGCTGCACCACAACCTGGGGCACCACAAGCACTATCTTGATCCGGCCCTTGACCCGTCTGCCTGGCAGCAACGGGACGGCACAGTGATGAACCGTATCAAGTACGACCTTTACAATGCCCTGCGGGTCTACCCGGAAATCATCCGCATCGGCCGCCAGAAACCGCGCCTGTTGCGACGCTTCCTGCTATGGGCGGGCGTTTGCACAGGCCTGCTGGCGGGACTGCTCTGGTATGCGCCGATCCCGACGTTGCTGGTGATCATCCTGCCCATGCCCATCATGCTGGTGGGACTGCTCGACAATACCTATCAGCAACACCAGGGCCTGGACATGCGCAGTGAAGCCACCGCGTCACGCAACACCACCAACCGCTTCTACAACCTGGTGTCATGGAACCTGGGTTACCACACCGCCCACCACCAGCACCCGTCAGTTCACTGGAGCCAGCTGCCGGCGCTGCACGAGCGTGTGCGCGCGACGATTCCGGATGAGCTGGTCTGTGATTCCGTGTTCCTCAGCGCCTGTGGCAAGCCTCGCACGGCAACGGCGAGCCTCACCCCCCGGCGCGGGAAGCGTGCGCTCGCGCGGGCAGTCAGCTCCTGACACAGGCCCTGGCGACAGCACTATTGGCGCGTTCAGCCACTGGCGAAGGGTCAATGCGGTGCATAGACTGGCCGCCACTTCATGCCAGTTAACAGGGACGCTCCATGCCAAAGAAAATGTCTGAAACGGCCAGCAAACTGCTCGAGGCGCAGGTCGCCTATACCCTTGACCAGCTGCAGGGGAAAGCGTTGCGCGGCCACGTGGAAAGCAATGTGGATTTCCTGCTGGAAGCGGGCAGCAAACTGCGGCTGGCCGATCTTGTCAGCGAGGAAATGATCCGCGCCACGGCACTGAAATATGCCAGCGACATGGAACCCGGCCCCGGCCTTGCGGAAATGGTGGCGGAGATCGCCCGGCAACTGCACGGGCACCCCGGCCATGACCAGTGCACACTCCGCGACCTTGTTGATGACCGCATGTTCGACGAGGTACTGGGTAAGGTGATTGAAATGAAATCCGTGCGCGAACAGATCGTGCATGACCTGGTAGGAAACCCGCTTTACTCCGAACTCATCGCCGACGTGCTCTACCACGGCATACGCAATTACATGACCGACAACCCGCTGACAAAGCGCCTGCCTGGCGCCCAGTCAATGATGAAACTGGGCAAGAGCATGATGGACAAGGCTACTCCCAATATCGAGGATGCCATCCGTCGCTATATCCAGAAAAACATCAATTCCTCGCTGCGGGAAAGCGAACGTTTCCTGATTGAGTCCCTGGACGACAGGCGCATCGACGGTGTTGCCCGTGACGTCTGGGCCCAGGTGCGCGAAGAACCCATCTCACGCTTCCAGGATTATGTTGGCGAAGATGACCTGGAGGACTTCTTTGTTATCGGCTTCGAGTACTGGCGCCGCCTGCGCACCACAGACTACTACCGGTCACTGGTGGATGCCGGCGTCGACTTCTTCTTCAACAAGTACGGCAAGACCCCGGTAACCGACATCATTGCCGACGTCGGCGTCAGTCGCGACATGATCGTCGAGGACGCCATGCATTACCTGCCGCACATCCTCAAGGTCCTTAAGAAGAAAGGCGTACTCGAGGACTGGGTCAGACAGACGCTCGAGGGATTCTATCTGTCAGACGCGGTTGCCGAAATTCTGGCTGACGCCTGAAACAGGGAAAACTGTGAAGCAGTAGTGGTCTTTTGACATTACCGAAAGGCACAATGCGCAGCGTCCCGGGTCCGGGCAGTGTGGTACGAGACCCCAAATAAAAAAACGAGGTGGCCGGCGCTGGCGAAGACGCGCGCCCGGTTACCCGCATAATGAACTGGGGGAACAGCGATGACCGCACTGGCGGCCTCCGCTATCGACAACCGGTGGCAGAGTTTCACTCAACTGGCGCAATCCGCGCTGCAACGCATCGGCATGATGCAGGGACCCGCGCAGTGGATTGTGGCTGAGCCCTGCGACGACGGTGGGCGCTGCGTGTTCAGTTACGGTCCCGGCCCGTTGGCCGTGGACCAGGCGTTGTCATGGCCCCTTCCCGATGCACCGGTCAATCACCAGAATGGCTTTCTGGTCGGCATGCCCCTGGCCACCACAGACCATGGCTACCTTGGTCTGTGGCTGCCGGAACAGTCCGGCCCGCCCTGCGACACCGACCTGGCTTTGCTGCATTCCAAAGCGATTCTCCTCGGCGCCCTGCTCGACCAGATTCGCACCAGCGAGCGTCTGCTGCGGGAGCTGGAGGATGTCCGCCACGATGCCCATACGGATGCCCTCACTGGACTGGCAAACCGACGCGGCTGGATGACGCAGGTGGAACGCGAACAGGCCCGCTGTGACCGCTACGGCGCAGCCTGTTCCATGGTCGCCATCGACCTCGATGAGCTGAAGCGGATCAATGACCAGCAGGGGCACTGCGCCGGCGACCGGTTGTTGCGGCAAACCGCCAGGGCCATCAACGCCACCATCCGCAAGCCGGATGTCTGCGCCCGCATAGGTGGCGACGAATTTGTCGTCATGCTGGCGGAAAGCGATGAATCAGCCGCCCACGGCTTCTGCGAGCGGCTGCGCAAGCGACTCAAGGCAGACGGTATCGCAGCGTCCGTAGGCGCAGCTACCCGCCTGGCTGACGAACCACTGCGCAACACCCTGTGCCGGGCAGATGCGGACATGTATACCCACAAACACGCCAGCCGTGCCTGACTGACGCCGGTGCCATGGCACGCTATAGTGCGGGCATGGATACCGACACCCTCCGTCGCGCCCTGCAGGCACGCCGGGACGAACTCCAGGCCCTCAGTAGCGACAGCGCCCAGAGCCGCGAGGCGGTGGCGCTGGACCAGCAAAGTGTTGGCCGCCTGAGCCGTATGGACGCCATGCAGCAGCAGGCCATGGCGCAGGCCACTGAGAACCGGCGCCGGGAAGAGCTGCGGCGGGTGCTGCTGGCGCTGCGGCGCATGGATGCGGGGGATTACGGTATCTGCGACGCCTGCGGTGACGACATCGCTCCCGGGCGGCTGGCCCTGGATCCGGCCAGCACCCTGTGTGTGGGCTGTGCCGAAAAGCAGGAAACCCGCTGACACTGGTGCCTGCGGCAACACTCCTTTATCTTGTCTTCACGGTCCTCCAGTACAGTGGACGTGATAACAGGAGGAGTTTATGGCTGGTTCACTGAAAAACCTTTCCATCATGCTGGTGGAAGATCACCGCCAACTGGCACAGACAGTACTTGAGTTCCTCGAACAGGAAGGCGCTTCGGTGGACTATGCCGGCGACGCCAGTCTGGCGCGGGAACTGCTGCGTGAGCATCACTACGACCTGATCCTTCTGGACATCATGCTGCCTGGCGAAGACGGCTACTCGCTGTGCCAGTACCTGCGCAAGGAGCTGACCCTGGATACGCCGGTGATCTTCCTGACCGCCCGCGACCACCTGGACGACAAGCTGGAAGGCTTCTCCAAGGGTGGTGACGATTACCTGGTAAAACCCTTTGCCCTGCCCGAGCTTCTTGCCCGCGTGCACGCCCAGGTACGCCGCAACCGTGGTGAGGTGGCCCCCAACGTGCTGGCGGTTGCTGACCTGGAGCTGGACCCGACCCGTCAGGAGGTCCGCCGCAGCGGCCAACCGGTGAAACTGTCACCCACGGCGTTCCGGATACTCAAGATCCTCATGCGCGAGAGCCCGCGCGTGGTCAGCCGCGAGCAGCTGGAACAGGAACTGTGGGGGGACCTGGTGCCGGACTCGGACGCCCTGCGCTCGCACCTGTACAACCTGCGCAAGGCCATCGACAAGCCATTCGGCTCACCGCTGCTGGAAACGTTGCCGGGCGTCGGCTTCGCCGTTCGCGAGCACGAGAAAGTCGCCTGTTTACCGGGAGAGCGCCACTGGCCCCCAGTGGCGCGCCACAGCCCGCCATCAACGCAGCGTCGCGCTGCGCCGTTGCCACATCGGGAACACCACCCGCACCTGCGTGCCCTGACCCTTGACGCTGGCAAACTCCAGCTGCCAGCGGTAGCGCTCGCACAGGCGCTGTACGATTGCCAGGCCGAGGCCGGTACCCGCTTCACCTACACGGCTGCCACGCTCGAACGGTTGCATCAAGCGGGCAAGATCCTCTGCAGAAATGCCGGGCCCGGTGTCGCAGACAGTCACCGAGCGTGTATCCACTTCCACCGTCACCTGGCCTGAGCCCGTGTAGTTGATGGCATTGCGCACCAGGTTTGTCAGCACGATGTTGAGCACCGTCTCCGGCGCGTGTACTGACAGCATGGCACGTTGCTGCAGACGGACGTCCACGGACTTGCGCTCCGCCAGTGGCATGATGCGCTCCAGCAGGTTGAGGGCCATGTCATTGATGATCAGTTCCTCATCGGGCAGTGACGTTCCCTCGCTGCGAGCCAGCAGCAACAGTGTCTCGATCAGCGATTCCATGTCGTCCAGCGTATCCTCGATACGCCGCATCGCCGGCGACGTGCCATGTTTGGCCGACAGCAGTTCCATGTTGGCGCGAATCACCGCCAGCGGCGTGCGCAGTTCATGGCTGGCATCGCGGGTAAACTGCCGTTCCCGTTCGACGAAACCAACCAGCCGCTCGGAGTAGGCTTCCAGGGCCACTACCAGCACCGCCACTTCGCTGTCGGCCTCGGCTTCCACCATGGAAAAGTCCGGCCGCGCCGCTTTCGGGTCTTTCACCGGTGTGCGCCGCAGCAGCTCTGCCAGCTGCACAAGCGGGGAGACCAGTTGCCGGCTGCGTCGCCAGGTCAGGAAAGAGGTAAAATAGATCACCAGCAGCACAGCGATAAGGGGCAACACACCGAAGACCAGGGCCAGCCAGCCCACCCGCTGCTCGTCAAAAATCAGGAACAGCCGTTTGTCCTCGCGGCTTTCCACATACACCAGCGGCTCACTGCCATTCAGGTTTACGCGGGTATAACCGTCGTCGAGCTTCTCCAGCGCCGACGGGATGGCATCGCCACCAGCAGGGCGCTCAAGCAGTCCAAGCAGGTGACGTGTGTTGGGGCGGGGATGGTCCGGCTTTTCGCGCTGCAGGGACCAGAAGTGGTCGGCCTCCATCACCAGGGCCTGCTTGACCAGCACCGTCTCAATGATCTTGGCACTGCCGACCACACTCAGCACCGTAGCCAGACTGATCATGATGACCTGCAGAAGGTAAGCGCGAGCGAGCCGGTGCTGCACACCGGAGCGGCGGCGAGGGGACATACAGTGCTCCTGTCAGGCGCGAATGGCCCTATTCAGCGGTGAACAGATAGTGGGCCACAAACCACTCATTGCCACCACGATAGCCAAACAGCTCCGAAGAGGCCATGAAAAACATGCGCCAACGCTGCAGCCACAACTTCGCTTCATCCTGGCCATACACGGGGGCCAGGACAGCAAGTACCTGGTCACGACGCGCATCCGTATTGTCCAGCCAGGCCTCCAGGGTCTTTGCATAGTGGCAGCCATTGACCTGCCATGAGCGGGTCAACTGGTACCAGTCCTGGCTGCGGTCGAGCAGGTCGAATGACGGCATCACACCGCCGGTAAAAAAGTTACGCCCCATCCAGTTGCTTTCGCCTTCTGCCTCGAACGGGTAGAACAGGTCCTGGTGGCAGAAGATGTGGATGAACAGTTTTCCCCCTGGAGACAGCCAGCCGTGGATCTTCTTCATCAGTGCGCGGTGGTTGCGCATGTGCTCAAACATTTCCACGGATACCACACGGTCGTACTTGCCGGGCGCCTCGAATGTAGAGGCATCGGCAGTGATAACGCGCAGGTTACGCAGGCCGCGCTGGCGCGCCCGCTCCTCGATGAACTGCTTCTGCGAGGCCGAATTCGATACCGAGGTCACCAGACTCTGCGGGTAATGTTCTGCCATCCACAGGGACAGGGAACCCCATCCGCATCCCAGCTCGAGAATGTTCTGGCCATTGTCCAGCTCGGCACGTTCGCAGGTCAGCGCCAGCATGGATGCCTCGGCCTGCTCCAGCGTCTTGACGCCGTCACCCCAGAACCCGCTGCTGTACTTGAGGTGTGGCCCCAGTGCCAGCTCATAGAACGCAGCCGGGACCTCATAATGCTGCTCGTTGGCGTCGTCCTGGGCGACCGCGATGGGACCGTCCCAGCAGCTATCCATCAGTGCCTGCTTACGCGCCTCCACATCAGCCGGACTGCCCGAAGATTCCTGCTTCAGACGCTTCTTGAGCAAGTGCCGAATGCCGAACCGGATTACCGGGTCTGGCGCGATCCCTCGCTCAGCCATTTCTATGATCATTGTCCGGGCCTCCATGGAATAAACGGACTGGTGGTACGTTGATAGTCGCGGTAATCGTCACCCCGCGACTTTATCGCCTGTTTCTCGGTGTACGGTATACCGGTGACAAACCACAGGAAAACAATCATCAAGGCTGGCGCGAGCCATACCCATCCGCCCAGGGGCGCGCCCAGCGCCAGAAGCGGATAACTGAACCAGTGTAGCCACTCGAAAAAATAGTTGGGGTGACGTGAGTACCGCCATAAGCCTTCCCGACAGGTCTTGCCGCGATTTGCCGGGTCGGCACGCCAGCGAGCGAGGGTATTGTCAGCGGCGGTCTCACCGACCAGGGCAACCACGGCCACCAGCACCGCTGCAAGTAGCGCCCAGGCAGACACCGGGCCGGGATGACTGGCAATCACCCAGTGCGGCAAGGCGAACAGCCAGGCCAGCAGACCCTGCATCAGAAAGAAGAAAAGATGGAATATGTGCACCTTGCTGCCCAGGGCATCACGCATGGCCGCATAGCGGCCATCCTCGTGGTCCTCACTGCGTAGCCGCGAGGCGATGTGGCCGGCCAGGCGCAATGACCAGAAGCCGACAAGCGCCGCCGTCACCAGGCGCAACACCAGCGACCCGTCGCCCAGGGCCAGGTAGTAGAGTGCGCTGCCGCCCAACCCCAGGGCCCAGATCACATCCGCATGACCGGCGTCTTTGCTGACGATCTGCCAGAGCCAGCCGAGCATGCAGACAACCAGCAGTACCAGGGCGCTGTGCCCCAGTGCCGCGACCATGAGGGTGTCGTTAATAATCGGTTCAGATGTCATGAAAGCGCCTGCTCAGGTGCCCGCCGCTGCAGGTACCAGGCCACCCAGGCGAGCACAGGCACCAGCAGCGCCCAGCTGAATCCGTAAACCATGCTCACCGCCCACATGGGGGCATTGGCCTGGGCAGCGCCGAAGGAAATACCGGCATACAGGGAGGACGCACTGCCGAACGCCCCCAGCGCCACGCACGCCAGCCAGCGATTCTGCAGCCAGGCCATGGAATGATTGAAACTCATGGCGAAGCCGATCCACAACGCCAGAATCCACATCGGTGGTGCCCAGGCCAGCACCTGCTCCTGATAGCGTATCAGGCCCGTGGACAGAAACAGGATCTCGAACAGCATACCGACACCCAGCCCGGCCACTGCGAGAAGCACATCGTCGCGCGTGCGGGCGCCGGTAAAGGCCGCCCAGCCGAACATGCAGGCCAGCACTGGGAAAGCGAGCCAGCTGAAGCCCTTGGCTGCCCCCACCACAGCAGCAAACCAGAGCATCTGGAAAAGAATGAAGTTGCCAATATTTCTGGCCATGAGACGAATCCTTTACTAACGACCCCCTATCATCCCCCTGAGCTGTGAATCAGGGGTGAACCGGGGCATGCGCGCAGCGCGCACTGAATCGCACGACTGTTCACACGCTGCTGAACAGCGGCCAGTGATACTTGTACGATGAAAGCAAACATTGCTCTTGCCACTATCACTTTGATCGCCCTGACCGGATTGGCTGGTTGCGCCTCCGCGCCCTCGCCCTACGCCCTGACCTATCATCAGGCCCTGCAATCGCAGGCGGCCGGCACGGCAGCACCGGCCGATGCGTCGATCGAGGCATTCGTGGCGCTGTACAGCGATCTCCAGGGGCCTGACCTGGCACAGCGCATTACCACAGTCTACGCCCCGGACGCCTATTTCAACGATACCGTGCACACCCTGACCCGGCGGCAGGACATCATTGATTACCTCGAACAGACCGCCCGGCGCGCTGACAGCATCCAGGTGCGCATAGACGACATTGCCAGCGTCGGCGCAGATACCTATGTGCGTTGGACCATGCGCACCGGTTTTTCAGTGGCCGGCAGTGACAAGGATATCGTCACCATCGGCATGACCCATTTACGTTTTGATGACCAGGGCCGTGTCATCCTTCACCAGGATTTCTGGGATTCCACCGAAGGCCTGTACCGGCATCTTCCGGTGGTGGGTGGACTGATCAACTGGATAGGCAAGAAACTATGATCACCGGGATGTGTCGATACATTGCTGCCGCTGCCCTGCTGGGCGCACCAGCGCTGACGGTCGCTGCCGACGCTCCAACGCCGAGCAAAGCCATTCAGGTCGCCGACGTCAGCACAGCACCGTGCAACACCGCGTCAGTGAAAGCCCTTGGCTTCATCACTGTCGGCCGCGCCACTTTGTACCGCAACGATTGCGTCGCCCGCGAACCTCTGTCGCCACCGCTGGCGCTGGAGTTCGGCTACAAGCGGGAAATTCCCGGCAGCGCCATGGGCAAGGCTGCCTCGGTGATGATCGAGCGCAACGTCGGGGATGAACTCTATAACCGACTGGCGGCGCGCATCGAAGTCTTCAACAATGCCTATCGCGACATCAATCCCGGTGACCGATACCAGCTGCTCTACGCGGCCGACGGAAAGATCACCCTGCTTTACAACGGCACTGAAGTGGCCAGCGAAGAGGGCCATGATTTCGCCCGTACCTACCTGCAGATATGGTTCGGCCCGGACCCTTACAGCGATGCCATGAAGCAGGCGTTGCTGGAAGGCCTGCAGCCCTGACCGCCTAGCCGGTGTTGCGCATGCCGGCGGCAATGCCGGCGATGGTCACCATCAGCGCGCTTTCCAGGACCTGGTTGCTGTCGTCGGCACGCAGTCGGGCCATCAACTCAGCCTGCAGCAGGTGTAGTGGGTCTGTGTAGGGATTGCGCACGCTGATTGACCAGCGCATTACCGGATTGTTGGCCAGCAAATCGGCATCTTCCGACAGTTGCCGAATGGCGGCGGTGGTGTCCGCCAGGCTCTGTCTCAGGCGGGCGCCCAGCTCACACAGGTCATCGTCGTCTGTCAGCCGCCGCTCGTAATAGTCGGCGATGCCGGCATCCGCCTTCGCCAGTACCATCTCGAGCATATCCATCATTCCCTGGAAGAATGACCAGCGTTGCATCATTTCGCGTACCCGCCGGGCACGCGCAGGATCATCGAGGGCGGCGCGCAACGCAGCCCCGGAACCCAGCCAGGCAGGCAACATCAGTCGCATCTGCGTCCATGCAAACACCCAGGGGATGGCCCGCAATGAGGCCACGCCGCTATCCTGCCGGCGTCGTGCCGGTCGCGAACCCAGCGCCAGACGGGTCAACTCCTGCTCCGGCGTCACCGTACGCAGATACGGCACAAGTGCCGGATCGTCGCGGACAATGGCGCGGTAGGTTTCCACCGACTTCGAGGTCAATGCATTCATCTCTTCTCGCCACGCGTTTTCCGGCGCGGCCGGCGGCAACAGGGTGGCTTCCAGGGTCGCCGCCACGTACTGCTCCAGATGCTGCGTTGCCACCACGGGCAGGCCGTACTTGAAACGTATCACCTCACCCTGCTCGGTAACCCGGATACGCCCCTGCACAGAACCCGGCGGCTGGGACAGCAATGCCATGCGTGCCGGCGAACCACCGCGGCTGATGGAGCCGCCCCGCCCATGGAACAACGTCAGCGGTATACCCGCATCGGCATACAACGCCGTTAACGCCTCCTGCGCCCTGAACTGGGCCCAGGCGGCGGCCAGGAAACCGGCATCCTTGGCCGAATCCGAATAGCCGATCATCACCTCCTGCCCCGCCGCCACCTGCTGGCGGTACCACGGCAGGGTCAGCAGACGGGCCATGGCGTCGGCGGCCCCATCAAGATCCGCCAGGGTTTCGAACAATGGCACAACGCGCATGGGCTGGCGGACACCGCTGGCGCTTTGCAGCAGGTATACCGCCAGCACATCAGACGGTGCACGCGCCATGGAAATAACATACGCGCCCATGCTGTCAGCCGGCTGTTCAGCAATCACACGACAGGTTTCCAGCACCTGCGCCACCTCCTGCGAGCATTCCTCCGACTCGAGAAAACGGTCATCGAACAGCGGCCGGCGCCCGGCAAGCTGTTCCAGCAGCCATTGCTGGCGCTTCTCCTCTGGCCATTCGCGGTAGGGACCCAGGTCCAGATAACGGGTGATGGCATCCAGCGCCTCGGTGTGCCGGGTGGATTCCTGGCGAATATCCAGGCGCAACAGCACCACACCGAACGATGACAGGCGGCACAAGGTGTCACGCAACTCGCCATCAGCAATGGCGGCCATGCCACAGGCACGCAATGAACGGTCAATCAGGGTCAGTGGCTCTTCCAGGTCGCGGGTCTGGCCAATCCATTCATCCGGTGTCGGCTCGTCACCCTCCAGCAATGCCTCCATACGATCACGGGTGTTGCGAAGCCGCTGCCGAACATGCCGCAACAGCACCCGGTAAGGCTCATGGCTGGCACCGGTAACCTGCAACAGCTCGTCGCTGGCCGCCTGCATGGACAAATCCGCCAGCAGACCCTCGACATCGCGCAGGTACAGGTCGGCAGCCATCCAGCGGGCCAGCAACAGGACCTCACGGGTGACAGCCGCTGTTACGTTGGGGTTGCCATCCCGGTCGCCACCCATCCAGGAGGCGAACCGTAGCGGCATCTCCAGCGGCGCCATGGGCTGACCAAAACGCTGCCCGGTGATTGTGCTGAGCGCCCGGTGCACCGCTGGAAGCGCGTACCAGAGGCTCTGTTCGATGGTGGCGAAACCCCATTTGGCTTCATCCACCGGCGTCGGCTTCTGCCGGCGGATTTCATCAGTGGCCCATGCCCCGAGGATGGTCCGGGCCAGGTCTTCATGACAGGCGTTGCGCTCGGCGTCACTGAGGTCCGGATGATCCAGCTCCTTGAGCAGGGCGGCGACACGGTCGTACTTGCGAATCAGGGTTCGTCGTGTCACTTCTGTCGGGTGTGCCGTCAGGACCAGTTCGATGCTCATCTGTCTTAACGTGCCCATGACAGCGTCGCCACTGACGCCAGCCGCTTCCAGCCGGTCAATGACCTCCTCCAGTGCTATGTCCTGGTTGTCGGTCTCACTGAACGGGCGACGATGACGCCAGAGCCGCTCCCGATGATGCTGCTCGGCAATATTGGCCAGGTTGAGAAACTGGCTGAATGCGCGGGCCACGGATAGCAGCCCGTCATCACCAAGCTCGCGCAACAGGGCCGCCAGCCGGCTCATATCCACGGCACCGGTGGCACGCGCCTCCACTGCCACCTGGCGAATCCGCTCCACGGTTTCGAACACATCGCCGCCCTGCTGGCGCAGCACTTGCCCGAGTATTTCGCCGAGCTTGCGGACATCCTCTCTCAACGGCGCATGGACATCGTCGTTCACACTGTTCTCCCTCGCTGGCACGGTGACACCGCCTTGCTGGCACACCCCGCCGATAACAACACACTCTTGTCAGACATAATCATGAAAATACGCACTGCAATGAGGCAGCTGCATCCTGAACGCGTACAATGATGCCATATTCAACTGAACGGCAGAGCACACCACCATGACCATCCCGCAACGTCTTGTCGATGACGGCGCCCTCGCACTGATCCGCGGTTTCGCCCGACTGGTGTTCGCCCTGCTCGGCTATGGCTACCTCAGCGTGCAGCTCGGCAGCACCACCGGCAATGGCCTGATGCTGGCGCTGGTGTTCCTGCTCGCCTACCTGGTTGTGCATGTGGTGCTGCTCTGGCGTGGCCGCTGGATTGCCGAAATGGGCGGCCTGGGGCTGGACCTCCTTGCGGTCACCGTGCTGGTCATTCTTGACCCGGCGGCGACGCCGCCCACACTGCTGCTGTTCACGGTGGTCACACTCAGCGCCGGCCTGCTGCGCGGGCTGGGCCGCTTCATGCTGAGCTGCGCGGCCAGCCTGGCCATCGTTGGCGGCCTGTTCGCGATGGGCAAATTCAGCCCCGAAAGCAGCAGCGCCGTGCTCTTTCTCCTGATCTTGATGGCCGCCATGGCAATCTACTCCGGAATGCTCATGTACCGGGCGTCCGTGCTTGTCCGGCGGGCCCGCGAAGCGACCTGGCGCGACCCGGAAACGGGCCTGGTCAGCCGCGAGGCGATGGTAGCCACATCAGGTTGGCTTTTGCCCCTGCATGATCGCCTCGGCGCCAGCCTGACGCTGGTGGCGCTGTCACCTGCGCACCCCGGCGGGCTGCAGTCCCTGACAGACAACCTTGCCAGGCGACTGCGACGCAGTGATGTGGCGGCACGCTACCATGACGATACAATCGCCGTCTGCCTGCCCTGTACCACGCAGACAGCGGCAGAGAACCTGCTGACGGATCTGCGCCAGCAGGGTAACCAGTTCAACGCCGCCATCCTGTCTGTCGGCAATGCAGAGCACGCGCTGGACCGGCTCCTCGGACAGCTATACAGCCATCTGCAGCGCGCCGAAGAAGATGACAATCAGTGGCTTGTGCACGCGCCGGTGCCGACAAGCGAGCGCGGCTAGTCGGCAGGCGGCTTCAGGGAGGGTAGTAAAAATGATCCGTTCTGCAGTCCTGGCAGCAGCACTGTGCGTCGCCCTGGCCCCGTCACTGCTGCTCGCCGCTGAAGCGGAAATCGCACCCCGTATCTACGGCGGCAAGGACGTGCCTGACGGCAATGCACCCTGGGTGGCAGGCCTGATGGAAGACGGTGCCGGCCCCTTCTGCACCGGCAGCCTGATCGCTCCCTACTGGGTTATGACCGCCGCTCACTGCCTGGTGCGCGAGCAGGATGACAACGGCAACATAACGGCAACCATTGATGTCGCGGATCTCTCGGTTTTTGTGGACCAGGAGGATATCAGTGGCGGCATCGACACGCTGGTGGCCGCAGACGCTTTCTACGTCCACCCCGACTACGACGAACGGCAAACCCTGATCAATGACATTGCCCTGATCCTGCTTGAACAGCCGGTGGCTGATGTCGTGCCCATGTCGCTGACCTCAACCAGCGCCTATACCGATATGGTCAACCGCTCCGCCAGCGAGAACGACGAACTGGAACTGCTGGGCTGGGGCGAAATTGATCCCGACCACCCCGATTACCAGAGCAGCTATCCCTTCTCGGACCAGCTGCAACAGGTCCGTGTTGATTATCGCAGCTTCAGCCGCTGCAAGGACTTCTGGGGCCCACTGGTGGATGAGGACGCCATGCTGTGCGCCGATGAACCTGACCGCGGCGACATCGAGCCGGATGATGCCGGCGACGTCGCCCCGGAAGACAACTTTGGTGAAGACACCTGTAGCGGTGACAGCGGTGGCCCGGTTCTGTTGCGTTATGAGGACGCGCCCTTCCTGGCCGGGCTGACAAGCTTTGGCTCCAGTTTTGGCTGTGGTGCCCGTGACCCTGATACTGGTCGTGTCATACCGGCCGTGTATACGCGCGTGGTCAACTACCTGGAATGGACCGAGGATCGCTCTCGCAATGCCGGGGAACCGCTGGTGGACATCAGTGTGGCGTCGGCAACGCGCACCGACTCCGTGGCCACTGCGGATGCCGGCGTGGCGGACCTGACCTGGCGCAACAACAGCATTGGTAACGACAGCAGCAACCCGCAGCTCCTGCTGACCCCGGACAGCGCCCAGGTAACACTGTCGTCCACTGGCGATTTCAGCTGCGCCCCGGGCCCTGACCCGGGGTCATTGCTGTGCTCCTACCTGGGCACCCTGTCTCCCGGTGCCACCCTGACCCAGGCGGTGAACGCGCGCTGGTTTGGTGTCACGGATACCAGGGCCGGTTTCACCGCACGCATCGACCAGGACCAGGGCGACTACCGGGTTTTCGACAACAGCGCGCAAGCCGATTTCCTGTTTACCGACAAGACCGACCTGGCCATCACCCTGCCAGCCACCGCCAACGGCATTAACAAGACCACCGTTGACGCATTGATAGAGAACCTGTCCGACCACCAGGACGCCACCGGTGTGCAGGTGGCACTGCTTCCTGTCGATGATGCCGTTATCGAATCGGTGAGCGTTGATGGCGTTGCTGTCACCTGCACAGGCAGCATGCCCGTGTCCTGTCAGCTACCCGACATTGCCGCGGGTGCAACGATCACGGCTGCGGTCAATATCACTGGCTCCGGCAGTGCCAGCGTGGAAGCGACGGTGAGTGCCGCCGAGGGTGATGTGGCGCCGGGCAATGACAGCGCCACGGTGGAGCTGAACCTCAGTTTCACCAATCTGGTTGGCAGTGGTGGCAGCAGCAGTGGCGGCCAGGGTGCCTGGCTGGTACTGCTGGCGTTGCTGGCCTACCGGCGCCGGAAAAACTGACGCAACCAGGACAGGCATTCGGTCGCCGCATCCAGCTCTCCGTGGAAGCCAATGTGTCCGTCGGGTCGCACCACCCACAGGCCTCCGGACTCGGTGAAAACCGTTTGCAGGCGTTCATCACCGGGTTCGTACAGGTCGACATCGAACTCGCGCAATTCAGCCAGCTCGGGCGTCTGCGCACCCTGCACCACCACATTGACACGCAGGTGATGGCCGTATTCCTGCGGCAGGCGGTCGCACAGGGCAAACGCCGACACCAGCGCCGCGTGATCAGGTACCACAGGCAGAACAAGGAGCATCTGGTGGCGTGTGTCATCCAGTAATTGCTGGACGTCCCGCTTGGCGCCGTTGCTGCCTGCTGCAACCAGCGGTGCCGGTGGCAATCGGTCACCAGCCCGGGGGGCCCGGCTGCGCCCGCCACCCGCACTTTCCATGATCAGGGCCGATTCACGGTAATGCACATCCACCTGGCTGGCGCGGCGCAGCAGCCGTGCAGCCAGTCGCGGCCGACCGTCCAGCGCCTTCAACAGGGAATCGCGGGCACCACGAAGCAGGCCGGCGCGGGACAGTAAACCACGGGATAACAGGTCCACGCCGGCGAGCATCTGCCTGGCCACCGGCCGGCGCTCCGCCTCGTAGCTGTCGAGTAACTCGCCGCCGCCAACACCGTCGAGGAACAGCGCAATCTTCCAGCCCAGGTTACAGGCGTCGGCGATGCCCGTGTTCATGCCCTGGGCGCCCACCGGATTCTGGATATGGCAGGCATCCCCTGCCAGCAGCACGCGATTAAGGCGATACCGTGACACCAGGCGCCGGTGGATGGAAAAGCCACTGATCCAGTCCGGCTCCGCCAATGCCGGCGCTTCTCCCAGCGCCTGCGCCAGACGCTGGCGGAACGGTGCCATGGACAAGGATTCCATGCGCGTGTCCCGTTGCAACGGCTGGTTGATCATCAGACGCCAGCCACCGTTCATGGGCAGCGCCAGCAAAGCCCCTTCGGGCAGCAGGAAGGCATGGGAGCAATCGTTCGGCAACGCCCAGTCAATGTGGGTATCACAGAGCAGGAAATGATCGGGATAGCGGACACCGTCAAAGGAAAAACCGAGCTGCTGGCGAACAAAGGAATGGGCGCCGTCACAGCCAACCATGAGGCTGGCACTTACCGTACGCTCCACCTCTTGGTCTTGGCCCTGGTCCGGGTCGTTGCATAGCAGGTGCGCAAATACCTGCTCGTCCCGCTGGCTGAACCCGGACAGCTCACAGCCACGGAACAGCTGGCCACCGAGAGCGGTAAAGCGCGCGCTGAGGATGTCCTCCAGCGTTTCCTGCGGCAGCACCAGGGCACCGGCGAAACGCGATTCGATCCGGGTCAGGTCGATCTCGGCCAACCGCCCTTTTTCGTTGTGCAAACAGAGTGTCTGGTGCAGGTTGCCCGCCGCATTGATGTCAGCCGTTACCCCCATGCTTTCCAGCAACTCCTGGCTGCGGGCGTTCAGGCCCAGCGCGCGGGACCCCGGCAATGGCGCTGGAAGGCGATCCACCACCACGCAGTCCACGCCGTAACGGCGCAGGTTGATGCCCAGCGCCAGCCCGGTGGGCCCGGCCCCGACGATCAGTACCTGTGTGCTTTCCGGCAGGACTTTCATGGCTGCTCCCTGTTATCCTTTTGCCATGGCAACCCGGTGCCGAACATGAAGACATCCAGAAACAATTGCACCCCCTACGTGACCCGCGATGGCTCAACCATCCGTGAATTATTGCACCCCGAGCAGCTGCCGGGCATGAAAAACCAGTCGCTGGCCGAGGCAGTGGTTGAACCCGGCAAGGATACGCTGCTGCATCGCCACCATCGTAGCGAAGAAATCTATCATATCGTCTCCGGCGATGGCCTGATGACCCTGGCCAATGACCGGTTCCCGGTCACCACTGGCGACAGCATCCTGATTCCGCCCGGCACCCTGCACAACATTGCCAACACCGGCACCACACCGCTGGTGCTGTTGTGTTGCTGCTCTCCCGCCTACAGCCATGATGATACCGAGCTGGTCGACAGCCGTGCCTGATAACACCGCGACTCGCAAGATCATCCATGTGGATTGCGATTGTTTCTACGCCGCCGTCGAGGTCCGCGACAACCCGCGCCTGCGCCACCGGCCCGTGGCCGTGGGCGGTGATCCTGGCCGGCGCGGCGTCATTGCCACCTGCAACTACGAGGCGCGCAGCTACGGTGTGCACTCGGCGATGCCCTCCGCCAGGGCCATGGGCCTGTGCCCGGAGCTGGAGATCCTGCGTCCGGATTTCGACAAGTACCGCCGTGTCTCCCGACAGATCCAGGACATTTTCCTTCGCTACACGGAGCTGATCGAGCCGCTGTCGCTGGACGAAGCCTTTCTCGACGTCACTGCCTGTGAGCAATTCAATAACCGTGCCACCCGCATCGCACAGCACATCAGGCGCTCTGTAAAAGACGAGGTTGGCATCACCGTATCGGCCGGTGTAGCGCCCAACAAGTTCCTGGCCAAGATTGCCAGTGACTGGCGCAAGCCAGACGGCCAGTTCGTGATCACGCCTGACCAGGTGGCGGACTTTATCGCCACCCTGCCGGTGGAGAAAATCTTCGGCGTGGGCAAGAAAACGGCAGACAGAATGCACCAACAGGGCCTGCGCCGCTGCCATGACCTGCAGCGCCTTTCGCGCGTGGAGCTGGGCCAGCTTTTTGGCAGTTTCGGCGAGCGCCTCTGGCACTTGTGCCGGGGTATCGACGAACGCCCGGTGCAGTCGAGCCGACGCCGGAAATCCGTCAGCGTGGAAAACACCTACCACGAGGACCTCGCCTCACTGGGCGAATGGCAGGCCAAACTGGGCACCCTGACGGAAAGCCTGAAAAGACGCATGGAACGGATCGACAGTGGTTATCTGGTCAGCGCTTTGTTCGTCAAGGCACGCTTCAACGACTTCACCACCGCCACCTGCGAGACGCCCGGCGACGGGGTCGACGAACAGGTACTGGCGAACCTGCTTGAATCGCTCTGGAAACGGCGTCCGGAGCCGGCAAGACTGCTTGGCATTGGTGTTCGTTTGCGCGATGCCGGAAATCCGGCGCAGGCGGACATGTTCCCGGAGGAACGGCTGGCAGCGCTACAGAGCCGCCGGGAGGCCTGATCGATGCAGGGCCCTGGACACCGGCATCCACTCATCGAACTGCGGAGGAAGCAGCTCGCCCATCAATTCCAGCCCTTTGCGCCGCAACGGCTCGAGCTGTCCATCGAGATAGTCTTCCAGACGGGTCACACACACCTGGCACTGGTGGTATTGCTCGGGCGTGGGCGAATCCACTGCCAGTTTCACCGCCTTGTCGAGATCATTAAGGTACTTAATCAGCATGGCGTTCCCCTGTCTTCCCTGAAACTGCGATTCACCATAGCAGCAAACCGCCACTACCATACAAGGGAATTCTTGAGAATTTGTGACAGCTGCGCGATTGCGAATCAGCTGCATTGATCGGGCGCAGACGCCAGCGCCACCCGCCCATTTTCGCTGCGCACCAGTTCAGCGCGATTTTCCAGATAGCGCACCAGCGCGTACAGCTGCCCGGCAATCAGCATGAACAAGGGCCCCTCGGGAACCTTGCCCAGCACAGCCTTTGCCAGCGCCGGCATATCCATGCCGCCATCCGCGAGGGCATCCCGCAGGCGCTGCAAGCGTTTGTGATGCACGGAGACGATGGCGTCACAACGCGCACTGAACAGATCGAACGGCTCACCGTGGGCAGGCAATGCCAGAGTCACCGGCGCCGGGCGCAAACGTGCCAGCGTGTCCAGATAGCTGCCCACGGGATCAGCATCGCTGCCGAACCACAGTGACAGGTTCGGCACGATGGCGGGCAATACCTGGTCACCGGTCACCAGCACGCCATCCGCCGGGCGAAACGGCATCAGGTTGCAGGGTGTGTGGCCAAACCCCGCCAGCAACTGCCAGCCCGGCAGTTCAGGCAGCTGGTCCACCTCTGGCGCCAGCAGGCGTGGCGCCTGCTCAAGCGCCGGACAGCCACTGCGAAAGCCATGCATGAACAGGACCACGTTATCCAGGTCCGCATCCGTCGCGCCCCACCGGCGGTAGAAGTCACGCAATTGTGACTCCTGGTCCACGCTGCCCCGCCACAGGCGGTTGACGGCGTCCCACTCCTGCTCTGCCATGATCACCGGCGCACCGGTCTGCCGGGCCAGCCAGGGCGCGCTGCCATAGTGATCCGGATGCGCATGGGTGAGAAAAATGGCGCAAATGCCGGGGCCGACCTGTTCAGATTCAAGGAACGCACGCCAGGCATCACGGGTAGCCCGGGAATGATTCCCGCAATCCACAACCACCCAGCCACCCGGTGACTCGATCAGGTAACTGTTCACATGGCCGGGATGGAAACGCATGGGCAGGCGCAGGCGATAGACGCCAGGAGCCATTGGCTCAAGCATTGCAGGGCGCTCGCAGACGGTCACTTGAAATCATGCGCGCAACCCCCAGATAACCGGGAATTCGTCGATATCGGGGCTCTCCATGTCCAGCAGTGGTGTGGCGGCACTGTGCAGCTTTGTGCTGCCAGGGGCCGGCCAGCTTTACAACGGTCATTTTTTTCGCGCCCTTTTCTGGCTGATCCTGACGCCCGGACTGTGGCTGGGCAGTGGCGGCCTGCTGGGCTGGGTCTGTCACCTGCTGTCGGCATGGACGGCCTGGCACAAGTCGGAACAGCGCCAGGCCTCTGGCCCGGACAGCGATAGCTGACCGGGCCCGCCATGTCAGCGTGGCTGCATACGGATGGCACCATCGATGCGTATGGTTTCGCCATTGAGGAAGCGGTTCTCGATCATGTGACAGACAAGTCGCGCGTACTCTTCCGGGTGGCCCAGGCGCTTGGGAAACTGGGTCATGTCGATGAGCGGTTGCTTGACCTTGTCCGGGGCGGCATTCATCAGCGGAGTATTGAAGATACCCGGGGCAATGGTGTTGCAACGGATGCCCAGTGGCGCGAGGTCGCGGGCAATCGGCAGCGTCATGCCAACCACGCCACCCTTGGTGGCCGCATACGCCACCTGGCCAACCTGGCCGTCGAATGCTGCCACTGAGGCGGTGTTGACCACCAGGCCGCGCTCACCATCCTCTCCCCCGTCATTAGCAGCCATTTCGGCCGCGGCCAGGCGCAAGACGTTGAAGGTGCCGATCAGGTTGATCTTCACCACGGTGTCGAAAACGCCGAGATCATGGGGCTTGTTCTCGCGGCCCACCGTCTTCATGGCAGAACCGACACCGGCACAGTTGACGCACACATGAATGGCGCCGAATTTTTCCATGGTGGCGGCAATGGCTGCCTGGACCGACGCTTCGCTGGTCACGTCCGTTTCCACCCAGGCGACGTTGTCACCGAGCTCGGCGGCCACCTCAGCCGCTCGCTTGCTGTCACGATCAAGAATCATGACCTTGCCGCCCGCCTGGGCGATGGCCGTTGCAGTGGCATGACCGAGGCCGGACGCCCCGCCCGTGATGACGGCTACAACCTTGTTGATTTCCATGGTGTCTCCTGACTTGATGGTCGCAAGGCCCGGAGTATAGCAACGCCCCCCTGGTGATCCGCCAGAGCGAAAAGCACCAGGGCGTGATCAAAATGGTCAAGCGCAGGCGCTGTCACTGCCGATGACGGCAAGGTGACGGTGTCGTGCCTCTCATACAAAATCATGCGTAGATCATTTCGCCAGACCTTCTTATACTCGGGCACCATATGCATCGCCTTCCGGCGAAACGGGGAGAGGAAGCATGCTGGAACTGATCAGCGCGGCACTGCGGCGCAAGAAGCCCCCCACGCACGGGCTTTTCGACACGGTATCGATGGAATTCAGGGTACGGCTGTTCGATATCGACATGAACATGCACCTGAATAATGCCAAATACCTGAAGTACATGGATCGCTGCCGACTGGAGCATGCGGTGGCCACCGGCCTGCTGGACAAGCTTATCCAGGCGCGCTGCAATGCGGTGGTGGCCAATACCGAGATCGCCTACGTGCGTGAGCTGCGCCCGTACCAGCAATTTTCCATCGAGACCCGGATTCTCGGCTGGGACGACAAGTACGTCTATTTCGACCAACGCTTCATGTCCCAGGGCAAGCTGCACACCCACGCCCTGCTTCGCGTGGTGCACCTGTACGGCGGCAAGGCCATCAGCCCCCAGGCAATGCAGGAAATTACCGGCCTGAACATGCAGTCCCCGGCCCTGCCGGAGTACGTCGAGCAGTGGAAAAAGCTGCTGCTCAGCAAGAAGCGCTATACCGAGCACTGAACTGGCGCACCCGCCGGCACAAAAAAGGCCCCTGTGAGGGGCCTTTTTCATGGGAACCAAGGGCATCCAGCGATCAGCTGCCCTCATCCTCCGTCTTATCGGAATAGGTCCAGAATGGCGCCCAGCGCGGCTGGCGGTAGCTGTCACCACCGTAGTACATGCCCGCCTGGTCAAGGCGCAGATGCTTCATTTCACGCAGGGCAAAGGCCTCGGGCACCTGCTGGATACTTTCCCCCTGCAGGTACTGCTCCGGGTTTTCGGCGATCTCCTCGATCACCAGCGGGCGGGTCTCCGAGTAGCGGAAATAGTAGTTTCGCCCACCCTCGATATTCAGGGGCAACTCGAAGATCGTCTTCAGGAACAGCATGCCCAGCGGCCGGCGGGCATAGAAGTCGTAGCGACCACCGTGCACCTCAATCCAGGAATAGGCGCCGCTCTTGAGCCCGAAGAGCTGCTGGCCGTCGACAAAGAACGTCGGCGCCTGAACCTCCTCATAGCCCCACTGGGTAGCCGGGCGATAGACGTAGATCATGGCATTACGCGGGTCCAGCGTATCCATGGGTTCGAAGGTCTTGCCCTCGACAGCCGAGATGAAGGCGCCTGGTGTGTCCGGAATACCGATCTTGATACCGGCACAGCCGGTGGTCAGCACCGCCACCAGGGCCAAAAGAATGAGACGCCCTGACATGTTGTTATTCTCCGTTATGGGCCTTATCAGACCGGGGTAACTATCGCTGATTTGGCCGTCCACCTCAAGCCTGAGGCCCGCCGCCGCTTGCCCGCCGGCACCGATCTGCTACCCTTTCCGGCCATGAGCCTCAACCGCATCCGCACCCCCTGTATTGGCGTCTGTTCCACCACCTTTGGCGACACGGTGTGCCGTGGCTGCAAGCGTTTCCTGCATGAGGTGGTGAACTGGAACGGCTATACCGGGGAGCAGAAGCAGATCATCTGGACACGTCTGGACAGCCTGTTGCGGCTGGTGGTGAGCAATTACGTGGTGGTCAGCGACCCGGGCCGCCTGCGCCAGCAGCTGGAATACCAGAACATCCGCTTCCAGGCCGAACTGTCTCCGGAGGGCTGGGTGCCGGAACTGCTCAAGGCCAGCGGCCAGCAGCCGCTGGACTGGCCGGCTTTTGGCCTGACGCCGCTGGCAGAGGCCCTGACCTTGCTGCCCGGCCAGCTGTACCAGCAGATCAGCGAAGAGATGCACGCCCTGTCACAGGCCCATTACGACCGCAGCCACGGCCAGCAGGCACGGCCGGTGCGCGAGATCATCATTCGTGAAGGCCTGGCAGACGCCAGCGACGCCGCTCCGGGCAGCACCTGAGGTCAGCCTCCCGCCCGACCACCTTCTAGAAAGCCACGAAAATGGCGCATGAACTTGACCGGCTCATCCATCAACGGCACATGCCCGGAGCGGTGAAACTCAATCACCTGCCCCTGCGCGGCCCGTTCTGCCACCAGCCTCTGGCCGTCACTGTGATACAGGGGCGAACGCATGCCCGCCATCAGTGTCACCGGGGCACCGGCCTTGCCCAGGGTGGGCCGGTAATCGTGCCCGCCACCGGCATAGGCCTGCATGTAGGCGCGGATGTCCGCACAGCGTTGCAGCGGCAGCCGGCGCCCCAGCCAGGCCGGCATGGTCAGCGCCTGGCGCATCACGGCCCGCCGCGCCGCGCCCACGCCGAGGAGCGCAAACGCACGGGTAATCTGCTCTGCCAGCCCGCGCCGGACCTGCCGGGGTAACTGGTAGAAATAGGCCTGGTCGGGCCAGCAGGCCAGCTCTGCGTCGATGGCCTGCATGACGGCAAACAACGCCTCCTGCCGGGCCCCTGCCAGCCCGTAGGGCCAGTCCGGCTGGTTGACGACGCAGGGCGACTGGTCAATGTGCAGGTAGGCGCGCACGTTCCCCAACCTGTCATCCCGCTCCAGGTGCATGGCCGTGGTGCAGCCCAGGGAAATGCCCACCAGCAGGTAGTCATCCAGGCCGAAATGACGGATCACGTCCTCGACGTCATCGGCGTGATTCTGGAACACATCGGCCTGGTTCAGGGTCGCATGGGCAGAGCGGCCATGGCCGCGAAAATCAGGCATGAGGAAACGATAGCGCCGGCGGAACGGCCACACGAACGGCAACCACTGGTAGCTGCTCATGCCCAGCCCCGGCAGCATCAACACCGGTTGCCCCTGCCCCAGTGTGCGGACAAAGAGTCGCTGCTGGTCGCGCATGGCGATCATCGGCATGGGTTGTGCACTCCCGTGGCAGAGGTGCCCCGGGGCACCGGGCAACACATCGGGTCCATCCCGGCGGCCTGGCGCCGGAAGCATCGAGTGAAGCGGACCCTGTGCATGAGATGGTGCGCCAGGAGGGACTTGAACCCCCACACCTTTCGGCACCAGAACCTAAATCTGGCGTGTCTACCAATTCCACCACTGGCGCGCATGGCGGCGCATTGTAGCAGCGTTGCCGGTTGAGGAAAGTGTTCTGTCAGCGGGTCTGTTCCAGCAACCGGTATATGCTGCGGATTTCGTTGGCCATCTTGTCCACCCTGGCCTGGAGGGCCTGCACCTGGGCGCGGGCCTGGGCATCTGTGCCGGAGCCGGGGGACGGTGCCGGGGCGCTGGTCTGGGTGGGGATGGCTGCCACGCGGGCCGACAGGGTATCTACCCTGCCGGCCTGCTCTGTGGCCATGTCTTCTGCGCGTTCGGCCCGGGCACTGGTCTCGATGACACGCTTCTTCTGGCGTTCCAGCTCAGCGGTCAAGCGTGACAGGTCCAGGGCCACCTTGCGGACCCGGCCGGTCAGCTGGAGCACATTGGCCTGGGCATCGCCATCCATCTTGCTGGCTTCCTGGCCGGCCGCATCAAGGCTTTTCTCCAGTGCCGCGATGCGCGACTGCAGGGGCTGGAGCCCGTCATCCGGTTGCGCCAGCTGCTCCTGCATGGCACCGAGTCGCTCATACAGGTGAAAACCGGCCACGGCACCCGCGGCAACCACCAGAACCAGCACCACGACGACGCCCAGCAAGGCCAGTAACAGCTTGTTGGAGCCAGTATTGCCGGATAACGGCGCGGGATGGGCCACAGGACGCGCCGGTTGCGCCATCGACGCCGGCGAGGCGGTACGCCGTTCCGGTCTCTGGCGCGCGCCGTCATCGCCCTTCTGCTCGGCAGTGGGCGCGTCCGCCTTGACGGCAAAAACGTCCTGGTTAAGCGACATCAGCCGCTTGGTCTTGTGTTCTGGTATGTCAGCCATGTGCTGTCGCGACCCCGTGGCGGCCCGGCTGCCCGGGCGTATCGTTATTATTGTAAGGGTATTTCAATCACTTAGCGCCCCTCAAGACTATCCAGGCGCACATTGACCTGGCGCCGATGGGCATCAATGGCTTCGATTGCCGCTTCCAGGTCCGACAGCCGCTGCCCCAGGTCACCCTGGCCCTGCACCGCCGCCAGCGCTTTGACGTCGGGCAGCAATGCCGCCCATTTGTCGAGCAACTGCTTCTGCGCGGTTAGACGGCTTTCCTGCTGGCGCACGGTCTCGCTGAGCACGTCGAGCTGGGTCTGCATGCGGGCCCTCTGCTGGCCCTGCTGGGTGATACGTGTTTCCAGGCCGGAGACGCTGGCTCGTACCTTCTCAAGCCCCGCGTTGACGGCAGCGCGCTGCTTTTCCAGTGCGTCGATTGCCGCCTGGTTATCGCGGATCCATTTCTTGTTGCGGTCGTTACTGACACCCCACAGCTTGCGGATTTCACTGTCATGCAATGCCAGGGTGTCCTCCACCTCGTTGGCTGACTGGTTCAGGGTCTCGTCGGTGGCCGACAGCTGGGATTCCAGATTACCGAGCTTCTGCGAGGACACATCCAGGGCCTCATCCAGACGCCCCTGTACATCGCTTAACTGGCGATAGAAAAATGCCGCCAGCACCGCCAGGAGAACCAGCAGCAAACCGGTGGCCATCATCCAGGGGCCGCTACTGGCGCTTGCAGCAGGTTTTTCTGTACCCCTGGCCGCCGGGGCCGGGCGGCTGGCGCCCTTGCGGTCAGGGGCCTTCCTGCGACCATCGCCGAGAGCGATATCGTCGATATCACCGAGACTCTTGTCCTTGTCTTCAACCATGTCTGCTGTCGTCCATCCAGTTACTCGGCATCATCATCTTCGGACGTCACGTGCTTCTGCAGGAACAGCTGGTCCGTGGACGGCAGGTACATGATGTCGCCCAGCTTGAACTTGCCATTACCCACATCCACGAATGGCAGGAACATGACCCAGGGGTCGTGATCGCGGTGATCCACCAGCGCCCAGATCCCGGGAACGGTGCCACCCTCCTCCCCCTTCAGCCGGTGCGGCTTGAGCAGCACGGCCACCTGGAACGCACGCTCCTTGTTGAGAACAGCCGCCACCTGCCAATAAAGCGACTGGACAAAATCTTCCGCCGTGGGGCGCAGGTCAGGGTCGCCGTTGTAGGCAATGACACTGACAGTCTTGTCCTCACGCATGACCATGGCATACGGGTAGAAGCCACCCGACTCGTTGACCACACCCACGGTTTCGGTCAGCGCCTCACTCGCCAGGTGCTCCATCTGCGCCTTGGCCGCACTGATCTCCTCATCGGTTGGCTGGGCAGTCCATGCCGGCGCCGCCAGGGCAACCAGTAACAACATCACCAGGGAACCAATATGCTTCATCTTTCCACCTTGTCTAACAGTCGCCAGAACGGGGTCATACTGTCAAAAGACTGCACCAGACCGCCAGTGAAATCTGTGCGCCCTAACGCAAACACCGGGGCGAACCCCGGTGTTTGTATGCCTCTGTTGCTGACTTTGACGCCTGTCAAGCGGCAAAGTTCTCGGCAGCAAAGTCCCAGTTGACCAGTGCCCAGAAAGCTTCCAGGTACTTGGGACGGGCGTTGCGGTAGTCGATGTAGTAGGCGTGCTCCCAGACATCGCAGGTCAGCAGCGGCGTGACACCGTCAGTGATCGGGCAGCCAGCGTTGCTGGTGTTGACGATCTCGACCTCGCCGGAGGCGTTCTTGACCAGCCAGGTCCAGCCAGAGCCGAAGTTGCCGGCGGCCTGGGCAGAGAACTCTTCCTTGAACTTGTCCACGGAGCCCCACTTGGCATTGATGGCATCCGCCAGCGCACCGCTGGGCTCACCGCCGCCATTCGGGCTCAGGCTGTTCCAGTAGAAGGTGTGGTTCCAGATCTGGGCGGCGTTGTTGAACAGGCCACCCGGGCCCGCTGCCTTGATGATCTCTTCCAGAGACTTGCTTTCGTTGTCGGTGCCCGCGACCAGGCCATTGAGCTTGTCGACGTAGGTCTGGTGATGCTTGCCGTAATGGTATTCAAGCGTTTCAGCGGAAATATGCGGTTCCAGAGCATTCTTCTCGTACGGAAGAGCCGGAAGTTCAAAAGCCATGTCGAATCCCCTGACATTTAGGTTGGTGAACCCGGGGACAGCGCTGGGCACGCCCCGGGAAAACGAAATAACCACTTTATGGACAAGGGCTTACGCCCCCGAAGTGAGCACCGATCATAACAAGCCGCCTTCACGCTTGCTACCGGACGCCGATTGGCAAAAGTGATTGCCGGTATTGAAGTGGCCAAAGGGGCAGCAGGACGTGAAACAAGGCGGTACAATGCCCGCCCCGCGGCGGATACCCCGCCCGAACGAGCCACAGCAGGAGACAGATCATGGCTGAAGATGCCGTAGTAATCGTCAATGGAGCCCGCACCGCCATGGGCGGTTTCCAGGGCAGCCTCAGCGCGGTGAGCGCCCCCACGCTTGGCGCTACCGCCATCAAGGCCGCGGTCGAGCGCGCCGGCCTGAGTCCGGAACAGATCGAAGATGTCATCATGGGTTGTGTGCTCCCCGCTGGCCTCAAGCAGGGCCCGGCACGCCAGGCCATGCGCCAGGCCGGCCTGCCCGACGCCACCGGAGCGGTCACCATCAACAAGCTGTGTGGCTCCGGCATGCGTGCCACCATGTTCGCCCATGACCAGATCAAGGCGGGCAGCAGCGAGATCATGATCGCCGGCGGCATGGAATCCATGTCCAACGCGCCGTACATCCTCGACAAGGCCCGCAATGGCATGCGCATGGGCCACGGCAGCGTTTACGACCACATGTTCCTGGATGGCCTGGAAGATGCCGAAACCGGTCGCCTGATGGGCTCCTTTGCCCAGGAAGTGGCGGACAAGCGCAACATTACCCGTGAGGACATGGACGCCTTCGCCATCGAGTCGCTCAAGCGTGCCAAGGCCGCCATCGACAACGGCTGGTTCAAGGACGAGATCACCCCGGTCACCGTAAAAACCCGCAAGGGTGAATTCGAGGTGGACACCGATGAGCAGCCCGGTAACGCCAACATCGACAAGATCCCGACCCTGCGTCCGGCATTTGCCAAAGACGGCACCGTGACTGCCGCCAATGCCAGCTCCATCTCCGACGGCGCCTCTGCCCTGGTACTGATGAAGGAAAGCAAGGCAAAAGAGCTGGGGCTTGCCCCGCTGGCCCGGATTCTCGGCCACAGCACCAACAGCCAGCACCCGAGTGAATTCACCATCGCGCCCTGTGGTGCCATCAGCAAGATACTGGCCAAGACTGGCTGGCAGGTGGCTGACGTGGACCTGTGGGAGATCAACGAAGCCTTTGCGATGGTGGCCATGATGCCGCTGACCGAATTCGGTATCGAACACAGCAGGGTCAACATCCACGGCGGAGCCTGTGCGCTGGGCCATCCCATCGGCTCCACCGGTTCGCGCATCATCCTGTCACTGATCCACGCGCTCAAGCGCACCGGTGGCAGCAAAGGTGTGGCGAGCCTGTGCATCGGCGGCGGTGAAGCCACCGCCGTGGCACTGGAGCTTGTCTGATCCGCTGACGTCAGTGAGCAGGGAAAAAGGCGCCTTTTGGCGCCTTTTTTTTCGCCCATGCCACTGGCCGCCAACGCCCTTCTTCACATTTGGTTGCAACTTGGCGGTGCTGTTGGCGCCCCGGGTTAATGATCTGGCGCCTGACCGTCGCTACCATGCCTGACCAGTCAGTCACCGTCAGGAGAGTGCGCCTTGTCCGCTTTGCCCGTTGTCACCGCCATAGGCGGTATCAGTGCCGCCGGCCGATCGTCCTGCCAGCAGGCCTTTCGCCGTCTGGTAATTGATGCGCTGGACAACCAGCAACGCACCGACACCCTCGCGCACCTCTGCGCCCTCACCGGCCTTGGCGACGAGCAGGCGCTGCTCGACGCCACCCTGGTACGGCGTCTGGAAACCAACCTGTTCGATGCCAGCGAAGTGCCCGGCAACATGGCCGCGCGGCTGGACACCGATGCCTGCATGACCGTACGCAACATGGACCTGCCCGAGCCGATACCGGCAGGCTGGCAGGTCACAGCCGTGTCCCGCAGTCACAGCGAAGTGCGGATTGCCGCCGGCAACGCACTGTTCATGCCCGCCCCGCGACGCGCGCGCGTTCAGGCCGCCGGCCAACTCCCCAGTGGTTTTGACCCGGCATCCCTGTACCCGTCGCGCAACCACCCTCGTGGATTGCAGATGGCCATTTATGGCGCCTCTGATGCCCTCGGCATGCTCGGCATCGACTGGGAACAGGTCCGCCAGTCCGTGCCCCCCGAACAGGTTGCAGTGTATGCCTCGGCGGCCATGAGCCAGCTTGATGACGCCGGCCTTGGCGGCATGCTCAAGTCACCGGGCTATGGCAAGCGCATCACGTCCAAACAGTGCCCGCTGGGTCTGGGTGAAATGCCGGCCGACTTCATCAATGCCTACGTCCTCGGCAGTGTCGGGCGCACCGGTGGCATGCTGGGCGCTTGTGCGAGCTTTCTCTACAACCTGTCCCTGGGCGTGCATGACATACGTAGTGGTCGTGCTCGCGTTGCCCTGGTGGGCACCGCAGAGGCACCGCTGGTGCCGGAAATCATGGAAGGCTACCGCGCCATGGGCGCCCTGGCCGAAGACGACGAGCTGCTCAAACTGGACCCGGGACGGACGCAGCCGGACTGGCGCCGTGCCTGCAGACCATTTGCACACAACTGCGGCTTCACCCTGGCAGAGTCGGCGCAATTTATCGTGCTCATGGATGACGCCCTGGCGCTGGAACTGGGTGCGGACATCATGGCCAGCGTGCCTGATGTGTTTGTCCATGCGGACGGCACCAAGAAATCCATCTCCGCACCCGGCATCGGCAACTACATCACCCTGGGCCGGGCCATGGCCCTGGCACGCCAGCTGGTTGGCGAGGACACCCTGCGCCGACACTCTTTCATGTCTGCACACGGCACCGGCACACCGCAGAACCGGATCACCGAATCCCATGTGCTGGATAAACTGGCCCGCGCGTTCGGCATCCGGCAATGGCCGGTGTGTGCCATCAAGGCCTACCTCGGCCATTCCCTGGCCAGCGCATCCGGCGACCAGATGATGGCCGCCCTGGGCACCTTTGCCAGCGGCTGGCTGCCGGGCATCAGTACCGTGCAGGAACTGGCGCCTGACCTGCACCGGCACAACCTGGATTTCGCCCTGACCCACCGCCAGCTTGAGGCACCTGCAGCGGCCTTTCTCAACTCCAAGGGGTTCGGCGGCAACAATGCCACCGCACTGATGCTGTCGCCGGCGCAGACCGTGTCACTGATGACCGCGCGCCATGACCGCAACGCGCTGGCGGCATGGGAAGAGAAGCGGGCGCAGACGCTGCAGGCGCGTAGCGACTACGACAGCGAATGCATGGCCGGCCGGGCGCGACCGGTTTACCGCTTCGCCGAGAACGTCCTCGCGGGCGAGGACCTGGACATCAGCGCCGATCGTATTTCAGTACCGGGCTGGAAGGACGACGTGACCCTTTGCGGCGACCAGAGCTTCGCTGCGTACCTGAAACGCTGACATCTGAGCTGGCTTCCTTGTCTTCCTCGGGAGGCTGCTCGACCTTGGACGTGTTACCACTGTCAGGCAATGAGGTACCCGAAATGCCACCGGCGCAGCGGTACCTTGCGTGCGGCGCAAAAGACGATTGTTCCGGCGTGGTCATGGAATACATGAAATCTCCTCGGTGACCTGGGCATTGGCGCCTTGAAAGAATGGTGCCTTCCGGAAGATACCGGCTCCATACCGGTTTGGTTGTCCTTTGTCAGCCTGCGTAACGACGTGTGACAGGCTGTTCGTTGCCCGCACGAGCGTGCTGTTTCAGGCTTCCAGTTTCTGTTTCAGGTTGGCCAGTGCCAGCGCAGACAGGTGTTTCATTCGCGGGTAGATCAGCAACGGTTCAATCAGGCGCACCGGGCCAGACACGTGATACGTCAGTTGCCGGCGAAAGTGTGTCGCCGTGGCGCCCTGCTTTGCCAGGTCATAGCGAATGCATAATCCGCCATCGTTGGTTTCACCCCGCACTTCGAAGGCAAACGGGCGCTGTGCCGTGATCACCCGATAATGGGTCTGTCGCAACATGGATGGCGGCAGCGGCGACAGTGGCCGCAGGCAGATCACCTCATCGAACGTGTCACCCTCATGCAATACCGTCACCGCGGCCTCGGCACTGACGGAGCTGGGGTGCCATTCGTGCCAGCGCCAGGGCTGCGTCACATAGTCGTACACCTGCTCCGGGGAGCAGTTGATAACCGCCTCATTGCAGATGTTTCGCGTGGTCATGTTATCGGCACCTTGCAAAGGTAGTGGTAGTATCGATGGGGTCGGCCGCACCGGCCACCCAGTATTCATGGCATGCTACAGCCTGCCGTTGCGGGAGAGAACCATGGACCTTCACCAGCGCACCGAACAGTTCCGCGACCGCTACCGGGGCAACATCAGCCGCCATTATTCCGGCTGGCTGCACGGTGCATTTGTGTTCGGCGTGGGCGGCGCACTGATGATCTATTGCTTCAGCCAGGCACAGGGTCTGCAGCCCTGGCACTGGCTACTGGTGCCAGGGGCCCTGCTGTTTACCAACGTTGGCGAGTACATTGCCCATCGCGAACTGGGCCACAAGAAACGCCGCTGGGCCAAACTTTTCTATTCGCGGCACACCGGCGACCACCACTCGTTTTTCACCCATGAAGACTACCTGATCGACAACAGTCGCGACCTGCGCGTGGTCCTGTTTCCCGCCTTCCTGCTGGTCGCGGTTACCCTGCTGGTGGCCGCACCAATGGGCTGGGCGCTGGGACAGCTGCTGACACCCGACGCAGGCTGGCTGTTTGCCGGCGCCCTGCTGCTGGGCTACCTGTTGTACGAAGTCGTGCACCTGTGCGACCACCTGCCTGCCAGCAACCCGCTGACCCGCTGGCCTGTCCTTCGCCAGCTGCGCGAGCACCATCGGCTGCATCATGATCCCGACATTGCCCGGCAGAAAAATTTCAATGTCACCCTGCCCGTCACCGACTGGATCATGGGCACCTGGTACCGCGGCTAGTCTGCCCGGGGAATGTGGCCGGTTTTTACCAGCAACGTGCAACCGTCGCGACTGAACGGCTTGTGCCCGCTGTAGGCCGGGCTGCGCATCCAGGTGCCGGCCGGATACTCGCCAGCGTCATCGGCAAAGGTACCGGCGACAACGAAGATTTCCTCGCCGCCCGGGTGTATGTGGGGATGGAATTCCGTGCCCGGCGCCCAGCGCACCAGGGCGTTGTGCTCGGTCAGGTAGCTGTGCAACGGCATCACCTCGAGACCCTCCACCAGACCCGGCTGCCAGGATGCTTTGCTGCTGTCGATGCGCACCGGTTGAAGGTCATCGGCGGCGAACTGGTTGAGCTTGACGAAAATCACACAGCCGGGATCACTGAACGGCGTGTGCCGGGAACCGGGCGGGTTACGCAGGTAACTGCCGGCCGGACAATCGCCGTGTTCGTCCGAGAACACGCCGTCCAGCACCAGGATCTCTTCGCCCAGTGGATGCTCATGAGCCCGGAAATGCATGCCCGGGTCATACCGCACAATGCTGGTGACCTGGCCTGACTCAGCGGCCTCCCGCTCCAGCTTCTTGCGCCATACGCCCGCCATCGGCGACGGCTGCCAGTCCATCAGCGCCGTATTGATGACACAGCGTTGGCTGCGATCCATGTTTAGCGGTTGATCCACAATGTGCCCTTCTCACGGAATGTGGCGGCAATTCAGGCGTGGCTGGCCCCGGAGCGCGCCTTGCGACGCTTGGCCCGCACCCGCATGTTCAGCATCTCGACGCCGAAACTGAACGCCATGGCGAAATAGATATAGCCCTTGGGTATATGGAACTCGAGGCCATCAGCCACCAGCGCCGTACCCACCAGGACCAGGAACGATAACGCCAGCACCTTCAACGTAGGGTGTTGATGAATGAACTCGCCAATGGCGTTGGCGAACACCATCATGAAGCCCACCGCGATAACCACGGCAATGACCATCACTGACAGGTGATCCGCCATGCCCACTGCGGTAATAACCGAATCCAGCGAGAACACCATGTCCAGCAGGGCAATCTGGACCATGATCGCCATGAAACTGGCCCGTCCCTTGTGCTTTATCTGCTCTTCGCGCGGCTCCTCATCCTCGATTTCGTGCCCGATTTCCATGGTCGCCTTGGCCAGCAGGAAAAGGCCCCCGAGGATCAGTACCAGGTCCCGGCCGGAAATGCCCTGGTCGAACACATGGAACAGGTCCGCCGTGAGCTTGACCAGCCAGGCCAGTGACGCCAGCAGCAACAGCCGCATGACCATGGCCATGACGAGGCCGATAAATCGCGCCCTGGGCCGCTGTTCCTCGGGCAGTCGCTCCACCAGGATGGACAGGAAGATGATGTTGTCGATACCGAGCACGATTTCCAGTGCCGTCAGGGTACCAAGGGCCATCCAGGCTTGCGGGTCGCTGATCCATTCAAACATCGCTGTGATCCTGTGTTTTGCCGGGCAGGACCCGTGCGGGCCTGCCCGTGAAGAAAACCCGCATGATACGCAATCTGCCGGACCGACCACCAGCGGCGGCGCCATTGCCAACAGGCCCCGCTTGACAGCCCGGTCAGGACGTCATATTTTGTATTACAACAAATGCAGGCTGATACCTGGAGCGCACTGGCGTGGCACGCAAAAGCACCGATGAGAGCAGGAAAAACCCGGGCGCCCGCCGTCGGGGGCGTCGCCCGTCGCCGGACGACGAGCGCAAGGACCGGGTGATCCAGGCACGGGTACCCGAGGATCTGGAAACGACCCTCAAGCAGGCCGCTGACAAGCAGCGCATGTCCGTATCACACCTGATCCGCAATGTGCTGGAAGACACCTTTACCCTGGTGGACAACATCGTTGCCGACTCCAGCGCCCTGGTGGAGCAGGTGGGCCGCGACGCCAAGCGTGTCGCTGCCAGTGCCCGCGGCGAACTGGACCTGAGCGACCAGAAAACCCGCCAGGCCCTGCTCGACAGCGTCGATGCCTGGCAGGACGTGGTGGTGAACAAGCCGGGGCAGTGCATCGAGTGCGGCACTGCCCTCAAGCGCGGGCAGCGCGCCTATCGCGGGCTGAGTACCCTGGCAGACATGCCACCGGTGTGGCTGTGTGGCAACTGCATTGAAGCACTGTGACACCAACACCCTGGAGCGGGGTGGCCACTGGCCGCCCTTTTTTTGACGCTACGCTGTACTACAAAAAATGACAACTTCATCTGTCGACAAGGAGCACATCATGGATGCCGCGGTTATTGAAGCAACACCTGTGGAGACCAGCACTCCCCCGGCGTCGTCGCCGACAACGGGCCTGCGGGCCTGGCTGAAGGTCATGAATGCCTCCCTCAACGCCGTCGAGCAGACCGTGTGGCAGGGCCGCGCCCTGGCGGAACAGGCCCTGACTGCCTGGCGCCGGGTGGAAGACGGTGCCGGTGCCATGCTGGATGAGTATCAGGCCATTGCCGATGAGGCGGCGCAATGGCCGGCGCGCCTGCAACGCCTGAAGAAAACCGGCTGGATGCTGACCCGCATCACCAGCAGCTACCGGCTGTGGGGCATCAAGTCCGCGTTCCTGCCGCGCTCGCGCATGGCAGCCTCATTCGACCGCCTGCATGGCCGCAACGCGCGCCTGTTCCGCGACGTGTCCCTGGAACAGGGCGGCGCGTTCCTGAAGGTGGGCCAGCTGCTGTCTGCCCGCGCCGACATCCTGCCCAAAGCCTGGGTGGAAGAGCTGCGCGTCCTGCAGGACCAGGCGGGCGCAGAGCACTTCGAGGACATCCGCCAGGTCATTGAGCAGGAACTGGGACAGCCCCTTGACGCGCTGTTCGCCGAATTCGATCGCGACCCCATCGCCGCTGCCAGCATTGGCCAGGTGCACCGTGCCGTACTCCATGACGGCCGCGAAGTGGCGGTCAAGATCCAGCGGCCCGGCCTCGAGCCGGTGATCAATCTCGACATGACGCTGATGAAGCTGTTCACCCAGAGCATCCAGTCACTGCTGCCACCCACCGACATGGATACCATCACCGGGGAAATCGAGCGCACCATCCGCGAGGAACTGGATTACCGTGGCGAGGCCATCTGGATGGAGAAGATTGCCGATCACCTGGCCGACGTCGACGGGCTGGTGGTGCCGCGCCCGGTCTGGTCGCACAGCAAGAAGCGTGTGCTGACCACCAACTTCATTCACGGACAACCGCTGGCACAGGCCCTGGACGCGCGTGAGGCAGACGGCGACCACGCCGGGCTCTCGGACCTGCTTGGGCGGCTGCTCGACCTGTACCTGCGCCAGGTACTGCAAGCCGGCGTGTTCCAGGCTGATCCGCATCCGGGCAACTTCCTGGTCACTGACAACAATGAACTGGTGCTGCTGGACTTCGGCTGCACCATGCAGCTGAGCGAGTCATTCCGGGACGGCTACTTCAAGGTCCTCGGTGCCGCGCTCATGGACGACCGCGACACCATGGCCGAACTGCTCATGGACATGGGCTTTGTCACCCGCAGCGGCAAGCCGGACACGCTGCTGGCCTTTGCCGATGCGCTGTTGTCACAGATACGGCAGGCTGCGCAGCAGATGGGCAGCGGCAACATGAGCTGGCCCACCCAGGCCGAGCTTCTTGCCGGCGGCCAGCAATTGATGGCCATGGCGGAACATGACCCGGTGGACAAGCTGCCGGCGGAATTCATCATGCTGGCCCGCGTGTTCACCACCCTCGGGGGCCTGTTCGTTCATTACCAGCCGCAGCTGGATGTGAACAAGCACCTGTTCCCGCACCTGGTGGGCCCGGCCATCAGCAACATGCGCTGAGCGTTGCGGGCGTGCCAACTGCGCGCCCGCCCTGCTCAGCCCTCGTTGCGCATCACCTTCAGGCCACCGGCCACAGCCACTTCCCAGACCTTGCGCATGTTCCGGAATGACGCCACTGCCATGCGCCCGTGCAGGGGAAAGACGATCTCGGGCTGGTTCTTCTCCACGCCCTTGAGAATGTACTCCGCCGCCTGGTCGGCAGTAATCGGCTTGATGTGTGCCTTGCGGCGGATGAATTCAAACGGGTCATCTCCGTCGAGCTGCAGACGCTGCATCTGGTCGGCACCAACGATGTTGGTCTCGACTATGCCCGGACATACCGCGCTCACCTTGACGCCATACACCTTGGCCTCCTCGCGCAGGGACAGACTCAGGCCCAGCACCGCATGCTTGGTCATGGCATAGGCAGTCAACATGGGCGCCGGCATGAGGCCGGCGATGGACGCGGTATTGACGATATGGCCACTGCCCTGGCGTCGCATGACGTCATAGGCCGCCAGCGTGCCGTTGAGCACACCCTGCTGGTTGACCGCCATGGTCCGCTGCCACTCCTCGTCGGTGGTGTCTTTCACTTCCTTGACGATGCCGATACCGGCATTGTTGAACAGGTAATCCAGGCCATCTGCCGCCAGCTCTTCCACCAGGTCAGTGAATGCCACCTTGTCGGTGACATCCAGGCGCTGCGCCCGCAGCGAGCCGGCACTGCCGGCACAGTCGTCCGCCAGCCTGAGCAGGCCATCATCGTTGACGTCCGTGGCCACCACATGGGCACCCAGGTGCGTGAGGCGCACCGTCAGCGCCTTTCCCATGCCGGATGCGGCACCGGTCACCAGTACTGTCTTGTCCTGAAAGCATTTCATCACGTTCCCCCCGCTGGTGTGAGTCCCCCGAATATAACGCAATCATGCTGCCCTGCCGCCTGCCCGCTGACCGTTTCAGACAATCCGCGCAAAAACGATGATATTGCCCTCATTCCATGGCCGGTCTAGCCTGTCCGCTCGCTGATAGTGCAACCGCCCGGGAGCCTGCATGGCACTGATAGATCGCGACACCCTCGATTTCCTGCTCTATGACGTCCTTGATGCGCAAGCGCTGACGCAGCTGGCCCCCTACCACGACCACAGCCGCGAAACCTTCAGCCAGACCCTGGATACCGCCACCCGTGTTGCCGAAACCTGGTTCCTGCCCCATAACGGCAAAGCCGATGAACACGAGCCACAGTTTGACGGTGACACTGTCACCACGCTTGCCGAGGTCAAGGACGCGTTCCGTCATTTCGTTGATGCCGGCCTGCTCACCGCACGTCTGCCGTTCGAACAGGATGGCATGCAGCTGCCGTCGCTGATCAATGGCGCCTGTATTTCCCAGTTCACCGCAGCCAATCCGTCGTCCGCCGCCTACCCGTTCCTGACCATGGCAGCGGCCAACCTGATTGACCATTTCGCCAGCGATGCGCTCAAGCAGACCTGGCTGCCTCTGATGCGCAGCGGCCAGGCCACCGGCACCATGGTGCTGACCGAGCCGGACGTGGGCTCGTCGCTGGGTGACCTGACCACCAGCGCCACACCGGCAGACGACGGCAGCTACCGAATCCGTGGCCAGAAGATGTACATCTCCGGCGGTGATCATGACCTCACCGACAACATCGTTCACCTGGTGCTGGCCCGCATCAAGGGCGCACCGGCGGGCACTCGCGGCATCTCCCTGTTCCTGGTGCCAAAATGGCATGTGGATGACAGCGGAGCCCCTTCCACGCGCAACGATGTGGCACTGGCCGGGCTGCTGCACAAGATGGGTTACCGTGGCACCACGTCCACGGTCCTGACATTTGGCGAACAGGACCAGTGCGTGGGTTACTTGATCGGTGAAGCACATCAGGGCCTGAAATACATGTTCATGATGATGAACGAGGCGCGGGTGGGCGTGGGACTGGGCGCCGCCAGCATCGCCTGCCGCGGCTACGCGGAATCACTGGCCTATGCGCGTGAGCGCCCCCAGGGACGCCTGCCAAGCTGCAAGGATGCCAGCTCGAAACCGGTGATGATCATCGAACACGCGGATGTGCGGCGCATGCTGCTGGCGCAGAAAGCCTATGCCGAGGGCGCATTGATGCTGTGCCTGTATGGCAACCGGCTGATTGACCTGGCCGAGCACAGCGATGGCGATGAACAGCGCAATGCCCAGCAACTGCTGGACCTGCTGACACCGGTGATCAAGTCCTGGCCATCCGAGTTTGGCCTCAAGGCCAACGAGCTGGCCATTCAGGTGCTGGGTGGCGCCGGCTATATCCGCGAGTACCCGGTGGAGCAGTGCTACCGCGACCAGCGTCTCAATCCCATCCACGAGGGCACCCACGGCATCCAGGGCCTGGACCTGCTGGGGCGCAAGCTGTGGCAGGACAACAGCCGTGGCTTGATGGCGCTGGACGCTGCCGTGCGCGCCACCATCCGCACGGCCGGGGAACACGAGGAATTGCAGGTCATGGCGGCGACACTGGAGTCGGAATGGAACAAGGCGTCCGCGCTGATCCAGACACTGGGCAAGGCACTGGCAGCGGGCGACCCTGACAGGACGCTGGCAAACGCATCGGTGTTCCTCACCTGGATGGGGCATCTGGTGGTGGCCTGGCAATGGCTGTGGCAGGCACAAGCCGCCCTGGCCAGTGACCAGCCCGACACGTTTTGCCAGGGGAAACTACAGGCCTGTCGTTATTTCTTCCGCTGGGAGCTGCCGCAGTGCAATCACTGGCATGACCTGTTGGCCTCGCAGGACGACACCTGCTACGCCATGCCCATCAATGCATTCTGATTTTTTGCACGGAGAAAACCATGTCACATGTTGAAGTGAGTACCGAAGGACACATCCTCATCATCCGCATCAATCGCGCGGAAAAGTACAACGCCCTGTCTCCGGACATGTACCACGACATGGGCAAGGCTTTGCACCAGCTCAACAATGACGACAACCTGCGCGTGGCGGTCCTGTATGCCGAGGGCAAGCATTTCACCGCCGGTGTCGAGCTGGACAAGTGGGCACCGATCTTTGGCAGCGGCGATGCCTTCCCGGTGGCCGAGGGCGAAGTGGATCCCATGGGTCTCACCGGTGAACGCCACAGCAAGCCGCTGATCATTGCCGTACAGGGCTACTGCTTTACCTGGGGTGTGGAAATCCTGCTCAACGCCGACATCCGCGTGGCCGCCAGCGATACCCAGTTCCAGATGCTGGAAGTACAGCGCGGCCTGTACCCTTGCGGCGGTGCCACCCTGCGCCTGCCGCGGGACGCCGGCTGGGGCAACGCCATGAAGGTGTTGTTCACCGGTGAACGCTGGAGCGCCGAGGATGCCTTGCGCTGGGGCATGGTCCAGGAAGTGGTGGAGCCAGGTCAGCAGCTGGAAGCGGCCATGGCCATTGCCCAGCGTATCGCCGACAACGCCCCACTGGCAGTGAAAGGCCTGATGAAGAGCGCGCGCACGGGCGAAACAGCACCGCGCGAAGAGGCCGTCGCCCAGATGTTCGAAGACCTGGTACCGGTGATGAAAAGTGATGACGCGGCAGAGGGCGTGCAGTCTTTCGTCGAGCGCCGGCAGGCCGTATTCAAGGGCCGCTAGGACCACGCTCGACCAGCGCGCAGGCCACAGCGGCAGCCATGGCCCGGTAGCCATCCGCACCCGGGTGATAACCGTCCCGGGCCAGCAATGCCGGGTCGGTGAGCGCCGGGTAACTGATGTGGACGAACGCTTCCGGGGAGTGCCGCGCGAGCTGTTTCTTCACCCCGTCAAGCAGACGTGCCCGCCAGCCCACCATCAACCTGAGCGGTTGCGGCAAGGCCGTGAAACGGTGCATGGGCGGCACCGACAGCAGCACCAGCGGCGCGGGGAAACGATCACGCAACTGTTCACGCAGGCGCAGTAACCGCCCACGGTAATGCGCCAGCCCGGTAAACGCCGTGGTGTCATTGACGCCCATGCTGAGCAGCACGGTATCGGCATCAGGCAGCGAAGCCACAGCGAGCCCGGCACTCAGTTGATCGAGCCGGGCGCCGTTGTGGCCCACGGTATGCCAGCGAGTAACGCCACCATCCGCATCATGCAACGCGCGCGCCAGCTCACTGGCGAGGCCCTGCTCATGCCTGTCCACACCCACGCCAGCAGCCGTGGACTCACCGATTACCAGAATGCGACGCTGTGGATCACCCGCCCCCCACTGCCCCGACGTGGCACCGGATGCCTCTGGCAGACGCAGCGTGTCACGGCGGACCCGCCTGCCTTGCCAGACCAGCACCGGAAGCAACAACACCGCGCAGAGCCAGAACAGGCCCGCTGAAAGGCGCCACCAGGTCGTCATGATTGTGCGCGTAGCGCCTCAGCGCTTCTTCAGGCGCCCCGCATCAATCAGCTGCTGGAAGAACTCCCGCAGTGACTCTTCTGCCGGCCGGTAGCGCATACCCAGCTCGCGAATGCCCTTGCTGTTGTCGGCCCGAAACGGCACGCCCACGTTGCGGGTCACGATCCTGCGCGTCAGCGACTTGTTGGCAAAGGGACCGAACAGCCAGGCCATCGGCTTGGGCAAGCCAAATCGCGGCAACGGGTACTTGGGGAAGTGGGGACGCAACAGCTGCCCCATCTCGAGGAAATCCTTGCTCTCGGCAAAAATGATGTGGCGTCCCTGGGCGTCCGGCAGGAACGCCGCCTTCAGGTGTGCCTCTGCTACATCACGCACATCCACCAGGCCAAATGCCCAGCGTGGCGCGCCTGCCGCCATGGTGCCGTTCCCCAGTTGCTTGATCAGGCGGAAACTTTCAGAGGTGCCACGCGGATTAAGACCGGGACCGATCACCAGGGCCGGATTGATACACACGAGACGCCACCGGTCCTGCTGTTTGTTGATCTTCCAGGCTTCTTCCTCGGCCAGCTTTTTCGAATAGCTGTAAGCCTGATGATCAAGCGACGAGGTCGTATTCCACTCTTCCTCAGTGAATTTGCCGTTGGCAGTGTTTTCCACATCGGCATTGTCGCCATAGATGGCGGCCACGCTGCTGGTCAGCACCACGCGTTCCACGGATGGCGTCTTGTTGACCTGATTGAGCACATTGCGTGTGCCCAGCAGCGCCGGATCGACGAGATCCCTTTGCGGGTCCTTGACATCAACCACGAACGGCGAGGCGGTGTGAAAGACAATACTGCAGCCCGCCATGGCGTCGGCGAAGGCGCCGTCATCCAGAAGGTCCGCGTCAAAATAATGGATTGTCCCGGGCGCATCCTTTGCTACCAGGTCAAGGTGTGCACGCTTTTTCTCGTTACCACTGTCACGCAGCGTCGCGTGCACCGTAAGCCCCTCATCAAGCAGCCGCTTGATGATCCAGCCAGCCACATAGCCGGTTGCGCCGGTGACCATCACCGGTTTGCTGGTATCAATGTTCATGAGCGTACTTCTCCCTCACAGGTAAAATCATCAGGCGGTCAGGCCACCGTCGACGACAATACATTCGCCGGTGGTATAGCTGGAGGCCGCAGAGACAAGGTAGAGCACCGCTGGGGCCATCTCGGCAGGCTCGGCATGGCGGTGCATGGGGATGGTTTTCACGACCTCGTCGTAAATTCCCTTGTTGTCAAACAGGGCGCCGGCAAAACGTGTTCTGGTCAGTCCAGGCAACAACGCATTGCAACGAATATTGAAGGGTGCGCATTCCTTGGCAAACGCCTTGGTCATGTTGATCACCGCCGCCTTGGTGATCGAATAAATGCCCTGCATCGGACCAGGCTGCAAGCCGTTCACCGAGGCCGTGTTGACGATGGCCCCACCGCCCTGTTCACGCATCATTCGGCCGGCATGCACAGACATGAAGAAATACCCGCGAATATTCACATCCACCGTTTTCTCGAACGCGGCAACATCGGTATCGAGAATGTGCCCCATGTACGGGTTTGCGGCGGCGTTGTTGACCAGGATGTCCAGGCGGCCGTGCTTTTCGGAGATGCAGGCGAAAGTGGCTTCGATTTGTTCCAGTTCGCCAATGTGGCAGGCCAGCGCCTCGGCACTGCCGCCGGCCTCGACAATGGCATCAGCCACTGCCTGGCATTCCGCCTGCTTGCGGCTGCTGACAATGACATGGGCGCCCTGCTCGGCAAGCAGGCGTGCGATTTCTTCGCCGATGCCGCGGCTGGCACCGGTGACAAGGGCGATCTTGCCATCAAGATCAAACAAGTGTGTTGCCATCATTCCTCTCCATGATCACGCGTTGTTCTTGTCGCCAGTGCCGTACCTGGAAGTCCCCAGGTGCGAGATCAGGCGTTGGCCCGACATTCCTCCATCAGGCCGGTAAGCGTCATACCCAGGGTGCGCCGGAACTGGCCCTCGAAGTCCGGCTGGAATGGCGCGAACTCGGGACGTGCCATGACGGCACGCACGGTGTCTGACGGATGACACAGCGGCCACAGCCCGGCAATCAGGGCGAATGCCGGGTTGAGAAACTCCACCAGCCGGTGTGCCGGAACAGCAGGCAGCGCTGCGTGCAGGCTGTTTACCAGTCGCATGGCCAATGCCAGTGACTCCTGCTTGAACGCGAGCACGGCTTCCTCAGAGAGATTGCGCTCAAGCACCGACGCCAGCGAGCTTACCAGTGTGCACATGCGCGGCTGGCCGACAGTGGCCCGGGTCAGCGCACCCGCCACGCCGCCAACATCGTTGCTGCCCTTGAACGGAATCAGGGCGTAGTCAGCCTCATCCATCCAGTCGCGCCAGTCTCGCTCAAGAATCTTGAGGAAGATGGCCTCGCGACTTTCGAAGTAGCGGTATACCGCCGACTTGGCCAGCCCGGCCTGGCGGGCGATGGCATTCAGGCTGATGGCATCCAGCGGCTGGTCATCCAGCAAGGTTGCCGCTGCGGCCACGATCTCCTCGCGCCGCTGGGCAATTTCCTCTGGCCGCCGGGCCCGGGTAAAACACTCGCGGCATCTCGCCAAACCCGCCTCCTGGATACCTAACCTTATGAAAGTGCTGATTTTTTCGGTGCCATATCAGCGTATTTGCGAGCCAGTGTAATGAAAACGACGCGCAAACACATTGACTAATGACCAGTGGTCTCTTAATTTACGCGACCATCGGTCTCCTAATCAAGGGAAATCTCAAGGAAAACCAAGAGGACATGAGCATGGCAAAGGTCACCTGGACCCCCGAACAGATACCGTCCCTGGACGGCAAGATCATCCTTGTCACTGGCGCCAACAGCGGCCTGGGCCTGGAATCCACCCGCCTGCTGGCCGGCCGTGGCGCCGAGGTGATCATGGCCTGCCGCAACCCGGAAAAGGGCAAGGCGGCACTGGACAGCATTCGCAAGGAACACCCGCAGGCAAACCTGACCCTGATGCCACTGGACCTGGCTGACCAGCAATCGGTAAAAGACTTCGCCGAGGCGTTCAAGGCACGCTACGATCATCTCGACATCCTGCTCAATAATGCCGGCCTGATGGCTCCGCCGCTGTCTCGCACGAAAGACGGCTTTGAAATGCAATTCGGCACCAACCATCTGGGCCACTTTGCCCTCACCGGCCTGCTACTGGACCTGCTCGAGAAGGCGCAGGCGCCTCGCGTGGTCACGGTTTCCAGCGTGGCGCACAATTTTGGCCGCATCTACTTCGGCAACCTTAACGCTGAAAAGAGCTATTACCGCTGGACCTTCTACGGGCAGAGCAAGCTGGCCAACCTGATGTTTGCCCGTGAGCTGCATCGCCGCCTGCGCCAAAGCGGTTCCAGGATCCAGTCCATCGCGGTGCATCCAGGCTACTCCGATACCAATCTTCAGGACGGCACCGGTTTCGCCCTGTTCAACCGCTTTTTCGCCCAACCCCAGCACATGGGTTGCTACCCGAGCGTGTATGCAGCCACATCAGCCGAGGCGAAGTCCGGCGGCTACTACGGGCCCAACGGATTTTTCGAAATTGCCGGTTACCCGGCACCGGCGCGCATGCGCAAGCTGGCCCGTGATGAGCAAGTGGCAAGACGCCTGTGGGAAACGTCAGAGGAACTCACCGGCATCCACTACCTGGACGCGGCCTGATGCCCGGTTTTTAAACTTGATCGATACGGGGCCGCTGGCCCCGTTTTTATCCCAGGACAACGGCGTTCACCCCGACGGCTTCAGATGCCGGCGCGGCTGAACACCTCGAGGAACACATCCGGCTCCGGCCGCACCCGGTAGTTATCGGTAAGATCGGCAAACAGGATCACGCCACTGGCATCAGTGATCACCACCGTCGGCATGACCGTATCGCTGTCGTAACCCAACGCTTCCAGCCCCGCCGGCAGCCCGGCCTGCGCCTTGATGCCCAGCTTCTCCGCCATGCGATTGGCCGCATCAACAAGAAACGTCATGGGCGCGTCGAAGCGTTTCGCCAGCGATGCGGTTTCTGCATGGGGCTGCGGACTGATCAGCATGATCTCCACCCCCCTGTCCGCCAGCTCGCGATACTGCCCGGCAATTTCCTTGACCTGCGCCATGCACAGCGGGCACCAGTTACCACGATAGAAGATCATCAGCATCGGCTTGCCCAGTGCGTCTGTTTCCAGCAGCGTGCCATCCGGGCGCTCGAACGCCAGTGGCGGCAGCTTTTCACCTACCACCAGAAGCGCTGACGAACGCTCGCCAAAACGGGAATACCACCACTCGTACAGGCCACTGCCACCGGCACCGACAAGCCCGGTCCAGAACCACGGCTCGGCGGCATCGCCGCCTGTCAGCATCAGGCCGGCAAGGGCCACCAGCGACAGCACCACCACGACGCGGGTGGCGTGGGCGGTGCGCGCCACATCGGCGACCAGCAGCCAGACAAAAAACAGCGCACCCGGTAACAGGGCCAGCAACACCCAGTACCACTCCGTCGCTTTGGCATCCGTCGCCAGCTGCCAGAGCGCGCGGCCACTGCCGACGAACAGCAGGGTGATCCAGGTCGAGATAAACACCGATTTGAGGCGATTCATGTCATGGCTCCTTGAATAACAGGTGCAGCAGGGGATCGATCCCCTGGCGCAGGGTTTCCGTACTGGCACCCTCACGGGCCTGCACACGCAGCCCGGTCATGGTGGTCATCAGCAGATGCGCCGCCTGGGCATCGGTGACACTGTCACTTACGCGGCCCTTTTCACGGGCCCGGGCCACCGCACCGGCAAACGCCTGCTGCATCCGGTCCAGGCGCAGGCGCGCTTCAGCAGCCAGCGACTGCTCCAGCGGCGCCAGTTCATTGACAGTGTTGACCAGCAGACAGCCCCACTGGCGCTGCGGCGCGGGCATGTTGAGCAGGCTCAGCTCGAATACCTGGCGGATGGCATCCACCGGGTCCCGGGCGCGCGTCAGCATGGCCCCCAGGTGCGCCATCAGCCGTTCGTCATAGAACGCCATGGCCTGCTGGAAAAGGCTGCGTTTGCCACCAAAGCTGGCGTACAGACTGCCCCGGTTGATTCCCATGTCCTGCAGCAGTTGCTGGATCGTGCTGGCCGTGTAGCCGCGCTGCCAGAACACCCGCATGGCCGCGCTCAGGGCCTGGTCACGATCAAATGCCTGTGGTCTCGCCATACTGCCTCCCGGATGTCGATTCCCGCACAGTACCCATTCTGGAACGATCAGTCAAAAACAAGTCCACACCTGCCCGGTTCATGATGGCCCGGTCAGGGCGTACGATGGAGGAACATTCGCCGTCACAGACAAGGAGCGCTGATCATGACTGCAATCGGACGAGACAGTCTCAAGAGTGCACGATCACTGAAGGTAGACGACACCACCTACCATTACTTCGCACTCGACGCCCTGGCAGACAAGGGCTGGGGCGATCTCAACAAGCTGCCCTTCTCACTCAAGGTGCTGCTGGAAAACCTGCTGCGTTTCGAGGACGGCGACACCGTCACCCGCGATGACATCGAGGCACTGGTGCGCTGGCCGGAAAAAGCCAGCGCCGAGCGTGAAATCGGCTACCGTCCGGCCCGCGTGCTGATGCAGGATTTCACCGGCGTCCCGGGTATCGTCGATCTGGCCGCCATGCGTGATGCCATTGCTGCCGCCGGCGGCGATCCCGACCGCATCAATCCGCTGACCCCGGTGGACCTGGTCATCGACCATTCGGTGATGGTGGATGAATTCGGCAACCCCACCGCCTTTGCCGACAACGTCGAGCGGGAATATGAGCGCAACGGCGAGCGCTACGAATTCCTGCGCTGGGGCCAGCATGCCTTCAGCAACTTCCGTGTTGTGCCACCGGGCACCGGCATCTGCCACCAGGTCAACCTGGAATACCTGGCCAAGGGTGTCTGGCAGTCCGAGAATGACGGCAAAACGTGGGCCTATCCCGATACGCTGGTGGGCACGGACAGCCACACCACCATGATCAATGGCCTCGGCGTTCTGGGCTGGGGTGTGGGCGGTATCGAGGCGGAAGCCGCCATGCTTGGCCAGCCCGTCTCCATGCTGATTCCCGAGGTTGTGGGCTTCAAGGTGACCGGCAGGCTCAACGAAGGCGTCACCGCCACCGACCTGGTGCTGACGGTGACCGAGATGCTTCGCTCGCACGGTGTGGTGGGCAAGTTTGTCGAGTTCTACGGGCCCGGCCTTGCCGACCTGACCCTGGCGGACCGCGCCACCATTGCCAACATGGCCCCGGAATACGGTGCCACCTGCGGCTTTTTCCCCATTGACGAGCGCACCACCGAGTACATGAAGCTGTCCGGCCGCGACGAGCACACCCTTGCGTTGGTGGAAAGCTACTGCAAGGCACAGGGCCTGTGGCGGGATGACAGCAACGAGCCGGTGTTCAGCTCATCGCTGTCGCTCGACCTGTCCACCGTGGAGCCCAGCCTGGCCGGCCCGAAACGGCCCCAGGACCGGGTCGCCCTGTCCGCTGTGTCCAGTACCTTCACCGATATCCTGCAGGAACATGCACCGGACCAGGACGTCGCCGACATGCAGAGCGAGGGTGGCGCCCAGGCCGCGGTGGGAGCCAGTCATCCCGGCGATGTGCCGGTCACCATTGATGGCAGCAAACACCTGCTCAGCCACGGCGACGTGGTGATTGCCGCGATCACCTCCTGCACCAACACCTCCAACCCGGGCGTCATGCTCGCCGCCGGCCTGGTGGCAAAAAAGGCACGCGAGAAGGGCCTGACACGCAAGGCCTGGGTAAAGACCTCACTGGCACCCGGCTCCAAAGTGGTCACCGAATACCTGGCCCAGTCCGGCCTGCAGGGTGACCTGGATGCACTGGGCTTTAACCTGGTGGGCTATGGCTGCACCACCTGTATCGGCAACTCCGGACCGTTGCCCGAAGCGATCGAAAAAGGCATTCATGAGGGCGACCTCGTGGTGGCATCGGTGCTGTCGGGCAACCGCAACTTCGAAGGGCGCGTGCACCAGAGCGTAAAGACAAACTGGCTGGCGTCGCCGCCGCTGGTGGTGGCTTTTGCCCTGGCAGGCACAGTGCGCATCGACTTTGGCAAGGACGCCATCGGCAAGGACAATGACGGCAAACCGGTGTACCTGAAGGATATCTGGCCGAGCAACGACGAAATCCAGCAGGCGCTGCAATCAGTCACTGGAGAAATGTTCCGCAGCCAGTACGCTTCCGTGTTCGACGGCGACGAACAATGGCGCTCACTGCCCGTGCCCGAGTCACAGACCTACGCCTGGAAAAAGACATCCACGTACATCCAGCACCCGCCCTTCTTCGACGGACTGGACAGCACGGTGCCTGACATCAAGCCGGTAAATGGCGCGCGCATACTCGCCCTGCTGGGCGACTCCATCACCACCGACCACATCTCCCCCGCGGGAGCAATCAAGGCGGACAGCCCGGCCGGCCACTACCTGCAGGGCCATGGCATTGAGCCCATCGACTTCAACAGTTACGGCTCACGCCGGGGTAATCATGAAGTGATGATGCGTGGCACCTTTGCCAACATCCGCATTCGCAATGAAATGGTGCCCGAGATTGAGGGTGGCTTTACCCGGCACATTCCCGGTGACGAAACCCTGCCGATCTACGGCGCCGCCATGCGTTACGTCAAAGACAAAATTCCCACTGTCGTCATTGCCGGCAAGGAATACGGCACCGGCTCAAGCCGGGACTGGGCCGCCAAGGGCACCAACCTCCTTGGTGTGAAGGCAGTGATTGCGGAAAGTTTCGAGCGTATCCACCGCTCCAACCTGATTGGCATGGGCGTGCTGCCACTGCAGTTCCCTGAGGGCACCACCCGCAAGACGCTGGGACTGGATGGCACCGAAACCGTGGACATTCCTGACCTGGACAACAGCCTGTCCGCCCGGCAGACAGTGACCATTACCATCCACCAGGGCAAGGACACCCACACCATTGACTGCCTGTGCCGGCTCGACACCGGCACCGAGGTCACCTATTACCGCCACGGCGGCATCCTGCACTACGTGTTGCGTGAAATGATGTGAGCTCAGGGCGCTGCCGTGGCCTGCGCGTCCATCTGCTCAAGCATGGCGCGCCGGTCACGGTCAGGGCTGTCCCAACCCATGTTCCTGACCCGGTCGGCGGCCGTCAGGGGCTGGTGGAAGAACATCATCAGCCGCAGGCCATCGGTGACATATGGATCACCCGTCAGGTTGTGCCCCGGCGCAGCCAGCGGGCGGGCTGGCATGGCGTGGACATAGCCAAATGCCTCCAGCCGCTGTGACAGGATCATGTCCTGCAGCAGGTAGTCCCGCGCCTCGTCCACATCCGGGTCGATCTTGTGCGTGGTCAGCGTCGGCGAGCGGGTGGTAAAACGCACACCGATATCACGGCTGATCTGTCCCATCCAAACGCTGCTGCCGTTCATGTCCACTGGAGCTCGCCACAGCCTCAGGTGATTGCGCTGATGGATATTGCCCCTGGCTTTCTGCATCGCCAAGTCCTGCGGGCGCTGCATGAAGTACAGGGAACTGACCGGGGAATAGCGGTAGCTTGAACCGAGCATGAACGACTTCATGGTCTTCCAGATGGAGCCACCATGAATGCGCTCGGTCAGGTCCCAGCCACGCTGGGCAAAGGCGTTGAGCAACAGCTCCGGGGGACCAACGATGACGAAGTTCACCGGATCGCCCTGCGCCGAACCTTCCTCATTGCGGGTGCAGCATGGCTGTTCCGCCACCCACTGGCGCAACTGTTCGGGCGTCAGGTTGCGGGTTTCGTGCTCCGCATACAGCTGGTCCAGATTCACCTTCTCCACGTCCAGCTTGATACCTGGAACATCGTGAAGGAACGAGGCATACCAGCTCTGGGACTGCCCAAGCAGGGTGATGTTGACTACCTTCATGCCCAGGTCCCGGTTGGTGAATACAAATCCGCTCACGGTTTCTCCTGGGGGAATCTCCACCGGCATGGCTGCCGCATAAAACTGCCGGCTGATGGCCTGCTTGCCGGATTTGCTGTGTCCGCCGCGCACTTTCCAGGCCACCTCCAGCGGCGAGAAATACTCGCTGTCGGTGCTCACCGGGAGGTAATAGAACGGTGTCGGGGCACGGTTCTCCACCTCCACCCAGATCGCCTGGATACCGTGGCTGCCAAGGCCCACGCCGAAGAATTCCCGGGCCTGCTGGTCTGACACCACCGCCGTACTGATACGGACATCATTGCGATGCCAGGATTCCCCCTGGGCGCGAAGGACAGACTCGTCCACCCTGCCCGGTGAAAACGCACAGCCGGACAACAGCACCAGCACACAGATACCAATACGACGCATTTCCCGCCCTCCCATCGTCTCAGTGACAGTAATAACGCCCCGGCGGCCGTTTTGCTACACTGGCCTGCCCACGGTTTTGCGGATGTTTGCGTGAAGTACATGTTTGCCATCCTGGTGATGAGTGCCGCCATGGCGCTGCCAGCAGAAGAATCACAGGACGCGGCGTTGATGCGCGCCGAGGTGCGCGATGCCCAGACCCGTGAAAAAGCCGAGCTGGATGAGCGTCTGCAGGAGCTGGAACAGCAGCAACAGGCCAGCCGTGCGATAGCAGAAAAGCAGCAGCAGCTGATCGAGGCCCTGCAGGCACAGATCAAGGCGATGCAGGAGAAGGACCGTGAGCGTTCAGATCGAGACGAATAACGCCGTCTGGACCATCATTATCGACCGTGCCGAGGTCCGTAATGCCGTGGACGGCCCCACCGCACAGGCGCTGGCAGATGCGTTCAGGGCCTTCGACGCAGATGACAGTGCCAGTGTCGCCGTGCTGTCAGGCGCGGGCGGCAACTTCTGCGCCGGCGCCGACCTGAAAGCGGTAGCGGCAGAACCGCAGCGCGCCAACCGGCTCTCCCCTGATGGCGACGGCCCCATGGGCCCATCACGCATGCTGCTGTCAAAACCGGTGATTGCCGCCGTGGAAGGCTTCGCCGTGGCCGGCGGGCTGGAACTGGCCTGCTGGTGTGACCTGCGCGTGGTGGCCGAGGATGCGACGTTCGGGGTGTTCTGCCGGCGCTTCGGCGTACCGCTCATTGATGGCGGCACCATCCGCCTGTCGCGACTGGTTGGCCACAGCCGTGCCCTGGACATGATCCTCACCGGTCGCGCCGTATCAGCCGAAGAAGCGCTGGCATTCGGACTGGCCAACCGGGTCGTGCCCGCCGGGCAAGCCCGCTTGGCGGCGGAAGCACTGGCGGCAGACATCGCCGGCTTTCCCCAGCGCTGCCTGCGCGAAGACCGCCTGAGCAGCTATGAACAATGGTCCATGGATCTGGACGAGGCGCTCGGCAACGAGTTCCGCCGCGGCATGTCCGTGGTGGAGAGTGGCGAGACCCTCTCCGGTGCCAGCGCCTTCAAGGGCGGCAAGGGCCGCGGGGGCAAATTCTGATGCTGCGCAAGCTGCTCACAGGCCGAAAGCGAACAGCGCAGAGGAAACAGCCGGATGCCCCTGCGCAACATACCGATGCCGCAGAAAGCATCGACCTGCCGTTTGCCATCCGGCCGGCAACACCGGCAGACCATGCCGCCATCGTGCGCATTTTCGAAGACGCCATCGACGGTCTGGCGGCGGAGCAGTACAGCGCCCGCCAGCGGAAAGCCTGGAAAAAGACCGCCAGCCTGCCGGCCTTCCGCGAGAGCCTGGATGAAGGCATCACTCTTGTTGCCGAAAATGCCGGCCAGCCCATCGCGTTTGCACAGCTACATCCCTCTGACTATCTGCGCATGCTCTATGTCAGCGCTGACTGGAGTGGGCTGGGGATTTCCACCCTGCTCTACCAGTACCTGGAAGACGAGGCCCGCATTGCCGGTGCCAGGACCCTGGTTACAGACGCCAGCCTGCGGGCACGGCGCTTTTTCGAACAGATGGGGTTCAGCGTGTCCGGCGAGCAGAAAGTAAAACGCCAGGGTGTCACCCTGGCGCGTTTGTCGATGCAAAAGGTGCTGGTGAAGGACTGATTCAGTCCCGCACCAGGAACAGGCTCAGCTCGGGCACGTAGGTGATCAGGATCAACGACACCAGCAGCACCAGCATGAACGGGATGGTGGCGGAGAACAGCTCCGTGACCGAACGGCGGAACCGGTAGCTGGCAATAAACAGGTTCATGCCCACCGGCGGCGTGATGTAGCCAATCTGCATGTTGGCGACAAAGATGATACCCAGGTGAATGGGATCAACCCCGTAGCGCAACGCCACCGGCAGTATCAGCGGCACCATGATGACCAGCGCCGCAAAGATGTCCAGCAGGGCGCCCAGCAACAACAGCACGATATTCAGCAGCAACAGGAACGCCAGCTTGCTCTGCACATGGGTCTGGATGAACTCGAATAGCTTCTCCGGCACGCCCGCATAAACCAGGTAATCGGTAAGCGCCAGGGCCACGGCGAGGATCAGCAGTATGCCACCCACCATGACCATGGACTCACGCATGATCGAGGGCAGTTTCCTCAGGCTGATCTCCCGGTACAGGAAAACCTCCACCACCAGCACATACATGGCCGTCACTGCCGCTGCCTCGCTGACCACCAGGAATCCGGAAAAAATGCCCCCCAGCACCACAAACGGCAGCGGAATTTCCCAGCGCGCCTGCCACAGTGCATCGCGCAGCTCGCGCCACTGGAACGCCTGCTTGGGCACCGGGTGGCTGCGCATGGCCCACAGGCAGTAAACATACAGCAGCACGATCATCAGCATGGCCGGGGCCACACCAGCCAGGTACAGATCCACGATCTCCACGTTGGGCATGGACAGCTGTTGCGACATCTGCTGGGCAATGATGCCGTAGATCAGCAGCGGCACCGACGGCACCAGCAACAGACCCAGGCTACCGGACGATGTCACCAGGCCGAGATTGAACTTGGGGTCATAACCGGCCTTCGCCAGCGCCGGCAGCAACAAGGCGCCAAGGGCCACGATGGTGACACCGCTACCACCGGTAAGAGCGGTAAAACCGGCACAGGCAACCAGCGCCACAAACGCCATGCCTCCTGGCATCCAGCCAAGCAGTGCCTGCGACAGGCGCATCATCCGGTCGGCTGTTTTTGCCTCACTGAGCAGGAAGCCGGCGAACGTGAACAACGGCAGGGCCATCAGCACGACGGAATTGGCGAGCTGATAGATATCGATATGCAACACCGCCAGTTCTGTCTCCAGCGTGACGAAACCAAGCGCGGCAAAGCCAAGAATGATGGCAAACAGGGGCGCGCCCAGGAGTGCCAGCAACAACAGCAGGATAATCGCCAGCCAGATCACAGGTGCGGCTCCTCCATGGGCGGCCGGCGGCCAAGAATATCCAGCACCGTCAGCACGGCATAGCGCAGTGCCATGACCGTGAAGCCCACCGGGATAATCATCTGCAGCAGCCATGAGGGGACGCCGGAAAAGGCATCGGTGGGGTATTCAATCTCGGTGATAATGAAGGTCACGCTGTGCCACGCCACCAGCGCACAGATGGCGCTGGTGAAACAGTCCACCATCACCGCAAGCCAGCGGCGCTGGGACTTGGACAGAAAGCGGGTGGCCAGGTCGATGCGGATATGCTCGTCACGGCGGGACGCGATCATGGCACCGAGCAGGCCAATCCAGAGCACCGCATTCTGTAACGAAGGCTCCACCCAGACCAGGCTGGAGCCAACGAAATTACGCAGGACGATCTGCAGGACTGCCAGCAGGATCATCATCACCAGGATGGTGACGATCAAGCCATCCTCGATACGTGACAGCCAGCGAACCAGCTTCATTCTTCGGTATGTCCGGCCCGGTACTCGGCCAGCAAGGCATTCAGGCGATCCAGCATGGCCTGGGACACTTCACCGGCATCCACCAGTTCAGCCGTGGCCTTGCTGGCATAACTGCGCCATTCCGCCATTTGCTCGTCCGTGGGGTCGACGATGGCCAGGCCCTGCTGCTGCACGGCATCGAAGGCAGCCTTGTTCTCTTCGCGGCTGGCCTTGTCCATTTTCTCGAACGTGGCTTCGAGAATGCGGGAAACGGTGGCCTTGTCATCTGCGCTGAGACGGCCGAAATGCTTGTTGCTGATGGCCAGCACACCATAGGTATAAAGCAGCGGCACATTGGTGACGTAATCGACCTGCGAGTACCACTGCAGCGTCAAGGCCGCCACTGGCGGCGCGGCAAACGCATCAATAGCACCGGTTTGCAGCGACGTCATGACCGTACCGATGTTGAGCATGATCGGGGACAGGCCAAACACCCTGGCGCCCATGGCGGAGGCCGGATCGTTCGCCGGCAGCCACAGTTTCTGGCTCTGCAACTCGTCCACGGACGCCACCGGGTCGTCGCTCATGACATAGGCGAAACCACCATCCACGGCGCCGAACGTGGTCCAGCCATTTTCCTTGAATCCCGCCTGGATTTCGTCGTCCAGCTGCGCGCGGACAAAGTCCACTTCCTCATAGGAACGGAATGCCAGTGGCACGTTGAGGATCTGGCTGTCCTTGTAGAATTGCGCAAAGGCGCCGGCCTGGGTCAACGCCCCATGCAACTGGCCGATCTTGATCTTGCGCTGCACCGCCTTGTCGTCACCCATGACGCCACCGGGATAGACCTTCAGCTTGACCCGCCCCGCCGTCTCTTCTTCGATCCTGTCACTGGCGGCCTTGAGCTCATTGACCACCGTTGTGCCCTCAGGGTAGAGCGTGGAGATTTTCAAGGTTGTCGCACTTGCCAGCACAGGCAAGAGCACCACCAGAACAGCCACCCATCGCAACATCACACTTCCCCTTTTATTCAAAATAGTCAGCCGAGGAGGCCAGCAACCGCTCGGCCTCCCGTTTGGCATACTCGTTCTGCAGCGTCAGCCCATGCACATCACTGTCTGCCTCAAGTACCTCGTTGAGCAGACGGTCATGCAGGGCCTGGTCGAACGTCAGCCGCGCATATTTTTCAGCATACAGCGTCTTGGCCAGCAGGTTCTTGCCGCCAGACAATGAAATCGCTTTCTCGAAATGGGCCCGCGCCTTGTCAGGTTGCCCACCCAGGGACGCCGGCAGGATGCTGTTGAGTGCGCCCAGGTACATGTGTGCCTGGCCAAACTCGTAGCGTTCATCAATTGCCACCACCCGGTCCATGATCGCTTCTACCCGGCCCAGGTCGGCGATGGCATTCCAGTCTCCGCTGTTCTGCTGAATATAACCCACCCAGGTGGAACCCAGTACAAACAGGGTCGGCAGATCAGACTCACCCATGTCATCAAGGATCCCGGTCAGTTCGTCCAGCGGCAACTGACGCACGTCACACAGGTCATCGTCATTGGCACAGGCGGCGCGACGGGCATAGTCCATGGCCTTGTCGGTGAGGTTGGCCGCTCGCGCTTCATCGTCCACATAGAGCCCCGCATAGGCGGAGTAAAGGCTGGCACCGGAACGCAGCATGCTCTCGCTTTCCGGCCAGTTGATGATCATGCCATCGAGCAGCAGCAGGTAGGTGGGCAAGCCCTCGCCCACCAGCTCGAGGTCGTTGTTGTTGAGTACGCCATAGGGCAGGTTGTCGTCCAGGCGCGCAACGGAACAGGCCTGCATCAGGAAAATGGCCAGCAACAGCGTCGCGCGGACAAACAGGGGGGAATGTTTCAGCACGGAAAACCAACACTTTCAAAGAGTTAGGGATACGGTACTGGCTTGGCCAGAGACCGGGAATGGGCCCTTTATAGCAGTCAGCTTGAAACTACTCAAACGGGCATGGCGGTCACGCCCGTGTGCGCCGCCAGAGGCCCGCCAGGAAGCCATACAGCGCCCCGGACACCAGGCCACCGACATGGGCCGCTGTGGCGATGACATCCGGAAACACCAGCGCCGACAGCACCAGCCAGCCCACCAGCCAGCCCACCACCGCACGCGGCATGCGCTGTGACCGGTCACCACTGATCCAGCCGGCCAGCCAGAGATAGCCAAACAGGCCGTAGACAACACCGGACAGACCGCCAAAGCCGGGCCCTGCCACCAGGTACTGCGCGCCATTACCCGCCAGCCCGGTCACCAGCAGCAGCAGGATCAGCACCGTGGCGGAGTGACTGCGCTCAATGATGCCACCCAGTATCCACCACCAGAGCAGGTTGAAGACAATGTGCATCAGGCCAAAGTGGATCAGCACCGGCGTAATGACCCGCCAGGGCTCGGCCACCATCATGGTCAGGGAGTGTGGTGCCATCAGCCACTGGTAGACGGGCGGCACCTGGCCGCCGGTGACTGCAGGAAACAGGTCGAACAGCACCGGCGACTGGAACCCGCCAAGCACGAAAACGACCACACAGGCCACCAGGACGGTGCGGGTCACCGGCCCGATACGCTGTCCCGGGGCCGCCGACAGCACGCCCTGGTCTTGTCCCTGGCCGGCACGCTGCGCCGCCCGCCGCGCCGCGGACTGGAAGCGCGCATCGTATGGGGACGCTGCCACTTCATCGGTGAGCTGTCGGGCACGCTGGAAGTCTTCAGGGTCGGCCAGCAGCAGGCAGAAAACACCGGCATCCTCGCGCATCACGCAGCGGATGCCCTGTTCCTCCAGCACCTGTTGCAGGAACAGGGCCGGCAGTTGCTCGCGAAAACGCACCAGCTCAATCATGCCCGCGCTCCTGATCCTGTAACCGTTGCAATGCGGCCTGCCGCGCCTCGTCTTCCATCTCCGCCAGTTCGTCCACAGCATCCCAGAAACAGCCCCATTCTGCTTCGCAACGGGCAATCAGTGACGTGAACGCGGGCACCCACTGGTTGTAATCCGCCACGGTATTCAACTGGGCATTGTTCAGGGGCCCGTCAAAAAACCCCTGCCACGCCGCCAGCGCCGGCTGCCGGGCCAACGCCTGGTGGTACCGCGCCCGGGTGTCTGCCTGAATGGCCCGCTTGCGCTCACGCATCTGTCTCGCGGGCAGGTCACTGGCATACAGGGTCTGCAGGGCCGTGCGCGTCTGCTCCAGAAGCGCCCTTACCGACTGCCACGCTGCTGCTGCCACGGCGGCATCATCATCGGCCCCGCGGTCAGCAAACCAGGCCTTGCGTCCGTGGCGGGCCACCGCCGTAGCCAGGCTCTCGTTGAAGCGGGTATCCCCTTTCAGGTAGAAGCGCTGGTGGACCAGCTCGTGGAAAAGCAGCTCGACCAGTCCGCCGTCACTGCGCGCCAGCATGGCGGGCGTCAGCGGGTCATCGAACCAGCCCAGCGTGGAATAGGCAATGGCGCCGGCGCCATGCACATCGAAGCCCCGGGCGCGCAGCCTGTCTGCCGCCTGCTCGGCCCGGGCGCGATCGAAATAACCCCGGTAGCTGGCGCAGCCGGCCACCGGATAACACCATTGGTGGGCATCCAGGGAAAACTCCGGCGCCGCAAAAAGGTTCCACACCACCCAGTCACGATCCAGTGCCACATAATCGCGGTAGCTGCCATTACTGGGCAGGGACAGCCGCTCGCGGGCAAAAACCAGCGCCTTTGCGGACAGGGCCAGCTGCTCGCGCAAGACCGTGTCCGTGGCCGGGTCAGCCAGCACCTCATCCACCGGCACACGGGCAGACATCAGGTCAGCATGGCCACGGGCCAGGTGCCAGTAATAGCCGGCATTGCAGCCGGCCAGAAGTGCGCTCACCAGGACAAGGACCAGCCTCATGCGCGGGAAACGAATTTGCGATCGCTGGTACTGACCTTGATCCGCTCTCCCGCCTCGATGTACTCCGGCACCTGGACCACCAGGCCGGTACTGAGGGTAGCCGGCTTGGTTCGGGCACTGGCTGACGCCGCCTTCATGGCCGGCGCACACTCGGTAATTTCAAGCACGACGTTGGCGGGTAATGACAGGCCTATGACCTGGCCATCCACGAGCATGATATGCAGCCCTTCGGTTTCCTCGGTGACGAACGGCAGCTCCTCTTCGATATCGGCGTGCTGCAGGGGATACTGGCTGAAATCGTCAGCATCCATGAACACATACTCATTGCCGTCGGCATAGGAGAAGTTCACGGCACGACGATTCATTTCCAGGGTAGTGACGTCGTCATCTCCCTTGAACCGCTCCTCGAATTTCTGCCCACCCTGGACGGCACTGGCGCGCACCCGGTAGAGGGTCGCCGCGCCCCGTGCCGATGGCGACTGCACATCGATCTGCCGGATAACATAGGGTGTTCCATTGACGGCGATGACCTCGCCGCGTTTCAGGTCACTGGCCTTGCTCATGTCCGCTTTCCCGGTTAACGCAAGCGGACATGCTAGCAGAGCACTCAGGCGTGCGGTATGCCGGCAGGCGCCATGGCGGCAGCCACCTCGCGCTGAGCCCGCAAGGCAAGCGCACGATGATCTCCGTCATCCGCCATGAGCAACGCGCCAAAGTGGATATTCACGCGTATCTCGTCACGCAGCAGCAGCTGCCACAGATGGCTATGAAACCGGTCATCGCCGACGAAGGCCAGCGATCGGTCAACGTGACCACGGTGGTCCAGGTACTGCAGCGTCAGTGGCTGGACGGGCGTGCCCGCTGCCACTGCCGCCCTGAAGAGGGCCGGGAAGAACCGCCTTACCCCAGCGCCATCGGTGGTTGTCCCCTCGGGAAAGACCAGAATGGTTCGCCGCTGCTGCAGATGCGTGGCGATTTCCTGCGCCTTGCTGCCGGACTCACCGCTGCCCCGGCGAATAAACAGCGTGCCTGCGGCCAGCGCCAGCCAACCCACCAGCGGCCATTGCCGAACTTCGGCCTTGGACAGGAAATGCACCGGCACCAGGGAACCGATCACCGGAATGTCGAGCCAGGAGACGTGATTACTGACGTGCAGGACCGTACCCGCGGCGGGCTTTCCACTGACACTCAGGCGCACGCCAAGAATTTCCAGCAGGTCCTGCTGCCAGCGCAGGGCCTGTTCGCGCACGAGCGCACGGTGCGGCTGGCGGAACGCATCGACGCGTAGCGCCAGCCACAGGCCCCGCCCGATATGGGCAACAACCCGGACCAGACGCCCAATACGGCGCAACCCCGGTGGGATTCGGGCGCCATCACGGATCACCAGTCCGTTCATGATGCAACGAGAGATGGCGTGGGCTGGAGAAAATGCTGAACGTACCTGGCCGGCAGGTCTTCCACCGCCAGCAGGACAAGAAAATCCAGGCAATTGAAATCCGGGTCCCAGCAGGGCTCGCCGCAAACGCGCGCGCCCATGCGCAGGTAGGCCTTCAGCAGCGGCGGCATTCGCACCGTGTCCGATGCCACCGGGCGCGACAGTCCTGACATCGGCCGTCTCGGGTGCACACGCTGGTCACGGGGAGAAAGATGCTGCGCCTGTACCCGGGCACTGATGGCGCCTACGTCATAGCCATGGGACAGCGACACGCTTGCACAGCCGACCAGGTAGCGAATATTTTCCACCAGCATGTACTCGGCAAGACAGGACCAGAGTGCTGCAATGACGGCACCGCCCCGATAGTCCGGGTGGATACAGGTGCGACCAATCTCTGCCACCCGCCCGTCCAGGTGATTCACCATGCCCATATGGAACTCACCCTGGGAGTAGAATCCGCCCGTTCGGTGAATCCGCGAGTCGGGCAGGACCCGGGTATAGCCAACAATTTCGCCCGTCTGGGTGTCGCGAACAACCAGGTGCAGGCAATGGCGATCATACGCGTCCCGGTCGAGACCAAAGGGCGTGTTCAAGCGGGCCCCGTAGGCTTCGCTGAAAACCCGGTAGCGCAGCCGCTGGGCCTTGAGGATATCGCGGCGACTGGTGCTGAAGCGCGCCTCGAATCGTGGCAGTGAACCCGCTGCGGGCGCACCCTTCGGATTGGCACGCAGCTTTTCTGCCGTAACAGCCAGCGCCGTATTGATAACCCTGAACGTTCCAGCCACCTGGGCAAGCATAGACAACTCCGTTTTCCCACTGGACACCAGTGTTGCCGCTGACTATTGCGCTGCGGTTAACTTTGCATGACAGTTTGATGGTGACCGCCTGTTGGCACGAGCAAACGGAGAATGACCATGAGCAAACCACGTATTGCTTCCTCTACGCCTTTCCCGCTGGAAGTAGAGAAAGGCAAGACCTACCAGTGGTGCGCCTGTGGCAGGAGCGCCAACCAACCTTTCTGTGACGGCTCGCATAAGGGAACGGACTTCGAACCGGTGGCCTATACCGCACCGGCCAACAAGATCGTTTTCTTCTGCGGCTGCAAGCAGACAGCCAGGGCGCCAATCTGCGACGGCAGCCATACCCGGGTGGAAAATGCCGATGACTGACAGTGGTGACAGTGGCAACGACGTATCCCTGTGGACCAGCTCACTGCGTCCACAGGCGATAGACGACCAGGTGCTGTCTGCCTGGCGACAATCACCACTGCTCACCGATGTGGACAAGCGCATCGCCACGCGCCTGGTCAAGCTGACCCATGTCAGGCAATACCGCACCGGAGAGTTTCTTTTCCAGCAGGGTGAGGCCGGCGTCGCGGCCGGACTGATCATTCAGGGGCGCGTGCACATCCTGTCCGGGGACCGGCAAATTGCCACCCTGGAAAGTGGTGACCTGTTCGGCGAGGTGGCATTGCTCGAAGATGCGCCCCGTACCGCCAGTGCCCGCGCTGACGGCGACGTGCTGGTGTCTTTCCTGGTGCGCTACCAGCTGGAGGAGTTCGTTCGCCATCGTCCGCTGGCCGGTGCGCAGATCATGACCAACCTGGCGCGACAGCTCGCCTTGCGCCTGCATCACAGCAACAGCGGAGCCCGTTGATGCCATCCAGCGTGCGCTATCTGTTCGCCGCAGCCGCACTGCTGGTCGGCCTGTGGGTTCTGTACCCGGTCTGGCTCGCGCTTTTCCTGGCGGCCCTGCTCTACCTGATGCTGGAACCGGTGGTCGCCCGCATGCAGGCGCGCCAGGTCCCCCAGGCACGGGCCATCGCCCTGGCCCTGCTGCCGCCGCTCCTTATTCTGGGCTGGGCCGCCACATACGGCTTCAATGCCCTGCGCGGTTACCTGCCACAGCTGCCGGCGGACCTGGCGTATCTACAGGACGGCGCGGTACGCGCACTGATCGATATCGAAACCTTCCTCTCCAGCAGTATTCCCATCAGCGCACCCCTGTCGGCCCAGCTCGCCGCCATTGATATAAACGCTGCCATCGACCTGGACCAGCTACTGGAATCGTCTTCGGTGGTGGCACAGCTGGCCATCAACTTTGCCCTGGTTCCACCACTGGCTTTTTTCATCCTGCGCGACTTCCACACGGTCAGGGACCGGCTCATCAACCTGCTACCCAACAAGCACTTCGAGCTCGGCTGGCTTATATACAACCGGGTCAGCAACCGCCTCCAGGCCTACCTTCGGGGCCTTCTCCTGCAGCAACTGATTCTTGCCACCATCACCGGCACCGGGTTCTGGCTGGCCGGTTTCCCGTCGCCGGTGCTGCTGGGGGTGCTCACCGGTGTCGCTGGCCTGGTGCCTTACCTGGGGCCGCTATTGGCCATGGTGGCGCCGCTGGTCATCGTTCTCGGGGACACCGGCATGGCCACTGCAGACATCTGGCAGGCGGTTATGGTCCTGGCTGTCGGGTTCGGGTTCGACAACCTGGTGGTCATTCCCTTCCTGCTCGCTGGCACGGTCAACATCCACCCGGCCGTTGCCCTTGTTGCTGTCGTTATCGCCGGCCACTTTGCCGGCATCCCCGGCATGATCCTGGTAATCCCCCTGCTCGGCATGGCACGCATCGTGACCGAGAGCATCTACCATGGTTTGCGGCCGGCCAGTGTAGCGAGTCGGTAATACTTCTGAGAGGAATTACTGAGGATTGTAAAAAGCCGGCAATTCTGTGCGGTTTCACTGCGCACTGACTCGACTGACTGGCACAATAGCGCTCTCAATTTTCTGACAGGGAGTTCCCATGAAACTTCGACTTATCGCCGCCACGCTACTGGCGAGCAGCCCGGCTCTCGCGGCCCATGATGTGCCCGAAAGCTACAACTACCTGGGTATTCATGGCACCCGTCATTACTTCGATATCGGCGGTCACGTACCCAACCCTGACCTCGACGATGCGTGGCTCCCGGGCCTGCAGGCAGGCGCACGACGTGACAACTGGTCACTTCAGCTGTGGGCTGAAGAGAGTGACATCGATCTGCAAAGCCGTGCCGGTGATGTCGACCTGCGCGCCGTGTTTGCATCCGTTCGCAAGCATTATCACGACGACGAATTCCTCGGCTTCGAACCGTACAGCGGCTTCACCATCGGCGACAAGGAATTCGACAGCACTGGTGCCAGCAGCACCAACGAAACCGTGGCCGGCTTCGAAATGGGCATGCAAAAAGGCCTCGGGCAGCGCTTTATACTCGACCTGGGCGTTCGCCCTACCTACAGCTTCGACAACGAGCGTTGGGACGGCCAGGCCTATGCCGCCATCAATCTGGTATTGGGCAGCACCAGCAGCCGCGCCGATGACACCGCATCCAGCGACAGCAGTGCCAGTGAACAACCGGCACAGCAACAACAGCCAGCGCCAGCACCGGCTGCTGCCTCCAACACAGGCAGCAATGATGGCGACAATGACGGCGTCAGTGACGACCGCGACCAGTGCCCCGATACAGCCGCAGGCGCAAAGGTAGATGAGACGGGTTGCAACGAGGTTCTGACCGAGAGCATCCGCCAGACTCTGTACATCCAGTTTGAAACCGGCAAGGCCGCAGTGAAGCAATCGTCCTACGGCGAGCTGGAGAAGCTGGCCACCGTCCTGCGTGAATATCCGGACACCAGCCTGTTACTGGAGGGACACACCGACAGTCAGGGCAGCGCCGAATTCAACCGACGTCTGTCACAGCAGCGCGCTGATGCAGCCCGCGATGTGCTGGTCAACGAGTTTAACATTTCTGCTGACCGCATCGAAGCGGTTGGCCGGGGCGAAGACCAGCCCATTGCCAGCAATGACACCGCTGAGGGGCGGGCAAAGAACCGTCGTGTGGAAACAGTAGTGGAAGCTTCCCGGACCGTGTCTCAATAAACCCGGACCTGGAAACGAAAAAGGGGCCCAAGGGCCCCTTTTTTTATCGCCTGGCTACATACTCCGTAATCAGGAACGGCGTTGACATCACGTTGTACAGGTTTTCGTCCGTCTTGCGCACATAGCGTCTGCGCTTTCGGTCAAACGACCGGAAACTGCGGCCGTATTTAAGGAAATCATCCACCTCACGAAAACGCTTGGCGGCATACATGGCATCAAGGGCCTCCATGGCGAACAGCGGCTGTATCGCCATGGCTCGGCGCAGGTGCTGCAACGCATCTGTGGCCTCACGCGTCTTGTTCATGTAAAGCAGTGCGTTCGCGTACTCATAGTGGATTATGGAAAGGTCATCCACTTTATTGAAGGATTCCTCGAAGTAGTCCTTTGCCCTGCTCTGCTTGGCACCAAACGTCAGCCGACCGGCCGCCTTCCCCATGGTGCGGATCAGGCCGGCATCGATACCGGCACGAAACGCCAGACCCACTGGATGATCGGGCTTGATGGCAAGCACGTCATTCGCCGCGCCTGATATCTTGAACAGGTAATTGCGGGCGACAGCGACGGGCGGAGAAACTTCTTCTGCTATCCGGGCAATGGCATACGCGTAGCCAAGCCGCATGACCATATAATCATCCCTGAATTCCTCTGACTGCTCCATTTCCTTGAGCACCCGGGCGTAAACGGCAACTTGATTGGCAGCGTCCTGAAGCAACTGGTGCTTGTCATCCTGGGTGTCCGACAGGTAGACGGCATAGATGATCTGGGAAAAGTAGGCCGGTACCTTTCCATAGGCACCAAACTGGACGCCCCATTCCTTGGCTTCGCGGAAGTCCCCACGAAAGAACAGCCGCCAGGCATGAACGATGTTGCGGGACAGGCGCTCGTAGTCACCGTCAAAATCAGGGCCCAATTCAGCGCGCAGTTCGGGGAAGGTCTCGATACGCCGCTGCAAGTAGGCCGGCGACGGGAACGGGATAAGCAGCGCCCTCATGAACTGCGGCCAGCGCCGCTCGATTTCCTCATAGGAGTAGTCAAAGTAGCGCGTCTGGAACGGCACCTGGTTCCAGGACCTGCCAATCACCGACGCGTCGACTGCAATGCGCTCACTTTCTTTCTGCGCCCACTCATTCTCCTCGTCAATGTCGCTCGCATCCGACGGGTCATCGGCGAGGAATTCATCCTCGTCATCGGGGACATGCGCATCCTCTGCGTCGGCACGCACCTGCTGCCGGCCTTCAGTCCCTGGCTGTGGCGTTTCAATGCCGGCGTCACCCGCCCGCGCCGCCATCGCAGTGTTGGCCATGGCGGCGAGCCACGCCAGCAGCGCGGTACTGAGCAACAATCTAAGGGTCACGGTCATCGCTCCTTTGTTGTTGTTATAGGAATCCCACCTGCACCGGAAAGCCCTTTCCCGGCCCCTCCGCAACATGCGTGACTGGTCGGTCACAAATCCTAGGCAAATGTCTACGCGCTGTATACCTTTTGACCATCAGCAGCCGACGAACGGGCCGGTTGCCACTCTGCCCACCGCTTTTGGCACTCGGGTCAAACGCCCTCGGCGTCAAGCGCCCATAATCGGGCTCACTTTTTCTGACACAGTCCAGGAGACACCCGTTATGGCACGAGACGCCGTTGGCTATGCCCTGGGAGCCCTGAACCGGCTCGCCAGTTCAGACTTCCTTGACCGGGTGGGTATCCGCAAATTCATCGAGCGGCTTGCCTACACCCTGACCAAAACCGGTTTTCGACTGATCACCACCACGGCCCGCACGTTCAAGGCCACCCAGAAACTGGACAAGCCGGCGCGCCTGACCGCACCAGGCCAGACCACGGGCCTGTTCGACCTGAACGTCACTGAAGAGCAGCAGATGATCCGTGACTCGGTGAAAAGCTTCGCCACCGAGGTGCTGCGTGAACGGGCAGAAGCGGCCGATGCGGCACACAAGACCGATGACGAGGTCATCGACCAGGCCCTGGAACTGGGCCTGAACTTCTTTGCCGTGCCGGAATCCCTCGGCGGCGCCGCCAGCGAGCGCTCTGCGGTGACCAACCTGCTGATTGCCGAAGACCTGGCCTACGGTGACATGGGTCAGGCGGTTGCGATTCTCGCCCCCATGGGCGTCGCCAATGCCCTGACCAGCTGGGGCACCGCCGAACAACAGTCAAAGTACCTGCCGGCTTTTGCCGACGAGAAGCCACCGCGCGCCACCATTGCCATTACCGAACCGCACCCGCTGTTCGATCCTTGCCAGCTGAAAACCACCGCGCGCAAGGACGGCAACGAGTATGTGCTCAACGGCACCAAGGCACTGGTACCACTGGCCGCCGAAGCTGAGCTGTTCCTTGTGGCTGCGGCCACCGATGACGGCCCGGCCGTGTTCATTATCGAGGGCGGCACCGATGGACTGAGCTGCGGCGAGGACAACGGCATGGGCATCCGCGCCAGTGGCCAGCGCCCGCTGCTGCTGGAAGATGTGCGCGTGCCGGCGGCCAACCGTCTCGGCAACAGCGACTTCGATTACCACCAGTTTGTGGACCTGGGCACGCTGGCCTGGTGTGGCATGGCCATCGGCGCCTGCCAGGGCGTGCTGGATTACGTTATCCCCTACTGCAACGAGCGCAAGGCCTTCGGTGAGCCAATCAGCCACCGTCAGGCGGTGGCGTTCATCATCGCCGACATGGCCATCGAACTGGATGGCATGCGCATGCTGGTCTACCGCGCCGCCAGCCGCGCAGAACAGGGCAAGTCATTCCAGCGCGAAGCCCACCTCGCGCGCACGTTCGTCAAGGACAAGGCCATGCAGATCGGCACGGATGGCGTGCAGCTGCTGGGCGGACACGGCTTCACCCACGAATATCCGGTGGAGCGCTGGTACCGCGACCTGCGAGCCATTGGCGTCGTTTTCGGCGGCCTGCACATTTAAGGAGGAACACAGATGAACATCGAGATTCCAAAGAAATTCAAGCCGATCATCAACAACGCCCACCAGGTGGCGCTGTCCGTGTTCCGCCCGATCTCGCGCAAGTATGACCGCGCCGAACACGAATACCCGAAAGAACTGGACATGCTTGCCAGCGTGCTGGACGGCTTCAACGAAGGCGATCCGGAATCCTCTGCCGGTGCCGCCCAGACTGGCAAGGGCAAGGTAAAGGATGACGGCTCGGTAAAGAACGGTGCCAACATGAGCACCTGCCTTGGCGCCCTTGAGCTGTGTTACGGCGATGTTGGTTTCCTGCTCGCCATGCCCCGCCAGGGCCTGGGTAACGCAGCTATCGCCGCAGTGGCCAACGATGAGCAACTCAAGCGCTTTGAAGGCAAGTGGGCCGCCATGGCGATCACCGAGCCGGGCTGTGGCTCGGATTCCGGTGCCATCCGCACCACCGCCATCAAGGATGGTGACCACTACATACTCAATGGCGAAAAGATCTATGTCACATCCGGCGAGCGTGCGGACTGCGTCGTAGTATGGGCGACACTGGACCCCAAGGTCGGTCGTGCGGCGATCAAGTCCTTCGTGGTGGAGTGGGGCACGCCGGGCATGGAGCTGGCGCGACTGGAGCACAAGCTTGGTATTCGTGCCTCGGACACTGCCGCGATCAACTTCAGCGACTGCCGTGTGCCGGCAGAGAACCTGCTTGGCACCCCGGAGATCGACACCAAGAAGGGTTTCGGCGGCGTCATGGAAACGTTCGACAACACGCGCCCGCTGGTCGCCTGCTTTGCCCTGGGTTGCGCGCGCGCCTCGCTTGAGCGCACCCGGGAGCTACTCAAGGAAGCCGTAAAGCTGGATTATGCCCGGCCCGTGGACAACTGCTCTGCGGTCGAAGCTGAGCTGTACCGGATGGAAGCGGACTGGGAGGCTGCCTACTGGCTGGCCATGAAGGCGGCATGGATGGCCGACAACAAGCAGGCCAACTCCCTTGAGGCGTCGATCTCCAAGGCCAAGGCTGGCCGGGTAGGCAACGCCATCACCCTCAAGTGCGTGGAACTGGCTGGCAGCATCGGCTTTACCGAAGACGATCTGCTGGAAAAATGGGCGCGGGACTCGAAGATTCTCGACATCTTCGAAGGCACCCAGCAGATCCAGAAACTGATTATTGCCCGGCGCCTGCTTGGTCTCACGTCGAAAGAGCTCAAGTAACGGCCTGGTCAGTGCCAGAAAAAAAGGGCGGCCTCGGCTGCCCTTTTTTTGGCTTCCTTAATCGTGCTCTTACTGCAGCGACGGCCTTTGGCGCATCCCCGTCACCCTGTGACCGTCATTCAGTCTCTCGCCACCAGCTTGTGCCGGACAAGCGCCGATGACACCCGGGACGCAACACCCGCAATCCCTTCATCCAGCGACGCCGGATCAACGGTGCTGGTCTCGCCCTGCCAAACCGGAGTTTCCTGGCCCACCGCAAACAGCGAGGCATCGAGACGATAATCCTGGGTGACTTCCTCGTAGCCCGGCACATACACGTATTCATAGTGCCGATGGTAGTAGCCACCGTAACCCCAAAAAGGGGTCGCTGCCGGTCCCACACCGGTGATGACTTCCACCGGTGCCATCTGGGCGCCGACATACTGGCGTTGCGTATCAACGCCCACCAGTGACAGCACCAGTACGCCATCGGCCCCCTGCTTTTCCACCAGCGCCTTCAATGCAGCCTTGCGTGCCTTCAGTGTCTCCGGCACATCCATCATCATGGTATGCACGGCAAACGTATCGGCACCGGCTGCCTGCAGGTCTTCTACCAGGGCATTCTCGAGCGCACCGCGAACCCGGGGCTGATTGGCGATCACAACCACGGCCACACGCTCGAGCGCGTCACCGCGCCAGTTGGCATTGACGCGGTCGTGCACAAGCTGCGTGGTCGAGCAGGCAGCCAGCAGCAATGCAGCAAGAGCGCTGGCGACTACCCGCATCAGTAGCCGCCGCCAGACGAGCGCGGCATACCGGCGTTGTTCACCACACCGTCTTCAAGCAGGCGCCGCGCCAGCATGTCTGCCACATCCGCAACGGCCTGCTCCAGATTGTCCGGATTCAGGGTTACCGACTGGGCACGCCAGACGGGCTGTGATGTGGACGCGTCATACAACGACGTTTGCAGGAAATACTCGTGAACCTCGCGCAGCTCTCCCGGGGAGACCACCGTCTGGTAGCCGTAGCCCACATAAGAGCCATAACCCATGAAATACGGCGACACAGCCATCGGCGTCTGCTCTACCTGTGGCGGGCCATACTCGGTGCGCTTGTCTTCCCGTACGACCTTGCCCACCAGGGCGGCGTCAGCACCGCTGTCCTTTACCGCTTTTTCCGCCGCAGCTCGCAAGGCCGCCTTGTCCTCCAGGTCGAGGGTATCGATATAGGCCCAGGATGCCAGTGCTTCCACGCCCTCGCCCTTGAGCTTCGCCACTACGGCATCTTCCACCATCCGTCGACGCGCCTCCGTTGAGGCCAGCGCCATGACGAACACCTTGTTGTAGCTCCTGTCAGCCATGTCGGGGTCACGGGACACTGCGGTCAGTTGCGACGTGGACTGGGTGGCACAGGCGGCAAGAAGCGCCAGCACCGGAACGAGCAGTAGACGTGAGAGAGACATGGGATACCTTCCTGGCAGATGATATTTTTTGGTGTTTTTCCCATTCTTGCCAAAATCCGGGTGCGTGGCAATGTAAAGCAGGGATGCTGGCACTGCACAGGTACGGCATAATCCGACCAGACACAAGAACAACAAGGAGCGCCCATGCGAACGGCCCTGGCACTGACCGGACTGCTTTTCCTGGTCTCTGCCTGCAGCGACCCGGAGCCCGCCGAACCGACACCGTCGGCTTCACCGTCGCCGCAAACAGAGGCGCCAGCTGAGCCCCCTGCCGAAACGCCCCGGCCGGCGGCCACCCTGCACGAGTACAGCTGCGCCGACGGTCTCATGTTCGAGGTGGTGATAGACGACCAGGAAGCGACCCTGCAGGTACGGGACCAGCGCTTTGACCTGCACCGGCAACCGTCAGCCTCCGGTGCCCTGTACACGGACGAACACTGGAGCCTGTTTACCAAGGGTGAACGGGCCATCCTGTCCGCCGAAGACCTGACCCACGACTGCGATGTCCGCGCCTCCCGCCCTGTGTCTGCGCCGGGACAGGTGCCGGACGTTACCACCAGCGGGGAGGGCTGATGACACTGCCACCCCTGCACCTGTTGCGCACATTCGACGTGGCGGCTCGCCACTTGAGCTTCAAGAAAGCGGCTACGGAACTGCACGTCACGCCCTCGGCAGTCAGCCACCAGATCAAGCAACTGGAAGACCTGATCGGCATGCCCCTGTTCCTGCGCGTCAACCGCGGCCTGAGACTGACCCAGGCTGGCCTGTTTTACTCCGAGAAAGTGGCCGGCGGCATGGAGCAACTGCACAAGGCGACCCAGCAACTTTCACAACGCTTCGGCCGCCCGGTGCTGCGCGCCAGCATCCTGCCGTTCATGGCGGCAGAGCTGGTTATCCCGTCCCTGGAAAGCTTCCAGCGCCAGCATCCCGACATCGAACTGCGCATCGAAACCAGCGTCCAGAACGCCGACTTCGACAGCGGCGAGGTAGACGTCGCCATCCGCTTTGGCCTTGGCGACTGGCCCGGCCTGGCCAGCGAGAAACTGTCCGGGATTATCGGTTCACCCGTGTGCTCCCCCGCCTATGCCAGGGAACACGATCTGTCCAGCATCGAGGACATTCGCCGCTGCAAGCTGATCGGCCTGCCCGCTGACGCCCGTGATGCCTGGAAACTGCTTGTGGAAAAGGCAGCGCTCGAAGATTTCACCCCGCAGCACACCTTGACCGTGGACAGCCTGCTGGCCGCCAGTCGCGCCGCCGAGCAGGGGCTTGGCGTCGGCATCGGCGTTTTCCCGCTGATGTCACCGCTGGTGGACAGCGGCCGCCTGGTGACGCCCTTCAATATCTGGGTGCCGGTGCCGGAAGGCTACTACCTGGTCTGGCGCAGTGAGGACCGGGACCGGCCCGATATTCACGCCTTCTGTGAGTGGATGCGGGAGCAGTTCGGCAGCCTGCCCTTGCCGCACGGCCTTAAGATGAGTGAAATTCAACTGAGCTGAATCAGATATCGTTTGCCCCCCCTGGCGCGAAAACCTAACCTGCAAGCCGGCACAAAGCCCCCTTTGACACTGTCCTGGAGCCCGGCATGCGCAGCGACCGCTTTTCAGCGCTGATTCTCAATCACCCATTTCTGGTTCTCCTGGCCAGCTCCGTGCTGCTTGCCGGCGCCGTGGCCGGCTTGCCCCGCACCCAGCTGGTGTCCGACTTCGAAATCTTCTTTGAGGCCGACAATCCGGACCTGATCGCCTACCACGAGCAGCAGGATGCCTTCACCACGGACAACAACATCATGTTCGTGCTGACGCCGGCTGACGGTGACGTTTTCACCCCTGACACCATGGCCGTGGTGGAGGAGCTGACCGAAGCCGCCTGGACACTGCCCGATTCGGTGCGCGTGGATTCACTCAGCAACTACCAGCACACCAGCGCGGACGGTGATGACCTGCTGGTGGAACCATTGGTGGAAAATGCCGGGCAGATGGGCGAGGCAGAACTCGATCGTGCGCGCGAGATCGCCATCAACGAGGTGACCCTGTACAAGCGCCTGATTCGCGACGGTGACGTCACCGGGGTCAACGTGACGTTTTTCCTGGATACAGAAAACAAGAACACTGAAATCCCCAAAATTGTCGCCGCCACGCGCGCCATGGCGGAAGACTTCCGTGCCCGTTACCCGACCATGGACATTCGCCTGGTGGGCAAGCTGATCAACAACACGGCATTCCGCGAGAGCTCACTGCATGACCTCACCCACCTGGTGCCCATCGCCTTTCTGCTGGCCATGGCCTGTATCGGCGGTTACATGTGGCTGGGCAGCCGTCGTGCGGTCACTGTGGTGACCGGCACCTTTTCGGTGCTCGTGGTCATTGCGTTTTCCATCCTGACGGCGCACGGAATCGCCGCCTGGCTCGGTTTCCCGGTCACCCCGCCCGTGGCCAATGCCCCAACCATGATCCTGACCCTGGCCATTGCCGACAGCATCCACATCCTGGTGGGCTACTTCCAGGCGCAACGCCAGGGCCAGGACAAGAAGGCTGCCATGGCGTCCAGCCTGGATCTCAACTTCCAGCCCGTGTTCCTGACGTCAGCCACCACCATCGTCGGTTTCCTCAGCCTGAATTTCAGTGACTCACCGCCGTTCCAGGACCTGGGCAACATCGTCGCCATCGGTGTGGCGCTGGCCTGGCTGTATTCCGTGATCCTGCTGCCGGCCCTGATGATGTTGCTGCCCAGCGGCGTGGCGCCACGTGTGCAGGACGGCAGCTACGGCGATCCACGACTGCGCAAGCTGGCCGAGGTGGTGATCAGCCGTTACCGGCCCATCCTTGTGACCGGACTGTCCCTGGTGGTACTGGCGGCGTTGTTCATTCCCAGGAACGAACTCAATGACGTCTGGTCCGAGTACTTCGACGAGAGCACCGTTCAACGGCAAAGCAGCGATTATGCCCGTGAGCACCTGACATCACCGAACAGCATCAGCTTTACCCTGTCCGCGGGCGAACAGGGCTCGGTGACCGACCCGCAGTACCTGGCCACCGTCGATGCCTTTGCCGAGTGGCTGCGCGGGCACGAGTTCGTCTATCACGTGTTTTCATTCAGTGATGTCATGAAGCGCATCAACAAGAACATGCACGGCGACGACCCGGACTGGTACCGACTGCCACAGGACCGTGACCTCGCCGCCCAGTACCTGCTCATGTACGAGTTTTCCCTGCCCTTCGGCCTGGATGTGAACAACCAGCTCAACATGGGCAAGACCGCCAGCAAGCTGATCGTCACCGCACGCAACAGTTCCACCGGCGACATGCTGGCATTGCAGGACGATGCCCAGCAGTGGCTGCGGGACAACGCACCGCCGGCCATGTTCCACACCGGTGCCAGTGGTGACGTCATGTTCGCGCACATTGGCCAGCGCAATATCCGCAGCATGTTGTTCGGCACCATCCTGGCACTGGTGGGCATCTCCTTCCTCATTGCACTGATGTTGCGATCGGTACGCTATGGCCTGATCAGCCTGCTGCCCAACCTGGCGCCGGCCGCTGTGGCTTTTGGCCTCTGGGGGGCATTCAATGGCCAGATCGGGCTGAGTCTATCCGTGGTGGTGGGCATGACGCTGGGCATCGTGGTGGATTACACCGTGCATTTCCTGTCCAAATACCTGCGCGCGAAACGGGACAACGGCCTCGACACCGCCGATGCCGTCCGCTATGCCTTCAATACCGTGGGTGTTGCGCTGGTGGTCACCACGGTGATCCTGTGCGTCAACTTCGGCGTGCTCGCCATGTCCACGTTCAAGCTCAACTCGGACATGGGCCTGATGACGGCACTGACCATTTTCATTGCCCTGCTGGTGGATTTCTTCCTGCTGGCACCGCTGATGATGTGGCTGGAGAGCCAGAAGAAAGGCGGGCCGCGCAGCGGTGCCCGCCAGCCGGTCACGCAGCAGGACAGCACCGCGCACGCCTGACCGTAGCGGGCTGCCGCCACAGGGTGGCAGCCCGGCCTGCACTTGCAGGTAGTTCTTTCCCCTGACGCAAAACGCTGATGGCGTCATGCTTTCATGCTAGGCTCAAGGTGCAATCGGGCATTGCGACGGAGTCAATCATTGCTGGTTACACAATTGCTACCATCAGCGCTGGAAATACGCGCTAGGTTGCACGGACAATGACGGCGTTCCAGGAAGAACGAGGCCAATAATGAAAACCACAAGGCAAGCCATTATCGGGATGCTATTGATGATGATGGCAGGCACCGCTCTCAGCGATGAAGGCACAGTAATCATCAGTCGCGACTGCGATTACCTGTTGCTCGACTCAACGCGGGGACAAGTGCTGATCAAGGTCATCAAGGGCGAGGCGCCCAAACAGGGTGACCGACTGTCCGGAGACCTGTCCCCACGCGACTTTGCCGAGCTCACCAATGGCCGCACCGGCGAGGTGGTTGGAGTCTGGGTGGACCTGGTGGATCGCACGGCCAGCAAGGCGCTGATGCGCTTCAGCCAGTACTGTCCGTAGTGCCGGGATAGTGCGCCCCTAGTTCAGAGACACCCCGTAAACCCGCTGCAGGCCGCGCTGCGCATAGGCCATCAGGCGCCCATCAGCCACCAGGTGATCACGCAGCGGCGATCGCACCACCCCGCGCAGACCATTGACCAACATGGACAGCGCGACCACATCCAGCAGCACCGGCGTATCGCCGCCAAAATAGGGACGCTGGCCTAGATACTCTGACAGTGCCTGCCAGTCGCGCATCGCGGTGTCGATAATGAATGCACCATCATGCAACCCGAGTCCCTGGCCCTTCAGGTCACGGCGTACTTTTGCCCGGGCAAGCCGCGGCACCAGGCCACGCAACGGTAACGGCAACCGGGCAAAAAACGTTTCACGCACCAGTGGCCAGTTGTTCGTATCGATCCAGCGCAGGTACATGCCCGCCCAGTAGACCCGGTCCTCCAGCATGGCGATGAACGCCCTGTGTTCAGCCCGCGTGCGGGCATCAAGACAGTCCTCGGCATCAAAACCGTATTCCTGGCGCAGGAACCCGACAATGACGCTGGAATCTGCTATCGCGCGACCGTCCACCAACAACCAGGGCAATTTACCCAGCGGCGCACGGCGGGGATCGTCCTCGACCACGGTCACATAGGGCAGGCCCGCCAACCGCAAAAGGCCTTCCACTTTCATGCAGAACGGGCTCGGGTTGGGCAGGCCGAAAGCCGGGGGAAACTGGTGCAATTCGATCATCGTGACGGGTCCGCTGCTGCAGGTCCTGACAGTGTAGCGCTGCCTGACCGATGGCTACAGGCAGGGCGCGATGCCATCACAGGTCATCCAGTGCAGAGAAGTCATCGAAGGCGCGCGGCAGGAACTGCGGCGCTTCCTTCGCCATCCCCGCGCGAATGGCCTCGCGGTGGTTGGGCGTATTGAGAATGCTTGCCTGCAGCGTTTCCTCGCGACGCAAACCCGCCAGGGTGTCACCGTGCCAGGTGCTCTCCAGCAAGTGCTTGCCCAGGGCCACCGCATCCGGGTTGCCGCCGGCAATGCGCTGTGCCAATGCCAGCGCCTCTGCCACAGGGTCGTTAGCCAGACGCGTGACCAGGCCGATACGCTCCGCCTCCGGCGCCTCGACGATACGACCGGTGAATACCAGCTCCTTGGCCACATCCAGGCGCACCAGGTCACGCAGGGTCTGTGACCCGGACATGTCCGGAATCAGGCCCCACTTGATCTCCATCACCGACAGCCGGGTTTGCGGATGGGCAATACGAATGTCTGCCCCAAGTGCTATCTGGATGCCACCACCGAAGGCCACACCGTGAAGGGCGGCGATCACCGGCACCGGCACCTGTTTCCAGGCAAAACCGGGCTTCTGGTAGTAGTTGGGCCAGAAACCGCCACGGCCCGGGCCAAACATGTCGCCGAAGATCTCGCCGCTGGTGAACGCCGTGGTGTCGATACCGGCACAGAAGGCTTTTCCCTCACCGGACAGGACCACGGCGCGGACATCCCGGTTGGCCGTAACCGCCTCTGCAGCGTTTGCCACCGCCTCCATCATGGCCATGGACAAGGCATTCATTTTCTCCGGGCGGTTGAGGCGCACATGGGCCACATGATCCACCACCTCCACAGTGACCAGTTCGGTCATGGCTTTCTCCTCCTGGCAAGACGCCACAAAACGGGCTCAGGCGGTCAGTGTGCCCGAGCATGGCGTGGCTGGCAGTGACGCCTCCTTCCCGGCCTGGGCAAATCGGTCACTGAAGTCAGCCGTCCTTCCGTGAATACGCTGCCCGATCATGCCTATGTCGTAGGCATGCCGGGCCCCTGCCCGACGCTGGCAGAATCTGCCGCACCGCTGGCCGAATGTGCCGTTGTTGCATCTGGCCCACCGGCCAGAATCGTGTACAGCACGAGAGTACCAATAAGAACACAAACAGGACCACTCGGGAGTCACCCCATGCGCACACCCATGAGCCTCGCCGGCCTGCTGCTCGGCGCCCTGCTGTCCCTGGCTGCGACCGCCGCCGACCTCAGCCAGGGCATCAACGACCAGTACCGCCTTGCCCTGGACACGCCCATCAACCGCATGCAGATCCTCGGCGCCCACAACGCCTGGAACGATGGCGGCAACCCATGGAACAACCAGCGTCTGCCACTGACCCGTCTGATGGACCTGGGCATCCGCAATGTCGACCTGGATGTGCACATGGACGGCGGCGAGGCGGTGTTGTGTCACAGTGACTGTGGCGCCATCTATGCCGCCAGGGACAGCTACCCGCAGGAACTGGGTCGCATCCGCAGCTGGCTGGACAACAACCCGCAGGGTATCGTCTTCATCGATATCGAGGACCGTGCGCATAACCAGTCCGCCGTGGAAGGACCGCTCTACAGCACCTTTGGCAACCTGCTCTACACACCAGCAGACAAGCCGGCCAGCGGCTGGCCGACACCGCGGCAGATGATCGCCAGCGGCAAGCGCGTGATCGTGAAATCTGCCAACGACACCTATGACGGTTCACTGATCTTTCCCATCTCACTGTTCGCCGAAGGCGCCAGCGGCGGCTGGAACAGCCGCCAGGTGAAGTACTTCAACGGCAGCAACTGCACCGTCAACGACAGCGCCATCAACCAGGCCCTGATCTATGCGTTGTCTGACTCCAAGCTGGGCAAGGACTGGCTGCCGGACGGCTGGGTGGATGAAACCGGCACCATCGACAGTGGCAACATCCCGGCCATTGTGCGCTGCGGTATCGACATCATTGATGCTGATCGCTGGGACGAAGGCATGGTGTCTGCCAGCATCTGGTCATGGGCCGGTGGTGAACCCAACAACTACGGCAGCGGCGAGCATTGCGCGCACATGCGCAGTGACGGCCGCTGGAATGACAACCGCTGCGATGCCAGCTACCGCTACGCCTGCCAGTCGGACAGCAATCCGGATGACTGGCGCCTGTCCTCTGGCTACGGCGCCTGGGGCAATGGCAAGGCCGTTTGCGCCAGCGAACTGCCGGGCTTTTCTTTTGCCGCGCCGGCCAATGGCTACATGAACGACCAGCTGCGACAAATGGCAGGTGGCCAGAACGTCTGGATCAATTTCACCGACCAGGCCAGTGAGGGTGAATGGGAAAGCTACCAGTATGAAAAGCTGGGCTGGAACAGCGGTGCCTATGGCAACAACGAAGACCGTGCCGAAACATTGCGCAAGCCCGGCGCCAAGGCCATCCGGGTGTCACTGTCCGGCGAGACTGAAGCCAACTATGACTTCGTTTATGTCTACGACGGCAACCGCAACCTGGTGGCAAGTTTCCATGGTGCACTGAACACCTCCGTGGTGGTGCCTGACGACACCGCCATCGTGCGCCTGCGCAGTGACGGCTCCGTCACCCGCAGTGGTGTCACCGCCACGGTAAGCGAGGCTGGCGTCACCAACTGGACCACCGGCGCCTACGGCAACAATGAGGACCGCAACGAGACGCTGTCCATCCCGGGAGCCGCCGCACTGAAGGTCTATGTCAACGGTGAAACCGAGCTGAACTACGACTTCATCACTTTCTACGACGCCAACGGCAACCAGGTACAACGGCTGCACGGGCCGCTCGACACCAGCTTTATCGTCAACGGCGACAGCGTGCGCGCCCGGCTGACCAGCGACGGATCCGTCACCAAAGGCGGCGTCAGTATCTCCATCAAGGCAGCGGCGCCTTACGTGTTCCGTAAACTGGTCAACGGCAAGGGCAAGTGCCTGGACGTGGAAAGCCAGTCCACCAGCAACGGCAGCGCCATCCACCACTGGAGCTGTCATGGCGAGGACAGCCAGCTCTGGTACATGGATCCGGACGGCCTGCTGCGTAACAAGATGAACCCGATGAAGTGTGCCGACGCCGAAGGCGGTGGCACCAGCAAGGGCACCGACGTTCACCTGTGGGACTGCCACGGCGGCAACAACCAGCGCTGGGTGTGGCAGGGCGACACCCTGCGCATCACCTCCAACACCTCCATGGCGCTGGACATTTCCGATGCCGCCTGGGGCGCATGGAACGGCCAGGATGCCCACCTGTGGACCTATCATGGTGGCTGGGGACAACGCTGGCGCTGGGAATAAGCCCGCGACGCAGCCCCTGATAAAAAAACGCCGGCAACCGCCGGCGTTTTTTTATCGTTTCATCATCGGTGCAGGATTGAGTGGGTGGCGCACAAACCAGTGTGACGCCAGCTGCAGCAGCCGCTTGTGGAAGCCGGCATTGGGCCAGGTACGGCGCAGCTCCTTGAGGAACGCTCGCGGTAGCCCAAAACGCACCAGCCCGAGGGAAAAGTCCACCAGGTCCCCTTTGCGAAACAGTTCCACCAGCGGATAGCGCGGATCATCAAATGCCGAGAGCTTGTGATGCTCGGTAATCATCAGGCTGATTTCCTCACTCCACGCCTCAAGCCCCTTGTCTTTGAGGTAGGCCATGGCCGGCGTGACCGACGGCGGCAGGTAATCCAGGGTATTGTCTGTCCAGATACCGATGTCATGGAAGGCCGCCGCAATCATCAGCTTCTGCCGGGCGACATCGTCACAGCCCTGCAGGGCAAGACAACAGCTGACCATACGGCGGCAGTGATTGCGATACCCCTCGAAATCATCACCAATAACCTCGCGCCAGTCGTCGAGGATGCTGTCCAGCAGGGTCAGGCGCGTATCAATCATGCGGATGCCTCCTTGGCCGGTGCGAAGAACGCTTGCAGCTTGTCACGCATGGCGGGCTCCACGGCACAGAACAGCTGCCGCCCCTGGCGGGAGGTCGTGATCAATCCGGCATCCACCAGTTCCTTGATATGGTGCGACACCGTGGGCGCACCGATATTGAGCCGTTTGATGGCCTCACCTAGAAGGCAGCCCACCGGCATGTCCTTCACCGGTGCCGGCTGTCCCTGGTCGCAGTAGCGTGCGAATGCCAGGTAGATCTTCAGCCGGTTGGGGTTGGACAGCGCCTTGAAGGCACGCGCCATGTCAGCGGTATCACTCATCACACGCTCTTGAGGTCAGTTGAGGCCAATTAATGCCCGGATGATCAGTTTTAGTTTGACGACTGTCGAACTATTTAATACTTTGATGACCATCGAACTTAATGGTAGCGCCCTGGCACGGGCGACGCAAACCGGACGGAGCCCGAGCATGAGTTTTGCAGATACCCTGAAACAGCCCCTCGCCCTGCCCTGCGGGGTCAGCGCGCCGAACCGCTTCGCCAAGTCCGCCATGAGCGAGACCCTGGGCACGGTGGATAACCACCCCACCGAAGAGCTGGTGCGCCTGTATGGCCGCTGGGCCGATGGCGGCACCGGCATCCTGATGACCGGCAACGTGATGATCGACAAGCGTCACCTGGGCGAACCGCACAATGTGGTGGTGGAGGACGAGCAGGACCTGGCCCTGCTGACGCGCTGGGCCGAAGCCGGCAAGCGCAACGGCAACCAGATCTGGGTGCAGCTCAACCACCCCGGCAAGCAGATCCCGAAGATGCTGGCCACAGGCGACACCCTGAGCCCCTCAGCCATCCCGTTCGCCAAAGAACTGAAAGCGCACTTCAAGACACCCCGCGCACTGACCGAAGCGGAAATCCGCGACATCATCGAGCGTTTTGCCCGCGCGGCGGCCATCGTCCAGAAAGCCGGGTTCACCGGGGTGCAGATTCACGGCGCCCATGGCTACCTGGTCAGCCAGTTCCTTTCCGGCCACCATAACCAGCGCACCGACCAGTGGGGGGGCTCACTGGAAAACCGCATGCGCTTCCCGCTGGAAATCTACCGCGCTATCCGCGCCGCCGTTGGCCCGGAGTTTCCAGTCAGCATCAAACTCAATTCAGCTGACTTCCAGCGCGGTGGCTTCACCGAAGAGGAATCCATGGCCGTTGCGGAAACACTCGCCAATGAGGGCCTGGACCTGCTGGAAATCTCCGGTGGTAATTACGAGAGCCCGAAAATGGCCGGCCAGGGCATCAAGGAGAGCACCAAACAGCGCGAGGCGTATTTCCTCGAGTACGCCGAAAAGATTCGCCAACGGGTGTCCGTGCCCCTGATGGTCACCGGCGGCTTTCGCACCTCGGAGGGCATGGCAGCGGCAGTAGAGAGTGGCGCTACGGACATCGTCGGGCTGGCCCGCCCGCTGGCGGTGGAACCGGACCTGCCAAACCGCATCCTTGCCGGCGAATCGGTACACAGCGTGGTGGAGCCGCGCCGCACCGGCATCAAGGCCATCGATGACATGGCCATGATGGAGGTGGTCTGGTTCGCCCGCCAGCTGCATCGCATGGGCAAGGGCAAGGACCCGGTTCAGAACGAGAGCGTGCTGATGGCGTTTATCCGCAGCCTGGTCATGGTGGCCATCCGTTCATCAAAGACCAAGCGCATGAAGCTGCGGGCGAATACCGGCTGATCGTCGGCACAGACACAGTGATTGTTTGCCAACGGGCCCTGCGGGGCCCGTTTTTTTCAGGGTGCCGCAGGCGCTGAAGAGACAATGGCCATTACCCGCCAGTAACCAGGTGGCGGCGACACCGCATCACGCTCACGCAGCAGCCGGTGCATGGTCTTGAGGCGAAACCACGGCACCGATGCCATGGCATGGTGCTCGAGGTGATAGTTGACACGAAACGGGGCGACAAAGGCCCGGGCCAGGAAACCGGCCCGGGTGGTCCGGGTGTTGCGAAACATGTCGGCACAACGCTCGGTGCCGGCATGCTCGGCCAGTGCACGGATGCGGATAAACAGCGGATACGGCACCAGGTAGGCGAGCACCCAGGCGAGGTACAGCTGCGGGTAACCCGCCAGCCACAGCACAGCAAACAATACCGCCTGCATGATCAGCATGGGCCCGCCATTCACCAGCCAGCGGCGGGCATGGAAACGCCAGCCTTGCCGTGGCAGAGGCGTGATGTCGGTGGCCACCGTCCACTTGAGCAACTCGGCGTCCATCATCACACGGCCAAGCAGGAACTTGACCCCGGTGATGCCTGCCAGGTCGCGCAGAAACTTGCGTGCCAGCGAAACACGCGTGGTGGGCAGCCCGGCGATCAGGGAAATATCGCTGTCTTCATCGGTACCGGTGCGGGTGTGATGGATGAAGTGGTGAGCCCGGTACTTCTTCAGGTCCAGCCCGATGGGCCGGGCGCACAGCCAGTCCGTCAACCAGTCATTGGCCCATCGACTGCGAAACAGGGTCTTGTGCGTCGCTTCATGGGTAAGAATGGCCAGCGCCAGCTGCCGTCCGCCCAGCACGGCCACGGCCAACAGGCACACCGGCACGGCCAGCGGCCATGGCTGCGCCAATGCCCAGGCCAGCGCCAGGAAACAGGCACCAATGACAGCCCAGGTATGCACCAGCGCATAGATGCCCATGAGGTTGGAGCGCTCGGTCAGGGCGCGAATCTCCTCGCGACTGAACAACGACGTTACCTTGCGGCGGGTTTCCCGGTTGCGGGCGAACACGGCCTCATTGGAAATATCGTCTGCCGGTTTGTCCGTCATGCTTTCACCTCGTTCAATGCAGTGCCGCGCCGGACGACGCTTGCCGATGGTCGCTGGCGTGCTGGTACAGGCGCCGCCAGATGCCCTGCCCGGCTTCGTCGTAGGCAAGCAGGGTGTCAAAAAATGCCTGGCGCGCCTCACCGTCCACCAGCGCATCCGGCAACAACGGGTCAAATACCATCTGCCTGATGGCCGCATCCCCCATCACAAACGCCTCACGCGCCGCTACCTCCGGCTCCAGTGCATCGCACTGTGACAGCCACGCCTGCAGGCGCGAGCGGGTGCGCCGGTAATCACGATTCAGTTGTGCCGCGGGCCACAGCCCCATGGCACGGGCCTGGCTGTCCGCGTCCAGTTCATGCAGGCCGGCCACCAGTGCTGCTGACTCCAGCCCCAGCCCGTACAACCGTTCGCGCATGGCGGCCACACCGCCGGCCAGGTTGTCGGGCCGGATGAACAGGCCGTTATCCAGTTCACGAAAACCGGTCAGCGCCAGCACCCGCTCCCGCGCACGCAGCGCCTTGCGGTCGCTGCGCCCCAGCGCGGCGCAGTACACCGCCACCCAGGTCCCGCGCCAGCGACGCAGCCTTTTCAGACGGCTGCGCCAGCGTGATACGTCAGCCGCCAGGTCGCGCGCCGCCGGCCCCAGCACATACACCCCGCGGTCGCAGGCAGCGATCAGCCCGTCCGCGGACAGGCGCGTCATAGCCACCCGCACTGAGCTTTCACGGATGCCGAACAGGGCCCCCGCAGTGATGGCATCGCGGATGCCCAGCGGCCGCTCAAGGTCGGTGAGCATCAGGTTGAGGATCAGGCGTCGCGGACGCAGTTTCACAGCAACTCCCCGGCATGCATTTATTACGCATGATGTATATATCTAATAATATATGTAATGTTACGCTTAATGCCAGCAACTTTCGAGGCGAGTTATAACAGCGAGGTGCCCATGACCAGCCCGACAACCATGACCTACGCGGTGGATGGCCGCATTGCCCGCATCACCCTCAACCGGCCCGAGCGCGGCAACGGCATTACCCTGGACCTGCCGCGGGAACTGGCCGCCTGCGTGGAACAGGCAAACATGGACCCGGCGGTGCATGTAATTGCCCTGGCGGGCAACGGGTCCGGCTTCTGCGGTGGCTACGACCTGGTGGAAAACGCCGAGGGCCTGATGGACAGCCAGGAGAACCCGGATCGCCCGAAAGGCTCCCCGCTGGACCCGCTGGTACAGATGAAAAACCACATGCCCAACAGCAACTGGGACCCTACAGTCGACTACGCCATGATGAGCCGGAACGTAAAAGGCTTCATGAGCCTGTTCCACAGCGACAAGCCAGTGGTCTGCAAGGTGCATGGCTTCTGTGTGGCGGGCGGCACCGACATGGCACTCTGCTCGGATCTGCTGGTGATCGCCGAGGACGCCAAGATCGGCTATCCGCCGGCGCGCGTATGGGGCTCACCCACCACCAGCATGTGGGTCTACCGGCTGGGTATCGAGAAGGCCAAACGACTGCTGTTCACCGGCGACTGCCTGAACGGCCGCGAGGCAAAGGAATGGGGGTTGGCCACCGAGTGCGCGCCGGCGGACAAACTCGATGAGGTGTTCGAAAACCTGCTTGCGCGTATCGCCCGCATGCCGGTGAACCAGCTGGTGATGATGAAGATGCTCACCAACCAGACGCTCACAAACATGGGCCTGGCCAGCACGCAGATGATCGGCACCCTGCTCGACGGCATCACGCGCCACACCCGGGAAGGCCATGACTTCCAGAAGCTGGCCATGGAAAAAGGCTTCAAGGAGGCCGTACGGGCCCGCGACGAACCGTTCGGTGACTTCGGGCTCAGCACCTTCAAGGGCTGAGCCAGCGCTCATGTGCCGAAGGGTGAAACACCCATCAACAGCACATGCAGCTTGCCGGCAAAGGCGCCATACAGCACCAGCCCGACAACAACGGCAATGGCGTCGCGGCTGGCGCTGACGGCTGGATAGGTGGTGCCGGCCGCCCGGTCACGGCGCCGGTGAATGATAAAGCCCAAAACAGCCCAGCCCAGGAAACTGCCAAACAGGAGCAGGTCCGCCAGCGTACCGTTGGCAAACAGGTGTGCGAGCGCCCAGATCTTGGTGGCCAGCAGCATCGGATGTCCAATGCGCGCCTTGATATGGGTGCCGGGCACATAGGTGGCCACCAGCAATATCATCGACGGCAGCATCAGCAAAGCAGCGAGGTGACGTGTCCACACCGGGCTCTGCCATAACCAGACGGGCTCCATACGCGCCTCGCCGTAACCCCAGACCAGCAGTACAAACCCCGCGATGGAGACGATGCCCACCAGCGCTTTCCATTTCTGCTCGCCCCACTGGCTGATCAGCGCCGCCCGTTTTTCCGGCAGGGCAATGGCCAGTGAATGCGCGCCAAGGAACAACAACAAACCTGCAACCAGTGCCAGCATGGCGATTCTCCTTCCATTAGTGGCATCACGTTACGCCAGGGCAAAAAAAACGGCCAGCAAAAGCTGACCGTTTCTCGCTGCTCTCGCTCCCCGCTCAGAGTGCGGCGGCCAGCTCCGCCCCCTGACGGATGGCGCGCTTGGCGTCGAGCTCGGCGGCCACGTCCGCACCACCGATCAGGTGAATGTGGCTCTGGTCGTCCCGGTAGAGCTCACGCAGGGATTCCTGGCCAGCACAGATCACCACCGTGTCCACATCCAGCACCAGCGACTCATCACCCTGGGTAATGTGCAGGCCGGCATCGTCGATGCGATCGTAGCTGCAGCCCTTCATGAAGTGCACACCCTTCTTTTTCAGTACGGCACGATGAACCCAGCCGGAGGTCTTGCCCAGGTCCTTGCCCAGCGACGACGTCTTGCGCTGCATCAGGTAGATTTCACGCTCGGGCTTGTCCACTTCGGGCTGCACCAGGCCACCCTCTTCCAGTGACGCAAAATCCACACCCCATTCGCGCAACCAGTGATCCAGTGGCTCCGGGCTTGGCATGTTGTGGTCGTGGGCCAGGAACTCGGAGACATCGAAACCGATACCGCCGGCACCGATCACCGCCACACGCTGGCCCACCTCGACATTGCCGCGCAATACATCCACATAGCTCACTACCTTGGCATGGTCCACACCCGGGATGCCCGGCGTGCGAGGCACCACGCCAGTGGCAATGATGATTTCATCAAAGCCTTCCTTTTCCAGCTCACCCGGTTCCACGCGACGGTTGAGCACCAGCTTGACGCCGTGCTTCTCGATCATCTTGCCGTAGTAACGGATGGTCTCCCAGAACTCTTCCTTGCCCGGAATGCGCGCCGCCATGTTGAACTGGCCACCAATGCGATCAGCGCCGTCAATCAGGGTGACATCATGGCCGCGTTCCGCCGCCACCGTAGCCGCAGACAGGCCCGCCGGGCCAGCACCCACCACAGCAATTTTTTTCGGGTTGTGCGTCTTCAGGTACTTCAGCTCGGTCTCGTGGCAGGCCTGCGGATTGACCAGGCAGGACGCACGCTTGAGCTGGAAGGTGTGGTCCAGACAGGCCTGGTTACAGGCGATGCAGGTGTTGATCTCGTCACTGCGCCCTTCCGCCGCCTTCTTGACCAGGTGCGGGTCCGCCAGCATGGGCCGGGCCATGGACACCATGTCAGCCTGGCCAGAAGCAATGATTTCCTCGGCGGTGTCCGGCATGTTGATGCGGTTGGAGGCAATCACCGGGATGTTGACGTGCTTCTTCACCTCGCCGGTCACGGCGGCAAAGGCGGCGCGTGGTACCGAGGTGACGATGGTAGGCACACGGGCCTCGTGCCAACCGATGCCGGTGTTGATGATCGATGCACCGGCTTGTTCGATACCCTTGGCCAGGGCAATGATCTCGTCCTTGCTGCAGCCACCCGGGACCAGGTCAATCATTGACTGGCGGTAGACGATAATGAAGTCATCGCCACACAGCTTGCGCGTTTCGCGCACGATCTCGATGGGGAAACGGTTGCGGTTCTCGGCGCTGCCACCGTACTTGTCGGTGCGCTGGTTGGTGCGCGGCGCGGTGAACTGGTTGATCAGGTAGCCTTCGCTGCCCATGATCTCGACACCGTCATAACCGGCTTTCTTCGCCAGCTTTGCGGCACGGGCAAAGTCCTTGATGGTCTGCTCCACTTCTTTCGTGGACATGGCCTTGGGCTTGAACGGGTTGATCGGTGACTTGATCGCCGACGCGGAACGGGACCAGGGTGTGTAGGCATAGCGGCCGGCGTGCAGGATCTGCAGACAGATCTTGCCCCCTGCCTCGTGCACCGCCTTTGTCACCTGCCGGTGGCTGAGCACATCGGCCATGTTCATCATCGAGCCGGAGAACGGATAGAACCAGCCCTTGCGGTTGGGGTTGTAGCCGCCGGTAATGATCAGGCCCACATCACCACGGGCACGCTCGGCGAAATACTCGGCCAGCTTGCCGCGGTGCCAGATGCGGTCTTCCAGGCCGGTGTGCATGGAGCCCATTACCACCCGGTTTTTCAGGGTGGTATGGCCCAGGTCCAAGGGGGCAAGCATGTTCGGGTACTGGCTCATGACGTTCCTCTCATCATCAAAGCATCATCAAAGGCTGTCTCGGACAGCAGGCCGGCGGCGCCGGCACCAGATATCTGGACAGCGTCAAGATAGGCCTGTATCTTGACACTGTCAAGTTAACCCGATGACCGAATCGCTCATGGCCGAACACAACAATTACCACCACGGTGACCTGCGCGCCGCCCTGCTGCAGGGCGCCGGCGAGCTGCTCCGCGAGGGCGGCATCGAGGGACTGTCCCTGCGCAAGCTGGCCGAGCAGGTGGGGGTGTCCCGCACCGCGCCCTATCACCATTTCCGGGACAAGCATGACCTGCTGTGCGCCCTGGCGGCGCGCGGGTTCAGTCATCTGGAAACCCTGATAGAGCAAGCGCAGCTGGATCGCCAGGGCGACCTGGAGGCAGGGCTGCGCGCCTTCGTGCGGGCCTACCTGAATTTTGCCGCCGAACATCCGGAAACCTATGACCTGATGTTCGGCCGCACCATCTGGAAATCCGGGCAGCCCACCGAGGAACTGAGGGACGTGGCCTTTCGCAGCTTCCGGCGCTATGTGGAACGCATCGGCACCCTGGTGGACCAGGCGCGCCTGCCTGCCGGCAGCCAGCCATTGCGCCTTGCCCAGGCCAGCTGGGCCACCCTGCATGGCCTGTGCCGCCTGTTGATCGACGGCATTTACGTCAACCGCCGCGAGATGGAAGAAGTGTCGGAAGAATCGGTGCGCCTGATGATGGCCCTGCTGGCGCGACCCGGCTGATGTCAGGCGATGCCGGTCTGGCGCAGGACAACCAGGGCCAGGATGGCCACCACGGAGAACAGGAAGTATTTGCGCCCCACCGCCCGCCAGGCGCGCAGATCCTTCAGTGCCGGCTGCATGGCCTCGGGCAGGTCGTCGGCCGGTTCCTTGCCGCGCACCCAGCGCGCCATGTCCTCATTGGTGGCGTCGGGGGCATGCTTGCCCTGCAGGCGCAGGAAGACGAAACCCTTGTAGGTGACGTATGCATTTATCACCACCCAGAAGGCGATAACCAGCATCAGCAATGCGTCCACGTGCTCTCCGGTGACGGCCGGGCGCCGTCTGTTGGGAAAAGAAAATTGCCCAATAATTATAGGGTTAGCGCCTTTCGTCTGACAAATGGACCGGTACGCTGAAAAGCGCCATGACAACCTCGTGCCCGGCAGCGTCATTGTGATATCACCGGGTAATGCCTACCATCGGCGGTCAGCCACTATGGAAGGTGAGCGCGATCAGGACAGGGGATTACGGTGACAGAGAAAACTGACGTCACTGAACAGACATCAGGCTCCCGGGAGGAACGTTTCCAGCACTGGTACCTTGGCTCCCTCGGGCCACACCTTCGGCCGGTGCTTGCCATAGCCCTGCTCGCCTCGGTGCTGGCCATGTTCGTGCACGCCCTGCTGTTTCCGGCCGAAATATGGCTCGGCTCGCTGTTCTTCATCGGCGGCTTCATCAGCGTGCCCCTGCTGCTGGCGCTGGTGGGGACACAGGTGCAGATATCGCGCCAGCATGTCACCAACTTCAGTACCGCCATCTGCCTGTCAGCCCTGTTCGGCGTCAATGGTGTGCTCGCCTGGAGCTACTCTCACGCCTATGACATGCCCTACGAAGGGGTGCTTGCGATCACCGTCTGCATCGGCATGTTCAGTACGCTGCCCCTGCGAAGGGTGCTGCCGATTACCATCTTTGGTTCTCTGATGTTCGCTGGCGTCAAGGTCCAGTACTCCATGGACCCGGCCCTGATTATCCTGGTGCAGGTATTCTTCGTGCTGTTCTTCTCGGCCATCAGTTGCCTGATCGCCTATCTGGTCCAGCAGTTCTTTCGCTCGGAGTACCGTCGCCAGCAGGCGTTGCGGCAACTGTCGGAAACGGACCCGCTCACCGACCTGCTCAACCGCCGCGGCTTCGAAACACGTTACGGCCTGGCCAATCGCAGCGCCCTGCGCAACGGCAAGATGCTGGGCCTGATCCTCGTCGACGTGGACCATTTCAAGGCATTCAATGACAACTACGGCCACGATGCCGGTGACAATGCGCTGGTGGCCATCGCCGAGGTACTCGAGCAATACGCCCGCCGCCCCTTTGATGCCTGTGCCCGCCTCGGCGGTGAAGAGTTCTGCCTGCTGTTGCACGACCTGGACATGAAAGCTCTGCAGAACATCGGCCAGGCGGTTTGCCATGCGGTGGCCCACCTGAAAATTCCCCATGCCCACTCCTCCGCCGGACGGGTGCTCACTGTCAGCATGGGCATTACGGGCATCTCACCGGGCACACCGTTCCAGAGTGCCTACCGCACCGCGGACAGGGCCCTGTATGAAGCCAAGGACAAGGGCCGCAACCGCTGGGTCTGGTTGAGCAACGACTCCAAGTCCGGGGCCGGGGTCAAGGCAGCCCAGTAACGGGCTCCCATAACAGCCGGCCGGGATTTGTATACCGGGCACGACGTTCACGCCATGGCGCTGCTAGTCTTTCAGCAAACAACACACAGGAGCGCCCATGCAACGCAAGACCACCTTCTGTCGCGTTTGCGAACCCAGCTGCGGTCTCGTCGCCGAACTGGAAAACGGCCGTGTCGTTTCTCTGGCACCGGACCGGGCGCATCCGGTCACCACCGGCTTCGCCTGCCACAAGGGCATCAATTACCTTGCCATCCACACCGACCCGGACCGACTGGACACGCCGCTGAGACGTGACGGCGCGCGCCAACCGGGCAGCCGTTTCGTGACAACGGACTGGGACAGCGCACTGGCGGACATCGGCGAACAACTCGGGGATGTCATTGCCCAACATGGCCCGGACGCCGTGGCGGGCTATATCGGCAACCCCACCGCGTTCAATGCCCTGGGCACGCAGGGCGTCATGGAGTTTTTCACGACACTGGGCAGCCGGCGGCTGTTCAGTTCCGCGACGCAGGATTGCTCCAACAAGTTTGCCGGTGCCGAAGCCGTGTTTGGCACCAGCACGCTGCACCCGCTGCCCGACATTGCCAATACCGACTGCCTGCTGATCTTCGGGGAGAATCCGCGCGTCTCTCACATGAGCTTCATTTCCATCGCCGACCCGATGGCAAAGATCCGCGCGGCCTGCGCGCGCGGCGCGCGGGTGTTCTACATCAACCCGCGACAGATCGAGTCGGCCACACCGAAGACTGGCGAGGCCGTGCGCATCCTGCCTGACACAGACCTTTACCTGATGGCGGCCCTGCTGCACGAGATTGATGCGCTGGGCCGTTTTGACGAGACCGCAATTGCTGAACACGGCAAGCACATCCAGGGACTGCGGGATTTCATAGCGCCTTATTCTGCTGATGCAGTGGCTGGCGTGGTCGGCCTGCCTGCGGATGACATCAGGGCGTTGGCTGACACCTTTTCTGCGGCACCCAGTGCCGCCGTGCACATGTCCACCGGCGTCAACATGGGCCGCCAGGGCACGCTCTGTTACTGGCTGTTGCAGATGCTCAGTTTTGTCACCGGCAACCTCGACCGGCCCGGCGGCAACTTCTACGGCGAGGGCTTCTACCCGGCCGCCCGGGCAGGCCGCATCCGCGACGACCGGGTGTTTTTCCCGTCGCCCTATGGCGAATTACGACATGTGCGCGGCGTACTGCCGGGCAACCTGCTGCCGGACATGATCCTCACCGAAGACAACCCGGTGCGTGCCCTGGTGGTGATTGCCGGAAATCCGCTGTTGAGTGTTGGCGGTGAGGGTCGCTGGCGTGAAGCCCTGGCGAAGCTGGACCTGCTGGTGGTCATCGACCTGTTCCGCAACGCCACAGCAGAGTATGCCGACTACGTGCTGCCATCCGCCGATATGCTGGAACGGGAGGACGTCAACATCTGTGGCCTGGGCATGCAGTATGAGCCTTTCGTGCAGTACACCGATGCCGTGGTGCCACCCGCAGGCGAGCGCAAGGAGGAATGGTGGATACTGGCGCGCCTGCAGCAGGCCATGGGCAAGCCCTCGCTGCTGGACCAGGAACCGCCGCAGCCGTTTGCACGTCTTGACCGAATGCTGTCGCGCAGTGAGTTGTCAGTAGACACATTGAAGCAGGCGCCCTCAGGCACTGTGGTCCTCGACAAGCAGCCACTGGGGCGCTTCTACGAGTCCTTTATCCAGACCGAGGACCAGCGGGTGGACTGCTGTCCGGCGCTGTTTACCGATGCCATCGAACAGGCGCATGCCATCTTCGCAGACCTGCGCGACAACAGCCCGGCATTCCGCCTGATCAACCTGCGTACCAATTTCATGCACAACAGCTGGTACCAGAACGTCCCCGGGCTGAAACGTGGCCAGCACCTGAATAACCCCCTGCACATGAATCCCGGCGACATGGAAGCCCTGGGACTGGCGGAAGGCAGCCCGGTGGTGGTCAGCAACAGCCATGGGGAAATTGATGCGCTGGCACATGCGGATGACACCCTGCGCCCGGGCGTGGTGGCCATGACCCACGGCTGGGGCAATGGCAGCACACCGGGTATGCGCGTTGCGCAGCAACACCCGGGGGTCAACGTCAATGTCCTGCTACCCACTGGCCCGGGCAGTTACGAGAAACTCAGCAACCAGGCATTCATGAGTGGGGTGCCGGTACAGGTGAGTGCCACGGAGCCGGCCGCCAGCTGAAAAAAAAGGCGCCACGAGGCGCCTTTTTCATACCTTCAGGCATCCCCCGTCAATCGTCGAACATGCCTTCGAACAGGGCCGAACTCAGGTAACGCTCACCGGAATCCGGCAGCACCACCACGATGGTCTTGTCCTTGAATGCCGGATCGCGCGCCAGCCGGTCCGCTACCGCCATGGCCGCACCACAGGAAATGCCGCACAGGATGCCTTCCTGCAGCATCAACTTGTGCGCCCATTCCATGGCCTCTTCGTTACTCGCCTGCTCCACCCGGTCAACCATCGACAGGTCCAGCGTGTCCGGCACGAAACCGGCCCCGATGCCCTGTATCTTGTGCGGCCCGTGGGTGGGCTCCTCGCCCTTCAGGGCAGCGGCGATCACGGTGGAGGAAGACGGCTCCACCGCCACGGACGTGATGGCCTTGCCACAGGTGTTCTTGATGTAACGGGATACACCCGTGATGGTGCCACCAGTACCAACACCGGACACCAGCACGTCGATCTCGCCATCCGTTGCTTCCCAGATCTCCGGCCCGGTGGTCTTCTCATGGATCTCCGGATTGGCCGGGTTCTCGAACTGCTGCAGCATCAGGTAACGGTCGGGGTCACTGTCGACGATTTCCTTCGCTTTGGCGATAGCACCGGGCATGCCCTTGGCCCCTTCGGTGAGTACCAGGTTGGCGCCATAGGCCTTGAGCAGCTTGCGCCGTTCCATGCTCATGGTGTCCGGCATGGTCAGGGTCAGCTTGTAGCCGCGCGCAGCGGCCACGAACGCCAGACCGATGCCGGTGTTGCCACTGGTGGGTTCCACCAGTTCCACATCCTTGTTGAGGACGCCACGCTTCTCCGCATCCCAGATCATGTTGGCGCCGATGCGGCACTTCACCGAAAACGCCGGGTTACGCGCCTCGATCTTGGCGTACACCTTGCCCTGCGTGATGCGATTGATCTTCACCAGCGGCGTGTTGCCGATGGAAAGGCTGTTGTCGTCTAGCCAGTTACTCATGTCGTCTCTCCCGCTCAACCAGATGCGTCACCTTTACGCGATCAAGGCCGCAAATCAAGGGGCTGACGGCAACTGGCTCACAAGGGTCGCAGCATCTCTTCCAGGGGCCGTCTTGGCGTTTCACGCTCGGCCTCGATTCGGCTGTAACCCACCCGGAACGGATGCACGGGGTGGCGCTTGCCGGGGTCACACATCTGCGCCAGACGGGCACGCGCCTCACGGTCTTCCACCAGCGCACTCATGGGCTGGACGCACACCCCCTCACGCGCCAGCAGCAGGCAGATATCCATGTAGGCCTGTCCGGCGCACAGCCATGACACCGGCTCATCGCGGATGCAGGTGATCACCGCCAGTACCGGCGCATCCGCCAGGTGATCATGATCCTTGCGCGTCAACGCCCGGCTGGCGTCAAGGTAACGCACCGCCAGCGCCCCCATGCGCGACAACAACCAGCTGGTGCCGAACACTCCCCTGCGCACCCAGTCAGCCAGTTCCTCCCGCCAGGCCGGATCGGCACACTGGCGTGCCTCGGCCACGGCCAGCCAGTGTGCGGCCGCGGCCCGGTCGCCGGCATCGCGAATCAGGCTCAATGCCACCCCGTGGTACTCCGCCGCCGCCTGCATCTCCTCCAGCACGGCGTGCGCCGGCTCGCGATCCTCGAAGTCACCGTGGCTGGTGTGACGCGTGGCAAACAGGTGCAGCACGGACGGCCGCTCCGGCCCGCCCTCTGCGTGACGTACCAGTACCTCCACCAGGCAATCACCATCCGCCTCGTCGGGCTTGAAGGTCACGGCGCCGAGCAGACCGAAGTGCGGTAACGCGCGCACAAAAGCGCGCAGAGCACAGCCGACACTCAGGTGCAGCTCGCGCTGGTCCGGATCGGCACTGCGCAACCAGCGCTGGCGGTCCATGTAGAAGCGCACACTGCGATCGCCGATCTGGAACAGCCACGGCTGGGTGTTATGGGAGGACGGCGCCAGACAGGCATAATGGAGCACGAAACGAATCTGTTCGCTGAGGTCGGCGTCAGCCGGAAAGTCCGCTTCATCAACGGGCAAGGGGCGTGTCATGGGGCAGCTCCGGGATTTCTGGAGGCCCAGCATAGGCCCGCGCCGTGCCCGACAACATTGATGCAGGTCAGCACTTGGGGCTCAGGCCCCGACGTCACCGCCATCAGCAAACTGCAGCGCCGCCAGGCGGGCATACAGTGGCGACGCGGCCATCAGCGCCTCATGGCTGCCCAGGGCCTGCAGGCGGCCCTGGTCAAGCACGGCAATACGGTCGGCATCGCGCACGGTGGCAAGCCGGTGGGCGATAACCAGTGTGGTGCGATCCTGCATCACCCGCTCCAGCGCCTGCTGCACCAGTGATTCACTGTGCGCATCAAGGGCACTGGTGGCTTCGTCCAGCAGCAGCATCGGTGCACCGGACAGCACCGCCCGGGCAATGGCCAGTCGCTGGCGCTGCCCGCCGGACAGACCGGTGCCGCCATCACCCAGTCGCGTGTCATAGCCTTGCGGCAGGGCGCGGATGAAGTCGTCGGCATTGGCCACGCGCGCCGCCTCGTGCACCTCGTCATCAGTGGCCTCCGGACGGCCATAACGCAGGTTGTCGGCAACCGTCCCGAAAAACAGCACCGGATGCTGGGGCACCAGGGCAAAACAGGCGCGCAATGTCGCCGGAGTCATGTCGCGGATATCAATACCGTCGATGCAGATGCGTCCTTGCTGGGGATCAAAAAAGCGCAGCAGCAGATCAAACAGCGTGGTCTTTCCGGCGCCCGACGGCCCCACCAGTGCCAGCGTCTCGCCGGCATGCACCGTCAGGTCCAGCTGATCCAGGGCGTTGCGCCCCGGCGCCGAGGGATAGGCATAACAGACACCCTCCAGGCTAAGCGCCCCGGCCACCGGGCCCTGGAAAGCGCGGGGCTGCGCCGGCGCCTGCACCAGCGCCTGGGCATGCAGCAGTTCATCCAGCCGCTCCGCGGCACCCGCCGCACGCTGCAACTCGCCGATCACTTCACTGATGCTGGCCACGGCCGAACCGACAATGATGCTGTAGAACACAAACGCCGCCAATTCGCCGCCGGTGATACGACCGGCAATGACATCCGAGCCGCCCACCCACAGCATCATCCCCACCGCACCCAGCACCAGCGTAATGACCACGGCAATCAACAGGGCACGCTGGCGAATCCGCAGGCGGGCAACATCAAAGGCATTTTCCGCCACGCGGGCAAAGAAGCGACGGTCCACAGGCTCATGGTTGTACGCCTGGACAATGCGTATCTGCGACAGGGTTTCGCCGACATAGGCGCCGACATCCGCCACCCGGTCCTGGCTGTCACGGGACAGGCGCCGTACCCGCCGGCCGAAGAGAAGAATGGGAAACACCACCAGCGGCACGGCCAGCATGACGATCAGGGTCAGCTTCACGTTGGTGACAAACAGCCAGATAATCCCGCCCACCATCATCAGCAGGTTGCGCAACGCCATGGATACGGATGAACCAATCACCGACTGCAGCAGGGTGGTGTCCGTGGTCAGGCGTGACTGGATTTCGAGGCTGCGATTGGCGTCGAAAAAGCCGGGGTGCAACGTCAGCAGGTGGGAAAACACCTGCTGGCGAATATCCGTCACCACCCGCTCACCCAGCCAGGAGACCAGGTAGAAACGGATGAAGGTCCCCACCGCCAGCGCCAGCGCCAGGCCAAGGAACACCAGCACGGCCTGGTTGAGCATGGCGTTGGAGCCGGTCGCCATACCCTGGTCAATGAGGATACGGATACCCTGGCCGATGGACAGGGTGATGGTAGCGGTGAACAGCAACGCCAGGCCGGCAAGCATGACGGTGCCGCGATACGGCGCCAGGAAGCGGCGGGCGAAAGCAAGCAGGGGCCAGCGGGGCGTGGCCTTGTCCATGATGACTCCAGCGACGTGATTGCATGACGCCCTTCCCCAACGCGAGGGGCTGGCGCACAATGAAAGCAGGCACACAGCATACCGCACAGGGGCCCACAACATGGAACAACCGGTATCGTTGATCGAATGGCACCATGCTGGCGGCAGTTTTCTCTGGCGCGGCCATGATATTTTTGTCCGCACCGGCGGTGCCGATGACCGGCCGGCCCTGGTATTGATCCACGGCTTTCCCTCCGCCAGTCACGACTGGCATCCCCTATGGGACACCCTGTGCCGCGATTTCCGCGTGATTGCCCTGGACATGATCGGCTTCGGTTTCTCTGACAAGCCGGCGGATGCCGATTACAGCATCCAGACCCAGGCCAGCCTGGTGGAAACGCTGATGCGGGCACTGGAGCTGGAAGACGTCACCCTGCTGGTGCATGACTACGGCAACACCGTGGCCCAGGAACTGCTGGCCCGGCACCTGGACGGCACCCTGCACGTGTCGCTCAAGGGCATCTGTTTCCTCAATGGCGGGCTGTTCCCGGAAACACACCGCCCGGTGATGGCACAGCGACTGCTGATCAGTCCACTTGGCGGACTGTTCGCCCGTTTCATTTCCTTCGAGAAACTGTCGCGCAATTTCCGCCATGTCTGTTCGGACGCCCTGCCGGAGGATGACCTGCTGGCATTCTGGGCCCTGCTGGAACACAACAACGGCCGCCAGGTGATGCCAAAACTGATCCGCTACATGGTTGAGCGGCGCCAGTTCCGCCAACGCTGGGTGGGCGCACTGCAGAACAGCAATATTCCGCTGCGCCTGATTGACGGGCTTGATGACCCTGTCAGTGGCGCCCACATGGTGGCCCGGTACCGCGAGCTGATCGCCGATGCCGACGTGGTGGAACTGGAGGGCATTGGCCACTATCCGCAACTGGAAGCACCGGAACAGGTCCTGCGCGCGTTTCTCAGCTGGGCCGGGCAGTAATCAGCAGCGAAGCCACCGCGTCGCTGGCACCATCACGGACAGTTTCCAGGGCAACATCGGCAAAGCCACTGTCGTGCAGCAACGCCTGCCACTGATCAGGGGAACGGAAGAACCACGGCGCCGGCTCTGCAAACGCCGTCGTCATGCCCTGCCAGTCCTCCCGTTGCCAGGTGCCCGCTTGCGCCTGCGGCACCTGCGCCGGGTGCAGGGTCTGTATCAGCAGCGTGCCGCCAGGCTTCAGCCGCCGCGGCAGCACCGGCATTAACGCCTCCACGGAATGCTGGTCCAGCAATGAAAAGTTGAACACCAGCACGTCAGCTTGCAGGTGCACACGGCCGGCAACAAAGTCGGCGAAGCTGAACGGGTAGAAAAACCCGCCGCCAAGGGCGCGGGCACGATCCACCAGCGGCTCCACGGCATCAAAGCCATGTACGGCAATGCCGTGTGCGGACAGCGCCCGTGCCAGCCAGCCCTCACCGCAGCCAAGATCCATCACCGACTCCGGCTTGCAGGCCAGCACCGCATCGACAATGGCGGCGTTTGTCACCCGCTCACGACTGGCGATGGCCTTCTCATCCAGCGCCCGAATCCAGGCGCGCGCATTGGCGCGCCAGCTTTCGATGACATCGGCATCCTGTTCAGCCATTACCCTGCCCTCGCAGGCGACGATGGACGCGCCACCACGGCGCCAGTGCGAACCACACCAGGGACACCCCATACACAGGCCCGGCGACCACGTCGCGACTGGCGAACCACTCAGCCAGGGTCATGTCCCGCAACCCCAACACCACGGAAAACTCTGCCGCCAGCATCAATACCAGGGCAAACACGCCAGCCTGCAACGCCACCGAACGGCCAGGCAGGCGCCCGGAACGAATCACCACACCGGCGGCCCAGTAACAGGCCAGCCACATGAACGGCGTCTCGATAAGCTCGGCCCAGCGGATGCCCAGAGCCGGCTCAAGAAACGGCACCCGGACCAGGCCCAGGGCAAAGCCCACGCAGAACACCAGCAGGAAGTAATAGAGGCCATAACGCAGTACGACCATGGGCACTTTTCTCACACGGCACAGGTTTGTGCCAGATACTCTATCAGGCGTGCCTGCTGATCCGAAGACACCGCCGTGCCCGGTAGCACGGCCGTGGGCCGCGGTCGCCGGTCGAACCAGAACAGGCCACTGCAATCTTCCACGCACCGCGCGGTCGCCAGCCAGATGATGGTATCGGCCCCCATGCGACTGTCACGCAGGCGTTTCTCCAGCAGCCGATTGAAGGTGGGCAATGACTTCGCCACCCCCGGGGTCGCCGCCCAACCCGGGTGCATGCTGTTGAAACGCACCGACGGATGAATCCTGGCCCAGTACTCGGTGACGGCCACCAGGCCGCGCTTGGCCCGGGCGTATGCCTTGGCACCGTCATAGTCCCCCTGCCGATATTCCATGTCATCCAGTCGCAGGGGTTGGGTGTACATGCCGCCACTGGAGACATTGATGACGTGGCCGCCAGCGGCCTTCAGGGACGGCATGGCCACCTGGGTAAGCACGTAGGGCGCCAGCAAAAGCACGGCCAGGGCGCGTTCATGGCCCTCTTCTGTTTCATCACGTTCGGCGAACAACGCCCCGGCGTTATTGATCAGGCCATCCAGCGCCGGGTAGCGGCGGCACAATATCTCTCCCGCACGCCGGGCCTCCGATACCAGGGACAGTTCGGCCTCAAGCAGGTCAATGGAGGATGCAGGGGCGCCGCTGAATGCCAGCACTTCCTCTCGCGCTGCCTCCAACCTCGATGGGTCGCGACCCACCAGCACCAAACGGGCACCCAGGCGCGACAACGCACAGGCGGTGGCCAGGCCCAGCCCGCTGGTGGGGCCGGTAATGGCAAACACCTTGCCATCAACGCGCTCTGACAGCCCCTTGTCAGGCATCGCCAGGTAACCGCGGCGTGTAAAGGAAGGCATGGCGGGAAAAACCAGGCGGTGCGCCAGGCGCTGACTGGCAGTCTGCACCGGCGCGGTGTCGGCCCGGGTCAGCGCCGTCTCCAGACCAGCCAATGCCTTGCGGCCAACACGGTTCAGCCAGGGCCGCAGCAGCCCCTCCACGCGCCCCGCCGGGCCACTGAAGGAGAGCTCGGCCACATAGTCGATCTCGGTCTTGCCGTTTTCGCAATCACGCAGGGTGATGGTGTCATCTGCGCTGAAGCCCGGGCCCTCTCCCAAAAGGCGGATGCAATTCCCGCTGGCTTCCTTGAGGGTATACCGCATGGGCACATGCCGCCCGGCACTGTTCAGCAGCAGGTCAAATTCCGTCCCCACCGCCGGTGCGCCCGCTGTCAGCTTCTCAGCCCGATAAACGCCAGGGTCCCACTGCTCGGATGTGGAAAAATCCAGCAGGTAGCGATAGCAGTCTTCCAGGGTACGCTCGACAACAATGGTCTCGTGCAGGCGGATCATGTACGGCGCTCCAAAAGGCGAGAGGCTATCGCGCCGCCCCTCACGGCACTGTGAACACCCTCACGCCACCGCGCCGGCCCCATGACTCGTCATCCGGCTGGGCAAATGCCATGTGCGCAAGCAGCCCGTCGAGCAGCCAGGCCGCCAGCATCGTCAGCAATGCAAGCGGCCACAGGTCACGCACCAGGAAAACCACGGCGGCGATACAGGCGACGAGAGATACCACGGCACGCACGACGCCATTGAAGGTGATGGACCTTTTCATGCGCCCGCTCCGTAATACAGGCGTCCGCCCTCAATACGGTATTTCAACACCGGCAATGCCGGCAGACCGGCGTCCGATGGCGCACCGAAAAAGTCCCAGCTGAAATCGCCCTCGGCCCGGCTGCACTCGACGCGGTTATAGGCCACCCGCACAGTACTGCACCCGGCATCGCTGACACCTGGGAACAGCCGCCCGTCTGTCTGCTGGCGCAACTGGAACACATGAAACTGCCGATCGCGCTGGCGATGAATCAGCACCACTTGGTCAGCGCGTTCCCCCGGAAGCCTCAAAGTGCCACCAATACTGACCTGGTCAAGGCGGATGGATGCGCCGGCACTGTCCTGTGCGTCCTCAGACAGGCACGACTTGATAAACGGCACTGTGGCGAACGCCAGCGCCGCAAACAACATCAGTTCATACAGGCGCAGCAGGAAGCGGCGCCGCTTGTTATCGGCCATAACCAGGTTTCCGTTGTCACACGTCCTTGCCGGTGCCCGTCACACCCTGCCCGGCTCGCGGCATCAACCTCGCCGGAAGTTGAACAGGGTGGCATAGAGTACCGGTACCACGACCAACGTCAGTACGGTGGCAAAGCCCAGACCGAACATGATGGTCACGGCCATGGCCACAAAGAACGCATCACCGAGCAGCGGAATCATGCCGAGAATGGTGGTCAGCGCTGCCATGGCCACCGGGATCAGGCGGCTGACGCCGGATTCCACCACGGCATCCACCGGTGCCTGCCCCTGCGCCAGCTGGGTATCAATTTCATCCACCAGGACAATGGCGTTCTTGATCAGCATGCCGGCCAGGCTCATGAAACCAAGCAACGCCATAAAGCCGAACGGCTGGTCAAACAGGAGCAGGCCGACGGTCACCCCGACGATGGCCAGCGGCACCACCAGCCAGATCACCAGCGTCTTGCGGATGGAATTGAACAGCAGAATAACGATCAACACCATCAAACCGAAGAATACCGGCAGGGCGCCAGCGATGGCCGTTGCCCCCTTCACCGAGTCCTCGTTCTCCCCGCCCCAGGCGAAGTAGTACCCGGGCATGTCCCTGACCGGAATACGGTCGCGATAGCGCACCGGAATGGTACTGGCGGTATGAGCGATATCTGCCCCGGCGGGCTTGCCCAGATACCGGTGCAGATCGGCATTCAGCGCCTGCTCCACATCCGCCTTGATATCGGCGAGCAACTCAGAGGACAGGCCCTGGCGCTGGTCAAAGTGCAAGCGCAGCATGGTTACCCGGTCCTGACGCCAGATATGGGCATCTTCGAAGGCCACATCAAAATCGCTCACCACCTGGCCAAGGGGCACCATCTGGCGGGCAGCGGGACTCCAGATCGTCGCCTGGCCAAGATTGAACAACGACTGGCGTTCCGCCTCTGGCGCACGTGCCACGATTGCCAGCAACTCATCATCTTCCCGGTAAACCCCGGCACGTACACCTTCCACGGCATAGGCCATGGCCTGGGCAATGGAGGTTCGATCGATACCGAGCTTTTGCGCCTGGGCATCAGCCACCACCGGCCGGATCACCTTCACTTTCTCGCCCCACTCGTCACGCAGCCCCTTGACGTTGGGGTGCTGCTGGATGACCGCCTTGGCACGCGCGGCCAGCCTGCGCAACTCACTGCGATCCGGCCCGGAAATACGCAACTGGATCTTGCCACCCGTGGCCGGCCCCAGCACAAACAGGCGTGTGTTGACGCGCGCATCCGGCTGCAGCACTTCCAGTTCCTGCTGGGCACGCTGAGTGATAGCGGCAAGCTGGCGATAGTCATCCACATCAACCAGAAGCCGCCCAAAGTTACCGGCCGGCTGCTCCGGTGTGTAGGTAAGCAGGAAGCGCGGCGAGCCACCGCCCACCTGGGTGGTGACATGGGTGACACCGTCAAGCGCATGCAGGGCATCCTCGAAGGCAGTTAGCCGACGGGCCACCACTGAAATGTCTGTGTCTTCGGGATACCAGACATCGACATAGAACTGCGGCCGGGTGGAATCCGGGAAGAAACTCTGCTTCACCTGGCCGAAGCCCACCACCGCCAGTACGAAAACAATCAGCGTGATCAGCAAAGTCAGGCCGCGGTTGGCAATGGCCACATCCAGGAACACCCGGTACTTCTGGTAGAAACCGGAGGAATAGGCATCCGCCTGATCGCCGTCAGCAGACACCTTGAGAAACTGGTGACACAGCAACGGCGTGATGGTGACGGCGGTAAACCAGCTCAGGGACAAGGACAGCAGGATGACACTGAACAGGGAGCGGGTGTACTCACCGGTGGAATCCTGTGACGTGCCGATTGCGGCAAATGCGGTGATGGCAATGGCGGTGGCGCCCAGCAGCGGCAGCGCCGTCTGTGCCACCACCGCGCGCGCCGCGCTGACGCTGTCCTCGCCCTTCTGCATGCGCATTCGCATGCCATCGGTGACCACAATGGCATTGTCCACAAGCATGCCCAGGGCAATGATCAGTGCACCCAGGGAAATCCGCTCCAGCGTGATGTCGAACATGCTCATGAAAATGAACGTGCCCATGATGGTGATCAGCAGCACGGCGCCGATGATCAAACCGCTACGCAGGCCCATGAACAGCAACAGCACCAGTACAACGATGGCAATGGCCTGCAGCAGGCTGACGGTAAAACCATTGATGGCCGCCGTCACCGCATCGGACTGCATGGAGACGATATTGAGATCCATGCCCAGGGGTATCTGCGGCCGCAGCTGCTCGAGCTTGGCGTACAGGCCAGCACCCATGTCGACAACGTTACCGCCACTGCGAGTGGCAATGGCCAGGCCGATGGCCGGCTGGCCGTCAAACCGCAGCAGGTTCGAGGGCGGTTCCTGCAGGCCCCGGCGAATGTTGGCCACGTCGCCCAGCACCACCTGCTTGCTGCCGTCCACGGCACTGGAGACCAGCAACGAAGCGAATTCCTGCTCCGAAGTGAACTCTCCGGTGGGATTCACGGCCAGGCGCGCATCACCGGCACGCACATAACCGGCATAGGCCACCGTATTCTTGGCCCCCAGCGCATTGAAGATTTCCTGAGGTGCAATGCCCAGGGCAGCCATCTTCTCGCGGCGCATCTCGACATAGATGACTTCCCTGGGCTCACCAAACAGGGCGATACTTTTCACATCCTGCACCTGCAGCAGCTCGCGGCGCAGGAACTTGGCGAAACGGTAAACCTCTTCATTGCTGTAACCGTCACCGGTCAACGCCAGATAGACGCCGTACACATCACCAAAATCATCAATGACCGTGGAGGGGCCGGCGCCGGGCGGGAGCTGGGACTGCACGTCGTTGACCTTGCGGCGCAGCTCATCCCAGACCTGCGGCAGCGTCGACTTGTCGTATTGATCAAGGATCTTCACCGAGACAATGGACTTGTCCCGGTAGGAGTGGGACTCCACATAGAACAGCTGCCCCATCTTCTGGGCTGCCCGCTCGATCAGGTCTGTGACTTCCTCTTCCACCTCTGCGGCCGTGGCACCGCGGTAGGGTGTCACCACCTTGGCTTCCTTGATGGTGAACTCCGGATCCTCGAGACGACTCAGGCTGTTGAAGGCCGCGTAACCCACCACGGTCATCACCAGCGCCAGCGTCCAGGTGATGACGCTGTTGCGAATACTCCATTGGGCAATATTCATGGCGGCCTCAGAACGCGATCTGCTCGACCGGCTTCACGGCCATGCCGGTCACCAGTGACGCGGTACCGGCGACCACCACACGGTCCCCGCTGCCCAGCCCGTCCAGCACCGCAATGCTGTCTGCGCCGGAAAGTTCACCGGTAACAACGGCGCGCTGGCGCACCTGGTTGTCATCACCAACAACCCAGACACTCTTGGCACCATCCGCGCCGGCAACCAGCGCCGACAGCGGAATGATCACGCGGCCTGCCCGGGTGTCACTGCTGGCCGCCACGTGAACGGTGGCCGTCATGCCCGGCAACAGGTTGTGGCCACTGGTCTGGTCGAGGCCAAGGACATACTGGAATGTCTGCGTGTCGGGGTCCGCTTCCGTCGCGAACTCTTTGACTGTCAGGTCGAAGGTCTTGCCCGGAATCGCCTCGAAGGTGGCACCAAGGCGCAAGGACGCACCCTGGTCACGGCGCAACACCAGACTTTCCGGCACATTGACCACCAGCTCAAGGGCGTTATTGTTCTGCAGGCTCAGCACCGGCTCCTTGGCCCGCACTTCCTGATAGTTGTCCACCATGATGCGCGCCACCACCCCGGGGAAAGGCGCTTGCAGACGTGTGTCATTGAGGGCCTTGCGGGCCTTGTCGAGCTTGGTGCGGGCAACATCATAGGCTGCCTTGATCTTGTCGTACTCGGCCTGGGAGACATAATTCTTGTCCACCAGCTCCTGGGCGCGCTTGAAGTTGCCTTCCGTCTGGTCCACTTCGGCCTGGGCGGCGGCAACGTTGGCGCGGTAATCGGCGTCATCAAGCTGGGCCAGCAACGCCCCCTTGTCCACGGCCTGCCCTTCCTTCACCGGCAACGCCACCAGCTTGCCGGGCACCTGGAAGGCGATGATTGCCCGCTCTGTTGCCCGCACCGTGGCCGGAAAATCCCGCTTCACGGTGGTATCGGCAGCACCAACCGCCATCACTTTCACCGGCTGCACCACCGCTGCCGGCGGTGGCTCAGGGTCAGAACAACCGGCCGTCAGTGCAGCAGCGGCCATCAGGGTAACAAGGCGTAGGGCGCGTCCATTCATGGCATTTTCCGGGGCAGTCCATTCAGTCTGCCCATATTGGCACAGTCCACCGCTAATGTGAGGCCCCAGCAGGGCCGCGCGTCATGACACCATATGCAGGAAGTGCATGTGCTTCTCGTATTGCTCGGTGATGTCGGCAATCACCTGGTCGCGGTTATATCCCATCAGGTCGTAGCCTTGCCCACCAGCGGCGAGAAACACCTCGGCGCGGTAATAGGTTTCCTCACTGGCATGCTCACGTGCGTATTCGAGGTTCCGGAACCCGATGGAAGGTCGCGTCAACGGCCGCGCACGCACACCGTAGGCAAAATCGTGCTGACCATTGTGGCTGACTTCCATGCGCATGCGTCCTTCCTCGTCAATGAGGTTCATCAACTCCACGTTCAGGCCGTGCTCACGCAATTCCGCTGCCACGGATTCCATGGCGGGCCGCACGGTATCGTGGAGAAACTTGACCACCTCAATGCGCTTGGGGAAGGACATGGACCTCAGCAGCCGGCTCTTCCAGCCGGGTGATCCGCGACTGACGCCAAGAGCACCAGTATGGGTAGCACGGGCGTGACTCTGCTGACGCATCCCTTCGACGCGCAGTGATGCCAACAGGCCGTACATGGCCACCAGCAAAACGATCACAAATGGCAATGCGCTGGCGATGGTGGCCGCCTGCAGGGCGCCAAGACCACCCGCCAGCAGCAACGCAATGGCCACCAGGCCTTCGGAGCTGGCCCAGAAGATCCGCTGCCACACCGGAGTGTCGTTACGACCGCCGGAGGCCAGCATGTCTACGACCATGGAGCCGGAGTCAGATGACGTCACAAAGAACACCACCACCATCACGGTGGCCACCAGCGATAGCACTTCCGACAAGGGGAAATGCTCGAGAAACTTGAACAGGGCCAGGGCCTGGTTGTCGAGCACCGCCGCCCCCAGTTCCGGAAACTCGCCACTGGCGATCATGTTGATGCCGGTGTTGCCGAATACGGTCATCCACAACAGGGTGAACAGGGCCGGCACCAGCATCACGCCAAACGCAAACTCGCGCAGGGTACGCCCGCGTGACACGCGGGCAATAAACATGCCCACGAAGGGTGACCAGGACAGCCACCAGCCCCAGTACAACAACGTCCAGCCACCGATCCAGTCATTCGGCTCATAGGCATACAGGTTGAACGTCATGTTTACGATGTCTGACAGGTACGCGCCGGTATTCTGTACATAGGTCTGCATCAGGAAGATGGTGGGACCAAGCAGCAGTACAAACAGCATCAGCAGCACCGCCAGCGCCAGGTTCAGCTCGGACAGCCGGCGGATGCCCGCGTCCAGGCCAGTGACCACGGAAATGGTGGCGAAGCCGGTGATTACCGCAATGAGGATCACCTGCACTGTCGTGGTTTCCGGCAGGCCGAACAGGTAGGCCAGACCCGCGTTAACCTGGAAAACGCCGTACCCCAGGGACGTGGCGACACCAAACACGGTGCCGACGATGGCAAACACGTCCACGGCATGGCCGATGGGGCCATGTATTCGTTCGCCGATGATCGGATAGAGCGCCGAGCGCAAAGTCAGTGGCAGACCATGGCGGAAACTGAAGTAGCCAAGAATCAGGCCGACGATGGCGTAGATGGACCAGGCATGCAGGCCCCAGTGAAAAAAGGTGGCTTTCATGGCGGCACGGGCGGCATCGACAGTTTCCGGCGCGCCCGCTGGTGGTGCCAGGTAATGCATCACCGGCTCGGCAACGCCGAAGAACATCAACCCGATACCCATGCCGGCAGAAAACAGCATGGCGAACCAGGAGGCATAGGTGTAATCCGGCTCGGCATGGTCCGGCCCCAGCTTGATGTCGCCATACCGGCTGACACCGATATACACCACGGTGCCCAGTATCAAACCCACGCTGAGCATGTAGAACCAGCCGGCGTCATTGATGACGCTGTCGCGGACCCGCGAGAAGAACGCACCGGACTGCTCCGGCGCGATTACCGCATAGGCGGCCATGGCGACAATGACGGCGAGGGACGAGAAGAATACGGGTGGATTGATCGTGGAAAAACGTGACGAGGGCGCATCGTTCGCCATGACAGGACTCCGTGGCTGCGTTGCTGAGCCTACAGTGTACAGAAGGCCGCAGAGCGATGCAGGCAGCAGCCGACATCAACTACTCACTTCGCCCGGCGACGCCCCGTAATCATGGACCAAGGCAGGTTTTCGCGCAGCTTCCAGCTCTCATACACTGCCGCCAGCACATGCAGACACACCAGGCACAGAAGCAGCGTGGCCACCAGCCAGTGCAGGTCCTTCATCCATTCCACGCCCCAGAACGTATCCGTTCGCGTCATCATCACGCCTGTCACGCCCAGACCGGCGAGGCACGCCATCATTGTCATCATCACGATCGAACCAAGGGGCGTATGTCCCAGGCGCCGGTAGGGATTTCCTCGCACCAGCGCCTGCAGGTGCTTGCGCACTGCCACACGAGTCGGCACCACGGCCGACCACCGCGCGGCACCGGTGGACATGAAGCCCCAGATGACTCGCATGACGAGCAATGCCATCGCCAGATACCCGAGGGCAATATGGGCAGCCTCGCCCTTGTCATTGATGAAATAGTTGGCCAGGAATACGACAGCTATCGTCCAGTGAAAAATCCGGACAAACGGATCCCAGAGCTGAATGACAGGCACACTGTCACTCCTCGATTTCGGTCTTCAGCACCTTGGCCGTGACAGGGTCATAGTAGATTTCCACTTTCTGGCCCTCAGGGTTCCAGCCATACAGTTCGTAGCAGTCACCGTCAGTGATCTTGAACACCTTCACCCTGTAGCCATCGTCTTTCAGCTGCTGCTCGAAGGCATCCTTGTCCATCCACTTGCTGCGGTCCTTCTCCTCACACTCCGGGCCGGCAAGCGCCACGGTGCTGAAAGCCAGCAGGCCGGAAACGAGTAACACACGCATAATGATCCCCTTCAGATTATGAAATACACAGATTAAAGAACCGATCCAGGAACACGCGGGCACTGCCGCGCTCCCGGGTCGACATTCAGACCGCACCAGGCGCCGCCGGTTCCAGCGTCGAGCGGCTTTCCCGGGCCACAAGCGGCTTTCTGCCCCGCCAACAGGAAAACGCCCTACCTGGGCAGGGCGTTTTCACAAGGCGAATGCAGGCGACCCACCTGCTCTCAGCGCTCTGCCAGGTCAAACCGGTCGGCGTTCATGACCTTGGTCCAGGCACTGACGAAGTCGTTGACGAACTTCTCTTTCGCGTCGTCCTGGGCATAGGCTTCGGCCAGGGCGCGCAGTTGCGAGTTGGAGCCGAACACCAGATCCACCCGCGTGCCGGTCCACTTCACCTCACCACTGTCACGGTGATACCCCTCGAACAGCTCCGGGTCGTCCTTGCTCGGACGCCACGCATAGTCCATGTCCGTCAGGGTGACAAAGAAGTCATTGCTGAGCTGGCCAGGCCTGTCGGTGAACACGCCGTGCTGTGAGCCACCGTGATTGGCATCCAGTGCGCGCATGCCACCAACCAGCACGGTCATTTCCGGTGCGCTGAGCCCCAGCAGTTGCGCACGGTCCACCAGCATCTCCTCGTCGGAGACGGTGAACTTTGCCCGGGCATAATTCCGGAAGCCGTCCGCTTCCGGCTTCATCGGCTCGAAGCTGTCGGCGTCGGTCTGCTCCTCGGTGGCGTCGGTACGACCGGGTGCAAAAGGAACAGTGATTTTGACACCGGCGTCCTTTGCGGCCTTTTCCACTGCGGCGCTGCCGCCCAGCACAATCAGGTCCGCCAGCGACACTTTCTTGTTGCCACCCTGGGCACCGTCAAAGTCGGCCTTGATGCCTTCCAGTGTCTTCAACACCTTCGCCAGCTCCCCAGGCTCGAACGCCTCCCAGTCCTTCATCGGCGCCAGGCGAATACGGGCGCCGTTGGCACCACCGCGCTTGTCCGAATCACGGTAGGTGGCGGCCGAGTTCCATGCCGTGCTGACCAGCTGCTGTACCGTCAGGCCGGAGGCCAGGATCTTGTCCTTCAACGCGGCGATGTCCTTGTCGTCCACCAGGTCATGGTCCACCGGCGGCACCGGGTCCTGCCAGATCAGGTCTTCCGCCGGCACATCGGGACCGAGGTAACGGGCCTTTGGCCCCATGTCACGGTGGGTCAGCTTGAACCAGGCGCGGGCAAAGGCATCGGCAAACTCTTCCGGGTTCTTGTGGAAGTGTTCGCTGATCTTGCGGTACTCCGGATCCTCTCGCATGGCCATGTCTGCCGTGGACATCATGATCCCGACTTTCTTGCTGGCGTCCTCGGCATCCGGCGCGTGGTCGTCATCCTTCAGGCCCTTGGGCACCCACTGGTTGGCGCCGGCCGGGCTTTTCGACAGCTCCCACTCGTAGCCGAACAGCACATCAAAGTAGCCCATGTCCCACTGGATGGGATTCGGCGTCCACGCGCCTTCCAGACCACTGGTGATGGTGTCGCTACCCTTGCCGGTCTTGTGGGAGCTCAGCCAGCCGAAGCCCTGCGCCTCAATGGGCGCCGCTTCCGGCTCCGGCCCCACATGGGACGGATCACCGGCGCCATGGGTCTTGCCGAAGGTATGACCGCCAGCGGTCAGTGCTACCGTTTCGTAGTCGTCCATGGCCATGCGGGCAAAGGTCTCACGAATATCCTTTGCCGACGCCAGTGGGTCGGGATTGCCATCCGGCCCTTCCGGGTTCACATAGATCAGGCCCATCTGCACGGCGGCCAGCGGGTTCTCCAGCTCACGCTCACCGCTGTAACGCTTGTTGCCGAGCCACTCGTCTTCGGCGCCCCAGTAGATGTCTTCTTCCGGCGCCCAGATATCCTCGCGGCCGCCGCCAAAACCAAAGGTCTTCAGGCCCATGGAATCAATGGCCACGTTCCCTGCGAGGATGAACAGGTCGGCCCAGGAAATCTTGTTGCCGTACTTCTTCTTCACCGGCCACAGCAGACGCCGGGCCTTGTCCAGGTTGCCGTTATCGGGCCAGCTGTTCAGGGGCGCAAAGCGCTGGTTACCGGTGGACGCACCACCGCGACCATCCGCCGTGCGGTAGGTGCCGGCGGCGTGCCACGCCATACGGATCATGAACGGCCCGTAATGGCCGTAATCTGCCGGCCACCAGTCCTTCGAGTCGGTCATCACGTCGGTGAGGTCTTTCTTGACCGCGTCCAGGTCCAGCGACTTGAACGCTTCCCGGTAATCGAAATCCTCGCCCATCGGATCCGATGACGGCGAGTGCTGGTGCAGAATGCCGAGGTTGAGCTGGTTGGGCCACCAGTCCTTGTTCATGGTGCCGCGGCCACCGACCCGGGTGTTGGATCCGTGCATCACCGGGCACTTGCCCGCGCTCTTGCTGTCCATGTCGTCTCTCCTGTGCCAGAACATGTCATGTATGTCTCAGTCCCCTCACAATGCGCCTGTGTAGCGATAGCCGCAATATGGCAAAATCATGGCGCTTGATAGCCTAATTCTATTGACTCGACACCATCAGCCCAGAGTGGCTATAACGCCGGCCAAAACGGTTTCGAAGACAATGACCGGGCGCCATCATCAAGCCACTATCAGCGCCCGTTCACGCGCCGCCCTCGGGCACGCGCCACAACCAGTGGGCTGCCCATGCGTTTCACCGAACAGAACCAGTACACCTACCCGTCAGCGGTCGTGCTCCAGGTGTTCAGCGACCCGGACTACTTCCTGGAGAAGTACCGCCGGGCCGGCGCCAGCCAGATCGAGGTGCTGGAAGACGTCCAGGGCGATAACACCTCACGCATCACGGTCAGCCGCCATGTGGACGTGGACGTGCCGATTCCGGCCTTCGCGCGCAAGCATGTGCCCCACCAGATCACCGTGGTGCAGTCGGACAACTGGAATCGTGACACCGGCACCGGGCACCTGGAGATCAGCTTCAAGGGCATGCCGGCCGAGGTCTACTGTGCCATGAAGATCAGCGAGGCCGGCGCCCACTGCGTCCTCGACCTGGCCTTCACGGTGCGGGTCAACATCCCGTTCGTGGGCGTCAAGCTGGCCGAGGTACTGGCACGGGACCTGCGCGAGAAGTTCGAGAAGGATTCGGCCGCTGCCCAACAGGCCATGGACCTGATCGCACAACGCTACCTGTAGTCCGTGCGTCTGCGCACAGACCGGGAATCTGGCGTTTGAAGACCATAGAGCAGGAAGAACAGGACAGAGGGGCCCTCACCCCATCCCCTCTCCCCGGGGGAGAGGGGCTCGTCAAACAGGGAAGTGGACAGCAGGAGCGTCCCCTCTCCCTCGGGGAGAGGGACAGGGTGAGGGAAAGCAAAGCAACAGGGAAAAGAAGCGATGCCAGTTCCCTGGCACCACAGGAAGTAATCAGTCCAGCTCTACGTTGTGATAAACGTTCTGCACATCATCCAGGTCATCGAGCATGGCAAGAAACTTGTCGAACAGCTCCCAGTCATCCCCCTCCACCGTGGTGTAGGCCTGGGGCACAAACTGGATCTCGTCCACTTCAAATTCCAGCCCCTCAAAGGCACCTGTCAGCGCCTGTCGTGCCTTGGCGTATTCGGTATGCGGGGTGAACACGGTAATCTTGCCGTCCTCATCCTCGATGTCTGTCACATCCACATCGGCTTCCATGAGCGCTTCCAGAACGGCGTCCTCATCATCGTGGGGAAACACGAAAATGGCGACGTGGTCGAACATGTGCGCCACGGTGCCCTGGGTGCCGATCTTGCACTTGGTCTTGGTAAAGGCCTGGCGCACATCGCCAAAGGTACGGTTGGGATTGTCGGTAAGGCATTCGATGATGGCCATGGAGCCACCCGGGCCGTAGCCCTCGTAACGCGCCGGGGCGAAGTCCTCGCCACCGCCACCCTCTGCCTTGGTCAGGGCCTTGTCGATCACATGGCTGGGCACCTGGTCGCGCTTGGCACGATCAATCAGGCCACGCAGGGACAGGTTGGCCGCCGGGTCAGTGCCGCCATTCTTGGCACAGACATAGATCTCACGCCCGTAGCGACTGTAGACCTTGGCCTTCATGTCCGAGGTCTTGGCCATGGATTCTTTTCGGTTCTGGTAGGCGCGGCCCATAAGTGCTCTCTCCCGGGTAGCTCTGGGACAAGGATTCTAGGGCAAATTGGCGCCAGCGCCTATGCTCTGACACCACGCCTTGCCGGGCCCATGGGAGGCCGCCTGACGGCATTTGACATCCCGCTGGCGCCATCGGCCATGGTCCGGATTGCCAGTGCTGGCGGACTCATACCGAACTGGCTATCGTGAGGCCCCGGCGTGCTTCAGGACGGACGTGGTCATGGCAGAACAGGACTTTTATGTATCGGGCATCGCCCTGAGCCAGTTTGTGCTTGGTGCGGAGCGCCTGGGCATGAATGCCCGTGACTATGTGCGCCGCGCGGGTCTCGACCCCCAGGTCCACCTGAACCCCCTTGCCCGGGTGCCCATGGCCCCTTATGAGCAGGTGTTGCTGGAGCTGATACTGGACAGCGAAGACGAGCTGTTCGGTATCCATATCGGTGAGCAGATGATGCTGCCCCTGTATGGCTATCTGGTGCCCCTGGCGTTGAACTCCGCCACCCTGCTGGATGCCATCCGCGCCGCCATCGCCTTTCAGGCACTGGTCGCCGGCAATGTTGGCAGCCTCGGATTGGTAGAGCATGACGATGTCATCGAAATCAACGGTTCCGCGGCACACCAGAACCCGGTGATTCGTCGTCACACCATGGAGTGTGTGCTTGTTTTGCTGGCCAACCTGTTCCGTACCATCTGTGGGCGCCCGAACCTGGCCGCCGAACACCTTTACCTGGAGCATCCACCGTCGTCCGAACGCGCTCGCGCCGCCATCGAGGAAAAGTTGCTCAGCCCGCTCACCTGGAACAACGGGCCAACGCGATTCTTCCTCAGTTACGGCACCGCTCGCATCACCCTGCACAGTCATGGCGAAGACAGCCTACGCAGCCTGGAGGCCCTGGCCCAGCAGCAGCTCACCGCGCTGCAGGATCGCGACAGTGTCATTGATGACATCAAGTGGCACATGCGCGACCTGATTATCTCCGGCACGCCACGGCGCATCACCGTCGCTGAGCGGCTCAACACGTCCCTGCGTACCCTGGACAGGCGCCTGTCTGGGGCAGGCATCAGCTGGCAGGCACTGCTGGACCAGCAGCGCAGCCAGCTGGCGCGCGAATACCTGGCCGACAGCACCCTCACCGTAGCCGCCATTGCAGAACGACTGGGCTTTTCCGACGTGCGTGCCTTCCAGCGCCGGTTCAGGGTCTGGGCCGGGACGACACCCTCGGACTACCGCGCCGGACTGCAGCGGCAGCATTAACCGCACCCCTGGCACCAAATGTCACTGGGCCGCACCAGAACCAGGATTCAGCATGGATGGACAAACACACCGCTGGCAGCGCCCTGTCAGCCGACAAGAACAAAAACCATGACCATGCACCGACAGTCCCTGACCGCGACAATCTTCGCCACACTCCTGTTGCTTGGCCTCCAAGGCTGCAGCTGGATCTCCCCTGCCGTCACACCGGCGCCATTGCGCTATGACCTGGCACCGGGAGCCGACCAGAGCTGGGTACTTGAGACCCGCGATGATGACCACCTGCTGCTGTTCGGCCAGTGGTGGCTGCCCGACGACAAGCCAGTGCGTGCTGTGGTGCTGCTGTTGCACGGCACCAGCGTCCACTCCGGGTTCTATCACCCCATGGGCGAATACTATGCCGCTCAGGGTGTAGCCGTGTTCGGCATTGATTTCCGTGGCTGGGGCCAATCCCAGGGCCATGGCCGGCGAGGGCACATCACCAGCTACGACGACTACCTCACCGATGTACGCACCGCCGCCGAGGAAATCCGCAAGCATTATCCCCAGACGCCGCTGTTCGTTCAGGGAGAATCCATGGGCGGAGCCATAGCCCTGCTCAGCGCCATCAACAACGTGGTCGACGCCGAGGGCCTGGTGCTCAACGCCCCCGCCGTTCAGCCGGGGCTTTTTATCGGCCCCCTGCGCACACCGCGCTTTCTGGCGGACGGCAGCCTGGCAGTGTTATCAGTGCCGGGCAGGCTGGCATCAAACATGCCCATACCCATCCACTGGCGCAGTGCCGAATATCTCGGTGTCGGCCTGTTCCTGAGAGAGGAAGAAAACCAGCAGCGCTACCTGCATGACCCGCTGGCTGTTCACCGCGCCCTGCCCTGGAGCTACCTGAGCAGCCTGCATGCCGCACTCAAGGAGATACGCGCAGGGCTGGATGACATTAACGAGCCGGTGCTGATCCAGCAGGGCACCAAGGACATGCTGATTCCCGTTTCGTCCAGCCGCTATGCCTACGAGAACATCGGCTCGTCACGCAAAGGGCTGGAGATATACGAGGGCTTGACCCATGCCACCCTGCATGACCGCCAACGAGAAAAAGTCTGGCAGGATGCCCTGGACTGGATGACCGAGACTCTCACCTTGCGTAGCGATGCGGTTGCCATGCACCCCCACGGGGACCGCGCCGTCAAGCGCCCCTAGAGCGAGCCACCGAACAGGAACACCAGCTGGGCAGTACCGGCAAAGAACCCGAGCACCGCCCCCACGGTGACCACGATCCACTCATCCTGCTTCACCAGCGGCAGCAGCAGCTGCTGGTAGCGCTGCGGTGACAGCTCGCTGATGCGCCGGGTCAACAGGCCATTGACCGGCGACAGCAAGCGGGTGGAAATGTCGTCTCGCTCCAGGTGCGGTAACAGGCGGTCCTCCGCCCCATCGATGGCCTCCCCGGCCATCTCGTCAATATCACCACGGATCTTCAGCAGCCGGTACAGGCTGGCCGTAAAGAATTTCTTTTCCGCGGTCCTGCGGAACTGGCGCTTGACCATCTTGCGCACTTCATCCTTGCGCTCGCCGTTCCAGACAAACTGGATCACCTGGCGAATGGTAAGGAAGTTTTCGGTGAAGATGCGGGTAAAATCCACCGCCACTTCCTGCTGGCGGGCGATGAACAGGCCCTGGAAGGAAAAACCCATGAAGTGCACCGGACGCGACGGGTGCATGAGGATTTTCAGCGCCAGCCAGTTGGTGAAAGCCCCCACCAGCAAGCCAAATAACGGCAACACCAGGGAGTTCGGGTACAGGTACCAGGCCACCGCCTGGATGCAGCCCAAGGGAATGCCGATGTACAGGCCCGAACGGATGATAAAACGCATTTCCTGCTGGGCCATACCCAGCAGCACCTTGGTCAGCACATCCGGGCGGCGCTCGGCCTCGGCCGCGGCAATATCCTCGATATTGATAAACTCATCGGCACGCTTGCGGATTTCCTCGAGCAGGGATTCGGCGAAGTCCGGCACCTGCTTGCGCATCATGGCAAAGACCTGGCGACGCACCAGAGTGGGGGCAAGATTCCAGTAGGCCCCGTACTGCTTGCTGAGCAGCTCGTCGAGCCAGTCTTCCATGTCGGGATAGATCAGGCGGGAGATCTCAAAGATGGCATCAGCATCGTCCACCGCCTGCAGCATGTCTGCCGGTGTGCAGACCTCGGCGATGGAGTGCTGCACCAGGCCACGGGTGAGACGCACGCGCAGGCGTGGAATAATCCCCTGCCAGCCGATATACCAGATGCCCTTGAATTCAGCCGGGTACAGCATGATACGCACCCCCACCCAGTTGGTGGACCAGCCGATCAGGCCGGTAAGCAGGGGCACCAGCAGGTAGCCAAGGAAATCGGGCATCAGGTCGTCTTGCCTTCGTGTTTGTTCTTGTTGGCCTCATCCTAGTCCGGACATGGCGGGTAACACCACCGTTACAGACACGTTTGACCCGATTGGGACGCAGGCTTCTTACCTGAACATCAGGTCGTCACTGCCACGTCTTCACCCACTAGATTTGACTCCGACCAGATACGCAGCTGTTCAAGAATATCCAGCGCACTGCGGCCGAACTCCGTGAGCGTGTACGTGACCGCCACGGGCCGCTCATTCACGACCGTGCGCACAACCATGCCCTCGGCCTCTAACTCCTTGAGTCGCTGGTCCACCATCTTCTTGCTGGCGCCCCCGAGCATCCGGGCCAGGTCATTGAAACGCACCGGGCCATCCTTCAGGTGGTAGATGATTGAGCCCTTCCACTTGCCGCCAATCAGGCGCATGCCCTTTTCGATCGCACAAGGCTCAGTGCACGGTGCCAGCACTGTCTTGCGGCCCCTGAGATCGGTTTCCACACGACTTTCCATGGAGGATCCCTCTATAACCAATTGATTAAAAACAAAATTACCATGGGCGATCCAGGTTACCAAAAGTATACTAATTGCTTTTAGTAACCTATATCACAAACTATAGCTCGACCAGTAACCAGATAACCAGTACTGACGAGGCTTCCCATGAGCAACATCCTGATCATCAATGCCCACCACCCCTACCCGTTTTCACCGGGAAAGCTGAATGCCGCATTTACCGGCGTCGCCCGCGACACCCTCACCGAGAAAGGCCATCAGGTTCGCGTGGTCAACGTGGGGGAAACCGTCGATGTTGCCACCGAACTGGCCAACCACCAATGGGCGGAATGCATCATCCTGCAAAGCCCGGTGAACTGGATGGGCGTTCCATGGCCGTTCAAAAAGTACATGGACGAGGTCTACACCGCCGGCATGGACGGCACCCTTTGCAACGGCGATGGCCGTCATTCCGATGCCCCGCAAGAGAACTATGGCACCGGCGGCACCCTGAAAGGGAAGCGCTACATGCTGTCACTTACTTTCAATGCGCCGGCCAAGGCATTTGGCGTTCCCGGCGAATACCTTTTTCAGGGCAAGAGCGTGGACGACCTGTTCTTTCCCATGCACATGAACTTTCGCTTCTTCAGCATGGAAGCACTGCCCACTTTCGCCTGCTTCGACGTGATGAAAAACCCGAAGGTCGAGGCAGACATGGCTCGCTTTCGCAAACACATCAACAGCTACTTCTGATGTCGGAGGATCTTGCTATGAAAAATCCAGTTTCTCCGGCCAGATGGCTGATGATGCTTCTGGGACTGATGCTGGCGAGTTGTGGCGCACTGGCAGAAAGCCTGCCGTTGGCTCACGAGGCGTCGCCGGACATTTACTCGGTCCTCAATGAAAACGACGAGGTAATTGTGCTGCGTATGGAGCTGGCACCCGGTCAGTCTGATGCGCTGCATCGCCACAATGCCGAAACCGTCTACTTCGAGCGCGGCGGCAGCCTGTCCATTGAACCCCATGCCTACAGCGTCTTTGCGGCACCAATGAACGTCACCGTGCCGGATGGCCATGTGATGTTGCACGAGGCCTGGGCACACCGGGTCCGCAACATCGGCGATGCACCGGTTATTGCCGTTATCATCGAGCAGAAGCGATAGTGGATGCCATGCAACTTACGGGAGAGCTCACCATGACTGTCACATACACGGTTCATTGCCAGTGCCATGCCACGTCATTGGCCTTGACCGGCGAACCGAAGGTTCGTGGCATCTGCCACTGCGAAGATTGCCGTGAGCTATTACAGGTGCCATTCCATGCGGTCACTGCATGGGAGTCTGACCAGGTGACCGTACAGGATGAAAGCGACGTACTGGAGACATTCGCGCACCCGAGCAAGAACATGAAGCGGATATTCTGCCGCCGGTGCGGTGAAACCCTGTACAACACCAACGCAATGGACTGGCGCGTGGTGTCCCAGTGGCTGATTCGGAAATGCCACGATGACTTGTTGCCCGAGGCACTGAAGCCGAGAAGTCATTTTTTCTACGCGCGGCGTGTGATGGACATCGACGACTCGCTGCCCAAGCGAGACTGACATGTCGTGAGCGCTTTGCACCTGTCCGGCAAAAAATGGAATGATGATGTTTTCTAGCCGGGAGCATTCACCCATGAGTGACAAGACATTCCTGTATGCCCTGTACTTGGTGGCGGCCCTGTTCACCATCGCCTTCGTGGCCCTGGTGATCCCGCCACTGCTGGCCGAGAAAGACATCATCGGTGCTTTTGCGGCCGGCTTCGTCAATCCATATGCGGCCGGCTATGCCACCGATGTGATCATGTGCTGGCTGGCGCTGGCGCTATTGGTAGTGCATGACTACAAAGCTCGTGGCATTCGCAACGGCGGTTGGTACCTGCTGCTGGGCATCGTGCCGGGAGTGGCGGTGGGACTAGCGCTCTACCTTGCGTCAAGGCACAAACAACTGATTCTGGCGGACACCCGCGGCTGAAGACCGGCGCACCCGGATGTTTCCTGCCCACTTCCCCCACGGTGATAAAAACAAGCCGGGCTAGCTGCGGGTGGGCGCATCTTCTTCCACGGCCATCTGCACGGCTGCATTTCCCAGCACCACCCAGAAGCGGGCCACGTAGTCGGAAAAGGCCGTCAGGGACATCGGGATCTCGCCATCAAGCCAGCGCAGCACACTCTCGATAGTGCCACCGATGAGCATGGATGCCCCCAAACCGGCCAGATGACCGTGCTGATCCGTCACCGCCACAGCGGGTTGCCTGGGCTGGTGATAGGCCATACCGAATTCGGCCAGGGTACTCGCCAGCTGGCTGATCACCCGGTTACGCTGCGCTCGCGCTCGCGGGTTATCACTGGCCTTGGCAAACAGTACCCGCGCCCGGCGCGGCTCATCCGCCAGCCAACCCAGGCACTCGCCAATCACCTGCCGTGCCAGTGCATCGGTACCCAGTGACTGTTGCTGGGCCTCGGCAGCGGACGCCAGCCCCACCTGCATCAACGCCATGGTGAGATCATTGACCACCGCCTCTTCCAGTGCGTCCAGGCTGTCGAAACTCTCGTAGAAGTAACGCTTGTTCAGGCCCACGTCACGGCACAAGGCGGCGATGGACGTCTGCCGCCACTGATCGTCAGCCAGACGCACAAACGCCTGGTCCATGAGCTGGCGACGGCGCGTCTGCACCCGGCTTTCGGCAGATTCCCCAAGGAAAGGACGAACAGGTTTGGGCATGTAGGGCCTCGTCATTGTCTGGGCGCAGCGTATCGCCTCGGGTCACTGGAGGCCAGCGTGCACCGGCAGGCTTGACGCGTGGGAGCACCCAGTGTCATTGTTGGTACCGAACAGTACCAACAATGACACTGTGGCCATGGCCACTGCAAGGGAGACCACACGTGAGTACCCAACAGGCAACCCTGAATCATCCCCTCCATACCGTCACCGAAGACGACATCCAGCGTTTGGACGACCTTCGTACGCTGTTCAGCAGCAAGCCTGCCCAGGCCCGACTGGCGGCCTGGGACTGGCTGCAAGAACTGCAGCCAACAGGCGAGCACCACCGCCTGCCCACCCTGTTTGCGCGCGGCACCGCGCCGGAGGGCCCGCACGGTGATTGCGAAGGCATCGTCATGAACCTGTACGGTTCCCTGTGGCTGACGGGGCTTGACAGGCTGGTACGGCTCGGCCAGCTCCTCGGCGGCATTGGCTGGGCCGGCAAGACGTTCGATGACGAAAACGGCACCGGCTATAACCGGCTGACCCGTAGCACGCGAATCCCGGCATTCCTTACCATGCCCACTTACCGCTTCCGGCGTGTGAAGGGAGAGCTGATCGGCTTTGACTTCTACCACGCACTGGAGCCGTCGCCGCTGCCGCCGCACCAGGAAGTGCGCGCGATCAAGTACGATGCCCCGGCGCACAACAACCCGCTGGTACTGCCACGCACCCGTGACGAACTGGTGCAGATCATTCCCGGGATTTACCTCGGCCGCGCTACGCTGCGCTCGGGGAACAGCTGGAAGGTGGTGGGCTACTTTGGCCTGCGCGCTCCCCGGGGAGACCAGTGACATGGCCATTGATCTGAACGGTGCAGTGACCTGCGTCACCGGTGCCGGCCGTGGAATCGGCGAGGCCACCGCCCGGGCACTGGCCGACGCCGGTGCTCAGGTGGTGCTCGGTGATATCGATGAGGCCCGCGTGCAACAGGTGGCGGCAGACATCGGCCCACGCGCCACGGCAATGAAACTTGATGTGGCAGACCCGGCTTCCTTCACCGCCTTTATCGAACAGGCCAGGACGCTCGGCGCGGTGGACCTGCTGGTAAACAACGCCGGCATCCAGCGCACGGGCGAATTCACCAGCCAGGCACTGGAGATGCAGCTGCGCGAAATCCAGATCAACCTCGGTGGCGTGATCACCGGCATGCACCTTGTGCTGGGCGACATGCAGGCCCGCAACTATGGGCACATCGTCAACATCAGTTCCATGGCGGGAAAGATGACGGTGCCCGGTGCGGCGGTGTACACCGCCAGCAAGTTTGGCGTGGCCAGCCTGTCACGGGCGGTGCGTGCGGAGCTGACTGACAGCGACGTGACCCTTACCACGCTGCTGCCCGCCGCCGTGCAGACCGACCTCACCGCCGGGCTGGATATTCGTGGCGTGCCCAAGTCCAGTCCCGACGATGTGGCACGGGAAATTCTCGCCTCATGCCGTCACGGTCAGGCCGAAGTGACACTGCCGCGCTGGCTGGCACCCGTGGGCACGGTGGAACAGATCATCCCGGAGCGGCTGGGCAACTTTATCAAGCGTGCGGTGGGGGCGCAGGAGCGCATCAGCGCAGACAACGAACATGCCCGGCAGTATCGGGAGCGCACATCCCGTTCGTGAATCAAGCGCACCGGCCGGCGGCGACGCCCGCCGGTTGCATTGTCTTCAGGCAGTGGCCACTGCCGGCGGCAACTTTCCGCCCGGCAAGGCCAGGCGCAGGTTGTTGCGCCAGGTGGTGCCAAACTGGCGCCACAGGGAACCGGTGTTGTACGGCAGGCCGTAACGGGCCGCCAGCGCCCTCACCCGTGGCGCCACTTCCGGGTAACGGTTGGAGCACATGTCCGGGAACAGGTGATGCTCGATCTGGTGACTCAGGTTGCCACTCAATACATGGAACAGCGGCCCGCCCTGGATGTTGGCAGAGCCGAGCAACTGGCGGATGTACCAGTGGCCTCTGGATTCACCATCCACCTGCTCTTCGGTAAAGCTGTATACGCCTTCCGGGAAATGCCCGCAGAAGATGATCATGAACGCCCACAGGTTGCGGATGATGTTGGCCACCGCATTACCGCCGGCAATCATGAAAAAGATGGTGATGGGCGAGAAATCCACGAACAGGCTGATGGGCATGGCCACCACGGCACCCACCGCCGGCCAGAGCAGGTAATCCTTGCGCACCTGGCCCCACACCTTGGCACCGATACGTTTGAGTAACGGTTTCAGTTCCTTGCGATCCTTGCGCCCCTCCACCACATCGACAATAGCCTGTTCGTGCAGCGCCACGCCTTCTTCAAACAGCAACGCCAGCAGCACGAACCAGACCGGCTGCAACAGGTACTTCGGGTGCCATTCCTGCATCGGCGTTACGCGCATGATCCCGTAACCGACATCCAGGTCCTTGCCCACCACATTGGTCCAGGTGTGGTGCACCACGTTGTGCGAATGCATCCAGCGGTCAGAGGGGCTCATGTTGTCCCACTCCCAGGTATTGGACTGGATGTCCGGATCCTTCATCCAGTCCCACTGGGCGTGCAGCACGTTATGGGCAATCTCCATATTCTCGAGGATCTTGGCCACGCCGAGCATCACCACACCGAGGGCCATGACAATAATCATCGCTCCCCAGCTGGCGAGCGCATGATCCCAGGCGGGCAGCAGGAACAGGCTGGCGTACATCAGCATGCGCCCGGAAAACGCCAGCGTTCGCTGGGTGCGGATCAGGCGCAGGATATACAGCCGGTCGCGCTCGCCGCGTGATTCCAGCGTTTCGTAATAGATCGCATCCATGTCACGGCCGAAGGCCTCGATCTCTTCATCGGTGAGATCCACAGGCAGGCGTGCTTTTGCAGTCGCGGTTTGAGACATGTTCAGGCCCTCACAAATCCAGTTCGCAGTCACCGGCCGCCGCGCAGACACAGGTCTGCACAATGGCGCCGGCTTCATTCAATACTTCGCCGGTGCGCAGATCGCGCACGCAGCCTGATTTCAGGGTGGTGTTGCAGGTGTGGCAGATACCCATGCGACACCCGTGCGGCGGGTTCAGGCCGGCGTCTTCCGCCACGCGCAGCAGGTTGGTGGCACTGTCGGCCTCCACCTCCAGATCGCTGTTGGCAAAACGCACCCGGCCGCCCACGGCGTCGTCGGGAACCTCGGCCAGGTCGGCACGGAAACGCTCGATATGCAGCCGGTGCGCCAGCCCCGCTTCTTCCCAGGTGGCCTCCACGGCACGCAGCAGATCAGCCGGGCCACAGGCGTAGCAATCGCGCGACTGCCAGTCCGGGCAGAGCCGCGCCAGGTTTTCCAGGCTGAAATGCCGGGCCGGGTCATCGGCCGCGAGGGCGGCGGTGTGTATCTCGTGCAGGGTGTAATGCTTCTGTGCCGCGTCGATCTCGCGCAGCTCCTGGCCGAAGATGGTTTCCTGCGGGCTCGGCGCGTAATGGATATGCACCGAATTGGCCATGCGCTGTTGTGCCAGCATGCTGCGCAGCATGCTCATGGCCGGGGTGATGCCACTGCCGGCGGTAATGAACAGCGGCTGTGTCGGCGATGCATCGGGCAGGTAGAAATCGCCCTGGGGCAGGCCCACCGGCACGTAATCGCCCACCTTCAGTTTGCGCACCAGGTAATGGGACAGCCGGCCGCCATCGATGGCCTTGACGGTGATGGTGAAGCAGCCGTCTCCCCGCTCCGGCGCCGACGAGACGGTATAGGTACGCGTGTAGTGCTTGCCGTCCACCGCCACACCGATGCGCACATGCTGGCCGGGGCGGTGGCCACGCCAGTTGGCACCCGGGCGCAGGGTGATGGTGCGGGCATGACTGGTCTCGTCCCAGACGGCTTCCACCCGCGCCTGCATCTTGTGGGTGGTCCACAGCGGGTTCACCAGCTCGACGTAATGGGAGGTCTTCAGGGGGTAAGCCATCATGTCTGTCAGGGTCGACAGCCAGTGCAGCCAGCCCCCGCCTGAACGGGTACTTTCCTGGTCTCTCGGAATCATGTTGTAGCGCTCGCTGTGTTGTTATCGGCAGGCTCTTCGGCCACTTCCACCGTACCTGCGGCGAATCAGGCACGCAATAATAGTGAACGAATGTTCACAGAAGATCAACACAGTGATACAGGCGGCTAGCGGCGGGCGGAGAACAGGGCCATGCAGCCCACGGTGGCCACGGTGACATCGCTGAAACGGGCTGCCAGAGCGGCCTGCAGACCCTCGGCGCTGTCACCCCGGTTGCTGAAGATGCCCTTGCGGTTGTACAGCGCCATCAACGCCCGCGCCGCCGGGCTGCGCGGCACACCCCGGCCCAGCAGCGTGGCCCCGAACAACAGGGCACCCGGGTTCATCAGCTCGCGGGCGTTATCAAAGATACGGCCCTTCTCGGAGAAATCCCCGGGCACACAATGCAGCAACAGATTCATGCCCACAGAATCGAATACGCCACCCTCCACCGACATGTCCTCGAGGACATTGCGCTGCCAGGTGGTCGGCCGGTAGCGGGCAATGCGCTGAGCGGTGAACGCCAGCGAGTGTGAATTCATGTCCATCAGGGCGACGCGGGGGTGGGCCACCGGGAAATCACAGTGATCCAGGAAGTAGCCGCTGCCGACGCCGACATCGAGGTGATTACCACTGACATATTCGTTGTAACGGGCCAACAGGAAACTGGCCGGGCATTTCCACACCCAGCGGCACGAGGCGCCCAGTACGACGCTGTCATAGGCCGACAGGGTGAACTTGCCGTAGACGGCCTGCCCGGCTTCCACCTGCTTGTGGGTAATCTCGCTCATGCCACGCTCCTTGTCTGGCCACTGTGCACGCCAGTGACCATGACAGCATGGCACTGGCGGACATGCCATATTCCGTTTGCGCCAGATGCACCCGGGCCAGCGGTGCTAGCGTGCGCGGTACACCGTCTCCCCGGCCTTGACGGTTTCCAGCACCTGAAGGTCTTTCAGCTCAGCGGCCGGAACCGCCAGCGGGTCGCGGTCAAGAATGACCAGGTCCGCCCGTTTGCCGGGGGCCAATGTGCCCTTGGCGTCTTCCTCGAAGTACTGCCACGCCGCCCATTCGGTGAGCGACTTCAGGGCGATATACGGACTGACCTTCTGGTCCTCGCCGATCACGGCACCGCTGCGGCTGGTGCGGTTCACCGTGGTGTGCAGGATCATGATCGCGCTGGGCAGTGCCACCGGCGCATCATGGTGCTCGGTGAAGCGCATGCCCCGCTCCAGTGCCGACTGCGTGGGCGAGATGCGCATGGCGCGTTCCGGGCCCAGGGTCTCATCGCGGTGCCAGTCACCCCAGTAGAAGGTGTGCATGGAGAAAAACGACGGCACGATGCCCAGCGCCTTCATCTGGTCGAGCTGGTCTTCGCGCACGGTCTGCGCATGAATCATGACCGTGCGCCGGTCATCATTGCCGTGATGGGCACTGGCATTGGCCACGGCCTCGATCATGGCGTCGGCGGCCGCATCGCCATTGCAGTGCACCAGCAGCTGCCAGTTGTTTTCAAAGGCAAGATCCACCTGGCGCTGGCGCTCGGCCGCATCCGGGATGGCCGGGTAGCCGGCATAGTCGTCAGCGGCATTGTGGGGCGGATGGAAATACGGCTGGCTGAGCCAGGCCGTCTTGCCCTGCGGCGAGCCATCAAAGCTCAGCTTTACACCGGCGATGCGAAAGCCGTTGTGATAGTCAGTGCTGACGCCGTGCTTGCGCATGTACTGTTCAGCCATGCCCACATCCGGGTACACCGCCACATCAATGGCCAGCCGGTTGGCGTCGGCCAGCGAGCGCCATGTTTCCGCAGTGCCGGGGTCCGAGCGCCCTTCCTGGGCAGTGGTGAAACCCTGCGCGGTATAGGCGTCCACACCCGCCAGCGCCAGGGCCTTTTTCATGTCCTGGTCAAAGGTGGCAAACAGGGAGAACAGTGGCGCGAAGAACGCCATTTCCTCCAGCACGCCATCCGGCGTCACCCCATCCGCGCCACGGCGAATGACCCCGCCCGCCGGGTCAGGCGTGTCGCTGCCGTAGCCAGCCATCTCCAGCCCCTTGTGGTTGAGTACGCCCAGGTGCCCGGACTGGTGAACGATCAACACCGGGCGCTCGGTGGACACCCGGTCAAGGTCGTCGGCAGTGGGATGGCGTTTCTCCGCCAGCTGGGAATCATCGTAGCCAAAGCCGATGATCCAGCCGGATTCCTGCAACAGCCTGTTGTTGTCCTGCGCCCAGTCCTTGAGCAGTGCAACCAGCGTGTCGATGGACTGGCCGTCGCCATCCGGCGGCGGCAACAGGTTGGCCGACAGGGCCTGGAAACCGACATTGGCGATATGGCCATGGGCATCGATAAAGCCGGGCAGCAGGGTCCGGCCGGCAAGGTCCACCTCGCGGGTCGCCTCCCCTTTCAGTGCGCTGGCCTGCGCCAGCGTGCCGGTGAACTGGATGCGGCCATCACGTACGGCCAGCGCCTCCACGTACGCCGGCTCATCCCCCGCCATGGTGAGAATGGGGCCACCGTGATAGATGGCGTCCGCCACCGGGCCGGACGGCGCCTTGTCACAGCCGGCCAGCAACAACCCAGCCATGACGAGCGAAACCGCAGTCTGCATCCTTTTCATGATGTTCTCCCTTCAACCTGGTCATCCATGCACGGCCCTAAGCATATCGCACGGGCCAGGTTACTCCAGCGGCAGACGCAGTACTTCACCGGATCATCACGGCGGCCGCCCGGATGGCCCGACCGGCCCGCGACGTCCCACCCTGTTTATGGCTACCATGCCACCTCGAAAAGATACCGCCGCCACCGGCACCGCTGCGCAGGAGACACCCGCATGAGTAACACACGCCACACTGCCCTGATCACCGGCGCCAGCGCCGGCATCGGCGCCGCCTTCGCGCATCACCTCGCGAAAGAGGGCTACGACTTGCTGCTGGTGGCAAGGCGCGTAGAGCGTCTGCAGGCGCTGCAGGAAGAACTGGAAAACGCCCACGGCATTGACTGCCAGGTGTTCGGCGCCGACCTCACCGACCCGGCGGCACCGAAAGCGATCATGGATTTTGCCACCCGTGAAAAGATTCACATCGATGTGCTGATCAACAACGCCGGCCTCTCTGGTAACTACACCTTTGCCGAGGCGGACTGGCAGGAACTGGGTGGCGAGATCCAGCTGATGATCACTGCTGTCACCGAGTTATGTCATCTAGTGGCGCCGGGCATGAAAGCACGCGGCTGGGGACGCATCATCAACCTGTCCTCCATTGCCGCGTTTGCCCCGCCAGCGGCGAGCCTGCTCTACACCGCCATCAAGAGTTACGTGCTCAACCTGTCGCAATCCCTGGACATGGAACTGAAACCCCACGGCGTTCATGTCACCGCCCTGTGCCCGGGTTTTACCCGCAGTGAGTTCCACGACGTCATGGGCACGAAGGATGAGGCGTACAGCCTGCCCGACATTCTCTGGCAGGATGCCGACGCGGTTGTGGCCGAGGGCTGGCGTGCCGTGGAAAAAGGCAAATCGGTGTGCGTGCCCGGCAATGTGAACAAACTGGTGGCCAGCAGCATCCGGCCATTGCCCATGAAGCTGCGTTACTTCATGGGCGACAAGTTCAATCCGTTCAAGCACTGAACCGGGCAGCGTTTCAGACAAACTGCATCAGCGCCGCCTCGCCCTGATCTTTCGGCGCGCGCTCGGCAACCTTAGCCGGGCGCGTGGCACAGAGATCATCGTACTGCTGGCGCGGCAGAGGCCGCCCCGCATTCGCCCAGGCCTGTTCGGCACTTACCGTCACCGGGTTTTCCGGTGCCATACCCAGCAGCGCTGGCCCCACCACCGGCACCGTATTGGGTGAAATCATCTTCAGGATACCGATCTGCATGCGCGGGCCTTTTGGGACCACGCGCGCAGTGACCTTCATCAGCGCCACCATCACCGCATCGGTAACACGGCTCTGGCGAATGCCGCCGAGCTCGCGCAGCCAGCGCGGCAGCGTGGCAATGGTGCCGCGCCGGAACGCCTCATTCATCAACGGAGCCATGGGCTTGAGGTACCAGGGCGCTTTTTCCAGCAGGAACTTCGATGCGCCGAGCAGATGCGCCACGGTCTTCTGGGTGGTTTCCGTGGCACACAGGTGCGCGCGCACGCGCTCATAGTAGGCACGCATCTCGGCGCGGTTACGCGGCACGTCCTCAAGGTTGATGCTCTGGAACTTGGCGGCCTCGCGGCACTCGGCCCAGTACTGGCGATCCTCCGCTTCGGTAAGCGGGCCCGGACCGAACTTCTCATACACGTACAGCACCGAATGCCACTGCGTGAGATGGATCCACAATTGCGAGTCCGGGTGGTTGGCGTCGTATTCCAGCCCACTGAGCGGTTCCTTGCCGCGAATGCGCGAATGGATCTTCATCAGGGTGTCGGCGGCCGTCACGGCGCAGGCGCTATCGTGAAACGCGATGGTCGACACATACTGCAAGGTACGGTCATAGCGCACTGCCGGGCGGTTCATGACTGCTTCGGTGTGATCCACCGAGGCGAGCAGGAACGGTTCAAACATTTCCACCACCACGGTGCGCTGGAACCCCAGCGTTACCGAGCCGGCAAAGCGGAACACCCGCCAGGTGATGGAATCCGGGCCGAACAGGCCATAGTCCTCATGCGCTGTGATGGTCATGCACTCTCTCCTGCCGTCTTGCGATGCGCTCATGCCCACAGATTAAGGCTGGCGGGCGCACGACCCCATGGCCTACCATGTCGATAAATAATCATTTGAGGACAGTCATGCCGGGCAACCGCCACTGGGACTTTCCGCGCCCCATGGCCACTGCCGCGATCCTCGTGGACGTGGGCCAGCGGCATGGCCTGAGCCGTGGCCAGTGCCTGGCCGGCACCGCTGTGACAGCCAGCATGCTGGCCGATCCGCAGGCCACGATCACGGCAGCGCAGGAGCTGCGCCTGATTCGCAACCTGCTCAAGCACCTGGGCGATGCCGTGCCCCTGGGGCTGGAAGCCGGACAGCGCTATGAAGCCACCAGCTTCGGCATCTGGGGCTTTGCCGTGCCCAACGCCCGGACCATGCGCCAGGCCGTGGAGGTGGGCGTGCGTTACGCGCGGCTGACCACAGCCTGGTGCGCGCCGCGCATCGAAGACCGTGGCGAACAGGCGGTCATGACCGTGCGCGTGGACGGCCTGCCCGCCGATGTCAGCCAGTTCCTGCTCGAGCGTGATGCGGCCATCCTGATGAGCATCCAGCGCAGCATGGTGCCGGTGCGTATTCCACTGGAGCAGGTCACCTGCAGCTTTCCGCGCCCGCCCTACCATGCCGCCGTGGACGACTACTTCGGCGCCCCCGTGCGCTACGACCAGCCGGAGAACCTGATCGCGGTGCACCGGATGCTGGGCACCCTGCCGGTGCCCAGCCATAACACCGCGTTCTTCAGACGCTGCGAACAGGAATGCGAGCGTTTGCTCGATAGCCACCAGCGCATGGAAGGCCTCGCCGGACAGGTGCGCCAGTGCATTACCCGCCACCTGCAAGCAGGCGCGCCGCTGGAACGTGTCTGTGAGGCGCTGGGCATGCATCGGCGCACACTGCACCGACACCTGGCAAAGGAAGGGACCGACTATGCATCGTTGCTGGAAGAAACACGGCAGACACTGGCGCAGCAGTTACTGGCGACGACGGACTTTTCCGTGGAGGAAATTGCAATGCAGCTGGGCTATCGACAGGCAACCAATTTTATTCGTGCGTTCAAACGCTGGCAAAACGTTACGCCGCTGCAGTGGCAGCATCGCCGGCGCTAATGGCATGCTGACATCAGTGCCCTGCGGCGCTATTCGCTGCCACCCCCGAATACGGTATAACTGACTCACAGTCACCCACGCCAGAAATCGTGGTGGCTGCGCTTTTCACCCGAAGACGTTGGAGCAGAATGCATGCTGGTCAGTAATATCGAAATCATTCCCGGTCGCCGGGTGGTCAAACACCTGGGCATGGCCCAGGGCAATACCGTGCGCGCCAAGCACGCCGGCAAGGACCTGCTTGCCAGCCTGAAAAACATCGTCGGCGGCGAACTCAAGGGCTACACCGAACTGCTGCAGGAGGCCCGCGACGAGGCCGTGCAGCGCATGGTGGCTCAGGCTGAGGCCATGGGCGCCAATGCGGTGATCAATGTGCGCTTCTCCACCTCGTCGGTATCCGCCGGTGCGGCAGAGCTGTTCGCCTACGGCACCGCCGTCGTGCTGGAGTAAGCCATGGAATTTCTTGTCTTCCTGAGCCTGCTGACCATCGGCTACCTGTTCGGACGCATGGCGGAACAACGCCACTTTGCCTCGATCCGCGAGCGCGAAACCGAGTACCGCGATGTCCTGGCCTTCAGCGCCCGCTTTCCGCCGCCCACCACGGATCGCATCGACGCCGTACTGGTGGACGGCAACGTGGTGGTGGCCGTGGATTACTTCAAGATGACCGCCGCCGCCCTGCGCAACCTGCTCGGCGGCCGGGTCACCTCGTTTGAAACGCTGATCGAACGCGCGCGCCGCGAAGCGATCCTGCGCATGAAGGCCAACGCACAGGCCCAGGGCGCCACGCAGATCTTCAACGTCAAGCTGGAAACGTCGTCCATCGGCCAGGGCGCCTCGGGGCAATCCTTCAGCGTGGAGGTATACGCTTACGGCACGGCACTGGTGCCCGCAAAGGCCGCCTGATGGAATACGAAAACCGCCCCGTCCCCGAAGGTATCAATGTCAGCGACGAACACCCGCTGGTGGATTTCGCCTGGATGCTGGCCACCGTGGCGGTACTGGTTACCGTGCTGGTGATAGCGCTGTCGCTGAGTGCCGGCTGGCTGGCACGGCAGGTGCCCATGGCCCAGGAAAACAGCTGGGCACAGACCTATATCGAGGCCCAGCCACGCGAGCTGTCTGACGAGGCGCTGCGCAAGCAGCGCTGGCTCCAGACCCTGGCCGACCAGCTGAGCCCGGCCATGGCCCTTGAGCCAGACATGACCATCCGCGTGCACTACGTGGAAGACGACAGCGTGATCAACGCCTTCGCCACCCTGGGTGGCAATGTGGTGATCTACAGTGGGCTGATACAGGCGGTGGATTCCGAGAATGCCCTGGCCATGGTGATGGCCCACGAGATTGCCCATATCAAGCACCGCGACCCGATCACCGCGCTGGGCCGGGGTGTCGCCGTCGCCCTGGGACTGAGTGCCATCGGCGGCGCCTCCGACTCGGCCATGGCGCAACAGATTGTCGGCAATGTCGGCATGCTCTCCGGGCTGACCTTTTCCCGCTCCCAGGAACACGCAGCCGACAAGCAAGCCATTGACGCGCTGCTGGCCCACTATGGCCACTTGAACGGCGCGGCGACCCTGTTTCAGGAACTGCAGAAAATGGAACCGCGGTTGATGCCGGAGTTCATGGCCACCCATCCGCTTACCGAGAAGCGCATCGCGCGGCTGACGCAAGCGGCTTCCGGGCACCCTGCCGGGGAAACAACACCGCTGCCCGCCTGGCTGAAGTGATCGTTACCAGGAGACCTGTTCGGGCGAAGACCATCAAATCGCTCGGTACTGTGTATGGCCCCGCGGCGCAACCCGGCCTGCGATTGACACACATCATCACGGCAGACGCTGTTCACCTTCACCATACACCGCAACGATGGCCGCAAACCAACCGGGTAAGCCGATGAAAATACTCGCCGGCGTCACGCTTGTACTGTTAACCACTCTCGCTGCGCTATGGTGGTTGCGCTTGCACGACACCCGCCAGGACAAGCGGGAATGGCAGCGCCTCGTTGATCTGCAGCCGTCACACCCGGCGCCCTTCGACAGCGCCATGCTCGACAGATTGCCTGGGCCAGCAAGGCGTTATTTCCGGTTTGCCATCCGGCCGGGCACGCCGCTGCGCACTGTTGCCGAAATCGACATGCACGGTGCGTTTGGCCTGGGCAACAAGACGCAACCGCGCTACCAGCGCATGCAGGCGCGGCAGATTCTGGCCGCGCCACATGGTTTCGTCTGGGCGATGCGCACGGAAAGCGGTTTGCCCATTTCCGGTTCCGACTCCGGGCTCTGGACACGCTTTCGCATCCTCGGCCTGCTCCCTGTGGCCCGTGACGGTGGCAACGACGACCACCGGCGCTCTGCCTTTGCCCGCTATGTTGCAGAAGCGGCGTTCTGGACACCGGCGGCCCTGTTGCCCGGCCCGGGGATCCACTGGGAAGCAGTCGATAAGGACACGGCGCGCGTTACCGTCACTCACCAGTCGTTGCGCCAGACGGTGGACATTCACCTCAAAGCCGATGGCCAGCCGCACAAGGTCACGCTGCAGCGCTGGAGTAATGCCAACCCGGAGGGCATCCACCGCCTGCAATCATTCGGCGGTTATTTCTCCGACTTCCGTGAGGTAGACGGCTACCGGCTGCCGTTTCATGTGGAAGCCGGCAACATGTTCGAGCAGGACGACTACTTCCCTTTTTTCAAGGCAGACATCACCGACATCCGCTTTCCGGAGGCCTCACCATGATCGTTCTGTTGACGCAACTGCTGTTGCCGTTGCTACTGCTGGCCTGGCTGTCACGCTTTCCGGCACGCAACCGGCTGGCTGTTGGCATGCAGGCGGCCGGCACCGGGCTGTTACTCGTGGCGCTTGCCCTGGTGTCGCCGTGGATGTTCCTGCCGTGGTGGCTGCCCTGGCTATACCTGCTCGTCTGGCTGGCCATCGTACTGACACGGATTCGCACCGTGATTCAGGCCAACTCGCCGTGGCCACGTGGCCGGCAATGGCTAATGGTCGCAGTCGCCGGACTGCTCACTGTACTCGGCGGCGCAGCAAGTGTCTCCGCGCTGGTGGGCCGCGTTCCGCCAGCCGTGCAGGCCGTGAACATCCGCAGCCCCCTTGGCGAGGGTCTTTACCTGGTTGCCCATGGCGGCGCATCGACATGGGTGAACGGCCATATGAAAACGCTCGACGCATCCGTGCCGCGCTTTGCTGACTGGCGCGGTCAATCCTATGCGGTGGATCTGATTGGCATCGATACACTGGGCAGGCGCAGCACGGGCTGGCAGCCCGGCGACCCGGCCGCATACCTGATCTTCGGCCAACCGGTCCTCGCACCTTGCAGCGGCAACGTGATCAGCGCGGAAGCCACCCTGGCGGATATGCCGGTACCAGTGCGCGACCGCGACAATATGCTCGGCAACCATGTCATGGTGCAGTGCGCCGAGGCTGCCATCCTGCTGGCCCACCTGCGCCAGGGCAGCGTGCGCGTCTCGCCCGGTGATGTGGTTGAAGCCGGCACGGTGCTGGGCCAGGTGGGCAACTCCGGCAACACCACGGAACCGCACTTGCATGTCCACGCACAGCGCCGGGCGGCGGACGGCCAGCCACTGATCTCCGGTGCGCCGCTGGCGCTGCTCGTGGACGGGGAATTTCTGGTCAGGAACGACCGACTGTCGATCAACGCGTCACCGTAAAACGGTATCAGGCTTCTTGCAGGCCCCCGACCTCAGCGTCGCCATAAGCAGTGTCACCCCGGCCAGCCCCATCGCGCCTCCCAGCCAGACAGACAGGACTGGCAGCACGGAAGACACGAACAGATAGGGTTGCGACGCCGCCCACAGCATTGATGCGACAAGCGACAAAGCAACCGCCGCCTGCACCCTTCGCCGCCACGGCGACACCGGCCTGGGCCGGGCGATACGCCACACGGATGCGATCAGCAAGAAGGCCAGCAACCCCAACACGGCCCACGCCACTTTCCGGGCGACCAGCACCCGGCTCATGCCCACGGGTTTGACACCAATGTTGGCGGACCAGCTTGCCAGTATCCGGGCAAACAGGGGCCAGGCGCGTTGACTGTTAGCCAACAGGACAATGCCTTCGCCCGTGGCCGGCACCATGTGGAAATGGCTCATCCAGCCGTATCCCTGGCCGCCATGCCAGATTGCCTGCTGACCGTCAGACAGCGTCTCGCTGAAGTAACCCAGCGCATAATTGTCTGCAACCTGGGCGTAGAGTCCTTGCGTTGCAACAGCAGGCGCCTGCAGAAGACGCACATGGCGCGCCTGCAACACCGACTGTTCTGCCCCCTCAACGCCGGCAGCCAGGAACGCTGCCATGTCGGCAGCGCTAGCATACAGGCCACCGGATCCCCGCGCCGGATAGACATAGCGGGGCACCGGCTTTCCGGAAAGGTCATGGCCCACCGGCATACGCCCCGCCGGGTGACGAAAACCGGCCGTGGACATTCCCAGCTTGTCGATCACCTCACGGTCCATGTAATCGGCAAAGTCGTCACCACTGACACGCTCGACAATCAGTTCAAGCAGGTTGAAGCCGCTGTCGGAGTAGGCAAAGCGCTCACCCGGCGCCCGGCTGAATTGCACATCGCCTTGAAGAAACGTGGCCAGATCGGGGCGCTCGGCATCCGGCGCATAACGCGCGGCAAAATCACCCAGCGCCAGTCCTGCCGTATGTGTCAGCAACTGACGGACAGTAAAGGACGGCAGTTCGCCGGCCCGCGGCCACCCGGCGAGGTAGTGCGCCGCTGGCGCATCCAGGTCAATGCGACCCTGCTCCACCAGCGTCATCACCCCCCAGGCGGTCACCGGCTTGGACAGCGACTCCACCGGAAAAAGCGCATCCACAGTCATCGGTTGGCCGGACGCCGGGTCGGCCAGACCGAAGGCAAGACGCTCCACCGGTTGCCCGGGGCGCACCAGGGCGATGACCATCCCGGGCACACCATCACGGGCCATGCCCTGGTTAACAAGCGAATGCAGGGCATGCACCAGATCATCGCCATCTCCGGCGCGCAACGTGCCCGTGGCAACAAGGGCGGCGCCCATGAGTAGTGCCATCAACAGTCGCTTCAGCGCAAACATCTGCACCCTCCGGTCATGGTGACGACGCTGGCAACGGCACAGCCTTTTCCAGTATCGCCTGCGTCAGTGCCGTTTCGATCTGCACAAGGGCGCCCTCCTGCCCCATCATGCCAACGTCGGTGTTGACCTGTATGGCGATGGCGACACCGTATTGCGGGTAGTAGCGCAAGGACGATACATAGCCGGGAATCCAGCCGCGATGCCCATGCACGTCGCCAAAAGGGCCACCCTGTTCAATCAGCACGCCCAGGCCGTACAGTCGGGCCGCATCGCCGGCCTGTACGGGCACGCCGTCAAGAAGTTGTCGGGTGCCGTCCTTCCCGAGGGTTTCGCCGGACCACAAGGCACGCCCCCAGCGGGCAAGATCGGGTGCCGCGCTGAACAGCCCGCCGCCGGCACCTTCAATGCCCGGGTGCCACAACAACGCACCGTCCGGCCCGGCCGTGCGCGCCGGCAGGCCGAAGGCATTATCCGCGGCCGTCATGCCCACCGCGAGACCGGGTATGCGGCGCTCACTGGACGGCCCGGTGTCATTCAGCGCCAGCGGTTCAAGAAACCGCTCGCGCACGTGCGCAGTCCACGGCTTTTGCGTTGCCGCCTCCAGCGCCATGGCGGCAAGCAGGTAACCGGTATCGGAGTAGGCCCAATCATCACCGACCGCGAACAACGCCGGACCATCCAGAATTAATGCCACCAGCTGTTGCGCCGTTGGCACTGGCTCAGCCTGATCTTGCGTGCGCGCAAACAGCGTTGTGAACGCCGGCTGATAGACGTGGTCCGGCAGGCCGGCGGTGTGATTGAGCAAGTGACGCAGAGTCAGTTGGCCGTGGTTGGGCAGGTGCGTGTACCAGTGCTGCTCACCCAGGTAGTCACTCAGCGGCGCATCCAGGTCGAGCTGGCCCTGCCCGGCGGCAGACACAATCGCCGCCGCGACAAAGGACTTGCCGATACTAGCCGCGAGCATGTGCGAGCCCGGCGTCATGGCAATATGCCTTTCGGGATCGGCCATGCCGATGGCCAGCGCCTCACCCTGGCCGCCCGGCCCGGCCCATGCCAGTGTGGCCCCCGGGAAGCCATGGCGCTGCTGCAATTGCACCAGCAGTGACGCCGGTGTCGGCCCGTCTGCACTGGCCGTGCAGGAAAACAGCCACAGTACCAGCAACGCCCATCGCATCATTCACCTGCCTCCGACTGTGCCGGCACGCGGCGGAATCACTTCGGTGACAGCGCTGGCACGGGTAAAAAGGCTTCGCCGGAAAATCACCAGGATAGCCAGGGCCACACCCGCGAGCAGGTAGGTGTCATAGGGTTGGGCATCCGGCCAGAACGGGTTGATCAATTGCAGGTGATAGACCATGGGCACCAGAATGCTGCCACGTGACGCGTTGAAGATGGGCGTGACGATCACGCTCAGGCAGACGTTACCAAAAAAGAACGGCAGATAAGCCCACTCGCTTTGCAGCGTGCCACTGAGATAGAACGCCGGCAGGTGCCAGATGCCCCACACTGCGCCAATCAGGATGCCCGCCCACGCCGGTGCCATGTAACGCTGCAGCAGCGGCAAGGCCAGACCACGCCAGCCGAGCTCCTCAATGGGACCCAGAAACACCATCAATCCCAGCGTCAGGAGTAAAACAGAAACACCCTGCTCTGACAGCGGCCCGAGCAGGGGTGCGCCCTTGATCCAGGCGCCCAGATAGAAAACGCAAGGCAGCGCCACCAGGATAAACAGCCACCAGCGCGGCGGCGCCCGCCACAGGCGCAACCGGGACAGGAATCGCCGCAGCCCTGACCTGCCTTCCTGTCGCGCCACGATCAGCAACGCGGCAATCGCCGGCGCCCACACCGCCAGGAAAAACCCGGGATGGCTGCCGGAGATCGGCCCGAACAGCCGTACCGCAAGGTCATTGAAAAAGATGTAGAAGCCGAGAATGCCCCAGGCGATGGCAAAGGTGATGCCAAAGAACGCCAACAGCGAAGACACATCCTGCGAATCCGTTCGTTCATGGGCGACAGACATGGCCGGCCTCCTCGGGTCGGTATTTAAACAGCGTGCCGGCGACGTCCCCCCCGGGCCTACAGCCGCCAGCTGAACTTGATCAGGAAAGAAGGTTGCAGCCGGCGGCCAAGGTCGTCCGTCAGCGGGCTGTTGGCCGCATCGCCGTCCAGTCTGGCAAGCTCGCCGATCACTTCGAGCACATGACGACGACTGGGGTAGAACACAAACGCCCCCTGCAGGTAATGCTCGCTGAGGCCGGAGCCGGCCTGGAACGGTGCAATCCCTGACAATGCTGCCTCGGCCACCGACACGGAATAGCGCTCGTCATTCCAGGCCTTGCTGCGCCATTTGACGCCGGCACCGACCAGGAAAGCCAGTGTCTCGGAAGCGGGCATGACGCGCTCCACACCCGCCTCCCAGGTGTAGCGATTGCCATCGCCCAGCGCCGAGGCAATTGCCGTCACTGGCCCCCGCTCACTGCGTAACTCCAGCTTGGGCATCAGCCGGTCGTCTATAGGTGACAGAAAGATGACATCCCCTTGCGCTTCACGGCCGATGATAACCTGCCCGGACAACGACAGGGTCAGGGTATCGCCACGGACCAGATTGACGCCGATACCATCGGTCAGGCTGAAAAACAACAGGTCCTTGTAATAGGCATCCACGGACGGGAACACCAGGGTATCGAATTCGTCAGAGCCACTGTAATCCGGTGCGTAGTAAATGCCGGCGCCGGCCAGCACTGACCAGGGCCCGGACGGGGACGCAGCGGCCTTTTCCGCGGCATCGCCGGATTCTGAATGAACAATGCCGGGCAGGAAGAAACAGGGCAGGAACCACAGAACCCGCAGCACGCATTGAACGGTACCACGGTTGATCACGGCTTTCTCCGGTAGGTTTTGAAGAGGAACGCCTGCAATGCTGCCTTGTCTCCAGGCGAGCAATATTGATGTCCATCAATTTGCGGCCCAACGCTGCCTTTTTCGTCGCACCGCCCGTGCCAGCCAGCACCCGCGCCTGACATGCTAGGATGACAGCTGACACAAGAAGAACAATAACACTCGGGAGAAACCCATGATCAGCATGAACCTACGCGGCGTGGCCATGCTCGCAGCGATTGGCGCGGCCGTGGCCACGCTCTGTGACGGCATCCATGTCTATACGGGCACACTCGCTTATCCGGAGCACAACTGGTTTGGCCAGCCCTGGTGGGTATTCCCCAACTTCTTTGTCGTCTTTGTCGCCATGGCGCTGGTATACCGCATGCTCAGTGGCGTGATGCCCGGCACTGCGGCAAGCACCCGCCCCGGCGACCTGCGCGCCTTCATTGAAACGCTGACCCTGTTTGCCCTGGTCTATATCCTCAGTGGATTTGGTAACCACGACCCGCAAGCGCTTTGCCTGGTGTTCTACATCAGCTTTGCCCTGCGCTGGCTGGTGACCTATGACCGCGGCTTTATGCTGGTGCTGTCCGTATTGATGGCCATTGGCGGCATGGTCGGCGAGGGCCTGCTGACGAAGATGGATATGGTGCACTACCGTGAGCCGGACATCTTTGGTGTGCCCTGGTGGCTGGGCGGGCTTTACATGCATGGTGCGTTTGCGTTGCGGGAAGGGTACCGTTGCTTCATCAGTCGCTGAGGCATAGTTGTGGGCTGCACGCCAAAAATGACCGTCTCTGGTTCGGCGTCGGACAGCCGCCCAGCATTCCGTTATTATGTGTGCGGAAACAGGATCAGAGCTTTCACCTTTCAGCCAGACTTATGAAACATGAAAGACCTGACCCTGAATCACATTCGGCGTCCCTGCTCGCGACGTTAAGTGAGGGAACATGGACGATCCGTTTTCATATTCTGCTAGATGGGATTCGGTGGGCCTTGATTGTGCTTACTGTGTTCATGAGGCAGAGGCGAGCTGGCCAAATACGGCTAAGGACTATCACTGCACTCTCCATGGCGTAAGCTTGTCCGCAACGCTGCAAGACTCCGGCTACAAGGAAGGCGAGTGGTTCTGCTCATCCTTCAAGAACGATGGTGGCGCAAACGCGGCTGCGATGTCGGAGTTCGAGTCCGTTCAGGCTAAGCTCAGCCCGAACACTCTATATGGTGCATATGGGCGTGAAGGAAAATTGAAGGAGATTCCGTTTGTTCAGCTCTAGCCAGCACTTAACAAGGCAAGGCAGCGGACGCCTTCGGCGCCCCTGCTCGCGACGTTATGTTCGCTTTGAGCGCATTGATAGAGGTAGACCATGAGTGAATCACAAATAGTCAGATTGTTCTTTGTAAAGATGAAACCAGAATTTTTTGCGTTAACCGAGGGTGAGCGAGCGGATTACATGGCGAAAGATCGCAAAAATCTGGATGAGCTCGGCATGAAGGCTATCTCTATGATTAATCTGGGTGATACAAGCGAGGAATGGGACTATGTAGGGGTCGAAGGTTGGCCTTCTATAGAAGCGATCAACGAAAGAGAAGCATTTGAAAATGAGGTGCTTAAGATATCGAAGTACACTGAATTTAAAACGATTGTCGGCACACAGGAATCTTTTGAAGATTATGGGAAGTAAAATTGCCGCAAACATAACCAGTCAGTGTTTAGGGCCCGCTACTGCGGGCCCTAAACTGAGGCGTTATGGAGCAGCGTGGCAAACGCTATGAATGAATTATTAGTAAAACTCGGCTTCGTGCCTTTTTTTGCTCAACAACTATCTGATCTCAGTGTTCTGGAAAGCCGTCTTGGACGAGTCGTTTCAGTGCAGCGATCAGTCATCGGGGTTGCTTGCAGTGATCAGAGGAGAAGCGTAGAGCTATCAATAAACCTGCAGCAGGCCGAGCCTATTGATCGCCCCACCGTTGGTGACTGGGTTATTTTGGATGAAACGCGAACCCGAATTGAGCAGGTGCTCGAAAGAAAGAGCCTTTTCAAGCGTATAGGTTCTGGAAACACGACTCAGTTTCAGCCCATTGCAGCAAATATCGATGTGGTATTTATCGTTACTTCTTGCAACGATGAATTTAAGGAGTCTCGTCTTGAGCGTTACCTCGCTTTATGTAATGAAGCAGGGGCTATCCCGGTGATTATCCTTACGAAGGTCGATCTTACAGACGATATGAGCAGCTATATTGAGCGAGCACGTAGCGTTCAGTCTGGTGTCGCCGTAGAGGGAGTAAATGCTCTTGATCCATCCACGTTGGATGGAGTGAAAGGATGGATTGAGGGTAACGCAACTATCGCGCTTGTAGGCTCCTCGGGTGTGGGAAAGTCCACGCTACTAAATGCTTTGGCTGAGGATACATTGGCTCTCACCGGAGCCATCAGGGAAGATGACAAAAAAGGTCGACATACGACAACCCATAGAGAACTATATTTTCTCCCATCAGGCGGACTCATTATTGATGTGCCGGGAATGCGAGAATTACGGGTTGCTGATGTAGATGACGCATTGGGCCATGTTTTTGGAGACATCGAACAATTGTCTGACCGATGCCAGTTTTCTGATTGCAAACATATGAAAGAGCCTGGGTGTGCTGTACTCACGGCTATTGAAGATGGGCAACTGGATAGGCGTAGATTGGATAGTTACCACAAATTGATGCGCGAGAATGAATTCGCAACAGCTAGCTTGGCCGAAAAGCGCGCTAAAGATCGTAGTTTTGGCAAAATGGTGAAAGGCGCAAAGCTCCACAAAGAAAAAACAGGGCGCCGTGATGCTCCATAACAAGGCACTGCAATCGGACAAATTCTCCGCTGCGCTCCAAATTTTCCGGTGAGCTTGGCGTTAAACGATAAGGAATCAGAATGCGTTTAGAAAATAAGATTGCACTAATTACTGGAGCAGCTAGAGGGATAGGTGAAGCAATTGCAAGGCTCTTTGTAGAAGAAGGAGCTTTTGTCATTCTGTCTGATATAAATGATGAACAAGGAGAGGCGGTTGCATCAAGTATTAAGAAAGGCTGTGAATATTTTCATTTAGATGTTTCTAATCAAAATGACTGGCAGACTGCTCAAGAATTTATTTTAGAAAAGTATGGGCGACTGGATATTCTCGTAAATAATGCAGGCATAACGGGCTTTCTAGAAACAAGTGGGCCACATGACCCTGAAAATTTAGACTTTAGTAGTTGGCAAAAAGTGAACGCTGTTAATTCAGATGGTGTTGCTTTAGGTTGTAAAACTGCTATTAAGCTCATGAAGCCCTCCAATGCAGCAAGCATTGTTAATCTCTCATCCAGATCAGGCATTGTTGGCATTCCTGGTGCAGCAGCATATGCAGCAAGCAAAGCTGCTATTCGAAATCATAGTAAGACTGTTGCTCTTTACTGTGCAGAGCAAGGTTATCCTATTCGGTGCAATTCAATACACCCGGGAGGTATATTAACGCCAATGTGGGACGCAATGCTTGGAGAGGGAGAAGCAAGAGATAGTGCAATACAAGCTATCTCAGCAGATATTCCTCTTGGCGTAATGGGCTCAGCTAATGATGTTGCGTATGCCGCTTTATATCTTGCGTCAGACGAGTCAAAATATGTCACAGGTATAGAGTTGAACATTGACGGCGGTATATTGGCTGGTAGTGCAGCATCACCAAATAGAGAGTAGCGTTTAACAAGTTTGTGCACAGGACTTAATTTCCGTTACACCTTTTGCCATTGCTTCGCAATTATACGGCAAAAGGCTCCACTACAATCATGCCTGTGACAAAGGCGTTAAACAAAAAGCCCGGCTAATGCCGGGCTTTTTACTCTTGGGAAGCAAATCGAGACTTACTTCTCCAGAATCGCCGTAACCCCCTGACCACCTGCCGCACAGATGGAAATCAGGCAACGGCCACTGCCCTTCTCATTCAACAGCTTGGCCGCATTTGCCAGGATACGACCACCGGTGGCGGCAAACGGGTGCCCCGCTGCCAGGGAGCTGCCCTTGACGTTCAGCTTGTCGCGGTCGATGGCACCCAGCGGGCTTTCCAGGCCGAGGCGCTCCTTGCAGAAGGTGTCGTCTTCCCACGCTTTCAGGGTGGAGAGCACCTGGGCGGCGAAGGCTTCGTGGATCTCGTAGAAATCGAAGTCCTGCAGGGTCAGGCCAGCTTTATCCAGCATACGCGGCACGGCGTAGGCCGGGGCCATCAGCAGGCCTTCTTTCTTGCCGATGAAATCGACAGCGGCGGACTCACCGAAGGTCAGGTAGGCCAGTACCGGCAGGCCACGCTTCTCGGCCCACTCTTCAGAAGCCAGCAGTACCGCAGAGGCACCGTCGGTGAGCGGGGTGGAGTTGGCGGCGGTCATGGTGCCGTTCTCACCACCGAACACCGGCTTCAGGGTCGCCAGCTTCTCGAGGGTGGAATCGCCACGCATGTTGTTGTCTTTGTCCAGGCCGTTGAACGGGCTGATCAGGTCGTCCTGCCAGCCGTCGGCATAGCTCTTGGCCAGGTTCTGGTGGCTCTTCCACGCCAGCTCGTCCTGGTCTTCGCGCTTGATGCCCCACTCGGCGGCGGTGATGGCCTGGTGCTCACCCATGGACAGGCCGGTGCGCGGCTCGCCGTTCTTGGGGATATCCGGCAGGAACCACTTCGGGTTGAGCAGCTTGACGGCCAGCTTGGCTTTTTCGCCGGTGGTCTTGGCCTTGTTGATGGCCATGAACACCTTGCGCTTCTCTTCGTTGACGCCGATGGGGGCGTCGGAGGTGGTGTCCACACCGCCGGCAATGGCGCAGTCGATCTGGCCCAGGGCGATCTTGTTGGCCACCAGGAAGGCCGCTTGCAGGCCGGTGCCGCAGGCCTGCTGCACGTCGTAGGCCGGGGTTTCCGGGGCCAGCTTGGAGCCGAGCACACACTCGCGCACCAGGTTGAAGTCACGGCTGTGCTTCATGACGGCACCGCCGGCCACTTCGCCGACACGCTCGCCGTGCAGCTTGAAGCGGTCCACCAGGCCATTGATGGCCGCGGTGAGCATTTCCTGGTTGGACACGCCGAAATAGGCGCTGTTGGAACGGGCAAACGGAATGCGATTGCCGCCAATAATGGCGACCCGACGGGGATTCTTGCCTACCAGCATGGTTAAACCTCCAAATATAAGACGCTAAGGCCGGGGCGGGGGCGGTCAACGCAAGGCCACCCGGTGCCCGAAGGGCCCCAACTATACAGTGAAGCCGGCCAATGTTCCCGCCCCGGAAAAGCCCGTGCGGGGGTACAACGGCTGCGCAGTGTAAGGGTCCCGGCGCCCTGCCCGGTTGGCACTAACGCCGCCGGGCGCCCCGTCAGGGGTCAATTCGTGCCAGCGGTGACGGTGTTTCAATACGCGCCAGCTGGGGTACAGTAGGCCCCCTCGAGAGTGCCCGGCCGTGCGCTGTGCCGCGGCGCTCCTTACATCTGAGCCAACAACAGGGTTAGGGATATGAGCGACGTTTATCAGGCAATTGCCAATTCAAACGTGGGCAAGAAGCTGTTTTCTGCCATCAACCTGCCGATTCCGGTGCTGCTGGAGCGGTATTCCCCGGAGCAGGCCTCTTTCGTCTCCGGCGACGTGCTGGTGGGCGCGGCCAAGGGCGGCAAGGCCGTGGCGGCCGTGCTCGAGACCCTCAAGGGCGCCCCGGAAGCCAGCATCAAGACGCTGGCCGGCATGGCCACCGAGGCCGAGGTCCAGAAGGTCTCCGGCGGCACCGGCATCAACGTGGACAACTACACCGCCAGCCGCGAAGACAGCCAGAAGTTCAAGGCCCTGGTGCTGGACGCCACCGGCATCAGCTCCACCGCCGACCTGAAGGCCTGCTACGACTTCTTCCACCCGGTGATCCGCAAGCTGGAGAAGTGCGCACGCATCGTGGTCATTGGCCGTCCGCCGGAGAGCTGCGAGATCGACCAGCGCATTCCACAGCGCGGACTGGAAGGCCTGGTGAAAAGCCTGGGCAAGGAAATCAAGAAAGGCGCCACCGCCAACCTGGTGTATGTGGAAGACGGTGCCGAGCCGCAGCTGATGTCCTCACTGCAGTTCTTCCTGTCTGCCAAGTCCGCCTATGTCAGCGGCCAGGTGGTCCGTGTTGGCGCATCTGATTATGACGCCGCCGGCTACGACTGGCACAAGCCGCTGGCCGGCAAGACCGCGCTGGTGACCGGTGCCGCTCGCGGCATTGGTGCTGCCATCGCCGAAGTGATGGCCCGTGACGGTGCCAAGGTGATCGTGCTGGATATCCCGCCGATGGCGGATGACCTGAACGCCGTGGCCAGCCGCATCGGTGGCGTGGCCCTGCAGGCCGATATCACCGCTGCTGACGCACCGGAGATCATCTCCAACGCGGCCAAGGAAAACGGCGGCCTGGACATCATCGTCCACAACGCCGGTGTCACCCGTGACAAGACCATGGGCGGCATGAGCGACAAGTTCTGGGACATGGTGATCGACATCAACATCTCCTCCGAGGAGCGCATCAACGCCCAGCTGCTGAAAGACGGCAGCCTCAAGGACGGTGGCCGTATTGTCTGCGTCAGCTCCATTTCCGGCATCGCCGGCAACATGGGCCAGACCAACTACTCCACCTCCAAGGCCTCGGTGATCGGCATGGTGCAGGGCATGGCCCCGCAGCTGGCCGAAAAGAACATCACCATCAACGCCGTGGCGCCGGGCTTCATCGAAACGCAGATGACCGCCGCCATTCCGTTCGCCATCCGCGAAGCGGGCCGTCGCATGAACTCCATGAACCAGGGCGGCCAGCCGGTGGATGTGGCAGAAACCATCTGCTACTTCTCCTCCCCGGCTTCCCAGGGCGTGAGTGGCAACGTGGTACGCGTGTGTGGCCAAAGCCTGCTGGGCGCCTGATCGGGTGCCCTCCTTTGCGGGAGCAAAGCAGGAATGAAAAAGGCGCCGAAAGGCGCCTTTTTTTGTGAGCGGTGATAAGGGGTTACTTACACTCTGACGGCGCGTATCGTGCCGGCAACGTCCCGGCGGCAGCCGGCAGGCCGCGGCCGGTGGCCGTGGTGGTGGTCAAGGAACCACAGGCCCAGTCAATGGTGCCCGCAGCACCAGGCACCAGCAACGCACCAGCAATGGAGGGGGTCAGCAGCACGCTCTCACCAGAGGCCGGGCCAACATTGGTAGAGTAGATGATTCGAATGATGCCAGTTGCGGCATCAACTTCGATGGTGCGCACATACTTCGTCGCCACCCAATCAGCGTTATAGGGGCCTGAAAAGGACTGGATGCCGGCCCAACCGTTGGAATTGAATGCCTCAGCTACGCCCACTTTCGCTGCAGACGCCAGTGCCAGCCCTTCAGACACCTTGGAACGAACGGTGTAGTCCTGGTAGGCCGGAATTGCCACGGCGGCGAGAATGCCGATGATCGCTACAACGATCATCAGTTCGATCAGGGTAAAACCTTGCTCCATGCGCTTCATGATCTTCTCCGGTACTTGCTCAGTTGTTTTTTTGGTTTTCCCCGGTCCAGGGCTTATCTACGCGAGAACTATGCAAATCACGGGCCAACCATATCCCACCCAACCCAAAGCCCGTAATTCCGGGCTCGACAGGGTCTTTAAGGCATGCCTGCCTGCCGCGCAGTGCCACTGCAGTGACCGAACACGTCATCTGGCCGCTTCGCCTGACCCCGGGCTTTCTTGCCCAGCTATTGCCACCCGTTCTGAGCACAGGGGAGAGCCCGGACATAGATACAGGGAGAGGCGTGTGCGTCGCGAATAAGGCTGGCAGACGCCGGTCTGGGGTAACAGCACTCATGCGCACCGCGTTTAAAGGCAGGGGTCTTTATACTTTCAGCTATTTGCTGCGTTCGATGCGATCCGGATGGATGACGATGGCACCCTGCTTGTACAGCGTGCCAAGCGCTTTCTTGAAACTGCCCTTGCTGGTGTTGAAGATGCGCTTGATCAGCTCCGGCGAGCTCTTGTCGGAAAGCATCAGCACGCCGCCCTCCTCTTCCAGCTTGGCCAGCACCTGCTCGGCCAGGCCCATCACGGCCTTCTGCCCCACCGGGTCCAGACTGAGGCTGATCTTGCCATCCTTGCGCACTTCCTTGATGTAGCCGCGAAACGGTTTGCCCATGGGCAGGAAGCGGTTGAGTTCGCTGTGGTGCAAGAGCCCCCAGTGCAGGTGGTTGATGATCGCCTTGACGCCCAGGTCCGTGCCACTAACGGGCAGCAGATCCACTTCATCACCCGTGCGGTAACGGGCCGGCTCCTTGTCGAGATAGCGCTCGATCCTGGCACTGGCTGTGATGCGGCCACGGCGGTCATCCAGGAACACATAGACCACCACGTGGTCACCCACATTGAGCGGTTTGAACTCTTCCGAATGGGGCAGCAACAGATCCTTGGCCAGCCCCCAATCGAGAAAGATGCCGACTCGGTTCTTGTCTTTTACCTTGAGACTGGCGAACTGGCCCACCTGGGCCTTGGGCGTTTCGGTGGTGGCGACAAGACGGTCTTCACTGTCGTAATGGATGAACACATCCAGCTCATCGCCGGGCTTGAGGTCACGATCTTTGGGTACGTTTCGCTGCGGTAGCAGGACAGTGCGGCCATTGCCGGCGTCCAGCTGCAGACCGAAGGGCGTGTGTTCAAGTACGGGCAAGAGGTTGATCCGGCCTACAGACAACATGTCGTGATCCTATTTGAATACCTAAAAGCACCAGGCGCCATTGCCCGGCATGCTCGTAAAGCATTTCATCCTACTTCGCTCAGAAACGCAGGGTGAGCGACACACCACGCCGATCCTCATCAACCACACTCACTTCATAGAACGGTGGCGGCAGGCCAAAATCCGTTGTTCGGTCGCCGAAACCATAATAAGCATCAAGGGCCATGTTCTTGTTCAGGTCCCAACGAAAATCCAGATAATTGATCCTGCTGCGCTGCCAAAGACGGCCGCTGTTCTCGGGAACAAAAATGTTGTGGCGGCGGCTCTCCTCGTACCGTATGCCAACCCCCAGGTGCCTCGTGGGAAAAAAGCGCAGCCCCCACTCGAAGCCATGCTGGTCTGCGCCAAGTCGGGTTGGCGCGCCAGGGGCCGGCGGATAGTCGTAACGTTCAGAAGAATCGAAGTAGCCCGCAAAAAACTGGATATGCTGACGCGCCCATTCCATTACCTGCTGGTAATCCAGGCGGCGCACCAGTTCTCGTTGATGCGTGAGGAACTCGCGGTCATCCATGCGAATGTGCGTAAAGGTGAGCGCGCCGGTGTCGTGAAAATACCAGCCAACACGTGCGCCATACCGGTCGACATCGTAACTGCGTAGCTGATCATGCTCGCCGAACACGCCGATACGGAAATCACTACCGGGAAGCTGCCACTCCATTGCTGCCCCGGTGACTTCTGGCTGATCCGAAAACCCCTGAAAGTAGCGCTTATCCCAATTCATTTCGGCGTATGAGGCACGCGTCATGAAGGGTGCCAGCGCATAGGGCTGATCATCGGTCTGGACAGGCGCCAGATAAACCCGGGCCCTGCCGTGATAAACATCATCACGCGACACCGCGCCCGACTCATGTCGGTCGGTTTCACGAGCCACGCCTGCTTCCAGCTCAAACTGGTAATCGGCACGGGAAAGGGCACTTATCAACAACAGCGCAGCGGCAAGGAAAAGGCGTAGCATCGTGCGAACTCCGGCAAAATGACATCACGCAACGCCGGTGGCGCTGCAGTCGCGCATGATAGCGGGCCGCAGCACCCCTGTCACAAAGGCCAGCCTGTGATGCGCTCAGCGAACCGTCAGCCCCTGCTCACCAATATCTTCCGGATCCAGCACCGACAGAAAGCTGACTACATCCAGCTTGCTGCCTTCCAGCGACACGTCCCCGGTGGCGATGCCTTTCAGCAGGCCGGTCTCGCCAGCCAGCACCCGGTCGAGGAATGCTTTCTCCATCACCATCTCGGCGTTGAGCTCAAGGTCATCCGGCACCACTTCGTAAACCTGGGCAATGCCATTGCGGATCTCGATGGCATGGCGCACGTCGATATCGGTAAAGGTAAAGCCCATGGTCAGCTCGGTATCCAGCGCGGCTTCCCCATCAAGGTGAAGCGCCATGCCGTTGAGCCACACAGCCGGCGGGAAGTTCTGCATCATGGTCACCGACATGAACGGCTTCTTCATGCCCACCGCCAACTCCTGCACGTTCAGCTCGCCTTGCAGCTCCATGGCAGATGTCAGGTACCAGTTGCGCCAGTTAATGTTCATGCTGGCCAGCCCAAGCTGGGTCAGGGCATCCGCTTTCAGGTCACGGGCCTCGGTGTCAGCGTGATCAATCCGCACCAGGTGGGTGGCGAGCTCGGCGGCCCACTGGTATTCACCATCAGCTAGTGCCTGGCGCACAGCGTCAAGCACCGGCTTGCGCCCTCCCATCAACTGTACGGTGCGCTCCGCAGCCAGCTTGCGCGGCGTCGGGTCCAGGTTCACCGGGTCGCCATCGAACCAGCCAAGGTAGCCGTTGTAGATCTGGCGCACGGCGTGCTTCACCGTACCGTAGTACTCGCGCAGGTAAGGCGCGTATTCCTCAAGGTGCGGCGGGAATGCCACCAGCTCCACCAGTTCATCCGGGGTATAGCCTTTGTTCATGTAGCGTACGGTCTGGTCGTGGATCCAGGCGATGCCGTCGCGGGTCATGCGCAGCACTTCCTCGACATTTTCCTGCCCTTCCACCGGCTGACCGTGGGACGGCACCATGGCCTCGGCTTTCAGTGCACGCAGACGATCGAGGCTCTTTACCCAGATCACCGGATCACGAAAACGCGTGCCGCGCAGCGTGTGCACGTTGGGCAGTGTCGGCCCCTGGATCGCTTCACCGGAGAGCAGGATCTTTTCATCCGGCAGCCAGATGGCCACTTCGTCAGGCGCTTCCGAGGGCACATGGATGAACTCCATGCGCACACCGGCAATGGTTTTTTCCATGCGCTTGTCGAACGTCAGCGTGGGCGGGATAAAGGTGGAGCCCGGGTCTTTGTCGAAATCCACGTCGGGCACCGGGCCGATGCCGGCGTTCATACCTTCCATCTGCTCCGGGCGCTCGGCCACCAGGGCAAGACCGAAGGAATAGCCGGAGCGCAACGCCAGGATCGGGCCGTTGGTGGCGCCCTGCAGCACCACGTTCTCCAGCAGGGTGTCGTGGGCAATGATCTCCACCTCACCGCTCTTCACCTGCTCGGGCGACACGAACGCCTGGGTGCCGTTGATATGGTCCGGATGGAAGTGGGTATAGACGATGGCCTTCACCGGCTTGTCGGTGATCTTGCGAAACTCCGCCATCACCTTTTCCGACTGCAGCGCCGACTCGCCCACATCAACAATGACGATGCCGTCATCGCCCTCGATCATGATGGTGTTGGCCAGGTTCCAGCCCACCGCGGAATGCACGCGCTGGCCCACGGGGTAGACGGTTTTCTCGAAGTGGGCCGTGTGTGCGGCCAGCTCCGGGTGAATACCGCTGGCAACCGGGGCACGCTCGGTGTCATCACAACCGGCCAGCAGGGCGCTGGCGAGGATCACGATCATCAGGGGGTGACGGAACAGGGTCATGGGGCTCTCCAGGTGGCGTTCTTGGTGTTGCGACTCGTAGCGACCTCCAGTCTGCCCCGTCGCTGGCTAGTCATCCAATGCATTATTTATTGCCTTTTGATGCGCATCTTGCATGATAGACGCATGGATACCCGACTGCTGCAGCACTTCATCGCCCTGATGCACCACGGCAACTTTGCCCGTGCGGCGGAGGCCTCCCACCTCTCCCAGCCGGCGTTCAGCCGCGCCATCCAGCAGCTCGAGCAGCAGCTGGGCGTCACCCTGTTCGACCGTGGCCGTCACGGTGCCCGGCCCACGGCTTTTGCCGATGCCGCCCTGCCCCATGCCCGGGCGGTGCTGGGCGCGCTGGATGCCCTGCATCAGGAGATGGCGGGCCTGCAGGGACTGGAACAGGGCCGCCTGGCCATCGGTACCGGGCCCTACCCGGCGGTGGGCCTGATGGACACCCTGTGTGCCCGCTTTGTGGATCGCTACCCCGGCATCCACCTGCGCCTGCACACCGGCAACTGGCACGAGCTGCGCGACAGGCTGCTGGGCGGGGAGCTGGAGCTTTTTGTGGCGGATACCCGTGAACTGGCGGACGAACCCTCCCTGCAGATCCACGACCTGCCGCGGCGCGGCGGCCATGTGTTCTGTCGCCAGGGGCACCCCCTGTGCGCGATGGCCGCACTGGACTGGGCGGACCTGGGCGAATACCCGCTGGCCATGACGCGCCTGCCGGATCATGTGGAGCGGCGCATCGAACAACTCACGGGCAAGGGCAGGCAGCGCCGCATCGAATGCGACAGTGTCGCCCTGCTGGTGGCCATCGTCGCGCAGAGCAATGCCATCAGCCTGGCGCCGGATAGCGCCATCCACCGGGAACTGGCCGATGGCCGACTGGTGACCCTGCCACTGGCCGCACCCGCCGGGCTGGAAACCGGCTACGGCCTGGTGCAGCGACGCGGCCACACCCTGTCGCCGGCGGCGCGGGCGTTCGTGGAATTGCTGGAGGCAGAGACAGCAGCGGGATAAGCCGGTGCAGGAACAGGAAAACGGGGGCCCCAGAAAGAAGAAGCGGGCCAGAAGGCCCGCAAGGTCATTTTCTCAGCATGACTGAATTGGCATCAGAACCAGAAAAAAAGGGGTCAGGCAACAGGACTGGCGCAATGTCATCCCTGCTGCGCTTTACTCACCATGCCGTAGCTTACCCAAGGCCGCAATCAGACGCATGCACTGACTCGCCGGTCAGGCAAATTTCTGAGCAATTGGTCACGTTATGCATGCCATAAATATCAGGACGATATCAGGCGCTGTCTTCCTCGGCCTTGAGCTTGCGGTACTCGATGGGGGTCATGCCGACCCAGCGCTTGAACGCCCGGTAGAAGGTACTCGGCTCGGAGAAGCCGGTGAGGTAGACGATCTCGTCGATGGATTCGTCGGTGCCCGCCAGCAGGCGCTTGGCCAGCTTGCAGCGGTACTCGCTCACCAGCTGGTTGAAGTTGGTACCGGCATCCGCCAGCCGGGTGCGCAGCTGGCGCGGCTTGATACCCAGGCGCGTGGCCACTTCTTCCAGGTTGGCGTGGCCGGATTCCAGCAACTCGGCAATCAACCGGCTGACCTGGCCCACCAGGTCCTGCTTCTCCAGCCGCGCCACCTGCTCACTGGCGAGCTGCTCGTGCAGCTTGAGCAGGTCCGGCTCGTGGTGTGCTGACGGCATGTCCATAAGGGCGGCGTCGAACACGATTTCCACATCCTGCTGCTCGAACAGCACCGGACAGCCGAAGACGCGCTCGTACTCCCGCTGGTCAGCGTGCTGCTTGTGATTGAAGCGCATCTCCAGCGGTACGAAGGCACCATCGGTGACATAGCTGAAAAACTTGATCACGCCCACGGACGCGCATTCGTTGAGGTGGTGCAGCTTCTTGCTCCACATCATCTGCTTGAGATAGATGCGGCCGCCCTCCTCGCTGATGCGTGCACTGAATGCATCGGACAGCAGGCGCTGGTAATTGAGCGAACGCTTGAGGCCCTCGCCGAAGGTGGGGCTGGACAGGAACAGGTACTCGAGCACCTGCCCCTTGAAGATGGGCACATGGGCACCCAGGTGCAAGCCGATGTGCGGGTCGCCGGAGACTTCCTCGGCGGCCTGCCAGAACCATTCCTGGGCATCATGGGGAGTGCGCAATTCAGGCTGGGTGAGAATGGATTTTTCCAGACCCAGCTTGTTGAGGACGGCGTCGGCATCTATACCGGCACTGATCATGGCCCGATAGGCCATGCGCAGCAGTACGCCGGAATCCGTGAGATCAGTCATGTGACGTCAGCTTCTCCCTAACCCCGGGCACCGGACGCGGCGCCACAAAGGGCATACAACAGACGCCGCCACCGCGTTGGCCGCAGCGCCGGACAGACAGGCGAATGTACCACAGGGCCCGGTGCTTCGGAACCGCACTGGTACGTCAGTGCGGCCAATCGACCGGGCCGGCCACGGGGCTATACTGCCGCGCATCTGCAGATTGCGTGCAAGGAGCCACCATGACTGAAACCGCCATTCGAGAGATGAGAAACGCACCGTCCATGCTGCCGCTGTTCGCCAAGGCCGTACTGCGTGCCGGCGTCAAACCGGGCAAGAACCCGCAGCTGCCCGCCATCGGCGCACGACTGAGCGATGTCATGCTGGATGCCAAACACCTGGCCGCCTATCGCAAGGTGTGTGGTTTCAACAGCACCGGCACCCTGCCGATCACCTACCCGCACATGCATGCGCACCCGCTGTTCATGTCCCTGCTACTGGACGACAGCTTCCCGTTCCCGGCCATGGGCCTGGTGCACGTACGCAACCGCATTACCCAGTTCCGCCCCATCAATGAGCGCGAGCAACTGGATGTGGAATGCACCTTTGGTGCGCTGGACAAGGTGGACGCCGGCTACGAGTTCTCCATCCTCACCCAGGTATCCACCGGCGGCGAGCACGTCTGGGAAAGCGAATCGTTCATGCTGTTCCGCACCGGCGGCGGCAACAAGGGCAAGAAGAAGTCACCGCCGCCGGCAGAGCCTGAAAGCAACACCAGCGAGTGGAAAGTGCCGGGCGACATCGGCCGCCGCTACGGCGCCGTCTCCGGTGACCGCAACCCGATCCACCTGTACCCGTTCACCGCCAAGCTTTTCGGCTTCAAGCGCCAGATCGCCCACGGCATGTGGTCCAAGGCCCGCTGTCTGGCCGAGCTTGAGCCGGAGTTTCCCAAGCAGGCATTCAGCGTGGATGTGCAGTTCAAGCTGCCGCTGTTCATTCCGGCAAAAGTGAAGTTCAAGCAGGAGCCGGCCAACGGCGGCATCGACTTCAAACTGCTGGGCGCAGACGGTATCAAACCGCACCTGTTTGGTGAGATTCGCACCGTCAGCGAGTAATGCATCGTCACGCCTGATTGCAGAGCCCTGATGGCGCGTCCCCTCTCCCTCGGGGAGAGGGACAGGGTGAGGGCGGGTTGCGGTGGACGAGCCCTCACCCCAACCCCTCTCCCCGAGGGAGAGGGGCTTAACCACAGGGCCGGCCGCGCAGCGCCCCTCTGGCGCCCGTCCCGCGTAGGGACACGCACCTTCCCGGTAACACCGGAAGACCTCGGCCGAAGGCCGCACCCCTGAAAAAGATCAAAGCGAAAAATACGCCCTGAGCCGCTTGTGCCTGTGGCGAAAAAACCACGCCACTATCTTGCCGGTGACTGCCGCCATCACCTGCGGTTCATAGCGCAACTCATCGATGACCCGTGTGGCATCACCCTCTGCCACCACGGTGCGCGTGTGCTGCCACGACTGCATGCCGGTCATCGGTGATTGCTCGACGAACCGGTAGCCGGGCTGCCAGTCCACCATGGTCAGTTCACTGACACCACCGGGAATGAAGCCGAGCAGCAGCAAGCGAGAGCGATAGAGCATTTGCGGCGGCTGGATATCCAGGTCTTCAAGGGATTGCAGGTTGCCCGGCAAGGTCATACGCAACAGCGGGCGCATTTCATCCTTGAGGCCGGCGACGGAAACCGCCCGCCGCCAGACGTCCGCCACCGGGGCGTCCAGCACGGATTCGAAACGCTGCTCGATCATCGTCCCGTCACGCTGTCCAGGGCGGCACCCAGCCACCCACCGCTGTTTCCAGCGCCAGCGCACAGGCAATGCCGAGGTGATCCTGTTCCGGGCCGGCCACCACTTGCACGCCGGTGGGAATACCGTTGCTGTCCAGCCCCATGGGCACCGAGGTGGATGGCACCTGCATGGTGTTGAAGATGGCACAGTGAACAAAATTGAACGGCGGCCACAGGGCCTTGTAGTGCTTCGGCGCCACCGTCGGATACGGCGGATGCACCAGCACGCCATCGTCACCGAGCAATTCGTGCAGCTGCGCTTTCAGCGCTTCACCCATCGCCACCAGCTTGCGATGGCGGCGTGGCGCGAGCTCCGAGATGCGCTCGCCGGTGGCCAGCAGGATCAGCGGCAAGGTGTGCGGCGAGCGCCCCACCATCAGGCGGAACAGCTCACCGATGCCGCGTAACGGATTGCGCGTACCAAACATCATGTCGCTGAAGCTGTTTTCGCTGTCCGCCTCTGCCAGCATGGCTGACCAGATGTCGAACGCCTTGTCGATTGCCGGCAGGTCCACCGCTTGCGCACGCGCGCCGTTGTCTACCAGTGCCTGCACCGCCTTGTCCCGGGCCGCCTGCTGGTCTGCACTCATCTTCGGGCCACGCTCCGGCGTCACGGTGAGCACGCGCAACTGCGAAAAATCTACGCTGGCCGGATCCTTCAGCCGGCCTGCCTGGTCACCGGCGAGCACACGCACCAGCACTTCCAGGTCCGTGGCCCGACGGCACAGCGGCCCGGTGCCGAGCACGCGGTTGGCTTCGCCCTTGGCAGCCGGGTACTGGCCTTCGTTGGGAATCAGCAACGGGCTGGGCTTGTGGCCGAACACGCCATTGAAAAACGCCGGCATGCGAATGGAGCCGCCCACGTCAGCACCAAGGCCGAACGGTGACGCGCCACTGCCGATGATGGCGCCTTCGCCACCGGAACTGCCGCCGACAGTGCGGCGTCGGTCATAGGGGTTATTGGTAATGCCGTAGACCTTGTTGAAGCTCTCCATCCACATGCACAGCTCGGAGGTGTTGGTGACCCCCAGCGGAATGGCGCCGGCCTCGCGCAGGCGCGCCACCGTGGGCGCGTCATGGTCATTGATGATGTGGGCGCGCTTGAGCAGGCCGGATGCCTGCGGCGTGCCGACGAAGGCGAAGTTTTCCTTGATCGTGCAGGGCACACCCAGCAGTGGCGGTAACTGGTCGAGGGTGCCGTTCTCGCGCGCCCGGGCAATGGCGTCGTCGGCTTCGACAGCTTCCCGCAGGGCGTCGTCACGGCGCTGGAACACCACGGCGTTGAGCACCGGATTGACCTGGTCGAGGTAATCGTAATGCGCCTGGACTGCGTCCAGGGAACTGAACTGGCCGTCACGAATGGCAGCGGCCAGTTCACTGGCGGACCAGGTCAACATGACGTGGGGTTTGCCCATGCGGTTATCTCCCGAAACGCAGAAAGGCGCCATTGGGCGCCTTTCGTCGCTGGCTGTCACGGTCCGGACAGGCCACTTTGCACGATAGTACCAGAGCCATCAGGCGCACCCCTTAACGGACGTCAGGGTCGTCCTGCTTGAGGGTGGCACGCACATCCTCACCCACGTCCACCATGTCATCCGCGAACCCGCCCACTTCGGCGGTGATATCGCGCACCAGCTGGTAAACCGAATCGCGGTCCACCGTCTCCTTGTCGCCATCAATGTAGCCGCGGGCGTAGTCCACCACCAGGTTATGGATGTTCTCCACCCGCGTGCTGCCCGAGGAGACCGTGGCTTCCAGCACACTGCGAACGGCATCGATAAGCTTGATCATGACTGACTCCTGCACGGCAACATTGCCTGACTGATCATCGCGCCGTTGCTGCACCGGTGCAAACGGCAATCGCCTCAGCGCGCCTGCAGCACCGTGTCGTTGCGCCCGGGCACGGCATAACGAAACACCTTGCGCCAGACGGTGAACAGCTGGCGTGCCAGGCCATGGCTGTTGTAGGGGATGCCATAGCGCGCGCACAGCTCACGCACCTGCGGCGCCACCTCCGCGTAGCGGTTGCTGGGCATGCGCGGGTACAGGTGATGCTCGATCTGGTGACTGAGGTTGCCACTGAGCAGGTGCATCAGCGGGCCGCCACTGATATTGGCCGAGCCCAGCACCTGGCGCAGGTACCAGTGGCCGCGGTCCTCGTTGGCCACCTGCTCGGGGGTAAATTCGTGCACGTCATCCGGAAAGTGCCCGCAGAAAATCACCGCATAGGCCCACAGGTTACGCAACAGGTTGGCCGCTGCGTTGGCCGCCAGCACCGGCAGGAAAAACGGACCGGCCAGCAACGGGAACAACAGGTAATCCTTGCCCAGCTGACGGCCGATCTTGCGCAACAGGTTGTCGAGCTTCTGGCGCGCGCGCGGCGCGGGCGTTTCACCCTGTCGCAGCGTAGCCAGCTCATCATCGTGGATCGCCACGCCCCACTGGAAAAACAGCGCCATGAGCAGATTGGACACGGGCTGGACCAGGTAGCCCGGGTGCCAGGGCTGCTGATCCGACAGGCGCAGGATGTGGTAGCCGAAATCCCGGTCCATGCCGATGACATTGGTCCACTTGTGGTGCAGATGGTTGTGGGAGCGTTGCCACTGGGCCGACGGGCAGACGTTGTCCCACTCCCAGGTGGCGGCCTGGATATCCGGATCGCGCAGCCAGTCCCACTGGCCGTGCAGGACGTTGTGGCCGATCTCCATGTTCTCGAGGATCTTGGCCAGCGCCAGCATCAGCGCACCGATGATGAAACCGCTCCAGTGCAGGATGCCGGCGAAAATCACCAGTCGGGCGACAAGCTCGAGCCAGCGCTGGGCACTGATCAGGCGGCGGATATAACGGGCGTCGCGCGCACCCAGGCTGCTCATCACGCGGGCTTCGATGGCCTCCACCTCATCGGCGAAGGCGTCGCGGTCCGCTGCACTGAGGTGGGCAAGGCTCGGGTGTACCGGCACGGCAGAATGGCTGTGGTTCAGGCTGGTCATGGCAGATCCTGTCGTCTTGTTGTTCTTTTTTTATGGTTCTTTCTTTCTGGGTCTTTTTTTGGTTCTTGCTATCGGCTTTTATGTGGTTCTGTTTTTGACGCGGTCCGGGCCGGTGGCTGCACGGCCGGACAGTGATGACAGCCTACCGGGCCCGTACCGAATGAAAATCGGTAGATACCGCGATTTGTGAACACGTGTTTACGAAAAAGGTATCAGCGGAAAAAAGAAAAGGCGCCAGAGACCCCCCGGGCCGATGGCGCCTGCGCAATAAAGCGGCTTCAGGCAGTGACGGTGTCGCCGTCCTTGCGTCGGTTGGGCAGGGACAGGCGCAGCACCTTCTTCATGGAAGAGGTGAACTGCTTGCGCAGCGAGTTGCTGTTGTACGGCAGGCCGTACTTGCGGCAGATCGCGCGCACTTCACGGGCCGCTTCGGCATAGCGGTTACTGGGCATGTCCGGGAACAGGTGATGCTCGATCTGGTGGCTCAGGTTGCCACTCATGATGTGCATCAGCTTGCCGCCCTCGATATTGGCGGAGCCCAGCATCTGGCGCAGGTACCAGTGTGCCTTGTCCTCGTTCTCCACCACATCCATGTCGAAATCCTCGGTGCCTTCCGGGAAGTGGCCACAGAAAATGATGGCGTAAGCCCAGTAGTTGCGAATGATGTTGGCCACCGCATTACCGGTCAGCACGGGCAGGAAGAACGGACCCGCCATGGCCGGGAACAGGATGTAATCCTTGGTCACCTGCTTGCGCACCTTGGTCCATACTTCTTTCAGGAACGGCACCGCGTCCTTGTAGGACTTTTCACCGTGACGGATCTTTTCCGCTTCCAGATCGTGCAGGGCCACACCCCACTCGAAGAAGGTGGCGAGCAGGAAATTGTAGATCGGCTGGCCCAGGTAATAGGGTTCCCATTCCTGCTTTTCGCTCATGCGCAGGATGCCGTAGCCCACATCACGGTCCATGCCGACCACGTTGGTCCACTTGTGGTGCATGTGGTTATGCGAGTGTTTCCAGTGATCCGCCGGGCAGACGTTGTCCCAGTCCCAGGTGGACGAATGGATATCCGGGTCACGCATCCAGTCCCACTGGCCATGAATCACGTTATGACCGATCTCCATGTTCTCGAGAATCTTGGCCACGCCCAGCATGGCGGTACCTGCCAGCCAGGCCGGTGGCAGGATGCCGGCAAACAGCAGGCCACGACCGCCGATTTCCATCCAGCGCTGGGTCTTGATCATGCGACGGATGTAACGCGCATCCTTCTCGCCCAGGCTGTTCATGATGCGCTCCCGAATGGCTTCGATTTCCTGGCCAAACGCTTGCAACTGTTCATCGGTCATGTTGACCGGCAACTTGCCCGCTTTGCTGACGGGCTTGAGTTTTACAGCATGTGTTTCAACAGCAGCATTCATGATAAATCCTCCTTGCCCATCAAAGTTCGAGTGACACGTCACCGGCGGCAGCGCAAACACAGATGCGCACTTTCTCGCCGGACTCACCAAACACCTCACCGGTGTTCAGGTCGCGTACCTGGCCTTCCTTCAACGTGGCCAGGCAGCCACAACAGATTCCCATGCGGCAGCCGTGCTCCGGCGTCAGGCCGGCACCCTCTGCCACTTCCAGCAGCGAGGTCTTGCCATCGGCGTCCACTTGCTTGCCGGCGACCACAAAACCCACCTTGCCGCCGGCGCCTTCCGGTACCTCAGCCCGCTTGAGCACAAACGCTTCCTGCTTCAGCTGGCTGGAGAGGCCCGCGCCAAGGAACAGTTCAGACACGGCGCTCATCAGCGACGAAGGGCCACAGACGTATGCCTGGCGGGAGCGCCAGTCGGGGCACACCTGCTCGAGCATGTCAGCGCTGAAGTGCCCGGCCAGATCCCCGTCGCGCGCGTCTTCACGGGTCACCGCCAGGTGGATCCGACGCTGCTCGCTGTTACTGGCACGAAGTTCGTCGTGGAAAATGCAGTGCGCATAATCCGGTGAGAAATGCAGCATCACCACATCGGCACCGGAGCGCTCGGCGATCAGCTGGCGCAGCATCCCCATCACCGGGGTGACGCCGGAGCCGGCCGAGATGAACAGCAGTTTCTGGTCATCCCGTTGCGCCGGCAGGACGAAATCACCCGCCGTGGCCTTCAAATGCACCAGGTCACCGGCGCGCAGGCAGTCATTGATGTAAGTGGACACGCGTCCACCATCAAGACGATTGACGGTAACGGAGAACTCGCGGCTGCCCGGCTGCACCGGTGACGCCAGCGAGTAGCAACGCCAGTAACGCACACCATCGATATCCAGCCCCAGCTGCACGTACTGGCCCGCCTCACCGCCTGCCCAGGCGCCATTGGCGCGGATAACCAGTGTCACGGTATCCGGGGTTTCCTGGATCAGGCGCTCGACACGACCACGACCATGGTCGCTCCAGAGCGGATTGATGGTTTCCAGGTAGCGCGCCGCGTTCAGCGGCGTGGCCAGCCAGTCGCCGGCCCGGAGCAGTTTCTTTACTGTTGACGCAACCATGTCTACGCCTCCATGAGTTAACATGTGTACACTATAGTGATCGACGCAGAATAAAGTCAACACCTGTACACTAATATTAGTAATCGCTATAAGAATCATTGGGTTATAGCGCCCCGGCATGTTGCAGGAGTTCCCTGGCGCCGTTTTTCCGGTACAATCGCGTAAAAATCAGCCAGAGCCTGACCATGTCCCGACACCCCCGCACCCGGCGCACCAGCCGGCGCAAGGAAGACGCCCCGGAAACCGGCCGCCGCGAGCAACGCAAGCTGCGCACGCGGCGCGCGCTGATGGATGCCGCACTGGACCTGATGCAGGGCGAACAGAGCTTCAACAGCCTCAGCCTGCGAGAGGTGGCGCGTAACGCCGGCGTGGTCCCCACTGCGTTCTACCGGCACTTCAAGGACATGAACGAGCTGGGCATGGAACTGGTGGAGGAAGCGCTCAAGGCATTGCGCCAGATGATGCGTGAGGCCCGCGATGCGCCGCTGCCGGCCGGTCACCTGATTCACCGTTCAGTACAGACGTACATGAACTATGTGCGCGACAACCGGCACTACTTCCAGTTTCTGGCCAAGGAACGGTTTGGCGGCTCACGCTCCATGCGCCTGGCCATCCGCCAGGGCACCCTGCTGTTCACCAGTGAACTGGCCACGGACCTGGCCCGCTTTCCGCTGTTCAACAAGATGTCCACCGACGAGCTGCAGATGATGTCCGGGATGATCGTCAGCATGATGGTGGGGGTGACGGAACAGATGCTGGACCTGCCGGAAGACGATGAGGAAGAGGAAAAGCAGCTCGCCCAGATGGCAGAAGAGCAGATGCGCCTGATCTTCCTCGGCATGATGCAGTGGAAGCCGCGCGCCGAGCGGGCAAAAGAGAAAGCTGCCCGGGAATGAAGGACGATATCACCGACCTGCACGGGCTGCTGCTCACCGGCACGCCGCTGCTGGATGTGCGTGCCCCGGTGGAATTCCACAAGGGCGCCTTTCCGGGTGCCACCAACATCCCCCTGCTCGACGACGACGAGCGCCACGAGATCGGCATCTGCTACAGCCGCCACGGACAGGAGGCCGCCATCGAACTCGGCCACAAGCTGGTCAGTGGCGACATCAAGGCCGAGCGCCTGGCGCGCTGGCAGCACTGGTGCGAACAGCACCCGGATGGTGTCATCTACTGTTTTCGCGGTGGCCTGCGTTCCCGCACGGTGCAACAGTGGCTGGCCGAGGCCGGCATCCAGCGGCCGCTGGTCCGCGGTGGCTACAAGGCCATGCGCCGTTTCCTGCTGGATGCCCTGCAAAAACAACTGTCCCGTCATCCACTGCTGATCCTTGCCGGGCGCACCGGCACCGGCAAGACCCGCGTGATCGAGGCGCTGGATAATGCCGTCGACCTGGAGGGCCTGGCCCACCACCGCGGCTCGGCCTTTGGCAGGCGCCCCGGCGGCCAGCCGGCCCAGATCGACTTCGAGAACCGCCTGGCCCTGGACATGCTGCACCTGTCCAGCAGCGAACGTGCCATCGTCATGGAAGATGAAAGCCGGCTGATTGGCCGCTGCTACCTGCCCGTGCCATTACAGGAAGCGATGAAACAGGCACCACGGGTGATGATTGATGAGCCGCTGGAAGCACGGGTGGATGTGACCCTGGACGACTATGTCATTGCACCACTGGCGGAGTTCGAGCGCTTCTACGGCGCGGACAGCGCCTTTGATGAACTGGCTCAATCGTTGCTGGACAGCATTGACCGTATCCGCAAGCGCCTCGGTGGTGCCCGCCACCAGGTCCTGCGCGGGCAACTGGAAGACTCCCTGGCACAGCAGCGACGCGACGGTAGCACCGACGCACACCGCCACTGGATCACCGTGCTGCTGCGCGACTACTACGACCCCATGTACGACTACATGATGGCCAAACGTGAGGGCGAAGTACGCTATACCGGCCGCCGCAATGATGTTGCCCGGTGGCTCGCCAGCAACAGCTGACGCCCGCGGGGAAGCGCTGAATCCTGCTGCCCGCCCCACCTGATTACGCTAGACTACCGGCACGTGGCGTATGGCCGGACCCGCTGCGTGAAAAACACTGTCCGGCTGACACTCCCCATTGACGGAGCAACAAGATGACACGTTTTACCCTCGTGGCCCTGCTGGCCATACTGGGGCTGGTCGGCTGTGACCAGCCGTCAGACAGCCCGAACAGCGGCGATACACCCGCCACCTTCACCTTTACCGCCATACCCGACCAGGACGAAGCTGCCCTCGTGGAGCGGTTCTCACGGGTGGCCGACTACCTGTCCGCCGAACTCGGCGTGCCGGTGAAATACGTGCCGGTAAAATCCTACGCCGCCGCCGTTACCGCGTTCCGCAACGACGATGTCCAGCTGGCCTGGTTCGGCGGCCTGTCCGGCGTACAGGCACGCCTGCAGGTGCCGGACAGCCAGGCCATTGCCCAGGGCTACGAAGACCAGTTCTTCGTCACCTACTTCATCGCCCATGAGGGCACCGGGCTGCAGCCCTCAGAGACCTTCCCGGAAGACATCGCTGGCCACTCCTTCACCTTCGGCTCAAAGGGTTCCACGTCCGGCCGACTGATGCCCGAATTCCACATCCGCGAGCAGTTCGGCAAGGCGCCGGACGAGGTCTTCTCCCGGGTCGGCTTCAGCGGCGATCACAGCGCCACCATTGCGCTGGTGGAAAGCGGCGCGTACGAGGTGGGGGCGGTCAACTTCAAGGTCTGGGAAAAAGCCCTGGCCAGTGGCGATGTAAACCCGAACCGGGTGTCCGTGATCTGGAAAACCCCCACCTACCCCGACTATCACTGGGTCATCCGTGGTGACGTCGACGCGCGTTTCGGTGACGGTTTTGCGGACGGGGTACAGGCCGCACTGCTGGCCATTGAAGATCCCGCCATCCTCGAGGCCTTTCCCCGGCAACGGTTTGTCGAGACGGACAATGCCAATTACCAGCCGATTCTGGAGACAGGGCGCGCCATTGGCCTGATCGACGCCCCCTGACCATGTTCAGCCTGCGCAGTGAAAACCTGGGCTGGTCGTCAGCCCGGGTGCTGGAAGACGTGACGCTGGACATCGGTGCCGGTGAGCGTGTGGCGCTGCTGGGTGCCAGCGGCAGTGGCAAGAGCACATTGCTTGGCCACCTGCGCAACCAGTGCCCGCAGGACATCGCCTGGTGTCCGCAGGACGGCGCCCTGGTGCCCATGCTCAGCGTGTTCCACAACATCTACATGGGCCAGCTGCATTGCCGGCCCTGGTGGCAGAACCTGGCCAACCTGGTGCGGCCAGGCGCCGCCGCACTGGAACAGGTCGGCACCATTGCCACCCGGCTGGGGCTGGCCGACAAGTTGCGCACCAGTGTCGACCGCCTGTCCGGCGGGCAGGCACAACGTGTGGCGCTGGGCCGTGCCCTGTTCAGCCCTGGCCACATCCTGCTGGCCGACGAGCCCCTGTCCAGCGTCGACGAGCACCAGGCCCGCCACCTGCTTGATGCCATCCTGCCCGCCTACGACTGCAGTGTGGTCGCCCTGCACGACCGGCAACTGGCGCTGGCCTGCAGCACCCGGGTCATTGGCCTGCGTGACAACCGGGTGGTCCTGGATGCCGCCACGGACACGCTGACGCTGGCCGACCTGGACCGGTTGTACTGATGCGTTTCGACACCACGGCGCGCGGCTACCGCCAGGTAACCCTGCTGCTGGCACTGGCCGGCCTGTTGTCGCTGGTGGTGGCAGACCTGGGCATCCATACGGTGTCGCCGGGCGACGAACTGCGCCGCCTGGGCGCCGGGCTGTTCACCCCCGACTTCCTTGCCACGGGCGGCCTGATGGCCGCCCTTGCCAATACCGTGGCGTTTGCCTTCCAGGGTGTGGCCCTGGGTGTCTGCGCCGGCGCCCTGCTGGCAACGGTGTGGCACTGGCGCCCGGTGAGACTGTTCAGTGCCATCATTCGAGCTGTCCATGAACTGTTCTGGGGCCTGCTGATCATCCAGCTGTTCGGGCTGTCTACACTCACCGGCGTACTCGCCATTGCCATTCCCTACGCCGGTATTTTTGCCAAGGTGTTCGGCGAGTTCCTCGAGGAAAGTGACCGCCGGCCACAAACAGCCCTGGCGCCGGGCGCAGATGCCCTGTCCCGGCTGCTGTTTGCCCGGGTACCCCTGATCTGGGATCACATGCGCCGCTATACCGCCTACCGGCTTGAATGCGCCATCCGCGCATCCGCCATTCTCGGCTTTATTGGCCTGCCGACCCTGGGCTTCCACCTGGAAACGGCCTTTCGCCAGGGCCAGTACAGTGCCGGCGCTGCGCTGCTTTACCTGTTGCTGCTGTTGATCCTGACCATGCGCTGGTGGCTGCACCCGGTGCTGTTGCCCGTGTACCTGCTGGCCGCCTTGATATGGTCACCGCCGGTGGCACCGTGGCGGCCCGATGCCTGGCAGTTTTTCCTGCGCGACATCGTCCCGGCGCCGCTGCGCGAGGGTGGCACCGGCAACGTTACCCCCTGGCTGCAGGACCTGCTTTCCACCCAGGTCCTGCCGGGCCTGGGCCAGACCTTGCTGGTGGGCTGTGCCGCGCTGCTGGTGACCGGGCTGCTGGGAATGCTGCTGGCACCGCTGGTGTCTCCCTTCTTCGGCAACCGCCTCTCCCGCGCCGGCGCCCATGTGCTGCTGGTCACCCTGCGCTCGCTGCCCGAGTTCCTGCTCGCCTTCGTGCTGCTGCTCTGCCTGGGGCCCTCCATGTTGCCAGGCATACTGGCCCTGGCACTGCACACCGGCGCCATCGTCGCCCACCTGAATGGCCACTTCAGTGGCGCCCTGACCCTGCGCGCGGACCGCCCACGCGGCATCGACGGCTATTTCTGGGATGTGCTGCCGCGGCTGTACCCAACCTTCCTGGCGTTCCTGTTGTACCGCTGGGAAATCATCATGCGCGAGACCGCGGTGCTGGGCATACTGGGCATCCACACACTGGGCTTTTACGTCGACTCGGCATTTGCCGAATTCCGGCTTGATCGCGCGCTGTTGTTGATCATCGCCGGGGTTTGCCTCAACCTCGCCGTGGATGGCGTGTCGCGGCGCCTGCGCGCCGCGGTGCGGCTGTCTTCATCGATCCGGGAAACTGCCCATGCCTGAGACACTGCCGCTGTTCCAGATAGACGCATTCAGTAGCCGGCTGTTTGCTGGCAACCCGGCGGCGGTGGTCCTGCTCGAGCGACCGCTGGCAGATGGCACCCTGCAGGCCATTGCTGCGGAAAACAACCTGTCCGAAACCGCCTATGTGGAGACGCTCGCGCCGGGCCGATACCGTATTCGCTGGTTCACGCCCACGGTGGAGGTGGACCTGTGCGGACATGCCACGTTGGCGGCCGCCTGGGTGTTGCGCCACGAGTGCGGTGATACTTCCTCGACCCTGCAGTTCGACAGCGCCAGTGGCCCGCTGGCGGTGCACGCCGCCGACAACAGACTGGCGCTGGATTTTCCCGTCCGCCCGGCGCAGCCGTGCCCATTGCCACAGGCACAGGTGCTGGATGCGCTGGGACTGCCAGCGGCTGATTTCATCGGCCAGGCGCGCGACACCCTGGTGGTACTGGGGGATGCGGATGCGGTGATGGCGTTAACGCCCGACATGGATGCCATCCGGCAACTGGATACCTTTGCCATTACAGTGACCGCACCGGGCACGGACTGCGATTTCGTGTCGCGCTTTTTCGCCCCAGCCCAGGGCCTCAATGAGGACCCGGTCACCGGGTCCGCCCACTGCACCCTCGCCCCTTACTGGGCGCAACGCCTGGGGCGTACCTCACTGTCAGCACGGCAGCTGTCCACCCGTGGCGGCGAGCTGCATTGCACGGTGCGCGAAGACCGCGTGCACATTGCCGGCGATTGCCGCTGTTTCCTGCGCGGCCACATCAGCCTGCAGGACGGACAATCATGACACCGCAACCGGCCACTCGAGACCTGGTACTGATCGGCGGCGGCCATGCCCATGCCCTGGTGCTGCGCATGCTGGCCATGGATCCGGTAGCGGACACACGCCTGACGCTGGTGTCCCCGGACAGTCTGAGCCCTTATTCCGGCATGCTGCCCGGCATGGTGGCGGGCCATTACCGCGAACAGGACACCCATATCGACCTGCCACGGCTGTGCCAGTGGGCCGGTGTGCGTTTTATCCGCCAGGCGGTCACCGGCATCCATGCCCACCAGAACCAGCTGACGCTGGCGGACGGCAGCCGGCTGGACTACGACTGGCTGAGCGTGGACATCGGCAGCGTGCCGCATCTGGACGCTGTCCCGGGTGCCCGCGAACATGCCGTGCCGGTAAAACCGGTGGCCAGCTTCCGGCACCGCTGGCAGCGCATACTCGACCAGCTTGATGCCGACACCACGCCGGCCATTACGGTGGTGGGTGCCGGCGCGGGCGGCACCGAGATGGCGTTGGCGATCCGCCACGCGCTGGACCGGCGCGGCCAACCGGCACAGGTGCGCCTGGTCAGCAGTACCAGCCTGTTGCCGGGCTACCCCACCGCCGCCCAACGTCGCATGGCGCGTGCCCTGGCCCGACAGGATGTGCTGCTGGAAACCAACACCCCGATTGAGTCAGTCACCGCCAGCCACCTGCACAGTGGGGAAAAACGGCTGCCCTTTGACCTGCTGCTCTGGTGCACCGGCGCCAGTGACCATGTGCTCCCCCATGGCAATGACCTGGACTGCAATGAGCGCGGTTTTATCCGTGTCGACCAGGACCTGCGCAGCACCAGCCACCGCAACGTCTTTGCCGCTGGTGACTGCTGCGACTTTACGCCCGGCCCGCTGCCCAAGGCCGGCGTCTATTCCGTGCGCCAGGCGCCGGTTCTGGCGTACAACCTGCGCGCCGCCATTACCGGCACGCCAACGCGCCCTTACCGGCCCCAGTCCGGTTTCCTGTCGCTGCTATCCGGCGGTGAGAAGTATGCCATTGGCTGTCGCGGCCCCCTGGTGTTTTCAGGGGCCTGGGTCTGGCGCTGGAAGGACCGCATCGACCGGCGTTTCATGGCGCAGTTCGAGCAGCTTCCGACGCGCACCATGCGGCCGGCCCCGGCGGAAGACGTCCAGCCTCGCTGCGCCGGCTGCGGCGCCAAGGTCGGCAGTGAACCGTTGCAGAAAGCCTTGCACCACGTCACCCCGATTCGACACGATGATGTGCTCTCCGGCCTGGATGAACGTGAGGATGCCTCCACCATTCGCTGGCCCGCCCACGAACTGCTGGTGCAGAACCACGACTTCTTCCCGGCATTCATTGACGAACCGGATATCTTCGGGCGCATCGCCGCGCTGCACAGTCTCAGCGACATCTACGCGGTGAACGCCACGCCGCACTCCGCCCTTGCCACCGTGACCCTGCCGGTGAACCACCAGGTATTGCAGTCGCGCGACCTGCGCCGGCTGATGCAGGGAGCGGTGACCGAACTCAACCGGGCAGGCTGTGCCCTGGTGGGCGGGCACACACTGGAAGGACCACAGATGGCGGCCGGTTTTACCATCAACGGGCGTGCGCGGGAAGAAATGCTGTTCCACAAGAGCGGCGCCCGCCCCGGGGATGCACTGGTGCTGACCAAACCGCTGGGCACCGGCATCATTCTCGCCGGCCTGATGCATCTTTCCATCCGGGGTCCCTGGCTGGATGACGCCCTTGAGTGCATGCTGCAAAGCAATGCCGGGGCGGCTTCGGTATTCGCCCGGCATGGCGTGCGCAGCTGCACGGACATCACCGGGTTTGGCCTGCTCGGGCATTTGCTGGAAATGTGCCGCGCGAGCCACGTGGGCGCCACCCTCGATCAACACCAGCTGCCTGTTCTTGCCGGCGTGCCAGGGCTGGTCAGGCAGGGCATCGAGAGCACCCTCAAGGCCGCCAACGACATTGCCCTTGCCAGCTGCGAGATAGCCCCGCACTGGCAACAGCATCCGCTGCTCACGGTGCTCACCGACCCACAGACGTCCGGCGGACTGCTCGCGGCCGTACCCGCCGACCGTCGCGACGCCTGTCTGGACGCCCTCGGCAGTGCCGGCATTACAGCCTGGCAGGTGGGCACGGTCACGGACCGGCAGACGTCAACGCCGTTGCACCTTCAGTAGGCCAGAAGCACCGATTGTCCGTCATTTATTCACCTTTGATTGCCTTCACTGGAACAATCCGTACTCTTGACCCTTCGATGTCTTTTGCCGCAGTCCGCAACATGCCCAGCTCCCGAAAACGATTACAAACTGTCCTGCTTCTGCTGCTGGTATTTCCGGCATTGAGCCACGCCGGGCGAGAAGAGCGAGACTTCCTGCGCAACGTCTATAAGGGCAGCGGCAACACCCTGTACTGTCGGGAGCCGCTGGATGCCAGCGCCCGCTTCAAGATCGACATGGTGTTCAGCGAGAAACAGCTGCTCCAGCACTACGGCTGCATTACCGCGCGCCAGTGTGCCAGCAAGCCCGGCTTCGAGGAGGTCGCCTCCGACCTTCACAACATGTACCCGGTGGAGCGGCAGGTGTTCATGGACCGACGCGGCTCGTCGTTCGACGACTCACCGGACAATGTGGAGAAAGATGCCTGCGGCTACAGCCTGTCCTACCAGATATTCGAGCCGCCGGATCATGCCAAGGGCAACGTCGCCCGGGCACTGGTATACATGAACAGTCATCACGGCATTCCGTTGCCGGCGTCGATCGTGCTGATGCAGCAATGGAACGAGCTGGACCCGCCCGATGCTGAGGAAAAGGCGCGCAATGACGCCATTGAGGCCATTCAGGGCAATCGCAACCCGTACATCGATGATCCGGCGAGCCTGAACGACGTCAGCGGCCTGGACAAACGCTGGTGACGGCTTATTCGGCCTGAGCGCCCGTATCGCTCTCCTGACCAGCATCCGGATCGGCCAGTTCGGGGTTTTCCTGCAGCAACTTTTCCCGCATCTCTTCCAGGCGACGCAGTTTCTCCTCGCCTTCTGCCAGCTGCTCGGGGGATACACTCCCCTCCGCCCGCGCCCGGTCGATCATTTTCTTCAGGTCGCTGATCTTCTTTTCCGACGCCTGCACAAAGGAGGCATACACTTTCTGCTGCTGGCGGGTTTCGTACTGCAGGTACAGATCCGGGTCTGCCAGCTCTTCTTCGGTGGGCATTTCCCGCTCGCTCTCCTGCCGCGCAATGGGTGGTGCCCTCGGGTCACCCTCCTCCATGGAACGGCGCAGGGATTGCACGGCGTCGGGATCCGGCTGCCACTGTTGCAGCGGCTCTGGCGTGCTGGCAACCGGCGGCTCTGCCTCAGGCGCCGGTTCTTCCGCTGGAGCCACCTGCGGCGCCGACACGGGCGCCGTGGCGGTGTCGGCGGGCTTATCCATGGCCGGCTCGGCCGCCACCGGCACGGCGCTGCCTGCCTCAGGCGCCTGCAGGTAGACGCGCACGCCGACCATGGCCGCTGCCACAGACACCACTAACACCACTGCCAATACCAGACCTTTCATGACGCCGGCTCCAGCAGTGATTCGTTAATGCGGATACAGGCGTCATCACGCAGGGAATCCCGCAGCACCACGTACTGCTGCTGCAGTTTTTCCCGGGCGATGGCTTTCGACGCCTCATAACGCACGCCCTCGCTGTCGGGCGGCTGGTAGCCCATGACTTTCTCGTCCAGCAAAATGATTTCCCAGTACACCTCACCATCATTCTGCGGACTGCGGAACGCTGGCGACGGCGTGCCCTTGGGCTGAACAAAAGCGAGCCCTCGCACCCAGTTGGTGTGCCGGTCATCGCGGTCAATCCAGCCAAGCAGTCCCGGTGTCTCGGCATCCTTGTCCGGCGCCAGCGAATAGGTCTCGATAGCCTCCTCGAACGTCAGGGTACCGGCCCGCAGACGCCCGGCCACTTCATCCGCCTGCGCCTGGCTGGGCAAGCGGATATGCCGCGCCAGCACCTTCTCCACCCGGGTGAATTCTTCCTTGTGTGTGTCGTAGTACTGACGCACTTCGTCGGCCGTGACCTCCGCCATGATCTCCCGCAGCCGGGGATTGTCATCATGGATGTCATGCATCACCCCCATGTCATGAAGCAGTTCTTCCTTGGCCATGCGATCGCTGACCAGCATCTCCAGTGCCGCCACTTCATCACTGCTGAAATCGCTGTTGCGACGGAACCAGTCGAGCACGAACTGGGTGGCGAGAAACTGCTTCACAGCCTGCTTCATGAACGGCAGGTTGAGCTCATGCATCTGTACCTTGAGCTGGATATTCTGGCGCGAGTAAAGATCCCACAGTGTCAGGTCGTGGGCGTCACCACCGGGAAAACGGTAACGTCCAAGCACAAACTGGCGGGCCGCCGTTTCCTGCTCCTCATTCATCTGGTGATAGAGCATGGAGTCGAGGGCCAGCATGGGCTTCAGGGCCTCAGGTTCCAGATTCAGCTCACCCTCGAGAAAGTCCATGGGGCCACTGCTTTTCGCCGCTTCTGCCGCGGCGTTGATCTGCTGCGAGAAAGCCACCCTGAGCACTTTGAACAACTCATTCTCATAAAGTGTCTGCGGCGAGTAATCCACGGTGCCGGAGCCGCCGTCGTGGTGGTCATCGTGATGATGCTCGGCGTAGCCGGCGAACAGGCGATTCTCAATGACACCGTCAAGCATTGCGCGGCGGTCGACGTCGGGCTTCTGGCGCTGCGCCACCACCACCAGGGCATCGACAGCGGCCACCGGGATATCGACACCATCCACGCGGGCAATCACATCGTCGGGCAGACGGTAATGGGTCCAGTACCAGGCAAGACCGCCCGCGGCCAGAAGCAGGACAATAAGGAGAATGCGTTTCGCCATCGGGAATACCACCGTGTTTTCGTCATTATGGGTTGGCAACTGATCTGATCATGCAGGCCCGTCCGCATCCGGACAAGGCCCGGAAACAACACCGGCGCCATCAGGCGCCGGTATCAGGACTGCAGGGTGTGCCCGCGGGCACACCGGATACGACTTATTGAAGGCCGGCGACAGTCATACGCTCAGCGGCATGGTTGAGCACATGCACCACCATGGCAATCGCATGCGGAATCACGACACGAGCCACCTGGGTGCGGTCACCGTGGTCGGTGCTGGACAGCACGATACCACCGTTGCTGTAGGCCACTGCGCCACCCTGGGTCAGCAGCGGACGAATGTCGTTGCTGGACGGATTCAGGGGCGAGAAGCTGTTCAGCGCCTGGGTGACAGCGGCGAAGTCGTTCAGGTTCAGGCTGTCGTAGTAGTCAGCCACCCAGCCTTCCCAGCCAGCATGGTTCAGGGCAGACGTGGTCCAGACGTGGTGCGGCTGCAGCAGGTCGGTGCTGTGCAGGGTGAAACCCAGGGTCTGTGCCGTGGGGCGTGCCAGGAACTGGTTGTACCAGTAGTTGGCCAGGTTATCGATGGGCTGGAACGGGATCTCTTCGAAATCATCGTACATGCCCTTGTTGGAGTAGCTGCCCTGGCGGTAGTTGCGCTCGGTGATGCCGTAGGTGTTGTACTCGGAATCCTCGTTGCAGCTCCACCAGAAGCACCAGCCGGTCATGCCGCCACGACCGTCGTCCAGGTGATCGCCGTACAGCCAGGTGGCGGCCAGGTTGTCGATATCACCCCAGACGGTGAGCAGGTCGTAGTTGTAACCACCCAGGTCGTTACCATGCACGTCGCCGCCACGGGTGTGGTTCTGGAAGTGCCAGTAGGAGGTGTACTGGACAATGGATGCACCGGCATTGAAGACCGGGGCATAGACACAGTCACCGGTTACCGCGCCACACAGGTAGGTGTCACGGAAATCATCCACATCGTAGGCACCCTGGCCAATCACTTCGGCAAACTGGTCAACCGTGTATCCCGCAGCATTCACGGCCGCCTTGAGCTTGGCGAAATTGGTGGTGGACGGGTTGGCCTCCATGTAGGCCACGGCGTCCTTGGCGATACGCTTGTGGGTGATCTGCTGGAAGGCAGATGCGTTAACGGCAAATGCCAGGGCAACGATGGCAAGCAGGACCTTCTTCATTGTGATGCACTCCCAAATGTATTCTTTTTTATTCGGAACCTGACCCGTTCCGTGGGGTACTGCGTTATGTGGCGAAAAGATAGCCAGCACAACCGTGCCAAAACAGGACAGCGAATGACACGAAACGGACATTTGGTGTCATTTCCGGCCGCTGGAGACACCCAGGGGAAAAAAGCACCACGCCATGGCGACATATGCCTCGGAAGATAGTATCAGGGACCAAAAAGAAGGGGCCATGGTGGCCCCTGTATGGCTTGCTCGGAGAGAGCCGCTCGCCAGCACCGGCGGCGGCGTGCCTGTCAGGGCCCATGCCCTGCAGTCGCAACGCAGCAGGCCGGCCGGGGGCACCCGATGGGCAACGGGACTGCAGTCCCCGGCCGGACCACAAACGTCAGGCTACGGCCCGGGCCGGACCAGGGTAAGTGGCCGGATTCGCCATCTCGCCAACAGACTGGCAGGAAAGGACACCCACCAGGGCATAAAAAAAGGGGGCCGTCAGGCCCCCTACTGGCTCACAGAGAGTGGAGGGCGCCGCTGGCGCTCCCCGGTGGAGCGGGTACTGCCCGCCCGCCGTTATTGTCCTGAGGTCATTACTTCGGCGGCATGGTTGAGCACATGCACGACCATGGCGATGGCATTTGGGATTACCACCTCGCCCACCTGACGACGGTCAGCGTGATCCGTGCTGGAGAGCACGATGCCACCGCTACTGTAGGCAATGGCGCCGCCCTGGGTCAGCAACGGACGGATGTCATTGCTGGATACCGGGATCGGTGTGAAATTATTCAGGGCCTGGGTCACGGCCGCGAAATCATTCAGGTTCTCGCTGTCGTAGTAATCAGCCACCCAGGTTTCCCAGCCACTGTGGTTCAGTGCCGATGTGGTCCACACGTGGTGCGGCTGCAGCAGGTCGGTGGTGTGCAGCACGAAGCCCAGGGACTGCGCGGTGGGATTGGCCACGAACTGGCTGTACCAGTAGTTACCCAGGTTATCGATGGGCTGGAACGGCATTTCCTCGAAATCGTCGTACATGCCCTTGCTGGAATAGCTGCCCTGGCGATAGTTGGCTTCGGTAATACCGTAGGTGTTGTACTGAGGGTCGTCGTTACAGCTCCACCAGAAGCACCAGCCGGTCATGCCACCGTTGCCATCATCCATGTAGTCACCCACCAGCCAGGTGGCGGCCAGGTTGTCGATGTCGCCCCAGACGGTGAGCAGGTCGTAGTTGTAGCCACCCAGGTCATTGCCGTGCACGTCGCTGCCACGGGTGTGGTTCTGGAAGTGCCAGTAGGAGGTGTAGTTCACCAGGCTGGCACCGGCATTGAATACCGGGGCATAGACACAGTCGCCGGTTACCGCGCCACACAGGTAAGTGTCACGGAAATCATCCACATCATAAGCGCCCTGGCCAATGACCTCGGCAAACTGGTTCATGGTCAGGCCGGCGGCGCTGACAGCGGCCGACAGCTTGGCATAGTTAGTGGTGGACGGATTGGCCTGCATGTAGGCTACAGCGTCCTTGGCAATACGCTTGTGGGTTTCCTGTAGAAACGCCTGGGACTGGCCGGCGGCCAGCAGGGCCAGGGTTGCTGCAATGGCTAGCAGGGACTTTTTCATGTGATGCTCCCGGTATCATTTTTGTTGGCATATACGGTACAGCGGGCGGTAATGAAATTGCCTGACCACCCAAGGTGAGCAAATAGTAGACAGTACGGCCGTACCGAAACAGGACAGCCGTTGCCACAGTCTGGACAAATAGTGACAGCCAATGCCCATGCCTGATTACAGCGCCGCTCCCCTCCTGCCCGCCTTGACCTTCATTCTCGTGGAGCCGGCCCGACAGACCAACATCGGCGCCGCTGCCCGCGCCATAAAAGCCATGGGATTCAGCGAGTTGCGGATAACCGGGGCAGGCCGGGCAGACACCGAGGCCTATTGGGTAGCGCACCACAGCCAGGACATCCTGGACCAGGTGGCGTACTTCGGCACCCTGGAAGCAGCACTTTCAGACGTCGACTTCAGCATCGCCACCAGCGCCCGCGACCGGGCGGTGAAGCGGCATTACATGCCGCCCGAGCAGGCGGCCAGCGTCATCGCCGCCAAAACCGCCAGCATCGGCCGTGCCGCCCTGGTGTTCGGCCGTGAAAGCAGCGGCCTGCGCAACGACGAGATCGACCTGTGCGATGCAGTATCGTCGGTGCCACTGGCGCAGGCACAGCCATCCCTGAACCTTGGCCAGGCCGTCATGCTTTACGCCTGGTGCCTGCATCGGGTGCGGCGCACCATAGCCGATGCCAACGGTGCCGATCCGGCTGCCTACCGGGCGGCCCGTGAGCGCCTCATCTCACTGCTGGCCACCACCGGCCTGGACCAGCACCGGGCGCTGGGCGGCTGGCTGCTGGAACGCCTGGCACTGGCGGATGACTACGACCTGGGCATGCTGATGACACTGCTGGAGCGACTGGCGCCCGCTCAGACACCCTGACCATTGCGCACCGCCCGCGGGGTGGTGGCGAACCAGCGACGGAAGGTGCGGCTGAAGTTGGAGGTGTCCTGGTAACCCAGGACCTCAGCCACCTGCTCCACCGGCAGGGCCGTATTCTCCAGGTACCAGACCGCCAGTTCCTTGCGCACGTCATCAAGCAGCTCCTGGTAGGAAGCGCCTTCCTGCTTGAGATGGCGGATCAGCGTCCGGCGTGACATACCAAGGTGTTCCGCCATGGCCTCCAGGGTCGGGTACTGGCCTTCATGATCGAGCAGGTAAAAACGAATCTGCTGGGTCAGTGCGCCCCCTGCCTGGAGCTGTTTCATCTGTCGCTGGCAATCACGCAGTGACTGCTGGTGGGCCGCCGGGTCTGCCGTCATGTTGGGCAAGGCCAGTATCCGCGCCGGCACTCGCACGCGGTAGCTGTCACCGTCGAAGCGGACGTTGTCACCAAAGCACGTCCGGTAGTGCTCGCTCCAGGGGGGCTCCGGAAAAGGAAACTGCACCGGGATACCGCGCAGGCTTTCTCCGGTGGTGGCCATGACCAGCAGAAACAATACCGTGGCGTTGGCGCAGAACACATATTCGCGCGCATCCCCCAGGTCCAGCGCCTCACGCGCCCCCAATTCACAGCCATCGGCCGTGGCCGTGTAGCTGTAATCCAGCACCTGCAGACGCAGGGGCGCATAGTCGGTGATGACCTGCAACATGGTGCGCACATCCGGCGCGGCAATGGCGGCATAGCCCACCGGCCCGTGTGAGGACGTCTGTGTCGCCTGCCCCACATCCAGCCCCAGCCATGGCATGCCGGTCAGGGCGATGCCGCGCCGCACCAGCCGTGCCATCTGTTCGAGACTGATGAAACGGTTATCCTCCAGCAGCTGCTGCCAGCTCAGGCGGGTACCGCGAAAAATGCTTTCCGTGTCATGCCCCTGCTGGCGCAACCAGGCACACAGGATGCGCGCATAAGTGGGATGGATGGACGGCCGCAGGCGCGCCGTCAGGGTGGCACTCATGGCGCGGCGGATTGCGCATCGGGTGCACGGAACGCCACGGCCATACGCCACAGGCAGAACGTCACGGCCATGGCCAGCAGCACCAGCACAGGCCACTGCAGTGTGGCGGCGCCGAGCAGCATGGCGCTGTTGAAGACCACCGCCATCAGGAACCAGGCAAACCCGCGTCGCTTCGCCTGTGGCGACCAGTCCGGCTGCCAGGCCCGGAACCGGTCCAGCTGGAAAGGTGCCCGAGGTGCTTTCTGCTGCGCCGCCGGCGGGCGCCAACCGGTGCGCCGGAACCAGATGGTGAAGCGGTCCTGCCAGCGATCCGACAGCATGGCCTCGCGCCACAGGAACACCAGCCAGTCGATATGCGCGGTAATCGGGTTGCGTGCATGGAACGCCTTGCGCACCCCGAACACCACCGGTTCCGACTCCGGCACATAGGTGCCAAACAAGCGGTCCCAGATCATCAGGGTGCCACCGTGGTTGCGGTCGATGTAGGGATCATTGATGCCGTGATGCACGCGATGGGCGGACGGCGTATTGAAGATACCTTCCACCAGCGGCAGCTTGTCGATCAGCTGCGTGTGGATCCAGAACTGGTACAGCTTGCTCACCGTCAGCAGGATGATGAAAACACCCGCCGGACACCCCGCCACTGCCAGCAGCAGGAACAGCGGCCAATGGCTGATGTCCTGCCAGGCCCCCTGCCGCAGAGCCGTGGTCAGGTTGTACTGCTCACTCTGGTGATGCGGTACATGCCCACCCCAGAGGAAATTGATTTCGTGGGACCAGCGGTGGGCCCAGTAATAGACAAAATCGAACAGGACAAAGAACAGCACCCAGGTCCAGGCACTGTCAGCGCTGAACGGCCACAGGCCGAAGCGTTTCTCCACCCAGACATAGAGCGCCAGCAGGCCCGCCTTGGCAAACAACTCCAGCGTCACCGTGAATACGCCACAGCCGATGGACGTCAGGCTGTCGGAGAACTCGAATACCGCCATCTGGCGCCGCCGGGCGCGCCAGGCTTCCACGGCGATGAGCAGGAAAAAGACCGGTGTGGCATAGGCCAGCAGTGCATTTTGCATGGCTGTCTCCGCGGTGCCGTCCAGGCGCTTGGCGACCACTGCAACGTCCGCGCTGCAGCAGGGGTGGTTACGGACACCCTCCCTTGACACTTTATGACGATTTTATGCCACTTTCAACGGTGCCGCTGAAGCCCTCCACAGCGGCAGACTGTGGGCATAAGGACAACATCAGGAGCTACAACCATGACCCAGGTCGTGACCTATACCGCCGATGACGGCAGCGTCTATGTGGATGGCAAGCGCCGTATGTGGGTGTTTTCCCTCACCGTACCCATGCTCATATTCGTCGGGCCGCTGCTGTACCTGCTTACCGACAATGCGCTGGCACTGTGGTTTCCCCTGCTGTTCAACTACCTCGTGATCCCCGCCCTGGACCTGATTCTCGGAGAAGACACCAGCAACCCGCCGGAATCGGTGGTGCCACAACTGGAAGCCGACCCCTACTACCGCTATGTCACCTATGCACTGGTCCCCATCATCTGGGGTGCGTTCCTGTTCAGCGCCTGGTTTGTCGGCACGCAGGAACTGCCCTGGCATGGCGTGCTGGCGATGATCCTGCTGATGGGCGGTATCTGTGGTTTCGGCATGAACCTGGGCCATGAACTGGGCCACAAGAAAGACCCGCTGGAGCGCTGGCTGGCCAAGTTCGTGCTGGCCCTGGGCGGCTACGGCCACTTCTTTATCGAGCACAACAAGGGCCACCACCGCGACGTGGCAACACCGGAAGATCCTGCCAGCTCGCGCATGGGCGAGAGCATCTGGCAGTTTGTCCGCCGGGAAATGCCGGGCGCGGCACGGCGTGCCTGGCAGCTGGAAAAACAACGACTGGAGGGCCAGGGCAAGCCGGTCTGGTCACTGGGCAATGAGATCATCCAGCCGGCGCTGATCACGCTGGCACTTTATGCAGGCCTGATCGCGGCATTCGGCTGGATCATGGTGCCGTTCCTGCTGGCAGTGGCGTTCTGGGGTGCGTTCCAGCTCACCAGCGCCAACTACATCGAGCATTACGGCCTGCTACGCCAGAAAATGCCGAACGGCCGTTACGAGCCTCCCCGGCCGCAGCACAGCTGGAACAGCAACCATGTGTTTTCCAACTGGGCCACGTTCCACCTGCAACGGCATTCCGATCACCACGCCCACCCGGTACGCCGCTACCAGTCACTGCGCCATTTCGACAACCTGCCGACACTGCCCAACGGCTACTTTGGCATGTTCCTGGTGGCCTACATTCCGGCACTCTGGTACGCCGTCATGGACCGGCGCCTGCTGGAACACGTGGATTACGATGCCAGCCGGATCAACTTCAATCCGGCCCGCAAGGACGCATTGATGCGCAGGTACAACCTCAAACCGGCGCTGCCCGACCAGGCGGCCTGAGCGCTACTGATAGCCCGGCGTGCCTTGCCACTGGTGGGGCACACGCCGCAGCCCATCAATGTCGTACCCTTCCGACGCCAGATAGGTGACGATGCGCTTGTAGGTGGCCTCATCGATGCCTGGCTGGCGCGCCATGATCCAGGCGTAGTCCCTTTTCTGGCGGCCAATGACGGTGACGCTGTAATCGTCGTCCAGCCACACCACACGGAAGTCTGCCCGGAAGGGCCACAGGAATTGCATGTCCCAGATAGCGTTGGACGGATCCTCGGTAACGTACGCCACCGGCGTATATTTCTTCAGTGGTCCATCTGCCGCCCCCTTGCGAAAGCGGAACGTGACCTGCACCCGCCCCTGCTCATCAAGCCGGTAACTTTCCACCGCATTCCACGCCTCTTTCTCAGGCGGGAGCGGGATGTGAGCGATCACGAACCAGTCCCCCATGAAGCGCTCCAGCTGCACCTGTTGCACATGGTGCTCCGGCATGGGACTGCTGGTCTGGCACCCGGCCAGCATGATCACGAGTACGGCGAGTAAAACTTTCATGGCATCAGTCTCTGCACACCCGGTTCAGTTTTCAGTGAACCTGACAAAAAGAAGCCCCGTCACGCGGGGCAAAGTTGGGGGAAGATTTGCGCTGTCAGCTGCAACAGGGATCACTGTGCTGTTTGTTTCGCTTCCTTTTTTCACATTCGTCCAGCGAACGTTGCGTGAAAGCCCCGCCCACCGAATATGACAAATACTGACACGCCGGGCGGCCCGCCCGGGAACGGTCTTTACCCGGCCTTCCCCGGGTATGGCTACACTGAGCCTGAGTGCCATGGGGCGCGTACCTCTTCACATGAACGGCGAGCCAACAGAATGACAACAGATGCCATTCGAACCGCCAGGCATGTTGGCCTGGCGCTCATGCTCCTGCTGGCCGGCTGCGGCAATCCCGGCGCCGATGGCCTGTGGCAGGACTATCAGCAGCGTCTGGCCCGGCTGGCCCGCAGCGAGGTACCCCCCGCCACGCCCTGGGCGCGGCCCCTGTGGCCGGCCCCGCGGGACATCCGCGTGGCCACCCCGGAATGGCGTTCCGGGCTGTTGCGTTACCTGGACATGGCCGGCTGTGACCTGATGGAACTGGTGGCCAGCCGTAACAGCGGGCTGGGCCGGGTACAGCAGCCAGTGAACCGGTTCGACTACGAGCTGCGCTTCGTGGATGAAGCCGGCCGCTGCCTGGCAGCCGACACCCTGGACGACGACCCGGACATGCGCCAGTGGCTGGCCACCCTGCAGGCGGAGAAACACCAGGCCCTGCCGGCGATGTACTGGAACACGGTCGTGGCAGGCACCGAGCTGGCCGGCTTTCTTGCCCAGGGGGACATTCCCGGCACGCCGCCATTGCTGCCCGAACGCAACCAGGTCTGGCATGCGCTGGGCCGGCTCGGACAGTGGCCGGCACGGCTGGCAGGTAGCCCGGTACCGGCAGATGCGCAGACACTGCGCGCCGACCTTCGCACCCTGGACCTGTCCCGTGCCGGCACGGTGCTCGATGCCATGGCCCTGGCCAACCGCGAGCTGCCGCGCGCCACAGCCATCCTCCGTGGCGTGGATACGGCAGCCCTGTGCCCCGCCGGCAGGGCGAGCCAGCGGGCGCGGTACTTCGACAATGTCCTGCACCGGATCTACGCCGCCAACCTACAGCCCTGGCTGAGCGATACCTGGCGCAGCAGCGAGCAACTGTCACAGCTGCTTGGCACACTGCTGCTCGACCCGCCACAACCGCGGCCGGCCGTGGCAGACTGGCACCAGCGCCTGTTCGGCCCCGGTGGCCTGCGCAGCCAGATGGCCACGCACATGGCCGACCACACCCGCGCCTGGCAGCAACTCCTGGGCGATTGTGGCCTGATGCCGGACAAGCCCTTGACCTGACGCCGTGGCCGGGCCGTCTGGCGGGCGAATGACTGCCATCTTCGAGACGCCATAATCTGCGCCTTCGGGCGTGGCATGCGCCGGACAGAACAACAAACGGGAGCCGAGATGACCCAGACCAGAGCAGACGTCCCGGAGCGCTTCCGGCTGAGCCTCACCGATGAGCTTTTCATGCACATCGACAAGCCAGCCAGTCCGTTCAGCGTGCAACTGGAGTTGCGCGTCAACCAGCGTCTTGACGCCCAGAAGCTGGCCGGGGCCCTGTTGACCGCCAGCACCCTGCACCCCATGGCCCGGGTGGCGCTGGCACCCTACAAGCCCAGCGACAAGTTCTACGTCTGGGAACAGGCAGAACTGCTTGATTACATACCCCTGCAGGAACGTGAATGCAGCAGCGAGGAAGACCTCGACCTGGCGCGCAGCGAACTGCACAGCGCCAGCGTGTCACTGGAACAGGCGCCGCCGTTTCGCTGCCTGCTGGTGCATACGGACGGCGGTGACTACGTCATGATCAACATGAGTCATGCGGTGTCAGACGGGGTTGGCGAATACCGTTTCCTGACGTCGGTGATGCGTGCCTACGCCGGCGTGCCGGACCCCCAGCCGGCGCTGGATTTCATCTCGGCCCGCGACCTATCCGGCCTGTTCGGCTCACGCAAACTGCGCGAGCGCCTCAACCGCATCACCCGCCTGCTGGAAATTCTCGGCACAGCAATCACGCCGCCCGCGCGTATCGCCAAGGATGGCGACAGCCAGCAGGGCGGCGTGGCCTTTGTCCCGGTGCGCTTCAGTGAGCAGGAAACCGCGCGCCTGCACACCCTGCGCAGCGGCCAGTCGACCCTCAACGACGTCCTCATCGCCCTGCTGCACCAGGCCATTGCCCGCTGGAACCGCGCCCACGGCCAGAAGGATGGCCGCATCAGCGTGATGATGCCGATGAATGCCCGGCCCAATGAGTGGCGTCACGAGCTGGTCAGCAATCTGTCGCTGTGGGTCAACGTTATCTCCCGGCCGGAACACCAGGGCAACTTCTCCAGCCTGCTTGAGGTGGTGTCGAAACAGACCCGCAACCTCAAGGACCGCGGCACGGCGGGGCTGCTGGTGGACCTGCTGCACGAGATTCGTGGCCTGCCGGTGTGGATCAAGCAGGCACTGCCGTCACTGCTGCCCCTGAGCGGACACCGTATCGTCGATACCACCGTACTCAACAACCTGGGCCGCCTGCCGCCGATCCTGCCGGCAGAGAACAGCCTGAAGATCACCGAGGCCTGGTTTTCCTCCCCCTGCCGCCTGCCCATGGGCCTGTCCGTGGGCGCGGCGACACTGGACGACCAGCTGCGCCTGAGTTTCCGCTACAGCCTGCGCCAGTTCGACCGTGAAGGTGCCTGGGCATTTGTCGAGAATTTCCTCGATGGCCTGGCCGCAGAACTGGCCATTCAGTGAACAGGTGATTGACTTTGTGGCCAGATAGACGGGCGGCACGGACAATGCTGCCATCAGCCGATGGCATAGAATGGGAACCCTCAGCATGGCTGAGTTGGAGTTAATCTCCGTGATAGCTCTCCCGAGCCAAAAACCTTACGGCGCCCTCTGGGCGCCGTTTTTTTTTGCGCCTCAGGGACCGTCCTGGTAACACACGACCCGATTACGCCCGCCCTCCTTGGCGGCATACAATGCCTGGTCCGCCAGCTCCAGGAATCGCGAAGCCCGTTGCACCGTATTCGCCTGAAGGCCGCATACACCAAGGCTTGCAGTGACATCAACCGGGGCGCCCTCATGCATGACCGGTGCCCGGCACAGGGCTGCCCGGCACCGCTCGGCCACGTCCATGGCCTCGCTGGCCGTGGCGCCGGGCAACAGGATGGCAAACTCCTCACCCCCCAGGCGGCCGACACTGTCCACCTCGCGCACCACGCCACCGAGCACCGCTGCCGCGTGGCACAGCACCGCATCACCGGCCGCATGGCCATGGCTGTCGTTGGTATTCTTGAAATGATCCAGGTCCAGCATCACCACCGCCATGGATGACTGATCCCTTTGTGCACGGGCGTACTCTCTCTCAAGCATGTCCAGGAAGGCGCGGCGATTGGCCACACCAGTGAGGGGATCGGTGACAGCCAGCCGCTGGGCCTGGGCCTCGCGGCGTTTCCAGCGGGACAGCAGCATGTAGCAGATGACAAAGGCAAAGGTGACAAACGGCACCCCGAGCATGAACTGGCTGGTGACATAGTAGGGCGATACATAGTCACGCGAGATGGGGTCTTCCAGCATTACCGGCGCATAGGGCAGCACGCCCTCGACCGTCAGCAGTGACAACAGCATGAGTACGAACAGGCTGATGAAAAAGGCCGCCAGCACACGCCAGAAACTGAACAGGACAAATCCGGTGATGCTGGCACCCAGCAGGATCACCCCTGTCATGGGCTCAGCCATCCCCACCAGGAACGCCAGCGGCAACTGGGAGATGCCGTAGGAAAAGATGACGGTATTTACCAGCAACATGGAATCCCGCTGCAGGTAGCGCAAGGCGCTGCCCCAGGCCGCCACCAGTGCCCAATACAGGGCCGCCAGCAAGGCGTACGCCAACCCCTGTCCGGCGACGGCCGGGTCAAGGAAACGGGCGCCAAAATCCGTGTAGTTCAGGCTCACCCAGACCCACCCTGCGTAGAACAGGTGCAGTGGCACCGTGATCACCGCCAGTAACCACGCCTTGTCGCGCGCGCTCCAGTCGAGCAGCCTTGTTATTCTTGTTTCCATGCCGGCATCCGCCATGGTCGTGAAGTTGCCATGAATCAATTATGAAAGCGCCGGCGGCAGGCGGACAAGGCCCTCGCGGTCGGCACGTGCCTGCTCTAGAGCAAACGGCTCTGGCGGGAGAATTGCCCCTTCAGGAATTCCATCTGGTCCCCGCGAATACGGTGACTGTTGGTCAGCGCCAGGTACTCGGCCATGTTCGGCACGTAGGGCAGCGCCAGCAGCTCCAGACCACATTCCTCCAGCAACCGGCTACCCTTGTGCTGGTTACAGCGTCGGCAGGCTGATACCACGTTCAGCCAGCTGTCGCGGCCGCCGCGGGACACTGGCTTGATGTGGTCACGGGTCAGGGATGCATCGGCCATTTCCTTGCCACAATACAGGCACAGGTTCTGGTCACGGCGGAACAGGGCACGGTTGGTCAGCGGCGGACGGCTGCGCGGCTTCGGATTGGGGCGCCCGTGACAGGCAATGATGGAATGCAGCTCCAGCCGCGATGGCAACCCGGTGACCCGGTTGGTGCCACCGCGCAGGCGATAGATGATGTCGCCCAGGGTCCAGGTGACCATGCCACGACTGTAAAGACCGGCAGCGCCCTGCCAGTCCAGCCACTCCACCGGTGCCCCGGTAATATCCAGGCGCAGGATCCGCTCGCCCATTGTCATCGCCCCCTGTCTGCTGAACCATCGGCAAGCGCCGACATCACGCAACGCCGGCCAGCGGCCAGCACCCTGAAAAACATGTCACCGGATTTCAAAGCGGGAGAGGGTCTGGACCGCCCGTTGCGGGCAGCCGGAAGGAGTGCATCGTTGATCGGCGGCGAGGCCGCCATCCTGCTCGGCACCGTGCCGGCTCCCTGTAGACCTCAATGATCAAATAATAAACAGCAATCGCGCGATTTTCTCAAGTCCGGCGCTGATAACCGGACAATCATGCCGCCACACGTGCAATCAGCCGGTGATTTCCAGATCATGGAGCCTCACTGTTGAATGATCCGCCCATGACCCTGCTCGACATCCGCTCCCTCGACCATCCGGTAATCCATGCCGCCAACCTGCAGGTTGATGCCGGCGAGCGCATTTGCCTGGCGGCGCCCTCCGGGGCCGGGAAATCCGTTTTCCTGCAATGCCTGGCTGATTTGCTGGAGCACACCGGTGAGGTGTTTTTTGACGGTCAGCCGCGCACGCAATTCAGCGGCCATGCATGGCGCCAGCAGGTCTGTTACGTGGCCTCGGAATCGGCCTGGTGGAGTGGCCGCGTGATTGATCACTTCCCGGCACAGGTGACCTTGCCGCTGTCCGCCCTGCAACTGGACAACGAGCTGCTGGAGCGTTCCCCCAGCGGTCTGTCATCCGGCCAGCGCCAACGCCTGTCTCTGCTGCGGGCACTGGCCCGCCATCCGCGCGTGCTGATGCTGGACGAGCCCACCGCCAACCTGGACGAGCGCAATACCGATGCGGTGGAAACCCTGCTTCAGGAATGGACCGGTGAAGGCAACGCGCTGATCTTCACCAGCCACAATGTGCAACAGCAGATGCGACTGGCGACCCGTCGCTGGTCCATCCGCGACGGCCGCGTGGAGGCGCAGGAATGAACAGTAGCGACGTTGTGATTTCAGTGCCGGAGCTGGCCCTCGGGGTACTGCTGGTGATTGCACTGGCCGCCGTCTGCCGGCCACTGAGCCGGCAAACCGCCAGTGGTCTGGTCACCAGCATGGGCCGCATGTGCCTGCAGCTGACGTTGCTCGGCCTGGTGCTCAAGGCGGTATTCGACAATGTCTCGCTGGTCTGGGTAGCCCTGGTGTCACTGGTGATGCTGCTGGCCGCCGGGCGTGAAGTGGTGATCCGGCAACGCTACCGCGGCCCCTGGGCCAGCGACTGGCGCACCGGCCTGACGGCAATGACCAGCGGCTGCTTCCTGCTGACGCTGCTGGCACTGCTGGTGGTGATCGAGCATGAACCCTGGTACCACCCGCGCTATGCCATTCCCCTACTGGGCATGATGCTGGGCAACACCATGACCGGCATTGCCCTGACCATCAGCCGGATCCTCGAGGGAGCACACCAGCAAGCCCCTCGTATACAGGCTCGCCTGGCCCTGGGTGACACCTGGCAGGACGCGGTCAGGGGCGTGCGCATCGACGGTATCCGCCAGGGCCTGTTACCGGTGATCAACATGATGGCCGCCTCGGGACTGGTCAGCCTGCCCGGCATGATGACCGGCCAGCTACTGGCCGGGGCAGACCCCATGGACGCGGTCAGCTACCAGATCCTGATTATCCTGATGATTGCCACCGGCGCCGGCACCGGCAGCCTGATTGCCGCGCACCTCACCGTGCGCCAGCTGTTTGACGACCGCGAACGCCTGCGGCTGGATTACTACCGCGATGTGGACAGCGACGGCAGCCGGTAGCAGGCGCTGGCATTACCGTCGGTGTTGTCGGCATCGGTCATCACCGCAATGGCGTCGATACGCTCGATGGCAATGTCGTGATAACGGGCAAAGTCTGCGCGCACGGACCGCTCGAACGTGTGCCACTGGCCCAGTCCCTCATCCCCTGACTGCACCACCACCATCACCGCATTGCCGGTGAACGGATTGGGCCAGTGACTGCCCACCGCATGCTGCTGTGACCAGACATAATTGATGGCCCGCGTCTGCCAGGGAAAAAAACCTTCGTGGATGACGTATACACGGGCAACGAAATCGTCTCCGTCCTTGTCCTTCTCAGCCACCTTGCCGGCATAGTCCGGCAACGCGTCCGCACGCCAGGACCAGCCCAGCTGTGTGGTGTCGTCCACCGACACCCGCGCTTCACGAATCAGCCCGGACGCACTGTCGCTGGCCGTGGCACGCACACAGTCTGCCTCGCGCCGGTAGTCGGTGTGGCCATCAAAAACAATCTCCTGCCAGCCCGGGATGGCGCTGTCGTTGTAACGTTCGGCGAATCCGGCGGCTGGACACACACACAGGCACGCAAGTACCACTCGGCCCACTACTGTCATCTGGATGCTCCTGTTGTTGTCAGGACTGTTCAGTCAGGAATTTTCACAGTACGCAATGTCACTGTCTTGCTACACTAGCCGGGTCGCACGAAAGCGCCACCGCCAGAGTTGCCACCCTGTTCGTGCGTGCCGCGGTCTGCCCCCTTGGGCCAGGCCGACAGTTTGAACGTCATTGCGTCAGGATGTTACAGATGAAATATGATTACCTGATCGTCGGCGCCGGCTCTGCCGGGTCGGTGATGGCCAACCGGCTCTCGGAAAACCCCAACACCCGCGTTGCCCTGCTTGAGGCAGGTCCGTCCGACGACAGTCTCTTCATCCGCATGCCCGTTGGCATCATCCTGATGATGCGCTCCAACGCGCGTAACTGGCGTTTTTATACCGTGCCACAACGGGCGCTTAATAACCGTGAAATCTACATTCCGCGCGGCAAGACCCTGGGCGGCTCCAGCGCGGTAAACGCCATGGTCTACACCCGTGGGCACAAGTGGGATTACGACCACTGGGCATCGCTGGGTAACGACGGCTGGGGCTGGGACGACGTGCTGCCGCTGTTCAAGCGCTCGCAGCACCAGGAACGCGGCGAAAGCGAATTCCACGGCACCGGCGGCAAGCTCAACGTGGCCGACCTGCGCTATTCGCATCCGGTCAGCAATGCATTCGTCAACGCGGCCGTGGAGGCCGGTCACCCGGCTGCGGATGATTTCAACAATGATGTCCAGGAAGGCGTGGGCCTTTTCCAGGTTACCCAGAAGGACGGCGAACGCTGCGGCGTGGCACGCGGCTACCTGCACCCGGCCCTGGCGCGCGAGAACCTGGACGTATTCACTGAGGCCCTCGCCCACCGCATCCTGTTTGACGGCGATCGTGCTGTTGGTGTGCAGGCAAATATCAAGGGCCACATGCGCACCATCGAGGCCGGCGAAGTCATCCTTTGCGGCGGCGCCATCAATTCACCGCAACTGCTGCAGCTTTCCGGCATCGGCCCCGCTGGCGAATTGCGCAAGCACGGCATCGATTGTGTTGCCGACCTGCCCGGCGTGGGCAGCAACCTGCAAGACCACCCGGACGCACTGGTGGTGCACAAGTCACTGCGCAAGGACACCCTCAACCTGGCGCCAGGCGCCTTGCTGAAGACCGGCACCAAGGGCATGTGGGATTTCTTCTACCGGCGCCAGGGCCAGCTGACGTCCAATGTTGCCGAGGCCGGTGGCTTCATCAAGTCACGCCCGGAAGAACAGATCCCCGATCTCCAGCTTCACCTGACGGCGGCCCGGCTCGACAACCATGGGCTCAACACCCTGTTCAGCATGGGTTACGGCTACTCTGGCCATGTCTGCATCCTGCGACCGAAGTCGCGCGGCTCTGTCCGGCTGTCCAGCGCCGATCCGGCAGCAGCCCCGCTGATCGACCCCAACTTCCTGGTCGAGGAAGAGGATATGGAAACCATGGTGCGCGGGGTGAAGGCCATGCGCGACATCATGAAACAGGACGCGCTGGCGCCCTGGCGGGGTGACGAGATATTCCCGGGCCGCGCTGCAAAAACGGATGATGACATCCGCAACTTCCTGCGCGAGAAGTGCGACAACATCTACCACCCGGTGGGCACCTGCAAGATGGGTGTGGATGACATGGCCGTGGTGTCACCTGATGGCCTGTCGGTGCATGGCCTTGAAGGCCTGCGTGTCGTCGATGCCTCCATCATGCCCACGCTGATCGGCGGCAACACCAATGCCCCCACGGTCATGATCGCCGAAAAAGCCGCGGACATGATCCTCGGCCGCTGACCCGCGGCGCTGCCCGGGCCGGGTTACCCCGGCCCGGATTGCAGGTGTAAACGCAGGCCGCTGCGGCGCCAGAGGGCGACCACAGCCAGGGCGTGGACATTGAGCAGCAACGCGAGCAGCCACTCAAAACCGTCCTCCATGTCGTCATGGCGCTCGGGCCACACCAGTCCCGCCAGCACCGACAGCAAACCGATCAACAGGGTCAACAGGCTCAGCCTGACCAGGCGTTGCCCGGCAATGCGCATCGGTTCACTGCGCGCCAGCGCCGCTGACAGCTTCAGCTGTGCAATGAAGGTCAGGCCGAAATAGCCAATCACGCCAATCCGCCGCAGCATGTGGAAGGCTTCCCCCCGGTGTCCCAGGGTCAGGGTATAGAGCAGCAGGGCCACACTGGCCACCAGCCCCAGCCAGGGCAGTGACGGCAGCCGCTGCCCCAGTTGCGCCAGCCAGGCACGATTGAGCCACCAGAAACCCGCCAGCAGGACCGCCGCCGGAATCATGCCGCCCTTGAAAACAAAGTAGGCCGCGCCGTGTCGCCCGGCGCGGGAGATGCTGCTGCATCCCTCCCAGTAGGGAAAACACGGATCAATATGGCCCTGCGCCACCGACAGCACAAAGCACAGGTGGATCGTCAGCAGCGGCAGCAACGCTGCGCTCCACCCCAGGGGCATCACGGACAGGGGCCGGCCATTGGTATTCATGGAAGCGGGATTCGTTTCATGCGGTTGCCATTCACGTTGTCAGGTCACTATAACCGGTTGCAGCGTATACGCAGGAGGAATCGGCATGGACTCACTCAACAACCGTACGGCGCTGGTCACCGGCGCATCAAGTGGCCTGGGCGCAGAGTTTGCCCGGCAGCTGGCCCGGCGTGGCTGTCACCTGGTGCTGGTGGCGCGACGGGCAGATGCCCTGGCCCGCATTGCCAGCGAGTGCGAAAGCCAGGGTGTGTCGGTCACCGTGATCAGCCATGACCTGTCGCAGCAGGGTGCGGCCGAAGCACTTCACAGCGAGGTCAAATCGCGTGACATCAGCGTGGATATCCTGGTCAACAATGCCGGCTTCGGGGTGCACGGCTACTTCATGTCCCAGCCCCTGGCACGCATCAACGACATGCTGGCGCTGAATGTCGTGACGCTGACCCAGCTGACCCAGCTGTTCGGCCGCGACATGGTCGAGCGAGGCCATGGTCATATCCTGCAGGTGGGATCCGTGGGCTCGTTCCAGCCCGGCCCGCTGTATGGCGCCTACGCCGCCACCAAGGCCTACGTCCTGTCCCTGGGCGAAGCGCTTGCCTGCGAACTGCGCGGTACCGGCGTGACGGCCACAGTGGTGTGTCCGGGCGTCACCGCCACCGAGTTCCTCGACAGTGCCGGCCAGGACGGCAAGATGAGTTTCTACCAGAAAATGGTGCTGATGCAGGCCGATGAGGTGGTGCGCCAGGGCCTTGAGGCCATGCTTGCGGGCCGGCCGGCAGTGGTCACCGGCTGGCTCAACAAGCTGCAGATTCTGGCGTTGCGACTGGTCAGCCGCCGTTTCGCCGCACGCGCCGCCCTGTGGGGCATGCGCCTGGACTGAGGCGGGCACCCGCCGGTGCCCGCCTGGCGATTAGCGGATGACGACGAAGAAGATGCCGCCGTTACGGTTGATCCGTAACAGGATGCCGTCGTCCTTTTCCGGAATCGCCTCGGCCAGGCTTTCCATGTCACTGATTTCCTGGCGGTTGGCATTGATGATCACATCACCGGTGCGCACGCCCGCACGCCAGGCCGGACTGCCCTGCTCGACACTCTCGACCAGCACACCAGCGCTGGCATGGGGCAATTCGCCTTCGCGCAGGTTGCGCAGGCTGGCGCCCTCCAGATACTGGGACACGTCGGCACCGGAGGCGGTCAGCTCACTGGTCTCACGGATCACCGCTTCCACCTTGCGCGCGTTGCCGTCACGGATGACTTTCAGGGTGACGCGTTCGCCCACCGGCGACAGCCCCACCTTGTTGCGCAAGTCGGAGGAACGCTTCACCGGCACACCGTCCACTTCCACCACCACGTCTCCGGCTTCCAGGCCGGCGTCGCTGGCGGCGCTGTCATCCATCACCTGGGTAATGACCACACCACGTTGACGCTCGATACCGAATGCCTCGGCCAGTTCCGGTGACAGGTCCTGGATGGTGACGCCCAGAACGCCGCGACGTACCTCGCCATGCTCGATCAGCTGCTGCATGACATTGACCGCCATTTCCGTGGGGATGGCAAAGCCGATGCCGACATTACCCCCTGCCGGGGCAATGATGGCCGTGTTGATGCCGATCAGTTCGCCACGCAGGTTGACCAGCGCGCCACCGGAGTTGCCCGGGTTGATGGACGCATCCGTCTGGATGAAGTTCTCGTAACCTTCGATGCCCAGACCGGTGCGTCCCAGCGCAGAGACAATACCCGACGTGACCGTCTGGCCCAGGCCGAACGGATTGCCGATGGCAATCACGAAATCACCCACACGCAGGCCGGTGGAATCGGCAATGGTGATTTCACTGAGATCTTCACCGTCGGCCTCCACCTGCACCACGGCGAGATCCACTTCCCTGTCCACGCCGATGACCTCTGCCGTAAAGCTGCGACCGTCCTTGAGCGTGATTTCCACTTCCTCGGCACCATCAATGACGTGGGCGTTGGTGAGCACATAGCCTTCGCGGGCATCCACGATCACCCCGGAGCCGGCACTGGTGGTGCGGCGCTCCTGCTGCGGCTGGTTAGGCAGATTGAAAAAGCGCTTGAAGAACGGATCCTCAAGCAGGGGGTTGCGCTGGCGCACGCGGGCGGTGGTGGCAATATTCACCACTGCCGGCGAGACCTGTTCGAGCATCGGCGCCAGCGACGGCACAATATGCCCCTGGGCATCGGCCTCCGGCAGCAGGGCATGGGAGGGCATGGCTACGCCCATCAGGGCAATGAAAAGGATGCTGATCAATGTACGCTGTTGACCCATGAATTTTTCCTTCTGACAACTGCGGAATACGTGCAACGGGTTATGCCTGCGGTTCGACAGGCGTATTGGCCAGGGGTTCCGGGAAGCCCTCGCCGGCGGCGAACAGGCGCACCCGGTTGAATTCCTGTGACTCATCCAGATCCGGCCAGGTGGTGGCCGTCACTGTCCCTATATGGTCATATCCCGGCGGATCAAGGTGCCGGACCCGCGAATCCGCCAGCAGCACCGGTGCTGCCATGCGCATGCGCGCCACCAGCGGCAGGTTATCCCGGTCGTAGAGAATGTCGGCAGCGGTGACCAGATCAGCCTCGGCCAGGGCCCGGTTCAGGTCATCGCCGGGCTCCACCGTGACCCCGTTTTCTGCCGCATTCACCGCACTGGCCAGACGGGCATCCGGGTCGAGGTCACAGGCAATCACGCGGCGGGCGCCGGCCATGGCAGCGGCGATGGCGACCACGCCGGAACCGGGCCCGACATCCACCACCGTGCGGCCGGCCACCAGGTGTGGATGGTCCAGCAGGTACCGGGCCAGCACCTGTCCGCTTGCCCAGCAGAACGTCCAGTACGGGGGCTCGGACATAAGGCGGTCAATGGTGACCGGGTCCAGCGGCTTGCCGCGCAGGGTATCGGCAATCAGCCACAAATCCAGCTCCGGCACCAGCGGCAGTGACACGCGCGCCAGGGTTGCCGCCGGCAACAGGCTTACGAGCCGCTCTGCCAGTCGCCCCAGCCCTACTTTTTCTGCATCAGTTGTCATAACCTAGGCCGCACACCAGAAAAGCCGTTTTGACGGCCACAACACCGGATTCGCTGGCCCGTCGCCAGCTCATGAAGGCGGAGAATAACAAAATGCATGGCTGGCGCGCAGTAGCTTTGCTTGTCGTCATCACTGTCTGCGGCACGTCGCAGGCCCGTGAGGAGTGGCAAGGTAATTTGTCGGAAAATTTCTTCCAGGCCTTCATTGAAATCTACAAGAAGGACCCCGGTGCCCTGACCCGCTACCCGGGCGGTCTGCAGAACATTGGTTCTGACCAGCTGCACCGGGCCATCATGGCGCTGGACACCACGCATTTCACCTACATGTACCCGGTATCCGTGCGCGGCTATGACATCCGCGTGGACGAAAACATCCCCCATGAGCGCCTGTCCCTGATGGCGGTAAAGGGCGACAAGATGATCCCGATACCGTTCCAGATTGATGAATACGACCGCAGCGGACTGATATGGATCGAGGGCTATAACAAGGCAAAGCCCGAGGGCGAGCCGGGCGTGTTCGATGATTTTGACGAGCTGGTTTTCATGTTTCGTGACGCCGGCATCAAGTACCAGCCCGAGCACGGTGATGTGGAGGGCCGTATCCTGCGCGAAATCCGCCTGGATTCGCCCCGCAATGACCCCCGCTATGCCTACCTGATGCTGGACAACCCGGCGCGCTCCGAAGCCGACTATGTCAATGTGGACCTGGACAAGGGGCGGGTGGACAGCACCGTCCTGGAGCTGGATTTCGACCCCAAGGACTTCACCAATTTCAACCATGTGGCGCCCAAGGCCGGTCCCCGTCATGGCCAGAACGTCTTTGACAATATCTACGTCAAGATCAGCACGGGCATCCTCAACCAGAACCTGCGCGTGGGCCTGAATTCCCGCGATAACATCAAGGTCACCCCGATAGCCAAGCGCGAAGGCCCTGTGCGTGCATCCATGCTGGTAAAAGCCCGGATCTGGTACTGGCACCTGCCCACCTTCTTCAGCCAGCAGTTCGCCATCAACTTCCACGAGCAATCGGTGACCATACCGTCCCGGTTTGCCATCGACAGCATGCGCACGCTGAAGTACTTCATCATGTTCCTGCGCGAGCCCCGTATCGAGGTGAATATCGACTTCCACAACCTCAATGGCGCCCAGGTCACTTACGACAGCGTCTACCAGTCGGAACAGGACATGGGGTTTGTGGATGGCAAGATGAGCGAGTTCGAGAATCGCCTGAACAGCACCCGCCTGCCCGGCGACTGGCTGTTCATGGATTCCAACCAGGGCTGGCAGATGTTTTTCAGCAACCACCTGCCGGTGGTCGAGGGCGGGCTGTTTGATGCTTTCCTGGACGGCATGGAAATGAACATGGTCTATGCCGATAACGCCGATGATCTCTCCGAGCACGAGCGCTTCCCCGGTGCCATGCCGCGCATCGGCTTTGACAGCACCGGCCTGCCCAGGCCGGCGATCAAGCTCATGGGCGCCATACCCAAGCTGGACTACCGCAACATGTCCAGTCTCGGTGAAGCCCTGCTGGCACTGGCGCGCCCGGAGAACGCGGACAAGTTCAGGGATTACGACGAGCTGGTCGGCGAGGTGCTGACACAGGCTGTAGCACATGGCCGCTTCACGTCTTCCGAAGCCCTCGCCGATGCCTTCCTGGCGGATCTCAATCGCATGCGGTTCACCGGTATTGCCCGCGAAGACCTGAACGGCCTGATCCGTGATGCCATCATCGAGGTGGTGGAGGAACCGGTGTTCATTGATCACAGCAAGGTACTGCAGACCATGGTGCGCCTGGCCGGGGAACGTGACATCGACCTCGGCAACCTGCGCTACGCCACCATGGACAACACCCTGTGGTTTCCCGACTGGGTGGGCCCGGGTGGGCCGCGTGATTTCTACTGGCAAAGCGTGAACACGCCACGGCACACCGTGCGCCCCTGGGTGGATAACGGCCGCTGACGGATTGTATACAATATTGTCTGTTCCCGTTAGAATGGCCGCAAATTCTCGCCGGAATGAGCAATAAATGAATACACAGAACCCTGCCCTGCCCCTCCAGGGCATCCGCGTCATCGAAATGGGCCAGCTGCTGGCTGGCCCCTTCACCGGCACCCTGCTGGGCTACTTCGGCGCCGATGTCATCAAGGTGGAACCCCCCGGCGGCGACCCCATTCGCGGCTGGCGCACGCTGGACGACAGCGGCACCTCATTCTGGTGGCGCTCCCTGGGCCGCAACAAGAAATGCGTGACGCTGGACCTGAAACAGGACGCTGGCGTGGACCTGGCGCGCCAGCTTATCGACGGTGCCGATGTGGTGATCGAGAATTTCCGCCCCGGCACCATGGAGGCCTGGGGGCTCGGCCCGGAGCAGTTCAAGCAAAGCAACCCCGGCCTGGTTTATACCCGGATTTCCGGTTACGGACAGACCGGCCCCTATGCGCCACGCCCCGGTTATGCCTCGGTGTGCGAAGGCATTGGCGGCTTTCGACATGTCAACGGCTTCCCGGGTGAGCGGCCAGTGCGCCCCAACCTGTCCATGGGCGACACCGTAGCCGGCATCCACGCCGCCCTGGGCATCATGATGGCGCTGTTCCAGCGCCAGCGCGGCGGCACCGGGCAAGTGGTCGACGTCGCCCTCTACGAAGCCGTGTTCAACCTGCTGGAAGCGGTGATCCCGGAATACGACGGCGCCGGCCAGGTGCGTGGTGCCTCCGGCTCCACGGTCACCGGCATTGTGCCCACCAACACCTACCGTTGTTCGGATGACAAGTACGTCATCATTGGCGGTAACGGCGACTCCATCTTCAAACGCCTGATGACGGCGGCGGGTCGTGCGGACATGGCCGACGATGCGCGCCTGTCCAGCAACGCCGGGCGCGTCACCCATGAACAGGAAATCGATGCCGCCCTGGAAAACTGGTGCGCCAGCCACAGCAGCAGCGAGATTCTTGCCACCCTGGACGAGGCGCGGGTACCGGCAGGCCCGATCTACAGCGCCGCCGACATGGTGGCTGACCCGCATTTCCAGGCCCGCGGCCTGTTCGAGCAGGTGGAGATCAACGGCAAGCCGCTGAAGATTCCGGCCATTTTACCGAAACTGGCCGACACCCCGGGCGGCACGCGCTGGCCCGGTCCTGATGTGGGTGCCCATAACGACGAGGTCCTGCGCCGGGATTTGGGGCTGGACGATGCCACCTATGCCGCACTCAAGGCGTCCGGCGTGATCGGCTGAGGCAACAGAAACACGGTTGCTGTATACCCGGATTGACCGCCTGGTCATGATTGGCTAGCTTTTCCCCATACCCGCGCGCTACACAAGGGTATTCCCCGGGAAAAACGGACGCATTCCATGACCATGATGACAATAATGACTGTAGTGGTGCTGGTTCTGGGCCTGACGCTGATCGCGGCGGGCGCCTGGTTCCAGCTCAACCGGCGCAAGCTGGCATCGGACCCGGTACTGATCACCAGCTGCTACCTGTGGGGCGGCGCGCTGGTCGCGGCCAACCTGGCCATTCCGGCACTGGCCTGAGTCAGGCCTTGCCGCCGGGCAGCGTTGCCAGCTGCTGGTAAAGATTATCCATCACCCGTGCGGCGATGTGCCGTGCGCGGTCTGTTTTCGGTCCGCTGAAATGGGCCTCTGCCACCGCAAAGAAGTGCCCCAGCCATGCCTCATGCTGGGCGCCACCCAGGGCGCGCCGGGCGTGGAGCTGCCGGTGCCGCGCCATGGTATGGCGCTGATAGCCCGCCTCGCCCAGCAGCATCTTGCGCCAGTAGGCACTGATCAGGGGCAGGTGCGCCTCCAGCGAGATGCCCGCCACCTCGGTGAAATACGGCGCCAATGACGGGTCCGCCAGCAGGCGCTGGTAAAACAGGTGAACGAACCGGTCGATGTGCTCGGCAGTGTCCAGATCCGGCAAGCCGCGGCGGTGTGCCGATGGCCGGCCTCCGGCGGGTGGCCATTGATGTGCTATTGTCATTGCAGGTCTCTTCGCAGGAGGAATGTACTCATGCGCCCGTCACCATTGATTATCGCTGCACTGCTGTTTGCCAGTACGCCGGCGCTGGCCGACGACAGCGGCTTGCAGGAGCTGGATGCCCGGCAAATGGAGCAGCAGGCCGTGGGCAACAGCCTTGCTCCCATGGCCGCAGACCAGTCGCGGCAACTGGAAACACTGGAAACCGTGGAAGAACAGCAGCGTTACCTGCCGGATGTTGAATACGTGGCACGGCCAGACGCTCCCACGCTGCCGGTGGACACTGGCGTTTCCCCGGCCCAGCAGCAATTCCTGCAGAGCCTGATCAACACCATTGGTGGCGTTGCCGAGGGTGCGCGCTGACTACCAGTCGATCCGGCCCACCAGCATGTCCTTGAACATGACGAAATCACCGGCCAGCGAATACCACGGATACTGGAACGTGGCCGGACGGTTCTTCTCGAACACAAAGTGGCCAACCCAGGCAAAGCCATAGCCCACCACCGGCAACAGCAACAGCCCCCACCAGTTGGCCGTGACCAGCGTCCACACCAGCGTGGCAATCACCAGCGAGGTGCCGACAAAGTGCAGGCGCCGGCAGGTCGGATGCCCATGCTCCTGCAGGTAGAACGGGTAGAATTCGGCAAAGCTCTGGAAATCGGATTGTTTGATGGCTGACATGGTCGGCCTCCTGGTCAGATATCTGTATGTATTGTCCGAGTTTGCCACGGTTATGGCGTGAAGGGCCATTGACCCCGATCATGGTCACCGCACAATGGACAGCCTGTGCATTCGGGAGTATTCCATGGCATTACCCGCGTTCCCCCGCCGTCTGTTGACCTCACCCAGCGTCAAGATCCCGCGGCCCCTGAGCCGTATCACTGCACGCGGCGATGAAGCAGACATCCATGCGGCCGGCCTTGTCGAAAGCAACCGGGAAGCCATCTGGCGCGCCCACAAGGGCCTGTATGCCACTGGCATGAGCCCGGGCATCAGCCTGGCCTTGCGACGCCAGGGCGAGCTGTTCTACGACCGTGCCATGGGCTTCAGTCGCATGCGCGACCAGCAGCCGCTGCAGGTGGACACGCCGGTGTGCCTGTTTTCCGCGTCCAAGGCGGTGACCGCCATGCTGGTGCATCACCTGGTGGAACGGGGCGAAGTGGACCTGGAAAAACCACTGGCCTATTACGTCCCGGAATACGGCGCCCATGGCAAGCATCGCACCACCGTCATGCACCTGCTCACCCACCGCGGCGGCGTACCGCGCATCCAGGAAGATGTGGGCCCGGAAGACCTGTTCGACGTGCAGAAAGTCACCGAGATGATGACGGCGGCGAAACCCGACAACCCGGGACGCCGACAGGCCTACCATGCCATCACTGCCGGATTCGTGCTGGGCGCCCTGATCGAGGCGGTAACCGGCGAGGACATCAATACCCTGCTTGATACGGTTATCCGCAAACCCATGGGCATGAAATATTTCAGCTTCGGCCTGGAGCAGGGTGAGCCGGCAGAAAATGTGGTCACAGGGCTCAAGCTGGGCGCCGTGGACACCTACCTGAAGTACGCCGTGGGCGGCCCCCTTGAGCAGGTGGTCGAGGTGTCCAACGACCCGCGCTTTCGCCAGATCGCCATCCCGGCGGGGAATCTGTATGCCACCGCCGAGGAAGCCAGCCGTTTCTTCCAGATGCTGCTCAACGACGGGCGCTGGCAGGACAAGCAGATATTCCGCCCGGAAACGGTGCGCCGTGCGACCACGGCGGTAAAACCGGCACGCTTTGACCGGACACTGATGCTGCCCCTGCAGTTTTCACCGGGTTTCATGCTTGGCCAGAAGACGGTCAGCCTGTACGGCCCGGGGACGCCCCAGGCGTTTGGTCACTTGGGCTTCATCAGCATCTACTGCTGGGCGGACCCGCAGCGCGACCTGAGCGGCGCGCTGCTGACCACCGGCAAGGGCCTGATCGGCCCTCACCTGCCATCCCTGGTGCGGCTGCAGATGGTGATCAACCGCAACACCCTGTAGCGTCAGGCAGCCTTGAGCCTGAGCAACAGGTGCTCATGATTGAGGGCCTTGAACAGGCTCACGCACATCAACAAGAGCACCACAGTGAATGGCAATCCGACACTGATGGCGCCCGCCTGCAGGGCGCCCAGCGCCTGCTCACCACCGCCAAACAACAGGGCCCCGGCGATCACGCCTTCCATGGTGGCCCAGAAAATGCGCTGCGGCACCGGCGCATCCAGCTTGCCACCGGCGGTAATGCTGTCGATCACCAGCGATCCGGAGTCCGAGGAAGTGACAAAGAACACCAGCACCAGGACGATGCCCAGGAACGAGGTAATGTTCGTCAGGGGCAGGTTCTCCAGCATCTGGAACATGGCCAGGGAAACATCATCAATACCCTCGGTGAGGGCGCCGACCCCGTTCATGGCCTGCTCCACGGCACTGCCGCCGAACGCGCCCATCCATACCACCGTGATCAGGGTCGGAATCAGCAACACCGCAATGATGAATTCACGCACGGTACGTCCGCGTGACACGCGCGCAATGAACATGCCCACAAACGGCGACCAGGATATCCACCAGGCCCAATAGAACACCGTCCAGCCGTGGTACCAGGTTTCATCATCGCGGCCGACCCAGTTACTGAGCGAGAAAATATTTTCCACATAGGACACCAACGTTGTCCCCATCCAGCCAAGAATGGCGACGGTGGATCCCGCCAGCACAACAAACAGCAGCAACACGGCGGCGATACCCATATTGATGTTGCTGAGCAGTTTGACGCCACCGTCGAGACCACGCACCACCGAGAAGATGGCCACTGCCGTCACGCCAATGATAATGGCGATCTGGGTGTTGATCTGGTTGGGAATATCAAACAGGAATTCGAGGCCACCGCCGGCCTGCTTGGCACCGAAGCCAAGCGACGTGGCCAGACCGAAAATGGTCGCCACCACGGCCACGGTATCAATGATATGGCCGGGCCAGCCCCAGACGCGATCTCCCAGCAACGGATAGAAGGCCGAGCGAATGGTCAGCGGCATGTCCTTGTTATAGGCGAAAAAAGCCAGCGACAGGGCCACCACCGCATAGATCGCCCACGGGTGCAGCCCCCAGTGGAACATGGTGGCACCCATGGCCATGTGCGCACCGGCCTCGGTGTTGGCCTCAACGCCCAGCGGAGTGCCGTACCAGTCGGTGTAGTAGGCTACCGGCTCGGCTACCGACCAGAACATCAGGCCGATGCCCATACCGGCGGCAAAAAGCATGGCAAACCAGGAGAGGGTGGAAAACTCGGGCCGGGCATCGTCGCCGCCCAGCCGAATGCGGCCAAACGGCAGCACCACCAGAGTCAGGCAGAACAGCACAAAGAAGTTGCCCGCCACCATGAACAGCCAGTCAAAATTGTTGATCGCCCAGGTCTTGGTATCACCGAGGGCCGTGTTGGCCGATTCCGGGAACAGCAGCGTGCCAATCACGAATACCAGGATCAGCAGGCTGCTGAAGAAGAACACCGGGTTATGCAGATCCATACCCAGCATCTGCACATTGTCCTGGCCCACTTCAAATTCGGTTTCGTACTGGGCTTCCAGTTCTTCAATCTTTATCTCTGATTGTGTCTCTGACATCTTTCATTCCTCATTCTGAGTCGACAATGCATCACCAAACGACAACCGGCGGAAACAGCCCGCCGGTACATTGCCGGTCAGAAATAGAAATCGAAGGATGCATAGATGGTGCGGAAGTCAGCTTCGTAGACATCGCCATAACTGCCGATGTCACCGTTCTGCCACAGGTATTCCAGATACAGCCAGCCAGGGCCGTACTGGTAGCTGACCCCCGGCGCATAGGCTTCCACGTTTTCGGCCAGGTTGTTGCGCGTATCCGTTGAGGCACGGGACGCCTCGATGTAGTAGTTCCAGCGGTCCTTGCGCAGGCTCAGGTGAGCCACATGCCGCGTGGTCTCCACGTCCGTGTCAGCCGGACAACTGGTGCAATTGGCCAGCAAACTGGTCATATCGGAGAAGTCGCGACTGGCATCGATGTAGCGGTATTTGAAGTTGAAGCCCTTGTGGGTGAAGTAATAGTGCAGGTCCACGGCATCATGCTTGCCGTCGTCGTTCTGTGCGGCCGCTGTCTGCGCGGAAAGATCCTGCATGCGCCCACGCTGGTATGACACACCGAGCGTGTGCGCGGCGGTTAGCTCAAAATCAAGATTGACCACACCGGTCTTTATCTTGCGGTAACTGGCCGATGTGTAGTCGTCTGCATTGCCGGGCACGCCATCCGGGTCAAAGGTGCCCTGCGTGCCCCAGTGGCCGTTGTCATCCACGGTGTCGGTGCTGGTCTCGCCCCAGTCATCCTGGTGGTAGTAGGCCAGGTCGTAGCTCAGGCGTGACTGGGAGCCAGACAGCTTGAGGCCCACATCCATCTGGTCACCGTAGCCCCCCTGGAGAATATCACCGGGCCAGAAGTTGGATGTCTTCCAGCCGAAAGGCACCTGGCTTTTACCGATCTTGAGACTGTTGTTTTCATTCAGGTCGTAACCGATCCACGCCTTGTGCATGGTGAAGTTGTCACCGCTGTTGTTGCGCGATGGTGCGCTGAATGAACCGGTACCAATTCGCATCTCCGCAGAAAAATGCCACGGACCATGACTGCCGTCATCAGAGCCGTAGACCACCAGCGCCGGATCGGCAAAGCTGCCGCCGGTTTCCGCGTCCAGGTTTTCATCGAAAGCCGAGGACGGTCCGGAAAAATCCGACTCCAGGGTATTCTGGTAAACCCACCAGACCCCGGCGCTCAACTCGGCACCGGCGCGAGCCGTGCCGGCCGTAACGGACAGCAGCGCGGCTGTCAGCATGCCCGCCGCACGAAAAACAACGTCTCGTTGCATAGCAGTTTCCCCACTTTAATGATCCCTCATTTACCGTAAGCACATCGCTGGCACCATGCAAACTTCGGCGCAAAGCACTGCCAGCACGACGTTTCACGGCAGGGAACAAAACAGGGCGGCATAAAAAAAGCCGCTTTCCAGCGGCTTTCTTGACAGTACCTTCACCCGATCGGGCGTCCCGGACTTACTCCATGTGTCCGAGAATCGCTTCTTTTACCGACCCCAGCGTGGCATCGATGGTGACCATACGCGCGTCCTGGCACTGCTTGATGGCGGTATCAGGATCTTTCAGGCCGTTACCCGTCAGCGTACACACGACAGTGGATCCCTCCGGTATGCGCCCGGAGAGGATATCCCGCATGGCGCCGCCGATGGATGCTGCCGATGCCGGCTCACAGAAAACGCCTTCATGCTGGGCCAGCATGCGCTGCGCCTTGAGAATGTCCGCGTCTTCCAGTTCATCAAACCAGCCGCCGGATTCTTCTTTCACCTTCCACGCCTGGTTCCAGCTTTGCGGGTTGCCAATACGAATGGCGGTGGCCACGGTTTCGGGATCCTTGACCGCTTCGCCACGCATGAAGGGGGCGGAGCCCGAGGCCTGGTAGCCGACCATCACGGGACGGTTCCCCACCACCGGGCCGCCCGCGTAGCGGCAGTTGCCCTGGCAGAAGGAACAGGCTTCGGTGACATTCTGGCCACGCGGCGAGGAATACTCGCAATAACCAATCCAGTGCGCGGTAATGTTGCCCGCGTTGCCCACCGGCAGGCAGTGGTAATCCGGGGCGCGACCGAGCTCTTCCACAATCTCGAAGGCGGCCGTCTTCTGACCCTGCAACCGGTACGGGTTGACCGAATTGACGATGGTCACGGGCGCCTGTTCAGCCACCTGCTTGACCAGCTCCATGCCTTCGTCAAAGTTGCCGCGAATCTGCAGCGTGACCGCGCCGTACATCATCGCCTGGGCCAGCTTGCCCATGGCGATCTTGCCCTCGGGGATGAGGACGAACGCCGTGATACCCGCACGGGCTGCATAGGCTGCTGCCGCCGCCGACGTATTGCCGGTGGACGCACAGATAATGGCGTTGCTGCCCTCTTCCACCGCCTTGGTCACGGCCATGGTCATGCCCCGGTCCTTGAAGGAACCAGTGGGGTTCAGGCCCTCATACTTGACGTAGATATCCACGTCCTTGCCCAGCTGGCGCGGAATATTCTTCAGGCGGATCAGCGGCGTATTGCCCTCACCGAGGCTGATGATACGGGTGTCATCATTCACCGGCAGGTGATCGCGGTAGCGATTGATCAGGCCGGTGTATCGGTCGCGGAAAGCCATGGCATTGTCTCTCGTTTGTCAGTCTTGCTCGTTAATCGGTACTGCGTTCTTCAGGCGTCCAGGGTTTCCACCCGGATGCGCACAATGTTGTCGCGAACAGCGTCCAGGGCCGAAATCTCGGTCAGCGCCCGATTCATGTTCTTCTCCTGGACACGGTGGGTCATCATGACGATGGATGCCGTGTCGCTGTCTTCCGGATCCTTCTGCTGCAGGGCCTCGATGCTGATGCCGTTCTCGCTGAGAATCCGGGTAACGTCGGCAAGCACACCGGGCTTGTCATACACATGCATGCGCACGTAGAACGAGCAGACCACGTCTTCCATGGCCAGCACGGGCGCTTCCGACATGGATTCGGCATGGAAGCCCAGGTAGGGCACCCTTTCATCGTGATCAGCCGTCAGGGCACGGCCGAGCTCGATGATGTCCGCTACCACCGCGGAGGCGGTCGGCTCTGCCCCGGCACCGGCACCATAAAACAGCGTTGGACCGACGGCATCGCCGTCAATCATGATGGCGTTCATGACCCCGTTCACCGATGCCAGCAGGACTTCCTGCGGAATCAGCGTGGGATGCACGCGCATTTCGATACCCTTGCCAGTGTCCTTGGCAATGCCCAGGTGCTTGATGCGGTAACCGAACTGCTCGGCGGCAACAACGTCCTCTGTGGTCAGCTGGCTGATGCCTTCGGTAAACACGCGGGAAAACTGCAGCGGAATACCAAAGGCAATGGAGGCGATGATCGCCAGCTTGTGCGCTGCATCGATGCCCTCCACATCAAAGGTCGGGTCGGCCTCTGCATAACCCAGCTCCTGCGCTTCCTTGAGCACATCATCGAAGGCACGGCCCTTGTCACGCATCTCGGTAAGGATGAAGTTGCCGGTACCATTGATGATGCCGGCCAGCCAGTTGATGTGGTTAGCTGCCAGCCCCTCACCCAGTGATTTGAGAATGGGAATACCGCCGGCGACAGCCGCCTCGAAGGCCACATCGACGCCGCGCGAGTGTGCTTCGGTGAAGATCTCATTGCCGTGCTCGGCGATCAGCGCCTTGTTGGCGGTGACAACATGCTTGCCATTGCGAATGGCCGTCAGCACCAGCTCGCGGGCATCGTCGGTACCACCGATCAGCTCCACCAGGATATCCACGTCCGGATCCCGGGCCACTTCGAAGACATCACGAGACACACGCACGTCATCACCCAGCTCGCAGGCCGGATTGTCCCGCCGCGCACCAATATGGGTGATCTGGATGGGACGGCCGACACGACGGGCAATTTCATCCGCGTTGCGCTTGAGCACGTTTACGGTGCCGCTGCCAACGGTCCCCAATCCTGCAATGCCTACCTTTACGGAATTCACGTTGTTACCCCTTGAGAAAAACCACCGTCAGTCTTCCAGGCCATGCTCACGGAACATGCGCCGGATACCACGCAATGCCTGACGGGTGCGGTGTTCATTTTCAATCAGTGCAAATCGCACATGGTCATCACCATAATCACCAAAACCGACCCCGGGTGATACGGCGACCTTTGCTTCCATGAGAAGCTTCTTGCTGAACTCGAGTGAACCCATTTCCCGGAATGCCTCGGGAATCCGCGCCCAGACAAACATGGTGGCTCGCGGTGTTTCCACCGGCCAGCCCAGCTCATTCAGTCCATTGCAGAGCAGGTCACGGCGCTTGCGGTACATGTCCCGGATATCGCTGACGCAGGTCTGGTCACCTTCCAGCGCAGCTATGGCCGCCACCTGTATCGGCGTGAAAGTGCCATAGTCCAGGTAGGACTTGATGCGGGCAAGGGCATTGACCAGCTCCCGGTTGCCGCAACAGAACCCGACACGCCAGCCGGGCATATTATAACTTTTCGAGAGCGAGAAGAATTCCACCGCCACATCACTGGCGCCGGGCACCTGCAAAATCGAGGGCGCCTCGTAACCATCAAAGACGATATCGGCATAGGCCAGGTCATGGACCACCCAGATGCCGTGCTCACGGGCGATATCCACCACTTTTTCGAAGAACGACAGTTCCACACAGTGGGCGGTGGGGTTGCCGGGGAAGTTCAGCACCAGCAGTTTCGGCTTGGGCCAGGATTCACGAATCGCCCGCTCCAGCTCGGCAAAGAAATCCACGCCAGGCACCATGGGCACATGACGGATGTCGGCATTGGCAATGACGAAGCCATAGGGGTGAATCGGGTAGCTCGGGTTGGGCACGAGCACGGTATCACCCGGCCCCACCGTGGCCAGCGCCAGATGGGCCAGCCCTTCCTTCGAACCAATGGTGACGATGGCTTCCTGCTCAGGATCCAGGGAAACGTCGTAACGGCGCTGGTACCAGTCGCAGATCGCCTTGCGCAGACGCGGAATACCGCGCGACTGGGAGTAGCGGTGGGTATCGCCACGCTGCACCGTTTCCACCAGCTTTTCGACAATATGAGCCGGTGTCGGCTGGTCCGGGTTGCCCATGCCGAAATCGATGATGTCTTCGCCGCGCGCCCTGGCCTCCTTCTTCAGCTCTCCGACGATGTTGAAGACGTAAGGCGGCAGTCGGCGGATGCGCTGGAAATCTGCGTCCACAACTTCCCCATAAAATGCAAAAAGCCCCCGGGCGGGGGCTCGGGGCACACCTTACTGGCGTGCCGGGTTGACGTCAATCGCCCTGAGGCCCGCAGCACGGGCCTCTCAGGGTGTCATTCGCGGCCCAGGCCAAGGCGCATGGCAAGGTCACCTGGCGACAGGTAGCCACCCAGCTGCTCACCCTCGGCGGTGAACACCGCCGGCGTACCGCCAACGCCGAGGCGCACGCCCAGGTCATACTGCTCGGCCACCGGGTCATCACAGGCCTTGGGTATCTCCTTGAGCTGGCCAGCCAGCTTGGCATCCGTCATGGCCTGCTGGCGGTCAGACGAACACCAGACCTGTGCCATCAGGTCAGCGGCCGGGGTACTGATACCGCCGCGCGGGAACGCCAGATAATGCACCGTGATGCCAAGGGCGTTGTAACTCTCCATCTGCTGGTGCATGCGTCGGCAGTAGCCGCAACTGACGTCGGTAAAGGCATACACCTCCGCCTTGGGCTTGTCCGCGGGAAAGGTCACCATGGCACCGCTGTCCATGGCCTCGAAGGCCTCCTGTCGCAGCACACCAAGCCGCTCTTCCTCCAGGCTCACGGGACCGCTCTCGCGCATCTCGAAAAGCTCGCCAATCAGCAGATACTGGCCATCCGGCGAGGTATAGGCCACTTCGCGATCGTTGATACGGACCTCAATCAGGCCGGCCATGGGCGCGTCACTGATCGCCGTCACCGTGGCACCCGGAAACGATGCCTCGATTTTTGCCTTCACGGCGTCAAGATCGGGCGCCGCCGGCGCCTCGTCCTGCTCCGCCTGGCAACCGCCGGTCAGCAGGGCCACCACCACCAGGGCTGAGAAGCGGCTCAATAGTGTCATCGGTTTACTCCGTCTGTGTGTCATCGTTGGACGTCGCCCGGGGCCTGCGGGTTCCCGATCGGGGGTGATGGGCCTGGTGCAGGTCCTGCAGTCGCTGCCTCGCCACATGGGTGTATATCTGCGTGGTCGACAGGTCACTGTGGCCGAGCAGCAGCTGAACTACCCGCAGATCGGCGCCGTGATTGAGCAGATGGGTGGCAAATGCATGACGCAGGGTATGCGGAGACAGGGGTTTTGTCACCCCGCCCCGGACCGCCAGCTGGCGCAACCGGTGCCAGAAGGTCTGGCGGGTCATGGGCTGGGCGCGCTGGCTCGGAAAAACCACATCCAGCTGGCGGTCGGCGCACAGCTGCGGCCGGCCATCACGCATGTAGCGCTGCAGCCAGACCATGGCCTCTTCCCCCAGCGGCACCAGGCGTTCCTTGTTGCCCTTGCCGACGATGCGCACCAGGCCCTGGCGCATGTTGACCTGGTCCACGGTCAGGCCGACCAGCTCCGAAACCCGCAACCCGGCAGCATACAGGACTTCAAGCATGGCCCGGTCGCGCAGGCCCAGTGCGGTGGCGGTGTCCGGCGCGGCCAGCAACGCCTCCACATCGGCCTCCGACAGGGTCTTCGGTAACGGCTGGCCGGTCCTGGGCCGGTCCACCTGCTGGGTGGGGTCGGCGCTGACGTGACCGTCGCGCAGGGCCCAGCGGTAGAAACCGCGCAGGGCCGACAGATGGCGCGACACCGTCCTGGCGGACAGGCCACAGCGATGCAGGTCACTGAGGTAATCGAACAGGATGGCGCGATCCACCTGCACGAGGCGCTGCTGGCGGCGGTGCAGCCAGTCCACCAGGCGCTGCAGATCGCGCCGGTAGTTACTCAGGCTGTGCTCGCTGAGCCCCTTTTCCATCCACGCATGATCGAGCCACAGGTCCACCAGGGGCTCATGGACGGGCTGCTGTTCAGTCACCGGGACTCCCGGCTGATGGCGCGCGCAAACTCATGCCCCCATTACAACCGAGCCGGCCGGGCGGCACAAACAAAAACGGCCACCCGAGGGTGGCCGTTCAATGCAGGCGAGGTAAACCTTACTTGGCGGAACGCACCTTTTCCTTGATGCGCGCGGACTTGCCGGTGCGCTCACGCAGGTAGTAGAGCTTGGCGCGACGTACGTCACCGCGGCGCTCCACCTTGATGCTGTCAACCAGCGGGCTGTGCGTCTGGAACACCCGCTCCACGCCGACACCGTGGGAGATCTTGCGCACGGTGAAAGAGGAATTCAGGCCGCGGCTGCGCTTGGCAATCACCACACCCTGGAACGCCTGCAGACGCTCACGATTGCCTTCAACAACCTTCACCTGGACGGTTACGGTGTCGCCGGCGGCGAACTCCGGTACGTCGGCCTTCAGTTGCGCCTGTTCGATTTCCTGAACCACCAGTTTCTTGCCGCTCATGACTGCCTGCTCCTGTTACTCGCTGTCACTACGCTGGTTGCGATCACTGTGATACGCCGCCAGCAAGGTTTCCTGTTCGTCATCCAGACCCTGTTGCTGGCGCCTTTTTGCCAGCAGGTCCGGTCGTCTTTCGGCGGTCCTGCCCAGTGCCTGCTGCAACCGCCAGCGGTCTATGGCCGCATGGTTGCCGCTGCGCAGCACATCCGGCACCGCCCTGCCCTCGAACACCTCCGGTCGGGTGTAATGGGGACAGTCCAGCAGGTTGCTGTTCTCACCAGAGAACGAATCCTGCCGGGCCGAATCTTCATGCCCCAGCACGCCCGGAATGTAGCGGGCCACGGCATCAATCAGCACCATGGCCGGCAACTCTCCGCCACTGAGGACGTAATCGCCGATGGAAATCTCTTCATCGACACAGGCCTCGATGAAACGCTCATCAACGCCTTCGTAGCGCCCCGCCACCAGGATCAGTCCCGGCTCTCCGGCCAGCTCGCTGACCTTGTGCTGGGTCAGGGGCTGTCCCTGGGGGCTGAGGTAGACCACCTTGCCGTCTACCTGCTGCCGCGCCGCTGCCACGCTCTGTGCCAGGGGCTCGGCCTTCATCACCATGCCGGGCCCGCCGCCGAAAGGCCGGTCGTCCACGGTGCGGTGAACATCGTGGGTAAAGTCCCGCGGATTCACGGCTGTCAGTGTCAGCTTGCCGTCGCTGACGGCCCGCCCGGTGACACCGAAATCCCTGATTGCAGCGAGCATCTCCGGAAACAGGGTGACCACTGCAATGTCCATGGTGCCCTCAGAAGTCCGGATCCCACGCCACCGTGAGCCATCCCCCGGTGGTGTCCACCTCGGTCACGTAGACCTCAGGCACCCACGGAATCAACCGCTCGCGGTCATCAATACTGTGCCGGTCGCCGCGCACCACCAGCACATCATTGGCGCCGGTTTCCAGCATGCGCACCACCTTGCCGATATCGCGACCATCCTCCAGCCGAACCCGAAGGCCCATCAGGTCACGCCAGTAAAAGTCGCCGTCTTCCAGCGCTGGCAGTGCGGATCGGGGTACGGCGATGTCGCGGCCGACAAAACGGTCGCGCGCCTGATCCCGGTCAGTTTCGCCCGCCAGCTGGACAACAATGCCCTTGCCGTGCAGGCGCTCGCCGGTGACTTCCACCGGCTCCCAGCCATTGGCGCCTCTCAGGTGCCAGGGCCGGTATTGCAAGATGTTCTCTATGGGCTGGGTCAGTGAATACACCTTTACCCAGCCCTTGACGCCGTAGACCGCCGAAATCTTGCCCACGGTCAGGGCATCAGCATCCGCCAGCATCAGCCGTTCAGCTTGCGGTTCTCCTTGACCAGGGTCTTGACCCGGTCAGATACCTGCGCACCCTGGGATACCCAGTGGTTCAGACGCTCTTCGTCCAGGCGCAGGCGGATCTCGCCACCGCGGGCAATCGGGTTGAAGAAACCGATGCGCTCGATGAAACGGCCATCACGGGCGTCGCGGCTGTCAGCAACGACCAGGTTGAAAAACGGGCGCTTCTTGGAGCCGCCACGGGACATACGAATGGTAACCATAGGGCCTTCTCTACCTTCTTTACGCTGTTTTCGGCCGTCAGCACCAGGCAAAACGGCAGGGCTCCGGACATCCGGAATCCGAAAGGCCGCAGATTGTAGCGACCTGTCGATCAGTTTTAAAGCACTTTTTCCGGGCATCGAACCAACCCGGACAGGAAGTTGTGAGTGGGCGCTCACATGCCCGGGAAGCCACCCGGCGGCATACCACCACCCTGACCTCCGCCGGTCATGCCCTGCATGGTGCGCATCATTTCCTTCATGCCACCCTTGGACTTCAGCTTCTTCATCATCTTGGCCATCATCTTCTGCTGCTTGAGCAGGCGATTCAGGGCCGGAATGTCGAGTCCGGCACCGGTGGCGATGCGGCGCTTGCGCGAGCCCTTGATCAGGTCCGGGTTGCGACGCTCCTTCGGCGTCATGGAGTCGATCAGCGCCTCCATGTGGGTCATCTGTTTCATCGCCGCCGGGTCCTGGGCCGCCTGCATCATGCCGCCCATTCCCGGCAGCTTGTCCATCAGGCCGGCCATGCCGCCCATATTGCGCATCTGCTGGAACTGGTCCTTCATGTCCTCGAAGTCCATTGCCCGGCCTTTCTTGAACTTGCGGGCAATCTTCTCGGCTTTCTTCTTGTCCAGCTTGCGCTCGGCTTCCTCCACCAGCGACAGCACGTCGCCCATGCCGAGGATGCGCGAGGCAATCCGGTCAGGGTGAAACAGCTCCAGGGCGTCAGTCTTCTCGCCCATACCAATGAACTTGATCGGCTTGCCGGTGATGGCACGCACCGACAGCGCCGCCCCACCCCGGGAATCACCGTCCGCCTTGGTCAGGATGACGCCGGTCAGCGGCAGGGCATCGGCAAAGGCGCGGGCCGTATTGGCCGCGTCCTGGCCGGTCATGGCGTCCACCACGAACAGGGTCTCGGCGGGATTGATGGCCGCGTTGAGCGCCTTGATCTCATCCATCATCTGCTCGTCGATGGCCAGTCGGCCGGCGGTATCGACGATCAGCACGTCCATGTGGTGGTTGCGCGCCTCATCCAGCGCGTTGTGGGCGATGGCCACCGGGCTCTGGTCACTGGATGACGGCACAAAATGGGCGCCCACCTCGCCGGCCAGGGTTTCCAGCTGGTCGATGGCCGCCGGACGGTAGACGTCAGCAGACACCACCATGACCTTTTTCTTTTCCCGCTCCTGCAGGTAACGCGCCAGCTTGGCCACCGAAGTGGTTTTACCCGCGCCCTGCAAACCGGCCATAAGAATGATGGCCGGCGGCTTCACCGCCAGGTTGAGGCCGTCATTGGCATCGCCCATGACGTGAACCAGCTCGTCATTGACGATCTTGACGAAGGCCTGGCCCGGATTGAGGCTCTGAAGCACTTCCTGGCCGAGGGCCTTTTCCTTGACCTGCTCGACGAAGTCCTTGACCACCGAAAGCGCCACATCCGCTTCCAGCAACGCCTTGCGCACCTCACGCAGGGTATCGCGGATGTTGTCTTCGGTGAGCTGGCTCTGGCCGGCCAGTCCCTTGAGCGACTGGCCTAGGCGATCGGTCAGATTCTCGAACATGTGCTGTCTCCTGGGGTCAGGGGCGCGATTATACCCACGTTCAGCGCCCCATTTCAGCCTCCGTGACCGGCCCTGGCCGGGACAGCAGCCGTGGCAGCTTCAAAAGGCCCGGGCCCTGTGACACACTTTGCCGCCGACGAACGGGAATCTCAGAGCACATGACAACAGCAGTTTGGACAGGACTGGTCGCCAGCGTCCTCTACCTGGTGGCATCCCTGGTGGCCGCCCGCCAGCTGAAGGGCAACCTGCCGATACAGCGCGGCGCCTTCCTCGGCCTGGGCATGATCGCCCTGCTGTTCCATGTCTGTGCTCTGTGGCACCTGACCGTGCATGACGACGGCATCTTTATCGGACTGTTCCCGATTGCGTCGGTGATCGGCGCCACCGGCGTCGCCGTGGTGTGCATCTCCAGCATCTACCGCCATCTGGAATGGATCAGCCTGCTGGTGTTCCCCTTCAGCGCTGTCAGCATTCCGGCCGCGCTGTGGATCGACACCGGCATTACCCCGGCCAACCTGACCCACGGCCTGGGCACCCATGTGCTGTTTTCCATCATCGGCTACGCCATTCTGGCCCTGGCCGCCTGCCAGGCGCTGCTGGTCTGGCTGCAGCACCAGCAGCTCAAGCACGGCCATATCCGCGGCGTGATGCGGTTCTTCCCCGCCATCCAGGTGATGGAAGCGATGCTGTTTGAACTGCTCTGGAGCGGCATGGCCTTTCTCACCGCCGCCATCGTGTTTGGCTTCATGTATGTGGACGACCTGTTTGCCCAGCACCTGGTTCACAAGACCGTACTGACCCTGCTCAGCTGGCTGGTGTTCGCGGTGCTGCTGGCCGGCCGCCATGTACTTGGCTGGCGCGGCCTCACCGCCATTCGCCTGACCCTGGCCGGCTTCATCCTGCTGGTGGTGGCCTTTTTCGGCTCCCAGGTGGTCCTGCAGATGATTCTGCAGCGAGGTTGACAGGCGCAACAGCCGGTCCGGACAATATCTTTCCCGTAGAGAGCGAGTAATTTCCGTTGGACGATTATCCTACCGGGCTGCTGGTAGGTGCGCTGGTGCTGCTGATTGCAGGCTCGGCGTTCTTTTCCAGCAGCGAAACCGGCATGGTGGCGCTGAACCGCTACCGACTGCGACACCTGGCCCGCCAGGGCAACCGTGCGGCGCGCCGCGTGGAATCCTTGCTGAAACGTCCCGACCGCCTGCTCGGCACCATCCTGATCGGCAACAACTTCATCAACAACGCGGCTGCCACCCTGGCCACGCTGCTTGGCCTTTACTGGTTCGGCGAGCTGGGCACGGCAATGGCGCCGGTGGTGATCACGCTGGTCATGCTGGTATTTGCCGAAGTCACCCCGAAGACCTTTGCCGCACTGCGCCCGGAAGCTATTGCCTTTCCGTCCAGTGTCATCCTCAAACCGCTGCAGCTGCTGTTCACGCCGCTGGTCTGGCTGGTCAACACGATTGGCAACGGCATCCTGGCCCTGTTCGGCATTCGCCCCGATCACGGCGGTGAGGATCACCTGTCGGCGGAAGAATTGCGCACGGTGGTCAACGAGGCGGGCGGACTGATTCCGGAACAGCACCAGAGCATGCTGCTGAGCATCCTCGACCTGGAGAACGAAACCGTCGAGGACATCATGATCCCGCGCAACGAGATGGTGGGCGTTGACGTGGATGATGACATGGACGAGATACTGGAGACCCTGCGCTCGTCACAGCACACGCGGCTGCCGGTATTCAAGGGCGACCCCAACCAGATGATCGGCATCCTGCACCTGCGCAAGATGACGCGCCTGCTGCTCAAACCCGAGATCAACAAGGCCGAGATACTGCAATACGCTGTGGATCCTTATTACGTGCCCGAGGGCACCCAGCTACACCGGCAGCTGATCAATTTCCAGAATGCCAAGCGTCGCATTGGTGTGGTGGTGGACGAGTACGGGGACGTCCTCGGCCTGATCACGCTGGAAGACATTCTCGAGGAAATCGTTGGTGAATTTACCACTGACCTGGCGGCCTCCAGCCAGGACATCCACCCCCAGGAAGACGGCAGTTACCTGGTGGATGGCAGCACGCACCTGCGCGAAATGAACCGGGTGCTGGAGTGGCAGCTGCCCACCGACGGACCCAAAACCCTTAACGGACTGATCACCGAACACCTGCAGGACATTCCCGACGCCAACACATCCGTGCGTGTTGGTGATCACCTGATCGAAATCGTGCAGGTGAAAGACAATATGGTGAAAACCGCACGGGTGCGGCATATCGATCTGGTCGAGCCGGTCACGGACGACTGATCAGACCCGCTCGGCCAGGGCAGAACCGACCCAGCCCTCGATATCCTCAGCGTGCCGGCGCACCAGTTGCCGGCCTTCCTCGATGGCCTCGCTGGCGCGGTGGAAATCCATCAGGGCAAAATCCTCCAGCTGAGGCACCAGCGTGATCTCCGGCGGATCACCGGCCATCCGGCTGCGGGTAATGCGGTCCTGCATGACGTTGATGCTGGCGGCGATGACATCAAAGAAGCTGGGCTCATCGTCTTCATCAGCCTCGAAATAATCCATCACCTTGTGCCAGATGGAACGCTCCTCACTGGAGGCGTTCTCGGCTTCTGCTTCGGAACGGGTCTGCCGGGACAGATGATGGCCGACAAGCTGGGCATTCAGGTTAACCGCAATGACCACATCCGCGCCCAGCGCCCGGCAGGCGGACACAGGCACAGGATTGACCAGGCCGCCGTCGAGCATCCAGCGTTCACCCACCTGCACGGGCGAGAACAGACCTGGCAGGGCACAGGAGGCACGGGCGGCTTTCAGGACCGGCCCTTCCGTGATCCAGGTTTCCCGCCCGGTCTTCATCTCCGTCGCCACCGTCACGAACTTCTGCTCCAGGGACTCGATCTCCGGATTCTTGTGACGTTCCTTGAAGAAGCTGAACAGCTTCTCGCCCTTGACCACGCCACCGGAGAGACTGATATCCATCAGGCCAAAAACGTCCCTGACCGAGAGCTTGCGCACCCAGTCCGCAAACTCATCCAGCTGACCGGACACATACACCGCGCCCACCAGGGCGCCGATGGAGGTGCCGGCAATGATATGCGGCCGCACACCCATCTCTTCGAGCTCCTGCAGTACACCGATGTGCGCCCAGCCACGGGCAGAACCACTGCCCAGCGCCAGCCCCACCATGGGCCGCTTGTCGTCATTGCTCATTACCTGTTCCCCGTCATCCGGCCGGCTTGAAGTCTGCGCCACAGGCCACAGACTCACCCGCCATGCGTCGCCGGCACCGGTCGAGCACATCGCGTTGCTCATCGGCCGACAATAATCCCCAGCGGGACACTTCACCGCCGGTTCGAAAGCAGCCAATACACACGTCATCACCGTCCAGCGCGCAAATACTCACGCACGGCGACGCCACCACTTCCCGCTTAACTGAATCGTTCATCAGCCTTGAGATCCGACTGGTAGCGACGGGCATTTTCGACATAGTGCATGGCACTCATCTGCAGCATTGCCGCATGCCGGTCAGTAAGGGTCTTCTTGATCTTGGCGGGCGAACCCAGCACCAGGGAAAAATCCGGAATCTCCATGCCCTCGGGCACGAGGGCATTGGCACCGATGATGCAGTTGCTGCCGATCTTTGCCTTGTTAAGCACCACGGAGTTGATGCCAATCAGCGTGTTGTCGCCAATGGTGCAACCATGCAGCATGACCTTGTGGCCCACCGTGACACATTGACCGACGTGAAGTGGGCAACCGGGGTCCACGTGCAACACGGCACCGTCCTGGATATTGCTGTTGTCACCAATGGAAATGACGTCGTTGTCTGCCCTGAGAACCGCGTTGAACCAGACGCTGGCATTGTCGCCCAGCTCCACGGAACCGATCACCGTGGCATTGGGGGCAACCCAGAAGTTGTCGCTGGCGGTTTGCATCCGCCGCTCTCCGAGAGAATAGATCATTGTCACTCCTGCAGGCCGCTTGGTTTGGGTACGGGTCGGGATGATAACAGAACGCCAGTTCTGCCGTTTCTCAGGCGCTTTCCTCAAACGGGATGCCGGCATCAAACGCATGGTTGATCAGGTCCAGTATCATGAACGCCGTCAGCCCCCAGATGCGCTTGTCTTCAAAGTAGTAGCTGGGTATCCGGAAACGCTTGCCGTAAAAATCGATGGGCGACGACAGATCCGGGCGCGTGTCGAGGAAAAATGACAGCGGCACCCTGAAGATTTCGTCAATCTCCCCGGGTTCGGCCACCAGCGGCACCTCCGGCGCCACCAGGCCTACAAACGGCGTCACCTTCATGCCAAAGCGCGATGCCAGGGGCGACAGCTCGGCAAGTACCTCGACAACATCCGGATCCAGGCCCACTTCCTCCTGGCTCTCTCGCAGCGCCGTTCCCAGCAGGTTGGCATCACCCGGGTCACGCTTGCCACCGGGGAACGCCACCTCCCCGGCGTGGGTAGGCATGGTGGCAGAACGCACCGTCAGGATCAGTTGCGGATCGGCCTCGTCAGTGAACGGCATCAGCACAGCCGCCTCGGGCAGCTCCACCGGGAACGCCCTGAGGCTGTAGCTATCCAGACGCTGTCTCAGCTGGTCTATCACCGGACCACCTTCACTGGCCATGTTTGATCATCCTGGGACCTGACAGGCATACCGGGGTTCCCGCCATGCATTGACCCATTTTCAAACGCCAGTTTGAACAGGTTGCCCGGGGCCGGCAAGGCCAAAACCGGGTGTCGCCGTGGGCGCAGCGGCCATATCACCGCTTTTGCGGCAGGCTCACTGCATTTGCGGTAGTCTTGGCGTCGCACGGAAAAGGGGAGAAACAATGAAGTTCTGCAGCCAGTGTGGCAGTGACCAGCTACGTTTTGACGTGCCGGCCGGCGACAACCGGCCACGTTACTGGTGCCCCGCGTGCGAGACCATTCACTACCAGAACCCGAAGGTGGTGGTGGGCGCGATCCCTGTATGGGAAGACAAGGTGCTGCTGTGTCGGCGTGCCATCGAACCGCGCAAAGGCTACTGGACGCTGCCCGCCGGCTACATGGAGAACGGCGAGACGTTGCAGGAAGGTGCCGCCCGTGAGACCTGGGAAGAAGCCTGCGCCACCGTTGCCGTGGGCGACCTTTACACCGTCTTCAACCTGCCTCACATCTACCAGGTCTACGTGTTCTTTCTCGGCCCGATGGTCAATGGCGACTACGGTGTGGGCGAGGAATCCTCCGATGCCCGGTTGTTTACAGAAGATGAAATTCCCTGGGACGAGCTGGCATTCCCCACCATCGGCCGCACGCTGCGCTATTTCTTCCAGGATCGCGCCAACAACGGTCCCTACCCGGTGCGGGTGCAGGATATTGCGCCGCTGGGCCGGACACCACGCGACGACTGACACTGGACACGGGTGTCCAGACAAATACCATAGGGGGTATACCCATTACGGAGAGCCCCATGCGTATTCTGCTCGCTGCCCTGCTGGCGCTGTCCCCGGTGCCAGCCTTTACTGCTGACGCATCCCCCGACCCGGCACAGTGGCTTGCGCCCTTCAAGCAGCAGCTGAAACAGGCCCTGAAAGAGGGGCTCGCCCAGGGGCCTGCCCACGCCATTGATGTGTGCCGAATCCAGGCCCCGGCCATTGCTGCCAGCGTGGCACCGGACGGTGTCAGGATGGGGCGCTCAAGTCACAGGCTGCGCAATACCGCCAACGCACCGGCGGACTGGCTGCAACCGGTGATCGAGGAATATCTGCAGGAGTCCGAGCCGGTACCGAGACAGATGGACCTGGCAGACGGGCGCAAGGCGTGGGTCGAGCCCATCATGACTGACGGCGTCTGCCTCGCGTGTCACGGCGAAAAGCTCTCCCCGGCGGTCAGCGACGCACTGGCCCGGTATTATCCCGAGGATCAGGCCACCGGTTTCAAGGTGGGTGATTTGCGCGGCGTGTTCTGGGTTACCTGGAAGCCTGCGCAGTAAGCAGGATCAGGCGTCCACCAGCGCCCACACGTCGTAGGCCGGCTCCTCGTAGGGATGGGCCAGCTTCAGCGCCGCCACCACGGCGCTGATCTTGTCTGCATCACAGATCGTTTCCACCCGGTATTCGTCCACCCGCTCGATTTCGCCCTGCTCGCCAATAAAAGGCTTGCTGCCTTCCAGGGGACGGAACTGACCCTGCCCGCGGACCTGCCAGGCACAACAGTCGTAGTCGCCCATCTGGCCAGCGCCCGCCCGGAACACGGCCATTTTCACTTCTTCCACGTGCGTCTCCGGCACGTAAAAGCAGAATTTGTAGAACGCCATTACGCCTCCGCTGCCTTCTGGTAAGCCGGTTTCCAGCGGTAATCCCCGCCGGCACAGATCCATATCCCGCTGGCCACCACCACGTCCCTGCCGCCAACAATGATTCGCCCCTCATTGAACAGCTTGCGGCCACTCACCTCGACCACCCGCGCCTCGAGTTCGATATCGGTGTCCAGCGGCGTTGCTGACTGGTAGCGGATATTCAACGTGCCTGTCATGCCCCAGCCCTGGAAGAAATCCTGCGTCTTGGCCAGCAGGATATCCATCACCAGGCCAATTACACCGCCGTGCACGCGCCCCGGCGGCCCCTGCCAGGGCAGCCCGAACCGGGCCTTGCCGCGCACCACCTCGCCATCCAGCCACAGCTCCATGGGCGGTGATAACGGCGTGGCACGGCCGGTCAGGATCTCGAAATCGAGCATGTCCAGCAGGTCCTGGCGCGACGCCTGCCCGGCCACCAGCCGTTGAAGGATATCGCCCAGCTCGCGCTTGCCATGTCCGTCCAGGGCACTGCTGACCTGGCGCAGACCGGCGGCGACCTGCGCAAGGGTCTCGGTATCGGCGTCCACCCGGATCAGGCGCTCGGTAAGCTGGCGGATTTCATTGGCAATCTCTCGCCGCACCACGGACTCTTCCGTGGGAGCCGGCATCTGGCCGACGAGAATATCGTTGAAGCTGTAAGTCTCTGTCATTTTTTCTTCCCAAGATTGGGCATGAGGAAAATCCCCTCGGCCTGGACGGTCTGCGTGTCCTCCACGTAAATACCCCCTTCGATGAACATCTTGCGCCCCTCCATCCTGGCCAGGTGCGCACGGCAGGTCAGCGCTGTTTCGATGGGGGTGCTTGCCATGTAGCGCATGTTGAGTGTGCCGGTAACACCGATCTTCATGGAGGCATGCATGGCACGGGACAACACGGCATCCATGATCCAGCCGAGCACGCCGCCATGAACACGCCCGGGCGGGCCCTGGTAGTGCTCCCCCAGCGTAATAGTCGCCTCGACACCGTCTGCGGATTCATCCAGCCATTCCAGTCTGGGCGCAATCGGGTTGGACAGCCCGCCCATGGGGTCATAGTCCATCATGTCAAAGATATCGGTAGCCGTGGCCTGGCCGGTAAACATTTTCCGGTTGGCGGCACGGGTATCACGACGCTGACGGTCTCCCACACTGGCCACCAGCGCTTCGAGCTGATCGGCCCAGGCGGCCAGGTCACTGTCATCCGCCTCGATACGGATCAATCGTTCCGACAGCGCCTGCATGGCAGCAGCAATGCGCCGGCGCTCAAGGAAGGTCTCCGGCACATCCCCTTTGTGCGCCGAAAGCAGTTCGAAGGGGCCAAATGTTTTCTCGGTCATGTCAGAACGCTGCTATTGGACAAGACCCGAGACTGCCGTCTCGTTCACGTACAGGCAAGACATAAAAAAGCGGGGCACCGGTCACAATGGTCAATGTCGGCGCTGGGCGGGTCCATGCGCTCAGGCCACGGGCGCCACGCACCCGAGGCCGCGCATGTGTTTCACTCAGGCAAGCGGACTGAAATCCGTTTCAATGTCCAGTTTTTCACCGCGTACACCCTGCCTCAGTATCCGCTTGACGGTACGCACGTCTTCCTCGCGATCAACATCCACCATCACCAGGAAGGCGCCACGCCTGACTCGTCCAAGGTAGCGGCGCAGGTGATGCTGGGGGCCGGAGATGCCGGCCAGGCCGCCCGCCCAGGCACCGAAGCAGGTGAACAACGCAGTGACCGCAAAGAAAGTGGCAGCGCCCAGGTCCACGGCGAATGGGTCGGCGCCGACCAGCAGCAGGCCAGTCACTGCACCAACGGCGAACCCTACCCAGGCACCCCGGTACCCGGCCGGCATGATGTCCGTATCTTCCCAGAACGTGGTGTGATTGATACCCGCGCGCTCGAGCATGCCATTGTCGCGGGCGAGCACGTGAATGCGGTTATGACCCACGCCAGCATTTTCCAGTTGCTCTACCGCCGCCTTGAGCGGTTTCAACTTGCGAATTACATAGTAGGCGCGATACATGTCTGCCTCCTTGTTCAGCGCGTTACACCCCCACCGTGCTCGCCGACGAGTGAAACACGCGTCAACCGGCTCCAGGCGCCGCCTTCAACCCCTCCAGCCACCATGTCTGCATGGGCCCACAACCCTTGATCTGCGTGATACCGCGCCGTTCACCCTCGAATGCGTCAGCCAGCGCCTGGCGGAATGCATCACTGACATGGACGCGCCCGGCCAGGCCATGGGATTCCATGCGACTGGCCACATTGACCGTGTCTCCCCAGACGTCATAACTGAACCGTGTCAGGCCGATGACACCGGCCACCACAGGTCCGCAATGGAGGCCTATGCGCAGGTCCACGTCGATGCCGGTATCCTCGCGGATGCGCGCCATTTCCGACTGCATGGCCAGTGCCAGTCGGGCCAGCTCACCGGCATGGTCCTCGCAGGATTCCGGCGCCCCGGCAATCACCATGTAAGCATCACCAATGGTTTTTATCTTTTCCGCTCGGGTGTCCCCCACCAGCGTATCGAATCGGGAAAAGATCTCTTCCAGTAACGCCACCACTTGCGCCGGTGACTTGCCCGCTGACCACGGCGTGAAACCGGCTATATCGGCAAACAGAACCGATACGCCAGCATGCTGGTCAGCAATGCGGCGTGTGCCGTCAGCCAGTCGTGCCACCACAGGCGCTGGCAGAACGGCATGGAGGAGATCTTCGGCGCGCTGTTGTGCGTCCTGCAGCCGGGCTTCACCGGTCAGTACCTCCCGCTCATGGGTTTCGAGGATCAGCATCAACGACGCCACGGCCACCAGCGCATTGCCCGCCTTTCCCGCATCCAGAAGCAGTGTTGGCACAACGGTGAAATCTATCAGTGCCGTCGGCGGCCAGGCTGCGCCCAGGGCGAAAAGGGCCATGTTCACGAGCACGTAGGCGACACGACGACGGCGCTCGTCACCGCTGTACAGAACCCGAGCCAGTGCGGCGATCACCGGCGCAAACACGATGATCATCAATGCCGCGCCAGTGAGCCACAGCAACGCAGCAAACTGTGCCGTGACGGTAAGCATGAGGATTTCCCGGGCAAGGACGGCCCGCTTCAGGGATGCCATCCACATACCAAATGCCAGCAGCAGTGTCGCACCTGCATTGAGCAGTATCAGGACAGCAAAGCTGTGCGCATCCACCGCCACGGCGACGCCGACATACAGGGCAGACATGACCGTGGCGGCGCCGAGGGCGTAGCGGGCTATGCGCTGGCGCCGTTGCCGGTCGGCCTCAGTGGGGGGCGGTGGCGCCTGGAACAGCTGGTACCAGAAAGCGGTATCCGGCCGCCTCAACAATCCCTGCGACGCCGCATTGGCGTCACCGCGCCCTGTCACCTGGCAACGTCCCATGAGCTCCCCCCAACGGACAGTGGTATCCGCTCCAGACTAGCGCGCCCTGCCCGCCGGACAAACAAAAAAGGCGCCATTTGGCGCCCTTTCCGTATCAACCCACCCACTTGCGGGCGTTGGCAAACATCCGCATCCAGGGCGCATCCTCGTATTCGCGCCACTCATCCGGGCACCAGCTCTGCTGCACCGTGCGAAATACCCGCTCGGGATGCGGCATCATCACGGTAATACGCCCGTCCGTGTTGGTAAACCCGGTGACGCCCTGCGGGGAACCGTTGGGGTTTGCCGGATACTGCTGCGTGGGATTGCCGGCACTGTCAACGTAGCGCAATGCCACCAGCTGCTTCTCCTGGCACCGTGCCAGGGATTCATCTGACAACTCGGCACGCCCTTCACCGTGTGCCACCGCAATGGGCAGACGCGTGCCTGCCATGCCATCCAGGAAAATGGACGGTGATGACTGGATCTCAACCAGTGAGGTCCGGGCTTCGAACTGCTCCGACAGGTTGCGCACAAAGCGCGGCCAGTGTTCTGTGCCCGGGATCAGCTCGCGCAGGGTGGACAGCATCTGGCAGCCATTGCACACGCCCAGCGCAAACGTATCCGTGCGATAGAAGAACCGGTTGAAGGCATCCCTGAGGGCATCGTTGTAAAGGATCGTCTTGGCCCAGCCCTCGCCGGCACCCAGGACATCGCCATAGGAAAAGCCGCCGCAGGCGACCAGGCCCTTGAAGTCCTCCAGCGACACACGGCCGGCCAGCAGGTCGCTCATGTGCACATCAACGGTGTCAAACCCGGCCCGGTCAAAAGCCGCCGCCATTTCCACATGCCCGTTAACGCCCTGTTCCCGCAGGATGGCCATGGGCGGTCGCTTGCCGGTGTTGATGTATGGCCCGGCCACATTCTCGGTCATGTCGAAGGTCAGGCGAACATTGAGGCCGGCGTCGTTGTTGTCCGGAATGCTGTCGTACTCCTGGCTGGCACAGCCCGGGTTATCACGCAGCGACTGGATACGGTAACTGGTTTCCGACCAGATCCGGTGCAGTTCGCGACGCGGTGTTTCCATGAGCACGGCACCGCCGAGACGTATCCGCAACAGGTCCTCGTCGTTGAGCTCACCCACGCGGTGAACACAGGCGCCCAGGCCAGCCTCTGCGTAGGCGGCGATAACGGTATCCGCATCGCCCTCCGACACCTGCAGCAAGGCACCCGCTTCCTCGTTGAACAGGGCCTTCAGGGCTTCCGGTATATCGCCGGCGATGTGGTCCAGTACCAGGTCGATACCCACCCGACCGGCAAAGGACATTTCGGCCAGCGCGGCAAAGGCGCCACCGTCTGAGCGGTCGTGGTAGGCCATCAGACGCCCGTCCGCCAGCATCTGCTGGGTGACATCAAAGAAGTGACGCAGCTTGGCCGGGTCATCAACGTCCGGTGCCTGCTCACCCATGACACCGTAGACCTGGGCCAGCGCCGAGCCACCCATACGGTTCTTTCCCGCGCCCAGGTCCACCAGCAACAGCACGGAGCGTTCGCCGGTGCGCAACTGGGGCGTTGCCGTCAGGCGGACGTCCGTTACCGGCGCAAAGGCAGAAACAATCAGCGACAGGGGTGCCGTAACACTGCGATCCCTGCCCTTGTCCTGCCATACGGTGCGCATGGACAGGCTGTCCTTGCCCACCGGAATAGCCAGGTCCAGCGCCGGGCAGAATTCCATGCCCACGGCATGCACCGTCTCGTACAGGGCCTGGTCCTCACCGGGATGGCCGGCCGCGGCCATCCAGTTGGCTGACAGGCGAATGTTGCGCAACGCGCCAATATGGCTGCTGGCGATATTCGTCAGTGCTTCCGCCACGGCCATGCGCCCGGAGGCCGGCGCGTTGACCAGCGCCATCGGCGTCCGTTCGCCCATGGCCATGGCCTCGCCGGTGTAATCATTGAATCCGCTGGCCGTTACCGCACAGTCAGCCACCGGCACCTGCCAGGGGCCCACCATCTGCTCACGGGTGACCAGGCCGGTCACGGAGCGATCACCGATGGTGATCAGGAAGCTCTTGCTGGCCACGGAGGGCAGCCGCAGGACACGCTCCACCGCATCACCAAGGGCGATATCGTCAAGCTCGAATGGCGTGCGCTGGAAATCAGCGCGGTCGAATTCCCGCGTCATCCGTGGCGGCTTGCCAAACAGGACGTTCATGGGCAGGTCCACCGGCGGCTCGCCGAACACCTCGTCATCAACCCGCAGGTGCTCTTCCTCGGTGGCCTCACCGAGCACGGCAAACGGTGCCCGCTCGCGCTCACACAGCGCCTCGAAGCGCTGCAGGTCATCCGGCATCACCGCCAGCACATAACGCTCCTGCGCTTCGTTGCACCAGATCTCCACCGGACTCATGCCGGGCTCGTCATTGGGGATGCGGCGCAGCTCCAGCACCGCACCGCGGTCGGCATCGTGCACCAGTTCCGGCATGGCATTTGACAGTCCCCCGGCACCGACGTCGTGCACCGAGACAATCGGGTTGCGCTCGCCCAGCGACCAGCAGCGGTCAATCACTTCCTGGCAGCGCCGCTCGATTTCCGGGTTCTCCCGTTGCACCGAGGCGAAATCCAGGTTCTCGGCGCTGGCACCGGAGGTCATCGACGAGGCCGCACCGCCGCCCAGACCAATAAGCAGCGCCGGGCCGCCGAGGACGATCATCTTGGCGCCGGCGGGAATACGCTTTTTCTCGATATGCGGCTCACGGATGTTGCCGACACCGCCGGCAATCATGATCGGCTTGTGGTAGCCACGCACTTCGGTGCCGTTGACGCCGGGCGCCTCGATTTCCAGCGTGCGGAAATAGCCGCACAGGTTGGGGCGACCAAACTCGTTGTTGAATGCGGCACCGCCAATGGGCCCTTCAATCATGATGTCCAGCGCCGAGGCAATACGCTCCGGCTTGCCGTAAGGGCTTTCCCAGGGCTGCTCGAAACCGGGAATGCGCAGGTTGGAGACGGAAAAGCCGGTCAGGCCCGCTTTCGGTTTGCCGCCACGGCCGGTGGCCCCTTCGTCACGAATCTCGCCGCCAGAGCCGGTGGCGGCGCCGGGATTGGGCGCTATTGCAGTGGGATGGTTGTGGGTCTCCACCTTCATCAGGATATGGATCGGCTCACGCACGTAGTGGTAGCGGCCGGTTTCCGGGTCGGCAAAGAAACGGTCACCGTCGTTGCCGGCGATCACCGAGGCATTGTCCTTGTAGGCAGACAGCACGCCATCGGGATTTTTTTCATGGGTGTTACGGATCATGCCGAACAGGCTCTTGTCCGCCGGCTTGCCATCGATGACCCAGTCGGCATTGAAGATCTTGTGACGACAGTGCTCGGAGTTGGCCTGGGCAAACATCATCAGCTCGGCGTCGGTGGGGTTGCGCCCCAGCTCTGTGAAACGTTCCACCAGGTAGTCGATCTCGTCATCGGCCAGGGCCAGGCCCAGCTCGCCATTGGCACGCTCCAGCGCATCCCGGCCACCGGCCAGGATGTCCACGCGCGCCAGCGGCCGCGGCTCGTGGTGCACGAACAGCGCCTCGGCCTGCTCATCACTGTCCAGCACCGCCTGGGTCATGCGGTCATGGACCGCCGCCCTGACCGCTGCCAGGGCATCGTCCCCGGCGTCACTGGCCATACGCACCTGGTAGGCAATGCCTCGCTCCACACGGCGCACCTTCCCCAGACCGGCGTTATGGCAGATATCCGTGGCTTTCGACGACCACGGCGAAATGGTGCCCGGCCGGGGCACCACCAGCAGCCGGACACCGTCCACCGGCTCGTCTTCCAGGGACGGGCCGTACTCCAGCAGACGCTCCAGCGTCGCCATCTCGGTGTCGTCCAGGGGCTCGGCCAGCTCGACGAAGTGCAGGTAGCAGGTACTCAGGGCCTCGATACCGGTCAGCGTCTGGCGCAGCTTTTCCTTGCGAAACGCAGACAGGGCGGGGCTTCCGGGCAGAATCAGCATGTGCAGCCTATGTCCTTGTGGAGGAGGAATTCAGGGGGCGCTGATGATAAGGGATTTGTCCGCCAAGCGCAGCAGGCACGGGCCCTGGGGCGGACCATTTCGGCCATCCGGGGGGCAAAATGTCTCAGTTTTGTAAAAGCTGCCCGTCCGGGGCAATTGTCCAACAACCTTTCACCCGATTTTACTTCCCTTTGGATAGACTTCGCGCCGAAAATGGCTACTGGATCACAAAACCACTGTGAGCCAGTTGGGCATACGCACAGGAAAGCGGTCGGAAGCGGCAGTAGTACCGGCCTCAAACGTGGCACACACGCGAGAGACGACACAGGCATGAACATGACGCTCAAACAGGCTCGATTTGCGCTGGCTCCGCTGGCCCTGCTGGTTCTGGCAGGCCTGGTCATGGCCATGCGTCCGCTGCCCTCCTCGCTGGAGCGTGTCACCACCCGCGGTGAGCTGGTGGTGGTCAGCCGCACCACACCGACCACCTGGTACCGGGACCAGCACGGTGAAACCGGTTTCGAGTATGAGCTGGCTCGCCAGTTTGCCGACCAGCTGGGTGTCTCCCTGCGCATGGTCGAAGCGGATTCCCTGCCGCAGATGCTGGACATGGTAGCCAACGGCGACGCCGACCTTGCTGCAGCAGGCCTGGCCATCACCGCCGAACGCCAGCGCGAGCTGCGTTTCACCTCCGCTTACCAGGACATCACCGACAAGGTCGTTTACCGCCTCGGGGAAACGCGCCCGCGGCGCATTGAAGACCTGGCCGGCCGCCGCATCGCCGTGCTGGACGGCAGCGCCCAGGAATACCAGCTTGAGCAGCTGCGCGCCAAGGGCTTTGACGTCGCATTCGAGCCGGTGCAGAGCAACAGTCCGGAACGCCTGCTGACGCTGGTGGATGAAGGCTACTTCGACCTTGCCCTGGTGGACTCCAACGCCTATATCCTGCACCGCAGCCTGTTCCCGGAATTGGCATCCGGCTTTGACCTGGCGCAGGAGCAACTTGCCTGGGCCCTGCCGCGCAGCGGCGATCGCAGCCTGTTCATGGCGGCCCAGCGATTCATGGTGCAGCGCAAGGCCGCTGGCGACATCGCCCGGCTGGAATCGCGCTTCTATGGCCACATCAACAGCTTCAACTATGTCGCCGCACGCTCCTTCCTGAACCACATCGACGAGCGCCTGCCCCTGTACGCACAGGTGTTCCGCGAGGCAGCTGGCGACAGCGGCTTCGACTGGCGCCTGCTGGCAGCCATGGGCTACCAGGAGTCCCTGTGGAACCCGGAGGCTGTCTCGCCCACCGGGGTACGCGGCCTGATGATGCTGACCCGCAACACGGCCCGGGAAATGGGTATCGAGGACCGCACCGATGCCATGGCCAGCATTCGCGCTGGCGCCGCCTACCTGCGCAAGCTCTACGACCGCATTCCGGATCGCATCGCCGATGTGGACCGTACCTGGATGGCCGTGGCCGCCTACAACGTCGGCATGGGTCACCTTGAAGACGCCCGCGTACTCACCCAGAAGCAGGGCGATGACCCGGACAGCTGGGACGATGTGCGCAAGCGCCTGCCCCTGCTGCGGCAGAAAGAGTTCTACCGGGACACCCGTCACGGTTACGCCCGCGGCGGCATGCAGTCGATCATTTACGTGCGCCACATCCGCCGCTACTACGACCTGCTGGTCTGGGCCACCTCCAGTGACCGCCACGGACCGACCCTGGTGGCACTGGCCAACTGACAGCGGCCCTCAACGACGCGCGGCAAAAAAGGCCCTGAGCTTGTCTCCCGCCTGTTCACCGCAGACCCCCTCGGTGACCGCGATGCGATGGTTGTAGAAGCCGGCCTGTGGCAACTGCAGCTGGCTGACGCAGACCCCGGCACGTGGCTCACGGGCACCAAACACCAGACGCGCAAGACGGGCATGCATGATGGCACCGAAGCACATGGTGCACGGCTCGATGGTGACGTATAGCGTAGCGCCCGGCAGACGGTAGTTGCCCTGCCCGGCAGCGGCCGCACGCAATGCCACTATCTCGGCATGGGCAGTCGGGTCGTGCCCACCCACGGGCTGGTTGAAGCCCTCACCGAGCACCTGGCCATCGCGGACCAGCAGTGCCCCCACCGGTACCTCACCGCAGCTGGCCGCCTTGTCCGCCAGCACCAGCGCCCGCTCCATCCAGTAAACATCGTTGTCAGTGGCAGTCTCAGCCATCACTCCTCCAGCCAGTCTCCATCCGGTGACGGCGCCCAGCCGCACCGCTCAGGCGTCAAAGCGGCTCCCAGTGTGATATAAAAGGCCCATGCCGGGCTTGCACCGGCGCGCGCCATACATGGATTCTACCCGACCGCGTCAGGAACCGTTTTAGATGAAATGGAAATTCTGGACCAGGGACGGCTTTGTCGTCTTCGTCATTGCACTGATCTTCATCCTTGGCAATCGCTCCGACACCCTCCAGGGCCTCGAGCGCGCCACCTATGACATCGGCGTGCGCAGTGCCGCAGCAACGCCGAGCGACCGGGTCGCGATCATCGCCATCGACGACCAGAGTATCGAAAACCTGGGCCGCTGGCCCTGGCCGCGAGATATCCACGCCCGGATGATCGACATGCTGCAGGGGGCCGGCGCCAAGGTCATCGGCCTGACCACCCTGCTGTCGGAACCCCAGACTGACCCCGGCCTGCAGGAAATCCGCGCCCTGCAACAGTTTTACATGGACAGCTCCCTGGCCCGGAGCAGCGAAGACGACCCCCACACAGACGACCTGCTGGCCCTGTCCCTGCGCATGGACCAGGCCGTCTCCGCGCTGGCCACCGACCAGAAGCTGGCTGCCAGCATCGCCAACGCCGGCAATGTGGTGATGGGCATGCAGATGCGGCCCGGCCGGCCCATCGGCCGCCCTGACCAGCCGCTGCCGGAGTATGTCCGCAGGAACGTGGTGCCTGCAGATGGTGGCGCCGCCGGCTTCCCGCAGCCGACCGTCTCGGCGACCCCGCCGATCCCCGCGTTCGGCGAAGCGGCTGATGCCATCGGTCATCTGGTAACGCTGCTGGATGTGGACGGCGGGGTGCGTTACGAGCCCCTGCTGCTGAGCTACTTTGGCGACCTGTATCCCTCCATGTCCCTGCAGATTGCGGCGCGAAGCCTGAACCTGGGCCCGCAGGACCTGGCCACCACGGCCGAGGGTGTGCGCCTTGGCAATCTCAACATCGGCACCGACAGCCAGCTGATGATGAACACCTTCTTCTACAATGACCGCAATGGCGAGAAAGCCTTCCCGGTGGACTCCTTCTTTGATGTGTTTGTCGGCAAGATCGATGCGCGCAAGTACAAGGACCGCATCGTGCTGATCGGGGCCACCGCCTTTGGCCTGGGCACCACCGTGAAAACGCCCCTGCCGGATGCGGTGGAACCGGTCACCGTCCTTGCCCATTCGGTATCCAGCATCCTCAACGAGGATTTCTTCATCATGCCCGAGTGGGCCAACCTGCTGCGTTGGGCACTGGCCATCCTGGTCATCATCTATCTGACAGTGGGCCTGCCCCGGCTCGGCGCCGGCCTGGGTGCTGCCCTGTCAGCGGTGGCCCTGCTGGCATTGGTGGGCACCGAGATCATCCTGATTGGCACCAAAGGGACCTGGCTGCCCATGACCATGCCCGCAGCGCTGCTGTTCACCGGTCACCTGGCACTGACCACCAAGCATTTCCTGCTCACCGAGCAAGGCAAGGAACGGTCGGAAAAGGAATCTGCGGAAAGTAACCGCATGCTGGGACTGGCCTTCCAGCAACAGGGCCAGCTCGACATGGCATTCGAGAAATTCCGCCGTGTGCCGGCCTCGGAAGACCTGATGGAACTGCTCTACAACCTGGCCATGGATTTCGAGCGCAAGCGCCAGTTCAACAAGGCCAGCTCTGTGTACCAGCATATGGCCAAGTTCGATCCGGAATACCGGGATATCCAGCAGCGGTCCAAGCGCGCCAACGACGCCCAGGACACCATTATTTTCGGCATGCGTTCTGGCGGCAGCGGCCCGGGTGACACCCTGCTGTCCGCCGACGGCGAGGGCTTCGAGAAGCCGATGCTGGGCCGCTACCAGGTGGAGAAGGAGCTGGGTCGCGGCGCGATGGGTATCGTCTACCAGGGGCGTGACCCGAAGATCAACCGCGTGGTGGCCATCAAGACCCTGAACCTGAGCGAGGAGTTCGAGCCCGACGAGCTGCAGGAAGTGAAGGAACGTTTCTTCCGGGAAGCCGAAGCCGCCGGCAAGCTGAACCATCCCAACATCGTCACCGTGTACGATGCCGGCGAGGAACATGACCTGGCCTACATCGCCATGGAATTTCTCAGCGGCCATGACCTGCTGCGCTATACCAAACCGGATGCGCTGATGTCGGTGCCAAAGGTATTGAAAATTGTCGCCGCCGCCGCCGAGGCCCTGGACTACGCCCACAGCCAGACCGTCGTGCACCGGGATATCAAGCCGGCCAACCTGATGTTTGACCCGGACAGCAGCCAGATCAAGATCACTGACTTCGGTATCGCCCGGGTGAACAATTCCAGCCGCACCAAGACCGGCATGGTGGTGGGCACGCCCAGCTACATGTCACCGGAGCAGGTCACCGGAAAGCGTGTGGATGGCCGCTCGGACATCTTTTCCCTGGGCGTGCTGCTGTACCAGATGCTCACCGGGGAACTGCCGTTCCAGTCGGAAACCGCCACCCAGATCATGTACAAGATTGCCACCGAGCCGCACCCGAACATTCTCGAGACACGCCCGGGCATCAAGCGCAGCGCTCCCTGGGTCTCCATTGTCCTTAACCGTGCCATGGAGAAGGATATGGACAAGCGCTACCAGCGCGGCCAGCAGATGGCCAACGACATCAAGCAGGTACTGAAGAAGATGGCTGCCGCGCAGGCACGTAAACAATCGTCCGGCGACACGGCCGGGTAACGTCTTCGGGCCCCGACCGGGGCCCGGATTTTCACTGCACCGGGGTGCTCCGTTACACTCGGCCATCCCGCCGGGAAAGCACTGGGGCTTTCCGCACCAACCAGATTTTTCAGGGTGCTTTATGACCACAATCGGTACACCACTGTCTGCCACGGCCACCCGTGTGATGCTGCTGGGAAGCGGCGAGCTCGGCAAGGAAGTGGCCATTGAACTGATGCGCCTGGGCTGCGAGGTGATCGCCGTTGACCGGTATGCCAATGCACCGGCGATGCAGGTTGCCCACCGCAGCCACCAGATCAACATGCTGGATGGCAGCGCCATCCGGTCACTGGTGGAACAGGAAAAACCGCACCTGATCGTCCCCGAGATCGAGGCCATCGCCACCGACGAACTGGAAAAGCTTGAACAGGAGGGCTGGCAGGTCGTCCCCACCGCCCGGGCCGCCCGACTGACCATGAACCGCGAGGGCATTCGTCGACTGGCGGCGGAAGAGCTGGGACTGGCCACGTCGCCCTACCGCTTCGCTGACAACGTCGACGATTATCGCGCTGCGGTCGCTGCAGTGGGCTTGCCCTGCGTGGTCAAGCCCATCATGTCCTCGTCCGGCAAGGGCCAGAGCACCATTCGTACTGAGGCGGATATCGACAGTGCCTGGGAATATGCACAGTCCGGCGGACGCGCCGGTGAGGGCCGGGTGATCGTGGAAGGATTTGTCGACTTCGACTACGAAATCACCCTGCTTACTGTCCGTCACCGAGACGGCACCAGCTTCTGCGCCCCGATCGGCCACCGCCAGGAAAAGGGCGATTACCGTGAATCCTGGCAACCGCAGGCGATGTCGGATACGGCGCTATCCCGGGCCCGAGACATTGCCGCGGCCATTACCGGGTCACTGGGTGGTCGCGGCATCTTCGGTGTCGAACTTTTCATCAAGGGCGACGATGTCTATTTCAGTGAAGTGTCGCCGCGACCGCACGACACCGGGCTGGTCACCCTGGTCTCCCAGAACCTGTCGGAATTCGCCCTGCATGCACGTGCCATCCTCGGACTACCCATTCCCTGCATTCACCAGCAGGGTGCCAGTGCGTCTGCCGTGTTGCTGGTGGAGGGGGAATCAGAACAGGTGACGTTCGCCGGACTGGATCAGGCGCTGACGGCGCCGGACACGGACCTGCGCCTGTTCGGCAAGCCCGAGGTCCGTGGCAGCCGGCGCATGGGGGTTGCCCTGGCCCGGGATACATCCGTCGAGGAAGCGGTCCGCAAGGCCAAGGCCGTTGTCGCCGCGATTACTGTCACGCTCTGAAAGCGTCAGGCCCGGTTGATGCCGTACTTGCCCGGGCCAAGGAACACCAGTGCCAGGGCGGTGAACAGGAAGAACGCCTGCAGCTCGATGGCCCACCCGCCATGTTTGCCCAGGGCAAAGATTTCGCCGCCATGGGCAAGGCCAATGGCGAACAGCATGTTGACGACGATGAGCACCGCACCGACACGCATCTGGTAGCCCAGCAGCACCATCAGCGGCGCCAGCAGCTCACCGATGAACACACCGTAGGCAAAAAACGCGGGCAGGTGATGGGCCTCCAGCATGCCGCCAATCCCGGCAACGCCATGCTGCAACTTGGCCACCCCGTGGAACAGCATCATTACCGCCAGCGCCACGCGCAGGATCAGCTTACCAACGTCCGGATTATTCATTGCCTGTGTCTCCGCCAAAAGGGGGCAGCATAGCGCGTATCATTCGGCGGCTGCCAGACAGTGCCTGACCAGCGTTTATCGCGCCAACGTCACCGGCACCCGCCGGGCGCCCCAGCGACCCGGGCCATCCACCTGGAAATGTCCCGCCAGCACCGTGCCACAGTGCCGGCACTGATTGCCTTCAAGCTGCCATTGGCCGAGCTGGTACCAGTCCCTTTCAATAACGGTTTCACCACAACCCTGGCAGGCCGTGCTGCTGCCTTCGCTGTCATGCACGTTGCCGGTGTAGGCATGGATGATGCCATTTGCACGGGCGATGGCACGCGCCCGCTGCAGGGAGGCATGGGAGGTGGCAGGCACATCACGCAGCTTGTAGTCCGGGTGAAACGCCGTGAAATGCATGGGCACGCCGGGGCCCAGGTGCCTGACCACCCAGCGCGTCATGGCATCAAGTTCCTGCTCGGAATCATTGCGGCCGGGAATCAGCAGTGTTGTCAGCTCAAGCCATACGTCAGTTTCGTTGGCCACGTATTCGAGCGTATCGAGCACCGGCTGAAGATGGGCGCCGGTGGTTTTCCAGTAGAACGCTTCATCAAAGGACTTGAGGTCGATGTTTGCGGCATCCATCACCGAAAAAAACTCCCGCCGCGGTGCCTCACAGATATAGCCCGCCGTCACGGCCACATTCTTGAGCCCTTGCTCGTGGCAGGCCGCCGCCACATCCAGGGCATACTCATGGAAGATCACCGGGTCGTTGTAGGTATAGGCCACAGACGTGCAGCCCATCTCGCGGGCGGTTCTGGCAATCGCTTCCGGCCGGGCCTGGTCCATGAGCGTATCCATCTGCCGTGACTTGCTGATGTCCCAGTTCTGGCAGAACTTGCAGGACAGGTTGCAGCCCGCCGTTCCAAATGACAGCACCGCGCTGCCGGGGTAGAAGTGGTTAAGCGGTTTTTTCTCGATCGGGTCTACGCAGAAGCCCGAGCTGCGCCCCCAGGTGGTCAGCACCACTTCATCATTGAGGCGACCGCGCACAAAGCACAGGCCGCGCTGGCCTTCATTGAGACGGCAGGCGCGCGGGCACAGGTCGCACTGCAGGCGACCATCGTCGAGACGATGCCAGTAGCGCGTGGATACCACATCGGCACCGGCCTGGATCGGGACTGTTTCAGTCATTAACGCCTCTGCTTTGATCTGTATCAGTTATATGGGGCCGGGTCGGCGGTCAGCAAGGTTGATTGCGCCCGTTCATCGGCCCATATTGAAAACCAGACAGAGCACGAATCCAGCGCCCGCTGGAGGGAGGTACACCATGCATGCTACGCGCCCTGCCGCCGTTTCCGGCAGCTTCTACCCCGCAGACGCTGCTGTACTGCAACAGGAGGTGGATCAGCTACTCGACCAGCCGTCCACCACCACCGCCGGTCGGCCCACCGCCCTGGTGGTGCCCCACGCCGGCTACCAGTACTCCGGCGCCATTGCCGCCGCTGCCTTCCGGCAGCTCCGTCCCTGGTGCGATGACATTGACCGCGTTGTCCTGATTGGCCCGGCTCACCGGGTCCCGCTGGTTGGCGCCGCGCTCAGCGCAGCAGGCTACTTCCACACCCCGCTGGGTGACGTGGTGGTTGATAGCCGCGAGACCCAGGCCCTGGAAAAACTGTCCGGCTTTGCCGTGCGCGACGACGCCCATGCCCACGAACATTGCCTCGAGGTCCAGTTGCCTTTCCTGCAGACCCTGCTGGGCGATTTCCGGCTGGTACCGGTTGTTGTCGGCCAGGCGACCTCGCAGGTGCTGCGACCGTTGCTGGAGCGCTACTGGGGGGCGCCACACACGCTTATCGTCCTCAGCACCGACCTGAGTCACTACCTGACCCAGGCCCAGGCCGAGCACCTCGACCAGCGCACCTGCGCGGCCATCGAGGCGCTGGATGGTGAACGCATCGGGGAAGAGCAGGCCTGCGGGCGCTACCCCCTGCGCGCCCTGCTGGATGTGGCCCGTCACCACCATGCCCATGTGCAGACCCTTGCCATGGGCACCTCGGCCGACAGCGGTGGCGACCTGCAACGTGTGGTCGGTTACGGCGCATGGCTGCTCTCGGCGTGACCGACGAAGCCGGCCAGTGGCTCCTTGCCCGCGCCCGGGAAAGTATTGGCGCTGCTGTCAGGGGCGAACCGCTGGCGCCAGCCAGCCATCGGCCTGCCGGCGTCGATGCGCCCGGCGCCAGTTTTGTCACCCTGACACTGGACGGCCAGCTGCGCGGTTGCATCGGCTCGCTGGAAGCCAGCCGCCCCCTGTTCTCTGACGTCAGCGACAATGCTCGCGCCGCCGCCCTGAAGGACCCGCGCTTCGCGCCGGTGACCGAGGCAGAGCTGGACCGGGTCGCCATCAGTGTGTCTGTGCTGGCAGCACCGGAGCGCCTGCCCGTCAGCGACCGCCAGGCGCTCAAGCAACAACTGACGCCCGGCATTCATGGGCTGACTATCTCCGCAGGGTACCGGCGTGCCACCTTTCTGCCATCGGTGTGGGCACAGTTGCCCGACGCCGACGATTTTATTGATCACCTGCGGCAAAAGGCCGGGTTACCTGACAGCTGGCCCGACAGTGAGTTGCGCTGCGAGCGCTACACGGTGACTTGCTTTGATGAACAGACGGCCCCGGCGGGGTGCCATTAGTCCCTGATACGGGCCGATTGTCGGGCATTCACAAAACAGCGTGAAAACCGCCCCCTTCCGCCGCCCTGGCCAGTGGCAATCTGCCACTATTTGTCGCAAAGTCGATGTCATGACCTCTGAAAACAAGAACCTGCTGTAGAGGAAGACCGTGGACAAGCCCGCCATCCTGATCGTTGATGACCAGTCAGCCAACCTTGTTGCGCTGGAAGCGCTGCTGGAAGACTTCGATGTCAATCTGCTCCAGGCAAGCTCTGGCAAGCAGGCGCTGGAGCTGCTCGCTGACAACGAGGTATCGCTGGTACTGCTTGACGTCCAGATGCCGGAAATGGATGGCTATGAAGTGGCCACGCTGATGCGTGAGAGCATGCAAAGCCACTCGGTGCCGATCATCTTCGTCACCGCCATCAACCGCGACCTGCAACAGATTCTGAAAGGCTACGAATCCGGCGCCGTGGATTTCCTGACCAAACCCGTTGAGCCGGAGATCCTGATCTCGAAGGTGCGCGTGTTCCTGGAGCTGGACCAGAAGACCCGCCAGCTGGAAGAGAGCAACCGCGCCCTGGAGCAGAGCCTTGCCGAGGTGGAGCGCCTCAAGTATCACAACGAATTATTGCTGCGTTCCATTGGCGAAGGCGTCATCAGCCTCGACCGCCGAGGCAACGTCATCTTTGCCAACCCGGCGGCGCAGACGCTTTTCGGGGAAACCAGTCCGATCATCGGCAGTACACTGGACGAACGCGTATCTGGCGACAACGCCCGCAAAATGGTGGAACAGATCATCCGCGATTGCCTCGGCGGCAAGAAATGGGGCGGCACGCTGCCGGCCCGGCGACAGAGCGTGACCTTTCCGGCAGAAATCATCGCCACCCCCCTGAGCGACGACAAGGGCCATATTGCCGGTGTCAGCATCGCATTCCAGGACGCCACCGAAAAACAACGTCGCGAGATGGAGCTGCGCGCCGAAACCGAGCGCGATCCGCTCACTGGCCTGTGCAACCGGCGCGGCCTCGAACGGTTGCTGCACCGTCGCCTGCTCTATGGTGCTGACAAACTTGCCCTGCTCTACCTGGACCTGGATGAATTCAAGCCGGTCAACGACCGGCTCGGGCACCAGGCCGGCGACGCCGTGCTCAAGGAAATCAGTACCCGTTTCAGCGATGCCATGCGCCAGACCGACCTGATCGCGCGAGTAGGCGGCGATGAGTTCTGTATTCTGGTCACGGGTGATGAGCCGGAAAAGGCAGCCCGCATTGTTGCCGAAAAGATTATCGAGTCTGCCAGGGAGCCCATCGTTCATGGTTCACTGGCCATGGAGGTCGGCGCCAGCGTGGGCATTGCGCTTGCGTCCATCGGCAGCACACCGGTCACCCTGATGCACAAGGCAGACCAGGCCATGTACCTGGCCAAGCGCGCGGGCGGCAATCGCTACGAAGTTGCAGGGTCATCCGGGGGCACACCGTCAGAGGCAGCCAGCGGCTGACACAGACGAGCATGCCGGATACTTATTCCCACTCGATGGTGGCGGGCGGTTTCGATGAGATATCGTAGGTTACCCGGGAGATGCCCGGAATCTCGTTGATGATGCGGCTGGACACCCGTTCCAGGAAATCATAGGGCAGATGGGCCCAGCGGGCAGTCATGAAATCAATGGTCTCCACGGCACGCAATGCCACCACGTATTCATAGCGCCGCGCATCACCCACCACACCCACGGACTTCACCGGCAGGAACACGGCAAACGCCTGTGACGTCTTGTGGTAAAGATCTGCCGCGCGCAGCTCTTCAATGAAGATGGCGTCCGCCAGGCGAAGGGTATCTGCATATTCCTTGCGCACCTCCCCGAGGATACGCACGCCCAGCCCGGGCCCAGGGAACGGATGGCGATACACCATGTCGTAGGGCAGCCCCAGCTCCAGCCCGATCTTGCGCACTTCATCCTTGAACAGCTCGCGCAGTGGTTCCACCAGCTTGAGCTTCATGTCCTCCGGCAGGCCACCCACGTTGTGGTGCGACTTGATGACATGGGCCTTGCCGGTCTTGCTGGCGGCAGACTCGATCACATCGGGATAGATAGTGCCCTGGGCAAGCCATTTGGCATCACGCAGCTTGGCAGCCTCATCCTCGAAGATATCAATGAATGTATTGCCGATGATCTTGCGCTTCGCTTCCGGGTCATCTACCCCCGAAAGCTTGTCGAGAAACTGCTTTTCCGCATCAACACGGATGACCTTGACGCCCATGTTGCTGGCAAACATCTCCATCACCTGGTCGCCCTCGTGATGGCGCAGCAGGCCATTGTCGACGAACACACAGGTCAACTGGTCACCAATGGCCTTGTGCAGCAGCGCTGCGACCACCGATGAATCAACACCGCCAGACAGACCCAGCAACACTTCTTCATCGCGCACCTGCTCGCGAATCTGTTCAATGGCGTCGTCAATGATGTTGGAAGGAGTCCACAGCTTCTCACAGCCACACAGGTCCCTGACAAAACGCTCGAGGATGCGCCCGCCCTGGATAGTGTGTGTAACCTCGGGGTGGAACTGGACGCCATAGAAACGTTTTTCGTCATTGGCGATGCCGGCCACCGGGCATGATTCGGTGGTGGCGGACACGACAAAACCTGCCGGCGGCTCATCCACACGGTCACCATGGCTCATCCACACATCGAGGAAGGTGTCGCCGCCTTCCTCATGGTCAACGATGCCGTCGAGCAGCCTGTTGCCCTCAACCTTGGCAACCCGGGCGTAACCAAACTCATGTTTCTCACCGTTGATAACCTTGCCGCCCAGTTGCTCGGCCATGGTCTGCATGCCGTAACAGATACCCAGTACGGGGACACCCTGGGCAAAAACACGGTCCGGCGCCCGCGGTGTCGTCTCGGCCGTCACCGTTTCAGGTCCGCCGGAAAGAATGATGCCGGACGGGTCGAAGGCAATAATTTCAGCATCGTCCATGTCAAACGCACGGATTTCACAATAAACGCCAATCTCCCGCACGCGCCGTGCGATCAATTGCGTGTACTGGGAACCGAAATCGAGAATCAGAACCCGCTGTGCATGAATATCTTTCATTGCCTGTCGCCCTTGTGGCCGGATCACCGGCGCCTTAATCACAATCGGCCGGAACAAGCCGGCCGACCGGGAGGACACCGCATGCGGTGTCTCTGACTCGTGTTGTACATGCCGCCAAATTACCCAACCGGGTAGTTCGGTGCTTCCTTGGTGATGGTGACGTCGTGGACGTGTGACTCGGTCATGCCGGCGTTGGTCACCTTGACGAATTGCGGCTTGCTGCGCATTTCCTTGATGTCCTTGCAACCGGTGTAACCCATGGACGCCCGCAGGCCACCAATGAGCTGGTGGATAATGGCGCTCATGGGCCCCTTGTAGGGCACACGGCCTTCGATGCCTTCCGGCACCAGCTTCTCGATGCCGGCAGCCGCGTCCTGGAAGTAGCGATCACTGGAACCGGTGGAGCCGGACATGGCGCCCAGGGAGCCCATACCGCGATAGGCCTTGTAGTACCCACCCTGGAACAGCTCCACGTCACCAGGCGCCTCTTCGGTGCCGGCCAGCAGGGAGCCAATCATGATGGCGCTTGCGCCAGCCGCCACGGCCTTGGATGCGTCACCGGAGAAACGGATGCCACCATCGGCAATCAGCGGCACATCATGCTTTTCCAGTGCCTCGGCCACATCAGAAATGGCCGTGATCTGCGGCACACCAATGCCGGCGACAATCCGGGTGGTACAGATAGAACCCGGACCAATCCCGACCTTCACCGCGTCGGCGCCGGCATCCACCAGGGCCAGGGCGGCATCGGCAGTGGCGATGTTGCCGCCAATCACCTGCACTTCCGGAAAATGTTTCTTCACCCAGGACACGCGATCGAGCACACCACGCGAGTGGCCGTGGGCAGTATCCACCACGATTACATCAGCGCCAGCATCCACCAGCGCCTCGATACGCTGCTCGGTGCCGGCCCCCGTGCCCACCGCGGCGCCGACCCGCAGCCGGCCCTGTGAGTCCTTGCAGGCGTTGGGGTACTTGGCCGCCTTCTCGATGTCCTTCACCGTGATCAGGCCGCGCAGCTCGCCGGCGTCATTGACCACGATGATCTTCTCGATCCGGTACTTGTGCAGCAGGGCCTGGACCTCATCGGCCGTGGCGCCTTCCTTCACCGTCACCAGACGGTCCTTGCCGGTCATGATGGCAGACACGGGCTGGTTGTACTCGGTGACAAAACGGGTATCACGGCTGGTGACGATGCCGACGACCGCATCCCCTTCGACGACGGGCACGCCGGAAATGTTGTGGCTGTCGGTGAGGCGCAACAGGTCGGCCACGGTCGTGTCCGGCGTCACCGAGATCGGGTCCTTGACGACCCCGCTTTCGAATTTCTTCACCAGTCGCACCTGGCGCGCCTGGTCCTGGATTTCCATGTTCTTGTGCAGGATGCCGATACCACCTTCCTGCGCCATGGCAATGGCCAACCGGTGTTCCGTCACTGTATCCATGGCAGCGGATATCAGCGGAATGTTCAGGGAAATTTCACGGGTCAGGCGAGACTTGAGACTGACATCCTTTGGCAGTACCTCAGACAGGGCAGGAACCAGTAGAACGTCGTCGAAAGTCAGTGCTTCTTGCACAATTCTGAGCATAGTGCACCGTTCAGGTAGCAGAAAATGGGGAACCGCCCGGCGCATGCGCGGCTAGGGGCCTCAGGCACCCGAGAGTGGCCCGGAACCCGTGACATCCCGTGGGAGGCCACCCGGGGGGTTCTACAGGCGGGCAATTATAGGTGACAGGCGATAGCGGGTAAACGGGCGCGCCAGTGCTGGCTGTGCTGTGATAATCTTGCCGCCATGTCCGAAATAACCCCCCCGAACACCGCCGAGCGTGACATCTGGAGCGTGTCGCGCCTCAACCTGGAGGCCCGGGGCGTGCTGGAGAGCAGCTTCCCGCTGATCTGGCTCGAGGGCGAACTGTCCAATCTCTCCCGTCCGGCCTCGGGCCATATGTACTTCAGCCTCAAGGACAGCCGCGCCCAGGTCAATGCGGCCATGTTTCGCGGCAATAACCGCCGCCTGCGCTTCCAGCCTCGTAATGGCCAGCAGGTACTGGTGCGCGCCCGGGTGACGCTGTACCAGCCGCGCGGCAACTTCCAGCTGATCGTGGAGCACATGGAAGAAGCCGGTGAGGGCGCCCTGCGGCGCCAGTTCGATGCCCTCAAGGCAAAACTGGATGGCGAGGGCCTGTTCGACCCGTCCCGCAAACGGCCCCTCCCGCCGCTGCCGGCCCAGATCGGCGTGATTACCTCAGCCTCTGGCGCTGCCCTGCGCGATATCCTGCATGTGCTGGCACGCCGCTGTCCGCAAATCCCGGTGCTGGTGTATCCCGCCGCCGTGCAGGGACAGGATGCGCCAGCGCAGTTGCGACAGGCCCTGGCCCTGGCCAATGCCCGTGCCGAATGCGACCTGCTCATCCTTGCACGCGGGGGTGGCTCACTGGAGGACCTGTGGTCATTCAATGACGAGGCGCTGGCACGCGACGTGGCCGCATCGACGCTGCCCGTCATTTCCGCCGTCGGCCATGAGATTGATTTCAGCCTGACGGACTTCGTCGCCGACGTGCGCGCGCCGACGCCGTCCGCCGCCGCCGAACTGGCCGGGCCAGACATGGCCACCCGTGAGGCGCGCCTGGACGTCGCCCGTCGACGCCTTGCCAACGCCATGCAGCGTCAGCTGCAGCAGCAACAGGGAAGACTGGAAAGTCTTGGCAGGCGGGTGCGTGACCCACGCCGCCAGCTGGAAGAAATGGCCCAGCGGCTGGATGACCTGGAACGCCGCGCCCGCCAGCGTGTCACGCTCGCCGTGCAGGTGCTGCAGCAACGCCTGGTGCAACTGCAACGGCGACTGACCTCACAGCGCCCGGAGCGCCGGCTGACCCAGGCATCACAGCGGCTGGCCGGGCTGCAACGCAGGCTGGCTGGCCCGGTGCCCAGGCAACTCGCACACCAGCGCCAGTTCCTGGGCCAGCTGGCGCAACGCCTGCAGACCGCCAGCCCGCTGGCGACCCTGGATCGCGGCTACAGCATTACCTTCAGCGCTGACGGCCAGGACCAGGCCCTGCGCAGCGTGAAGAACGTGGAGGAGGGCCAGGCGCTGCGCACCCGTCTGGCGGACGGCGACATCCTTTCACGCGTGGAACGGATCACGCCGGCTTCAGATACCGACTGATCATGGCCAGCAGCCCATCCCGCTGGAAGGGCTTGGCCAGGTAGTCATCCATCCCTGCATCCAGGCATCGCTCACGTTCCCCTGCCAGGGCGTTGGCGGTGAGTGCGATGATTGGTGTATGCCCTTCGCCCTCTGTGCGCTCGTGCTGACGCCACAGGCGCACCGCCTCCATGCCGTCCATCACGGGCATCTGGATGTCCATGAGTACACAGTCGTAGCGATGCGCATGCAGACGATCGAGTGCCAGCCGGCCATCAACCGCCACATCTACCTGCAGCCCCACGCCCTCAAGCATGTGCTGTGCCACCAGGCGATTGACGTCGTTGTCCTCCACCAGCAGCAGCCGTCCATGCAGGGCGACCTTGCCCCCTTCCGGTTGCTGCGTCACGGACTCGGCCGCAGCAGCCCGCCACGGCATGGTCATGGCGCCGGCGAACACCGTGCCCTTGCCGACTTCACTGTGCACGGCCAGCTCCCCCCCCATCAGGTCCATGAGACGGCGCACGATGGCAAGGCCCAGGCCTGTACCCCCGAATCGGCGGGAAGTGGACGTATCCACCTGCGAGAAAGCATCAAACAAACCGGGCAGCTTTTCCTCCGGGATACCGATGCCCGAGTCCTCCACCTCAAAACACAGCCGCAACTTGTCACCCATCAGGTACTCCGCCGACAGCCGCAACACCACATGACCGGATTCGGTGAACTTGACTGCGTTGCTGAGCAGGTTGGTGATTACCTGCCTCATGCGTGTCGGGTCACCTGCCACCTGCACATCGGCAAGCGCGTCCAGGCCTTCGACCCTGAAGGCAAGGTGCTTTTGCTCTGCCGCAAAGCGGACGCTGGCAGCGGCATTCTCCACCATGCTTGTAACCGGGAAATACAGGTGCTCAATCTCCAGCCGGCCGCTTTCGATACGGGAGAAATCAAGAATGTCGTTAATCACGTCAAGCAGGTGACCGGTGGATTCAACAGCAGCACGGGCGTAGCCCGCCTGTTCCCTGTCCAGCTCACTCAATTCCAGAAGTTGCAGCATGCCAAGCACGCCGTTCATGGGCGTGCGCAACTCATGGCTCATCATCGCCAGAAACTCACTTTTCGCATGGCTGGCACTCTCGGCACGCGCACGCGCCTCACGCAGTGCATGCATGGCATCGTCCTGTTCACGACGCGCCTGTTCCAGTTCCGCTGCCAACTGGTTGATATCAGCCTGCAGGGTGGCCAGTTCTCCATGCAACGCCATGCCACCACGGGCCTGGAAATCACCACCGCGGATTTTCTGCACCAGCTGGGACAGCTCTATCAACGGCCGCGACAGGCGCACTGCCATGCCCCGGGCAATCCACAGCCCCGCCAGAATGGCCAGAACCGCCGGGGCCAGTGACGCCAACAGAATTTCTCGCTGACGCGCCACCACGAACTGGTCTGAAAGCCCCACCGTCACCTCACCAACCCGGTCCGGCACACCTTCATCCACCGACTGCTCGCCCAGCGGCGCGGTCATGGCCAGGGGCTGGCGATAAATGGCGGCATGGAATTCCCTCACCTGGCCACGGGGCGTTGCCTCACCCGCGGACAGAGCGCTGCGGTCAACATGGAGTATCACGTCGCCTGACGTGTTGCGGAATTCAACGAACACCACATCGGGCTGCTGGAACGCCAGGCGAGCCTGGTAACGCAAGTCATTCAGGTTGCCCGACAGCACACCATATTCGGCCGCCGATGCCAGGTACTGCACGGTGAATACACCCTTGCCCGCCAGCTCACTTTCCGCATCGTCGAAGCGCTGCCATGTCAGTGCGCCCAGCAACAGGATCAGCATGATCAGGGCTGGCACAACACCCAGCCACTGCAACTGTTGACGAATACTCTGTCTGCCGTTCATTGCTGTCCCCATATGGATTCCGCCAGGGCCTCGGTGTCCGTTTCGCGAACACCGTAGGTGCGCGCCACGTGCGGATTGATACTGATCGTTCGTGCGGCGTAGTCAGGTGGCGGCAGGCGCCCAGCTGTATACCCTTCCAGTACAGCCAGGGTATGACTGACGACATCCCGGGTACTGGCGTCAATGGATGCCAGGCTGCCCGCCCGCACAAAGGCATTGTCCGGACCCACCACGGGCCGCCCCTGGCGATAGCTGGTCAATAGCAGCAAGCGTGCTGTTTCTGCATTGAATAACATCGGGTCTGGCAGCAGTAACAGCACATCCACTGCTGGTAACAGGCGAGAAAGGGCAACCGGAAGCTGCTCTGCCGAGTCAACGATCTCGACGCGCAGTGCGATCCGGTCAGCGGCTGCCTCAGCCAACTCTTTCTCCAGAAACCTGTTTTGTCGGGAAAGGACGACACCCACGCGGCGGGCACGCGGCAGGAGTGCTTCAACCAAGGCGAGCTGGTCCGACGGCCTGGCGCCTGCATAGATGCCACTGCAACGACATCCGTCGGCGCGACGCTGGTCCAGGACACGACGTGATACCCGGACAGCAAAGACAGGAGACCCAGATGAAACGGCAGCGAAAGCGCCATCTCCTACGGGCAGAAGAATGTCAGCCTGGGAGGCGCTTTCAGTAATGGAGACAGAAGAGGTCGGCGTGGAGAGTCCCTGCTCAAATGCTGTCAACGCGTCGCTGGCCGGGCCGGAAAGAAAAACACGCAGGGGCCCCTCGCCCGCGGCAACCATGGCGAGGCTCACGCACAGCAACCCTGTGGCCAACCGCATTCCCTGCATGACTTTCCTTCCTAGAAAGTAACCGCTGCCGTCAACCAGTAGCGGTCATCGTCATCATACGCATTCTCTTCAAAAACCACGGGGTCTTTTACAAGTTTTTTCTGCACCAGCAAGCCCAGCTGCAGTTCGGCGTCAGCCACCGGCATACGGTGCACAAGATTGAAGTCTCCCCGCTCGTACCGGTAATCATTGTACTCCGCGCCAAAATACCAGCCTGTGGATGCCATCCAGCGGCGACTGATATCGTAGCGCCAAAGCAGCGAGGCACTGTCGCGTGCTGCCAGGCGCTCCTCAATCTGGATCTGCGACCAGACCGGATTCCGCGCTTCGGTGTGGATGTGGGCGCCTGCCAGACGCAGCAGATGCTGGCGATGCATTCTCCAGCTCAGCTGTGCCTCACGCCCCCTCAAATCCACCTCGCCGTTGTTGTTGGGATCAAACACGAACGGGTTGAGGGCGCCGCTGACCAGGTTACGAAGCTCTTCCTCGAACACCCTGATATCCAGCGCCAGGGCGCCGAACCGGCCGAAGTAGCCCACCTCCCGGGAGACGATCTCTTCCGGGTCCAGCAGGCCCAGGGACCGCTGGGTGACAAAGAACTCGGGATCAGACCAGCCCAATGTCCCTTGCGGGTCCGTCCGGTAGGGCCCGTTTGCATCATTCAGCTTGAGATGGACATCCGCATTGATCTCGTAAATGTCCATGGTGCGCAGCGACTCGGAGTAGACAAACCGCAGGCTGTGCTCGGGCAGGAAAAGCCAGGTCAGCGCGTAACGCGGACTGAAAAATTCACCGTTGATCTGGTCTTTCTCCCAGTAGCCCCCCAGGTTGAGGATGAAGCCGGCCGGCAGACGTGTTTCCAGGTTCCCGAAAACCCGGCGGCTGGCGTTGCTGTCCTTGCCGCCGATATAGGTCTCGGACTCAATCCGGTCCTGGCGAAGATTGGCGCCCATCACCAGCCGCAACCAGTCGGTAAAGATGGCTGTATCCTGTACTTCCAGGTCGTAGCGCTTTTCCCGCACCGCAAAATCGAACGTCGGGCACAGGGCGCCTGCACCGTTGCCACCGTCATAGCTGTACAGGGCTGTAAGCCTCGCACCCACTGCGGGGTCACTGCCAAAGGCGGCGATGGTGGCATCTATGTCCCGGTCGTTCTGCTCGAACAGATCCCGCAGCTCCTCGCTGAACCAGACCCCGCCGCCACTGTCGGCCTTGCCCGTGACCGGTGAGATCATGCAGCCACCGAAAGGCGCATTGTTATACGAGGACTGGCCGTAAAGCTGCACCTTCAGCTGGTTGCGCGCTGAAAAGTCATGGTTGTAGCGCAGTTGCAGGAACGATCGCTCGTTTTCTACCTCTGGCGGCCGGGTGATCTCCATCACCTGGGTGAACCCCTCCTCGATCGGCCGGGCCAGACTGGTACGTGAGCCGCCGGCAAGCACTTCGAAAGACTGGGTCAGGTTCAGCTCATGGGCATAACGCAGGTTGAACGTTTCAATGGTCTTGTCGTCGGGGACGCCATCAACCAGCGGGTCGTCGTCGAAAGGTTCGTCATAGCCGTCGTCATCCCGGCGGGCCACGGTCATGCGTAGTGCGCCACTGTCGCTGGCGTGGGCGCTGGTCAGCCTGCGATCAAGGATGCCGTTGCTGCCGGCACGCACTGACACCTCGGTACCCACCACGTCACGCGGGTGGCGACTGATGATGTTGATCACTGCGGAAAAGGCGTTGGCACCATACGCCGCAGCGGCCGGGCCACGGGTAACCTCAATGCGCTCGACATCCTCGATCTCCAGGGGAAAGTCGTTCCACAACACGCGTGCAAGCCCCGACTGGTACAGCGAGCGACCATCGATAAGCACCAGCATGCGGCGAATGTCACGGGCCTGGGTGGGATGGTAACTGACCGTCGGCACGTTACCGTCCACATCCAGCGCCGCCATGCCGGGCACCAGCTGCAGCACCTGGTAGATCTCACGGGCACCGCTGGCCTCGATGGTTTCACGGTCGATGACCGTCACGCTGGCTGGCACTTCGGCCACCGGCTGGCGCAGGCGCGCTGGCGTCAGCACCATGGGCACATCAGCACCGTCGTCAGCCGCCAGACCCGGGTCGGCAGACAGGGCCGGCATGGACAACACCAGGCACAGGCCGGTGAGAGCAGTGATAGACCGCATGAGATTCCCCCGAATCGGAACAGGCGTACGAATATAGTATTACCAGAGAAGCTATCGGGATGCCATTACCGTGCGGCAGGCGCATCCCCGCCCCGTTACTTCTTGTGGTGCTTCATCAGGCGCTTCTTGCGCCTGATCTGCCTGTCCGTGAGGGTGTTCTTGCGATCTGCGTAGGGATTGTCGGAGGTCCGCAGTTCCACCCGGAGAGGCGTCCCTTCCAGCTTGAGCAGCTCGCGGAAACGGTTCTCAAGGTAGCGCTTGTAGGCATTGGGAAGCTGGTCCGCCTTGTTACCATGGATAACCACCACTGGCGGGTTACTGCCACCCATGTGGGCATAACGCAGCTTGACCCGGTGGCGCCCGACGATGGGCGGCTGGTGAACGGCCACCATGTCCTCCAGCCATTGCGTCAGCTTGCTGGAGCTGGTCTTGAGGAAGGCGCTTTTCCAGGCCCTTTCGATGAACCCGAACAGATCACCCACACCGGTGCCATGCAGTGCCGAGATGAAATGCACCCGCGCCCACGGAATGAAATCAAGACGGCGTCCGAGCTCCTGCTTGACCTGCTCGCGGTGGTGCGGGTCCAGGCCATCCCATTTGTTCACCGCCACCAGCAACGAACGGCCGGCCTCGAGGACACTGCCCAGCAGGTGCAGGTCCTGGTCGGTGATGCCTTCACGGGCATCGATCACCAACACCACCACATGGGCCTCATCAATGGCCTGAAGCGCCTTGATCACGGAGAACTTTTCCACTGCCTCATGGACTTTGCCACGCCGCCGGATGCCGGCGGTATCGATCAGGGTATAGCGCTGGCCCTGGCGCTCGAAGGGGATATGGATGGCGTCACGGGTGGTGCCGGCAAGGTCGAATACCACCACTCGCTCTTCACCCAGCATGCGGTTCACCAGGGTCGACTTGCCAACATTGGGCCGGCCCACGATAGCCACCTTGATGCCCTGCTCTTCCTCGCTCTCGGCATCGTCCTGCGCGGGCTGCGGCAGCGCCTCCAGCACCTCGGAAATCATGTGCCGGACACCGCGTCCGTGAGCGGCAGCAATGGGGAACAGGCCCTGAAAACCCAGGGCATAGAAATCGGCGGCGGCAACGTCCTCGTCCAGGCCATCGGTCTTGTTGACCACCAGCCAGAGGGGCTTCTCCAGACTGCGCAGTTCACGGGCGATATTCTGGTCGGCCGCCGTCAGGCCAGCACGGCCATCCACCAGGAACAGGACGATATCCGCTTCATCCACCGCCTGGCGCGCCTGGGCGCCCATGGGTTCGTCGATGCCCTGGTCGTTCTCGCCGATGCCGCCGGTATCGACCACAACATAGGGGCGTTCACCGACCTTGCCGTCGCCGTACTGGCGGTCACGGGTAAGCCCCGGCATGTCGGCGACCAGCGCATCACGGCTGCGGGTAAGACGGTTGAACAGCGTGGACTTTCCCACGTTCGGACGCCCGACCAGGGCGATGACGGGCTTCATTCAGCAGCCTTTTTCCTGGGCAGAATATCGAAGGCCGACAGCTTGCCGTCTGCACTGAGTACGTAGAGAACGTCATCGCGAACCAGCAGCGGGCCGGCAAAGCCATCCCAGTCTGCCCGGCGACGGGCCACGATCTTGCCCTGGGCCGGATCAATCCAGTGCAGGTATCCCTTGTAGTCACCGGTAACCACCAGGCCCTTGTGTACCACCATGCCGATCAGCTTGCGGCCGTAAAGCATGTCATTGACCCACAGTGCACTTCCGCTGCGCTGGTCAACCGCATGAATCTTGCCAACCTCATCGGCGATGAAAAGGACACCGTCATGGCTGGCGATGCGATGCGCCGTGGACATATCCCGGTCCCAGAAGATGCGGCCACTTTCCTCTTCCATCACCGCGAGCTTGCCCTGGAAGGTGGCCGCAAAAACACCGCCGCCCTCAACAATCAGGTTGCCGTCGATATCAACCATGCGATCCAGCTCGGAACGTCCCTGCGGCTCGGCCACCCGACGTTCCCACACAGGCACGCCGGTGCTGACATCAAGCGCCGCCACCTTGCCACTGGCAAAAGCCACGTAAACCCGGTCACCCAATGCCAGCGGGCTGGCGGATCCGCGCAGGGTCAGCACCGGCACCGTGGTTTCGTAGGTCCACTCTATGTCGCCGCCTTCCAGGGACAGTGATGACACACGACCATCAAGGGTCTGGGCAATGACCCGCCCCGAAGCAACAGCCGGTGACGCCAGCACTTCACTGGAGAGCTGGGTGCGCCATTTCTCTTCGCCATTTTCGGCATCCAGCGCAACCACCTGGCCATCGCGGGTGCCAAAGACCACCAGGCCATAGGCCGCTGCCAGACCACCGGACAGGCGCTCGCCGGTCTTCACTTTCCACTGGCGCTTGCCCCGTTCCCGGCTGAAGGCATAAACACGGCCGTCCACATCGCCGGCATAAATACGATTGCCGGCAACCGCCGGCTCCAGTGCCAGGGCTTGCTCATCAATACCCTTGCCCGCACCACTGCGCCACAGCCGGTCAGACTTGTAGACCTTCTCGTAGCGCTCGAGATCACGCGGCTCGATGGCATTGGGGTTGCTGCTGCAGCCAGCCAGGAAAAGGCCAGCCAGCAGCGCAGCTGTCAGAAGCAATTGTTGCATCAGGAGGCCGGCACCAGGTCGTCCAGTTTCATCTGCACCAGACGGCGATTCTCTTCAACCGACATGGCATCCAGTGCAGCGCTGTAAGCGTCGCGGGCGCCAGCAACATCACCCTTGGCCCGCAGCGCATCGCCCTTGAGCTCCAGAGCCTGGCCCATGAATGCATCCGGATAGGTCTGGCTCAATACGGCCAGGGCGGCGTCAGCATCATCAGCCTGCAGCTCGACACGGGCCAGCCGCAAACGTGCGGTCCAGGCCACGGCTGGATCTGATGCGCCCTTGGCGACCTCGTCCAGCAACGTGCGGGCCTCATCCAGGTCGTCTTTCTCCACCGCCAGGCGTGCCAGGAACAGGCGGGCGAAGTCGGCATAGGCAGAATTGGCATGCTCTTCAACCAGTGTATTGGCGCTGGCTTGTGCCTGGGTCACCAGCGACTGATTTTCCGGCGCCTGCTGGGCCTGCTGGATAGCATTGGTCATATTCTCGTAGACCGAGGACGCAGCGGCGGCCTCCGTACGTTCAAGCTCCTGGTAATGGCGCCAACCGACCACGGCCGCCACTGCGACGACGATGGCCGCCACCAGGCTGGTGCCGTTCTCACGCCACCAGCTCTGCAACCGTTCAATCTGTTCTTCTTCGCTCATCGCCATGATTCATGCTCTCTCTGTTCCATTATTCATCGGTGTGGTGCCGTGCAGCCGCTAGCCCTGCAGCCGTGATTGCAGCGCTGCAGGCAATTCATCCCTGGCAATCCGCTGCTGCTCTCCTTCACCACGCAAGGGCTTTACCGTTACGCTGTTCTCCGCCAGTTCTTCACTGCCCAGCAACAGCGCCAGCCGCGCACCGCTCTTGTCGGCTTTTTTCATCTGGCTCTTGAAACTGCCGCCGCCGCAATGGCATTGCACGCGCACGCCCGGCAGGCTGTCACGCAGTGACTCCGCCAGCACCAGCGCCGCACCAGCCTGTTCGGGCGCTACTATATAGATATCCGCCGCGCTTGGCAGTTCCGGTGGCGCCTGCTCAAGCAGCAATACCAGCCGCTCGATGCCCATGGCAAAACCCACGGCGGGTGTCGCCCGCCCGCCCAGTTGCTCCACCAGACCGTCGTAGCGCCCACCGGCGCATACTGTCCCCTGTGCGCCCAGTGCATCGGTCACCCACTCGAAGACAGTCTTGCCGTAATAGTCCAGGCCCCGCACCAGGGCCGGGTTCAGGGTATAGGCGACACCGGCATCATCAAGCATGGTGCACAGCTGCTGGAAATGGGTCCGGGACTCGTCGCCCAGGTATTCCGACAGGCTGGGTGCACCGGCGAGTACCTCCCGGGTGCCGGGGTCCTTGCTGTCCAGTATCCGCAGGGGGTTCTTCTCCAGCCGGCGAATGCTGTCCTCATCCAGCGCATCACGGTGACTCTCCAGGTAGGCCACCAGGGCCTCCCGGTAACGGCGCCGGTCATCACTGTCACCCAGGCTGTTCAGCTCCAGGGACACCTTGTCCGCCAGGCCAAGGGCCTGCCAGAGACGCGCGGTCATGAGGATCACTTCGGCATCGATATCCGGCCCCGCCATGCCAAACGTCTCCACCCCGATCTGGTGGAACTGGCGATAGCGACCCGCCTGTGGCCGCTCATGACGGAACATGGGCCCGGCATACCACAGCCGCTGCACCTGGTTGTACAACAGGCCGTGCTGCTCTCCGGCGCGCACGCAGCTGGCGGTACCCTCGGGACGCAACGTCAGTGAGTCACCGTTGCGGTCATCAAAGGTGTACATTTCCTTTTCGACGATATCGGTCACTTCACCAATGGAGCGCTTGAACAGTTCCGTGGCTTCCACCAGCGGCATGCGGATTTCACGGTAACCGTAACTGTCCAGAACCGTCCGGACGTGGCCTTCCAGCCACTGCCACAATGGCGTCTGGTCCGGCAGGATGTCATTCATCCCGCGGACAGAAGAAATTCGCTTTCCCAACTGTGACTCCTGAAACTCAACCAGCACGCGCCGTCAGCGGTGCCTCTCCGGCCTGAAAGGCCTCCTACTCACTGCGAACAATCACGCCGTTCTTTTCGTCCTCGCGCTGGCGTGCCACACGCGCGCGCACCAGGCGCTCGAGCTCGTCGACCAGGTCATCGCGCTTCACATGATGGCTTTTCTCGCCATCCACGTAGGACAGGTTGTTCGGGGTACCGCCGGTGAGGCCGATGTCTGCCTCACGCGCCTCACCCGGGCCGTTGACCAGGCAGCCGATCACGGCCAAGTCCACCGATTCGTTTATATCCTCCAGCCGCGACTCCAGCTCATTGACCGTGCCGATAACATCGAAGTTCTGCCGGGAACAACTGGGGCAGGCAATGATGTTGACGCCCTTCTTGCGCAGGTTGAGGCTCTTGAGGATATCGAAACCGACCCGCACTTCCTCCACTGGATCCGCCGCCAATGACACACGAATGGTGTCGCCAATACCCTCCATCAGAAGTGCACCGAGGGCGACCGCCGACTTCACCGTACCGGAACGGAAGGTGCCGGCCTCAGTCACGCCGAGATGCAGGGGCTGCTCGATCTGGGCTGACAGCTTGCGGTAAGCCTGCAGGGTCATGAAGACATTGGATGCCTTGACGCTTACCTTGAAATCCTGGAAGTCATAGCGATCCAGAATTTCCACATGGCGCAGCGCAGATTCGACCAGCGCATCACTGGTGGGCTCACCGTACTTGCGCTGCAATTCCTTCTCGAGAGAGCCGGCATTGACGCCGATACGGATCGGAAGCCCCTTGTCTTTCGCCGCATCCACCACCGCGCGAATGCGGTCTTCACGACCAATGTTGCCGGGATTTATTCGCAGGCAGTCGACACCTTTCTCGGCGACGGCCAGGGCGATCTTGTAGTCATAGTGGATGTCAGCCACCAGCGGCACATCCACCTGCTTGCGAATCTCGCCAAAGGCATCAGCGGCATCCATGGTCGGCACCGACACGCGGACGATATCAACACCCGCGTCCTGCAACCGCCGAATCTGGGCCACCGTGGCAGGCACATCACAGGTCTCGGTATTGGTCATGCTCTGCACCGTGATCGGCGCATCACCGCCGACAGGGACATTGCCGACCATGATCTGACGCGTCTTGCGTCGCTCAATGCGTACTTCTGGTTCCATAATGATTCCTCCCCGTTCAGGGAGCTCGGACACGGACTACGTTACCGGGTGTGGATTGAGGCAGCGTGACAGACTCACCATTGACGCTGACAGACGCCACAGCGGCGCCATTGCCGAACGTCAGCCGAAACGGGGCAACGCCGGAAAGGGCCAGCTCGGCACCCGCCTCACGCTGACCGGAAAACAGCGTTTCGCCTTCTGCATCAAGAACCTGCACCCAGCACGGCCCCGAGAAGGCCATCAGCAACCGGTCGCTGGCTGTCGCTGCCGGCTCGGCGGATTCAGGCGCTTGTGTCTCGGCAGCCGGTGGCGCCAGTGGCAGTTCCTCGTCAGTGGCCGGCGCGGGCGTCAACGCGGCACTGTCGTCCGTCGGCAGGCCCGTCTCTTCGCGCATCGGCATGTTGTCCGGCTGCACCTGCTGGACATCGGAGGCAGGGGCCACTGGCGCCTGTGGCTCGGGCCAGATCATCCATGCCAGCAACAACGCAGCCAGAACCGCTGCAGCGACCACCAGCCACCACGGCCGCGCGGTCGAGGAGGCGGGCTGCTCGAGATCCTGTGGTTCCTCGTACTGCTCTTCATCCACCAGCTGCTCGAACAGGTTCGCGACTTCGTCCGCCGGAATCTCCAGAAGCCGGGCATAGTTGCGCATGTATCCCTTGATGAACGTCGCCTCTGGCAGGCGCTCGTAATCATCGGCTTCAATGGCGCGCACAAACGAAACAGACATGTGCAGCTTCCTGGCCACATCCGCCTCATTCCAGCCAAGCTTTTCCCGGGCTGCCTGCAGTCGACGACCGGGCAGCACCGTATTAGCGGCTGTTTCGGTCACGACTGGCCTCCCTTGGCTTTCCATTCCTTCCAGGCCCGGTATTCGGGCGATTGCGGATACAGCTTTTCAAGCGCCAGTTCGTAGCTGGCCTTCCTGTCCGCCTGACCAACCTGGTCGGCAATGCGGATGCCCAGCCACAGCCCGCGCGGGCTCTGCTGGTCCACGGATGCCACGTATTGGTCGTAGTAGAACTGGGCGGCGCGCATGTCGTTCTCATCGAACATCAGGTGGGCCATTTCCAGCTTCGGCGTGATCGCCTGCGGATTCAGTCTCAATGCCCTGTTGAAGGCATTCTTGGCTTCCTCAGCACGGCCAAGACTGACCAGCGCCATGCCGGCGTTGGCATACGCCATGCCCCTGCCGTCGTAGCTGATGTTGTCCGCCGCACGTTCAAACTCTCGCAGGGCCTTTTCGGTGTCCCCCTGTCGCAACAGCAGGGTACCGTAGTTGAGGCGGGCCGGACCGTAATCGGAGTCTGCGGAAAGGGCTTTCTTGAGGTGCCGCTCTTCACGGTCGATGTCACCCTGGTAACGATAAAGCAGCGCCAGGGCATTATGTGCCTCCGGGCTGTCATCATTGAGCTCAATGGCACGCGTCAGGTGGCGCTGCGCTTCCATCGGCTTGCCCTGGCGAAGATATTCCATGCCTGCGGCCACGCGGCTGGCAGCCGCCTTGTCCAGGTCAGGCTTGGGGCCATCCTTTACGGTGGTACACGCCGTCAGGATTGTGCCAAGGAACAGTATCGCCAGGAGTCTCAAGTTATTTCACCGCGCCTTCGTCAATTATAGTTGTCAGCTGTTCGCCGCTACGCAGGAACACCTCCTTCTTCCAGCGCTCGCTGCGCCGGGTGCGATCCATCACGTCACCAACCAGCTGGCCGCAGGCAGCATCGATATCGTCGCCCCGTGTTGTCCGTATAGTGGTCAGTAAGCCATTGTCATTCAAGTACTTATGGAATGCCAGAATGTCCTTCTTGGCAGAGCGCTCGTAGCCGGCATGGGGAAACGGGTTAAACGGGATCAGGTTGATCTTCACCGGCACACTGGCCAGGACCCGCTTCAGCTGCCTGGCATGCTCCAGGGTGTCGTTCACACCCTTGAGCATGACGTATTCCATGGTAATGCTCTTGTAGCGGTCTGCCTTGCGATCGGAATAGCGCTTGCAGGCAGCCATCAGTTCCGCCAGCGGATACTTGCGATTCAGGGGCACCAGCTCATTGCGCAATTCGTCATTGGGCGCATGCAGGCTGACCGCCAGCGACACATCCAGCTCATCGCTGAGCTTGTCCATCATCGGTACCACACCCGAGGTGCTCAGCGTGATGCGCTTTTTCGATATGCCGTATGACAGGTCGTCTTTCATGATGCGCATGGCGCGCACCACGTTGTCGAAATTCAGGAGTGGCTCACCCATCCCCATCATGACGACATTGGTAATGGGGTGCTCGCCGAGGTTGCTGCGCGGCCCGAACGAGCGCGCCGCCAGCCAGACCTGGCCGATAATCTCGGCACTGGTGAGATCACGCTGGAAACCCTGCTTGCCGGTGGAGCAAAACGAGCAATCCACCGAGCAACCCACCTGTGAGGAAACGCAAAGGGTGCCCCGGCGGCCGTCGGGAATGAACACGGTCTCCACCGCGCCAGCCCCTTCAACCTGGAACACCCACTTGCGTGTGCCGTCGCGTGAAATGTTCTCACTCAACACTTCCGGGGCACGGATTTCAGCAATATCCTGGAGCCGGGCACGCAATTTCTTGCCAACGTCGGTCATCTTCTCGAAGTCATCCACCTGGTGTACGTGAATCCACTTCATGATCTGGTGGGCACGAAACTTCTTCTCACCCAACTCCAGGAAGAATGCTTCCAGGTCGGGGCGAGACATGCCCAGCAGGTTGACCTTTTCCGTCACGTCACTCACGTCCGGCTCCTTGCTCGCGCCCGTTTAACGGGTGCGCGCGCACACCTCGTTGTCCTTGAAGAAGTAGCTGATCTCGCGAGCAGCCGACTCGGTAGAGTCAGAGCCATGCACCGCGTTCTCGTCGATGGTTGAGGCAAAGTCAGCACGGATGGTGCCTGCTTCCGCCTCTTTCGGGTTGGTTGCCCCCATCAGCTCCCGGTTCTTGCTGACGGCATCTTCGCCTTCCAGCACCTGCACAACCACCGGACCGGAGGTCATGAAGGACACCAGGTCACCAAAGAACGGGCGCTCCTTGTGTTCGGCATAGAACCCGCCGGCGAGTTCCTCATCCAGGTGAATCATTTTCATGGCCACGATATTCAGGCCGGCCTTTTCAAAGCGGGATTCGATTTCACCGATCACGTTCTTGCTTACGGCATCCGGCTTGATAATCGACAGGGTACGCTCAACAGCCATGGGGTCCTCACTCCTGATCTCAGACAGACAAACGCCCAAACGGGCAATAAATCGGGCAACGGCACCTGCCATGCGAACAAAAAACAGACACACCGGGGCCCGGGACCGGCGGATTATACGCACCTGTGCCGGCAATGAACACCGTAGCACTATGCCCAAAGCCGATAGTAAGTGCCCACAAACAACTATCGCCGGTGCGGCCCGCCGGATGCCTTTCTGCTATGATGCGCGCCAGTCTGCGGACCGCTGTCCGACAATCGATAAAGACTATCACCGGGAGAGCGTTCCAAGGGCCGACGAGTTCGCATATAATACCCGAGTAAATTACTCTGGTATTTGACCGGAACGCCCCTGCCCCGCAGCCCGGCACACCCTGATCACCCGGCGAGAGAGCCCAATGAGCACGCAAGCGGAACTGGAAAAGCTGGTAAAAGCCGACTACGCGGCCGGATTCACCACGGATGTGGAGTCCGACACCCTGCCGCCCGGCCTCAACGAGGATGTCATCCGGTTCATCTCGGCAAAGAAGGGCGAGCCCCAGTGGCTGCTGGACTGGCGCCTTGAGGCCTACCGCAAGTGGCAGGACATGCCTCACCCGAACTGGGCCCACATCCAGCACCCGCCGATTGACTACAACGCCGTGTCCTACTACTCGGCGCCCAAGAGCATGGCCGACGGCCCGAAAAGCCTGGATGAAGTCGACCCGGAGCTGCTTCGCACCTATGAAAAGCTGGGCATCCCGCTCCACGAGCAGGAGATGCTGGCCGGGGTCCAGAATCCGACGGCGCCGGTCACCGGCTCGTCCAACGTGGCCGTGGATGCGGTATTCGACTCTGTCTCCGTGGGCACCACCTTCAAGGCCAAACTCAAGGAAGCCGGCGTCATCTTCTGCTCCATCTCGGAAGCGGTGAAAGACTATCCGCAGCTGGTGAAGAAGTACCTCGGCTCGGTGGTGCCCCAGGGCGACAACTTCTACGCGGCCCTGAACAGCGCGGTATTTTCGGACGGGTCCTTTGTTTACATCCCCAAGGGCGTGCGCTGCCCCATGGAGCTGTCCACGTACTTCCGCATCAATGAGGCCAACACCGGGCAATTCGAGCGCACCCTGATCGTCGCTGACGAGGGCAGCCATGTCAGTTACCTGGAAGGATGCACCGCGCCCATGCGTGACGAGAACCAGCTGCATGCCGCCGTGGTGGAACTGGTGGCGCTGCCCGGGGCCGAGATCAAGTACTCCACGGTGCAGAACTGGTACCCCGGCGACGAAGAGGGCCGCGGCGGCATCTACAATTTCGTCACCAAGCGCGGCGTTTGCCATGACAACGCCAAGATTTCCTGGACCCAGGTGGAGACCGGCTCGGCCATCACCTGGAAGTATCCTTCCGTGGTATTGCGTGGCGACAACAGCATCGGTGAGTTCTATTCCGTGGCGCTGACGCGCTACAAGCAGCAGGCGGATACCGGCACCAAGATGATCCACCTGGGCAAGAACACGAAAAGCACCATCATCTCCAAGGGCATCTCCGCTGGCCGCAGCCAGAATGCCTACCGGGGCCTGGTACGCATATCACCGCGGGCGGACAACGCGCGCAATTTCACCCAGTGCGACTCCCTTCTGCTGGGAGACACCTGTGGTGCCCATACCTTCCCCTATATCGAAAGCCGCAACCCGTCGGCGACCCTGGAGCATGAAGCAACCACGTCCAAGGTCAGCGATGACCAGCTGTTCCTGTGCCGCCAGCGCGGCATCGACACCGAAAAGGCCGTCAGCATGATCGTCAACGGCTTCTGCAAAGAGGTGTTCAAGGAACTGCCCATGGAGTTTGCGGTAGAGGCAGGCAAGCTGCTGGAAGTGAGCCTGGAAGGCGCGGTGGGCTGAGCGCCCGCCGCGCATGAGCAAGTCAAACCGCCCGCAGGGCGATTCGTACGCATTAACAGAAGGCGTAGGTACATGCTGGAAGTGAAAGATCTGCACGCCACCGTGGCGGGCAAGGAAATACTCAAGGGCCTCAGCCTGAGCGTCAAAGCCGGCGAGGTGCATGCCATCATGGGCCCCAACGGCTCCGGCAAGAGCACCCTGGCGAACGTGCTCGCCGGACGCGACAACTACGAGATCACCGCCGGCAGCGTCACGTTTCACGGCAAGGCGCTGGCCGAACTGGAGCCGGAAGAGCGCGCCCGGCTGGGCCTTTTCCTCGGTTTCCAGTACCCGGTGGAAATCCCCGGGGTCTCCAACATGGAATTCCTCAAGGCAGCGCTGGAGGAAACCCGTGCCGCCCAGGGCAAGGAACCGCTCGACTCGGTGACGTTGCTGCGCAAGGCTCGCGAAGCCTGCAAACAGGTGGACCTGGATGCACAGTTCCTCAAGCGCGGCGTCAACGAAGGCTTTTCCGGGGGCGAGAAAAAACGCAACGAGATCATGCAGATGCTTCTGCTTGAACCGACGCTGGCATTGCTTGATGAAACCGACTCCGGGCTCGACATCGATGCCCTTCAGGTGGTGGCGAAAGGCGTCAACTCACTGCGCTCACCGGAGCGAGCCATTGTGCTGGTAACCCACTACCAGCGACTGCTCGACTATATTGTGCCCGACAAGGTGCACGTCCTGTCCGGCGGCCGCATCATCAAGTCTGGCGGCAAGGAGCTGGCCCACGAGCTGGAGAGCCGTGGTTACGCCTGGCTCACTGGCGATGCGGCAGCGGAGAACGCCTGATGGTGGTGCACGCGGCTGAACTCAAGCAGGCGGCCATTCAGGGCCTGACCCATGTCACCGGTGCCGATGGCCTGGCCGACTTTCGCGCCCATGCCCGTGACACCCTGGCGGCGGTGGCATTCCCGGATCGCAAGACGGAGGACTGGAAGTACACGTCTCTGAAGGCGCTGGAGAAAGACCATGTGCGCGTATTGGCAGCGTCCACGGACACGCCGGCGCTGCCCGACCTGGGTGGCACACAGGTGGTGCTGGTCAACGGCCAGATTCCCGACCTGGATAGCCTGGCCCTGCCGGCCGGTGTCATCGCCCAACCACTTTCCAGCCACCAGGACAAGGCCACCACCGACATGGTGGGCCCGTTTACCGCCCTCAATGGTGCAGCACTGAGCGACGGCCTGCTGCTCAGCATCACGGCCGGGGCCGACGTTGACGGTCTCATCCACATCGTCCACGTGGCGAGCGGAACGCAGGCCGCCAGTGCCCACCCGCGCCTGGTCATTGAGGTGGGCAGCAATGCCCGCGTCACCCTGGTGGAGCACTACATTGGCAGCAGCCCGATACTCACCAATGCGGTCACCCGGATCGACGCACACTGCAACAGCCAGGTCACCCACTACCGCCTGCAGAGCGAGGGCAGCGAAGCACGCCACATCGGCCTGCTGGAATTCGAGCTCGCCCGCGACGCCCGCGTCACCAGCTTCCAGTTCATGCAGGGTTGCGCATTGCGCCGCAACGACGTGCATGCAGTCATGGCCGAGTCTGGCAGTGACCTGCGCATGAAGGGGATTTTCCTGGCGCGAGGCAAGAGTCACATCGACAACCATGTGTGTGTCGAGCATCGCGTGCCCAACTGTGAATCCGACCAGGTCTACAAAGGCATTGCCGGCGAACATGGCCGGGCGGTGTTCAACGGCCGGATTCACATTCATGACGGCGCCAGTGGTACCAACGCGGAGCTCAGCAACAAGAATTTGCTGCTCAGCAATACCGCCGAGATTGATACCAAGCCGGAACTGGAAATCTACAACGACGACGTCAAATGCGCCCATGGCACCACCGTCGGCCAGATGGACGCAACGCAGCTGTTCTACCTGCGTTCTCGCGGCATCAGCGAGATCGACGCCAAACGCATGCTCGGCACCGGCTTTGTCAACGAGCTGCTGCTCGCCATTCCGGATGACGCGGTACAGGCCTGGGTGACCCCCTGGCTTGCTGATGCGCTGACGGAGGGTCTATGACCCAGCCGGCGCACCCTATCGGTTTTGACGTGCAGACGCTGCGCGACGCGTTCCCCATACTGGGGGAAACGGTGCGCGGAAAGCCGCTGGTGTACCTGGACAACGGCGCTACCACGCAAAAGCCCGCTGCCGTTATCGATGCGATCAGCCGCTATTACCGCCAGGTGAACTCGAACGTACATCGCGGTGCCCATTACCTGTCGGACCTGGCCACCGCTGATTTTGAAGGCGCACGCCAGACCGTGGCGGATTTCCTCAATGCGGCGCGCGAGGAAATCATCTGGACACGGGGCACCACCGAGGCCATCAACCTGGTTGCCCAGAGTTACGGCCGGGAAAACCTCGGGCCCGGAGACGAAGTGCTCATTACTGGCATGGAGCACCACTCCAACATCGTGCCCTGGCAACTGGCCTGCGAGAAAACCGGGGCCAGCCTGAAAGTGGTGCCCGTCAACGACGATGGCAGCCTGGCCATGGATGCGTTCCACCAGCTGCTCTCTGACAGGACCCGCATCGTTGCGGTGGTGCATGTCTCCAATGCCCTCGGCACCGTCAATCCCGTGGAAGAGATCATTACCGCCGCCCACCAGGCAGGCGCAGTGGTCCTGGTCGATGGCGCCCAGGCGGTGAGCCATTTTACGGTTGATGTGCGCGCCCTGGATGCCGATTTCTACGCGTTTTCCGGGCACAAGCTTTTTGGCCCCACCGGCATCGGCGTTCTTTACGGCAAACAGGCATTGCTCGATGCCATGGTCCCCTACCAGTGTGGCGGCGAGATGATCGAGGTGGTCAGCTTCGAGAAAAGCACCTGGAACCAGTTGCCTTACAAATTCGAGGCCGGTACACCCAACATCGCCGGCGCCATCGGCCTCGGCGCCGCCATCGCGTGGCTGGACGGGCAGGACCGGGCTGCCCTGCATGCCCACGAACAGACGGTACTGCAGGCCGCTCAGGCTCGAGCGGCAGAATTTGACGGCTTGAAACCGGTAGGCACTGCCGCCAACAAGGAATCAGTGATGTCATTCCTGCTTGAAGGAGCACACCCGAACGATGTCGGGCAGCTGCTGGACCAGCAGGGCATCGCAGTACGTACCGGTCATCACTGCACCATGCCGCTGATGGATGGCTTTGGCATCCCGGGCACCGTGCGCGCTTCATTCAGCATTTACAATACGCTGGAGGAAGTGGACGCACTGTTCCAGGGCCTTGAAAAGGTCAGGCAGTTTGTTTGACGGCCCAGCGGCCGCAGGCGCGCCCCAGGGCGCTAACACCGACGCGAATGACGGGAAAAGCAGCAACATGAGCGTAGAAACCTTCAATCCGGCGCAACCCCGAATCGGCATGACTGATGCCGCTCGCCAACAGGCGCACAAGGAAATCGTCCGCGAACACGCGCGCGGTATCCGCCTGGCAGTGAAGGAGTCCGGCTGCTCGGGCTACATGTACGTCCTCGACTACGTTCATGAGGCGCAGGACGGAGACACCCAGGTGCCATTCGGTGATGACGTGATCTTGTTCGTCGACAGGGAAAGCCTGCCGGTGGTCAATGGTACCGAGATTGACTATGTCACCGAGGGCGTCAACAGTTTCTTCAAGTTCCGCAACCCCAACGCCACCGGCGAGTGCGGTTGTGGCGAATCCTTCACCGTGAACGGCTGAGCCACGTGAGCGAGCAACGCACCGTCGTCACCAGTCGTGATGTACCTGCCCGCCTGGTGCCGGTGGGAACACGCATAACCATTCCGAAAAACTCTTTCGTCAACCTGCGCCAGGCGCTGGGTGGCAGCTACACCGTGACCGTCAATGGCAACATGGCGCGGATTGATGGCACCGACGCCGACGCCATCGGCCAGCAACCCCTGGAGCTGGAGTTTCCTGCTGCCGACCCGGGCGGCCGGGTTCGCGAGGATGATCTCTGGTACGCGCTGAAGACCGTGTACGACCCGGAAATCCCGGTGAACATCGTTGACCTCGGCCTTGTCTACGGCTGTGACCTGATCACCCGTTCCGGCGAGCGAGTGGTCCAGGTGCGCATGACCCTGACCGCACCCAACTGCGGCATGGGCCCTGTACTTGTGGGTGACGTTGAAGATCGCCTGGCGAAAGTGCCCAACGTGGACAAGGTCGAGGTGGAACTCCTGTTTGATCCGCCCTGGTCACGGGACATGATGACCGAGGAAGCGCAACTGGAGCTGGGGCTTTTCTGAGCCTCCGGCGGTGTTCGCCGACACACCTTAGTTGCCCCTGGCAGTGTGTGATAGCATCCAAGCTCCGCCAATATCCCGGTTCTGGGCGTGTCCGGAGGAAACGTGTTCCATTTTATTGCCAGCACAGGGCGCACCGCCACCACCTTCCTGGCCGCCTTCCTCGATACACTCGATGGTGTCACCGCCTGTCACGAGGGGTATCCCGGCTCCGACAAGACCGCAGAGCCGATCCTGCCATTGATCAATCTGGAAAATGCCCTTTGCTATCGCAAGCCCTCAGCCGCCCGCGAGGTGGTGGAAACCAAACGTAGTCCGTTACAGATCGAAAAGGCGCTGGCGGTCTACGGCAGCCATACGCTGGTGGATGTTGCCTATTACAATCCGGTCATCGCCCGGGCCTTGCTTCAACAGCACCCGGAAGGCCGCATGGTGGCAATCATTCGCGATTGCGCTGGCTTCGTCCGGTCTGCCACCTGCCTTGAGGGTGAAGATCCCCTGCCTGTCGGCTGGCCGGCACCGGAAAAAGCCCTGACCGAACGCGAGAAGTTCATTGCCATGGGACGTATCAAGCCGGCACGGGGCACTGTCGAGCATGACGCCTGGGGGCACTGGAGTGCCATTTGTCGCAATATCTGGCTGTGGCGGGAAACCAACCGCATACTGCTCGAGACAGTGCATGCATTTCCGGACCGCGCAACGGTCCTGGACTTCCGGCAGCTTGGCAACGACCGCAGCGCCTTCCTTGGCGCGCTACTGGATGCGCTGTCGTTGTCACGGCCAGACAACCTGGATGCGCTTGCATCAGCCTGCATGGACAAGCAGAACAGCAAGCCTTCCGGTTACCAGATTCCCGCCCCCCCGGAGTGGACCGGGGAAGAGCGGGACATGCTGGCCCGGGCACAACAACAAATAAACGAGATGTACGAACATGTCCCAACGCACTGAAACAATCTGCCAGGTCGTTGAGCAGGCCCTGAAGCAGGCCGCGCAGACCGACACGCTGTCTGCCCCCGTTACCGCCGACTCACAGATGAACAGTCCCCGGGAATGGGATTCACTGGCCTTCGTGTCAGTATTCCTCGCCGTGTCGCAACACTTTGGCATCGAGGTTGAAGAAGACGATGCCATCCACTTCACCTCCATAGCAGGCATCAACGAGTTTCTTGACGAGGCGCTTTGATGACGGCGGCTCCCGACTCTCTCAAACAGCGACTGTACGAAACCGTACTGGCAAGCCCAGGTGACCGGGAAGCGATTACCGGGTTGCTGGCTGGCAGCCGGGTGACGCTGGATTACCAGGGCCTGCGGCGCGCCCTCAGCGGCCTGCAGCCCGCCCTGGCCAGCACAACTGCACCGGTCGGCATTCTCGCCAACCGCAGTGTGGAAGCCTGCACCTGCGTTCTTGCCTGTTTTCTCGCCGGGGTTCCCTTTGTGCCGTTGAACCCGGGTTTCCCGGCCCATCGTCTGGAACGAATCGCTCAGCTTGCCGGCATCGGCCATGTGCTGCACGAGCGCACCCACGCATCACTGGCAGGCTTGCTGGGTGTGCCAACGACTGACGCCAGTGCGCAGGTGCAGCAGGCCAGTGATGACCAGTTTGACACGTTGTTCTCTGGCACAGATACCGTGGATCGCCTGGCCTACCAGATGTTTACCTCGGGCTCCACCGGCGACCCCAAGGGTGTGCCCATCAGTGCCGGCAATCTGTCAGCCTACGTATCAGGCATTACCGACCTGATCCGGTTTTATCCCGGCGAGCGCTTCAGCCAGACATTCGACCTCAGTTTCGACCTTGCCATGCATGACATCTTTGTCTGTTTTGCCAGTGGGGGAACGCTGGCTGTGGCCACCGACATGAACCTGCTCATGCCTGGCGCCTTCATCGACAAGGAGCGGCTGGACGTCTGGTTTTCGGTCCCGATGCTCGCCACCATTGCCAATCGTGCTGCCGCCCTGCATGCGGAAAAACACCGCCTGCGCCTGGCCCTGTTCTGCGGCGAAGCACTGGCGATGGATACGGCAATCACCTTTGACCGGGCTTTTGTCCGGGAACAGGGGGAGTTGTGGAACCTGTACGGCCCCACCGAAGCCACCATTGCATTGACTGCACGTAACATTGGAGAGGTAGCGGCGGATCTTTCAGTTGCACCCATTGGCACGCCCTTTGGTCACAGCCGTGTTGCCCTGCAGCAGGACAACGGTGACGTCCTGCCAGATCCGGCGGCCGGAGCGGAGGGTGAATTGTTGCTCGGCGGTCCCCAGGTATTCACTGGCTATCAACCGCCAGTAGAAAAGCAGGTCTTCATCGACCACCAGGGCATGCGCTACTATCGCTCCGGCGACTGGGTCCATTGGGATGGCCACGAAATGCATTACGTGGGACGCATTGACCAGCAGGTCAAGGTGCGGGGTTACCGGATTGAGCTGGGCGAAATCGAGGCAACCTTCCGGCGTATCTATGGCGTCGAAGCGGCAGCGGCTGTTGCCGTCACCAGAGCCGACACCGTTCATATCTGCCTTGCTTACCAGGACGCCGATGAAGTAACGGATCTCACGCTACTGGCCAATGAGCTTCCGGATTACATGTTGCCCCATGCGACCAGACGTATGGATGAGCTGCCTTTGAACGCCAACGGAAAAGTGGACCGCAAGGTCCTCGCGGGATTGCCATGGTTCAACGAGTCCTGATTCCCCTGCTGCTCCTGGCCGGCTTCTTCTTTATTGCCACCAGCGTTGACCGTGTGAAAGGCTACAATTTCCCGGTGTCGACGTTCTGCCGCATCAGCCCGCAGGGACCGGCAGCGGACGTGCTGTTCATCGGTTCCAGCCGCATACGCGCAAGTTTCGACCCGGTTTTCATGGAAGAGCATGCCCGCGCCCTCACCGGTGAACCACTCAGGGTCCATATGCTGTCCAGCAGCAGCACTGACCTGATTCTTTACAACGCCTTGTCGCGAAAATACCTGCGTGAACGCGGAAACCCTGCCCACGTTTTCATTGAAGCCATGCACACCACCCGGACCAATATCGATTTTTACCGGGAGCATAAAGACAGGCCACTGGTGCCATATGTGAGCAACGTCGGGCGTGCATTCCTGCCGCTGGCGGATTACGCCGCCATTCTGGCAACGCCACCTTTTGACCAGCCATTGCAACGGCTACGCCCACAACAGGTAAATATTGTCGAACTGGCTGCAAGCCAGTATGTGGCGGCGTTTTACCGCTTCCTCGAGGCGCCCCGGGAAAGCCTGCATGACCGGTCTTCCGAATGCCGGCAGTTGACTGCCGGGGGGGACGCACGCGAGGCCCACTACCAGCAGCAGATCAGCGACTGGCAGGCGCAGTCACCGCAGCTGGTGGATGATGCCCTGCGAGCCACCCCTGCCTTTGCCGGCACCATCGGCAATGTTGCCCCGCGGGCGCCGGACTCGCCGGCACGCAAGTACGAGAACGCGGCCATGCATGCCCTGATCAAGCGCTTCCGGGATGCCGGCGTGGAGAACATTCATGTCGTTGTTCTGTCGTCCTTTGAGGAACCAGCCATCAGCGACCGGGACAGGCAAGCCTACGAACAGCTTTTCCCGGGCACGGACATCATTTTTTCAGAAGATCTGTACAAGGACACACCGGAGCTGGCGCTCATGTACCTGGACCGCTTTCACTACAATGCGTCCGGCACGCAGGTGCTGACTCGGGCCTACCTGGACAGGGTGCTTGGTGATGATTGATCCATTGACCCATGTCATCGCCCTGCTCATGACCCTGGTGGTATCGGGCCCGGTGGCACATCGCTACCGCCCATTCCTGGCAGCCGGCGCCGGCTTCGTCTTCCTGACCCTGTTTGCACCCACCGCGAGCCTGTTCCTGCTTTTCTCCATCGCAGAGGTGTGGTGCATCTGCCGACTGGTGGATAAACGTCCGCGCAATGACAACTGGCGCAAGTATGCACCTTACCTGTTACTGCTGAATCTTTTTTTCGTCGACTTCCATGCGCTGCTGCTTGGCTGGTACGTCCAGACAGTGGGCATATCATTCGCACTCATCCGGCTGTTCATGACCGCCAAACAGCTCGTCTCCAGCCGCAAGGACTTGCGGAGTGAATACGGACGCTGGCTTTTCACCGCCACCTTCTATCTTCCCGCCATCATCATCGGCCCGATTTTTTCCGGCCTCGACCTGCGCAAACAGGCGCTGGCCGGCGAACAGCCCCTCAAGCGCGTTTCACGTACCTATCGTCACCTGTTCGGCGGCCTGGTGCTGGCTGTACTGGTGGCGCCCTATTTCGGCGACATGATCGTCTACGGTCTGGCGGCCCTGCTGCCGCCTTTCCTGATGCTGTTTGCCGCTTTCTGGGGCCAGTCACTGATTGCCGAGAACAGCTCACGCCTGATGGGTTACCGGCTGCCACAGAATTTCAACAAGCCCTGGCTGGCCTCGGACATTCGCGACTTCTGGCGGCGCTGGCACGTGTCCATGGCACAGTTCATCATGCAGTACATCTATTTGCCGCTGACTCTCAGGGGCGTATCCCCACGCAAGGCAACTGTTGCTGCCTTCCTGTTCATGGGACTGTGGCACAAGGTGGCTCCTGGCTATCTGCTCTGGGGCCTCGGCCACGGCCTGCTGATGGCACTCTGGCCACCTGCGTCCGCGGACAGGCCCCGATGGTTCAACTGGGTCGAGAGAACCGTTACGCTGATAGCGGTTATCTGCCTGTCCTATGTCGCCAACCACGCATTCGGGTGAGAACTGCCATGAAGACGTTGCTGAAATCGGAACTGGTAAAGTGGGCGGCCCTCATCCTGCTGGTCTGGTTGCTGCTCGACCAGGTGGCGCCCGGGCTGAAAGAGTCGCCTTACAACGCCTTCTAGCGTGTAGCAGTAACAAAAAAGCCCGCATGAAGCGGGCTTTTTCAGTGTCGGCATGGCCGTCGGTCAGACATGCTTCCTGGCCACTTCCCGGAACGCTTCCGAGAAGATGTCGAGCCCTTCCTTGAGGATGTCGTCCTCGATGGTCAGGGCCACGAACAGTTTGTTCACATGCCCCTCAGCCCCACAGGTCTCCGACACCAGCATGCGTTCGAACGCGGCAGCGGAGACTTCATCGGCGAAACCATCCAGCGGAGTCTCGATGCCCACCATCAGACCACGGCCCTTGACCCGGCAGTTGAGACTCGGAAACTCATCGCGCAGGCCCTTGAGGGTATCCATGATGATAGCGGCCTTGCGTGACACTTCGCTGGACAGCTTGTCGTCTGACCAGTACTGGTCAATCAGCACCTTGGCAGCGACAAACGCCAGGGAGTTGCCACGGAAGGTGCCGGTGTGCTCACCGGGCGACCAGACATCCACTTCGGGGTTGATCAGCAGGAGCGCCATCGGGTTGCCACCGCCAATGGACTTGGACAGGCAGATCAGGTCCGGCTTGATCCCGGATTCCTCGAAGGAGAAGAATTTTCCGGTACGGCCGTTACCCGACTGGATGTCGTCCACAATCAGCAGGATTTCATGCTTGCGGCACAGCTTCTCAAGACCCTGGAGCCATTCGCTGGACGCCACGTTGATGCCGCCCTCACCCTGAACCGTCTCAAGTATCACTGCCGCCGGTTTTTCCAGGCCGGAGCCCTTGTCCTCGAGATAACGCTCGAACACATACAGCGTATCGATATCCCCAAGGAAACCGTCAAACGGCATGAAGTTGACGGCGCCACGCGCGCCGTAGGATTCATCCCGGTAGGCCTCGTTACCCGTGGCAGCCAGGGCGCCCATGGTGTGACCATGGTAGGCGTTGGTAAAAGCAATGATGTTGTTGCGGCCAGTGGCCTGGCGAGCCAGCTTCATGGCCGCTTCCGTGCAGTTGGTGCCGGTCGGACCGGTAAACTGGAGCTTGTACTCCATCTTGCGGGGCTCAAGGATTTTCTCGATGAAGGTTTCCAGGAATTCCTTCTTCGCCACCGTCGCCTTGTCCAGCCCGTGGGCGATACGACGGTCCTTGAGGTACTGGATCTGCGCTTCCACGGCCCGCTCCGGGTTGTGGCCGTAGTTCAGGGTCCCGGCGCCGGCAAAGAAGTCGATATAGCGCTTGCCGTCTTCGTCGAACAATTCAGAGCCAACGGCCTTGTCGAAAACGGTGGGGAATGAACGGATGTAGCCTCGAACCTCGGATTCGTACTCGTCAAAAATCTCCACGGGGTACCTTCCTGTGTAAAAAAGCGGATTTAGCAGGGCGCGAAGTATAGCGCAAATGCAGCTTCTTTGCTCGTCAGCATCCACGCAGCGCACACCCAAGCCGCTGATAATACTGGCAAACCCGGCGTGCAGGCGCCGCGAAGGCGGGCACAGGCCCAGGGTTGAAAGTGCTCCGGGACCCCCCGAAACGGAAACCGGCAAACCGCGCATGGGCCCGTGCAAGGGCCCGTTTTATGGCGCCTGTGAACCAGGGCCAGGCAAAAAATGCGGCCATCTGGCGAAAAATTGACCGGTAATGGCGTGAAACTGCGCTCAACATCGTCCAACCAGGGCATCAGGATGGAACGCAGCGGGGCCGCCACCCATGCATCGGCCTGCCGCAAACCCGCCAAATTCCTGCCTCAGGCGGTTTCCCCCATGTTGAGATGGTCGATCGCCTTCTTCATCATGGCCCTGATAGAAGGCATGCCGGGTTTCGGCGGCATTGCAGGTGCCGCTGCAGGTATCGCAAAGAGACTGCTTTTGTCCTTCCGGCGATGCTGGTGCTATCGCTGGTGGTGAGCCTGACCAGAGGCAGGCGGCCACCGGGATACGCAAACCCCGGCCTGATGCCTACATCCATTGTTCACCGATAAAAAGGAGGGGTGCACACATGAAAACGTTGATACAGATGATCACAGTGGTGCTGTTTTCCAGTGCCATCGCGGCCTGCGGCGACGACCCCCAGTCTCCGGCTGAGAAAGCCCAGCAGGAGATGGAACAAACGGCCGACATTGCTGGCGAAGCCATGGAGGATGCCGGGGATGACATCGAGGGGGTTCACGACAACACCGGGCCGATGGAAGCGGCCGGCGAAGCCATCGATGAGGGCGTCTCCGAGGCCGTTGATACCATGAACGAGATGGAACACGAGGCAAAGCAGGCGCTGGAAGAATCCGGTGATGACATGTGATGCCGGCCTGCCCTGTTCATGACTGGGAAAAGGCGGCCTGCGGGCCGCCTTTTTGTGTCCGGGCAGTCACCGACAGTAAGCGACGGTGGCTGTGAACAACTGCACAGGATTCCCGAAAGAAGTGAACCGGGGCGGGACACAAGGCTCCGCAGAAGGTAGTGTAGTCAGTTCTGCCGCCTGGTTTGGGCATCGGCAAAGTGTTTTGAGGTCCGGGGTAGCCCCTGAAAATGCAACACGAGTGAGGATGACGACATGAAAACTTTTCTGCAGCTGATGCTGGTAGCACTTTTCTCTTTTTCAGTGACCGCATGCAGCGATGAGCCGGAAACACCGGCGGAGAAAGCACAGGAGCAAATGGAAGAAATGGCTGACACTGCCACGGATGCGGCAGAAGAAGCCGCTGACGCGGTAGAGGATGCTGCCGACAGCGATGGCCCCATGGAGGAAGCGGGTGAAGCCGTGGATGAAGTGGTGGATGACGCCAAGGATGCCGTGGAGGAAGCCGGTGATGAAATGGGTGACGCCATGGAAGAAGCCGGGGACAAGATGGAAGAAGCCACCGACAAGATGTAAGTCCGCTGTTGTCGTTGATTTTTCTGTCAGAAAACGGCCTCCGGGCCGTTTTCTTTTTCCCGATTACCTGCAGCGTTCACAGAACCGCCTGACGCTTGAGCAGCTCCGCCAGCGCAGGTGGCAGATAGCTGCGTTTCACCGTAATGGCATAAAAGTTTTCCAGCACCCGCGGTAACGCCATGTACTCCTCCAGCTGGCCACCTTCAATTTCATCACGGACCACCACCTGCGGAAGAATGGCCAATGCCCCGCTGTCACGGGCCAGCAGGCGCAGCATCGCCATGTCGTCCACCTCTGCCTGTATGGACGGCTCAAACTGGGCGCTGCTGCACAGGGCATCAAAGGCTGCACGAATCTCTGAGGGTGGGCTTGGCAACACCCAACGGTGTGAGTCATAGCCCTTTGGAAACCGACGGTCGGGGCGCTGGCCGGCCGGACCAATTACCGAGACAGGCTGTTGTGCGATCAGCTGACTCTGCCACAAACGTTTCGGATTCACGGTCACATTGACACTGGAAAGCACCACATCCAGCGTGTGGTTGGCGAGACTGTCGAGCAGCTCGGCAATGCCGCGTGACTGCACCACCAGGCGTACGGAAGGCTGGGGCAACAGCGGCGCCAGAAAAGCGTCGACGAAATTTCGCGACATGGTGGACAGCACACCAACCCTGATCACCTGTTCATCGACGTTCTCGCCGCGCGCAATCAGGGATTCCAGTTCCTCACCACGACTGAAAATGGCTTCCGCATGGGTAAGCACCCGCTGGCCCCATTCGGTCAGCTGCAGTCGGCGGCCACTGCGGTCAAACAGGTCGCGGCCCATACTCTCCTCCAGCGCACGGATCTGCGCCGACAAGGCAGACTGGGACACATGCAGCGTCTGCGCCACACGGGTCAGGTTCCCCGCCGTGGCCACGCGCCAGAAATAGTACAGGTGGCGGTAATTAAGCCGGCTCATCAACGCATACCATCTATTTTATAGAACGAATAGTTTACATATATCTATTTTAATATACATAAAAACGGGCCTATAGTCGTCCCCGAATACACCGGAGAAGACATGCGCCAATGGCACTGACCGACGCCCTCATGCTCGCCCCCGCCCTGCTCTACCTGACGGCTGCCCTGGCCCAGGCCGGCGGCGGCTGGCCGTTGGCCCGGCAGGTTGCCTGGACGGCCCTGGCCCTGTCAGCAGCTGCACCGGTGGCTGTACTCACGGGCGATCCGGGCGCGCCATCGGCCTGGCTGTCCGCAGCACCGCTGAACCTGGTGATGAGTGTACTGATCAGCCTGATTGCCCTGGTGGTCATTCGCTATTCCGGCAATTACCTCGACGGTGATTCCGCCGTTGGCCATTACCGGCGCTGGTTACTGGTCTGTCTCGCCGCCGTGTCCCTGGTAGTGATCAGCAACCACCTGCTGATACTGTGGCTGGCCTGGACCACCATTTCGGTAAGCCTGCACCAGCTGCTGGTGAGCTACCCGGACCGGTTCCGGGCCGTCCTGGCAGCACACAAGAAATTCTTGTTCGCGCGCATCGCCGAGAGCTGCCTGCTGGTCGCCAGCCTGCTTCTCTGGCAGCACCATGGCACGTTTCACATCGATACCATCCTGGCTCGCTACCCGTCATCCTCACTGTCCCCGGCGGAACAGACGGCGGCCGTGCTGCTGGCACTGGCCGCGCTGTTCAAGTGCGCGCAACTGCCGGTACATGGCTGGCTGATCCAGGTAGTGGAAGCGCCGACGCCGGTGTCCGCGCTGCTCCACGCCGGCGTGATCAACCTGGGCGGTTTCCTGATGATCCTCATGGCGCCGTTGATGGCCCAGTCACTGCCAGCACGCTGGTTACTGCTGGTGGTCGCCGGCCTGACCACGGTGCTCGCCGCCCTGATCATGATGACGCGCATCAGTATCAAGGTGCGGCTGGCATGGTCCACCAGTGCCCAGATGGGCCTGATGCTGGTGGAATGCGCGCTGGGCCTTCACGAGCTTGCCCTGCTACACCTGCTGGCGCATTCCTGCTACAAGGCACACGCCTTCCTGTCCGCCGGCACCGCGGTGCAGACCTACCTGCGCCGTCAGTTGGCGCCGACACCCACACCTGGCCTGGCGCGCTGGGCCGGCGGCCTGGTGGTTTCCCTGACCCTGGTCGGGGCCACACTGGCCGCCCTGCATGTCGTCGTTCCGCATCCACTGACAGCTGCCGAACTGGCGCTGTGGTTATTGATGGGCATTGCTATCTCACTGTGGCTGGCGGCATCCCCCGGCATCACCCTGTGGGCCCTTCTGACAGCACCGCTGCTGGTACTTGCCTACAGCGCCCAGAAACTGTTGCTCGCGCCGCTGGTGCCAGCCGTCCCCGACGCCGGCCTTGCTGCCGGCCTCTGGGTGGCAGCGCTGTGCGCCTTGCTACTGCTCGGCTACGGCCTGCTGGTGATGCACCAGACAGCGCTGGGTTTCCGCTGGCGCCAGTGGCTGTTTGCCGGCCTGTACCTGGATGAGTGGGTCACCCGCACCACCCTGCGCCTGTGGCCAGTGCGCCTGCCGCTGCCCGCCTCGCGCAAACAGGCAGGTTATGACCTGCTGCAGGAAAACAGCCGGAGGAGCAACGATGAGCGCATGGCCTGAACTGAGTCGGGCGACCCATGACGCCTTGCGCGATGCCTGCGCCCGGATCGCACCCAGCTGGCCGCTGGACCAGCTCATCGCGGTGAACCCGTTCTGGGAAATGCGACAGCGCCCGTTTGCCGAGGTGGCCGCACGGATGGCCGCACTGGGGCAGGTGCAGTGCCTGATGGACGTGGACTACTACCGGTCGCTGTGGCTCAACCCGGTCCAGGCGCATCACCTCGAGCAGGCAGTGGAAGAGCTCGGACTGACACTGACCGTGGATGACCTGCTGGCGCCGGCCGCCGCGCCGGCACAACGGCACTGGTATAACGTCAGCGACCTGGTGGACAGTGAGCGCGAACAGCTTGCCGACAGCGTCCACCGGATGAGCTGGCACGAAGAAATCATTCACCAGATCAGCCAGTTCTGTGGCGACCTGCTGAGCACCCATGAGCGCACCAGCCTGTCCGCTGAAACCGTGTACCAGCGCTGGCTGGACAGCACCCGCTCGGACCGTGGCCTGGCCATACTGATGCGCGAGCCGGCCCTGCAGGAAGCGTTCGCCCAGCTCCCCAACCGGGTGGAGGACCTGTTTGCCCAGGCCCTTTCCGAGCTGGCGCCCGATGATGCCGGCACCGGCGACTATGCATTGGCACTGTTGCTGGACATCAACGGCTGGGCCTCTGCACTGGCCTGGCTGCGCTGGCAGGCACGCCTGAACGGCCAGGACAACAACGCCATCGAGGGCCTGCTGGCGATACGACTGGCCTGGGACTGGGTGCTGTGGCAGTTGAACCACCGCCGAACGCAAAGTGACTGGCCGCAATTCTGGCAGCGGCAGTGGTCGTCGTTGCCGGCATTGCTGGCCAGTCATGCCAGCCAGCAACAACGGGCACTGGCCTGGCAGCGGGCCAGCGAAATCGCCTACCAGTGCGAACTGGTACAGGTGCTGTCACAGCCATTGCCAGAAGCATCGCCAGCACCGGTACTGCAGGCTGCCTTCTGTATCGATGTTCGCTCTGAAATCATGCGCCGGGCGCTGGAAGCCCAGTACCAGGGCATCGAGACCCTTGGCTTTGCCGGCTTTTTCGGCTTGCCCCTGGCGTATCAACCGGCAGGCTCCGGCTACCAGCGCCCGCAGCTGCCCGGCCTGCTGGCGCCAGCCATCACCGTTCGGGAGAGCGGCGCAGAGGCGTTCCCTCCCGCCCCGGGACAACGCGCCAATCACTGGGACATGTTCAGCGCCAGCGCGCCCAGCACATTTACAGCCGTGGAAAGCGGCGGCCTGTTCTACCTGTTCAAGCTGCTGCGGCAGAGCCTGTTCCCGGGCCCGGCCTCACATCCGGTCAATGCTCTCACTGGCGGCAGCGGCGCCTTCCAGCTGACCCGCAACGGTGCGCCGGTACCCGTGGAAACACAGGCCGAGCTGGCCCTGGCGGTGCTCACTGCCATGGGGCTGCGCGGACGGCTGGCACACCGTGTCCTGCTGGTCGGGCACGGCAGCAACACCTGCAACAACCCGCACGCGGCCGGACTCGACTGTGGCGCCTGTGGCGGTCAGACCGGCGAGGTCAACGTGCGCGTGCTGGCACAACTGCTCAACGACCCGGACGTGCGCGCCGAACTGAAAAAGCAGGGCGAAGACATCCCCCCGTCAACCCGGTTTGTGCCTGCCCTGCACGACACCACCACCGATGACATCCACTGCTTCGCGGCGCAGGACGGCGATCTGGACAACACGGTGCGCGGCTGGCTCAAGCGGGCCAGCATGGGCGCCCGGCAGGAACGCGCCGCGCGCCTGGGGCTCGATGGCGGCAAGGATCTGACGAAATCACTGCGCCAGCGCAGCCGTGACTGGTCACAGGTGCGGCCGGAATGGGGACTGGCGGACAACGCCAGCTTTATCGTCGCACCACGCGCGCGCACGCGGCATATCAACCTGCACGGGCGCACCTTCCTGCACGATTATGACTGGCGCAGGGACACCGGCTTCGCACTGCTGGAAACAATCATGACCGCGCCCATGGTGGTCACCCACTGGATCAACATGCAGTACAACGCGTCAGTCACCGACAACACCAAACTGGGCTGCGGCAACAAGGCACTGCACAACGTCGTCGGCGGCAATCTGGGCGTGTTCGAGGGCAATGGCGGCGACCTGCGTATCGGCCTGCCGTTCCAGTCCGTCAACAACGGTCAGCGCTGGATGCACCAGCCGCTGCGACTGAGCGTCTTCATTGCGGCGCCACAGGAGGCCATTGCCGATGTGCTGGCCGCCCATGAGACGGTGCGCCAGCTGGTGGAGAACGACTGGCTCTACCTGTTCAGGCTGGGTGATGAGCCCGGGCAGATCAGCCGCTGGTACCACGGGCGATTCCAGGCTGTGTCCGCCATCGGAAAGGATGGCAAAGGCAGGGACGCCGCCTGACGTTCAGGCGAGCGCCGCGGCTTCCTTGCGAATGCGCTCCACCATGGCGCGTACGCCGTTGCCGCGGGTGGGGCTGAGGTGCTTGAGCAGATCCAGCTTGTCGAAATAGCCTTCCATGTCGAAATCCATAACCGCCCGGGGCGACTTCCGGTTAAGTGCCGCCAGCACCATGGCACCCAACCCGCGCACGATCAGGGCGTCACTGTCCACGGCCAGGTACATGCAGTCCGCATCGGCGTCGTAGTCGATCTCCAGCCACACCTGGCTCTGGCAGCCGCGCACGATGCGCGATTCGGTATGCATCTCATCGGGCATCGGCGGCAGTTCCTTGCCCAGATCAATGATGTACTTGTAGCGGTCTTCCCAGTCATCAAAGAAACCAAGGGTATCCACCACATCATCCGCCGTGGTGCTATCACCGAAAGGAATGCTGCGGATATCAAAATCACTCATGGCCAAATTCCTGCCCTGCCAGTTACTGCCATACGTTCAGCCCCGCAAGCGGGTGACGACGTCGCTGACGTGCGCGATCGCCTGCTCAATCTCTTTATCTGTGGTGAAACGGCCCACCGAGAAACGCACGCTGGCGTGTGCCAGCGCATCACTGACGCCCATGGCCTTGAGCACGAACGACGGCTCCATCGACGCCGAGGTACAGGCGGAGCCCGAGGACACCGCCACTTCATTCAGGGCCAGCATCAGCGTTTCTCCGTCGACGCCGGCGAATGCCACGTTCAGGTGCCCGGCCAGTCGCTCGCTGGCATTGCCGTTGAGAAACACCTCACCCAGTGACTCGATGCCCTGCCAGAGGGTGTCACGCAGGGCACCGATACGTGCCTGTTCCTCAACGCGCTCCGCGTCTGCCAGTGCCAGGGCCTCGCCCATGCCCACCAGCTGATGGGTTGGCAGGGTACCGGAGCGATAACCCCGCTCATGGCCGCCACCATGAATCTGGGCCGCCACTTTCACCGCCGGATGGCGACGGATATACAGGGCGCCCACACCCTTGGGGCCATAAATCTTGTGCGCCGACAGGGACAACAGGTCGACGTTCATGGCAACCACATCAATCGGCAGTTTGCCCACTGTTTGCGCGGCATCGACGTGGAACAGCACGCCCCGGGCGCGGCACAGCGCACCGATGGCGGCGATGTCGCTGATCACACCGGTTTCGTTATTGGCGTGCATGACCGACACCAGCACGGTATCCGGGCGCAGGGCGTCAGCCACGGCCTGCGGGTCGACACGGCCGTCTGCCTGCGGTGCCAGCCAGGTCACTTCGCATCCCTGCGTCTCCAGCCAGCGCGCGGTATCAATCACCGCCTTGTGCTCACTGGTGCACGTCACCAGGTGCGCGCCCTTGTCGGCATTGGCCTGCATGGCCCCCTTGAGCGCCAGGTTGTCTGACTCGGTGGCGCCGCTGGTCCAGATGATTTCGCGCGGGTCCGCGTTGATCACATCGGCAACCTGCCGCCGTGCCGACTCCACCGCCTCCTCCGCCTGCCAGCCGAAAAAGTGCGAGCGCGAGGCGGGATTGGCAAACAGGCCATCACGGCCAAGGCAACCCGTCATCTTGTCGACGACGCGAGGGTCCACTGGTGTGGTTGCTGCGTAATCCAGGTAGGGAATAGTCATAGGTACGTCAGGCCGCCCGCGACATGGTTATCCAGGGGCGGCAAGGATACCAGTGCAGGGAAACGTGGTCAGCCCTGGATCAGGCTCAGGCGCTGCTCGCTACGCTCGGCGTCCTGGCGCTCGGAAATGTCACGGATCTCCTGGCGTGCCACCAGGTCACCGAGACTGATGCCGCTGAGGAACTCGTGAATCTGGTCGGAGAGATCCATCCACAGATGGTGGGTCAGGCAGGTTTCGCCTTCCTGGCAGTCACCCTGGCGGCCGCAGCGTGTGGCATCCACGGACTCGTCCACCGCGTCGATGACACTGGCCACATGGATCTCAGCGGCTTCACTGGCCAGCTGGTAACCACCACCCGGTCCGCGCACGCTGACCACCAGCGCCTTGCGACGCAACTTGGCAAACAGCTGTTCCAGATAGGAAATGGAAATGCCCTGGCGCTCGGAGATATCGGCCAACGATACCGGGCCACTGGTGGCATGCAGGGCCAGATCGAGCATGGCAGTGACCGCGTAGCGGCCCTTGGTGGTCAGGCGCATGGTGACAGTCCGTGACAATGGCATCCCCACAGGGACAGACACTGAAACGGTACAAAACCCGACTATTTTAGTCAAGTATTACCGTCTGGCCCCCGCTCCGCCTCATCTTCGCCCCGCACCGACTGGAAATCCTCGTCGTGCAGCGCTGGCAGCTTTTCATCACAGCCACGGATACCCTGCTCGGCCAGCGACTGGCACATGTTGTCGATCTTGGTATCCACCGCATGCATGTGATCCAGCAGGACACCGATGGCCTCGGCCACCGGGTCAGGCATGTCATTGGAAACACCGTAGGCGTCAAACCCGATCTTCTTCGCCATCTGCTCGCGGTTCTTCTCGGTTTCCGTCTTCGGCTGGTTGATGACCCGCCCCGGGATGCCCACCACCGTAGCGCCCTCGGGGACATCCTTGGTGACCACCGAATTGGAACCCACACGGGCACCCGTGGCCACCGTCACCGGACCCAGCACCTTGGCGCCAGCGCCCACCACCACATCGTCGCCCAGCGTCGGATGGCGCTTGCCCTTGTTCCAGCTGGTGCCACCCAGGGTGACACCGTGATAGAGAGTGACGTCATCGCCAATCTCCGCGGTTTCACCGATCACCACACCCATGCCGTGGTCGATGAAGAAGCGGCGACCAATGCGCGCGCCCGGATGGATCTCGATGCCGGTGGCCCAGCGGCTGAATGTGGATACGAAACGTGCCAGCTGTTTCCAGTTTTTCTGCCACAGGCAATGGGCCAGGCGATGGAGCAGCACGGCATGCAGACCCGGATAATTGATCCAGACCTCGAGACTGTTGCGAGCCGCCGGGTCTCGGTGGAACACCGAGCGGACATCTTCGCGCACGCGATCAAACATGGAGACTCCTCATTCATCGTCCGGCAGACGGTCGAGCTGCTTGTCCAGGCTCGACAGGATACCGCGCAGGATACTGGCTTCCATCTTGTCAGGCCGGGCGCGTAAAAACAGCCGCCGCAGCCGCTTCATCACCATGGCCGGTTGCTGCGGATCCAGAAACCCGGCCCGCACCGCCACTTTTTCCAAGTGCACCAGCATGCCTTCCAGCGCCTCGCTGGTGGCCAGCGGCTCATCCCAGACCACTTCCGGCAGGGGCATGCTGTGCTGGCGCGAACGGGCATCGGGGCGCGCCACCTCAATGTCATCGCCAAGCACCGCCAGGCGCATTTCATAGCACAGCACCTGGATCGCGGCCGCCACATTGAGTACACCGTATTCAACATTGGCCGGAATGGTCACGTGCCAGTTGCAGCGCTGCAGTTCATCGTTGGTCAGGCCCCGGTCCTCGCGACCGAACAGGATCGCCACCCGGCCCTGCTCCTGGCGCTCCAGCTCGGTCACCAGGGCACCGCCCAGTTGCCGGGGCGTGACGCATGGCCAGGGAACATGGCGCTGGCGGGCACTGGTGCCCACCACCATGGTGCAGTCGGCAAGCGCGTCGTCCAGGGATTCACAGACCCGTGCCTGGCCGAGCAGGTCGGTGGCCCCACTGGCCAGCGACGACGCCTCGGCACACGGGAACTGCTTCGGCGCCACCAGACACAGGTCTGACAGCCCCATGGTCTTCATGGCGCGGGCGGCGGCGCCAATATTCCCGGGGTGGGTGGTTCCCACCATGACGATACGAATGCGCTCAAGCATGGGCTGATCTGGCCTGTGGCGGTGTCCAAGGCTGCGCAGTGTAGCAAATTCCCGCCACTGTCTGCGCCGCCGACCGGCGCCACCTGCCAGACAATTGCCACCCTGCAGGGGACGTCTGCACAATTATGTACTACACTTCGCCGCCAGAATGACCCGCTCTTTTACAAGGATTCCGCCATGCTGACGCCACAGGTCAACATCGCGCTGCGTGCTGCCCGCCAGGCCGGGCAGATATTGCGACGCGCCGCTGACGACACCCGCAAGCTCACTGTCCAGAGCAAGGGGCTCAACGACTTCGTAACCGACGTCGACCATGCCTGCGAGGCCCGTATCATCGAGGTGATCAGCAAGGCGTATCCGGACCACGGCTTTCTCGGCGAGGAATCCGGCCACAGCGAAGGCCGTGGTGAAGGCAAGGACCATGTCTGGGTCATCGACCCCCTCGATGGCACCACCAATTTCATTCACGGCCTGCCGCAGTACTGCGTCTCGATTGCCCTGAAGGTGAAAGGCCGGCTGGAAGCCGCCGTCATCTACGACCCGAACCGCGATGAAGAATTTACCGCCGCCCGCGGCCGCGGGGCCACCGTCAACGGCACCCGCATGCGCGTCACCGCCCGGCCGGGCCTGGAAGGCGCCCTGATCGGCACCGGTTTCCCGTTCCGCCAGGACCAGATTCCACACATGGACAGCTACCTGGGCATGTTCAAGGACATCGCCTCATCCACGGCCGGGCTGCGCCGCCCCGGCTCGGCCGCACTGGACCTGGCCTGGGTCGCCGCCGGCCGCATGGACGGCTTTTTCGAGTTCGGCCTGCAGGAGTGGGACATCGCCGCCGGGGCGCTGATGATCACCGAGGCCGGCGGACTGGTCAGCGACCTGGCCGGCGGCCACAAGCACCTGGAATCCGGCGGTGTGGTGGCCGGGGCACCCAAGGTGTTCAAGGGCCTGCTGCAGAAGATCCAGCCGCACCTGACCACGCCTCTCAAGCCCTGACAGGTGCCCGGTGCCGGGCGGCAGCTGCCGCCCGCGCTGCCCTACAACCGCCCTATCATCCAGCTCATCTCTGACGTGGAACCGAACCACCAGTTGAATTTGCGTGGCGGCGCCAGCCGGTAGAAGGTCTTGCCCGCATCCACCGTGGCCTGAGTGGTGCGAATCCACAGCGGCACCACCCACAGACAGGTTTCGGCCAGGGCGCCCGCCGTCTCCATCACTGCCACGTGACTGCCACCGCGCAACTTTTTCGCATAGGCCGAGCGATAGCCAAGCGCCGCCACATCGCAGGCATGCTCCTGGTCCGTCCACTCGTCACTGACGCCGTAGGTCACCGCATCATAATCCGGCCCGGCCAGGTAATAGGGAAAGGTGCGACCGTCCAGGCTGGCCTTGGTGCCCTGTGACACATAGGTACCATGGCTGACCAGGTAATCACCAAACAGCGACAGCTGTTGCAGCGCATCCGTGTTGGCGCCCACCAGGTAAGCGCGCCACAGTACTTCGCCGTACAACGCCATCATCCAGGGTGAACAGGCGCTACGGTCGCTATCCACGCCACCGCCCTCGTGCTGCACCACCGTATGCAGGATGCAGCCAATGGCGTCTTCGCCGCTGTCCGGGGTGCGCGTCTGCGCCAGGTTCGTGGCAATGATCCCGTTGACCCGGTCCAGGTAGGCGAATTGCCCGGTCAGCTCCCACGCCACCAGCGACGCCAGCACACTGTATGCCAGATGGCGCTCGGTCCAGAAGTTGAGCGTGCTGCTGTAACGCGGGTTGAAGCTGTCGTTGGCCGCCGTGGCCGCCACCTGTTCGATGGGCGCGGTCAGGGATTCGTCGCCGGTGAGCGCATAGCCGATAAACAGCGACAGGTTGTAGCTGTACTTGAGGTCCGGGTAGGACTTGAGGGCGAAATAACCGCTGTCCTTGACCTGGTCACGGTAGAACTGGGTGGCACGCCAGGCATGGCGAAACCATTTCAGCTCGCCCGTGCGCAGGTACAGGTTCCACAAGGTACCGGCCCGGTCAAACAACCAGGGGGCATACTCACCCTGGTAATTGATCAGGTTTTCCTCGGTGACATGGTCGCGCACATCATTGACCGCCGTGCGACCAAAGGCCGGCTGCACCCCATCAAAACCGGGCAGGGCCGCAGCGGCGTCAAGGGCCAGCGTGCGCCCGCGCAACAGCGATGCACCCAGCCATCGCGGTGACAGGGTGACAAAGACCTCCGGCTCGGTAATGTCGTCATCGCCGCTGTACTCAAGCGGGAAAAAACCGCTCTCCTCGATGGCCACGGTACGCCAGGCCGGCAAGCTGGCAGCCGGCACTGGCGCTACCCCGTATGCCAGATACAGGGTCTGGGCCTCGGTATCCACCGGCGTCCAGGCAAACGCCACCTCCACGACGCGCACGCCGGCAGCGCTGGCACCATCCGGACTGTGCCAGGAAAGCAGCGCCCGGACCTGCGCCGGGATGGCCTGCCCGGCCGCATCAACCACCCGCACCTGGCTGGCATCGGAAAGGACACCACGGGGGAAGGGAACATGGGCACGGACCTGCAGGGGCTGGCCCAGCCGCGCCTTTTCATGCGCCTGCAGCGTCAGCGCAACTCGTCCCTGCGCCGGCAGGTTGGCAAAAAGGGCGTCATCCGGGCTGACCACGGCAAGGCCCGGGGCCGGCTCCCCGCCGCTATCCGGTGGCGCCGCCGACCCGCTGCCAGCATCCTCAGCGGGGCTTTGCGCCTGCGCCGGCACGCCCTCACTGGCCTCATCTTCCGTGCTGTCGCCACCGCATGCCGCCAGCAGTCCCACCAGCAGCGCCACCGATGTGACCTGCGCCAATTGCCTGATACCCAGTCGCCTGATATCCATGGAAAGCCTCCCCGGCCGCAGCCGATTGCCCATGCATCTGGGCGCACACTAGGCGGGGAAATGCGGCAATACTGTGTGCCAGATAATGCTTTTTACGGATATTAACGATTGGTAGGATATTCTGGGATGCGTCGCACACCGGGGCTGGCGGCTGCTGCTCACTGGCACTGTGCACCAGACACGGCAAACGGACGTGCCAATTATGGCCAGGCACAAAAAAGGCGCCGCAGCGGTGCCGGGGCGCCTTCCTCGGGGCCAGGGGCTGTCAGGCCGGGTCAGCCGCCTTGAGCATGCTGAACAACTCGTCCTTCAACTTGAGCCGCACCTTCTTGCGCTCTTCAAGGTACTCGTCCGAGGCGTTCTCGGCGCCTTCCTCAATGCGCCGTACCTCATGGTCCAGCTCGTGGTACTGGTCGAAAAGCCGGGCGAAATGCTTGTTGGTGGTCTTCAGGTTGTGGATCTGCTCACGGTACTCAGGCAACTCGTGAATCAGGTCGTGTTTTTCGATTGGCATGGGACCTCCTCAATGTGATGGCTCAAGCATCGCAACCATTGCAGCTGCGGGCATTGACCTGCATCAGTAACCGCCACTGTGGACCGCATCTTGATATGGGTCAAAACCGGACGTAGCGTAAACACCAGAATCAGACAAATACCGCCATACTGCGGCGGGGCCTGTATCGATGAGGAGAGCATCCGTGACTGAGCGCAAACAACGCCTGGAAGAGCTGAAAGCCGACCTGCTTGGCCGGCTGGAAAAATATGCTGCCCACCAGCACCGGGACGCCGGCGCGCTGGAAGCGGACTTCGCCGAACAGGCGGTCCAGCGCCAGAATGACGAGGTGGTGGACGGGCTGGAAGCTGAAGTCCGCGCCACCCTGAACCAGGTCAATCACGCCCTCGCCCGCATTGCCGACGGTGTCGGCGACCAGTGCGAAAGCTGCGGCAAGCCAATCAATCCCCAGCGCCTTGAAGCGCTGCCCCGCTCCACACTGTGCATGGACTGTGCCGAGTAGCCTTACAAAGAAAACGGGCGCCGAAGCGCCCGTTGCTGTAACGCAGCCCGACATTATTGCCGCGCCGTTCAGTTGATGGTTTTCGGCCTGTCCGCATCGTGTCGCTGCGACGGCGGCACCGGATTCTTCAGGTCAATCCCCTCAAAACGACATAACTCGCGCATTGCGTGTTCCATCACTGCCCGGGAATGACCGGCCGCACGGTAGAGAAACTCATGCATCTTGGCATCTGCGTCATCCTTGTTCTCACACTGTTTGGAATAGTCCTCAAACGCCTTTAATGACAGGATCACGTCCGACACATGGTTGGGGCACTCGCAGTCCACGGCACTCTGGATTTCCTGCAGCCGTGCCAACTCCTGCTCGGAAAAGATAATGGCGGGCGGCGGTGTCTCCGGCACCACAGCCTGCTTGGCCGGCGCGGGTCGCCGGGTCATGTCGCGTACGATCAGGTTGATCAGGGCAGTGCGAAGGTCCTGCATCTTCAACGGCCCCCGCATTACCTGGCGCTTTTCTCCCCGCAGTTCATTGATCACCGAACGCTTGGCAAAGCTGTAGATCAGGATGGTGCTTTCCGGCATGGCAGCCTTTTCCAGCGCCTGCACCTTTGCTACCGGGTTATCCCCGAGCAGACCGAGATCCAGCAACAGCACCTGGGGGGACTCATCGCGCAACTTGCGCTCGAACTGCTCCAGATCGCTGGTTCCGATCTGTAAATCGAAATGCTTTGGGTCTTCTTTAACGTAGGCGGGCACGGTTTCGTGCAGGATGGCAATTGACACCATGTACTGATCCCCTCTGATTGGACGTCTGGAGAGGCCAACCCTGAGGGGGCGCCGGTGAAGCGCCTGTCAGTGAAAAGTGCGTCAGTGCCCCTGATAAAAAAGGGCGGCAATTATGCCGCCCTTTTCACGCACGAATCACCCGCCTCGATCACTTTTCAGTGCGTGTAATCTTGTCCAGAATCCCCATGGCAAAGGCACTTGCGACAAAGGTCAGGTGCATGATTACGTACCACATCAGCACATTGTCATCGTAGCTCTTTGCGTCCATGAAGATCTTCAGCAGGTGTATGGAAGAAATGGCAACAATGGATGCCGCCACCTTGTTCTTGAGGCTGTTGGAATCCATCTTGCCAAGCCAGGACAGTTTCTCCACGCCTTCTTCAATATCCAGTTGCGATACAAAGTTCTCGTAACCGGCAAACATCACCATCACCAGCAAGCCGCCCACCAGCGCCATATCCACCAGCGTCAGCACCACCAGGATAAGATCAGCTTCCGACTTCTCGAGAATCATCGGAAAAAGGTGGAACAGCTCCTGGAAGAACTTGATACCCAGCAACAGCAGCGCCAGGCTGAGGCCAAGATAGATGGGCGCCAATATCCAGCGTGCACCGTAAATGAGTTTTTCGACAAACTGTTCCATTCCTGGCTCCGTCCCGGTCAGGGCATGTCATCCACTTCCTTGGCTTCCGGCAACATGAAGTCTTCCTTGTTCATCTTCAGTGACAGAGCCAGGTTACAGACGATATAGATGGACGAGTAGGTACCCACGATCACACCAATGGACATGGCCAGGGCAAAACCATGCACCGCCGGGCCGCCGAAGATCTGCAGCGCCCACACCACCAGCCAGGTGGTCAACGCGGTATTGATGGTCCGGCCCAGGGTCTTGCGAATGGCATCGTTGACCACCGCATGGGGATCTGACACACGACTGTTGCGGAACGAGTCCCGCACATAGTCCGCAATTACGATGGAGTCGTTGATGGAGTAACCAATCAACGCCAGCATTGCCGCCAGCACCGTCAGGTCCACCTGCCAATCCATCAGCGCAAATGCACCCAGCACGATGATGACATCATGGAACAGGGCCGCCACCGCCGACACGCCGAGCTTGGAGGTGAACCGGATGCCGATGTAGATGAGAATGACGATCAGCGCAGCGAGCATGGCCGTGCCGGACTTGTCACGCAGCTCATCGCCAACGGCCGGACCGACGAATTCCACCCGCCGTTGTTCCAGGGCCGGTATCTCATCCTGCAGGAGCGCCGTCACCTCGAGGCCAACCTTGTCGGCTTCTATGCCACGGTCATCTGCCACCTCACCGTCTTCGATCAGCTTGTGCAGCGGCTGGACCCGGACCACCAGATCACTGGCTGAGCCGAAATGCTGCAGTGTGGCTTCGCTGTAAGGCGTTCCTTCCAGTGCGTTGCGAACATCATCAATAACGATGTCGCCGCCGGGATTGTGCACCTCAATGATGGTGCCGCCGGTGAAATCCAGCCCCAGGTTCAGACCTCGGCCAATGATCAGGGCGATGGAGGCCACCACCAGAACGGCGGAAACAGCACTGAACCAGTGCCGTGCCGCCATGAAATCCAGACGCATCAGATACTTTTTCATGGCTCGCCTCAGATACTCAGTTTCGACGGCGCACGCGCACGGCGGCCGTAGATGAAGTCAACGATGGAACGGGTGCCGACAATCGCGGTGAACATGGATGTCAGAATGCCGATGAACAGGGTCAGGGCAAAACCCTTGACGCTGCCGGTGCCTGCCCAGAAAAGAATAATGGCGGCAAAGATGGTGGTGATGTTGGCATCCATGATGGTGCTGAACGCGCGGTCGTAACCGGCCTCAATCGCCTGCAAGGGGTTCAGCCCGCTCTTGAGTGACTGCCGGATCTGCTCGAAGATCAGTACGTTGGCATCTACCGCCATGCCCACGGTGAGGACAATGCCGGCGATACCCGGCAGGGTGAGGGTAGCGCCCGGGATCAACGACATGATGCCGATGATGATCACCAGGTTGCCCATCAGGGCGACGTTGGCAATCAGGCCGAAGCCCTTGTACACCGCCACCATGAACACCAGCACCAGGGCCATGCCCAGCACCATGGAATTGAACCCGGCCTGGATGTTCTCTGCACCAAGGCTTGGCCCGATGGTGCGCTCCTCGACGATGTAAATCGGCGCGGCAAGACCACCCGCGCGCAACAACAGCGCCAGCTCGGACGCTTCAGCCGGGCTGTCCAGTCCGGTGATGCGGAAACGGCTGCCCAGGGTGGTCTGGATGGTGGCCACATTGATCACCTCACGTTCGGTGAAGCTCTGCGGCACCTCCACCACACTGCCATCCTCCTGGATCTCGCTCTTGAAGCGAGTGCGCGTCTCGATGAACAGCACGCCCATGGGCTTGCCCACGTTCTTGGCCGTGATGCGTTGCATGCGCTTGGCGCCCGAGGCGTCCAGAGTGATATTCACTTCCGGCGCGTTGGTATCCGGGTCGAACCCCATCTGCGCCCCGGTCACCTGGTCACCGGTCACGATGGCCTGGCGCTTCAGCGCCACCGGCATGCCGTTGGTGTCATCCTTGAACGGGAAGAACTCCACCCCCGCCGGCGGCACGCCGGTGCGGATCCTGGCCGGACTCACGTCCTTGTCCACCAGGCGGAATTCCAGCGTTGCCGTGCGGCCGAGAATCCGGCGGGCACGGGACGCGTCCTGGATGCCCGGCAGCTCTACCACGATGCGGTCAGCGCCCTGCCGTTGTACCACCGGCTCACCCACACCGAGCTCGTTGACACGATTGGCCAGCGAGGTCCGGTTCTGGTCGACGGCGTAATCCTGAATGTCCTTGATGGCCGTATCACTGAGCACCAGGTTCAGGCCGAAGCCCTCATCCATGGCAGTAATGGTGAATTCGCGGAACTGGTTGCGTATGGCCGTGAAGGCATCTTCCCGCGCGATCTCGTTGCCGAACTCGATCTGCAGGCCGCGCTCGTTATCGGTGACGCTCTTGTAGCGAATCCCCTCATCGCGCATCAGCACCTTGATCTCGCTTTCCCACGATTTCAGGCGTTGCTCGATGGCGGCAGCCGTATCCACCTGGATCAGGAAGTGCACGCCACCGCGCAGGTCCAGTCCCAGGTTCATCGGGCTGGCGCCGATCTCCCGCAACCAGTCAGGGGTTGTGGGAGCGAGGTTGAGCGCCACCACGAAATCACGTCCCAGCAGTTCTTCCGCCAGTGCCTTGGCCCTCAATTGCGCCTCATTGCTGTCCAGACGAACCAGCCAGGACGTGCCCACACGCTCGCCAGGCCCGGTGGCCAGCCCGGCACCCTGCAGTTTTTCCAGCACCTGCGCCGGCAGCGCAGCGGGCACCTCATCACCGGCCTCGGCCGCGGAGATCTGGATCGCCGGCGCGTCCGGGTACAGGTTGGGCATGGCATACAGACCACACAGGGTCAGTACGCCGATCAGAAGAAAGAATTTCCAGCGTGGATAGCGGGTCATGGAGGTCCCCCGGGGGTGTCCTTATAAAGCGGGGACCAAAAGGTCCCCGGTGTTGTTCAATCAGATGGACTTGATGGTGCCCTTGGGCAGGGTCGCCTGGACACTGCCTTTCTGCAGCTTGATTTCCAGCTGGTTGGAAATTTCGACGGTGACATACTCGTCGGTCACCTTGGTGACCTTGCCGAGAATACCGCCGCTGGTGACCACCTCATCGCCCTTGGACAGGTTGCTGACCAGCTCCCGGTGCTCCTTGGCACGCTTGTTCTGCGGGCGGATCAGGAAGAAGTAGAAGATCACCATCATGCCGATGATCAGCAGCCAGTCGAAGGCAGCTGCGCCCTGTGGGGCTCCAGCAGCACCGGATTCGGCATAGGCGGTGGAGATAAACAGACTCATGGGTTGTGACTCCAGTCAAACAGTCATAAAGACGGCGTCGGCAAGCCGCGCCGTGCGTAGAAGTCGTCGACAAAGGCCGACAATGTACCGGCTTCAATAGCCCCCCGCAATCCAGCCATCAGCGTCTGGTAGTAATGCAGGTTGTGAATGGTTGCCAACTGGGCAGCCAGCATTTCCCCGCAACGCTCCACGTGATGGAGGTAGCTCCGTGAGAAATGGGTACAGGTATAGCAATTACAAGCCTCGTCCACCGGCCCGGTGTCATGGCGGTGGACGGCATTACGGATTTTGATCACCCCGGCATGGGTGAAAAGGTGGCCGTTACGGGCATTACGGGTGGGCATGACGCAATCGAACATGTCCACGCCCCGGCGAACCGCCTCGACAATGTCCTCCGGACGCCCCACCCCCATCAGGTAACGGGGCCGGTCCTGCGGCATCGCCGGGGTGATGTCTCCGAGCACCCGGAGCATCTCCTCCTGGGGCTCGCCCACCGACAGGCCGCCCACGGCATAGCCGTCGAAGCCGATCTCGGCCAGGCCCGCCAGCGATGCCTGGCGCAGGTTGGCGTACATGCCCCCCTGGATGATGCCAAAACAGGCGGCATCATTGCCGGCATGGGCAGCCTTGCTGCGCACCGCCCAGCGCAGGGACAGCTCCATGGATTCCCGCGCCTGCGCTTCGGTGGCCGGAAAGGGCGTGCACTCATCGAAAATCATGCAGATATCACTGCCCAGGTCGCGCTGCACCTGCATCGCTTCCTCCGGGCCCAGGAACACCTTGTCGCCGTTGATGGGCGAGCGGAACGTCACCCCTTGCTCGGACAGCTTGCGCATGTCGCCAAGGCTGAACACCTGGAAGCCGCCGGAGTCGGTGAGGATCGGGCGCTGCCACTGCATGAAGTCATGCAGGTCGCCGTGCTCGCGGATCACCTGTGTGCCCGGGCGCAGCATCAGGTGGAAGGTGTTGCCCAGGCAGATCTCGGCCCCGGTGGCTTCGAGATCACGCGGCAGCATGCCCTTCACCGTGCCATAGGTGCCCACCGGCATGAACGCCGGGGTTTCCACCGTGCCCCGCGGGAAGCTGAGCCGGCCCCGTCGGGCGCCGGCATCCTGGCCAAGCAGGGAGAATGTCATCCGCGACACGGCTTACTCCTGGTCCTGTCGTTCAATGAACATGGCGTCGCCGTAGCTGAAAAAACGGTATTTCTCGCGCACCGCCTCGGCATAGGCATCCAGCACCCGCTGCTGGCCGGCAAAGGCACTCACCAGCATGAGCAGGGTCGAGCGCGGCAGGTGAAAGTTGGTAATCAGTGCATCGACGCTGCGAAAACGGTAACCGGGATAGATGAAGATATCCGTCTCGCCACTGCCGGCACGCAGGCTGCCACCCTGGGAGGCCGCCTCCAGCGCCCGCAGGGACGTGGTACCCACCGCCACCACACGGCCGCCACGGGCCCGGGTCTCCTGCACCTGCTCCTGCAGCGATTCCGGCACCTGGTAGCGCTCGCTGTGCATGACATGGTCCTCGACACTGTCCACGCGCACCGGCTGGAAGGTGCCGGCGCCCACATGCAGGGTAACGAACGCACTGTCCACCCCCATGGCCGCCAGACCGGCCAGCATGTCGTCATCGAAGTGCAGGCCGGCGGTAGGCGCTGCCACAGCGCCGGGGTGGCGGGCATAAACGGTCTGGTAGCGTTCCATGTCCTGGTCGTCATCGGCCCGGTCAATGTAGGGCGGCAGCGGCATATGACCGATGTCATCGAGAATACCGAGCAGGGATTCCGGCCCGGCAAAAAACAGATGGAACAGGTCACCGTGACGGCCGCGCATCTCGGCGCGGATGCCGCCCTCAAACTGCAACCAGCTGCCCGGCTTCGGCGACTTGGAGGCACGCACGTGGCAGAGCGCCTCACGCTCGCCGGTAATGCGTTCCACCAGCACTTCCACCTTGCCGCCGGTGGCCTTCTCGCCAAACAGGCGTGCGGGGATGACCCGGGTATCGTTGAACACCAGCAGGTCCCCGGCCCGGAGTTGCCCGGGCAGGTCGGCAAAGTGCTGGTGGGCCAGGCCAGCCCGGGTCAGGGCAAGCAGGCGTGAGCCGCGACGCTCGGCCGCCGGTCGACGGGCGATCAGCGCGTCAGGAAGGTCGAAATCAAAGTCATCTACACGCATCGTACTGTACCGGCACGACTGAAGAGGTGCGCAGGATACTGCTTTTCGTCGCCATGATCACCCTCGCGCTGGTATCCGGCCCCTTCGCTGGTATACTCCTGCGCCGAAGCCAGAGTGGCGAAATTGGTAGACGCGACGGATTCAAAATCCGTTGGGGTAACACCCGTGCCGGTTCGAGTCCGGCCTCTGGTACCAGCTTTCCCGAACCCGGTTGCCACCACCGGGCACCGACGCAGAAGACCGCCCATGAGCCAGGACCTGGACCCGTTCAGCGCAGACCTCCCCCCCGCCGGCCTGGGCCGCCGCCTGATCGCCCTGCTCTACGATGTGTTCCTGATTGCCGCCCTGTGGTTTGCCACCGTGGGCATCTGGGTACTGGTCTACCCCTACACCGGGCTGCCGACTGAAGACATCAACGGTGTCACCCGGGCTGCGCCCTGGGTACTGCGCGGTATCCTGTTCCCGATCATGATCCTTGAGCTGTGGGCCTTTTATGCCTGGTTCTGGACCCACGGCGGCCAGACCCTGGGCATGCGCGCCTGGAAGGTGCTCAGCCGCGACTACCGCCGCCGCCCCATGACCCTGGGCCAGACCGTGATCCGCTTTGCCGGCGCCGGCCTGTCCTGGGCCCTGGCCGGTGCTGGCTATTTGATAGCATTGCTGCATCCGCACCAGACCCTGCATGATAGATTGTCGGCCACGGAAACCGTGGTAGTGCCCAAGGCGCGCTGACCCCGTAAGACGCGCGCAGGTTTGGCCAAGGATCGCCAACCGCCAGAACCAGAAAAAGAAACCGTCAAGGAGCATCCGGTGCACCACCTGTACCCCACGAGCCATCTTGCCCTGATGACTGTACTGGTCGTGTCCCTGGCCGGCTGCGGCGGTGACAGCAGCTCCCCCGCCGTCGCCGCACCCCCCGACGCCACGGAGCAGCCGGAAATTGCCCTCAACCCGCTTTGTCTGGGCGAGTTGCTGATCATCAATGGTGTCGGCGGCGTGGAAATGAGCAACGGGTTTTCCTCGGGCATCTCCATCAGCGGTCTTGGCAGCGGCATACAGATATCCGGCATGAGCGCGGTGACGCCCCGGGACGGCATCGAGATCAGCCCGGATCCCGCGCCGTCCTGCCCCGATGCCGACCAGGTGGAATACATCTACCTGGTCGCCGACGGCCTGCCGGGACATGACACCGGCACCTTTCCCAACGACAACGCACCCGCTGCCATCAGCGAACAGGATCGCACCTTCCGCGTCACCGCCCATCCCGCCATCGTGGAGAGTGTGACGGCACTGGACAGCAATCGCTTTGATGGCGTGCTCGCCAATGGCGTACCGGTGCAAATGCGCGAGTCTTTCTGTGAGGCTGGCGTCGACTGCACCAGCTGGCACGTCAATCCGCTGTATGAACCCAGCTGGTTCGGCATCGACAGCCATAATGCCCACACCCTGGCCGACGGCAGTTACCACTATCATGGTGATCCCGGCGCCCTGTACAACGACATCACGCCGACTGGCGCCACCATTATTGGCACCGCCGCGGATGGCTTCCCCATTTTCGGCCCCTGGATCGATGATGGCGGCGTCATACGCAAGGTCACTTCCAGCTATGCCCTGAAGCTGGGAGAACGGCCGGTCAATGTCTTCGTCAATCCAGGCCTGGCCGGCCCGTGGACGGGGGAGTATGTGGAAGACTACGAGTATGTCGCCGACAGCGGCGACCTGGATGAGTGCAACGGCATGTCCATCAATGGCCTCTACGGCTACTTCGTCACTGACGACTTCCCCTACCTGATGAACTGTCTCAAGGGCACACCCGACCCGTCATTCAATCTCGCCCCCTGAACAGCACGGGCACGCCGGATCGCGGCGGAATGACAGTGACCGCCACTGGAATGCCAGGCCATCAAACAGATGCAACTGCGGTGTCACCGCCAGGGCAGCCAGTAACTTGATCGCTTCCAGCGCCTGTGCCGCGCCGATCATGCCCACGACAGGCCCCACCACACCGGCGTCACTGCACAGCAGGTCCGGGTCACTGCCGTCACCGTACAGGCACTGGTAACAGGCACTGTCCGGCCGGCGCAGGTCAAATACCGCCAGCTGACCCTCAAAACGGATGGCAGCACCCGACACCAGCGGCCGACCGGCCGCGACACATGCCGCATTCACCGCGTTGCGCGTGGCAAAGTTGTCGCTGCAATCAAGCACCACGTCAGCCGCCGCCACGTGGTCATCCAGCCAGCCGGGCTGCGCGCGCGTGACCAGGGCATCCACGGTCACGTCACGATTCAGGGCCCGCAACTGGGCGGCCAGTGCCTGCGCCTTGCTGGCACCGACATCGGCTTCCCGGTAGGCCACCTGACGGTGCAGATTGCTGGTTTCCAGCACGTCGTCGTCCACCAGCGTCAGGCGACCCACACCGGCGCCGGCGAGATAGAGGGATGCCGGGGCGCCCAGGCCACCGCAGCCAATCACCAGCACACCAGCCCGCGCCAGCTTCTCCTGCCCGGCAATATCCAGTGCCGGCAAAAGAATCTGGCGCGAGTATCGCAGCAATTGCTCGTCTGTCAGGGATTCGGTCATACCGGCTTTCGCCCCACGGTTACCCGTTCATTACCGCCCAGGTCGGGCACCGTCTCCACCGCCGAGTAACCGGCCTCAGCAAACAGGCGGCGCACCGCAGCACCCTGGTCATGACCATGCTCCAGCATCAGCCAGCCCGCTGGCGCCAGCTTGCCTGCTGCCTGAAGTACCAGCTGACGGATATCGTCGAGCCCATCGGCACCGCTGACCAGTGCCGAGCGCGGTTCGAAACGCACATCCCCGAGTGACAGGTGCCGGTCGCCGTCAGCGATATAGGGCGGATTACTGACAATGGCATCCAGCGGACCATCAATGGCATCAAGCCAGGATGACAGCAGCGGTTCCACGTTGGCAGCACCGAGGGCACGGCAGTTGCGTTCAATCAGGTCGACGATGGCCGGCGACATGTCCGCCGCCAGCACACGCCAGTCCGGGCGCGCCAGCCCGAGGGATATGCCAACGGCACCCGTGCCGGCACCGAGGTCTGCCACGGCAATCGACTGGGCTGCTGGCAGGCGCTGCAGCGCTGCCTCCACCAGTGTTTCGGTGTCGGGGCGCGGTATCAGGGTATCCGCCGTGACGATAAAACGGTGACCATGGAATTCCCGCCAGCCAAGCAGGTGCGCCACCGGCTCGCCGCGCTCACGCCGTCGCATCCATTCACCGAACAGGCGACATTCGCCATCTGCAGGGACGTGCTCAGGCCATGTAAACAACCAGGTGCGGTCCTTGCCCAGGGCTTGCGCCAGCAACAGTTCAGCATCGAGCCTGGGACTTTCCGAACAGCCGACGAGACGTTTTTCGGCATCACCGAGCAGCGCTGCCACCGTGTCCATCAGCTGGCGTCCGCCAGTTGTGTCAATTGCTCGGCCTGGTGCTCGGACTGCAGTGCGTTGAGGACTTCATCCAGATCACCCTGGATGACGTCATCCAGCTTGTACAGGGTAAGATTGATGCGGTGATCAGTGAGGCGTCCCTGGGGGAAATTATAGGTGCGAATACGTTCTGAACGATCACCGGAACCCACCAGCGACTTGCGCGTCTCGGCCTGCTCTTTCTGGGCCTGGGCCTGGATCTGGTCGTACAGGCGGGACTTCAGCAACGACATGGCCTTGGCCTTGTTCTTGTGCTGGCTGCGCTCGTCCTGGCACTCCACCACCAGGCCGCTGGGAGTATGTGTGATGCGCACGGCCGAGTCAGTGGTGTTGACGTGCTGACCACCGGCACCGGAAGAGCGGAAAGTATCAATACGCAAATCATCCGTACGGATTTCCACATCACCGACATCGTCGGCTTCCGCCATCACCGCCACTGTACAGGCAGAGGTGTGTATGCGGCCCTGGCTTTCCGTGGCTGGCACCCGTTGTACCCGGTGGGCACCTGACTCGAACTTCAGGCGCGAATAGACATTGTCGCCACTGACACGGGAAATCACTTCCTTGAAGCCGCCATGCTCCCCTTCACTGGCAGAGACAATCTCCACCCGCCAGCCCTGCTTGTCGGCATAGCGCGAATACATCCGGAACAGGTCGCCGGCGAAGATGGCGGCTTCGTCGCCACCGGTGCCAGCGCGTATTTCAAGGAAGACATTGCAACGGTCCCGGGGGTCCCGCGGCAGCATGAGTTTCTGCAGCTCGTCCTCGAGCTGCTCCAGCTCGGCGCCAGCGGCGCCCGCCTCATCCTGGCCCATGGCACGCATGTCCGGATCGTCGTCATCCTGCATGGCCAGGGCTGCATCAAGGTTGTCCCGTGTATCGCGCCAGTGGTTGAAACATTTCACCACCGGTTCCAGCTCGGCGTATTCGCGTGACAGGTCGCGGAAACGGTTCTGGTCGCTGATCACCTCGGCATCGGATAACAGCGCGGACAGCTCGTCGTAGCGATCGCTGACGCGATCCAGTTTGTGGCGCAGGGACTCTTTCATGACTGCTCGTCAGACTTGCTGGCAGGCGCCGCCTCATCGTTGCCGCTGCTGGCGGATTCCGCCGCCAGCAGCACCTCGCGCACCACGGCCAGTGCATCCTCTCGCTGTTCCGCGGCGAGCCGGCGCAACTGCACACTGGGCGCATGCAACAGTTTGTTCACCAGGTTGTGCTGGAAACGGCGCAGCACCTCGGCAGCATCCTGGTCCGGGGTGAGCTGGCGCAGGGCGCGCTCCAGCTCGGCATTGGCCAGCGCCTGCACCTGGGCACGGTAGGCGCGCAGCGTATCCACCGCGTCCAGTTCACGGGTTTCCCGCACATGCTGGCGCAGTGCCTCCTCAATCAGGCGCTCTGCCGCAGCTGCCGCTTCCTGCCGTTGGCGCACGTTCTCTTCGATGGCCTCGTGCAGGTCATCCACCGTGAACAGGTAGACGTCATTGAGCTCACCCACCTCCGGCTCAATGTCGCGCGGCACGGCAATGTCCACCATAAACATGGGCCGGTGGCGACGCTTTTTCAGTGCCCGTTCCACCACCCCCTTGCCCAGCACCGGCACCGGGCTGGCAGTGCAGGTAATCAGGATATCGGCCTGCTCCAGTGCCACCGGCAGTTCTTCCAGTGTGACGGCACGACCATTGACCGATTCGGCCAGCACCTGGGCCCGAGCCAGACTGCGATTGGCGACAGTGATGTCAGCCACCTGCTGGTCATGCAGGTGGCGGGCGACCAGCTCGATCATTTCACCGGCACCGATCAACAGCGCCCGGCTGCGGGACAGGTCAGCAAAGATATGCCGGGCAAAGGAGACCGCCGCGTAGGCCACCGACACCGGATTGGCGCCGATGTCTGTCTCCGTGCGCACACGCTTGGCGACCGAAAAGGCCTGCTGGAAAAGCCGGGACAGGCCGTTGCCGAGGGCCCCTGCTTCGTGGGCACGCGCGTACGCCTCTCGCAACTGGCCAAGAATCTGCGGCTCCCCGAGGACCAGTGAATCGAGGCCGCCAGCCACCCGCATCAGGTGCCGCAATGCATCCTCATCGCGATACTGGTAGACCACGTCGCGCACACGAGTGGCATCCATGCGGTGCTCAGCGGCCAGCCAACCGGCCAGGTCGATGTCTGCCGCGCCGGCAGACACCAGGCAGTAGATTTCGGTGCGGTTACAGGTGGACAACAGCGCCGCCTCGGCCACACCGGGCACATCACGCAGGGAACGCAGGGCACGCTCCAGGGCGGAGCCGGACAGCGACAGCTGCTCACGCAGGGCCACATCGGCCGTGGTGTGATTGACGCCTGCTGTAAGGAATTCCATATACGGGTTCCGTATCTGCCAAGCCGACCAGGGGCTGGGCCGCGCATTCTGAGCGTTTATTCTACTCAAAACAACGTCATAGGTCAGTGCCGGCGGTTGGGCCGCAGGCGCTGGCTGTGCCATCATAGCCGCTGGCCCGGCGCTTCTTTTCCAGCCGCCGGCGCGCTTGCCGGCAACAGCGGTGACAAATCCCGGTTTCCCCGGTCACACCTGTACAGACAAGCCCGGACAGGCACGGCGCCCCGAATGGCCGCCGATGACAAAAGGAACCCGACTGAATGAACACAATCCTGTTTCGTGGCGCCAGCCTGGCCGCACTGGTCCTGCTGACGGCCTGCGCCCAGCGCCCGGCATCGGAAACGCCGGCCCCCGAGCCTGCCGAAGAGGCGTTGGCGCCCACCTACGACGCCCAGACCCTGGCTGACCTGCTGGTGGCCGAAGTGGCGGCGCAGCGTAACGCCCTGTCGGTAACCATGGGCTACTACGGCCGTGAAGCGCGCGATACGGCGGACCCGGAAGTGGCACGCCAGGCCGCACGACTGGCGGCGTACCTGGAAGACCCGGTGGCCGCTGCAGAGCTCGGCCAGCTGTGGCTGGAACGGGACCCGGGCAACCGTGAGGCCCATGAACTGCTGGCGCTGTCGTACATCAAGCTGGGTGACAAGCAGCGCGCTGCCACCCATATCGATGTGCTGCTGCAGGAATCCCCCGATACCTCCCTGACGGAGCTGGTCAGTCATGCCCGTGGACTGGGTCCGCAAGGCAACCAGGAATTGCTCACTGTGCTTGGCTCGCTGACCGAGCGCTATCCGGACCAGGCACCGCTGTGGTACGCACGCGCCCTGTCGCTGCAGATGGATGGTGACCTGGCGGGCGCCCTGGACGCCTGCAACCGCACACTGAAACTGAACAAGCTGCATGAAGATGCGCTGCTGCTGAAGGCCCGGCTGATGTTTGAACTGGGCGACCATGACGGCGCCCTTGCCCACCTGGACAAGCTGCAATCCCGCTACCCCCATGCGCGCCGCGTGCGCGTCATGCGTGCCCGGTTACTGATGGAAGCCGACCGGCGGGAAGAGGCGGCCGAGGCCCTGCGGGAACTCAGCGAACGTTATCCCGAGGACCGCGACCTGCGCTTCTCCCTGGCCCTGTATGGCCTGGAGCGGGGCAACACGGAACCGGCCCGGGCGGCACTGTCAGACCTGCTCGCCGAGGGCTACCGCCCCAATGATGTCAACCTGTTCCTGGCACGCGCCGCAGAGGACGCCGGCGATCCCCATGCCGCCATCGACCACTACCTGGCCATCAGTGGTGGTGACAAGATGCTACAGGCCCAGGTCCAGGCCGGCCGGCTGATGTTTGACGTTGACCAGGCCGGCCGGGCGGCACGGCACATGGAGCGCCTGCGCGCCGAGTACCCGGAAAAGATGCCTTCCCTGTACGCCGCCGAGGCGGAAATGCTCGCCAGTCACGGCCAGGCCCCGGAGGCCCTGGACATCCTCAACGAGGCACTGGTGCGCCTGCCGGACCAGGCGGACCTGCTGTATGCACGTGCCATGGTGGCCGAGAAACTCGACAACCTGGCGCAACTGGAAGCGGACCTGCGGCGCATGCTGGAGCTCAAGCCGGACGATCCCACGGCCATGAACGCGCTGGGCTACACCCTGGCCGATCACGGCCAGCGCCTGGACGAAGCACGGCAGCTGGTGGAAGCCGCCTACGCGCAGCGCCCTGAAGACCCGGCCATCATCGACAGCATGGGCTGGGTGCATTACCGCCTGGGGCAGCTGGATACCGCACTGACCTACCTGCGCCAGGCCTGGGAGGCATTCCCGGATCATGAGGTGGCCGCCCATTACGGCGAAGTGCTCTGGCAACTGGGCCAGCGTGACGAGGCCCGCCGCGTCTGGCGCGACGCGCTGGTGGAATTCCCGGGCAGCGAGAAAATCCGCGAGACGGTGGAGCGCCTCACCGGCGATCCGCAACCATGACCTCCCTGCGCGTCCCGCTACTGCTGTTTGCCGTTTTCGTGAGCCTGGCAGGCTGCCAGAGTCGGCCTGTACCGCCTGCCGGCGAAGAGGTGCCCGGCTCTGCCCGGGCCCTGGCCAGCTGGAACCTGGCCGGTCGACTCGGTTACCGCGCCGGCAACGAGGGTGGCAGCGCCTCGCTGGACTGGCAGCAACGCGACAGTGCTGGCGTGATCCGCTTTTCCGGCCCGCTCGGCTTCGGCTCCGCAGCCATTCACTGGCAGCCGGGCCTGGCGACCCTGAGCACCGGTCGTGAGACCGTGTCGGCCGGCGATCCCACCAGCCTGGCACTGCAGCTGACCGGACTGCTGCTGCCGGTGGACGCGTTGCAGTACTGGGTGCGTGGACTGCCCGCGCCCACAGACACGGACCACCTGGCCCGCGATGACAACGGTGACCTGAGCCAGCTCGAGCAGCTGGGCTGGCAGCTGGAACTGACCCGCTACCAGGACTATCTCGGCCTGCGCCTGCCCGGCAAGATTCGCGCCCAGCGCGACGACCAGCGTTTCACCCTGCTGATCCGCCACTGGGAGCCGTTGCCATGACGGGCTTTTCCCTCACTGCCCCGGCCAAGCTCAACCTGTTCCTGCATATCACCGGCCGCCGTGAGGATGGTTACCACACCCTGCAAACCCTGTTTGCCCTGCTGGACACCGGCGACCAGCTCGATTTTGCCCCGTCTGACGATCTGCTGCTGGATGCCCCGGCACCGCTTGATACCGAGGACAACCTGGTGCTGCGCGCCGCGCGCGCCCTCAAGGCCGCCAGCGGCTACGCGGGTGGCGCCCACCTGACCCTGCACAAGCGGCTGCCCGCCGGCGGCGGTGTGGGCGGCGGGTCCAGTGATGCCGCCACCACCCTGCTTGGCCTCAACCGGCTCTGGCAACTGGGCCTGTCACGGGACCAACTGGCCCATATTGGCCTGTCCCTGGGTGCAGATGTGCCGGTTTTTGTCCACGGCCACAGTGCCTGGGCCGAAGGCGTCGGCGAGCAACTGACCCCGGTGTCTCTCCCGGAACAGCTGTATCTGGTCGTGAATCCGGCCGTAAGCGTGCCAACTGCGCAGATTTTCGGCGATCGGCAATTGACAAGGGATACCCCGAAAAGTAGATTAGCGGCCTTTCTCGAGCCGGGGTCAGCCAGCCAGTTTGGCAACGACTGCGAGCCGGTGGCCAGACGCCTGTTTCCCGCGGTGGCCGACGCGCTTGACTGGCTCGATGAGCATGCGGGTAACGCCCGCATGACCGGCACAGGCGCCTGCGTATTTGCCCGCATCGCCAGCCGCACCACCGGCGAAAAACTGCTGGCGCAGTTGCCGGAACGCTGGACAGGTTTCGTGGCCTGTAGTGTTGATCGCTCCCCTGCCCTCGACGAGATCGAGGCCCTGGAGGCACTGCAGGCGACCACAAGTTAGCGTTGGGGTATAGCCAAGTTGGTAAGGCAACGGGTTTTGATCCCGTCATTCCCAGGTTCGAGTCCTGGTACCCCAGCCACTTATTTCTCCTCCTCGGGGCCTCGCCTGAGGCCGAATAAAAAGCCAGCTGATCAATACCGCGGGAGCGCCAGTGTCCAAGCTTGTCGTCTTTACCGGAAACGCCAATCCTGAGGCCGCCAGGGCCATGGTCCGACACCTCAACATCCCGCTGGGCGATGCGGATGTGGGCACCTTCAGCGACGGCGAGGTGGCTGTTGAAATCCAGGAAAACGTGCGCGGCAAGGACGTCTTCATCGTCCAGTCCACCTGCGCGCCCACCAACGACAACCTGATGGAAATCCTGGTGCTGGCGGATGCCCTGCGTCGCTCTTCCGCCGGCCGTATCACTGCCGTGATCCCCTACTTCGGCTATTCGCGCCAGGACCGCCGGGTGCGCTCTGCGCGCGTACCGATTACCGCCAAGGTAGTGGCCGACATGATCACCGGCGTGGGCATTGATCGCGTTGTGACCGTGGACCTGCATGCTGACCAGATCCAGGGCTTTTTCGATATTCCGGTGGACAACGTCTATGCCACACCGCTGATCGTGGCGGACATCGAACGCTGCGATTATGACGACATGATGGTGGTGTCCCCGGACGTGGGCGGCGTGGTTCGTGCCCGCGCCCTTGCCAAGCAGCTCAATGACGCCGATCTGGCCATCATCGACAAGCGTCGTCCCAAGGCCAATGAATCCCAGGTAATGCACATCATCGGTGAGGTGGAAGGCCGCAGCTGCGTGATCGTCGACGACATGGTGGATACCGCCGGCACCCTGTGCAAGGCCGCCCAGGCCCTCAAGGATCATGGCGCCAAGAAAGTCATTGCCTACTGTACCCACCCGGTCCTGTCCGGCCCGGCAGTGGAGAACATTGCCAATTCCTCCCTCGACCAGCTGGTGGTGACCGACACCATTCCGCTGTCCGACGCCGCCAGCAAGACCGGCAAGATTCGGGTGCTGTCGCTGGCCCCGATGCTGGCTGAGACCATTCGCCGCATCAACAATGAGGAATCCCTGTCGGCCATGTTTGACCGCCTTGAGCTGATCTGACCCCGGCCAGACCCGCAAAAGCCCGCCCTGGCGGGCTTTTTTGTGCCCGCTGGCGCTGGATTTTTCACCGGTGAACAGGGATAATCGCCGCCCCTCCGGGGTTACCGGGGGTCACCCTGGCTGTTACCTGGTCGCGGGACAGCCGGATATATCTGTTATTGGAGATTACCCATGAGCAACGAATTCTCCCTCACTGCTGAGGCACGTTCCGACGCGGGGAAAGGTGCGAGCCGCCGCCTGCGTCGTGAGCAACGTGTTCCTGCCATCATTTATGGTGGCGAAAAGGAACCGGAAATGGTCAGCCTGGAGCTGCGCGAGCTGGTCAAGGCGCTGGAAAACGAGGCGTTCTACAGCCACATCCTGACGCTGGACCTGGGTGGCAAGAGCCAGCAGGCGGTTCTGCGTGACCTGCAGCGCCACCCGTCTCGGGGTTACCCGATGCACGCGGATTTCCTGCGTGTAGACAAGACCCACAAGATCACCATGAACGTACCGCTGCACTTCACCAACGAAGAGAACTGCCCGGGCGTCAAGCAGGACGGCGGCGAAGTCCAGCACAATGCGTCTGAAGTGGAAGTCAGCTGTCTGCCCCAGGACCTGCCGGAGTTCATCGAAGTGGACATGTCCGAGATGGCCATGGACCAGATCCTGCACCTGTCTGACCTGACGCTGCCCAAGGGCGTCGAGCTGGTCCAGCTGTCCCACGAGCACGACCTGCCGGTGGCCTCCGTGCACGCCAAGAAGGCAGCCAAGGCCGAAGACGAAGAGGCTGAAGGCGAAGGCGGCGAGGAAGGCGAAGGCGGCGAAGAGTAAGGGTGTATCGGTAGCGTGGCGGATCCCGTATTGCTTGTTGTTGGCCTGGCGAACCCGGGCCGGGAATACGAAGACACCCGCCACAACGCTGGCGCCTGGTACGTGGACGCCCTGGCTCGCAGCCGGGGCGTTTCACTGTCCGAAGACAAGAAATATTTCGGCCTTACCGGCCAGTTCAGCTTCGAAGGCAATACGGTTCGACTGCTGATCCCCACCACCTTCATGAACCGCAGCGGACAGGCCACGGCCGCGCTTGCCAACTTCTTCAAGATTCCTGTCCAGCAGATGCTGGTGGCCCACGACGAACTGGATCTTCCCCCTGGCGTAATCCGTCTCAAGAAAGGCGGCGGCCACGGCGGCCACAACGGCCTGCGTGACATCATCAGCCGTCATGGCAACCAGAAAGACTTCCTGCGCATGCGCGTGGGCATTGGCCATCCAGGCGATGCCAGCAAGGTGACGCCGCATGTGCTGAACAAACCATCACGGGCTGACCGCGACCTGATTGACCGGGCCGTGGACGAGGCGGTCCACCACAGTGCTGACATCCTGCGCGGCGATGCGGCCGGGGCCATGAACCGGCTCAACGGTTTCAAAGCCTGAGACCGGCCTTTGCCGACGCCAGGGCGCGAACGCCCTCGACGATTCTGGTAGTATCGCCTGCTCGAAAACGGAGGTAGCAATCATGGGTTTCAAGTGCGGCATCGTTGGTCTTCCCAACGTCGGCAAGTCCACGCTATTCAACGCCCTCACCAAGGCGGGCATTGAGGCCCAGAATTTCCCGTTCTGCACCATCGAGCCCAACACCGGCGTGGTGCCGGTACCGGACGAACGCCTTGCCGTGCTGGAGAAGATCGTCAGCCCGGAGCGGGTATTGCCGGCGACCATGGAATTCGTCGATATCGCCGGGCTGGTGGCCGGGGCCTCCAAGGGCGAGGGCCTGGGCAACCAGTTCCTGGCAAACATCCGCGAGACAGACGCCATTGCCCACGTGGTGCGCTGCTTCTATGACGACAACGTGGTGCATGTGGCAGGCGCCGTATCGCCACTGGAAGACGTCGACACCATCAACACCGAGCTGGCCCTGGCGGACATGGATTCCGTGGACAAGGCCATGCTGCGCCTGCAGAAAGCCGCCAAGGGCCAGGACAAGGACGCCGCTGCAACCCTCAAGGTGCTGGAAAAACTCAAGCCGGCCCTGGACGAAGGCAAGCCGGCCCGCACGGTGGCGCTGGACGAGGACGAGATGAAGCGGATTCGCTCCCTCAACCTGCTCACCCTGAAGCCGGTGATGTATGTGGCCAACGTGGATGAGGACGGCTTCCAGGACAATCCGCTGCTGGACAGCGTGCGCGAACTGGCTGAGCAGGAGGGTGCGGTCGTGGTCCCCATCTGCGCCAAGATCGAATCCGAGATTGCCGAACTGGATGACGAGGAAAAAGCGGACTTTCTGGCGGAAATGAACATGGACGAACCGGGCCTGAACCGCGTCATACGCGCCGGTTACTCCCTGCTTGGCCTGCAGAACTATTTCACTGCCGGCAAGAAGGAAGTCCGTGCCTGGACCATTCGCACCGGTGCAACCGCACCGCAGGCAGCCGGTGTCATCCACACCGATTTCGAGAAGGGCTTTATCCGCGCCGAGGTCACTGCCTACGACGACTACGTCGCCAACAACGGCGAGCAGGGTGCCAAGGATGCCGGCAAATGGCGCCTGGAAGGCAAGGATTACGTGGTCGCCGACGGCGACGTGGTGCACTTCCGCTTCAACGTCTGAGGCCGGAAAAGGGTTATTTGCGCCGCGGACTTGACAGGACACAGGGGGTGCCGGAAAATTCGCGGCCTTGCAGAATACGGCTACGTAGCTCAGCTGGTTAGAGCACAGCACTCATAATGCTGGGGTCGGTGGTTCAAGTCCACCCGTAGCCACCATCTTCCGTCCTGATGCTCTCCACACGCCCCAACTGCGCGCCCCGGCATGCCAGGGGTCGGCACGGGCAGGACACATACCAACCAGCCCGACCCAGCCGTGCCCGTGACCACGGAACCAAGGACAGCCCATGCGCCATCTTCTCAACGTTCTCAATTCGGTGCGCGCCTCCACGGCCCGACGCTGGCGTGGCAGCATGACCCGCACAGGACGGGTGCAGCCGGCAGAGCCTCTGCGGCTGTTTGATTGTGAGGGTGACGCAGCCTGTCGGCTGGTGCGCGAGGCCCTGACAGAGCTGGACCTGGATGCGATCATCCTGCCGTGCCCGGACGGCGGGCACCGCTATGCCAATGAACTGGAGAACCTGAGCGGTTCACGCACACCGCCGTTCCTGATTGACCTGGATACGGACCGCGAGGCGCAAGGTGCCGAGGCCATCCTGACATACCTGTTCGAGCACTATGCCGACCGCCCTGTCCCGGCTGCGCTTACCGCGTCGAGCGCCAACCTGGCGCAATCCGCACGGGCGAGCCGGATCCGCGGCAATGCCGGACGGACGGTACGCCGCTCGCAACCCGCACGGCAGTTACTGACCCTGTATTCATTCGAAAGCAGCCCCTACTCCCGCCCTGTGCGCGAACGCCTGTGCGAACTGGAGCTGGGCTACCGGCTGATCAACCTGGGCAAGCAACAGCTGGCCGATGTGGGCCCGGCGAAGCTGCACCTGACACTGAAGCCTTATCGCCCTCTGCCGGGCACCAAGCGCGCCGCCTTTTTTGCCCGCCATGGCAACGTCCAGGTGCCTTACCTGGAAGACCCGAACACGGACACCGCCCTGTTCGAGTCCGCCGATATCCTCGCCTACCTGGACCGGGCCTACGGCGGCTGATACTCGCGCCGCTTTGACGGCACGCCGGATACCTTCGATGACAGGCTTGGAGGACGCGGCATGCGCATCGCCACAACACTGACTGTCACCCTGTTTACCCTGGCCGGCCTGCTGGCAGCCAGCCCGGCCGCCCGGGCGGATTGCAACAACCTGCTGGATTACCAGTCCCGGCGTCTGCACAGCGAACAGACACTGGACCTGTGCAGCCATGCGCGCGGCAAAGTGCTGCTGGTGGTCAATACCGCCAGCCAGTGCGGCTTCACCCCGCAATTCAAGGGGCTTGAATCGCTTTACCAGAGATACCGCGATGACGGCTTCACCGTGGTGGGCTTCCCGTCCGATGACTTCCGCCAGGAATACGCGGACGAACAGAAGACAGCATCGGTGTGCTTTATCAACTATGGCGTCACCTTTCCGATGATGTCTGCCAGCGCGGTGACGGGCGCCAATGCCAATACCCTGTTCCGGGCCCTGGCTGAAAAAGCCGGTCCGCCACGCTGGAACTTCCACAAATACCTGATTGGACGGGACGGCACTGTCATTGCCGCATTCCCCTCCAGTGAAAAGCCCCTGGGCGGAGCCCTGGAAACGCAGATCCGGGCGGCACTGGAGGCGCCCGCGCCTTGATGGCACGGTAACGTTTGTTTGCCGTTAACAGGCTGGCACCGTACCCTATCGGTACTCCTTCCATCAGGTCAGCCACAGTGCCGCAATCGAGTCATTCCTGGACCCGGAAACAGCGTTTCCTTGCCATCGGTGTTCTCGCCGGGATCTATTTCCTGACCGGGCGTGCGGGCCTGAGCCTGTACATTACCGAGGTGGGGGCGACCCTGGTCTGGCCGCCCACGGGCATCAGTATTGCCGCCCTGCTGGTGTTCGGCCTGCGCCTCTGGCCCGGCATCTTTGCCGGCGCCCTGCTCACCAATCTCGCCATGGGCAACCCGGTAACGGCCACCGCCGTCGCCGCCGGCAACACCGCAGAAGCGGTCACCGCTTACGCGCTGCTACGCATGCTCAACTATCACCAGCATCCGTTCAATGGCGTCAGGCCCGTGCTTGCCTTCTTTGTCCTGGCGGCAATGATTGCCCCGGCCGTCAGTGCCACCGTGGGCGCCGCCAGCCTGACTCTCACCGGACTGGCGCCGCAGTTCATGTTTCCCAGCCTGTGGCGGCTGTGGTGGGCCGGAGACATGATGGGTGCGCTGCTGCTGACGCCGCTTCTGGTACTGCTGGCCAACGCCCGCCAGGAAGTGATCCCCGCCAGCGGCGAATGGCCACAACGGCTGGCCGAGTCATCAGTGATGCTGTTCCTTGGCCTCATGGCCGTGGTCCTGTCCCACGGCGACATCCTTGCCCCGGCCATCTCCAGCCAGCTCACCTACCTGCCCATCATCCCGGTGCTGTGGGCGGCCTTGCGTTTCTCCCGCATCACAGCACTGAGCCACAGTTTCGCGGTCGCCGCGCTGGCCATCGCCCTGACCATCATTGCCGTGCGTGACGCCGGCCGGGACAGCGCCAACGATGCGCTGTTGCTGCTGTATATCTACCTGGTGGTGCAGAACCTGGTGGTACTGCTGGTCTCCACCGTCGTCCATGAACGCAACCGGATGGAACAGGCACTCAAACAGGCACGTCAGCAGGCCGAGGCGGCATCCGCCCAGAAGAGCCAGTTCCTGACCAATATCAGTCATGAAATTCGCACGCCCCTGAACGGCATCCTGGGTGTCACCGCCCTGATGCTGCCCTCCGCCAGCAATGACACCCAGCGTGACCAGTTGCGCATTATCCAGAGCAGTGCCGACAGTTTGCTGAGCATCCTCAATGACGTGCTCGACCATGCCCGCATCGAGGCCGGCAAGCTGACTATCGAAAAGCGCACGTTCTTCCTGCCACGCCTGCTGCGCGACGTTGTCGGCCTGTTCGAATCCCAGGCTGAAGCCAAGGGCCTGCGCATGGTGACCAGCTTCCAGGGGGATCTGCCACGATACGTGGTCCAGGATGACATTCGCCTTCGCCAGATACTGGTCAACCTGATCAGTAACGCTGTGAAGTTCACCCGCCGCGGGAGTGTCACCCTGGAAGCGTCACTGGTTGACTCGGACCAACACGAACCGCGTGTACAGTTTGTTGTGCGGGATACCGGCATCGGCATTCCGGGCGCGGCCATGTCCCATGTTTTCGAGGCGTTCACCCAGGCAGACAGCTCCACATCACGACTGTTTGGCGGCAGCGGACTGGGGCTGACTATCAGCAAGCAGCTGGCCGAGCGGCTGGGGGGCTCGCTTGAACTGGTCTCTCTGGAGGGCGTCGGCACAGAGGTGGGCGTCACCCTGCCCATGCGGCTGGCCAGCCAGTTGCAGATTGAAAACCTGGAGCGCTCTGCGCCCTTCAATGAGGGGGAGACCGGCAAGACCTCCGCCTTGATTCTCAACAAACATGTCCTTGTTGTTGAAGATAATGACATCAATGCGCAGGTTACTGAGCAGATGCTCAAGAAACTCGGCTTCAAGGCCACCGTGGCCACCGACGGAGAGCAGGCACTGGCGCGCTGGCAGCAGGGCTTTGACCTGATTCTGATGGACTGCAACATGCCACGCATGGATGGCTACCAGGCGACGCGCGAAATACGCAAGCTGGAGCGGGACGCCCAGGCCCACATCCCCATTGTGGCCCTGACGGCCAATGCCATGAAGGAAGAGCGGGAAAAGTGCCTGTCTGCGGGCATGGATGACTATCTGCCCAAGCCGATCCGCCTGCATCAGCTGGAAGCCACCCTGAAACGCCATCTGGCGCCGACCTGACCAGCGCCTTCACCCCACACCGACGCGGCGTTGTTTGTTATGCTTTTCAGTCAACCTGAATCGAGGGCCGGCACCCGTGAGCCACAAGGACCTGCAGCGCCAGCGCATAAAGCGGCAGACGGACGAGTTTCTCGCCCGCGGTGGCCGCATACGCCGGGTGGAATCGGGCACCACGGGGGAGACGGATAACAAGCCACGCCAACGCGCCATGGTGTTCGAGGGAACGCGTGCCCCGCGCACCTACGTACCCGAGGTGATCGCCGCGGTGGAGGCCCGTCGCAAGCTCAAGCGAAAGGCCACCTCTTCGCGCCGCCCCCAGCGCCGTCCACGCCGTAAAATGGTCTATGACGACTTTGGCGAACCGCTGCGTTGGGAGTGGGTGGACGAGTAGACCTTCACGCGCTGGAGGCCTTTGCACTGGCATCCTGTCCAAATGTCACAACAAACCGCAATGCAACAGTTTCTGGCCGACTGGTTTCGCAAGCAGCTTGACCAGGCCAATGCCGATTTCAGTCGCGAACCGCTCAGTTATGACGGCAACAGTGAGTATGACCGGCTGTGCTATTCGCTGGTGGCCGAGGCCGAACGGCTTTGCCGTCTGCGCTTTGGCACCGCTCCCTCCGGGTGTGAGCTGCAGCGCGCGCTGGCCGCCGCTGAGTTTGGCCGCTCACGCAGGGACCGACTGGCGCAACCGTGGTGGAAGAAGGGAATGAAAAAGCTGCTCTCCCGTCTTCGCCGCACACGGAAATGAGGCAGGCCTCAGACCACGGCGTCCATCTTCGAAAACCGCAACATCAGCTCGGGCAGCGGCACCGGCTTTGCGATGGCAAAGCCCTGGACAAAATCCACGCCCAGGGCAGCCACGCGCTCCCGAGTCGACCTGTCACCGACAAATTCGGCAATAGTCTGCAACTGCATGGTGGTTGCCACGTCGGTAATCGCACGGATTATGGATTGATGGACACTGTTATCGACAACATCCCTGACGAAGCGTCCGTCGATCTTGACATAGTCCAGGGGGAACCGTGTCAGGTACTCGAACGTCGCCAGACCGGTGCCGAAATCATCGAGGGAAATTCTGTGGCCGTCTTCGCGTAATGCTTTCAATAACCCGTCTGCCTGGTTCCAGTCGCTGATCATTTGCGTTTCAGTCACTTCAAAGCATATGCACCGGGCTGGCAGTGATGATCGCTGCCTCAGCTCACGCAACCACTCATGAAAACCGGGGTCAGCGAGGGTCATGCCGGACAGATTGATGGCACACTTGTCGAGCAGCGGCAGCCAGTGCGGGTATTTCTCCGCCCAGTCATGTACCGCTTTCACGACCCAACGGTCAACGTCGCCAGAGAGGCCATAGTCCTCCGCCACCGGCAAAAATTCTGCAGGTGAAATGATCGAGCCGTCGCGCCCCTTCATGCGCAACAGCACTTCAAAGGAGATTTTCCCGGCGTCACCCTCCGCCTTCCGGATCTCCTGGGCGAACAGGACCAGCCTGTCGCTGGACAGGGCTTCTTTCAGCTCCTCGAGCATTTTCAGGCGTTGCTGCCGACGCTGCACACGCGGGTCATCCAGGGTGCAGCGGGCCACAGGATAGTCCCGCGCCGTGGCCGCCTGCGCGGCCATCTGCCGGGCGGCGGACAGGGCCCGGGCAGGGTCATCGCCGGTTTCTATCCGCACACTCCCCACAGCGACAAACATCCGGTAAATAGCCTCGGGCTCGATATACACCTGGCCGTTCAGGTGGCTGATAATGCGTTCTATCCCGCGATCAAAGCTGCCCGTGTCATTGCCTGCCCAGAAAAACCCGAACTGCCCCTGGGCCAGCCGCGCCACTACCGGCACGTCCGGAAAACACCTGCGGATCTCCGCTGCCGCATGCTTCTCAAGCCGAACCGAAAAGGATTCATCCAGAAGATCATGAGCTTCATCAAAGTTGGACAGCTCAACCACAACCAACTGGCTTTCTGTCCCGGGAACATGGCGTCGCCGCTCAAGCACATCGTTGAGCAATCCCCTGTCATTCTTCAATCCGGTAACAAGATCCCGCTGCGAGCGGTCCTCAAAACGCCTCAGCAGGCTGTTACGCTCCTTACTGACTGCCTGGACAAGCTGGGTCATCACCGTCACCACGAAAACGACGATCACCGCCTCGAGCAAGGCAAAACCCGGGGCCTCCAGCGTGGACCGGGCCACCACCACGAACCCTGGCACCAGCACGCCCACCAGCGCGACACTTGCAGGCGCCAACCAGCGGTCCCGACTGATGGCCACCCAGGCCAGAAGGGGGAAATAGAAGTAGGTGAGGACCTTGCCGTACAGGTACTGCCCGCCCTCGATGAGGACATAGTTGCACGCCACGAGCATCAACAGGCCAACGATGTAGACGATGTTCCTGGCCGACAGTCGCACTGCTCGCACCCTGTGCACCAGGGCGTAGCAGACCTGCTGCGCCAACGGCGCAAAAAGCATCACACCCAGTGACTCGGACAGCCAGTACACCAGCATGACATCGGCAAAGAAGAAATCGGAAAAATAGCCCAGCTCGCGCACCGCCAGGGTCACGATAGCGCTGAAGGGCAACATCACCCCCACGCAGCCCGACGCATAGAAGCGCAGGGTATCCGACAGTGAACTGAGCAGACGACTGGTATGGAGCGACTTGTGCAGCAGGAAGGTAATGACGAATGCCACCGTCGCTTCCAGCAGCGACACAGCAACAGACAGGGACAACGAGTACCCGGCATGGAGAAACCACGCTGAAAGGGTCAGTGCATACACCGGGAAAACAGTTCTGCCAAGCACCAGACCTGCGCCCACGGCGATCCCGATGGGCGGCCACACGGCAGACATGTCTGAAATGCCAGCAGAGAGCTGCCGGGACATTTCCGCAGCCAGCAGGGTGGCTGCGGAGATGCCCGCGAGAAGTAGAAGGTGCTGCCTCAGAGGCAGTCTGGCAGACCAGTTCATGCTTTATCGTCACTGGATCACCGTCAACGCCGCGTGACACGGCATGCTGACCGCGGCCGCACGCATGCTGAGTGCCTGCCCGGCAGGAGGATATTCACATTTCCTGCACACCAAAAAGGGCTGCATGTAGCGCCAGAAAGACACCCCTGCCAGAGCTTCTGGTGGCGAAGAGTTTCCAGCAGGGACGCAGGAGAGTAATTTGGTAATCCATCCGTTAACCGAGGGAGATTGATATGAGCAGGTTCCTGGCGGCAATCATCATGTGGGCAGTCAGCAGTTTTGCTTTTGCCAGCATTAATGAAAAGGTCATCGAGTTACCCAATGAGCTCGGCAGCGCGGTGCTCTACAGCAACAGCGAAGCGCGCGGGAAACAGCCCGGCATTATCGTTGTCCACGAATGGTGGGGCCTGAACGACTACGCCCGCGACCGGGCACGACAGCTGGCCAAGGCCGGCTACACCGCCATTGCTGTCGACATGTATGGTCACGGCAAAGTGGCAGATCATCCCGACAACGCCAAGGCCTTCATGGAAAAGGCGATGGAAAACCCACAAGTGATGACTGCACGCTTCAACGCAGCAAAGTCCATTCTCGCCGCGCAGAAACGTGTGGATGCCAAGCGCATATTCGCTGTGGGCTACTGTTTCGGTGGCGGCGTGGTGCTGAATCAGGCCCGCATGGGCAATGACCTGGCGGGGGTTGCCAGTTTCCATGGCAGTCTTGGCTCCGATATCAAGCCGGCATCCGGTGACATCAAGGCGCGGATTCTTGTGGCACACGGCGCAGCTGACCCGTTTGTAACGCCGGATACCGTGGCCGAGTTCATGAAGGACATGATGAATGCAGGCGCGGACCTGACCTTCATTTCCTACCAGGGCGTGAAGCACAGCTTCACCAACCCCGGCTCGACGGAAAAGGGGGAAAAATACAATCTGCCCCTGGCCTACGATGCAGCCGCCGACAAGGACAGCTGGGACGCACTGATGCGTTTCATCAAGGAGAAATAAATAGCAGGCGCAAGAGAGCGCCGGCCCGCTACTGTGGTAGCCAGGCCAGAATGTGGTCCACCACCGCTTCTGGCTTGCGCGCCCAGCGGAAGTGGTCTGCCCGATCACCGATCTGGTCGGCGGTGACAACGTGCTTGCTCACCACCGCCTGCCGGAACTTGTCTGTCACCGCCGCCATGGCCGCCTCAGGCGCATAAGGGTCATCGGCCATGCGCAATGACAGTACCGGCCCCGCGTACTGGCCAATGGCCGCATCAAAGTCCTCGTCCAGCCCCCGGGCGCTGTAGACGTTGGTGCGCGCAAGATCCAGCCAGTCATTCATGAGGGTGCGAGCCTCTCGGCCACCAAAGCCGACCCGATGCCCCGGGTAATAGCCAAAGGTCGCATTGAGCACGGGAATCAGCCGGCACAGCATACGTAACTGGGCACCGGTCTTGCCGTGGAACGCCTTCGTCCACGGGCTGCCACAGGCCGCCAAGATGACGCCATCGACCCGGCTGGCCAGCCTGCCGGCGGTCATGGCCGCATAGTGCCCACCCAGGCTGTGCCCCATCAGCAGGAGAGGGGCCGCCGGGGCCTTGCGCAGCACCCAGTCCATGGCCGCCGGCACGTCGTCCTCCAATGCATCACGGAACCCGAAGTCCACCCGTCGTGACGCCCGGAGATGACTGTCACCCTGCCCTCGCAGCTCCATGAGCAGCACATTGAAACCGGCGTCGTGCAGGTTCTCCGCCAGCGGCACGTAAAAGCGCGCCGCCACGCCCAGCGCCGGCATGAAAATGATACTGGCGCGCGGCTGCTCGGCCGGAAACCAGCGTACCGGCACGGCATACCCGCTGGTGGTGTTGATCAGGTCGGTGTGCATGGCAGGGCCCCGAACGGTCCGGATTGAAAGATGTCGCCGGCAGTGTACCCAATCACCGGGCTGGCACGGAACCGCTGCGACAATCGCGATACAGAGCCCGGGCCCAGGCCAGGTCATCCTCGTGCGCATTGATCCAGTCCTGCAGGGGACGCGGCAGCTGCGCCGGCCAGGGCAGTCCGTAAGCAGCTGGCATGAACAGCGGCGCCGCCAGCGCGGCGGCGGCAAGATCGGCCCGCGAGAACCCGTCGCCCGCCAGCCAGGGCTGCTGAGACAGCGTCGTCCTGATATCCGCCAGCGTCTGTTCGATCACCTGCCGGCTTTCCTCGGCACCCCGGTCATCAATCGCCATCAGCTTGCGCATCACCGCCTGCAGCCGCGGAAAACTGAGCTTCAGGAAGGGTCGCCACCACCAGCGCCCCTGGTGGACAAACAGGGGAATCACCAGGTCGGGCCGGTCCAGCAGGTAGTGATAGGCAAAACGCCGCACATGGACACCCAGGTCACGGTCCAGCCGGCTCTCCCAGTGCAGGGATGCTTCCCTGGCTGCCGGGTCTGCGGGCGTCAGCGGCCGCTCGGGGAAGCGTTCGTCAAGCCAGCTGATGATATTGGCGGAGCCCTGGACGCACTCACCCTGCAGGCACAGGATGGGCACCGAACTGCGCGGCGCCATGCCGCGCGCCGTCTTGATATGCAGGCCCGGCAGCAGGTTTTGGGCCCGCCAGGGCACCTGCTTGTAATCAAGCGCCCAGCGAACCTTCTCGCAGTAGTGGGAAATGGGGAACTGGTAGAGCACGGCTGTCATGGCAGGCCTCAGGGCTTGTGGACAGGAATGGTCAACGGGCCTCGACCTTCTGCTTGCCGCAGCGCACGCAGCGGGACACCGTGACGAGACGCCCCTGCTTCACATCGAACTGCTTGTCCTTGACGATCTGCCACTTGTGAAAACCATGCTGGCACATGCCTTTGCTGGCCTTCTTACGGGCGGGTTTCTTGAACGGCAGGATATCGGCCATGGCACACCTCACGCGCTTATTGTGCCATCGTCTGCATTCGCTGGCATCTGCACCGTGATGGCAGCGCCCTTGTTGCGTATAATGCCGGACCCACGCAGCAGCAGGTGCCAGACGCATGTCCGAATTCGCCGTAGGCCAACGTTGGTTGAGTGAGACAGAGCCGGAGCTCGGTCTCGGCATCGTCCAGGACATGGATTACCGTCTGGTAACGCTGTTCTTCCCCGCCAGCGACGAGGAGCGCACCTACGCGCGCCAGGCGGCACCCCTGTCACGCATGACCTACAGCGCCGGCGACACGCTGCGCACCGCTGACGGCCTGACCCTGAAAGTGGTGGAAGTGGACGAGCTGGATGGTCTGCTGTTCTACCAGGCCCACCCGCTGGACCAGCCGGATATGGTTCAGCCGCTGCCCGAGAGCCAGCTCAATCACCAGGTGGACCTCAGTGGTGCCACAGACCGCCTGTTCTCACGCCAGCTGGACAACAACAAGTGGTTCGAGCTTCGCCATGATGCCCTGGCTGCCCGGGCGCACAGTGAGAGTTCCAGCGTGCTTGGCCTGCGTGGGCCACGCATCGACCTGATTCCGCATCAATTGTATATCGCCCACGAGGTCGCCAGCCGCTACGCGCCGCGGGTCCTTCTGGCGGATGAGGTGGGTCTGGGAAAGACCATCGAGGCCGGCCTGGTGATCCACCAGCAACTGGTCAGCGAACGCGCGCGCCGCGTGCTGGTAGTAGTGCCCCCGGCCCTGGTGCACCAGTGGTTTGTGGAAATGGTGCGGCGCTTCAACCTGCACTTCAGCATCTTTGATGAAGACCGTCTCCAGGCCCTGCATGACCCGCGCCTCGAGCTGGCCGATCCGCTCGACGAAGCGGATGAAGAAGGCGACCCTGCAACCGCAGAGGTGCGTGCGGAGCAACCCGCCAACCCGTTCGATTCTGAACAACTGGTGCTCTGCTCCACAACCTTCCTGGCACAGTGCGACATGGATCAGCTGGCTGGCGCCGACTGGGACCTGCTGGTGGTGGATGAGGCCCATCACCTGACCTGGTCACCGCAAGGGGCCAGCATCGAGTACCAGCGCGTGGAACAGCTGGCCAACCTGGCCCGTGGCGTGCTGCTGCTCACCGCGACGCCGGAGCAACTCGGTCGGGAGAGCCATTTTGCCCGCCTGCGTCTGCTGGACCCTGACCGTTATCCGTCGCTGGAACAGTTCCTTGAAGAACAGTCCCATTATCAGGAGATTGCCGAGCTTGCCGGCCACATCCATGACGACCGTGGCTGGAGCGAGGAGATCAAGGAAGCAGCACAGAAGCACCTGCCCGACATGGAAATCGATGTCGAGGAACGCGACACCATCCTGCACGAATTGATTGATCGCGCGGGCACCGGCCGCGTGCTGTTCCGCAACACCCGCAAGAACATCAAGGGCTTCCCGGCCCGCGAGGTACACCCGGCACCGCTGGCGCTGCCAGACCAGTATCGTGGTGAACAGGACGCTGAAAGCCGGCTGTACCCGGAACGCGCCTTCCACGACGACCGCTGGTGCGAACAGGATCCGCGTGTCAGCTGGCTGACCGATCTGCTGCGCCAGCTGCGCACCGAAAAGGTACTGGTGATATGCGCGTGGCGGGAAACCGCATCGGCACTCCAGGCCTGGCTGAACTACAAGCAGGGCATGAGTGTCGCCATGTTCCACGAGGGCATGGACCTGATTGAACGCGACCGTGCAGCCGCCTTTTTTGCCGACCCTGTGGATGGTGCCCAGGCCCTGGTTTGCTCCGAGATCGGCAGCGAGGGGCGAAACTTCCAGTTCGCCCATCACCTGGTTATTTTTGACCTGCCCGACAATCCGGACCTGCTCGAACAACGTATCGGGCGCCTCGACCGGATCGGCCAGAACAGCACCATCAAACTGCATGTGCCCTATTTCGAGGACCATGCCCAGGCCGTGCTGTTCCACTGGTATCACCGCGGCATGGATGCCTTCTGCCATACCAATCCGGCCGGCACCGCCATTCGCGAGCGCACCCGGGATCTGCTTGACGCGGCCCTGGCCCGGGCCGGGCAAGCAGAGGCACTGGAGGCGCTGGTGGCACAGACCGCCGAGGTGACCAGCGAGCTGCGCGCCTTGCTGGACAGTGGCCGCGACCGTCTGCTGGAGCTGTCGTCGTTTGACGAACGCACGGCCGCGCGGTTGGTGGAACAACTGCACGACGAAGACGGACATACCCCACTGGCATTCATGGAGCATGTGTTCGAGCGTTTCGGTGTGGACAGCGAGTTCCACTCTGAAAACGCCCTGGTGCTCCGTCCCGGCGAGCAGATGCAGATGCCATTCCCGGGCCTGCCGGATGAAGGTGTCACCGTGACGGATCACCGCGCCACAGCGCTGTCGCGGGATGACATGCAGTACCTCACCTGGGAGCACCCCATGGTGACCGGCATTCTCGACCTGCTGCTTTCCGACACCCGCGGCAAGGCCTGTGTCAGCCTGCTGAAGAACCCCCGGATCAAGGCCGGCACCCTGCTGCTTGAATGCCTGTACACCGTGGACTGTATTGCCCCGCGCGCCCTGCAGGCACACCGCTTCCTGCCCATGCAGGTGATCCGCACCATGATGGATGCCAGTGGCAAGGACATCAGCCACGTCATTCATCATGAAGCGCTGAGCAAGCAGTGCCACAAGATGGAAAAGGGCCTGGCCCGCAAGGTGGTTTCCAGCCAGCAGGACCTGCTGGAAAAACTGCTCCAGAGCGACCATGCGCGCGCCGCAGAGCAAGCCGAACCGCTGATCAACGACGCCCTGCAGCGCATGGCCGAAACCCAGGAACAGGCCCTCAACCGCCTGATCCAGTTGCGCGAGAAGAACCCGGCCATACCGCAGGGGGAGATCGATTTCCTCAACTGGCAGACCGAACAGCTCGAGCAGCACCTGCGTGACACCCGCTGCCAGCTGGATGCCGTGCGCATTATTGTGGTCAGCCAGTAAGGCGGCCGGCGACTGCAACTGACAGTTCTGCGAATCCGTCTCGTCAGTGACATTTCAGGTCATTGCCCGGTGTCGCTCGCGTGCCTATGTTCAGTCACTGATGTCAGCTGCACACAGGATTTGCCATGACGCCCGAACAGGTTCTTGTCACCGGTGCCGCCGGTTTCATCGGCTCCCACGTGGTTCGCGCCCTGCTGGCCCGGTATCCGGGCGTCCGGGTGCGGGCCATGCACCTGCCCAAGGACAACCTGGTCAATCTGCACGGCCTGGACATCGAACTGTGCCCGGGCGATGTCACCCGTCGCGAGGATGTGGAAGCAGCGCTGCAGGGATGCGATACCGTGTTCCACCTGGCGGCGGTCTACGCGCTCTGGCTGCCGGATGAGACGGTCATGGACCGGGTCAACGTGGACGGCTCACGCACCCTCTTCCAGGCCTGCCTGGACAACAGCATCCGGCGAGTTGTCTATACCAGCTCCTATGCGGTTTTCGCGGGTCAGGGCCAGGGCATTCGCTGCACCGAAACGTCACCGTTCCGGCTCCGCAACAGCTACTACTCAGTGACCAAGTACAGAAGCCACGAGCTGGCCTGCGACTTCGCCGCACGCGGACTGGACATCGTCATCGTCTGCCCCACTGCCCCCGTAGGACCCGGCGACTACGGCCCGACACCCACCGGGAAACTGTTCATTGATTTCGTCAGCGCACCGGTGAACACCGTGATGCAGAGTGGCTCAAACTATGTCGACGTGCGCGATTGCGCGGAAGGCCACCTGCTGGCGCTGGAGCATGGCCGCACAGGCGAAAGCTATATTCTCGGCGGTGACAACTACACCATTGGCGAGATGATCGAACTGCTGGAAGACATCACCGGCCAGAAACGACTGACCGTGCGGCTGTCACCGTGGATGCTGATCCCTGCCGCCCATGTTTCCCTGTTCCTGGCCAACCATGTCACCCACAAGGCACCTCTGTTGACGCCGGCGGATCTTAAAACCTTGCAGATGGGCCTGTGGGCAGATACCAGCAAGGCTGAGCGGGAACTGGGTCTGGAGAAACGGCCAATACGTGAATCGGTCACCGATGCACTGCGCTGGTTCCGGCAAAACGGCTATCTCAGTGAACGCGTCAACAAACGCCTTGACGAGGCGCTCTGACCATCACATCACCTCAGCGGATGACGCCACCAACCTCGACGATCTTCATGGTGTTGGTGCCGGCATTGACACTGACATAGTCACCCTTGGTAATGATGACCCTGTCCCCTACCTGCACCACGCCTTTCTCTTCCAGCATGGCAACGGCCCGCTGGTTGACCTGGTCTGGCGGAATGCCGGCGCTGTCAAAAGGCACTGTCTGAACGCCCCGGTAAACAGCCACCCGGCGCTGACTGCGTGGGTGTGGGGTAAAGGCAAAGATCGGCAGGCCAGAGCGGATGCGTGACATCTTGCGCGGTGTGGCACCGCTTTCGGTCATGGCGATGATGGCCTTGACGCCGGGCAGCCGGTTGGCCACATACATGGCAGATGCGGCGATGGCCTCATCAATCTTTTCCTGGGGCCGGTCATCCTGGCCGTGTGTATCGCGCATCTGATAGGTCCGCTCGGCACCGAGAATGATGCGGTCCATCGCACGCACGGTTTCTTCGGGAAACTTGCCAGTGGCCGTCTCTGCAGACAGCATCACGGCATCCGTACCATCCAGCACCGCGTTTGCCACGTCAGAGACCTCTGCACGGGTAGGCTGGGGATTGCTGATCATGGATTCCATCATCTGTGTGGCGGTAATGACGAACCGGTCCAGCGTCCGGGCACGGCGAATGATGTGTTTCTGGATACCCACCAGCTCGGCATCACCAATCTCGACGGCCAGGTCCCCCCGCGCCACCATGACACCGTCCGAGGCCACAATGATTTCATCCAGATGCTGATGCTCTGCCACGGCTTCGGCGCGCTCGATCTTGGCCACCAGCCCGCCTTCACCTCCCGCACGCCGGTACAGCTCCCGGGCGCGGGCCATATCCGCGGCATCGCGGGGAAAGGAGACCGCCAGGTAATCCACATCCATACGCGCAGCCAGTTCGATATCTGCGAGATCCTTCTCCGTCAGCGCCGCTGCGCTGAGACCGCCACCCTGTCGATTGAGACCTTTACGGTCAGACAGAAGACCACCAGCGGTGACTTCACAGCGCACTTCGCTGCCGACCACTTCCCGGACCTGCAATTCAATCAGGCCATCATTGAGTAACAGCACATCCCCCGGCCGTGCGTCGTCGGGCAGGGCCTTGTAGCCCAGGCCAACACGCTGCTCATCACCCTTGTGCTCATCAAGGGCCGCATCGAGGATGAACGCCTGGCCGTTCTCGAGATGCACCGGGCCATTGGCAAAGGCGCCAATGCGGATCTTTGGTCCCTGCAAATCTGCCAGCAATGCAACGCTGGCATTCTGTTGGCTCGCCGCGGCACGAATGGCATCCGCGATTGCCAGATGGCTGGACGCATCTCCGTGAGAAAAGTTGAGGCGAAATACGTTTACCCCCGCCCGGATAAGGGCGCCCAGCATTTCAGGGCTCGCGCATGCAGGACCAACGGTGGCAACAATCTTGGTGCGACGAAACATGGTGTCCCCGGCTGACTTTTTTGTAGCATAGCAGCGCGCCGGCCTTCAGCGCGACCACTGGCCGTGCCACTGGAAAATCGGGACAACTTAAATATAATCCACGGGCCGGCAGGGATTGCCGGCACGCAAAAGAACAAAACCATCCATGGAGCCAATAATGCGTTTACTTCCCTTTCTGGTCGCCGGGCTGGTCAGCCTGCAGGGCTGCGCGTCCATCGTGTCTGAAACCCGATACCCGGTAACAATCACATCCTCACCACCACAGGCGTCATTTCGCGTCATTGACCGACGTACGCAACAGACAATTCATACCGGCATGACGCCGTCCACAGTGACATTGAAAGCGGGATCCGGGTTCTTTCGCAGTTCCGATTATCAGGTCGAGGTGCGCAAGGACGGTCACGAGCAGCGTGCAGCGCTTATCCCGGCACGTACTGACGGCTGGTATTTTGCCAATATCATTTTTGGCGGACTGCTTGGTATGCTGATCGTCGACCCGGCCACCGGCGCGATGTGGCATTTGGGTAATCCCGATACCATCAGCCTTGGTGAAAACCCGGACGCCCACTACGACAGCACAGCCTGGCTGTCACCGGCACTGCCGGTGGAGCAGGAAGCGGCGCCTGACGAGGAGCCCCGCCGTCAGGTGCGCTGCACACGTAACCCCACCATCCGGGGCCAGGGCTGCTGATACAGGTACGGCCCGGCTGCGCCGCGCGAGCGTGGCCGGGCAAGCAGTACTGCCCGGGGCTTGGCGGCAACCACGCGCGGAGATAAACGCCATGCATGATTCGACACCGTTGTTGCCCGCCATCGAAAAAGTCAGCGGCCAGGGACAGCCCGTCTCAGCCTCTGTGATCTGGCTGCATGGTCTCGGCGCCGACGGCCATGATTTTGAACCGGTGGTGCCGGAGCTGGGGCTGCCCGGCCACCTGGCCGTTCGCTTTGTCTTTCCACACGCCCCTGCCATCCCGGTGACAGTCAATGGCGGCATGGTCATGCCGGCCTGGTACGACATCCTTGAGATGTCCCTTGAAAGACGCGTCGATACCGATCAGCTACTGGCCTCCGCCGAAAGGGTCCGCGCACTGATCGAACGTGAGCGTGAGCGCGGCATTGCCAGCGAACGAATTGTACTCGCCGGATTCTCCCAGGGGGGCGCCGTGGCCTACCAGGCCGCACTGACCCATCCGCAACCACTGGCCGGCCTGCTGGCCATGTCCACCTACCTGGCCAGCGACGAAACGCTGTCCCCAAACCCCGCCAATGCTGGCCTGCCAATCTGCATCCAGCATGGCGAGCTGGACCCCGTCGTGCCTGAATCCCTGGGACGGGCGGCCATGAAGTCCCTGGAGGCGCGCGGCTACGCACCGACTTACCAGTCCTACCCCATGGAGCACCAGGTGTGCCTGGAGCAATTGCGTGACATTGGCAGGTGGCTGACCCGGGTACTGGCAGATCCGGACTGACTCAGCGGTTGGCCTGTTGCATACCTCAGCAATGGCATGCGCTAGAATGATTCCATGAGCAACACAGCCAACAGTCACTGGTCATTCCGCCTGACCCGCATCGCCGGTATTGATGTACGCGTGCACCTCACCTTCTTCCTGCTGCTGGTCTGGATAGGACTGTCCGTCTGGGAGCAGACCCGGAGCCAGACGGCGGTTCTGCAGGGCATGGCGTTTGTCCTCACCCTGTTTGCCTGCGTGGTGTTGCATGAGTTCGGTCATGCACTGACCGCTCGCCGTTTCGGCATCCGTACCCGCCGCATCACCCTCTGGCCCATCGGCGGCGTCGCCAGCATGGAGCGCATGCCGGACGACCCGAAACAGGAAATCCTGGTGGCGCTGGCCGGGCCCGCGGTTAACGTGGTCATCGCCGCCGCCCTGTGGCTCATGCTGACCGCTGCTGACTACCAGCCCGTTTCCGTAGCGCAGGACCCGGCGGCGCTGTTCATTGACGGTGGCGCCTTTGTGTACAACATCATGGTAATGAATGTGGTGCTGGCCGTGTTCAACATGCTGCCGGCCTTCCCCATGGACGGCGGCCGGGTACTGCGCGCATCACTGGCACTGGCCATGCCCCACCACGAGGCCACCCGCCGGGCGGCGAGTGTGGGCCAGACCCTGGCACTGGGCCTGTTCATCCTCGGCATTCTCTACAATCCGATCCTGGTAGTCATTGCCATGTTTATCTGGCTCGGTGCCGCGGGCGAAGCCGGTGCCGAACAGCTGTCCCACGCCCTCCACAACGCCCATGCCCGGGACGTCATGCTGACCCGCTTTGATACCCTGTCGGGCGACGACACCCTGGCCCGCGCCGTCGACCTGACCATCCACACAGGACAACGGCATTTCCCCGTGGACATGGGCAACAAACCGCCGGTGTCGCTCAGCCAGGACACCTTGCTCAAAGCCGTGCGCAGCCACGGGGAATCCGACCCGTTGCGCGCCCTGACCCTGCCGGTGATGCCGGTGGTCACCCCCGAAACGTCCGCCGAGACGCTTTTCAGGCGCATGCAGAGCGGCGAGGTGGAACTGATCGGCGTGGTGGAAGGCGACACCCTGTCCGGCCTGGTAACCCTCAACGCCCTGACCCGCTACCTGCAATTGCACAGGCCCTGACACTCCCCGGGGTTGAAATTCGCACGCACGCCCCCACGCCTGACCCGTCAAGATTCCACCAAGACGGAGAAGAGAGGAAGATCCATGTCCGCGTCCGCCAATACTGAAAAACGGGAATTCCAGACCGAGGTCAAACAACTGCTGCACCTGATGGTGCATTCGCTGTATTCAAACAAGGAGATATTCCTTCGTGAGCTGATCTCCAACGCCTCCGATGCGTCAGACAAACTCAAGTTCCTGGCCCTCCAGGACGATAGCCTGTACGAAGGCAATGCGGATCTCAGCATCCGTATCGAGGCTGACGCTGACGCGGGCACGCTGACCATCAGCGACAACGGTATTGGCATGGACAGTGACGATGTCGTCGCCAACCTGGGCACCATCGCCCGCTCCGGTACGGCCGAGTTCCTCAAGAACCTCAGTGGCGATGCGAAAAAGGATTCGCGCCTGATCGGCCAGTTTGGCGTTGGCTTCTACAGCGCCTTTATTGTCGCCGAGCGGGTCGAGGTGTTCACCCGCAAAGCCGGCTGCGATGCTGACCAGGGGGTCTACTGGGCCAGTGCCGGCGACGGCGAGTTCGAGCTCGGCCAGACCACCCTCCCGGACAGGGGCACCCGCATCGTCCTGCACCTGCGTGCGGATGAACAGGAGTTCCTGCAGCCGTTCCGCCTGAAAGCGCTGGTGCGCAAGTACAGCGACCACATCGCGGTGCCCGTGCTGGTGAAAGACGAAAAGCCGGTGGCACCTGAACAGGCAGACGGGGACGAAGAGCCGCGCACCGAAACCAGCTGGGACCAGGCCAACACCGCCACGGCCCTGTGGACGCGCAGCAAGAACGACATCACTGACGATGAGTACCAGGACTTCTACCGCCATGTGTCCCATGACTACGGCGACGCGCTGGCCTGGAGCCACAACCGGGTGGAGGGCAAGCTTGACTACACGTCGCTGGTGTATGTCCCCGAGCAGCCACCGTTTGACCTCTACAACAGGGACCAGGCGCACGGCCTGAAGCTTTACGTGCAGCGTGTATTCATCATGGATGATGCTGAGCAGTTCCTGCCGCTGTACCTGCGTTTCATCCGCGGCATCATCGACAGCAATGACCTGTCGCTGAATGTCAGCCGCGAGATCCTGCAGCAGGATGCCACTGTACAGTCGCTGAAAACAGCACTGACCAAACGTGTGCTGGACACCCTCGATGGGCTGGCGAAAAACGAGCCGGAGAAGTACCAGACTTTCTGGAATGCGTTCGGCAACGTGCTCAAGGAAGGCCCGGCGGAAGACATGAAGAACCGCGACCGGATTGCCGGCTTGCTGCGCTTCGCATCAACGCACGACGATACACCGGCACAAACGGTCAGCCTGGCGGACTATGTAGCGCGCATGAAGGAGGGCCAGAAGGAAATCTATTTCATTGCCGCCGACAGCCACCAGAATGCCCTCGGCAGCCCGCACCTGGAGATCTTCCGCAAAAAGGGTATCGAGGTATTGCTGCTCAGCGACCGTGTGGATGACTGGCTGATGAGCCACCTGAACGATTTCGACGGCAAACCGCTGCGTGATATCGGCAAGGGTGAGCTGGACCTGGGTGAACTGGAAGATGACGCCGAGAAAAAGGCCCGCGAAGAAAGCGATGAACAGTACAAGGCGCTCACTGACCGGATCGCCGAAACCCTCAAGAACGATGTTGCCAGTGTCCGTACCACCCACCGCCTGACCGACTCCCCCGCCTGCCTGGTGGTCCAGGATGGCGACATGGGGGCGCAGATGCGCCGCATCCTCGAGGCGGCCGGGCAGGAACTGCCCGATATCAAACCGGTGCTGGAGATCAACCCGTCACATCCGCTGGTGCAGCGCCTGGCGGAGGACAGCGACGGCGGTCATGGCGACGACCTGGTCAGCGTCATCTACGAGCAGGCCCGCCTTGCCGGCGGTGATACGCTCAAGGACGCTGCCGGATATGTCCGTAAAATCAACAGGTTACTGCTTGATCTGGCAAAATGAGGCCTGACTGCCCATTTTTTCGGTGTGCCGGTGAACTTTCTCACCGCGCCCCAGTCATACAAGTAGCAACCATGACAGTGTTGTGATCTCCCCCAAAGTGGCAAGCACTCAGGGCGTCCTCAGGACGCCCTTTTTTTTTGCGTCATTGCAGATGAGAGGGAAACACGCTGCCAGCCCCCTGACGGCCCCCGTCTGGCCCCTCTACCGCAGGAGCGGCCGCCTCCGCTGACCCGCCAAAAAAAAGGCGCCTCGAGGGCGCCTTTTTCGGTCTGACCGGATGGGTTACATCCAGTACACCACCACAAACAGGAACAGCCACACCACGTCCACAAAGTGCCAGTACCAGGCACTGGCCTCGTAGACGAAATGGTTGTCGGCGCTGAAGTGGCCCTTGAGAATACGCAGGAAGCAGACCAGCAGCATGATCGTGCCGAGTGTCACGTGGATACCGTGGAAACCGGTCATCATGAAGAACAGGCTGCCGTAGATACCGGAGTCGAAGGTCAGACCCATGTCGTAGGCGTGAACATATTCCAGTGCCTGCAGGCTCAGGAAGATCATGCCCAGCACGATGGTCGCACCCTGGAACAGGATCAACTTGCCACGCTCACCCGCAATCAGCGCATGGTGGGCGATGGTCAGCGTGATGGAGGAGGTCAACAGCAGAGCTGTATTGATCGCCGGCAGACCCCAGGCGCCCATGATGGCGGTGGAACTGCCATCCGGATTGGTCACCAGCGGCCACATGGCCTGGAAGTTGGGCCACAGCACTTCGTGGGTCATGGCATTGTTCCCTTCGCCACCCAGCCACGGGACGATCAGCCAGCGGGTATAGAACAGGGCGCCAAACAGCGCCGCAAAGAACATCACCTCGGAAAAGATGAACCACAGCATGCCCTGGCGGTACGACCCGGCCAGCTTGCCTTCGTGCAGGCCGGCGATGGATTCCTTGATGGTGTCACGCCACCAGAAGAACAGGGTCGCCACCAGCCAAAGCGCGCCGGCCAGCACAGACAAGTGCCCCCAATGCTCCCCAAACTGTCTCAGCACTTCGGTCCCATCAGGGAGCTTGTCGACTACTTCACCGACAGGGTAGTGAAGGGTGTTGGCGATACCCACCATGAGCAGGCACAGGCCGACAGAGCCGGACAGAGGCCATGGGCTGCCCTCCGGTACGTAGTAGTAAGGTTTTTCTGCTGCTGATGCCATGACGTGCGTCTCCTGTCAGAACTTGTCGCCGCTCAGCGTGCGGCCAGGTCTTTCTTCTCAGCGGACTGTTCCGCTTCGACCCGATCTGTAATGTCAAAAATCGTGTAGGACAGTGTCACTGTAGTGACATGCCGGGGTATCTCGGGATCGAGATAAAAGATCATTGGCATGCTTTCATCACTGCCCGCATCCAGCTGCTGCTTGTCAAAGCAGAAGCACTGCGTCTTTTTCAGGTACTGTGCAGCCACTCCCGGGCTCACCGACGGTACGGTCTGGGCCCACATGTGCTCCCCGGTGGGGTTTTTCACATAGAAGCTGACCTGCTTGATCTCACCCGGGTGAATCTTCAGCGAACGGGTCTCGGGCGCGAATTCCCAGGGCATGCCCCGTGAATTGCTGGCCACAAACTGCACCGTTACCAGGCGGTCTTCATCCAGGGCCGTGGGCCCCGCAGCCGCACTGCTGTTGGTCTTGCCATTCAACCCGGTGATATCACACAGCACGTTGTACAGCGGGACCATGGCAAACGCGAACCCGAACATGGCCACCACACCGATGACCAGCTTGGTCAGGGTCTTGCGGTTGCGCTGCTGCAGGCTCTGTTCTGCCATGGTGCTCCTCCCGTGTACGCCGGCTGTTACTTGACCACCGGCGGGGTATCAAAGGTGTGGAACGGTGCCGGGCTGGGCACGGTCCACTCGAGATCCTCTTCCGGTGCGTCCCAGGGATTGGCCGGTGCCGGCTCACCCTTCTTCATGGCGCAGCGCACGGCCACGGCCAGGAAGAAGATCTGGCTCAGGCCAAACCAGAAACCACCAATGGAAATCCACCAGTTGTAGTCGGCAAACTGCAGCGCATAGTCCGCATAGCGACGCGGCATGCCCGCCAGGCCGACAAAGTGCATCGGGAAGAACAGCAGGTTCACGGACAGCAGGCTGTTCCAGAAATGCAGCTCACCCAGCAGCTTGCTCGGCATTACGCCGGACCATTTCGGCAACCAGTAATAGGCCGCAGCGAACAGGGTGAACAGGGCGCCGGACACAAGCACATAGTGGAAATGCGCCACCACGAAGTAGGTATCGTGGTACTGGAAATCCACTGGCGTGATGGCAAGCATCAGCCCGGACAGACCGCCACAGGTGAACAGGATCACGAACGCCAGGGACCACTTCATGGGCAGCTCGAAGGTGAGCGAGCCGCGCCACATGGTAGCCACCCAGTTGAACACCTTCACACCGGTGGGCACCGAGATCAGCATGGTCATGTACATGAAGAACAGGGTACCGGCCAGAGGCATGCCCACAGTGAACATGTGGTGCGCCCAGACCACGAACGACAGCAGCGCAATGGACGCCGTGGCGTAGACCATGGAGGCGTAACCGAACAGCGGCTTGCGGCTGAAGGTGGGAATGATCGAGCTGACGATACCAAACGCCGGCAGGATCATGATGTACACCTCGGGATGGCCGAAGAACCAGAAGATGTGCTGGAACATCACCGGATCACCACCACCGGCCGCATCAAAGAAAGTAGTGCCGAAGTTGCGGTCGGTGAGCATCATGGTCACCGCACCGGCCAGTACCGGCATTACTGCCACCAGCAGGAAGGCGGTGATCAGCCAGGTCCAGACGAACAGCGGCATCTTCATCAGCGTCATGCCCGGTGCACGCAGGTTGAACACGGTAACGATGACGTTGATGGCACCCATGATGGAAGAGATACCCATCATGTGTACTGAAAGGATGAAGAAATCCGTGGATGCCGGACCATACTTGGTCGACAGTGGCGCATAGAAGGTCCAGCCGAAGTTCGGTGCGCTCGGGTTGCCCTCACCGAAGGCACTCATCAGCACTGCGGCGATGAGAATGCCGAAGGCAAAAGGCAGTATCCAGAAGGACCAGTTGTTCATCCGCGGCAGTGCCATATCGGGCGCACCGATCATCAGCGGAATCATCCAGTTGGCCAGGCCGACCGTGGCCGGCATGATGGCGCCAAACACCATCACCAGACCGTGTACGGTGGTCATCTGGTTAAAGAACTCGGGATCCACCACCTGCATGCCGGGGTACATCAGCTCGGCGCGGATTACCAACGCCATGAGGCCGCCAACCAGCAGCATGGCGAAGGAGAACCACAGGTACAGCGTACCGATGTCCTTGTGGTTGGTGGAGAACAACCAACGCTTGAGCCCGGTGGGCGCGTGGTGATGATGATCGTCGTGGTGCGTATCAGCAGTCGTTACAGACATCTCGCGCCCTCCTTATTCTGCTACATCAGCAGGTTGAATCAGATCGCCGGTGTCATTGCCCCAGGCGTTACGCTCCCAGGTGATGACAGCCGCAATTTCCGCCGGGCTCAGCTGGGCGCTGAATGCCGGCATGGCGTTTCGGCCATGGTTCAGGATATCGATGTGTTCCTGGATACGCTCCGGGTTGGTGGCCAGATCGGAGCCGGCAAAGGCCGGACCGATACCACCTTCACCGTTGGCGCCGTGGCAGATGGCGCACTTGCTGGCGTAAAGGCCCTCACCTTTTTCCAGCGCCTTGTCCAGGCTGGCAAATGGCGTCAGGTCTGGCCCGGAGGCCGCTTTTTCTTTCTCGTCAGCGATCCACTGGTCAAACTCGGCCTTGGCCACCACATTCACTTCAATAGGCATGAACGCATGCCCCTTGCCACACAACTCGGTGCACTGCCCGTGGTAAGTGCCGGTGGCGTCTTCGGGAACAATGGCCCAGGCTTCATTGATGAAGCCCGGAATGCCGTCTTTCTTGATGCCGAAATCAGGCACGTAGAAAGAGTGGATGACGTCGTCTGCAGTGATCAGGAAACGGACCTTGGTGCCGGCCGGGATCACCAGCGGCTTGTCTACTGCCAGCATGTAGTCGCCATCTTTCTCCGGCGCCGGCTTGCCGAACTTGTCGGCTGCGGTGCCGTAGGGGAACAGGCCAGCCGCACTTACCGGGTTCTCATACTGCTCTTTCGGTGTATCCAGGTTGGAGAAGTAGAACACCCCCACGTCGTTGTCATCCTGGTACGCCAGGTACTCATAGCTCCAGTTCCAGCGGTAGCCGGTGACCTTGACGGTGAGCTCGGCCTCGGCGCTGTCATCCATCTGGATCAACACCTTGGTGGCCGGCCAGGCCATGAATCCGAGGATGATGAACGGAATGATGGTCCAGAACAGCTCCAGGCCAAGGTTCTCGTGGAACTTGGACGCCTCGGGCCGCTTTGAACGCCGGTGCGCAAACGCCGAATACATGATCAGGCCAAGCACCAGCAGACCGATGACGGTTACGATCCAGAGCACCATCATGTGCAGGTCGTAAACCTCCTGGCTGATCTGGGTAACCCCCGGGCGAAGGTTTTCATGGGACCGCTCGGCCCCCTCATAGGCAAAAGCCACGGTGCTGACGAACAGCATGGTCAGCGTGGCAAGAACCCGTTGGAACAGTTTTGACTGCATTGTGGATAGCTCCCTGTTTTCCCCAGTGCGGGCTTGTGACGCGCACCGACTCTGCGACCCGCACGGGTCTGGAAAGCGGTTCAGGATTACTGCGGGCGGGATTTCCCGGGTCCATTCCGCTCGTGCCGACGGTCAGGGGATGATCGTACAACACAAGTCCTGGGTTCTGCGTGAAAATCAAGGAGTTAGCGCTGAAATCAGGCGCAGTTTTTTTGACTTTCCGGTCACCCAGGTGCGGCAAATTGCCCCACCCTGCATGTGGGCGCTAACTCTAAGGAGTTCATTGTGGAAAGTCCAGCCGAATCAGGCACCTGTCCAACCGGTCATTGACCGCAACAGGGTGCCAATTGACACCTTTGTGCTATGCTTGCGCGCCTTTTCGTTCACCCGGTGGGAATCCGCTCAGAAAATGACCAGTAAACGCCAGATATACAAGGTGATTTTCCACAATCAGGGAGAGATCTACGAGATCTACGCCACCAGCATTTACCAGAGTGAGCTGTACGGGTTCATCGAGGTGGAGGAGTTCCTGTTCGGCGAACGCGCCCAGGTGGTGGTGGACCCGTCAGAGGAACGTCTGAAGAGCGAATTTTCAGGCGTACAGCGCTCCTTTATCCCCATGCATGCCGTCATCCGCATTGATGAGGTAGAAAAGGAAGGCATTGCCAAGGTCACCGAAGCCAGCGGCAATGTGGCGGCCTTCCCCATGCCGTTCGGCCCGGGCGGCAAGAAATCCTGACCATCACCTAGCGCGCCTCCTGCGGCGGCACGGACAGGCCGTAGCGCGCCATGATCCGGGCCAGCTCCCCGCTTTCACGCAGCATCGCCATGCCGTCATCAAACTCGGACAGGTAGCGGGCACTGGTTTCCCGCGCCGGACTGCAGGCCAGGTACAGGGGGGTCGGGGGTGATTCGATGCGCCCTGCTTCCGTGATCGCCCCGGACAGGCGCAGCTCGCGGATCATCGCTTCCATTACGAACGGCGACTCGATGATCACGTCCAGACGCCCGGCCAGCAGCTTGCGCAGGTTGCGGCGCAACGGCTGCAAACCGTAGACCACGGCCACGCTGGCCTGACCGGCGTCACTGGCAAGCCAGTCGTCCACCACGTCACCGTAGCTGTAGCCATCAATGACGCCCACCCGCTCGCCGGACAGCGAGTCCACCCCCTGATAGCGCCAGTCGCTGCCGGCAGCCACATAAAAAGCGGTTTCATCAAAGGCCAGTGGTTGCTGCGGGAAAAGCAGGTCCGGCGCCTCACCCCGGTAGACACCGACGATACAGTCGATATCGCCATTGCGCGCCAGGCGTACACTGCGGCTCCAGCTGTCCAGCTGGTAATCGATCCGGATACCCATGGGGCGGAAAATGGCGTGCAGTATTTCGATGGCGAAGCCCGGCCGCGGCGCCCCGGGATCGCCATTCATTGGCATCCACTGGTCTGCCCGTATGGACAACGTCTGGGCGCCGGCCGCCGTGAAAAAAAACAAACCGGAAAACAGCAGGATCAATGCGGTGCCGTGCATTCTCATGGCACCAGTATAGCCACCCCTGTCAGCCGATTTCAGGCCCGCAGTCCACCACCCGTCGCGTACTTCGCTCCAGTCGTACCAGCCTGTTGTCGAGCAGCAGGTCCACGCAGCCGGGTGGCGTGGCCAGTGCCCGGGCCAGGTGGGCAGGCGGTATACGTGCCACCAGCAGCTGCTGTGCATCGAGAACATCCCCGGGCCGAACCCGGGCCGGCGTCGTCACCGGCGCCGACTGCTCGCGCACCCACTGCACCGCAGCCGCGCGTGCGCTGGCGGAATAGCGCCGTGTCTGCTCCGCTGGCACGGCGTCGCCCTGGCCGGCAAAGGTGCGCGAATCACGCACCACATCAATGTCTTCAAGGCCCTGTGCCTGGACACCCCAGGCCAGTGCCGTGACGGCAAGAAGTTGCTTTATCGCCCTGCTTTTCATGATCGCCATTCCCTTCCAGTGCCTCGCTGACGCCTGACAGCGCCCACAGCTGTAAAAGAGAAGACCAGCGTATTGACCACAGGTTTCATTGCCGGGGCAGTTTTGTGGAAAAACTGAGACATGCCGCACGCGTTGCGCGAACGCACTGGCAACGCCCGCAGGGCCGGTCAGGGAGCGACCAGTGATGACCACTCGTACACGGCGGGCGCCAGGCCATAACGCATCATGATGCGGTGCAACTCACCCTCGCGGTGGAGTTTTTCCATGCCCTGGTCGAACAGCGTCAGTATCTGTGCGGACGTATCCCGGGCCGGCGAGCAGGCCACATAGATACGCTGGCGCAGGTTCATGCGCCCGGCTTCCACCAGCTTGCCGGCATGGGGGCTGCCCCCCAGTATGGCCTCCATGACCAGCGGGGACTCGAGCAGCACATCCACGCGGCCGGCCAGCAGCTTCTGCACATTGCGCTGCAGCGGGTGCTTGCCGTGCAAGTACTGCAGCAGTGGATCACCAAAGCGGCCTGCCAGGTAGGCATCCATTTGCTCGCCGTAGCTGTAGTCGGCGATGGCACCGACGGTCAGGCCATCAAGGCTGGACAACCCCTGGTAGCGCCAGTTGTTGCCTGCCACCACATACATGGCGGTGTCATCAACCGCCATGGCAGTGGCGGGATACAGCAGGTCGGGGGCATCACCGGCGTAGGCACCGACGACGCAGTCAATCTGGCCGATGTGCGCCATCTCCAGACTGCGCGACCAGCTGCTCAAGCGGTAGTCCACCGCGATGCCCAGCGGCTGGAAAATGGCGCGCAGTATCTCGATGGCAAACCCGGGGCGCTCGGCATCAGGCTCACCGTTGACCGGGTACCAGTAGTCCGCACGCACGGACAACGACTGGGCGAGACAGGGGCCGCCGGCCAGCGCACTGACCGCCAGCAACATACCCGTCACCCGGCGCCATCTTTTCATGCATGTCCCTCTGCAGGCGGCCCGTTAAAGGAACCGCGGCTGATTGCTTCAGTCTAGACCCAACCGGGCCAACCGCAAGCCCGCACGGCGAGGCGCTACCGGGGCGGCGCCTCGCCACCTTCCGCCGGGGAAGCCGGGCTGGCACCTTGCTCGCCGGCGATGGGCTGGCCATAACGCTGGTCAGGGCGCACGTCGTGGGGCGCAATCCAGCCCATGAACATGGACAGGATCAGGAACAGGAAGACCAGGGCCGAAAGCCCCACCCGGAACGCCAGGGCCTTGACTGTGCGTCCGTCGCCGCTCTCGCCCTTCATCATGCTGCCCAGTGCGGAAAACAGGGCCACCACCGCGAGGGCGAGCAACACCAGCACTACAACCTTGACCCACATACTGCCTCCTGTCTGACAACCGGCCTGTGACTGCCAGTGACCTATGGTTTAATGCCCGCCCATTGTAGCGGGCTGGCGCGAGCATGACGCGAGCAATTTCAGGCTTCACGCCAGCCCACCACCTGGCCACTAGAATGAGCGCGCCATGAGCAAGCGACGATTCCAGCCCAGTATTGCTGCCCTGCTGGCCACCCTGGCGGTGATGGCAGTGTGTGTGCGCCTGGGCGTCTGGCAGCTGGATCGCGCCGCCCAGAAACGCGCCTGGCAGGAGCAGGTGGACACCCGGGGCGCGGCGGGCGCCCAGACCCTGCCCGATCTGCTGGCACGGTCGGAACCGGCCCACTACCCGGTGCGTTTCTCCGGCATGCCGGACAACCAGCACACCGTGCTGCTGGATAACCGCATGCTCGAAGGTGTGGCCGGCTACTACGTGCTGACGCCGGTGGTCAGTGATGCCGGCACCACGGTGCTGGTAAATCGCGGCTGGCTGGCGCGTGGCCGCGACCGCCAGACGCTGCCCACCGTGCCGCCGCTGCCCACGCCGGTGACCATCGAGGGACACGCTTACGTGCCCGGCGATGCGTTCACCCTGGAAACACCGGGAAACACGGGACAGGACTGGCCGGCACGCGTCCAGTCCGTGGACATCGACGCCCTGGCAGAACGACTGGGCCAGCCGCTGGCACCCTTCGAGGTGCGGGTGACGCCGGACTACCCGCTGGAAACAGGTGAGCAAATGGTCCGGGTCTGGCATGATGCGCGCCTCGGCCCGGAGCGGCACCGCGCCTATGCCGTGCAGTGGTTCGCCATGGCCGGTGCCGTATGCCTGATTTTCCTGTTCGCCAGCCTGCGCCGGACGCAGGCCACCAACCCGATGGATGCCTGAGCAATGCAACAACGCACCCGAAACATGCTGATGCTGGCGCTGATCGTTGCCCCCTTTGCTGCCACCATCCTGTTTGTCCGCCTGTTTGTTGACCCCGCGGACATGGACAGCGCCAACAAGGGCAACCTCATTGTTCCCCACGTCCAGCTGGCGGCGCTGGCGCCGGCCGCCGAAGACGGCTCCGCCTACACCGCCGAACAGACCGCTGGCCAGTGGTCCATGGTCTATATCGCCAACGGCCATTGCGAACAGGCCTGCAAGAATGCCCTGTTCTACCTCATGCGGCAGTTGCGCCTGTCCCTGGACACGGACACCCCGCGCGTGCGCCGGGTGATTGTGCATACAGATACACCGGACGAAGGGATGCGCGACTTCCTCGACAACAACGTCGCCGGCATGGTCGAAGTAACGGCAGCACCTGATGCCGTTCGTGCGGCTTTTGCCAGTGTCTTCGACGCTGATGAAACGGCCATCGGCAAGATCTACATCATGTCGCCGGATGCCCAGATATTTCTCTGGTATCCGTCGCACGACGCGCAACAGGATGTGCTGCTTGAAGCGGACCGGATCCGCGCTGACCTGAAACGCATTCTCAAAGGCTCATTGATCGGGTGACCCCATGCAGGACATGACCTCCCTCTATAAATGGCAGCGCCGCATTACCCTTTTTGCCGTGCTGCTCGCCGCCGGCGTCATCATTCTGGGCGCCTGGACCCGCCTCACCGATGCCGGACTGGGCTGTCCTGACTGGCCGGGCTGCTACGGTCATATGGACGTGCGCAAGGCCATCGAGCACGTCAACGAAATCAACACCAACGCGCCCGGGGCGCTGCGTGAAGCGCACAAGACCGTGCCGGAGATGGTGCATCGTTACTTCGCCGGCACCCTTGGCCTGGTGATCATGATCATCGCCGGACTGGCCTGGGCCAACCGGCGCCAGCCTGGCCAGCCACTGGCCCTGCCCACGTTGCTGTTTTTCCTGGTCTGCTTCCAGGGCGCGCTGGGCATGTGGACCGTGACCATGGGGCTGCAGCCCACCATCGTCATGCTGCACCTGCTGGGCGGTTTCACCACACTGACGCTGCTGGTCTGGCTGGCGGCGCGCCTGTACCGCTGGCCGGAATTCCTCAACGACTGCGACGTGCGCTCCCTGCGCGGGCTTGCCCATGCCGCCATCGCCGTTGTCGTGCTGCAGATTGCCCTGGGAGGCTGGACCACGGCCAACTACGCAGCCGTGGTCTGTACCGACCTGCCCATCTGCGAGGCCGGCTGGACCGAGCATCTCGACTTCGAGGAAGCGTTCACCTTCTTCGGTCACGAACATGACCAGGCCGATTACGAGTTCGGGGTGCTGGAAAACGACGCCCGCACCACCATTCATGTGCTGCACCGCTTAGGTGCCCTGCTGGTGCTGCTGGTGGTCGGTGCACTGGTGCTGAAGGTCCTGGCCCGGGCCCGTTGCAATTTCTACCGTGTTTTCGGTAGCGTCATCGGCCTGCTGCTGCTGGCACAGATAGGGCTCGGCATCAGTAACGTGGTGTTCGGGGTACCGCTCTGGGTGGCGGTAGGGCACAACTTCGGCGGCGTCAGCCTGCTGGTATCCCTGGTATTGTTCACCCGGGCCATTCACGTGGAAGCAGAAAAGGCACACCCATGACCGAGAGCAGCACAGCCACAGGCGCCAACTGGCGCGACTACCTGGCACTGACCAAGCCGGGCGTGGTGCTGTTGCTGATGGTGACGGCGGTGGCCGGTATGTTCCTGGCCACAGAACCGGCAGGCATGGTGCCGGTATCCATACTGGTGCCCGCCGTGGCCGGCATGTCGCTCGCCATGATGGCGTCGGCGGCCATCAACCAGATCATGGACCAGAAGATCGACGCCATGATGGCTCGCACGCACAACCGCCCGATCGTCACCGGCCGCATCAATACCGGTGCAGCAGTGGCCTTTGCGGTGGCGCTGGCGGCGCTGTCCATGGTGCTGCTCTATGTATTGGTGAACCCGCTCACCGCCTTCCTGACCCTGTTCGGCTTTGTCGGTTACGCGTTCATCTACACCCTGTACCTGAAGCGGGCCACGCCGCAGAACATCGTCATTGGCGGCCTCGCCGGTGCCATCCCGCCTCTGCTGGGCTGGACCGCCGTGACCAACCATGTGCACCCCTACGCCTGGCTGCTGGTGCTGATCATCTTTGTCTGGACGCCACCCCATTTCTGGGCCCTGGCCATTCACCGGCGCGATGAATATGCCAAGGCCGGCATTCCCATGCTTCCGGTGACCCATGGCATTCCGTTTGCCCGCCAGTCAGTGCTTTACTACACCATCCTGTTGCTGGGCTGCTCCCTGCTGCCGTACCTGACCGGCATGAGCGGACTGATCTACCTGGTCACCGCTGTGGCACTGGGCGTCGTCTTCCTGGTCCACGCCCTGGGCCTGCGTTTCAGTGATGACCCGAAGCTGCCGATGAAAACGTTTGGCTACTCCATCACCTACCTGTTCGTCCTTTTCGGCGCGCTGCTGATCGATCACTACTTCCCCATTGGTGTGCTGCACCCCCCCGGCAGTTGAGAAATGCCCTTGTAAATCGGGGACTTGCCCCCATATATTGAATTCTGGTGCCGTGCTCTGGCGCCCGGCGCCTCCTGCCTGCGCCTGCAAATACAACAAGACACGTCGTGACGTGACATTTCGGGAGACCATCATGGGTACATGGATTGCCATAGCCGTCGCTGTTGTCCTGATCATCCTTGTGATCAGCATCTACAACCGCCTCGTTGCTCTCAAGAACCGTTTCAAGAACGCCTTTGCTCAGATTGATGTCCAGCTGCAGCGGCGCTACGACCTGATTCCCAACCTGGTGGAAACGGCCAAGGGCTACCTGACGCACGAGCGGGAAACGCTGACCCAGGTGATCGAGGCACGCAACCAGGCCGCCGCAGCCAAGAAAGCGGCCGCCGAGCACCCGGACAACCCCAAGGCCATTGCCGCCCTTGGCGCAGCAGAAAGCGCTCTGGGTGGATCCCTGGCCAACTTCTTTGCCCTGTCCGAAAACTACCCGGAACTGCGCGCCAACGAGACCATCTCCGAGCTGATGGAAGAATTGAGCACCACGGAAAACCGTATCGGTTTTGCCCGCCAGGCGTTCAACGACGCGGTGATGAACTACAACACCTATCGCGAACAGTTCCCCAACAACCTGGTCTCGGGTATTGGCAGCTTCCAGCATGCCGAGCTGCTGGAGATCGACTCGCCGGAAGCGCGCAAGGCCGTCAAGGTACAGTTCTGAGGCACTGAGCCATGAACTTCTTTGACCACCAGGACACGGCCCGGCGCAAGACCGGCCTGCTGGTGCTGTACTTCGCGCTGGCCGTGCTCGCCATCATTGCCGCCGTGAGCCTGGCCGCATTCCTGGCCGTGTACTGGATGTCGGGCGCCACCCTGCGCCTGAGCGACTGGTGGGCATCACCAGTGTTTCATGTCACTGCCGGGCTGACCCTGCTGATCATCGTGTTTGGCTCGCTTCGCAAGCTGTGGCAGCTGCGCAACGGCGGTGAAGCACTGGTCGCCATGCTGGGCGCGCGTGAAGTGCCGCTGGAGACAAACAGCGCTGATGAGCGCATCTACCGCAATGTGGTGGAGGAGATGGCCATCGCTTCCGGCATACCCGCGCCGCGCACCTTCGTGCTCGACCGGGAGCCAAGCATCAACGCCTTTGTCGCCGGCTTTCGCCCCACAGAAGCGGTAATCTGTGTCACCGAGGGCGCACTGGAGCGCCTTGACCGCGAGGAGCTGCAGGGCGTCATTGCCCACGAGTTCAGCCATATCTTCAATGCCGACATGCGCATCAACCTGCGCTTGCTGGCGGTGTTGGCGGGCATACTCAGCATCGGCAAGGTGGGCGAGTTCCTGCTCTATTCCAACACCCGCCGGACCTATCATTTCCGCACCGGCCGCAACGAGGCAGCCGGCCATTTCGCCGCCATCCTGCTGGGCGCAGCGATGATTGTTATCGGCTATATCGGCCTTTTTTTCGGCCGACTGATCAAGGCGGCCATTTCCCGGCAGCGTGAATTCCTGGCCGATGCCTCATCGGTGCAGTTCACCCGCAACCCGGCTGGCATCGCCGGTGCACTGATCAAGATCCACAATGGCGCGGGCACGATCCTGGCCACCTCTCACGCCGAGGACATGAGCCACATGTGTTTTGGCGAGACAGTGCCATTCCACCTGCGCAGTTTCCTGGCCACACATCCGCCGGTGGAGGACCGCCTCAAGGCCATAGACCCGAGTTGGCTGGCGCGCGCACGAGTGCGCAAAAGAAAGGCCATGGAACAGCCCGCCGCCGATGCGGCCGGGCACGCCGCGGACGGCTCAGTGGGTTTCGTCGGCAGCCAGCCCGTGGCCACCGGCGTGGCAGCCACCGCCGCCATGGGCGCAGCGGCCATGGTGGGCGCAGTCACCCCCGCGCACATGCGCCGTGGCCAGGAGCTGCATGCCGCCATTCCGGACGCATTGCACCAGCAGCTGCACCAGCCCGAAGCAGCCCAGTGGCTGATGTTTGCCCTGGCCATCAATGCCAGCAAATCAGAGCCGGACACGCTGGTATCGCTGCTGGAGCTTTCATCCCTGGAGGCTCGAATACTGGTACAGACCTGCGCCCAGGTTCGCGAGCTGGATGACAAGCTACGTCTACCCATGATCGACCTGGCCATCCCCACGCTGAAGCATCTGGACAAGACGCAGCGGCAGGCGTTCCTCGCCCAGCTGGACAGACTGGTCAAGGCGGACAAGCGCATTACCCCGTTCGAGTTCGTACTCACCCGCATTCTCGCCAACCACCTGGAGCCGCGGGCCGAACGCGCAGGCCGCATACGCTTTCGCCGCTTCAATGCCCTGCGCGATGACATCCAGGTGCTTTTCAGCCTGCTCACCCATGTGTCAGGCGCGCGCAATGAGGAGGCCGGGCAGCTGTTCCGGTCTGCCACCGCCAGCATGCTCGACAAGGAGCTGGCATTGCTGCCCGCCAGCCGCTGCAAGTTGCCGGCCATTGAGCAGGCCCTGGAAAACCTTGCTCACAGCACCCCGATGATCAAGGCCACACTGGTCAACGCCCTGGCTGACCTGGTGCTTGCCGACGGTGAGGTGCGGGCGGGTGAAGCGGAATTGCTGCGCGCCATTTGCACGCTCCTGGACTGCCCGATGCCACCGCTGTCCAGCGACTGACCTGATGTCAGGCTGCCAGCAGTGACAGTGCATAATCATTCGCTAGACTCGGGGCACAAGCGCAGGTGGCACTGTCGGTGCCATCTGTCCCGCCGGGGACACCGACTGTCAGGCAGGCCGCCGTGACCGCTGACAAGCCGGGCAATCACTTTGTTAAATCGGACAGGGATGTGGAAGGGGTGCAGACCATGAAATTCGACAAGGTCAGCGAACAGAACGCCTGGGATGCCGTGGCCGAGGCCACGCGCATGGCCCGGGCCGGCGAACTGGAAAGCCGCCAGTTGCTGGAATGGTTCAGCCACCGCGGCGTGGATCTCGAGCAGGCGGTATTCCCCTGTATCGTGCCGTTCGATGACGGCATCTACTCTGGCACACTGGTAGACCAGGATCGCCGGGTGATCGAATACTTCGTCGACCTGTCGGCACCCGACGACGGTGAATTCGATGATGTCACCGGCGAACTGGGTCCCAAGGACCCGTCGCACCCGGCCAGTGACGTCAAGGACCTGATCACCATGGCCCTGGTCTACTTCGACGAACACCAGACCCAGGCGGCCTGACAAAGGTCAGGCGCGAAAGGCGGCCAGTGGCCGCCTTTTTTATGGCTAACCGCTGCCCCCGCCCCGCTCAACCGGGCTGGCGAAACGGCAACAACGTCCGGGCTTCAGCCTGATAGGCCTGGACGGCACGGGACTCCTCGGCGCAGAACCGGGCGATCGCATCGGCAAAGGCCGGCTCCCTGATGGCATGCAGCGAATAGGTGATCACCGGCTCGAAGCCCCGCAGTATCTTGTGCTCGCCCTGCACGCCGGGATCAAAGGAAGACAGCCCGCGCTCAATGGCCAGCTCGATTCCCTGGTAGTAGCACAGCTCGAAATGCAGGGCATGGTATTCCGCCAGACAGCCCCAGTAGCGACCGTACAGCCGCTCCTCGTCGAACAGGTAGAAGGCCGCCGCCACTGGCTGTTCCCCGCGAAAGGCCATGACCATGGCCAACTGCTCCGCCAGTGCCCCCTGGCGTAGCGCAGAAAAGAAGGCGGGACGCAGGTACGGCGCCTGCCCACGCTTGAGGTAAGTCGCCGCGTAGAAATCATAGAAAGGCGCCCACCAGTTATCCGGTATCGCCGTGCCCACGGCCCGGACCACACGCAACCCCTGGTCGGCAACGCCATGACGCTCCTTGCGAATGGACTTGCGTCGCCGCGAGGTCAGGGCGGCGCTGAAGTCGTCCCAGCAGCGGTAGCCGTGATTGAACCAGCGAAAATGACACGCCTGGCGCTCTATCAGTCCGGCACCCTGGAGGTGCTCGCGCGTATGCTGGTCGGGAAAAAGCAGGTGCCACGACGAAGCGCCGCAGGCCGACATCTGCGCCTGAACGGCAGCCATCAGCTCAGCCGGATCAGGGTCTTTCCCGCGCCAGCGACTGCCGGGCACCGGGGTATAGGGGATTGCGGTGACCAGCTTCGGATACCAGTCCAGCCCGTGGCGGGCATAGGCATGGGCCCAGGCATGATCGAATACATACTCTCCCCAGCTCTGCTGACGCAGCCACACCGGCATCCAGGTGCCTGCCAACGTCAGGTGCTGCGGGCACCAGTCGCTGCCCGCACCGGTGGCACCGGATGCGGCCAGGGCATCGAAAAAAGCGTCAGAGATGAAGGGATAACCTGCAGCCATCGTTCCGGTCCGATACAATGCGGCCAGTCCGCTCGTTATCGCGGACCTGGCACCCGCCCGCCACGCCAGTGTTGCCCGGCGCGGTTTTTACGTTTTTCACCAGCAACGACAATCGAGCACTATGGAAAAGTTTATCACTGTACTGTTTTTTGCCTTCTTTGCCCTGTTTGCTGCCGCCGGCATCTGGGTCCTCGTTGATCCCCAGGCCGCCATTATCTCTGTCCACGGCGAACATCAGGTCAAAGGCGCCTCCGTCCTGCTGACCCGGCAGACCGCCATGGGCCTCCTGCTGGCGGCCGCCGTCAACCTTTTCTGCGCGCTGCGCACCGAGGTGCGCCCGCTGCTGCATCTGGCGGTGTTGCTTTACCTGGCCGGACTGGTGGCCAGTCACGGCCAGGTTGCCCTAGGCAGTGGCGCCATCATGTGGGCCGCTGTCGCGATCTACGCACTGCCCCTGCTGCTGCGCATCCTGCGCACAGTACCGGTGCCGGACCTGCCGGACCTGCCAGTACCCAGCCTGGGAAGCAAGGAGCGCCGCGGCGAAGTGAAGTGGTTCAACCCCAACAAGGGCTTCGGCTTCCTGGTCACGCCAGAGGGTGACGAAATATTTGTCCACTTCAAGGCCGTCAAGAACGGTGGCCGCCGCAGCCTTCGCCAGGGCCAGCAGGTGCGTTTCACCACACGACAGACGGAACGCGGTGAACAGGCCGACGAAGTAACCATCGAGCGCCAGGACTGAGCCGGGAGGCCGCAATGACCTTGTCCGCCGTCGACAGTGCCGTATTGCTGGGTTACCTGGCCATCATGCTCGGCATGGGGGTGTGGTTCTCGCGCAAGAACACCGACACCGAGGAGTACTTCGTCGGCGGTCGCCGCTTTCGTGGCTGGGTGATCGGCCTGTCCCTGGTGGGCACGTCAATCAGCTCGATCACCTTCCTCGCCTACCCCGCGGACGCGTTCAAGACCGGCTGGCTGCGCTATCTACCCAATCTGATGCTGCCGCTGGGCGTCGCCATTGCTGCCTGGTTGTTCCTGCCATTCTTTCGCCGCAACCGGATAACCTCCGCCTACGAATACCTGGAAACCCGCTTTGGCCCAAGCGTGCGCGTGTATGGCGCCATCGCCTTCATGGTCGCCCAGCTCAGCCGCCTGGCCATGATCCTGTGGCTGCTGTCGCTGCTGCTGCAGCAGGTCACCGGCCTGTCGCCCACCAGTGCCATCATCATCTGCGGTGTTTTCGTCGGCGCCTATACCATCATTGGCGGCATAGACGCCGTCATCTGGACCGACGTGCTGCAGACCATTGTCCTGCTGGTGGGCGGCATCGCCTGTCTCTGGGTGATCCTCGACCTGCTGCCCGGCGGGCTTGACCAGGTCATTGAAGAAGCCGGGGCGGCGGGCAAGTTTGCCCTGGCGGAATGGCGCGACGGCGCGCCCGCAGAAACACGATGGGACCTGTCACTGACCAGCAAGACCGGCACCATGATGCTGTTCATCGGCCTTACCGCCTGGCTCACCGAATACTCCAGCAACCAGAATACCGTGCAGCGTTACTGCGCCTCGGCCTCCACCCTCGAGGCCCGGCGCGGCATGCTCGTGTGCGTACTGGCATCGCTGCCGATCTGGGCCTTTTACATGTTCATCGGCACCGCGTTGTGGGTGTTCTTCAACACCTTCCCGCAGGAGACGTCCAGCGCCATTCTGGCGGGGACGGAGAAAGCCGAACACATCCTGCCCTATTTCGTGACCACCTACCTGCCGGAGGGCCTGGCGGGACTTGTCATCGCTGCTGCCCTGGCGGCTGCCATGTCATCGCTGGATTCCAGCATCAACTCGGTGACGGCGGTGAGTATCGTGGATATCTACCGGCGCCACCTGGTCACCGGAAGAGAAGAGCGCCATTACCTGCACGCGGCATGGACGGTTGCAGCCGCCGTCACTGTATTCATGATCGGTGGCGCACTGTTGCTGGAACAGGCCAGCACCAAGACACTGCAGGACACCTCTACCATTCTGGTATCGCTGCTGGCCGGGGGCCTGCTGGGACTTTACCTGCTGGGTTTCCTGACCCGTCGTGGCGACAGCCGGGCAGCGTGGTGTGGCATCGGTGCAACCATGGCATTTACCGGCTGGACACTTCTGGCCAACCGCGGCCTGCTGCCGGATGCGCTGAGTGTGCCATTTGATCTCTACTACACCGGCTTCATCGGCAACCTGGTCATGTTTGCCATCGGCTATGCTGCCGGCCACCTGCTGCCGCGCCGCGAGCCGCTACCCGCGGGCGCCAGTCTCGCCAGCTGACGGTGCTGGCGCCGGGCGCCGCACAACAGTGACCAGGGCATACACCACCAGGGCCGGATCAAGCAGGTAGTCCCAGAGGTTGTCCGAATGCAGCAACCTGAAATGAAAGGCCACCTGCCCCAGCACCAGTATCAGACACAGGGCATAGGCGCGGGACACCCAGGCCGCCAGCCCCAGCAGCAGCAGCGCGGTGCTGAAGCGGAAATCACCGAACCCCCAGGCATAGGGATCCAGCGCCGCGGCGCCCAGGCTGAGGGGGTAGAACCAGGGCGCCACCAGCAATACCACCACGCACAGCATCCGGCGCTGGTCATCCGGCATCACGGATGGCATCCCATTGGCACGCATCAACATGATCACGGCCAGCAGACCGGAGGTTATACTGAGCTGCGACAGCAGGCCCTCGAGCCAGTGTGCCGCACCAAACGGCCACGGCAGCAGGGCCACAACCAGCGCCAGCATGGTCAGAACACGGCGCTGTAACAGCGTCCGTCTGCGCCACCCGGCCAGTGCCAGCACCACGGCAGCCAGTGCCGCCGCCATCACCAGTGTGCCCGTCATTGCGCCTCCCCCCCGGCCTGCCAGTAGGCATGCGCGATCAGGCTCTTGTTCCAGGTGTAGAGCACGTGGATATCACCATTACGGGTGCGCAACACGAACGGATAGTCGTACTGGAACTCGCACCCCATGGGTGTGCACTTCTGCATCGCGGCACGGTTGAGCACGGTGGCAGGATCGGCAATGCCAACAAACTGCTTGAGTTCCTGTGCCAGCAGCTCACGGAAGGCCTCCGGCTGCAACGGCTTGAGACGGTGCGTCTCCCGGTCAGCCAGCGTCCTGATTACCTGCCAGCTGGCCCCTGCGTCACGGCTCTCCACCACATGCAGTTCGTCACGCTCGTAGGCGTTGAAATTGGCGCCCAGCAGCCAGTGGTCGGGGCCGAGACTGATGCCGCCCAGCGCGGCACTGGGCCCTGGCACCTCACTGGCCTCCAGCGGCGCCCAGCTGCGGCCAGCATCCTCACTGGCACTGAAGAATACCCGCCCGGCGCGATCACGGGTTTCGTTGCGCAGGAAGGCCACGGCGCGGTGGTCGTCACGCACCAGCACCAGTGGCTGGATCGCCGCCCGTCCATGGCCGATCCGGTAACGGTCGATGATACGGTTATCCGGGGTGAGCCGTAACAGCTCGCCAAACTTGCCGGCAAACTCGTGGTACACCGGCAAGCCTATGGTGCCGTCGCTGTAACGCACCGGTGGCGTCTTGACCAGGTAACTGAGATCGAGGAAGGGCGACAGCACGAGGTCATCGGTGAACACCCAGGACTCACCCAGGTCCGTCGATTCGGCCACCACCAGGCGACTCGCGGCCCAGCCACCGAAACTGACCGCCACCACGAACAGGCGCATGCGACCGTCCGCCGACATCACCGGCAGCGCGTTACCCAGTTTGCGTATGGTGTAACCGAACCGCTGGGCAACGCGATGACGGTCAAACAAACGCTGTTCCGGCGACCACTGGCCGGTGGCCGGGTCGAACACCGCCGAATGGATGCCGACGTCAGGGCCACCCTCGCGACGACCGGCAAACCAGAAGGCGCGCAGGCGGCCGTCCGGCAACTCCACCATGGACCCTGCGTGAACCAACGGCGTTATGGCATCCGAAGCCGCCCTGAGGGTCCATGGCTGGCCCGGCCGTGGCCCCGCCTGCCCGGCTTCGGGAGGCACCAGCACGGCGTTGTCCGGCTGCCAGATGTGTGCCGGTGTGCTGGCAAAGTACCCCAGCACCAGCAGCAGCCCGACCATCAAATGAAAGGCTTTGTCGCGACCGCTCACACACACACCTCGTCATGGAATTCCAGCCGGGCGGCAGTATAGCAGGCCGGGCGTGCTTGTGTGCTGCCGTGGCGCCTGCTAGCTTTGGTGAACGGGTCGATATCCGGCGCAACTTTTCGAGAAAAAACAATAATATGGCTCTCTTGAGTTCCTGGCGTTACAGAAAACCCGGGGGTAAGAGACGCGATGCGGACTCTCTCGAGCGACAACTCGCAGAGCAGGAAGATTTCAGTCAGCTGCTGCAGGATACGGCAGACATCGTGGTTTTTACCCAGGACGAGAACGGTCGGCTGATTTCCGTCAATCGCCACGGCCGCTGGCTGTCCGGTATTGATGAGCCGGTGTCGGACCAGCTGTTCCTTGACCAGCTGCACCACCCGGCCGCCGATCTCCCTGCTCGCCTGGAGGAAATGCGTAGCGGCCGACGCAGCCATTACCGCCACGAAACGCCGCTGATTCGGGCCAATGCCGAACCCCTGCTTTTGGCATGGTGGCACGTGCCATGGACAGTTCGCGGCACCGAGGAACGCCGCATCATCAGCATCGGCCTGGACATTTCCGACCAGCGACTGGCGGAAGAGCATCTCGGCTGGCTGGCCCTGCATGATCCCCTTACCGGCCTGCTTAACCGACGCGGCTTCCTCGAGCGCGCCCGGGCCAACGTCGTCAGCGGTGAGCCGTTTGCGCTGATGCTTCTTGACCTTGACCAGTTCAAGGACATCAATGACCTGAAGGGCCACCAACACGGTGACCGCCTGCTGCAACAGGTATCGCGCCTGCTGCGCCAGCAGCTGAGGCAGTCCGACACCATTGCCCGACTCGGCGGTGACGAGTTCGGCATCCTGCTGGCCGGCGCTGATGCCGAAACGGTGGAGCTTGCCGCCGGCCGTTGCTGCGGCGCCTTGCTGGACATCGATCCCGAGTTGCCGGAGCTGGGCACCCAGGTCACCACCAGCATCGGCGTCGTGCTGTATCCGGATCACGGTGCCGATGTCGACCAACTACTGGCCAACGCCGACATTGCCCTGTACCAGGCCAAATCCCGTGGCCGCAATGCGTGGCACCTGTTCGATGGTGACGACGCCCACCGCGCGCGCATTCACGAGCGTGTCTACTGGGACCAGCAGGTGCGCAAGGTGCTGGATCGCCAGACCCTGGAAATGCACTATCAGCCCATTGTGTCACTGGACTCCCGCGAAGTGACCCACCACGAAGCCCTGCTGCGCAGCCGCGGGGAAGACGGCGGTTTTCTTCGTACCGACCAGCTGATCCTTGCGGCAGAGCAAAACGGCCAGATTCACCTGCTTGACGAGCAGGTCGTCACCCAGGTGTGCCTGCATCTGCAAAACCTGCAAAAGGCCGGCATCAACACCTGTCTGGCCATGAACCTGTCAGGCCTGTCATTCAACAACCCCAACCTCGTGCCTCATGTCACGCGTTGCCTGAAGGAATTCGATATCACACCACAGAATGTGGTCTTCGAAATCACGGAAACCGCAGCCCTGGCTGACATCGATGCGTCCATCCAGGTAATGGAAGCACTGCGCGCACAGGGTTGTCGTTTTGCCCTGGATGATTTCGGCGTTGGTTTTTCCTCGCTTTATTACCTGAAAAAGCTGCCCGTTGATTACATCAAGATCGACGGCTCATTTGTGCGCAACCTGGATACCGAGAAGGAACACCAGGTGCTGATCCGTGCGCTCGTGGATGTAGCTCGCGCATTTGACCTGAAAACTATCGCCGAGTTTGTCGAGGACCAGACGGTCATGGACTTGCTGGCGGATCTCGGGGTCAACTATGCCCAGGGGTACCACATTGAAAAGCCCCGACCCTTTACTGATATCTGGAGAGAAGTGACCGATGCTGGCTAGAATCCTGCTCGTCTTTTTCCTCGTTCAGCTGGCCCCATCCGCCCTGGCTGAAGACACCCTGGACTGGAAGCTGGTGTCGGACCGAAATGGCATTCAGGTGTACATGAAGCACACCGATGACTCACGCCTGAAGACATTCAAGGGCGTCACCCGGCTCAACCAGAGTGATGAGTACTCCGCCGTCGCGCTGCTGGAAGACTATGAAAGCTACCCGGCCTGGCTGCACCTCATTGACGGAGCCAGGGAAATCAAACGGGATTCACCGCTACGTCGCTGGGTGCGGTTTACCACCCAACTGCCCTGGCCCCTGCGCGACCGTGAAGCGGTGGTAGAAGCCCGGGTGGTCCAGTCAGTCGCTCCGGAAGAAGAGAGCATGACGGCCTACATTATCAATGCGCCCGGCACACTCCCTGCCAACGATGAATACATCCGCTTTCCCGAAATCGAGGGTTTCATCCGGGCGACACGCCTGAGCAACGATGAAGTGGAAGTGGTCTACCAGATCGTGCTTGACCCGGGTGGCTACATCCCGGCCTGGCTGGTCAATATTCTCATGCGCGATGCACCCTACTTCACGCTGGAGAAGCTCCGGCGCATCATCAAGCGGCCGGAATATGCCAACCAGTACTATGACTGGCTGGAAATGCGCGGCCCCGGACGGCCTGAAGACATACCGCCAGCTCCCAGCTATATTTATGGCGCGCCACCGGAAGCCCCCATGATTATCCAGCCGGAAACGGCTGACTGATAACGACACAGGATGTCGACGATGAGTGTTTTGCCCCTGCGCCGGCTTCTGCCGGCGCTGCTGTTTTTCTTCCTGCTCTGCCCACACGCCGGGGCGGTACTGAGCGATGACCCCGGACTGGATGACAGCTGGAAACTGGTCACTGACCGCAAAGGCATCCAGGTTTTCATGCGTCACGGCGATGACTCGCGACTGAAGACTTTCCGCGGCGTGATGCGCATGCCCCTTCGCGACGAATACGCCATGCTGGCGTTGTACAACGACTATGACAATTACCCGCAATGGCTGCACCTGGTGGATGGTGCCAGTGAGCTGGGCCGGGATACCCCGTTGCGCAGACGCCTGCGCTTCACCACTCACCTGCCCTGGCCGTTGAGTGATCGCGAGGCCCTGCTTGAAGCAGACATGAGCATGCACATCACGCCGGAGGACGAACACGTGATCGTGCTCCTTAACAACAAGCCGGAGCTGCTACCTGCAAACGACGACTACATCCGATTTCCGGAACTGGAGGGCCTGTTCAGGATCAAGCGGTTGAGCCCCGGGGAAGTCGAGATCACCTACCAGCTGGTTCTGGATCCCGGCGGCTATATCCCCTCGTGGCTGGTGAACATGCTGCTGCGTGACACCCCCTATTTCACCCTGGCAAAACTTCGCCGGATCATCGTGCAGAGCGAATACCAGGGCCTGTATTTCCCCTACCTCGACCTGATGGGCCCCGGGCGGCCCAAGGATATCCCGCCTGTAAAAAGTTACATTTACCAGCAGACCGGGGCCGCCTCTCGCAGGTAAAATCGGGTCGAAGTGCCCAACGGGTCGTTTGGTGCAGGGAGGAGAGGTTTGCTGCGAGCACTTTACCTGGCCTACTTCTGGCTGGTGTTCATCCCGGCGCTGGTCATGCTGACGCTGGTGCTGGGCGTGATTGCCCTGACACTGGCGCCCCTGCTGGGGCCACGCGCGGCAGGCCGGCTTACCGGTGTGCCCTGGTCCCGTTTCGGGCTTGCCGCAACAGGCGTCAATGTGCGCATCGTCGGCAAGGAGCACATCGACCCCCGCCAGAGCTATGTCATTGTCGCCAATCATCTCAGCCACTATGACATCTGGGTGCTGTACGGCTATCTCGGCATCGACATCCGCTGGGTGGCAAAAAAGGAATTGCGCAGCCTGCCTGTAGTCGGCATCGCCTGCGTCGCGCTGGGCCATGTATTCATCGACCGCAGCGACCACAAACAGGCCATCGAGTCGCTGCAACAGGCACGCAAACAGATTGTGCGCGGCACCAGCATTATCTTCTTCCCGGAAGGCACACGCAGCCGCACCGGCGCATTGAAGCCGTTCAAGAAAGGGGCCTTCCGTATGGCGCGCGATCTCGAACTGCCGGTTCTGCCTGTTACCCTGGACGGCACCTACCAGGTACTCCGCCCGGGCTCTCCCTGGGTGCACCCGGGCGAGGTCGTGGTCACCATCCACCCGCCGATCCCGGCAAGCGGCGATGGCGATGAAGCCATCGCCGAACTCGAGCAAAAAAGCCGGGCGGCCATTGCCTCCACCCTCGCCGAGTCCGGTTCGTCCCATCAGGAGCCGGCCAGTCCCTGAGTGAGCGTGGCGCCGAATGTGTGCTGTCGGCACGGCCAATCGGCCAGCACGGATAACAGCAAATTGGCCCCAAAAGCCACCTTCTGGCCCTGTAGACTTCCGCCCTCAGGCTTTACCGCCGTGCTGCGGGCAGCCCTTTCAACAGCTGGAGAATTGCAATGAAGAACCTGAGTGATCGCGTTGCCGTGGTAACCGGTGCTGGCTCCGGGATTGGCCGCGCTCTCGCGGTTCAGCTGGCCGAAGCCGGCTGCAAACTGGCCCTTTCCGACATCAACGAACAGGGCCTGGCAGAAACCGTCAGCCTTGCGGAACAGGCAGGGGCGGAGGTTTTCAGCGAGAAGCTGGACGTTGCCGACCGCGATGCAGTGTACGCCCATGCGGACAAGGTCAAGGCGCACTTCGGCAAGGTCAACCTGGTGTTCAACAATGCCGGCGTTGCCGTCGGTGCCACGGTCGAAGATACCAGCTACGAGGACTTCGAGTGGCTCATGGGTATCAACTTCTGGGGCGTGGTCTACGGCACCAAGGCGTTCCTGCCCATGCTCAAGGAGGCCGGGGAAGGCCACATCGTCAACGTCTCCAGCGTGTTCGGGCTGATCGGCGTACCCACTCAGTCCGCCTATAATGCGGCCAAGTTTGCCGTGCGCGGCTTCACCGAATCGCTGCGCCAGGAACTGGAAATTGCCCGCAGCCCGGTTTCGTGCAGCTGCGTGCACCCCGGCGGCATCAAGACCAACATTGCCCGCGCCGCGCGCATGAGCGATGTGTCAAGCATCACTGGCAGCAGCGCCGAGAAAGCCACCGAGGATTTCGAAAAGATGTTCCGCACCACGCCGGAGGAGGCGGCCAGCACCATCATCAAGGGTGTGCGCGACAACAAGCGCCGCATCCTGATCGGCTCCGATGCCCTCGCCATCGACACCATGCAGCGCCTGCTGCCCACCAGCTACCAGCGGCTCATGGTCGCTGGCCAGAAGCTGATGCGCCGCAAGGGCTGACACGCCTGCGAAGCAGCAACAGGGCGCCTTGTGGCGCCCTTTTTGTTACCGTTCCGGTAGCCCTGTATCGGAGCCCCCAATGAGCCACGCCGAGCGCCCTTTTTCACCCGCCTGCGAACGCAACCAGGCTGCCATCCTGGCGGCAATGGCCCCGCTGCTGGAAAAGCCCGGGACCCTGCTGGAGATCGGCAGCGGCACCGGCCAGCATGCCGCCTGGATGGCGCCGCAACTGCCCCATATCCGCTGGCAGACCAGCGACCTGCCAGACCACCTGCCCGGCATTCAGGCCTGGCTCGACGATGTCCCCGGCAAACGGATGCCAGCACCGCTGGTGCTGGATGTGGCAGGGCGCTGGCCGGAAAAGTCGTTCCAGTACCTGTATACCGCCAACACCTTCCACATCATGGCTTCCGCGCTGGTGGAACGCTGCATTGAGCAGGGCGGATGCCACCTGGACGCGGGCGGGCGCTGGTTCGTTTACGGCCCGTTCAGGGTCGCCGGCGCCTTCACCAGTGACAGCAACCACGAGTTTCATCACTGGCTGCAGCAGCGTGATCCGCGCCAGGGCATTCGCGCGCTGGAATGGGTCCAGGGGTGTATGCAGCATGCCGGCCTGGAACTGGTCGCCCGGCAGCCGATGCCGGCCAACAATTTCCTGCTCACGTTTGAGAAAACGGGAGGCCGGGCACAGTCGTCCAACGCCGCCCGCTGAGCAGGCCTGTCACGGTCACCCGTCAGACCCAGTCACCGGACAGCGGCCCGGGGGAACAACAACATGGCCGTGGCTGGTCAGTTTGCATACAATGGCGACTCTTCAAGCAAGCCACAGTTGGGTATTCATGTCGCAGGACAACACACAATGGAGCCTGGACCAGTTCCAGGTACCGGAAAAAGACGGCGAAGTCAGGTTCCACGATTTTGATCTGCCCGTGTCCCTGATGCGCGGTATCGCCGAGGCCGGATTCCAGTACTGCACACCGATCCAGGCACAGGTACTGACGCATACCCTGGCCGGTGCCGATGCCATCGGCCGCGCCCAGACGGGCACCGGCAAGACCGCCGCTTTCCTCATCACCATCATCAACGACCTGCTCAGGAACCCGCTGCAGGTCAAGCGCTATGCCGGCGAGCCACGCGCACTGATTATTGCGCCTACCCGGGAACTGGCCCAGCAGATCGAGAAAGATGCCTTGCAGCTGGCGGAGCACACCGGTCTTCGCGTCATGAGCGTGGTTGGCGGGATGAACTTCAATCGCCAGCAGGAGCGCCTCAACTCCAGGCTGGTCGACATTCTCGTAGCCACTCCGGGCCGCCTGCTGGATTTCGCCAACCGCCGCGATCTCTGGCTCGACCGGGTGGAAACGCTGGTACTGGACGAGGCCGACCGGATGCTGGACATGGGCTTCATCCCTGACGTCAAACGCATCGTGCGGCTGACCCCGCAAAGCCGGTTCCGCCAGACCCTGCTGTTCTCGGCCACGTTCAACGAGGATGTCATGAACCTGGCTCGACGCTGGACCGAGGACGCCGAAATTGTGGAGATCGAGCCAGAGCAGATCACCACCGAAACCGTGGAGCAGAAAGTATTCATCACTGAAACGGACCAGAAGTTCGAGCTGCTGCTGGGCCTGATCAACGAATATGCCATGCAGAAGGTGATCATTTTTGCCAACCGCCGGGACATCACCCGCCGCCTGTGCGAGCGCCTGCAGAAGTGTGGCATCAAGGCGTCCATGATCTCCGGCGACGTGCCCCAGGTACGGCGTACCAAGACGCTGGAAAATTTCCGCGAGGGAAAGATCCAGGCGCTGGTGGCCACGGATGTGGCCGGCCGCGGTATTCATATCGACAATGTCAGCCACGTGGTCAACTACAACCTGCCGGAAGACCCGGAAGACTACGTCCACCGCATCGGGCGTACCGGCCGCGCCGGCAAGGATGGTGTGTCCATCAGTTTTGCCTGCGAAGACGATGCCTTCCTGCTGCCGCAGCTGGAACAGGCCATCAGCATGAAGCTGCCGTGCCTGCATCCGCCCGAGGAACTGCTCGAAGCGGGCAAGCAGGCAGCCCGCTCGCCACGCAGCAAGCATGACCGCAAGAAGCCCGGCCCCGAAGAGGCGGCGGCACCGGCCAAACAAGACCCGGCGCAAGCGAAGGTACCTGCCGATGAGCAAGCAGATCAGTCCTGATGAGGCCCGCAGCGCCCTGGACGAGGGCTGCTGCTTTGTCGACATCCGTGACCCGATGAGTTTCCAGGGCGCCCGGATACGTTCAGCCATCCCGCTGACCATGCAGAACCTGGATCAGTTTCTGGCCGATGTCAGCACGGACACGCCGCTGGTGGTGTATTGCTATCACGGCCACAGCAGCATTGATGCCTGTGGTTTCCTGGCCGACAAGGGCTACCAGGATGTCGCCAGCCTGCAGGGTGGCTTTGAATACTGGCGACAGAAATACCCGGACACCGTGGAATCCTGAACCCGGTTGTGGAACAAAAAAAGGGCAGCTCACGCTGCCCTTTTTCGTGGTGCGGGTGCGACTAGAGGTTGGCTTCAGCGTACTCCGCCAGCAGCGAACGTGGCACACCGTTGAGCTGCACCGAGCCGCCATGGGGAAAGCTCTTGAAACGCTCTGTCATGTAGGTCAGGCCAGAGCTGGTTGCTGACAGGTAAGGCGTATCGATTTGCGCCAGGTTGCCCAGGCACACCACCTTGGACCCCTCGCCCGCGCGGGTGATGATGGCCTTCATCTGGTGCGGGGTCAGGTTCTGGCTTTCATCGATCAGAATCAGACTCTTCTGGAAACTGCGCCCGCGGATATAGTTCATGGCCTTGAACTGGATGTTGGCCTTCTCCTTGACGTAGAGGATCGAGCCGGACGGGTTTTCGTCGTTCAGGTGCAGGGCTTCGATATTGTCATTGATCGCCCCCAGCCACGGATCCATTTTCTCCTCCTCCGTGCCGGGCAGGAACCCGTGCTCCTCGGCCAGCGGGGGCGTCGAGCGGGTGGCGATAATCTTGTTGAACCGGCGCTGCTCAACCGTCATCTCGATGGCCGCCGCCAGGGCCAGGATAGTCTTGCCCGAGCCTGCCGCACCGGTCAGCGTCACCAGGTGGATGTCCGGGTCCAGCAGCATGTGCAGGGCAATGGCCTGATGGATGTTGATCGGCTGCAGTCCCCAGGCACTCTGGTCCATCAACTTTTCATGGGAGTGGTGGCGAATGCACACCAGACCCTCCTGGACCGACAGGATCTGGCCGACAAACCCCTGCTCGTCAATCAGGTACTGGTTGGGGAACACCTCGTCACCAAGGATTTCACTGACCAGCAGCCCATGGGAAATATAGTGCAGGGTTTCACAGCCCTCCTGTACCGTCTCCACCTCGGTCACGGAATCCCAGAATGAACCCGGCACCTCGAAGTAACCCCGCGTCAGCTGGCCAATGTCCTTGACCAGCTGATCGGTGTGATAGTCCTCGGACTCGATGCCGCAGGCGCGCGCCTTCAGGCGCATGTTGATGTCCTTGGTCACCAGCACATAGCGGCGCGACGGATCACGCTGCTTCATGGCGGCAATGTCATTGATGATGCGATTGTCGTTGAGGTGCTCCGGCAAGCCGGCATCATCCTCTCCCTGCAGGCGTGGCATAAGCACCGCCAGGGTTCCTTCGAACTGCTCAGGGCCGCGCCTGATGGGCACACCCGCCTCCACCTCGTCCGGGGCTGATTTGCCCAGCACCTTGTCGATCAGCCTGATTGCTGTACGGCAGTCTGCCGCCACATTGGACTTACCCGTCTTCAGCTTGTCCAGCTCCTCAAGAACCGTCATCGGGATCACCACACGGTGTTCCTCAAAACTGATCAGGGAGTTGGGGTCATGAATCAGGACATTGGTATCAAGAACGTAGACTTTTTCCTTGCTGAGCTTTTCCGGGGTGGATGAGTCGTCGTGAGACGTGACGGGATGCAGCTTTGTTGCGCGCTCTTCCATGCGGAGACCTCTCGCCGTGGGTGCCGATTTTTCTGATTCGGGAAGCGAAGAGGTGACGCCACCACCTGCCACCGAATCCAGTCAAGGTTTTACGGTAGTCATATACATCTCAGGTGGTCGCGACCTGTCCCGCAATGGCGGGATACGAATTAACATACCCCAGCTTTGTGGGGGAAACAATGGATCAAATCCGTCATGCAAATGCCTGCTCGCAACGCCGCCAGTCATCACTCACAGAACCACACGCCTCAGGCCGCGCCAGTGCAACGTTCTGCAACGGCAGGCGCTCGCCAGCAAAGTGCGCCGGCACGACGCATGCTGGATTGAAGCCCCCGGGCAGCCAGCCCGCACGGCGATAAATTTCGGCCACCAGCTCACTGCAGAACATGCCGCCGGGCACCGAACGCATGCCACGGCGCAACCAGGAGCTGACGAAATCGCAGTAGGGCCGATGGATCAGGTCGTCGGCAGCGGCAAACACTTTCTCCCGGCGGCAGAGCACACTCTCCGGGCCGCACCACCGCCGCAGCATGGCCTGCCCCTCGTACTGATCCAGTTTCTCGGCCAGGGACACCAGTGACACGCCCTGCATCCGCCGGCCCGTGCGCACATCGGCCACATCGGAGCGGACATTTGCTTCCAGCAACAGCAGCCCCGGTTGGCCCGGATCACGCAAAACAATGCCGACATGACTCCACTGGCTGCGGGTAAAAAGGCGAACCACATCGGAAGACCACCCTTTTCCGCAGAAGAGCATGATGTCGCCTGCCTCGGGCGGGCGCGCGACTTGCGCCACCGGACTGCGGCATACAGACCTGATCACTGCTTCAGACACAGCGCTTTTCCTGTGTAGCCTGAGCCAGCTCCGAGGATCAGCAGCGCTGGTTAAGTACCAGTGACCAGCACGTAACAGTGCCGTGACATTTACAGCAGCACCTGTCATCAAGTTGCCACGGTAATGCCCCATGGTTGTCACGCATGGAGGCCCTGCCATGAACGACGCATTCCGGTGGCATCAACGTCACCTTCCGGAGCTGTTGCAGCTTGAGGAACTTATTGCCCTCGGCGAGCGCTGGATGCGCGCCAGCGTGGTTCACCAGGTGGACCACCCGCACGGGCCACTGCCGGTCCATGTGCTGGAGCTGGGCAGTCGCAACCCGCGCGCACCCGTCATGGGTTTTTTCGGCGGCGTTCATGGTGTCGAGCGCATTGGCAGCCAGATCCTGCTCTACTGGCTACACACGCTTATTCACCGCCTGTCCTGGGACGACGCGCTGCACCGGCGTCTGGAACAGATGCGCATTGTCATCATGCCGATGGTCAATCCCGGCGGGCTGGCCAACCGCACGCGCTGCAACCCCAATGGCGTCGACCTGATGCGAAACGCACCGGTGGATGCGGATGGCCGGGTCGCCTTCCTGGTGGGTGGCCACCGGATCAGCCGTCACTTGCCCTGGTACCGTGGCCGTGCCGGCGCGCCCATGGAAGCCGAGGCCCAGGCGGTCCTCAGGGCCGTGCGCGAGCGCATCGCCGGCGCCCCGTTCGCCATGACACTGGACTGCCACAGCGGCTTCGGGCGACAGGACCGCCTGTGGTGCTGCTATGCCCGACGCCATCAGCCCATGCCCAACCTGGCCGACGTGTATGCATTGAAGACCCTGCGTGAGGACAGCTTCCCGCATCACCACCCCTACCTGGTCGAGCCGCAGAGCCTGAACTACACCACCCACGGCGACCTGTGGGACTACCTGTACGACGAGTCACTGCAGCAACATCCGGATTGCACCTTCCTGCCACTGACCCTGGAAATGGGCTCCTGGCTCTGGGTTCGAAAGAACCCGCGGCAGATGCTGGATTTCTTTGGCTACTTCAACCCCGTCATCAGCCACCGCCACAGTCGTGTGCTGCGTCAGCACCTGCCATTGCTCGAATTCCTGCTGGCCGCCACCAATCACTGGCACACCTGGCTGCCCACGCCCCGCCAGCGGGTCCGGCTGGTTGAGCGGGCCCACCGGCTCTGGTTCGACAGCTGACACGGTTGACCGCAGCCCCCGGGCATGGAAGATTGCCCCACGGCGCCAAGGTTGCTGGGACCCTGGCGCTGCCCAGAGACCGCACCGGAGAAAACCATGAAGACTGCCACCCTTGGCACCCTGCTCTTGCTACTGTTTGTCAGTGGCTGCGCCCGCTTCGCCTACCAGCCCGCCAGTGGCGACAATACTGCCAGCGTCACCTTCAGCAGTGACGGCATTGGCGTCCAGCCCATGATCTGTGTCCCCGGGAAGGGCTTCAAGGCGACAGGACTCAGCGTTGCCAGCAACGACAGTGACAGCGAATTCGTTACCCAGGTGAACGAGGCCCTGAAAAAGCAGCCTGAAGTGACCACCCAGGTGCCGGGCGACAGCGATACCCGTGTGGGCTTCAGCTATGCCGAGGACAAGAAAGCCGCCGGCACGCGCGAGCGCTGCAAGGTGGCGGTGTTCTTCCGTGCCCGTGCCGGCGCCCATTACCGGGCACACTTCAGCCTGCCGGGCGGCCAGTGCGCCCTGACGCTGACCAGCGAGGACGATGCGGCCGTGGATGCCGTGGCAGTCCCCTACACCTGCCCCTGACCGCTGTTGCACCATCAAGGCGCACCAAATCGGTGCGCCGCTCCCGGACAGTGCATGTGACAGTTTGATTTACCCGCCAAACCCCTCTTCGAGCCGCCAGCCCTCAACGCCAATCCCTCTCAAGCAATTGATTTTAAAGAAAAACCAAAAACTGGCACGGAACCTGCTCTCTAACGGGCAAGGCTGTCGCGGCCTGTAATGCTGCACTGCGGCAAGTAAGCAACAACACTGTCACTCAAGAGGGTTGTATTCATGAGCAAGAAATCAGTACTGAAAGTATCCGCACTGGCTGTGGCCATCGCAGCCGCAGGCGCACCGGTCATGGCTTCCGCTGAAATCAGCGGCTCCCTGGGCGCCACCAGCCAGTACCTGTGGCGTGGTCTGCAGTTGACCACTGCACCGACCATCAACGGCTCCCTGGACTACGCACACGATACCGGTTTCTACACCGGCATCTGGACCAGCTCCGAGTCTGGCGCCACCGAGTATGACTTGTATGTCGGTTTTGGCGGTGAGGTAGAGGGTTTCTCCTATGACCTCAGCTACATCGACTACAACTACACCGCGGGCGGCACCGCTGGCGAGTACGACGGCACCGCTTTCGCCCTGCCTGTCGAAGCCAGCACCCGTGACTTCCAGGAAATCCACGTGGGCGTCGGCTTCGCTGGCCTGTCTGCTGGTGCATACCTGGGTACGGGCGACTTCGGCCACCCGTCTTCTGACGAGGTCGACACCGAGAACGATGACGTCTACTACTACATCAGCTACGGCTACGACAAGTACGGCATCACCGTGGGTTCCTATGACTTCGACCCCGAGCCGAACGAAATCGAAGGCGGTCTGCCGGACTACACCCACGTTGACCTGAGCTACGCCCTCACCGACCAGTTCACCTTCACGGCTTCCAAGATCGTAGCCCAGGATGAGTTCGAACTGACCGGCGGCGCACTCGACCCCAACGGTGTAAACAGCGCAGAACTGTGGGATGACGACGTGCTGTTCAGCGTTTCCTACAGCTTCGCACTGTAAGACCACGTTCTCCTCAAGCTAACGGGGCCTTCGGGCCCCAACGCTTTACGATCCGCGGGACATCTCCCTGGTCCTCGCTGTCTAACGCAAGCAGCAGTCCCGCAGGATCGTTTTTTTATTCCTCTTTGATACCCACCTTCCGCTGCTGTCGCGGCAAACGGAACACCACACCCAGCGCATCATGATCCGACACTGGCGAGCGTCCCTCACTGTCACGCAGGCGTCCGTGCCGGCCAGCATTGCCCCGGGACACCACCACACGCTGGACCTGCCGGGCAACGACCGTCGGATAAAGGATATGGTCGATGGCCTGTGGCTGGCAGCGATAGCGGTAACTGTAGCGTTCCTCCGGTGGCAGGGCCTGCCAGGCGGATTGCAGGGGCATGTCCAACAGATATGACAGCGGCTGCGAGTAGACACCGGCATCCGGTGCGCTGTTCAGGTCACCCACCAGTATCACCGGCCGGTCATGGGCACGCGCCCAGTCAAGCAGTACCTGTGCCTGACGGGCACGCTTGTCACGCACGTTTTTCTGGCGGTCACTGTCGTGCAGGCCACGACCGCTACGCAGATGCAGCACCACCACCGACCAGGGATAGGGCGCATCCAGTTCCACCAGCAACGGCGGACGACTGAACAGGGGTGCCCCCATGAAGCGCCGGTCGGCAAACAGTGGCGCTGCGCTTGCCACCTGCACGGGATCCCGCACCAGCACACCCACATCGATCCCGGAGGGGTCATTGCCTTCCAGCAGGTAGGCCCGGTAGGCCGGACCACCGGCAGCGGCGATGCGTCCGGCCAGCTGTGTCAGCAGGGCACGGTTTTCCACTTCCTGCACCGCCAGCAGGTGGGGGCTGCCCAGATGGGTACGAATGTAGTCCGCCTGCGCCTGCAGGCGATCATCCAGGAGGGACGGTGAAACGGGGTCGTCATAGCGGGCATCACGGCGCGTGTCCCGAAGCCGCCACAGGTTCTGTGTTGCCAGTAGCCATTGCATCTGCGGCACCGGCGGCAACGCCCGTGCCGGGGCCAGCGACGGGCACGGTAGCACCGCGCCACTGGCCAGCAGCAGCAACAGGGGCAACCACCGGCACGGCCGCATCAGGGTTGCTCCCGGCGCACCTCGAAGTCGTGGCACAGCTGGTCACCGCCCTTCAGCTGCAGGCAGATTTCCACCCGCTCTCCCGGCGATGGTACTGCGTCCATGCCCATGATCATCAGGTGCATGCCCCCGGGCACAAATGCGATCTCTTCACCCGGGGCCACGGTGACATCATCGACGTGTTGCATCTGGCGCAGGCCGTCGTCGTTGCGGGCCATGGAATGCATCATCACGTGGTGTGCAAACGACGCACTGACCCCGGTGACGGTGACCGGCTCGGTGCCATTGTTTTGCAGCACGAAGTAGCCAGCCGTGCCGGAAGACACCGGGGGCACGGCGCGCACCCAGGCATCAGTGAGCTGCAGTTGCGCCGCTGCCAGGCCGGGAGCAGACAGCACCACGATGGCCAGCAGGCGTTTCAGCGTCGGGACGTTACAGAAGAGTACGCGCATCTTTCACCATCAGGTCGATGTCCTCGTCGTTCTGGAACAGCTTGCGCACGCGGCCCTGTGTGTCCAGCAGATAGACGAAGTCGGAGTGGGAGAAGTCATAGCCGGCATCGGCACCGTCTGAACCGTCGCCTGACGCACTGGGCGTTTTCAGGTAGACCACGCCGAACTGTTCCGCCACCGTGGCAATTTCTTCCTCCGTGCCGGTCAGGCCGATGACGGCATCACCGAAGAACGACAGGTACTTGTTCAGGTGCTCAGGCGTGTCCCGTGCCGGGTCAAAGGTAATGAACACCACCTGGACATCGTCGCCATGCCCTTCGTCGGCGAGCATGCGCCGCGCCTGGGTGACACGGGCGAGCGTCGCCGGGCAGATATCCGGGCAACTGGTGAAACCGAAGAACAGCAGCACCACCTTGCCATCGAGGCTGTCACTGTGAAATCGCTCACCGGTCTGGTCGGTCAGGGTGAAATCCCCGCCCAGGCGCGTGTTCACCGGCAACTGGCTGGCCTGGTCCTGCATGCCGTACCAGGCGGCACCGCCAGCGAACAGGAGAACGAGGATAATGACGCTGTTTCTGACCCAATGCATGCCGCTTTCTCCCAAAATGCCATCAGTGGCCGGTGACCAGGGCCGGGCGGCCTTCGCAGCAGCCCGCGCCTGACGCTATAATGCGCGCCCATTTTAGCGGTTAGACGGGAGATGTCATCCACGCCGGGTACGGCGCCGGGCATCCCGCACAGAGGACACATGACGCGCAAGCTCTTTATCCAGACCCACGGCTGCCAGATGAACGAGTACGACTCGTCACGCATGGCGGACCTGCTGGAAGCCAGCCACGGCCTGGAAATGACCGACAATGCCGACGAAGCGGACGTGCTGCTGCTGAATACCTGCTCCATCCGCGAAAAGGCGCAGGACAAGGTGTTCCACCAGCTGGGACGCTGGAAGCAGCTGAAACAGGCCCGTCCGGACCTGATCATCGGTGTGGGTGGCTGCGTCGCCTCGCAGGAAGGTGACGCCATTCGCCAGCGGGCGCCCTACGTGGACGTGATCTTTGGCCCACAGACCCTGCACCGCCTGCCGACACTGATCAGCGACGCCAGCGCCGGCAAGGGCCTGGCCATGGACATCAGCTTCCCGGAAATCGAGAAGTTTGATGCCCTGCCCGAGCCCAGCGTGGACGGGCCCACCGCCTTCGTCTCGATCATGGAGGGCTGCTCCAAGTACTGCACCTTCTGCGTGGTGCCCTACACCCGTGGCGAGGAAGTCAGCCGCCCGGTGGCGCCGGTACTGGCGGAGATCCGCCACCTGGCCGAGCTCGGGGTGCGCGAGGTCAACCTGCTGGGCCAGAACGTCAATGCCTACCGCGGCGATGACGGCCATGGCGGGGTCACCGACCTGGCCGAACTGATTGTCATGGTCCGGGATATCGACGGCATCGACCGGATCCGCTTTACCACCAGCCACCCGGTGGAGTTCTCCGACAGCCTGATCGACGTCTATGCGGAAGTGCCGGAGCTGGTCAGCCACCTGCACCTGCCGGTGCAGTCCGGGTCCGACCGCATCCTGGCGATGATGAAGCGCAATCACACCGCCCTTGAATACAAGAGCAAGCTGCGCCGCCTGCGCGCCCTGCGCCCGGACATCTCGTTCAGCTCCGATTTCATCATCGGCTTCCCCGGCGAAACCGATGCCGATTTCGAGGCCACCATGAACCTGATCGCCGAGATCGGCTTCGACCACAGCTTCAGCTTCATCTACAGTGCACGCCCGGGCACGCCGGCAGCCGACCTGCCAGACGATGTCCCCATGGACACCAAGAAGCAGCGGCTCGCCCTGCTGCAGCAACGCATCGCCCAGCAGGCCCTGGACATCAGCCGCAAGATGGTGGGCAGCCGCCAGCGCATCCTGGTGGACGGGTTCTCGAAAAAGGACCCGGGCCAGCTCAAGGGCCGCACGGAGAACAACCGGGTGGTGAACTTCGCCAGTGACGATCTGGACCTGATTGGCCAGTTTGTCGATGTCACCATTGCAGAGGCCTTTGCCAACTCCCTGCGAGGCACCGAACCGGTGCGCGCAGAGAACTGAAAAACAAGGGCTACAGCGAAAGCGAGCACTCACATATTTCAGGCGACCGGCAACGCTTTTCGCACCCGTCGATATCGGTTTATTCTGAAATCATGGCACTCACAACAGGAACCTGAAGCAGACTCTTGAACAGTTCACCCGCACAACAGACATTCGAGCTGGAACCCTACGATTCGCGTCGCATCGCCAACCTGTGCGGCCGCCTGGATGAGAACATCAAGCACATCTCCCGGCGCCTGGGCATCGAGATCCACAACCGTGGCAACCAGTTCCACCTGGCCGGTGACGCCGATGCCGTGGCAACCGCCAGCAAGGTGATCCACGGGCTTTACGACCAGGCCGCCAGCGACGACATTACGCCCGAGTCCGTGCACCTGCAGCTGCAGGAAAATGGCGCCGACGACAACACCGTGGACTTCCCCCGGGACGAGGTGCTGATTCGCACCAAGCGTGCCCGCATCCGCCCACGCGGCCAGCACCAGCGCGACTATGTCCGGCGTATCCGCAAGCACGACATCAATTTCGGCGTCGGCCCGGCCGGCACCGGCAAGACCTGGCTGGCCGTGGCCTGTGCCGTGGATGCCCTGGAGAAGGCCGACATCCAGCGGATACTGCTGGTGCGCCCGGCGGTGGAAGCCGGTGAGAAGTTGGGGTTCCTGCCCGGCGACCTGGCGGAGAAGATTGATCCCTACCTGCGACCACTCTACGACGCCCTGTACGAAATGCTCGGTTTCGAGAAGGTTGCCAAACTCATGGAGCGCAACATCATCGAGGTTGCACCGCTGGCGTATATGCGCGGACGCACCCTGAACGGCAGCTTCATCATCCTCGACGAGAGCCAGAACACCACCGTGGAGCAGATGAAGATGTTCCTGACCCGGATCGGGTTCGGCTCACGGGCAGTGATCACCGGGGACATGACCCAGGTGGACCTGCCGCGTCACCAGAAATCTGGCCTGGTTCATGCTTTGCTGGTGCTGGAGGATGAACCGGACATCGGTGTCACCCGTTTCGACAGCCGTGACGTGGTCCGTCATCCACTGGTGCAGCGCATTGTCGAAGCCTACGAACGCCATGAGCAGCAGGCAGAGCCAGGCAATGATTGAGATCCAGCGAGCTGCCGCGGATGCGGGCACGCCTGCAGACAGCCAGTTGCAGGACTGGGCCATCGCCACCCTGGCCGCGGTGCGGCGCGATGGTGACATCACCCTGCGCCTGGTGGACGAACACGAGATGACACGCCTGAACACAGACTACCGGGGCAAACAGGGCCCCACCAATGTGCTGTCATTCCCGTTCGAGGCGCCCGAGGGGTTGCCCGAAGCGGCCCTGCCGGCACTGCTGGGCGACATCATCATCTGCCCGGACGTGGTCAGCGGTGAAGCTGAGCAGCAGGGCAAGACGCATACCGCCCATTGGGCGCACATGGTCGTCCACGGTGTCCTGCACCTGTGCGGCTACGACCACCAGGCCCCCGCTGACGCCGAGCAGATGGAGGCACTGGAGACGGATATTCTCGGGGCGGCGGGATTTGCCGACCCCTACACGACGGAGGAGGCGTAATGCCTGAAGAATCGCAGGAAAACGGCCAGGGCGGCCGAAGTCTGCTCGAGCGCATCAGCAACTTTTTCTCGGCAGACCCGGCCTCACGGGACGAACTGCTGGAGCTGATCCGCTCACTCAAGGACAGGGATGTGCTGGACACTGACACCCTCGGCATCATCGAGGGGGCCCTGCAGGTGGCCGACATGCCGGTACGGGAAATCATGATCCCGCGGGTGCAGATGATTTCCATCAAGGCCAGTGACCACCCGCGGGACTTCCTGCCCACCATCATTGACTGTGCCCACTCGCGTTTCCCGGTGCTCGGTGACGACCCGGACGAGGTGATCGGCATCCTGCTGGCCAAGGACCTGCTGCCGCTGGTGCTCGACCCGGCCCGGCTGGACCGGTTCCAGATCAAGGACCTGCTGCGCCCGGCCCTGTTCATTCCCGAATCAAAACGTCTCGACTCGCTGCTGCGGGATTTCCGCATCAGTCGCAACCACATGGCGATCGTGGTCAACGAATACGGCGGCGTCGCCGGCCTGGTCACCATCGAGGACGTGCTCGAGCAGATTGTCGGTGAGATCGAGGATGAACATGATTTCGATGAAGACGATTATCTGATAAAAGAAATTGATAACAACGAGTTCACCGTCAAGGCGCTGACCCCGATCGAGGACTTCAACGTGTTCTTCGACCGGCAATTCAGCGATGATGAATTCGACACCATTGGCGGGCTGGTGACCCAGCAGTTCGGGCATCTTCCCGAACGCGGGGAAACCGCCGAACTGAACGGGCTGCAATTCACCGTGCTCAGTGCCGATGGCAGAACAATAAGACTGTTGCGGGTCACGCCTGGGGATCAGGCCGCCGAAACCGACGGCGACAAGGCAATGGAAGGCTGATTCGCCCCCCGGGGCGAGCCCCGCAGCGCAAACTGCTGCACCGGGAGAACTGCCGTGCTACCCAAACCTCAACCCAGTGATGTTGAAGGTTCCAGCCGTCTGGCCACCCTGCCCTGGGCCTGCCTGACGTTCTTTCTTGCCTACCTGCTGGTGATGTTTACCGTGCAGCTGCATGAGGACGAGCAGGAAACAGAACTGGTCCAGTGGTACTACAGCGGGAAACTGTTCGACCTGGAATGGAACAACTACATTTCCTGGCTACGCATCAATGGCATGGTCGACAAGGCCACTGACGTCCAGGCCGCTCATGACGCCGGCGATCGCACCACCGTCATTCGTGCCATGGGGTTCGACGAGGCATTCGAGGAAGAAAACCGCCAGCGTGGCAACCAGTACTGGTCGCCACAGGAAAGAATCGCCTGGCAGCAACTACGCGACGAGTTCGACCAGCGCGCCAGCACACTGGTGCGCGTGCGCTTCGGCCTGAATCCGTCGGCGCCACGACCGTCCACCTACCTGACCTGGCATTTCCTGCACGAAAACATTATCCAGTGGCTGGTGGCGCTTCTGGTGCTGCTGCCATTCGCCTGGCCCCTGGAGGCAGCCCTGGGCTGGAAGCGGGTCACCATCCTCTGGTTTGTCAGTGGCACCATCACCGGCCTCACTTACGTCGCCTTCATGTCCGGCAGCTACCAGCCGCTGGTCGGCAGCACGCCGCTGGCGAGTGCCATGATCGGCGTGTTCGCCAGCCTCTTCGCGCTGAAGAAACTGCCTTTTGTTTACCCGCACCCGAAGAAGAAGGCCCTGGTGGAGAAGGAGCTGCCCGCCGCCATTATCCTGCCGCTTTGGTTCGTCCTGCCCGTGTATGAGTTCTTCGGCGGTGCCACCGCGCCCCATGCCTGGATCGCGCTGGTTGTCGGCCTGGTGGCGGGCGCTATCCTCTGCCAGCTTGCCCAACGGCAGGAAGTGGCGGGCATCGATGATGACGAAGACGAGGAACAGGATGACCAGGAAAAGGCCCTGCGCACCCGGCTGAATTCCGCCTGGAGCTCGATGTCGGCACTGGCGTTTGCAGAAGCGGGCCACCAGTTCGAAGCTGCGCTGGAAGTGGACCCGCATGCATTCAGCGCGCTTACCGGCCTCTACCATGTGCGCAAGCTGAAACCGGAGGATCCGGCTTTCGAGGAAATCGCACTGAATGTGCTTGGCCATGAAACCGAGGATACCGGCGAGATTCGCCAGCAATTCAATCTTTACCGTGATTACATCAAGCGAGTGATCGATCTGGATCGATTGCCGGAAGATGTCCGCACAACCCTGGCCTACCGGTTTTCACTGGTGGAAGAACTGCGCGAGGCCGACAAGCTGGGAGAATCCGTGGCGGACAGCGGTTCGCTGAACGAGAAGTCACTACGTACGTTCCGCACCCTGGCGGAAGCATTTGACCGCTTTGGCCAGCCGGCCAAGGCAAACCATTACTCGCGTCTCGCTGAGCGGGCACGGAAAGCCCTGGCCTGAGCAGGACGGATCAGGCGCGGGCCAGCCCGAGCTCTTCCCGGCAGGCGCGGGCCAGGTCCTGGTTTTTGGGTTCGCGAAAGCGTGTTTCCACAAAGCGGATGTACTGCTCGGCCTTGCCTGGCAGGTTGAATTCGTTTTTCAGCAAGCGCGCGATAAACAGGTAGGCGGCCGGCAACTGTGGCCAGGTGGGCGCCCGCTTGTGCAGGTCCTGCAGCAGGTTCACGGCCAGTTTCTGCTGGCCGTTTTCCGCCAGCAGCTGCGCCACATCCCAGGTCAGCTGCGCAGTCCCCGGCTTGAAGGCCGGATCCGTCTCACGGTAGCGCTTGAGCAGTTCCAGCACGCGATAGGGCTGGTCGTCCTTGAGCAGCAGCCCCAGGTAGTCATCCGCCAGCTCCAGACGCTCTTCGTCACGGCCGAGGGCCTGGAGGATTCGCTCATACTGCTCGGTCAACCCCAGGTCCTGCTTGCGCTTCTCCAGACGCAGCTTGTAGAGACTCACTACCTTGTCAAAGCGGCCTTCCTGCAGCAGCACCCGCATGCGGCGGTCATCCTCAGGGCGCCGGTTGCGCCTGCGCCGTTCCGTCAGTTCCGTGGCGACAGTCAGGTAACCCAGCGCCTCACGGTGCTGGCAGGCCAGGTAGCCCACCAGGTGCATGGTCATGAAATACATCCAGGCGGCCACCATGCCGGCCAGGGGCCAACCCACCAGGTGTGGCAGAAGATCATGCAGGATGCTGGCAAGAATGGCCCCGGCGGTGAACAGGCCGAACAGCACCCCCCAGGCAATGAAGTAATCTACGCCCACCGTGAACATGTGCCCGAACGGGCGCTGCGGCTGGAACAACACGTTGAGCAGGCTGCCACCAATGTGCAGCTCGAGCAGGAATGCCGGCAACACCAGCCATACTGCCAGGGCCACAAGGCTGCCCATGATCATGCCCAGGTAGACATAGGCATAGCCGGTGCCAATGCAGGCCAGGGCGAACAGCAGCCATTGCTGTACACCGGCAGGCCAGGGATCTGCAGTGAGGACGGCGCGGATGCCGGGCGGGCGCATCTGCCCGTTAATGGTCTGTTCGGCCATGGCCGCGCCCATGCCGCCGAGCAGCACACCAAGGCCGGCGGCAATCCCGAATCCCGCCAGGTCGGGGGGCAACAGGCCCAGCGGCAGGCAGGCAACCAGCGCCAGCAACATGGGCTCCCGGGCGAAGGGGTATTCGACAAAGTGTGACAGGATACGCCAGAACGGGTCCTGGGCGATGCGCCGTCCCACCGCCGAGACCGGCTTGTTGCAGAGGAAACAGCGGGCCCTGTCACCGGATTCCTCGATGGCGACACAATCGTCACAGAACAGGATACCGTCGTGGCTGCAGAACCAGTTGGCCTGCTCTGCCGGATGGTACTTGCAGGTTTGTTTCATTATTCTCCCCCGGTGTTCTGCACAGTCACGGCCTCCGCCATGGGCGCTTCAGAACGCTTGGTACTTTTTCAGTATAGATAGACCACAATTGCAGACAACTCAATGCAAAAACTGCTGATCGCCTTTATTGCCGGACTGATCTACCCACTGGGGTTCTCCCCCTGGTCGCAGTGGCTCGGGCTCGGCGACGGCACCGGCTGGCCGCTGATGATGGCCAGCATCGCCCTGGGCTGGTGGACACTGGACGGCGCGAACCGCCGCCAGGCCCTGGCGCGTGGCTACCTGTTCGGCCTCGGCCAGTTCCTGTTCGGGGTCTACTGGCTGTACGTCAGCATCCATGTGTACGGCTTCACCCCGCTACCGCTGGCCGTGATCATGACCGGCCTGTTTGCCGCTGCCATGGCCCTGTACCCGGCACTGCTGTTCTGGCTGGTGGCCCGACTGGGTGGCCATCCGCTGGTGTTCGCCGGCGGCTGGGTGCTGGTGGACGCCTTGCGCGGCTGGCTGCTGACCGGCTTTCCGTGGCTCTACCCGGGCTACGCCATGATCGACACTCCCCTGGCCGGCACCGCCCTGTACGGCGGCATCTGGCTGCTGACGCTGCTGTCGCTGGCCAGCGCCGTGTCGCCCTGGGCCGTTCATGCGCCGCGGCGCTACCTGCCCCTGGCGGTCCTGGCCCTGGCAGGTTGGCTGCTGGGGCTGGCCAGCGATGCCGACCAGTGGACCTCACCGGCGGGCGATATGCGCCCGGTGGCGCTGGTACAGGGCGACATTCCCCAGGACATCAAATGGGCCACTACCCAGCAATCCGAAACTCGGCAGATCTATGACCAGCTGACAGCCAAGACTGATGACAACAGCCTGGTGATCTGGCCGGAATCGGCCGTCACCGAGTTCTACCAGGACGCGCTGCCATGGCTGAACCGGCAACGTGACCAGCTGCAGGCCCGCGGCAGCACACTGGTCACCGGCATCCCCTGGCGCACACACCTGCAGCATGGCTACAGCTACCACAACAGCATTGCCGTGGTGGACGGCCAGGGCGGGGTCTACCACAAGCAGAAACTGGTGCCATTCGGTGAGTACGTGCCACTGCAGGATTTCCTGCGCGGTATGCTGCCGTTCTTCGACCTGCCCATGTCGAGTTTTCGCAAGGGCGACCCGGACCAGCCGAACCTGGAAGCCGCCGGTGTCGTGCTGGCACCCTTCATCTGCTATGAAGTGCTCTACCCGCAGCTGGTGGCAGAGCGCAGCCGTAACAGCGATGTGCTGCTGACCATCAGTAACGACGCCTGGTTCGGTCACTCAGCGGGGCCGCTGCAGCATTTCCAGATGACCCGCCTGCGCGCCATCGAGACCGGACGCTGGCTGCTGCGCGGTACCAACAACGGTGTCACTGCGGTGATTGATGCGGATGGCCAGGTGGTCGCCCGCCTGCCCCAGTTTACCCGCGACGTGCTGGAAAGCCGTTTCCAGCCGCGCCAGGGCACCACACCCTGGCAGGCACTGGGCAGCGTGCCCTGGCTGCTGCTGGCCGTGCTGCTGGCCGGCGCCGGCTACCTGCTGGAGAGGCGCCGGGATCAGTCGTAGTGGATGTGGTACCAGAGCAGCGCCAGCCACTCGTACCAGATTTCAGGGAGATGGGAGAGGGCGCCCACCGAAGGCATCCACGACGGGTCGGGCATGCGGTCCACCGGGTGGGGGCTGACCGCAAAGCCTTCCCAGTCAAAACAGAGCATGGCGCGGGGCAGGTGTGAGCGATCGGTGACAAGGATGGCGGCCGCTACCTTGCGCTGCTGCAGCAAAGGCACGCTGAATGCCACATTCTCCCGTGTGTTGCTGCTGTCGGGCTCCAGCCAGATATCGCCGTCAGGGTAAATGTCCCGGGCCACCTGCGCCATCAGCGCCGCCTCACTGGGCCGGCCCGTGGCCGGGTCGGCGTTACCACCGGCAATCAGCAGCGGCAACTGGCGCGAACGCGCCACTCGCACCGCCTCGCCAAGGCGGCGCAGACTGGCCGAACTGGCCACCCAGCCGCCATTGTGCTCCTTCATGCCGCCGCCCAGCACCACCACGGCGGTGGCCATGTCTGCCGCCACACCGTCTGGCACCGGCGGGTACAGCTGGCGCACTACCGCCGGCAGCGTGGCACTGACCAGCAGCAGTCCCAGCAAGGTTGCAGCACTCATGCGCAGCCACCGTCGCTCATGTATCCTATGCCCCTTTCCTTTACGCCGGATCATCACAAGGTACCAATGGAAACACAGTATCACCCCGACCAGGTCGAACAGGAAGCCCAGCAGTACTGGGAATCAGAGCAGACATTTGCCGTGCGTGAGGACCCCGCCCGGGAGAAATTCTACTGCCTGAGCATGTTCCCCTACCCCAGCGGTCGCCTGCATGTCGGGCACGTCCGCAATTACACCATCGGCGATGTCATCAGCCGATACCAGCGCATGCAGGGGAAGAATGTCCTCCAGCCCATGGGCTGGGATGCCTTCGGCCTGCCTGCCGAGAATGCCGCCATCAAGAATCACACGGCGCCGGCGAAGTGGACCTACGAAAACATCGACTACATGCGCAACCAGCTCAAGCGCCTTGGCTTCGGCTACGACTGGCAGCGAGAAATTGCCACTTGCCGGCCGGAATACTACCGCTGGGAGCAATGGTTTTTCACCCGGTTGTTCGAGAAAGGCCTGGTCTACCGCAAGAAGTCCACGGTGAACTGGTGTCCCAATGACCAGACCGTGCTCGCCAACGAGCAGGTCATCGACGGCTGCTGCTGGCGCTGCGACACCGAAGTGGAGCAGAAGGACATCCCGCAGTGGTTCATCAAGATCACCGACTACGCCGATGAACTGCTCGCCGACCTGGACCAGCTGGAGGGCTGGCCGGAACAGGTCAAGACCATGCAGCGCAACTGGATCGGTCGATCAGAGGGTGTGGAAATGGACTTCGCCATCGAAGGCGAAGCAGCGCTGCGCGTCTACACCACACGCCCGGACACGCTGATGGGCGTCAGCTATGTGGCCGTGGCAGCCGGCCATCCCCTGGCGCGCAAGATCGCCGATGCCGACCCGGATGTGGCGGCCTTTGTCGAAGACTGCCTGCATACCAAGGTGGCTGAAGCAGACCTGGCCACGATGCCGAAGAAAGGCGTGTTTACCGGCCTGTATGCACGCCATCCGATCACCGGCGAAGATGTGCCGGTATGGGTGGCCAACTTTGTCTTGATGAATTACGGCACCGGCGCGGTGATGGCCGTGCCGGCCCACGACCAGCGCGATTTCGAGTTTGCCCGCGCCTATGGCCTGCCGGTGAAGCAAGTGATCACCGCCGCGGACGGCAGTGACACCGATGTCAGCGAAGCGGCCTTTACCGACAAGGGCACTCTGGTCAATTCCGGCAAGTACGACGGTCTCGATTCAGCGGCAGCCTTTGATGCTATTGCCAGCGACCTGGAAGCCGCCGGCGATGGCAAGCGCACCGTCAATTACCGCCTGCGCGACTGGGGTGTATCCCGCCAGCGTTACTGGGGTGCGCCGATCCCGATGATCGAGAAGGCCGACGGCACCCTGGTGCCGGCCGCCGAGAAGGACCTGCCCGTGGTCCTGCCGGAAGACGTGGAAATGGACGGTGTGCAATCGCCCATCAAGGCGGACCCGGATTGGGCCCGCACGACTGTGGATGGTGAGGCGGCCAGCCGCGAGACGGACACGTTCGATACTTTCATGGAATCCAGCTGGTATTACGCCCGCTATTGCTGCCCCGACAGCGACGACGCCATGCTGGACCCGGCACGGGCCAACTACTGGTTGCCGGTGGACCAGTACATCGGAGGTATCGAGCATGCCATCCTGCACCTGCTGTACTCGCGTTTCTTCCACAAACTGCTGCGCGACGCGGGGCTGGTGTCCTGCGACGAGCCGTTCAAGCAACTGCTGTGCCAGGGCATGGTGCTGAAAGATGGCGCCAAGATGTCCAAGTCGAAGGGCAACACCGTCGACCCGCAGGACATGATCGAACAGTACGGCGCCGATACCGTGCGTCTGTTCATCATGTTTGCGGCACCGCCAGAACAGTCACTGGACTGGAACGATTCCGGTGTCGAGGGCGCCAACCGCTTCCTCAAGCGCCTGTGGCGGCTGGTGCATGAACACGTCGCCGATGGCGACTGCCCCGCCCTGGACACCAGCGCACTGGACGACAACAGCGCCGGGTTACGACGCAAGACGCACGAGACCATTCTCAAGGTGGGTGACGACATCAGCCGTCGCTCCACCTTCAATACCGCCATTGCCGCCGTCATGGAACTGTGCAACGAGATCAGCAAGTTCTCCCCGGCTGATGGCAACGGCCGGGCGGTGCGGCAGGAAGCGCTGGAATCAGCGGTGCTGTTGCTGTCGCCGATCGTCCCGCACATTACCCACGTTCTGTGGCGGACACTGGGCCACGACCAGGCCGTTGTGGATACGGCCTGGCCGGTGGTGGATGACGCCGCACTGGTAAAGGACAGCATCGAACTGGTGGTACAGATCAATGGCAAGGTGCGCGCCCGTATCACGGCGCCCGCCGATGCGGACCGGGAAACCCTGGAAACCATGGCGCGCGAGGCACCCAATGCACAGAAATTCCTCGATGGCGTTACCATACGCAAGGTCATCGTGGTGCCCGGGAAGCTGGTCAACATTGTGGCCAACTGACACTGATGGAGTGCTGAACGCGTGTCCCTGTTGCGCCTGACAGTCCTGCTTTTAATCGCCCTGCTGGCCGGCTGCGGCTGGCAGTTGCGTGGCGCGGTGGCACCCGCCGTGGACAGCCTGGCCATCAACGGCGGCAGCCTGCCCCTGGTCAACCGGCTGCAGGATCGCCTGGAAGACGCTGGCGTTGCCGTTTATCCCGAGGCCAGTCGGGAACTGGTCATTTCCCGGGAACGCTGGCAGACGCGGGTTATTGCCGTGGACACATTGGGCCGGGCCCTGGAACAGGAGCTGCGCTACACCCTGCGCTGGCAGGTCAGTACACAGAAGCAACAGCTCACCGCTTCGCGCGAGATGGTGGTCACACGCAGCTACAGCATCCGCCCGGATAACGCGGGCGGCGCCAGCGACGAAGCCAGGCAGACCCGCGAACTGATGGTGGAAGATGCCGCCCGGCGCCTGCTACGCCAGCTGCAGGCGGTGGACTTCGCCCCGCAGGCGACGCCATGAAGATTCGGCCGGAGCAACTCGCCCGCCAGCTGGAAAAAGGGCTGCAAAAAGCCTGGCTGGTGGCCGGCGATGAGCCCTTCCAGCAGGGCGAGGCCGTGCAGTTGATACGCGATGCCGCCCGAGCCGGCGGCTTTGATGACCGCAAGGTATTCAGCATCGACACGGGCATCGACTGGGATGCGGTGCGCAATGAAGCCAGCAGCATGGGTCTTTTTGGTGGTCGCACCCTGATCGAGATACGCCTGGGCGAGAAGCGGCCGGACAAGAATGCCAGCGCCGTGATCTGCGAGATGCTCGAGCAACCCGGTGACGACGTCATGCTGCTGGTGAGCTGCTCGAGACTGGACCGGCGCCGCGACATCAAGTCCAAGTGGGTCAGCGCCATTGATGCCAGTGGTGCCCTGGTGGAAGTGTGGCCAGTGGACAACCGCCAGCTGGCGGGCTGGATCGGTCAGCGGCTGGCAGCGAAAAACCTGCGTGCCAGTGCCGATGCCCTGTCACTGCTGGCTGAGCGCAGCGAAGGCAACCTGCTCGCCTGTGCCCAGGAAATCGACAAACTGGCCCTGCTGTGCAGCGACGGTGATGTCCAGGTCACCCACATCCAGCAAGCTGTGGGCGACTCGTCACGCCATTCGGTATTCGACCTCACCGACGCCCTGGCAGAAGGACCGGCGCGGGCCATACGCGTGCTGGATGGCCTGCGTACGGAAGGCTCGGAGCCGCCGGTGGTACTCTGGGCGCTGACCCGGGAAACCCGCATCCTGGCAGCCCTTGCCAGTGGCGACCGCCAGGGCCTGAGACTGCCGCCGCGCAAGATGGCGCAGGCCGAACAGCTGGCAGGCCGACTCGGCCATGCCAGCCTGGACCGCGCCCTGGTGCTGGCCGCCAGCATCGACCGCGCCATCAAGGGCATGCATCCCGGCAACCCCTGGGACGGACTGTCGGCACTGGTGCTGCGCCTCTCGGGCCAGCCCCTGCCCCACGGCCTGGAGACCTTCTGAATGGCCAACCCCGAACGCACCGCCACTGCCCGACGACGCCTGGTTGCGGTGCTTGCCAGCCACTTCCACGAAGGCTGGAGCAATGACCAGGTGCGCGCCCATTACCCGCACGGCGTGCCGGTGGAGGTGGACGGCGAGTCCATCACCTTCCCGCCGGCGCTCCTGGATGACCCCTTTCTCGACAAGGCACGTCAGCTTTACCAGCAGATTGTCGCCAGCAACCAGCCGCGACACTGACAGCACCAGCCTCCCCACCACCGGCAAATCCGTGGCTGTGTTAGGTTAGGGTGTGCGAGTGCTGCCCGGTTGGGCACACGCTCGCACAGGAGAGACACTTTCAGGGACGTTCATCGAGGCAGCCATGCACAGGATCATTTTCACCGGCCAGGTTCAGGACGGCCATGACAGGGAACAGGTCAAGCAACGCTTCAGCCAGCTTTTCCGGATCAATGATCCGGCACGTCTGGAGAAACTGTTCAGCGGCGAGCCCATTACCCTGAAAAAGGACCTGGACGGCGACAGCGCGCGCAAATACCAGGCAGCCATCATCAAGGCCGGCGCCCTGGTGGCGATTGAACCGCCATTGCCCGGCGATACACCGGGCCAGGACACCCTGGTCAATGCCACCGTACAGGGACGCAGCCTGAACATGGAGACGGTGGTCAGCGCCAGCGTCGACGAACTGGATGCCCGGGAACAGGCATTCGACACCCCCGCCGAGGAAGTGATGGCAGAGGTCACCCGCCAGGCGCGGGACCTGACCATCAATACCTCCGGGGCCGGTGCCGGCACTGCCGTGCCGGCAGCCGCCCGCGGGCTCAGCTGGGGCGGCTTTTTCTTCAACTGGATCTGGGGCATTTTCAACAACACCTGGCTGGCCCTGTTGGCGCTGCTACCCGTCGCCAACCTGATCGTACCGTTCTGGCTCCTGTTCAAGGGTCGAGAGCTGGCCTGGCAGAACAAGCGCTGGCAAGGGGTCGATCATTTCAACCGCGTGCAACGACTGTGGGGCATCAGCGGTGCCGCGCTGTTTGCCGTGGTCGTCATTGGCATCGGCGCCGTATGGCAACAGGCCAGTGAACGCTCGGCACTGCGCGATGCCGCGGACAACCTCAATGACGCCGAATTTGAACAGGCGCTCAAGGGCGTGGATGACCCACGCGAGCGGGAACTCCTGCGCCAGCTTCGCGCTGTACAGCAGGGCGTTCGTGAGGACACTGCTCCGTAACGCTTTTGGCCCGGCAAAACATGGCCGTGGCGCCAGTGGCCGATTAGCCTGACCCCGGCACAACATACATGGCATAACCTACTTCGACAGCATGGGACATAACGTGGACACTTCGTCAATCAGCTTCACCGCGCTTTACACCGGCCACGTCTGGTACGCCAACGGCCTGTCCGATGACGCCTTCCACACCCGGCGTGGCAGTTTCTTCTACCACGCGCTGGCACCGTTCGAACTGGTGGGAAAGAGCCTTGTCGGCGGCGACATCAAGACCTTCCTGCTGCAAAGACACCACCTGATTGATCACCTTGCCTGCAAGGCCATCGAAGAAGACGGCGTGACCCAGGTGCTGGAGATTGCCTGCGGCCTGTCACCCCGGGGCGTGCGCCTGTGCGAGAAGTACAAATCCCTGAAATACGTGGAAGCAGACCTGCCGGACATGGCCGCGCGCAAGCACCGCCTGCTGGCTGCCGAGCATCTGCTCAGCCCACGCCACCAGGTAGTGCCGCTGAACATCTTTTCCCGGGATTCGGTGGATTCCCTGGAAACCGTTATCGATCACGCCTTTGACCGCAACAAGCCCCTGCTGGTCATCACCGAAGGGCTGGTCAATTACTTTTCCACGGAAAGCATCAGCCCGTTCTGGCAACGATTGGCGGCCGCGCTGGGCGAATTCCCCACCGGCATTTACCTCACCGACAACTACCCCTTGCTGGACGACCATCCATTCCGGCGCACCATGCGTTTGCTCGGCGGTATGCTGGGCACGGTTTCGCGCAGCCAGGTAAGCTTCCATTTCGGCTCGGACCAGCAGGCTGTGGAACACTTCCAGGCCCAGGGCTTTGCTGACACCACAGTGCACAACCCTCGAGACTATTACGATGCCCTGCCGATTCCGCGCACGCGCGGCAATCCGTTTGTTCGCATCATCGAAGGGCGGGTCGGATCAGATACCAGTGAGTGATAAAAAAAGCGGCCTGGCGGCCGCTTTTTTTATCCGTAGATCTTGCTGATCTTTCCAGGATTGTCCGGCGCCATAAAATATTCCGGCTGCCGAAGCAGCTCGGCAAAGCGCTCGGCTTCGGCGATGTTGCCGTGCTTGAACAGGCATCGCACATAGCCTGCCTCATCGTAATCAAACACCAGCAGTTCCAGCTTCATCTCCGGCGACTCCATGTACAGGGTACAGTCGCGTGCATGGTCGGCCAGGGAAAACCCCGGCGTCTCAAGTTTCAGCAAACAGCCGAAGAAACTGATGTCGGCCACCTTTACACGCTTGTCGAAACGGAACTGGTCACCAATACGGGATTCACTCACCACCCGGGCGCGGGTGTTGGACGGAATCAGTCGCTCACTGCGGCGACGCTCGAGGCGCTCATAAGACCCCTTGGGATAGACCCGCACACCATCCACCGCCTTCATGTCACCGCCGTTGAGGAAGGTAGAGAACAGCGCCAGCGACACCTCGCGCTTTTCCAGCTGCGGCAGGTGATCTGCACCCTCGATAAGGGCAAACGTGCTGTTCGGGCACTTGGCCGCAAAGGCGGCGTTTTCCCACGGCAGGGTGAAGCTGTCAAACTCGCCGGTGGTTACAAGGGTTTCACACTCGGGGTAACCCAGCACGCCTTCCACCGACAGCAGACGACGGCCATTGATCTTGTAGCGTTCTCTCTCATTATCATTGAGCGCTTTCATTTGACGGTAGAAGAGGCGCCGCGCCGTCGGGGTAATTCCGGTTTCCTTGATGCGCTGGTAATTGACCAGATACAACACCACTGCCTGGCTGAACTCGTCCATGCGTTCCTCTTCCAGGACACGGACGGACTCATCCACCAGCATGCGCCAGCTCTTGCGTGGTCGCGTAATGATGCCGGCGACAATCATCTTGCCGGTCAGGGCGGGATACTTGTAGGCAAAGGTGGAGGCAATGGCTGAACCCAGTGAAAGCCCCATCAGGTGAACCTTCTTCAGGCCTGCGTCATCCACAAAGCGGTACAACAGATCGGCAAGGTCCTCCATGCCGAGATCGGGTGCAATCTGTGTGTTGCTACCCAGCGAAGGCAGGTCCACCAGGATTACCGGGTAATCCTCATAGATACGCTCAACGCAGTACTTGTAGGAGGTAAAATTCTGGAACGCGCCGCCAATCACCACCAGCGGCGGCTTGTCGGCATTTTCTGCTGATGAGAACGGCAAGTAATCAATGCGCCACTGGCCGAAGGTGCAACTGCGAGGTTCCGCCTTGATCGCGTTGCGGCTGTATTCCTGGTATTCGATTGTCATATGCCCTCCAAAACGGGCAGTTTTTTTCAATTCTTATTGTTAGTCATGGCGCTGTGCCAGTATCGCTCGACCCGGTGGCATCCCCCGCCTTACCAGCGGTCAAGTGACCGTGGTAGAGTCCCGGCGAGCGTAAAACACAGCGCCCGAACCCGAAATTGTTACCGTTTACGGCGTCAAAGGTAAAGCCCCAAACCGGGAACCATGCCCCATTATGCGCCGTTGATGGGCTATAATCGCCCTCCCCCTGCCATCCGGCCGGGGCCAGAATGACCGCAGGCAGCAAGAAAACCATGGATATTCAACAATATATGTCCTCCCTGGGCACCCAGGCCCGTACCGCCAGCCGGCACATGGCGCGCGCCACCAGCGGGCAGAAAAATGCCGCCCTGGCCGCCATCGCCGCTGCCCTGAGGACGCATCAAGCCGACATCCTGGCCGCCAATGACCGGGACATGCAGCGTGGCCGGGACAGCGGCCTGGACGCTGCCCTGCTGGACCGCCTGGAGCTGACACCGGCGCGCTTCGAGGCCATGGTAGAGGGCCTGGAGCAGATCATTGCCCTGGCCGACCCGGTGGGCGAGATCAGTGACCTGCGCTACCGCCCCAGCGGCATCCAGGTGGGACGCATGCGCGTGCCACTGGGTGTCATCGGCATCATTTACGAGTCGCGCCCCAACGTCACCATTGATGCGGCGGCGCTGTGCCTGAAATCCGGCAACGCGGCCATCCTGCGGGGCGGTTCCGAGGCCATCGACTCGAACCGCGCCATCGCCCTGTGCCTGCGCCAGGGGCTGGCACAGGCCGGATTGCCGGAATCCGCCGTGCAGGTGGTAGAGACCACCGACCGGGCGGCTGTAGGCGAGCTGATCAGTAATCCTGACGCCGTCGACGTGATCGTCCCGCGCGGCGGCAAGGGCCTGATCGAGCGCATCAGCCGCGACGCCCGGGTGCCGGTCATCAAGCACCTGGATGGCAATTGCCACGTCTATATTGATGACCAGGCCGATGCGGCCAAGGCCGTGGCCGTGGCGTTCAATGCCAAGACCCAGCGCTACGGCACCTGCAATACCATGGAGACGTTACTGGTGGCGCAGGGCGTGGCGGAAAAGATCCTGCCTGAACTGGCCGGGCGCTACCGTGCCGAGGGCGTCGAGCTGCGCGGCTGTGAACGGGCCCGGGCCCTGGTCAGCGACATGCTGCCCGCCACAGAGGCAGACTGGGCCGAGGAGTACCTGGCCCCGGTACTGGCCGTGCGCGTGGTGGACGACATGGATCAGGCCATTGATCACATTGCCCGCTACAGTTCGGGACATACCGAAAGCATCATCACCGAGAACATCACCCGCGCCCGGCGTTTCCTGGCCGAGGTGGACTCCAGCTCGGTCATGGTCAATGCCTCAACCCGCTTCGCCGACGGCTTCGAGTACGGACTGGGCGCCGAGATCGGCATCTCCACGGACAAGATCCACGCCCGTGGACCGGTTGGCCTCGAAGGTCTCACCAGTCTCAAGTGGATCGTCTTCGGGGACGGCCACATCCGCCAATGACGGCCCCGGCAGCGCCGACAGCACCGCGCATACTGTTTGGCGGCACCTTCGACCCGGTCCACCGGGCCCATATCAGCTGTGCCCGGGCCGTTTCCCGGGCGCTGGGTGGCGCCGTGGTCGACCTGATGCCGAACGCCGTGCCACCACACCGGCCGCAGCCAGGAGCCAGCCCCGAACAGCGGCTCGACATGCTGGCGCTGGCCGTGGCCGGACATGCCTCGCTGCGGGTGGACCCGCGCGAACTGCAGCGTGACGGCCCGTCCTGGACCATCGACACCCTGGAAGCACTGCAACGGGAAGAACCCCGGCGCCCCCGCATCCTGGTGATGGGTGCGGACAGTTTTGCCGGCTTTGACAACTGGCACCGCTGGCAGGACTATGCGCGCCTCTGCCACCTGGTGGTGCTGCCGCGCCCCGGTGCCGACACGCCGTCTGCCCGGGTACAGGCGCTGTTCCGGGAAACCGGGGCCGACAACCTGCTGGCATCAGCAGCCGGCAACCGGTTGATGCTGACGGCACCGGTTCTGGATGTGTCTGCCACCGCCGTACGTGAAGCACTGGCACGCAAAGGCAGTTGCCCGGCCGTCAGCGACCCGGTTCTGGCCTATATTCGCCGCCATGGTCTGTATAATATTGGATCAGGCATTCAGCCCGGACGGTGACAACCGCCGGGGAGACCCAGTGGGCACACGCCCGGATTCACCGACAGGATTTCATGAGCAACAACCAAGCCGACATTCTCAGCGTTGCCCTCGACGCCCTTGATGAACTCAAAGCCCGGAATGTATCCACCATGGATGTGCGCAACATCACCAGCGTTGCCGATCACATGGTGATTGCCAGTGGCACCTCGTCCCGCCATGTGAAGGCTCTGGCTGACAACGTGGTGGTACGCGCCAAGGAAGCGGGGTTCATGCCGGTGGGCGTGGAAGGCGAACGCGGCGCCGAGTGGATCCTTGTGGACCTGGGTGACGTCATCATCCACGTGATGCAGCCATCAACCCGTGAGTTCTATGACCTCGAGCGCCTGTGGCGCAATCCGGACCATCACCCGGATCGCTCGCAGGAGGAAGGCTGACATTGCAGGTGCACCTGCTCGCCATCGGGACACGCATGCCCGACTGGGTGAATCAGGGCACGCATGAATATGCGCGCCGGCTCGCCGGCGACATCCGTCTGCAGGTCCAGGAAATTGCCATGCCCCGTCGCCACGGGGACACCCGCAGCCTGATGGCCGCAGAAGCACAGGCGCTGCAGAAGCATGTCGACCGGCACCCGGGCGCCCTGACGGTGGCCATGGAGGTGACCGGCAAGGCCCTCGAAACCGAAGCCATGGCCCGGCGCCTGGGGGCCCTGCGCGATGAGGGCCGCGACCTGGTGTTGCTGGTGGGTGGCCCGGACGGACTCGACCCGGCCCTGTCTGCACGCTGCCATGAACGCTGGTCGCTCAGCGCCCTGACCCTGCCGCATCCACTGGTGCGGGTATTACTGGCCGAACAAGTCTACCGGTGCTGGAGCCTGCTCTCCGGTCACCCCTACCACCGCTGAGCGGGCCCGGACATGCGCGATAATATCCGACTCAGGGACCACCACCGGGAAAGCCAGATTTTTTCCAGCCGCGTGATATGGGCCGCCCTCCTGGTGGCCATGATGTCACTGGTGTTGCTGTCACGGATGGTGTGGCTGCAATGGCTGCAATACGAACGCTACGCCTCCCTGTCTGACCAGAACCGCGTACAGACGCAGGCCATGGCACCACCGCGCGGCCTGATCCTGGACCGCAACGGCACCGTGCTGGCCGACAACCGTCCGGACTTCTCGCTGTCCGTCATACCGGAACAGGTACCCGACATGACAGCCGCGCTGGATCGCGTGGCCGAGCTGGTGACGTTGCCGGAAAATGACCTGAAGCGCTTCCAGGAGCAGCTTCAGGGCCGTCGGCGTCCGTGGGAACCGGTCCCCCTGCGCAGTCGTTTGACGGAGCGGGAGCTGGCCGTATTCGCCGCCGCACAACATGAGCTGCCGGGCGTGCGCATCACCGCAGAAGCCATCCGTTACTACCCACAGGGCGAACTGCTGTCCCACGTGGTCGGCTATGTGAATCGCATGAACCAGCAGGACCTGGCCGCCATGAACGAGGACCAGCTGGCTAACTACTCGGGCACCCATTTCTATGGCCGCACCGGTATCGAGCGCAGCTACGAGAACCGCCTGCACGGCCAGGTCGGCTATCGCAAGGTGGAGACAAATGCGCGCGGGCGCATCCTTGAAGTGATCGCCGAGCAACCGCCGGTGCCCGGCGACGACCTGGTGCTGAACCTGGACCTGGCCGTGCAGCAGGCGGCATGGGATGCCCTCGGCCAGCGCCGCGGCGCGGTGGTGGCCATCGATCCGCGTGACGGCGGCGTACTGGCGTTCGTCAGCCGCCCCGGCTTCGACAGCAACCTGTTTGTCACCGGCATCTCTTATGACGACTACTCCGCCTACCGCGAAGACCATGACAAGCCGCTGTTCAATCGGGCCCTGCAGGGCCAGTACCCGCCCGGCTCCACGGTCAAGCCAATCATTGGCCTGGCCGGCCTGGCAGCGGAACAGACCAGCTGGCAACGCACGGTCAGGGACCCCGGCTGGTTCAGCCTGCCGGACACCGAGCGGGTTTACCGGGACTGGAAACGTGGCGGCCATGCCCCCAGGGTGGACCTGCACATGGCGGTGCAGCAGTCCTGCGACGTCTATTTCTACGACCTTGGCGTGCGCATGGGCATTGATTTCATGCATGACTACCTGACCCTGTATGGCTTCGGTCACCGCACCGGCCTGGATATTGAGGGCGAAGCACGCGGTATCCTGCCCTCGCGACAATGGAAGAAAGCCAACCGCGGCGCCAGCTGGTTTCATGGCGACACGGTCAACGCCAGTATCGGCCAGGGCTTTTTCCTGGCCACGCCACTGCAGCTGGCGCAGTCCACCGCCATCCTGGCGCGCCGGGGTGAACAGATGGTGCCCTCCCTGGTGGCCGACCGACGGGAACAAAGCCCCCTGCCAGACCCCACAGTGGCAGACCCGCAGGACTGGGACCTGATGCAGCAGGCCATGATCGATGTGGTGCATGGCCTGCGTGGTACCGCCCGCGTCGTGGGCTACGGGGCGCCTTACAAAGTGGCTGGCAAAACCGGCACATCACAGGTGTTTTCCGTACCCGAAGACGAGGAGTACAACGAGGACGAGATTGCCGAACGCCTGCGGGACCATGCCCTGTTTGTCACCTATGCGCCGGCAGACAACCCGGCAATCGCCGTGGCCGTCATGGTGGAGAATGGTTCTCATGGTGGATCCACCGCTGGCCCGGTGGCGCGCGCGGTCATGGATGCCTGGCTGCTGGATGATGCCGGCGACCTGGCGGTCCCCGCGCCCGGCGCTCCCGCCCTTGCCCGGAGGGAACGCTGATGCAGACCCGCGAATACCTCAACCAGCTACCCAGCCATCAGCGTGGCCCCACCTCTGCCGACCTGGCCTGGCGATTGCACCTGGACGGGCCGCTGCTGGCCGCGCTGCTGATGATCGCCGCCTTTGGCCTGTTCGTGCTCTACTCAGCGGGCGGCGAAAACAGCGACCTGCTGGTTCGCCAATGCATCCGGCTGACGGCCGGATTCGGCGCCATGTTCCTGCTCGCCCAGATTCCGCCCCGAACCTACCGCTTCTGGACGCCAGTCATCTTCGCCGGCGGCCTGGTCATGCTGGTGCTGGTATTGGTAGTCGGCACGGAAGCGAAAGGTGCCCAGCGCTGGCTCGCCCTGCCCGGCATCGGGCGGTTCCAGCCCTCCGAGGTCATGAAGCTGGCCGTGCCGGCGCTGGTCGCCTGGTATTTCCGCGAGCGCGCCCTGCCGCCCCGGTTACGTGATGTCGCGCTGGTGTTGCTGTTGGTCTTTGTGCCAGCTCTGCTTATCGGCAAACAACCTGACCTTGGCACCGCCATCCTGATTGCCACGTCGGGACTGATTGTGCTGTTCATGGCCGGGCTTCGCTGGCGCATCATCGGCATTGCTGTCCTGCTGGTATCGATTGCAGCACCTGCCATGTACTTCTATGGCCTTCACGACTACCAGCGCAAGCGTGTCGACACGTTCCTCAACCCCGAAGCTGACCCACTGGGAACTGGATGGAACATTATCCAGTCCAAGACAGCAATCGGCTCCGGCGGGCTCGACGGCAAGGGATGGCTCAACGGCACCCAGTCACGACTGGACTTCCTGCCCGAGTCTTCCACGGACTTCATTTTTGCCGTGCTGGCGGAAGAACTGGGCTTGCTGGGCATTGTCCTGCTGCTTGGCATTTACCTGTTCATTGTCGGGCGAGGACTGTGGATCAGCCTGCAGGCGCGCGATGTATTTTCGCGGCTGCTGGGTGCAAGCCTGACGTTGACGTTCTTTATCTATGTATTTGTTAATGTCGGGATGGTGTCGGGGCTGCTTCCGGTAGTGGGTGTGCCCCTGCCGCTGGTCAGTTATGGTGGCACATCGATTGTTACGCTTTTGGCTGGATTCGGTATCCTGATGTCGATCCACACACATAAACGCCTGCTTGGCTGACGCGAAATACACAGGAGTCATTGTGTTGCGAAATCTGGTTACCGTTTTCTTTCTGGTACTTGCCTTCGGTCCGGCCCATGCTGACTACGCGGGCCGCAGTGAAGCTGTCGCCCTGGCCGACGAACTGGCCGAAGAGGGGCTTGATCGCGAACGAATCCTTGCGCTTCTCAGCGACGCCGAACGCAAGGAGAGCATTCTCGAAGCCATCGCCCGGCCCGCTGAAAAAACCCTGACCTGGGCCGAGTATCGGCAGATATTTGTCCAGCAAAGCCGCATCGACCAGGGTCTCGCCTTCTGGCAGGAGCATGCCGACCTGCTCGATCGCATCAATGACCAGTTCGGCGTGCCGCCGCACATGGTGCTGGCTATCCTCGGTGTCGAGACCCGCTATGGCCGCCACAAGGGCAGCTACCGGGTAGTGGACGCCCTTGCCACGCTGGGATTCGACTACCCGCCGCGAAGCAAGTTCTTTCGCAGCCAGTTGAAGGAGCTGTTCCGCCTTGAGCGGGAGGCACACATTGACGCCGGCAGCATCACCGGCTCATACGCTGGTGCCATGGGTTACCCGCAGTTCATCCCGTCCAGCTATATCCACTACGCCGTCGACTATGACGAGGATGGTGTCACCGACCTGGTCAACAATCCGGTGGATGCCATGGCAAGCGTTGCCAACTATTTCAGTGAACACGGCTGGCAAGCCGGGCTGCCGGTGGCAGCCCGGGCGCGACTCTCCGGGGATGCCTGGAAAGCACTGGTGCAGGACAAGCCGAAGCCGGCCACCACGCTGCGCGAGGCCAGCCTCGCAGGTGCGGTTCCGGTGACCTGCAAGGAGAGCCGCTACTGCTTCGATGGCCTGTCGGCGGAAACGCCCGTGGCACTGCTGGAATACGAAGGCCCGAACGGACGTGAGTACTGGCTGGCGACCAACAATTTCTACGTCATCACCCGCTATAACCACAGCAACCTTTACGGGCTGGCCGCGTTCCAGCTCGGTGAAGAATTGCGCTCGCGGCGGCCGGACCAGGGTGAGCAGCAGTGAAACGGGCCCTGCTGCTTCTCACACTGGCCGCAGCCGGGTGCACCAGCAACCCCTACGCTGGTTCACCCTCCACCACCAATGACACCAGTCGTTACACACTCGCCAATGACACCGGGCCGGCGCACGGACCGGAGCATGTTGCTCACCTGCAGGAGCCGGTGGTCACGGATGAGCCGAAAAGCCGCTATGGCAACCCGTCCAGCTATGAAGAGTTTGGCGTCACCTACCATGTGCTGGACGACGCCAGTGGCTACGATGCACGTGGCGAGGCGTCCTGGTACGGCAAGAAGTTCCATGGCCACCGTACCTCCAGCGGCGAGACATATGACATGTACAAGCTGTCCGCCGCCCACAAGACCCTGCCCCTGCCTACCTGGGTGCGGGTCACCAATCTCGAGAACGGCGCATCCACGGTGGTGCGCGTCAATGACCGTGGGCCTTTCCATGGCAACCGCCTGATTGACCTGTCCTGGGCGGCCGCGGTGAAGCTGGGCATCGACAAGGCCGGCACCGGCCATGTGCGCGTCCAGGCGCTGAGTGCCGACAGCACAACCGTCGCGGGGAACACCTCCCCCGCCCCTGCGCCAGTGGCGGCAGCGGTGAGCAGCCCACCGCCCGGCGCAGGTCTGTTCTTGCAGGTGGGGGCATTCCAGGCGCGGGCGTCGGCCGAGCAGCTGGCCACCCGGGTGATGCTGGAAAGTGGCCTGCCGGTGTCCCTGCGCAACGAGGAAGCACTGCACCGGGTATGGGTGGGCCCCTTCACCAGCGAGTCGGATCGCCTCGCCGCACGGCAGCAGCTGATCCAGCGCGGCCTCCCGGCACCGGTCAACGCCGGCGCCACCCCCTGAGCCGACCCGGCCACCGGCCGGCAAGTCGCCATCCGCTGGCATTCCCGCTAGAATGCCCGGCGTCACAGGCTGTCAGCCCTGGCCACGCGCCCGGATCACACGCCGCTCGCAGGCGCTTTCACGTACCCGGCCGGCTGGCCATGACCGGACCACGGAACCTCGCCGCAGGAAACCGGGTCGAAGCGGTTTCAGTGCTGCTACCAGCCGACACTCGCCGACATCACTGTCACGGCGGACGATGGACACCCCTGGCGGCACACCGCCTGCCTTAAGGAGCGACACAGATGGGCTTTGCTATCACGCGACAACTGATCACCGGCGTCCTTTTGCTGGCATTGATGCCGGCCACCGCCGTTGCCGTGCTGATCCCGGATCCGCCACGCGTGGATGCCACCAGCTACCTGCTGATGGATGCCACCAGTGGCCAGGTGCTGGTTGAACACAATGCCGACAATCGCCTGCCGCCGGCCAGCCTCACCAAGATGATGACGGCCTACATCACCGAGTATGAAATCAAGCAGGGCAACATTTCCCTGAAAGACCGCGTGCCCGTCAGCGTAAAGGCATGGCGCATGGGCGGCTCGAAAATGTTTATCCGTGAGGGCACGGAAGTGGTGCTCGAAGACCTGTTGCGCGGCGTTATCGTCCAGTCCGGTAACGACGCCAGCGTTGCCCTGGCCGAATATATTGCCGGCAGCGAGGATTCGTTCGCGGACCTGATGAACCAGCACGCGCGACGTCTGGGGCTGAGCAGCTCGAGCTTCGTCAACGCCACCGGCTGGCCGGCGGAAAACCACTATGTCACGGCACGCGACATGGCCATCCTGGCGCGCGCGATCATTGTCGACTTCCCGGAGCTGTACAAGCTGTATAGCGAAAAGTCGTTCGAGTACAACAACATCACGCAACAGAACCGCAACCTGCTGCTGTGGCGCGACGACCGCGTTGACGGCCTCAAGACCGGACACACGGAAGAAGCAGGCTACTGCCTGGTGGCCAGTGGCGTGGACGAAGACATGCGCCTGGTCACCGTGGTGATGGGCACTGACTCGGAGCAGGCGCGGGCGCGGGAATCGCAGAAGCTGCTTACCTACGGGTTCCGTTTCTATGAAACCTATCGCGCCTACGACAGCGGCGACAAGCTGGCAGACGTGAAAGTGTGGCTGGGTGAAACAGATGCCCTCAGGCTGGGCCCGGCGGATGACCTGGTACTGACCATTCCACGGGGCAGCCATGAGCAGCTGCAGGCGGAAATGAGCGTCAAGCCGGATATCCGCGCACCGATACAGGAAGGCGAGTCTTTTGGCACCGTCACCATCAGCCTGGACGGCAAGGTGCTGCTGGAGAAGCCGCTGGTAGCGCTGGAGAGTGTGGCTGAGGGTGGCTTCCTGTCACGCCTGTGGGACCACATTGTGCTTTTCTTTCGCGGTCTTTTCTGACCATTGACTGGGCCGCCCCCAGGGGCGCTACTGCAACGAAGGTTCACATGTCGATTGCCTACCTCAACGGTGACTACCTGCCACAGGATGAAGCCCGGATATCTCCCATGGACCGGGGTTTCCTGTTTGGCGACGGCGTCTATGAAGTGATTCCGGTATACCAGGGCGTGCCGTTCCGGCTTGAGGAACACCTGCAGCGACTGGCCAATTCGCTGGCCGCCATCGAGCTGGATAACCCGCTTTCCGACGACGCCTGGTGTGAACTGTTTGAGCGCCTGATCGAAAAGAACGGCGGTGGCAACCTGGGCATCTACCTCCAGGTCACGCGCGGGACAGCACCGAAGCGCGATCATGCCTTCCCGTCGCCCGCCGTGCCGGGCACGGTGTTTGCGTTCACCTCTCCGGTGGCCACCCCGGCCGCGGATTCCCCCGACACCGCCGAGGGCGCCGTGGCGATCACGCTGGATGACATCCGCTGGAGCCGCTGCGACATCAAGAGCACCGCCCTGCTGGCCAACGTCATGCTCAAGCAGCAGGCCATTGCCAGCGGCGCCTCGGAAGCCATCCTGGTGCGCGACGGTTTTGCCACTGAAGGATCTGCCAGCAACTTCTTCATTGTCGAGGGGGGCGTGGTGCTGACGCCGCCCAAGAGTCACCTGATTCTGCCCGGTGTCACCCGCGACCTGGTGGTGGACTTGTGTCACCAGCACAACGTCCCCATCAAGGAGACAGAGGTGACCGAAGGCCAGCTCAAGGCGGCTGAGGAGATCTGGCTGTCCAGCTCCACCCGTGAGCTGGTGCCCGTGGTGACGCTGAACGGCCATGCCGTCGGCGACGGCCACCCCGGGCCGCTGTGGAAAACCATGGCGCGTCACTATGTGGACTTCAAACGACGTCTGTGCGGAGCATCATGACCATCCGAGATGAGATCTGGGAGTTTCCCCATACCATGACACTCAAGGTCATGGGATCGGTGGACGCGCCCCTGAAAGAGGCCGTGGTAGAGATCCTGGAGCAGCATCTTGAGGATTTCGACCATGCCAACCACCTGTCCGAGGCGTTCAGCAGCAAGGGCAATTACCTGTCGCTGTCTGCACGGGTCGTGGTGCGCAACCGTGACCAGGTAATCGGCATCTACGCAGCACTGGATGCCTCGGAGCACGTCAAGGTCGTGTTCTGACCGGACCCCACCATGCTTATCCGCCGTTTCGACAGCGTTGACTACCAGCCATGCTGGCAGGCCATGAAGACCTTCAGCGACCAGCGCGACGACAGCGCGGCGGATGAGCTCTGGGTGCTGGAACACCCACCGGTTTTCACCCAGGGGCAGGCGGGCAAGGCCGAACATGTACTGGCCGCCGGTGACATCCCGGTGGTGCAGACCGACCGGGGCGGACAGGTCACCTACCATGGCCCGGGCCAGACAGTGGTCTATGTCCTTTTTGACCTGAAACGCATGAACCTGGGCACGCGCGTACTGGTCAACGGCATCGAGCAGGCCATCATCGACATGCTGGCGGACGAGGGCATCCACGCTGAACGGCGCGAGAATGCGCCGGGCGTCTATGTGGCCGGTGCCAAGATCGCCTCCCTGGGCCTGCGTATCCGCAAGGGACGCAGTTACCACGGCCTGTCCCTGAACCGTGACATGGACCTGTCGGTGTTCCAGCGCATCAATCCCTGCGGTTATGCCGGCCAGCCGGTGACCAGCCTGTCCGCCCAGGGCAGCAGGCTGACCCGTCGGCAGGCCGAGGACCGGCTGCTGGCAGCCCTGGCAGCACGGTTTGATGCCCGGACAGCGGACGCAGGCGCGCCGCCGGACTGGTACAATCCGCTCATCGACCAAGGGCAGGACAGGCAATGAGTTCAGCAGGCGAACAGACTGACAAGCCACGCGCCAAGCGCCGCGTTGCCGTCGGTGACAAGCTGCGTGGCGCCGACAAGGTGCGCACCATCCCGGTCACCAACGAACCGGTAATCCAGCGCAAGCCCGACTGGATTCGTGTGCGCGTGCCGGCAAACGGCGAAATACAGCGCATCAAGAAAATGCTGCGGCGGCAGAAACTGCACACCGTCTGTGAAGAAGCGGCCTGCCCCAACCTGCCCGAATGTTTTGGCGGTGGCACTGCCACGTTCATGATCATGGGCGATATCTGTACCCGGCGTTGCTCGTTCTGCGACGTCGGCTTCGGCCGCCCCCAGGCACTGGACCCGGAGGAACCGACCCACCTGGCGGAAAGTGTCTCGGACCTCGGCCTGCGCTACGTCGTGGTCACCTCTGTGGACCGGGACGACCTGGACGATGGCGGCGCGGCGCACTTTGCCGAATGCATCAGTGCGGTACGGGAAACCAGTCCGGACACCACTATCGAGGTACTGGTGCCAGATTTCAGGCCGTGTCTGGACACGGCCCTGGACACACTGACCCGGACGCCGCCGGACGTGTTCAACCACAACATCGAAACGGTGCCGCGCCTGTACAAGCATATACGCCCGGGCGCGCGCTTCGACCATTCCCTGGAACTGCTTGAGCGCTTCCGCGCCATGAACCCGGGCGTGCCCACCAAATCGGGCATCATGGTGGGGCTTGGGGAAACGCGCGAGGAAGTACTGGAGGTGCTGGAGATACTGCGCCGACACAATGTCGACCGGGTCACCATTGGCCAGTACCTGCAGCCCAGCGCCCACCACGCGCCAGTGGAACGGTTTGTCCATCCGGATGAATTCCGTGAGTACGCCGCACACGCAGAAGCCCTGGGCTTTTCCTCCATTGCATCCGGGCCCATGGTGCGCAGTTCCTACCACGCGGACCTCCAGCACCAGGGTGTCGACGTCGGCCTGCACAAACCGGCCTGAGCGCAGCAGCACCATGCGCCAGCGCCGTACACGGAGTCCTCGGCATGACTGAGAACAGTCTGATCATGGCGGCGGTGCTGGCTTGGCTGGCCGGCTTGGCAATTCCTGCCGGCGGCGTGCTCGTGCGTATCACCCATATCCGCCGCAGCTGGCTGCGCCACGAGCTGATCCACGGCATGACCGGGTTTGGCGGCGGCGCGCTGATCGCTGCCGTGGCCCTGGTACTGGTGCCGGAAGGGGCCCGCAACATGACGGCCTCGGGCGCGGTGTTCTGGTTCGTGGCTGGCGGCGCCCTGGCCATGGCGCTGGATCGATGGCTCGCTTCGCGCCAGGGCGAACGCGCCCAGTTCCTCGCCATGCTGCTGGACTTCGTGCCTGAAGCCATCGCCCTGGGCGCTTCATTTGCCAGCGGCAGTTCTGCCGGTGTACTGCTGGCACTGCTGATCGCCCTGCAGAACCTGCCGGAGGGCTTCAATGCATTCCGCGAGATGGAGCCAGGCCCGTCAGGTCGCCATACCCTGCGCCTGTTCTTCGCGGTGTCGCTGATGGGCCCGATCAGTGCCCTCGCTGGCGGCTGGCTGCTGTCTGACATGGACACGGTGCTGGGCGCCATCATGCTGGCTGCCGGCGGCGGCATCCTCTACCTGGTGTTTGAGGATATCGCCCCTGCCGTGCCCCTGAAGCGAACCTGGCTGCCGCCCCTGGGCGCCGTACTCGGCTTTGCCGTGGCCCTTGCAGGCCACCTGATGCTGGTTGACTGAGCAGGTGACGCTGACCGGCTCGCCAACACGGCCGCTTGACGGCCGACACTGCACCATGGAGGCTTTGCTTTCCATCATGCCCATGGAGAATTCATGATCCTGCACCATTACCCCATGTCGCCGTTCTCGGAAAAGGTCCGCGCCCTGTTTGGTTACGCCAATCTCGACTGGCAGTCCGTACGCGTTCCCGAGATGCCGCCACGTCGCCATCTGGATCCGCTCACCGGCGGCTACCGCAAGATTCCGGTGGCCCAGGATGGTGCCGACATCTTCTGCGACACACGCATCATCTGTGCTGAAGTGGCGGACCGCGCCGGAAAGCCGGAGCTGGCCGTGGAGCATTGCAGCACCGTCGTGCGCGACTTTGTCCATGAAACCGACCTGGATGTCTTTTTCGCCCTGGTGCTTTCCGCCGACGGCAAGACGCTGATCAAGCAACTGTGGAAAGACACCTCCACCTGGCATGTGATCAAGTTCATCCGTGACCGCGTCAGCATGGGCCGCAAGGGCCGGGTCAAGGCTCCCACCCCGGCACAGGCAAAGGCCATCGTGCGGGCGCATCTTGAAAAGATGGAGACCATGCTGGACAAGGATTTCCTGTTCGGGGACACACCCAACAATGCGGATTTTGCCGCCTATCACGGCCTCTGGTTCATCCGTGATCTTTCCGGCTCGTCCTATATCAGCCGATTTCCCCGTGTGGATGCATGGCTCGACCGCATCAAGGCCTTCGGGCATGGCAGCATGACCGCTATCACGCCGGCCGACGCCCTAGCTGCCGCCCGCAGCGTAGAGCCACGCCCTCTGCCTGCCAATACCGGCGATCGCGATCTGCTCGGCAAGAAAGTCCGCGTCGCACCCACCGATTATGGCCAGGTGCCGGTCACCGGGATTCTCATGGCCGCCACGGATCATCGCGTTATCCTGCGCCGCGAAACCGAGGGCGTGGGCACCGTGCACGTGCACTTCCCGCGCCAGGATTTCAGCGTCCAGCAAGCCTGAACGGCGGGGCTGGTCCGTAACAGGGAGAACAACAATGAAAGAACTGATTACCGACGCCCTGCAGAAAAAGATTGGCGCCACCCTTGAGAGCCTCGGCGGCGCCCGCGCAGTGTTTGGCGACCCGGTGACATTCAATGGCGAGCAGGTGATACCGGTCGCCCGTATCACCGTCCAGCTGGCCGCCGATGCGGACGGCCAGGGCGGCGGCGCTGCCGGCGTGGCCAGCGCCCTGTCACAGCGTGCCCGTGGCGGCGGTTCCGGCACGGCATCGGCCGGGGTACAGGTTGCCATCGAGCCGGCCGGTGTTTTGCGAAAGGACGGCGACACACTGACGTTTGTCGCCATCGACATCTGATGCCAGTGCCTGCCACACCGGGGAGAACACGCCCATGATCAACGCGTTGCCACGCTGGGTGGAAATGGGTGCCCTGTTCCTTGCCGCACTGGCGGGCATGGTCAATGCCGTGGGCCTGCTGGGCTTCCAGCACCAGGCCGTATCACACCTGTCCGGCACCGCCACGCTGCTCGGCACCGCCCTGCTGCAACCCGGCCAGGAAACGCTGCACCTGATCCTGGTCCTGGCCAGCTTCGTCGCTGGCGCTGCCCTGAGCGGGCTGATGATCGGCAATGCCGCCCTCAAGCTGGGGCGCAACTATGGCCTTGCCCTGCTGCTGGAAGCGCTGCTGCTGCTGGCAGCACTGTTTGCCCTGCAGGCGGGTTCCTGGCACGGGCATTACCTGGCCAGCGCCGCCTGTGGCCTGCAGAACGCCCTGGTCACCACCTTCAGCGGTGCCATCATTCGCACCACCCACGTCACCGGGATCTTCACCGACCTGGGCGTCATGATTGGCGAGATGCTGCGGGGGCAGGGCTTTGACCGGCGCAAGGCACTGCTGTTTCTGCTGATCATTGCGGGCTTCGTTTGTGGTGGCAGCCTGGGCAGTCTGCTCTACCCGCAGCTGGGTTATGCCACACTGGCCGTACCGGCCGGCATGGCAATGGTGTTGGGACTGTCCTACCTGGTGATGACGCGCGCGCGGCGCAGCTAGCGCGCCGCCAGTGCCTCCACCAGCCGGCGGTGGATACCGCCAAACCCGCCATTGCTCATGATGACGATGTGGCAGGGCCCTGTTTCCGCGCGCAGCTGGTCAATAATGGCATCGACAGAGGAAAGCACCTGCGACGGCACAGCAGACGCCGCCACCACCTCGCCCAGGGCGTCATCGGCGTCGGCCGGCTGGTGCCAGATCACGGCATCAGCCAGACGCACGCTGTCAGGCAGGCGCGCCTTGTGTACGCCCATGCGCATGGTGTTGGAGCGAGGCTCAATGACCGCGATGATCCGTTCCTTGCCGGCGTGCTTGCGCAACCCTTCCAGGGTGGTGGCGATCGCCGTGGGGTGATGGGCGAAGTCGTCATACACCGTGATGCCATCCACCCGGCCCACTACTTCCATGCGCCGCTTGACCCCGGCAAAGCGTGACAGCGCAGCACAGCCATCCGCCAGGGTCACGCCGCAGTGACGGGCAGCGAGCACGGCCGCAACGCCATTCTTTACCGAATGGGCACCGGTCATGTGCCAGTGCACTTCACCGCATGCACGACCGTTTTCCAGCACCCGGAATGCCGAGCCATCATCGTTGACCAGCTCGACCGTCACCGCAGCATCATCACCGAACCGCTCCAGCTCACTCCAGCAGCCCTGGGCCAGCGTGTCCTCCAGCGCCGGCTCACCGCTGGGCAGGATGATCCGGCCGTTGCCCGGGATGGTGCGTACCAGGTGGTGGAACTGGCGCTGTATGGCGGCCAGGTCCGGGAAGATATCGGCATGATCAAACTCAAGGTTGTTGAGCACTGCAGTGCGCGGCCGGTAATGCAGGAACTTGCTGCGCTTGTCGAAAAAGGCGGTGTCATATTCATCGGCTTCGACACAGAAAAACGGCGCGTCGCCAAGACGGGCGGAGACCGGGAAGTTGCCGGGCACACCACCGATCAGGAAGCCTGGGTTGAGCCCGCAATCCTCCAGTATCCAGGCGACCATGGACGTGGTGGTGGTCTTGCCATGGGTGCCCGCCACGGCCACCACCCAGCGACCAGGCAGCACCACATCGGCCAGCATCTGCGGGCCGGAGGTATAGCGCAGGCCACTGTTGAGCACGTGCTCCACCGCCGGATTTCCGCGGCTCATGGCGTTGCCGATCACCACCAGGTCGGGTGCCGGTGACAGGTGCGAGGGGTCAAAACCCTGCATGATGGTGATGCCTGCATCCGCGAGCTGGTCAGACATGGGCGGATACACATTCTCGTCAGAGCCGGTGACATGATGCCCCATGTCTTTCGCCAGGCGGGCAAGCGAGCCCATGAAGGTGCCACAGATTCCGAGAATATGGATATGCATGAAACCGGATTTCCTTGTGCAGGTGCGGGGCGACGGTGCCGATGCGTGTCAGCGAGCGGCTGCTCACGCCGGTAACGGGTCCAGCGCCCGCCTCGACCCGATGGCCGCAGTGTAGCCAGCCTCGGGGGCCAGAGCCACCGGACGTCCGACAAATCCGGCGACGGGGCTGCGACGGCGGCCCCATCCGGGTAGAATGCGCGCCATTCCAGCCCAGGCAACCTGAAGGAACCCGACCATCATGGCCCGTAAAAACGCCTTTTACGCCCAGTCCGGCGGCGTCACCGCCGTCATCAACGCCTCCGCCGCCGGCATCATCGAGACGGCCCGTGCCCACAAGGACACGATCGGCAAGGTGTATGCCGGCCGCAACGGCATTATCGGCGCCCTGACGGAAGACCTGATCGATACCGGCAAGGAAACCAAAGCCACGGTTGCCGCGCTCAAGCATACGCCGGGTGGCGCGTTCGGTTCCTGCCGTTTCAAACTCAAGGACCTGGAAACGTCGAAGCGCGAATATGAGCGCCTGATCGAGGTGTTCAAGGCCCACAACATCGGCTATTTCTTCTACAACGGCGGTGGCGACAGCGCCGACACCTGCCTGAAGGTCTCCCAGCTGTCCGGGAAAATGGGTTATCCAATCCAGGCCATCCACGTACCCAAGACGGTGGACAACGACCTGCCCATTACCGATGTCAGCCCCGGCTTCGGTTCCGTGGCCAAGTACACCGCGGTCTGCGCCCGCGAGGCAGGCATGGATGTGGCCAGCATGTGCGCCACCTCCACCAAGGTCTTTGTCATGGAAGTCATGGGCCGTCATGCCGGCTGGATCGCTGCTGCAGCCGGCCTCGCGCAGGACGAGCCCACTGATCCGCCGCACATCATCCTGTTTCCGGAAATCGCCTTCGACAAGGCCAAGTTCCTTAAGAAAGTCCAGCAGACGGTGAAGAAGGTCGGTTACTGCGTGGTGGCGGTGTCTGAAGGCGCGCGCTATGCCGATGGCACCTTCCTTGCCGATGCCGGCTCCGTTGACGCCTTCGGCCACAAGCAGCTTGGTGGCGTCGCTCCCGTGATCGCGCAAATGGTGAAGGACGAGCTGGGCCACAAGTATCACTGGTCGGTGGCCGACTACCTGCAGCGCTCGGCACGCCATATCGCATCGGCCGTGGATGTGGAGCAGGCCTATGCAGTAGGCAAGGCGGCCGTGGAAATGGCCGTGGCCGGCAAGAACAGCGTCATGCCCGCCATCGTTCGCGGCAAGGGCAAGCGCTACAGCTGGTCCATTGGTGAAGCCCCGCTGGCCAAGGTGGCCAACGTGGAAAAGAAAATGCCGCGCAGCTACATCACCCGCGACGGCTTCGGCATTACGCAGGCGGGGCGGGACTACCTGGCCCCTCTCATTGGCGGCGAAGACTATCCCCCGTACAAGAACGGCCTGCCACAGTACGCGCGACCGAAACTGGTCGCCGTGGAAAAGAAGCTGAAGCCGTTCAAGCTCTGACAGCAGGTCGATAAAGACAGCCCCGCATTGCGGGGCTGTGTCGTTCCGTCACGGCAACAGGCCCGGACAAGGTCGCTGCCCCCGTCAGGCAGGAACCAGCCGGTAATCCTTCTCCTTCAGCTCCCGCAGCTGGTTGGCGTACTGGGTAGCGAACCCCGGGTACATGGTGGCGTTGAAACCGTCCGGCGTCAGATACCAGCTCTTGCAGCCGGAATTCCAGTTGGTTTTTGCCAGGCGCTTCTGGATGCCGATGTTATAACGCGCCTGCACTTCCGGCTTCACATCCAGCATGCGCAGGTTTTCCCGGAGTATTTTCTCAATCCCGCGTACCGCGTAATCCAGCTGCGATTCCATGTAGACCAGCGCTGAATTGTGTCCCGGGCCCGAGTTCGGGCCGAAGGTCAGGAACAGGTTTGGATAACCCGCCACGTTCACGCTCTTGTAGGCCTGGGCACCTCCGGACCAGTCATCGGCGAGCTGGCGATTACCCACACCGGTGACCGGGTAAGGCGTGCCCTGGTGGCTGACCTCGAAACCGGTGGCACAGACAATTGCATCAAACCGATGCTCCACGCCCTCCGCGGTACAGATACCCTGCGCACTGACGCGATCAATGGGCCAGGTAACCAGCTTGCAGTTGGGCCGCTGCAGGGCGGGATAATAATCGCTGGACATCAGCACGCGCTTGCAGCCAAGGCGGTAATCCGGTGTCAGCTGGCGGCGCATCCAGCGATCCTTCACCTGGCGACGCAGGTGCCAGCGGCCAAATGCCTCCAGTGCCCGGGTCAGGGGCGAGCTCCAGATCAGCCCGAGGGCCATGGACTCGTGGCCATAGAACAGCGCCTCACGCACAGCCGTCTGGGCTGCAGGGAAGCGATCAAAGAGACGGCGCTGCCAACCAGGCGTCCTGTAGTCCGGTCGCGGCAACACCCAGCCCGGGGTGCGCTGGAACACGGTCACATGGCGCGCCTGTTTTACCAGTTCAGGGACAATCTGCACGGCGCTGGCACCGGTACCGATCACCGCTACCTTCTTGCCGCTGAAATCATAGTCGTGATCCCAGCGTGCGCTGTGAATCACTTTGCCAGCGAACCCGGATATGCCATCGATGGCCGGCAGGCTGCAGTTAGCCAGCGGCCCTGACGCCATGACAACACTGCGGCCCTCCCAGAGGGTGCCGTCTTCACAGGGCAGCTGCCAGCGGCCCTTCTGCTCGTCGAAATGCATGCCCTGGACATTGGTATTGAAGCGAATGAAAGGCATCAGGCCAAAATCATCAACCATGCTGTCAATGTAGCCCAGGATTTCCCGGGCACCGGAAAACGCCCGCGACCATTGCGGGTTCTGCGCAAACGAATACGAGTACAGGTTGGAGGGAATGTCACAGGCAGCACCCGGGTACTGGTTATCGCGCCATGTCCCGCCCACGCGTTGATCGCGCTCGAGGATCACGAAATCGGTGATGCCGGCCTGCTTCAGTTTTATCGCCATGCCGATGCCGGCAAAGCCGGCGCCCACGATAATCACGGAAACCGGACCTGGCTGCGTCATCGGCACCACATTCTCTGCTTTCTGCTGTTTGGCTTTACCCATCAGGCGGCCTCCTCAGGCGTACGGCTCGGCGGTAAGTTCCTTGACCCAGGAGGGCACGGCCGGCAACAGGCGCCTGGGTATGCGGTCGGTCAGGCGTACCATCAGGTCCACCGGCACATGATAGAAAAGCTGGTCGCGATCCATGACCGTTTTCATATGGGCGCTGATGACCCGGAAAAAGGGATTCCGGCGCCCCGCAGCGGTACGGCCACCAATCTTCTCGAACTTTTTCATGGCGCCAAAGAGCTTCTCTTCAGGCAGTCCCATGGCCACCACGTTGTCACGCATCTTGTTCAGCAGGGGCCAGTACACAACCAGACCCAGCACTACCCTAAGATCCACCGCTGGCGTAATCATCTCCACCAGGTCGAGCAATGTCTTGTCATGGCCCTGCATCTCCATGACCGTGAAACCCACGCCCAGATGGCGTGACTCGTCGTCATTGATCCGGGCAAAGACGTCATGACATACCGGGTCGCTGACTTCATCGAGCAGGAACTTGCACAAAGCACCATCAAGGGCGACTTCCAGCGCCGGAATGACGCTGCCCAGCACATGGTAGGGAAGGTCATCCGCATAACGGTCCAGCCATTCGATACTCAGGCGAATGCTGTTGTTGGGCACGGGAATGTCGCCCTCCTCCAGCATTCCCCAACGGCGCATCAACGCCAGCTCGGCATTGGCATGACGCTGCTCCTCGGCGTGGAAGTAGGTATACAGCTGGCGCAGCGTGTCATCCGGTGCATTCTTTGCCATTGCGGCAAAACCACGCGCGCCCACGTGCTCAATCCACACCAGATCACTCATGAACCGGGTCAGCTTGGGACGCTGCTCGTCACTGATCATTTCGGCGCCGGGGGCGTCCCAGTCAATGTCCGCCAGCAACCACTGGGAGCTCTTTACCTTCTCCAGCATCTTGTCCAGGTCGATATTCGCCATGATTCGTCTCCCTCAATCGCTGACCGTGTCATTTTTCGGGTTGTTTGCTAACCGCCCCAGCAAGCCTGCGCCGCGTGCGTACAAGCCCGGCAACAGGCGCTTGGCGCGCCAGATTGCTCGCGCATCTGCCTGTGGCAGCACATAGAGCTGATTGCGGTCGAGGCCATCCAGCGCCTGCCGCGCCACTTTTTCTGCCGGCCAGCCGCGCGTCATGGCACGACTGGCAAGCTCTCGGGCGTGATCCGGGGTGCGCGCATCGCGGGCAATATTGGTTTTTACGAAAGTGGGGCACAGCGCCGTCACGTGGACACCCGTGCCCCCGAATTCCGCCGCCAGTGTTTCCGACAGGGCCAGCACGGCCGCCTTGCTCACGTTGTAAGGGCCCATGGTGGGCGCCGCAGCGAAACTGGCCGTGGAACAAACGTTGAGAATGCCGCCGCGACCGCGCTCGCGAAAACGCGGTGCAAACAGGTGGCAACCATGCACCACGCCCCAGAGGTTGATATCCATGAGCCAGCGCCAGTCCGCCATGGGTATTTCGCCCACCGGGGCGCCGCCTGCGCCGACGCCCGCATTGTTGATGACCAGGTCTATGGGACGTGTCGCCCAGGCCTCACCCTTGTCGGCCGTCGCCTCAAGCGCCGCCAGGTCAGTGACATCGCAACCCAGAGCCAGGGCCTGCCCGCCGGCAGCATTGATGCCGTCTGCCGTTGCAGCGGCCGTGGCCGCATTGATGTCGGTACAGACCACCTGCCCGCCACGGCGGCCCAATTCCATGGCGAAAGCCGCGCCGATGCCACTGCCGGCGCCCGTTACCAGCGCCACTGCGCCCTGCGAAAGTCTGTCTCGTGCCATAGTCGTTCCCCATGCCTGGCGCCGGATTGACCGGCCCGCCTTCTCATGACACGCTATTCCGAACGATTGTTCGGATTCAACTCGGATTGGGACGCATTGCCGATGGCACGAAAACCGCAACAGCAGCGCAGCCGCGCCACGGTGGAGGCGATCGTCGAGGCCGGCTTCATCTGTCTTGCGCGGGGTGGCTACGAAGGCACCACCACCCGCCATATTGCTGATGTGGCCGGCATCAGCGTCGGCACACTGTACGAGTACTTCACCAACAAGCAGGACATCTACGAGGCCATGTACAAGCGCGCGGTGGAGGATGTGGTCTCGATGATCGAACCCCTCACGGCCAGGCTGGTGAGGATGGATATTCGGGAAGGTGTGAAACTGCTACTGGCTGAATTCCGCGAATTGCTCATGCGCCACGACGGCCGCTACCTGAAATTTGCCAGCCACGCCGTGCAGGCAGCGCCTCACCTGGATCTTCAGCCGGTGCAGAAAATACTGGGCGAAGTGGTGTTGCAGTACCTGATGCACCAGCCCCAGTTGATGCGCATGCAGAACATTCCGGTGATGAGCTATATCGTCATCAACGGTGGCATGTTTGCAATGATCCGGCATCTCGGCGAGTCCTCGCCGATCATGACATTCGAACAGCTCAGTGACGGCCTCGCCGACATGGTCGATCATGTGGTAACCGGCGAGCTGCGCAAGGCTGACAGGAATAACCCCCAGGACACAGGAGCCAGCGGATGAGCAAGGACCTGGCGGGCATGACCCGCGAAGAATTCGTCTACGAATGCGCTGCTCGCGCACTTGCAGCCAGCTTTTCCAATCCCACGGACAAACCATCTATTGCCAGCATGGTGCGGGATGCGGATAAACTGTGGCAGGAGCTGCAGGAGTGGCAGCGGGAAATCGCAGCGCAGGATTCACCCCCGCACTGACGACTGACAACCGGTACACCCACACACAGGCAAGGACGAGGACATCACCATGCAACAGATAACACGGATACTGATTCTGGCCATTCTGGCCCTGGCCGGCCCGGCACTGGCCGCAGGCTCCATTTCGGTGGATGCCCTGGCCGAACGGATAGCCAACGGCAAGGCACCAATGATTATCGATGTCCGCAGCGAGGACGAATACCTGGCAGGGCATGTGCCCGGCGCCCAGCTGATCCCCCATGACCAGATGGGCAGCTATGTGGAAGGCCTGTCCGCCAACAAGGACGCCGAGATTGTTCTCTACTGCAAAAGCGGGCGCCGCGCCGGCATGGCCAGCGACATACTGGAAGCCGCCGGCTTCAGCAACCTGAAGATCCTGGACGGCAGCTACCAGGCCTGGTCCGCAGCCGGCAAACCGGTCAAGTAATCCCGCCCGCCGGTCACAGGGGCGGCAAAGGAGAGACACATGGCTCTGACACCATCCGGTATGGTGCCACTGGGCGCATCCATGCCCGCATTTTCGCTCTACGACCCCGATGGCCAGCTACTGGAGAGCCCGTCACTGACGGGCAAACCAGTACTGGTGGCATTCATCTGCAATCATTGTCCGTATGTACAGCACATCGCCGACGGCCTGGCCGCGTTTGCCAGCGATTACCAGGCCCGCGGCCTGGCGGTGATTGCCATCAACAGCAACGACTACCGCCAGTATCCGGCTGATGCACCGGAGAAGATGCGTGAAGAGGCGCTCAGGCGGCACTACACCTTTCCCTACCTGGTGGACGAAACCCAGCTGGTGGCGCGCGCCTTCATGGCGGCCTGTACCCCGGATTTCTTCCTCTATGACAGCGACCACCGGCTTGCCTACCGCGGCCAGTTCGACGCCAGCCGACCGGGCAATGACGCACCGGTCACCGGCACCGACCTGCGCGCTGCCGCGGATGCTGTGCTGGCTGGCACCTCCCCGGACCCGGACCAGACGCCCTCGCTGGGCTGCAACATCAAGTGGCGCAGCTGACGGATTGCCCCCGGCGGTGGCGGTAGCCACGCCGGCATTGCTATAATCCGCGCCCCGCAACCAACACCGGCAAAAGGTAAGCACATGGATTTTGACAAGGTCCCGCCGGGCAAATCCCTGCCTGACGACATTTACGTAGTGATCGAGATCCCGGCCCAGAGCGCGCCGATCAAGTACGAGATCGACAAGGACAGCCACGCCGTCTTCGTGGACCGGTTCATGGCCACCCCCATGTTCTACCCGGCCAACTACGGCTACATTCCCCAGACCCTGTCCGAAGACGGCGACCCGCTGGACGTTCTCGTCGTTGCTCCGTACCCGCTGGTGCCGGGCTCAGTGATTCGTTGCCGTCCGGTTGGCGTGCTCAACATGAGCGATGAGTCCGGCCAGGATGCCAAGCTGCTGGCGGTGCCGCACGACAAGCTCACGGTGCTGTACCAGGACGTCAAGGAAGCCTCCGACCTGCCGCAGCTGCTGATCCAGCAGATCGAGCATTTCTTCGAGAACTACAAGGACCTGGAGCCCGGCAAATGGGTGAAAGTGGACGGCTGGGCATCTGCTGAAGCCGCGCGCGAAGAAATCATGAAGTCTGCCGAGGCCTACAAGAAGGCCTGACCGCTGCCCATGCAGCAAAAAAGGCCGGCTTTCGCCGGCCTTTTTTTGTCCGCCGCAAAACTGCTTCTGCGGGAAGCGTCAGAAGTAATAGCGCAATCCAAGCTTGGCCACCGGCAATACAGACAGGTCATCCAGGTCGTCATTGAGCTCCTGCTCCTCCTGGCGCAGCTGCGCCTGGAACGCCGGATCGTTGGTAACTGCCGGATTTCCCCCCACCGTCGCCAGACGAGCGTCGGCATCGCCATTGAACAGCGCACCCGCTTCCAGTGAGGCTACGAACCCTTTGTCGGCAAGGCCAAAGTCCCAACCCAGGCCAAAATAGGGCGACGTGCCGCCGAAATCCACGTCCGCCGCCAGACTGCCGACGTCATCCGCATCATAGCTGACCGCACCGATCAGCACGGTATCCGCCGTCGGGGTCCCCAGGGCATTGACGCTATTGGCATTGTCATAGATACCGGCCGAGAGAAAGAACCCATTGCCCAGCAGATGATAATCAAGCAGCACGCCACGGTTATCCAGGGCAGCCTCCAGCTCGTAGCTGACGTCATCGATGGTATCTGACTCGTCATAGTCATATTCGCTCAACTGGCCACGCACCGTGAGACGATCAAAAACGAGACCCACCTCTGCGCCGTACCCCAGTAGCGCGCCCGCATGGGCACCCACAAACAGGTCCGCGCCCCAGGCAGCGGGTGACATGAAAAACATGAGTGCCATAAGTCTGACTTTCATTGCATTCTCCCTGGTGGCTGTCCGGCAAGGACATCTGGAAACATCGTGCCAGGCACGGCGAACATCAACCCTGGCTGAGCAACTGGCGCAAATCAATGATCGCCGCATTGGCGCGGGAAATGTAATTGGCCATCACCAGCGAATGGTTAGGCAGCATGCCAAAACCGGAGCCGTTCAGGATCATCGGGCTCCAGACTGTATCCTGGGTGGCCTCCAGCTCGCGGACCACCTGCTGGTAGCTGACCAGCGCATTCTTCTTCTCCAGTACATCGGAAAAATCATGCTCCGCCGCCTTGAGCAGGTGAATCAGGGCCCAGCAGGCGCCGCGCGCCTCGTAGAACCGGTCATCCACCTTCGACCAGGCGGTACGGGTATAACCACCCGAGGCCACCTCGCCGTCTCCGGCCAGGTCATCCTTGCCCACACTCTGGCTCAGCTGCAGTGACAGACTGCCCAGCCGGTTCTGGACTTCGTTGAGCCAGTACTTGAGGTTGTCCGCACGGGCATAGAAATGGGCATCGCCGCTACGCAGGCGGCTGAGGTAACTCTGCAGGTGCTCGATGCCACGGCGGTATTCACTCTCGGTGGCAGGCATGGCCCAGCTGGCGTTGTCGAAATTGAACTGGGGCTCCGCGCGCATCAGGTCCGGGTCTTCCTCACTCTGCGACTGTGAACGGCTCAGGTCCCGACGCATGACCCGGGACATGTCCCGCACCTGGACCAGCACGCCAAACTCCCAGTTGGGCATGTTGTCCAGCCACAGCCGGTGGGGCAGGATGTCATTGCTCAGGTAGCCGCCGGGCTTCTCCAGCAGGGTATCGGCGACACGGATCAGCGCCAGGCTGGTGGTCTCACCCGCCACCGCCGTCTCGCTGACGGGAACATCAAAACCGTCAGGCTCATCACTCCAGTACCAGCCAATCAGCAGGTCCGCCAGCAACAGGAACACCAGGGCAAGACCGGCATAACGCCACACCCGCGTCAGGCCCGGGTCCATCAGGCGTTCTCCCACCTGCTCTCCAACATTGCCGGGCAGCTTCATAGACCGTGCTCCACCTGCGAAAACGAAGTCTCATCATAGCAGGTCCAGCGTCAGGTGCATGTCACATGGTTGGCAGAGAAACCACCACAGCGGCGGCCCTGTCGCCCTCGCGCGCGCGAAATGCGAGCGTGCCACCAGCCCGCTCGATAATGCGCTGGACAATGGACAGGCCCAGTCCGGCGCCATCGCCGGCGGCCTGTTCACCGCGGTAGAAGCGCTGGCAGACGCGCTCAGCCAGGGCCGGCGAAATACCCGGCCCGGCGTCAACGACGCTGATATGAACCGCACCCGGAGCAACGCTGGCCCGCACCTGCACATCACTGCCCTCGGGCGCGTAGCGAATGGCATTCTCAACCAGGTTGCGGTAAAGCATGGCCTGTGACTCCCCCGGAATGCGGACACACACACCCTGTGCCTCGTCCGCTTCCAGAACCAGGTCCATGCCCCGCTCGCGCGCCTGCGGCATCAACTGTGCCAGCACATCCCGCAGCACCGGCAGGACAGCAACCGGCTCCCCGCCCTGGTCGACCTGCGGATCAATGCGGGCGAGCGCCAGCAACTGGGCCACCATATGGGTGGCCCGGTCAACACCGGACAGCAACGCGGTCAGCGACGCCCGCCGCTCCTGTTCATCCGGCAGGTCGCGGGCATTGGAGGCATGCAGCTTGAGCACGGTCAGCAATGTCCGCAGCTCATGGGCAGCGTCTGCGGTGAATCGCTGCTCGCGCAGCAACCCCTGCTCCACCCGCAGGAAAAGACGGTTCAGGGCATCCACAAGCGGTTGCAGCTCGGCCACGTTGGCGCCTTCGTCCAGCGGCTGCAGGTTGCTGTCGTCGCGGCTGGCGATGGCCCCGGTGAGGGATTGCAATGGCCGCAACCCGCGCCGCAGGGCCACCACCACCGCAAGGATCAGGAACGGGATGCCCAGCAACCATGGCAACACCAGCGCCAGCGCCGCATTGCGGGCCAGCTCCTGACGCACCTCTTCACGTTCGCCGACCATCAGCCAGCCGCCACCCGGCAAGGGCTGGGCAAACACGTGCCAGGCGTGGTCGCCGAGCTGCTGCACAGAAAGGCCCGGCGTGAATGGCGGACGCATCAACGCCGTTTCCGCCATGCTCGGGCTGGTGATCAGCAGGTCACCCTGTGCCGAAAAATGCTGCACCGCCACATAGCGTTCGTACTTGTGCCCGCGCACCGTATCACTCAGCACCAGCGGATCAGTGGGTGCATCCGAAAACGGCAACCACAGCGAAAGAATGCGACCTTTCTGCGCCAGCTGAGCGTCGAACAGTTCTTCCACCTCATGATGGGCCTGGTCATAGACGGCCAGGGTGACCAGCGCGCCGACAAACAGCACGCCCAGCACCAGCGAGGCAAACAGGAAACGGCGAATGGAAAACATCAGGTCATTCCCCGGGCATGGTATAGCCCACGCCCCGCACGGTGCGGATGCAGTCCGCCCCAAGTTTCTTGCGCAGATGATGAACATGCACTTCCAGTGCATTGCTTTCTACATCATCTGTCCAGCCGTACAACGCCTGCTCAAGGCGGTCACGGGTGAGCACGCGGCCGGCATTGCTGGCCAGCTCATTGAGCAACGCAAACTCGCGGCGCTGCAGCGCCACTGCCTCTCCCGCGCGGTACACCACCATGGCGTCCGGATCGATCTCCAGATCCCGGACCACCAGTGTCCGGCTGGCGGGTCCCTCCTTGCGCCTGAGCCTGGCACGGATACGCGCGCGCAACTCGTCAATCTCGAAGGGTTTGACGAGATAGTCGTCGGCGCCGGCATCAAGCCCGGATACCCGGTCCTGGAGCTGGTCACGGGCGGTAATGATGATCACGGGTACCGGCTGCTCGCCTTTGCGCAACCGTCGCAGGGCTGACACCCCGTCAAGCCCGGGCAGGCCCAGGTCGAGCAGCACAAGGTCAAAATGCTCGCGGGACACAGCGGGTACCAGTTGGTCGCCTTCATGAATGACATCGACGGTATAGCCGTCCGCCGACAGTGCTCGGGACAGGCCCGAGGCCAGGGAACGGTCATCTTCCACAATCAGGATACGCATGCACCTACTCCCACTGGCACCAGTAACGTACGCCCTGCTGGCGCAGGAAATCTTCCGCCCCGGCACCCTGCAACAGTGCCAGTGTTGCCAGCATCCCTGCCTGGGTGCAATGACTGGCCGCCACCGTCACTGAATGTGGTCCCCCCGTTACCGGCCAGCCGCTGGTCGGGTCCAGCACATGGCTGTAACGAACGCCGTCACGCAGCAGGTAGCGACGACTGTCACCGCTGGTGGCCAGGGCGCCTCGGGTCAGTGAAAACTGCCCCTGGACACCGTTGGCACCGGCGGACTCCAGGCCCACCTGCCAGGGCTGCCCGCCCCGTGCAGCAAGGTCGCCGCCAAAGTTCACCAACAGGTCGGCGCCGGTCATTGCTGCGGCCAGGCCCAATGCCCGGTCCACGGCATATTCCTTGCCAATGCCACCGAAATCCAGCTCCATCCCCGGAGCCAGTCTCACGGCACCGGGACGACGCTCGACCCGGGACCAGCCCACGTCAGCCAGCAACGCCTGCACGGTTTCGGCATCCGGCAAGCGATCCGAGCAATCAAACGTCCAGGCCTTTCGCAGCACGCCAGAGGTCACGTCAAAACGGCCACCGCTCAGCTGGAAGCAGGTGTCGGCATAGTCCAGAAGCCGTGAGGTTTCCTCATCCACCGCCACCCACTCGCCCTGGCTGGCATTTATCCGGTGCATGACATTGTCGTCGCGGTAGCGGGAAAACTTGGTCTCGATCCGGGCAGCCTCATCAGCCACCAGGTCCAGTAAACGGCGCGCCTCATCCTGGCTGTCCGAGCGGCAAAGCAGTTCGCAGGGGCTGGCCATGGCAGAAAACCTGCCGGCCCACCCCTGCGAGATGGCCTCAATTTGCCGTTGCTGCTGCACTGCAATCCCCTCGTTCTGGAGGGTGCCCGCGGGGCACGCCTTACCAGTAGAAGGTATAGCCTACCTGGCCAATGAGTGCATCCACGTCAGCTGCATCGGTATCACCGCTTTGCTGGAAGAACTCCAGTCGCGCGTTCCACTTGCTGCCTGACGCCAACTCACGACCGAACTTCAGGCCCACCGTCACATCGGTGAGGTCACCCAGCCGGTAATCGGCGCTGACATCGTCCTGGGTCGCCTGGATCAGGTTGGCCTCGGCGACGGTGATGGACTCGCGCCAGAAATCGGCAGCGGACTGGCTGTACCAGCGCACATGCGGCTGCAGGAACCAGTCGTTCTGCATCTTCCAGCGATAACGCAGGTCCACGGTGTGGGAATTGATGCCCCAGTCATCCGTCATGAACCGGTAGGACATCGCCACCACATCGTCATTCTGGCGGGTGTAGCGGTTCTCCCAGTACACCGCATGCTTGGTACGGCTGTCCGGACGCTGCTCCATCAACTGGGCATCGCCGTCACCGATGTCGGTGGCCCCCACCGTACTGCTGTCTTCGGGGTTGCCCGCCGCATCCACCAGCGTCACCACCTTGTAGGGATCGGTGTGATACCCCGAGGACGCCGACAGGTTGTAGTTGAGCTGCATGATCCAGCGCCGGTTCATCACCTGGGTCCAGCCAAGCAGAAAGTCGTTGATACTGCGGTCTTCCGAGCTGGTACCCGTGCGCACCCGGTCACTCTGCCAGGTCAGCGCCGTGGGCACGCCACCCACCGGGTCAATGGTGTCGGACTCATGGGCAAACGCCAGGGTCAGCGTGCTGTTGCGCTCATTGAGATCCCACATCAACCCGGCATTGGCACCCAGGGAGGTGAAATCGTACTCGGTGGAATAGTTCAGCCCGGTGGTCGCCCGCCAGGTGCGGGACAGGTTCCAGGTGTACTGGCCATTCACGGCTGAGCGGGTGTCCTTGAAGGTGTCATCCAGGGGCACATCACCCGGGTTTGTCCGGTAGATGGTGCTGCCCGAGGGACTGGTAAACGTCTGCACGCCGGTATCACTGACAATGGCGCCATTGTGGGAAGCACCGGTCAGCGAGTCGAAGGTCAGTTTCAGGCTCAGCTCACTGTCGTCTTCAAAGGTGCGCGTTCCCCGGACAACAGGCTCGACCGCTGTCACCCGGTCCGATTCGCTGTAGTACAGCACGGCGGAATCGAAGGTCCAGTCCTCCACGGACTCGCTTGCGCCTGCCGTCTGGCCAAGCAGGGCACAGGTCGCTGCAGCCAGGGCCGAACCCACTGAAATGGCATCACGCCGGGCGCTTGCCGGTTTCTTTTTCAATTGCATCCGCAACCTCCACCACCAAAGCCCCGGCCGCCACTTGAGCCTTCCTTGGAGAAATAGATGTGGTCATCCAGGGCATCATCGAGACCTTCAGCTTCACCGGGAATCATGTCTTCACGGGCGAGAATATCCCGCTCCCAGGGCTTTACCGGGGCCTGCTGGCATCCCGCCAGCAGAACCAGAAAAACAACAACAGCCGTGCGCATGATCATTCCTCCTGCTCAAGCAACTGCACGATGATTTCTTCATACTCGTCCTCGCGATCGGCGCGGAAGCCGATGTGACGGTGCAACTCCCTGCCGTCCGGGGTGATCACCACCGCAGAGGGCATCCCGCGCAGCTGGTACTTTTCCGCCAGCACACCCTGCGGATCCATCACCAGGTCAAATTCGGCGGGGTAGCGGGACAGGAACTTGTTTGCGTCTTCACGCTCGCGGTCCACGTTGATGCCGATAATGCGCAGGCCCTTGTCGCCGTAGCGCGCCTGCATGGCATTCAGCCACGGGAACGAACGCCGGCACGGCACACACCAGCTGGCCCAGAAGTCCAGGTAGATGATCCGGGCGTCCGTCATGGACTGGGGCGAGAAGGTCTCCGGGGTCATGGTTTCTGCCCGCACCGGCATGACCAGAATCAGCCCTATCAACATCAGTATCCGCATGACTATCTCCAGAAATCGACGGATACAGCATCTACGGGCAGCCTTAACGGTTCCTTAATCCGCGACAGACGGGCCAACAGCAGGTGTTATCGCGCTCTCGGAGACGGGTTAAGGCAGGGTTAATAACAATTCGTGATGCTTGGCATCCTATTTCAGGACCGGATTGTGGGAGAATAGCGTCGATGCACTACTCGCGGAGCCCTTCAAGCATGTTGCGTTACCTGTTCCTTGCCCTGCTGCTGATGCCCGGGTCTGTCTTTGCGGCCGACCCGTTTTCGTCGGCGGACGAGGATTACATCCCGACCCTGGAGGAAGCGTTTGTCACCGACTTCCATGCCGACATGGCGCAGGAAAACCTGCAGGTGCGCTTCTCCCTCTGGGAGCATGTCTACCTGTACCAGCATCGCTTTTCTTTCCGGCTGGTGGATGAAAACGGCAACCTGCTGAATGATTTCGCCGACGTCACCCTGCCGCCCGGGAAGCACAAGGTCGACGAGATATTTGGTGACGTCGAGGTCTACTACCACGAGGTCACCCTGGACCTGCCCCTGGCCCATGTGCCATTGGTGCCAGCGACCCTGGAAGTGGATTTCCAGGGCTGCCTGGAGGATGTCCTGTGTTACCCGCCCAGCACACGCTCGTTTGCACTGCCCGTGGTCACTGGCGAGAGCGCTGCGGCAGCGCCCGTGAGCGCTAACACAAGCAACGACAATGACTTCTTTGCCACCCTGTCCTCCCAGGACGCCAACGCCTTCAATGACTGGATGGCAGGCCATGGCCTGGGCATGATCGTGCTGCTGTTTTTTGCCGGCGGCCTGTTGCTTGCCTTTACCCCGTGCGTATTCCCGATGATCCCGATCCTGTCGGGCATCATCGCCGGCAGTGACAACCCGTCTGCCATGCGCGGTTTCACCCTGTCTGTGGCCTATGTGCTCGGTGTCGCCATTCCCTACACCATTGCCGGACTGCTGGTGGGCCTGTTCGGGGCGGGCATGAACCTGCAGTACCTGCTGCAGCAGCCGGCCGCAGTCATTACTTCTGCGGTGGTCTTTCTCATCCTCTCCCTGTCCATGTTCGGTCTCTACGAACTGCAGCTGCCGGCCGCACTGCGTGATCGCCTGAACTCGCTGGGCAACCAGCGCCAGGGTGGCTCCTTCCTCGGCGCCGCCATCCTCGGTGCCATTTCAGCCCTGGTGGTATCGCCCTGTGTCACCCCCATCCTCGCTGGCGCACTGGTGTACGTGGCTGGCACCGGCGACGCCGCTACCGGCGCCGCCTCCCTGTTTGCCCTGTCCATCGGCATGGGTGTGCCGCTGATCCTGGTGGGCACCGGCGGCGGCCACATCCTGCCGCGCGCCGGCGCCTGGATGGAGGAAGTGAAGCGTTTCTTCGGCGTGCTGATGCTGGGTGTGGCGGTGTGGCTGGCGGGTCGCCTGCTGGACAACAGCCTGGTGATGGGCCTCTACGGTCTGCTCATGGCCGCCTACGGTGTCTACCTGGGCGCCCTGGAGCCCGTTGGTGCGGATGGCTCACGTGCACGTCGTGCGCTGGCTGCCGTGATTGCCCTTTACGGCACCATCCTGATCGTCGGCGCCGCCAGTGGCGGAGATGATCCCCTGCAGCCCCTGGCCCGCGCGCCGGCCCCGACCACAGTGGCCGCCAACATGACGGACAACGCCGGCAGCGCCGAGGCCCACGCCGGATGGCGCACCGTGGTCGGCCGCGCCCAGCTGGATGCGGCCCTGGCTGAAGCCAGCCGTGCCGGCCGCCCGGTGCTGGTGGATTTCTTCGCCGAATGGTGTGTGGCCTGCAAGGTACTGGAGGAAGAAACCCTCACCGAACCCCGCGTCCTCGACGCCATGGCGGACTGGACCCTGATCCGTGCTGATATCACCGAGATTACCGCCGAGAACCAGGCCATCATGGCGCACTGGAACATCGTCGGCCTGCCATGCCTGGTGTTCATCGGTGGCGACGGCGAGGAGGTGCCGGGCGCGCGCATCCTCGGCGAGATGGGCCCTGACCGGTTCCTCAAGCACCTGAACACGAAGGTAACGTCCGGGATATGACCCTGATCCGGCCGCATTTGTAACCAATGGTGTAAAGCGCTTTTTTCCCCGCGCAAATCTGCCTACACTTGCAGGCAGACTGATAAAAGAACCTCAGAAGCCGGTTTTTAGCCGCAAGATCGCGGAAGATGTGCCGGCTTTTGGGTATTTTGGGGAAATGTTGTGGCTTCCATACTGGTATTACACGGTCCCAACCTGAATCTGCTCGGCACGCGCGAGCCGGACACCTACGGTGCCACGCGCCTGGACGACATCAACCAGCAGCTCCAGGACCTGGCGCAGGACCGCGGCCACCACCTGCAGACCCTGCAGAGCAATGCCGAATACGAGCTGGTGGACCGGGTACAGGCCGCCGGCAGCGAAGGCATCGATTTCATCATCATCAACCCGGCCGCATTCACGCACACCAGCGTTGCCCTGCGCGACGCCCTGCTGGCCGTGGCCATTCCGTTCGTGGAAGTCCACCTCTCAAACGTGTACCGCCGCGAGCCATTTCGCCACCACTCCTATTTTTCGGACATTGCCGAAGGCGTCATTGCCGGCCTCGGTGCCCGCGGGTACCGACTGGCGCTTGATTTCGCCCTCGACACACTGGAACAGGCATAAGGGACTTTCCGGACCATGGATATTCGCAAAATCAAGAAGTTGATCGAACTGCTGGAAGAGTCCGGCATTGATGAACTTGAAATCTGTGAGGGCGAGGAATCGGTGCGCATCAGCAGGCACCAGAAAGTGCCCGCCGCCCAGCAATTCTACGCGCCGGCCCCGGCCGCACCAGCAGCGCCCGCCGCCCCCGCCGCACCGGCAGCCAGCAGCGAGCCCGCCGCCAGCGAGCCCGCGCGGGGTCACCAGGTGAAGTCCCCCATGGTCGGCACCTTCTACCGGTCACCCTCACCGGACGCCGGCCCGTTTGTCGAGGTGGGCCAGCAGGTGCGTGCCGGGGACGTCCTCTGCATCATCGAGGCCATGAAAATGATGAACCAGATCGAGGCGGACAAATCCGGCGTCGTCGAAGCGGTACTTGCTGATAATGGCGAGCCGGTGGAATTCGACCAGCCCTTGTTCATCATTTCCTGACGGGGGCACGACATGCTCGAGAAAGTTGTCATCGCCAACCGCGGCGAAATCGCCCTGCGCATCCTGCGGGCCTGCAAGGAGCTCGGCATTCGTACCGTGGCTGTCTATTCCAGTGCCGACCGGGACCTGATGCACGTGCGCCTGGCCGACGAATCAGTCTGCATTGGCCCGGCGTCCTCCACCGACTCCTACCTGAATATTCCGTCACTGATCAGTGCCGCTGAGGTCACCGACGCCGACGCCATCCATCCGGGGTACGGCTTCCTTGCCGAGAACGCCGACTTCGCTGAAAGCGTTGAGCGCTCCGGTTTCGTCTTTGTCGGCCCACGGCCGGAAACGATTCGCCTGATGGGCAACAAGGTGTCCGCCATCAATGCCATGAAGAAGGCGGGCGTCCCCACCGTGCCCGGCTCAAACGGCCCCGTGGGCGAGAACGCGGACGAGGCGCTCAGGCTGGGCCGTGACATTGGCTATCCGGTCATCATCAAGGCGGCGGCCGGCGGCGGTGGCCGCGGCATGCGTGTCGTCGAGAATGAGAACCAGCTGCTCAACGCCATCACGCTGACGCGCTCCGAAGCCAAGAATGCCTTCGGCGATGACACCGTGTACATGGAGAAATTCCTGCAGCACCCACGTCATGTGGAAATACAGGTGCTCGCTGACGGCCAGGGCAATGCCATCCATCTGGGTGACCGCGACTGCTCCCTGCAGCGCCGCCACCAGAAAGTGGTGGAGGAGGCTCCGGCACCGGGGATTCCGCAAACGCTGCGCGATGACGTGGCCGAGGCCTGCATCAAGGCCTGCCAGGAGATCGGCTACCGCGGCGCCGGCACCTTCGAGTTCCTGTACGAAAACGAGCGCTTCTACTTCATCGAGATGAACACGCGGGTGCAGGTGGAGCACCCGGTCACCGAGATGATCAGTGGCGTCGATATCGTCAAGGAACAGCTGCTTGTCGCAGGCGGCAATGCGTTGTCCCTGACGCAGGAACAGGTGCACCTCAGTGGTCATGCCATCGAGGCCCGAATCAATGCCGAGGACCCGGACCGTTTCACCCCTTCGCCAGGCAAGATCACCTACTTTCACCCGCCGGGGGGCAACGGTGTGCGCGTCGACTCACACATCTACACCGGCTATACCGTACCGCCCTATTACGATTCCCTGGTGGCCAAGCTGATCACCTGGGGGCCGACCCGGGATGTGGCCATGGCACGCATGCGCAACGCCCTGGAAGAAACCGTGATTGAGGGCATCAAGACCAACGTACCCCTGCACCGCGAGCGGATCTTCCGCGACCCGGCCTTTGCCGCCGGCGGCGTGGATATCCACCACCTGGAAAAGAAGCTGCGCAGCAACTGACGCGGACGAATCTCGTCCGCGTCGGCTATACTCCGGTGTCCGCATACACGGGAGCGCCCATGCCCTGGCAACAACTCCACATGGTCACCGCCTCACAGGGCGCCGAACGCCTGCAGTCATTGCTGGAGCGTTTCGGCGCCTGCGCCGTCACCCTGACCGACGCAGCAGACCAGCCACTTTTTGAACCGCCCCCTGGCGAGACGCCGCTGTGGGACCAGACGGTGGTTTCCGCCCTGTTCGAACAGCACCAGCCGCTGGCGCCGGTACTGGCGCAGCTCGAGCAGGCCTGGGAGGGCCCTCTGCCTGCCCATCAGGTGGAGCAGCTCGAGGACCAGACCTGGGAACGGGTGTGGATGGATGACTTTGCACCGATGCGCTTTGGCAACCGCCTGTGGATCATCCCCGGGGGCCATGAAAGCAAAGGCGGCGACGCCGTGAACCTGATGCTCGACCCGGGACTGGCCTTTGGCACCGGCACCCACGAGACCACGGCACTGTGCCTGGAATGGCTGGATGGCGCGTCTCTGGCGGGAAAGCAGGTGCTGGACTTCGGTTGCGGCTCGGGCGTGCTGGCCATCGCCGCCCTGCTGCTGGGAGCCGAGCGCGCAGTGTGCTGCGATATCGACCCGCAGGCCCTGATCGCCACCCGCGACAACGCCGAACGCAATGGCGTTCTCGACCGGGTACAGACCTGCCTGCCTGCCGACATGCCCGCCGCACAGCACTACGACCTCGTGGTTGCCAACATCCTGGCCGGGCCGCTTCAGGAGCTGTCACCGACCCTGACCGGCTTTTGCCGGCCGGGAGGCGAGCTGGTACTTTCCGGGATACTTGCCAGCCAGGCAGAGGACGTTGCCAGCTGCTACCGGAAAACCTTTACAATGGAGCCGATGGCGCAGCGTGGCGACTGGGTTCGGTTGAGCGGGACGCGCCGTTCGTGAACCAGGCCCTTGCGGGGATGGCGCACACGAACAAGAATCGGCCAAGCAGCACAGGAGCGGCATAGCGCATGGCAGCCCAGTACAAGACCAAATGCCCACATTGCGGGGCACAGTTCCGGATTGGAGAGGAACACCTCAAGCAGGCCAGCGGCAATGTCCGCTGCGGTTCCTGCCTGAAGGTATTCCAGGCCATGGACCACCTGGTCCAGGAAGCCCCCGCGAAGAAGCCCGCTGCAAAAGCTGCGCCTGCCAAACCCGCCAAGCCGGCGCAGCCGGCCCCCTCCGGGGAGTCGCAGGCGGCGCCACCGGAAAAGTGGACACTGCCCGGGCAGGCCGAGGAAAAGGACAGCGGCAACCGCTGGACCCTGAATGAAGACGACGACAGCTCGTCCGTGGACGAGGACTTCGACGACAAGCCGGTCACCAAGGAAGAGTACAAGGGCAATGACACCAAGGTGTCCATGGGGTCGATCGAACTTAGCGACTCCTTCATGTCCCTGGAGCAGGACGGCGACGAACAGCTCAGCGGCGAGGACTTCTCGGACATGGCCGGGGCCGGCCGGGGTCAGGAGCACGAGAGTGGCGACGAATCCTGGGCCGAAAAGCTGCTGGAAGAGCTTGACGATGAGCCCGAGCCACCCAGCAATGCCGATGACATGAGCCTCAAGGATACCGAAGAGTCGGCAGCGGCACGCCGCCAGCGCGAGGACAAGCAGACACGCACACGAGAAGCCGCCAGCGCCAAGGCCGAGCCCGCCGACTGGGCTGACGACGCCGACGACTTTTTCAGTGACATGGACGACGGCCTGCTGGACGAGGACACCGGCACGGACAGCGGTGAAATTGCTGCCATTGACCTGCCAGAAGCCGACGCGCCGGCACCCCGCACGCGGGTCAGCATGCCACGGGCACCCAGCAGCTTTGACATGGCCGAGTTTGCCAAGTGGAGTGCACTGTCCGTGCTTGCCCTGCTGGTGCTTGGTGCCCAGTACCTGGCCTTCAACTTCGACCACCTGGCGCGCACACCGACCTGGCGCCCACTCTACAGCACCCTGTGCAACGGGCTGGGCTGCGGGCTACCCAATCCCTCCAACATCAGCAAGGTGCGCGGCGCCAACCTGGTGGTCCGCGAACATCCCGAGTTCGCCTCGGCACTGGTGGTGGACATCATCGTCTTCAACGAGGCGGACTACGAACAGCCCTTCCCGCAGATGGAACTGGGCTTCACCAGCCTCAAGGGCCGGGCCATTGCCAGCCGCCGGTTCGCGCCGGAGGACTACCTGCACGGCGAGCTCAAGGGCATGACCGCCATGCCCATCGACACCCCGGTGCATATCTCCTTTGAAATCATGGACCCGGGGCCGGATGCCAAGAACTACACCCTGCGCTTCCTCCCGGCACCGGTCATGAAAGGCTGATCCCCGGCCGTCCGTCCGGACGGCCCCGCTTTGGCGCGATATGCCACTGGCCGCCCCGCGGCCACTTTCCTAGAATGCCCCTCTTCCCTTTCCAGGGCGTGCACTGACACGGCCGGTGCTTGCGGAGACCCGTGTGAATATTGGTCCGTACACACTCGAAAACCGACTGGCGCTGGCGCCCATGGCCGGCGTCACGGACCTGCCATTCCGCCAGCTGTGTCGTCGCCAGGGTGCCGGGCTGATCGTCTCGGAAATGCTCACCAGCGACACGCGCCTGTGGCACTCGCGTAAAAGCATGCGCCGCCTTCCCCACGCTGATGAGCCGGGCCCAGTCGCCGTGCAGATCGCCGGTGGTGACGCACAGATGCTGGCCAATGCGGCCGCACTGAATGTGGACATGGGCGCGCAGATCATCGACATCAACATGGGCTGCCCGGCGAAGAAAGTGTGCCGCAAAGCGGCCGGCTCGGCCCTGCTGCGAGACCCGGCCCTGGTGGGCGAAATACTTGATGCCGTGGTGGCCGCCGTGAATGTGCCGGTGACCCTGAAATTCCGCACTGGCTGGGACGAACAGAACCGCAACGCCGTCATGATTGCGCGCATGGCCGAACAGGCTGGCATACAGGCCCTTGCCCTGCATGGACGCACGCGCGCGTGCCGCTTCAATGGCGAGGCGGAATACCAGACCATCGCCGCCGTCAAGCAGGCCGTGTCAATACCGGTTTTCGCCAACGGCGATATCGACTCGCCGGAAAAGGCCCGCAAAGTACTGGAATCTACCGGCGCCGATGGTATTATGATCGGCCGCGCTGCTCAGGGTAATCCGTGGATCTTCCACGACGTCAGGAATTACCTGGACAGCGGGGAGTTGCCACTGCCGCCGAAGGTGGCAGACGTTCGCCGCGTCGTGCTTGGTCACCTGGCAGACCTGCACGGATTTTATGGCGAACAGAGCGGCGTACGTATCGCCCGCAAGCATCTTGGCTGGTACAGCGCGAATCTCCCGGGGGGAGAAACGTTCAGGCGCATCTTCAACCGCCTGGAAAGCGCCACTGAGCAGTGGCAAGCAGTCGAACAATTTTTCCTTGAACTGGAAGCAGTCACCGACCGAGTGCGATTCGGCCGGTACGGAGTAGTATCCCCTGTCGACGGACGCGACGGGGATCAGAACGGAGCAAAGGCCGCATGAACTCTGCCGCACGAACACTGGAACCCGTCAACGCATCCGAAGAGCGCAAGCCGGAACTGACCCTGGCACAAAGCGACAGTCGCGACACCCTGCGCAACTGTGTGCGTCGATCCCTGACCGATTTTTTCCGCAACCTTGACGGCGAGTCCGTTAATGACCTGTATGAGCTGGTCCTCGCGGAAATGGAAATACCCCTGCTTGAGAAAGTGCTGGAGCATACCCGTGGCAACCAGACCAAGGCCGCAGAGATGCTTGGCCTGAACCGGGGCACCCTGCGCAAGAAGCTCAAGCAGTACGGCCTGCTCTAGGGCCATCCACCCGTTTGCAAGGGCAGTCACGACTGCCCTTTTTTGTTTTTGACTCTCCCGACAGGTACCAAGGCAATGAGCAACGCCGTGCAACGCGCACTGATCAGTGTTTCCGACAAGACCGGGCTGGTGGATTTTGGCCGCACGCTGGCCGAAAAGGGAATTGAACTGCTGTCCACCGGCGGCACCTACCGCGCCCTCAAGGAGGCTGGCGTGGCCGTCACCGAAGTGTCCGAGTACACCGGCTTCCCGGAGATGATGGACGGCCGGGTCAAGACCCTGCACCCCAAGGTGCACGGCGGCATTCTCGGGCGCCGCGGCACGGATGACCAGGTCATGGCCGACAACGGCATCAACCGCATAGACCTGGTGGTGGTGAACCTGTACCCGTTCGAGCAGACCGTGGCCAACCCGGATTGCTCGCTGGAGGACGCCATCGAGAACATCGACATCGGCGGCCCCACCATGGTCCGTGCTGCGGCCAAGAACCATGCCCATGTAGGCATCGTCACCAACCCCTCGGACTACAGCCGCGTGCTCGCCGAGCTCGCCGACAATGGCGGCAGCCTCACCGACAGCTTCCGCTTTGATCTTGCCATCAAGGCCTACGAACACACCGCCAGCTACGACAGCGCCATCGCCAACTACTTTGGCCGACTGGTGGAGGGCGGTAACGACCCGTTCGCCCGCACCTGCAACCTGAACTTCGTCAAGGCCCAGGACATGCGCTATGGCGAGAACCCGCACCAGCGCTCTGCCTTCTACGTCGAGCGCAACGCAAGCGGTGCCTCTATCTCAACGGCGCGGCAGCTGCAGGGCAAGGCCCTGTCGTACAACAACATCGCCGACACCGATGCGGCACTGGAATGCGTACGCCAGTTCACCCAGCCCGCCTGCGTCATCGTCAAGCATGCCAACCCCTGCGGCGTCTCCGTGGCAGACAGCATTGGTGCTGCCTACGAGCTGGCCTTCGCCACCGACAGCGAATCCGCGTTTGGCGGCATCATTGCCTTCAACCGCGAGCTGGATGCCGACACCGCCCGCGCCATTGTCGAGCGCCAGTTCGTGGAAGTGATCATCGCGCCGGCCATCAGCGACGCCGCCCAGGCCGTGGTGGCAGAAAAGAAAAACGTACGCCTGCTGGCCTGCGGCGACCTGTCTGCCAACCAGCCCGACATGGATTACAAGCGCGTCAACGGCGGCCTGCTGGTACAGGACCGGGACCTGGGCATGGTCAGCGAAAATGAACTCAAGGTAGTCAGCAAGCGCCAACCGACGCCGACGGAAATCGCCGACCTGCTGTTTGCCTGGAAGGTCGCCAAGTTCGTCAAGTCCAACGCCATTGTCTACGCCAGCGGCGGCCAGACCATCGGCGTGGGCGCGGGCCAGATGAGCCGCGTCAACTCGGCCCGCATTGCCGCCATCAAGGCCGAGCATGCCGGCCTGCCGGTGAAGGGCGCGGTCATGGCCAGCGACGCCTTTTTCCCGTTCCGTGATGGCATCGATAACGCGGCCGCGGTGGGTATCAGCTGCGTCATCCAGCCGGGTGGCTCCATCCGGGACGACGAAGTCATCGCTGCCGCCGATGAGCATGGCATGGCCATGGTCTTCACCGGCATGCGCCACTTCCGCCACTGACAGGAGCCACGGATGAAAGTATTGATAGTGGGCGGTGGCGGTCGCGAGCACGCACTGGCATGGAAGGTGGCCCAGTCCGACAGCGTGACCAAGGTATTCGTGGCACCCGGGAACGCCGGCACCGCCCGTGAGGCCAAGCTCGAAAACGTGGCCCTGGACGTGATGGACAAGGAGGCTCTTGCCGAGCTGGCCCGGCGCGAGGCCATCGACCTGACCATCATCGGCCCGGAAGCGCCGCTGGTGGACGGCATTGTCGATTACTTCAAGAGCAAGCGACTGAAATGCTTTGGCCCTACTGCCGGCGCGGCGCAGCTGGAAGGTTCCAAGGCCTTCACCAAGGACTTCCTGGCGCGCCATGAGATACCCACGGCCGCGTACGGCAACTTCACCGATGTCGATGAAGCGCTGGCCTATGTCCGCCAGCAAGGCGCACCCATTGTGGTCAAGGCAGACGGTCTCGCTGCCGGCAAGGGCGTCATTGTCGCCATGACCCTGGCGGAAGCTGAGGATGCAGTGCGTGACATGCTCGCCGGCAACCGTTTCGGCGACGCCGGCCACCGGGTGGTGATCGAGGAATTCCTGCAGGGCGAAGAGGCCAGCTTCATCGTCATGGTTGATGGCGAGCACATCCTGCCCATGGCTACCAGCCAGGATCACAAACGTGTCGGCGACGGCGACAGCGGCCCCAATACCGGCGGCATGGGTGCCTACTCGCCAGCACCAGTGGTCACGGCCGATGTTCACCAACGCATCATGGATGAGGTCATCGTGCCCACTGTCGAGGGCATGGCCGCCGAAGGCCACCCTTACAAGGGGTTCCTTTATGCCGGCCTGATGATCAGTGAAGACGGCGCCCCGCGGGTGATCGAGTACAACTGCCGCTTCGGCGATCCGGAAACCCAGCCGATCATGATGCGCCTGCAGTCTGACCTGGCGCGGCTGTGCCTGATGGCCATTGATGGCACCCTGGACCGGGCTGAGGCCCGATGGGACCCGCGCCCGGCACTGGGCGTGGTCATGGCGGCCGGCGGCTATCCGGAAGACTACCGCAAGGGCGACGCTATCAGCGGCCTGGACGAGGCCGATGATGACAACACCAAGGTATTCCATGCCGGCACCCGTCTCGATGATGGCAACGTGGTCACGGCCGGCGGCCGGGTGCTCTGCGTCACGGCGCTGGGTGACAGTGTCGGCGAGGCCCAGGCCCGCGCCTATCGCGGCGTGGACAGGATTTCCTGGTCTGGCTGCTTTGCCCGCCGCGACATCGGGTACCGTGCCATCGCCCGCGAGAACGCGTAGACTCGCGGGTGAGGGCGGGCTGCAGTAACGGGCGGCCCGCGGCACGGCCGTCGCCACTGTGACAAGCCAGCCGCTGCTCTGCCATAATCGACTGCATGGATTCACGCCCCCGGGGACAGGGAAAAGCATGAGCGACGTACCGATTGATCTGGAAAAGCTTCAGGAATTCATTCCCTTCGACTGCCTTTCCGAGAGTCACCTCAAGGAAATCTGTGGCCAGATACAGGTGCTCAACCTGCCGCCGGCCCGCGTGCTGTTCAAGCGCGGCGAACAGTCTGACAAGGCATTCTTCCTGATCAAGGGCGCTCTCGACCTCACCGACGCCAGCTTCCAGGTACGCAACTTCCCGGCCGATGACGACGAGAACTACCTGGCCCTGGACAACTACGCCGAGCACACCGTCAATGCCATCACCAAGGAACCTACCGTGGTGTATGGCATTGAGCGCAACAAACTGGACCTGCTGATGACCTGGACCCAGGCGGCAGAATCCATGCTCGATGAAGATGATGACAGCCACGAGCGGGACTGGATGGATGCCCTGCTGGAGTCAGAACTGTTCAGCCAGATCCCGCCGCAGAATATCCAGGCCCTGTTCGTCAAGTTTGAAGAGCGTGAGGTCAGCCTGGGTGAAGAGATTGTTCGCGAAGGCGAGGCCGGCGACACCTTCTACGTGATCAAGCAGGGCAAGGCCATGGTCACCCGCAGCCAGGGCAGCAAGGCAGAGACCCTCGCCGCCCTCACCGCCGGCAGCTTCTTCGGTGAGGATGCACTGATTTCTGATGACCCGCGCAATGCCACCGTCACCATGACCAGTGACGGCGTGCTCATGTGCCTGGGCAAGGAAGATTTCCATACCCTCCTCAGCGGCTCTGTGATTCGCAAGCTCAAGGATGCCCAGATCGAGGAAATGGAAGAGGAAGGCGATCGCGCCATTGTGCGCCTGGATGTGCGCCTGCCCATGGAATTCAAGCATGACCGCGTGCCGGGCGCCCGCAATATTCCCCTCAACGAGCTGCGTCGCCAGCTGAAATCCCTGGAAAAGGATTTCGTCTACATCGTCAGCTGCGACGGCGGCCGCCGCAGCGAGCTGGGGGCGTACCTGCTGACCGAAGCGGGCCTGGATGCCTATGTCCTTGACCGCGGCAAACCCAAGGGCGACAAGCAGGACAAGGATGAGAAACCGGCTGAGCAGGCCTGACACTGCAGCCTGGTTTGTCTGCCTGCTGCTGTTGGCTGGCGCTACCCGGGCTGCGCCGCCGGCGTACCTGGTTGACAGCAGCCAGGCACGTGACCGCATAACGGTCTACGCGGATTTCCTCGCTGACCCCGGCGGACAGCTCACCCTGAATGACATCCGGACCACCCCGGACAGTGCGTTTACACCCGCCTCCGGTTCCCGCGAACGCATTGGCTTCACCCGTGACGTGATCTGGGTGCGGCTGGCACTGAAAAACACCAGCGATGCCCCGTTGCGCCGGTTCCTGAACCTGATCCCCGGGCTTTTCCGCCAGACCACCCTGTTCTTTCCGTCGGAACAGGGTTACCAGCAGCGCCTGGCGGGCAACGACCTGTCGCCGCCGTGGGCCGACATTCCCGCCCGCCACCAGGTGTTTGACCTGACGCTGCCACCGGACCAGGTGGAGGTTTACTACCTGCGCATCCAGCCGGCGTTGGCGGCCAATTTCAGCATCGTGCTGGCAGATGCGCTCAACCAGCCCCTGATCAGCCGCGGTGATGACCTGGCCCTGCTGGTGCTTGGCGGCATCGTCATTGGCCTGATGCTGTTCAACCTCGGACTGTGGGTGTCGTCGCGGCAGCCCGCCAACCTCTACTATTCGGCCTTCCAGCTGTGCCTGCTGCTGACCTGCCTGGTGTCCTCCGGTTTTATTGGCGTGCGTTTCATACCCATGCCCGGCTTCCAGTCCATCACCGAAATCATGCTGGAATTTGCCGCTGTGGTGCTCAGCGCCCAGTTCACACGGCACTTCCTCAACCTGAAGGCGACATTGCCCTGGCTGGACCGCGGCCTGCGCCTGTTGAGTGGCAGTGCTGTTCTGCTGGCGCTGATGTGCCTTGCGCTGCCCACCTACATCGCCGGCATGCTGGCCTACGGGATGCTGTTCCTGTCATCCATTGTGTTTGTGTTCGTCGGTTTTCGCGCCCTGAGCCAGCAGGTGGCTCAGGCACGACTGTACCTTGCCGCGCGGGCAACCCTGGTTGGCTCGGTGATGCTGGCGATACTGGCGGGCTTTGGCGTCCTGCCACTGGATGTGCACCTGCCGCTGTTGATTCTGGCGGCGGGCGCCGTGGAGGCAGTGCTGTTCGCCGCCGGCCTCACGGTCCTGCGCGAGATACAGATGCGCCGCGACTTCCAGCGCAGCCAGCAACAGGCCATGGAAGAACTGACCTGGCAGACGCGCAATGACACCCTGTCGCGGGTCAGCCATGAGATCCGCACACCCATGAGTGGCATCCTCGGCATGGCAGAACTCCTGACCGACACGCCACTGACCCCGAACCAGAAAGAATGCGTGCGCTCGATCCGCTCTGCCGGGGAAAACCTGTTGCGCGTGATCAATGACGTGCTGGAGTACTCACGGCTGGAACAGGGCGATGCCAACGTCAACCGTGACCAGTTTGACCTTTCCGAGGTGGTCATGGACGCCATGGATCTCTTCCGCGAACGTGCCGAAGAGAAACGCATGGAATTGATCGCCCATATCCACACCAATGTGCCCACCCGGGTGGAGGGTGATCCCAACAAGCTGCGCCAGACCCTTACCAATATTCTTGGCACCTGTATTCGTGAGGGCATGGAGGGTGAGATCGTCGTTGATGTGTCACGGGATACCTCCGGCCGCGCCAACCATATCCGGTTTGAGCTTGAAGGTTCGGCACTGCAGCACTGCGGTGACTTCCTGGCTCCGCTGATCCGGTCGACCACCGGCAACCAGGAAGATGGCACCTCACTGAGCCTGTCCATCGCCCGGCAACTCACCGAAGCCATGAATGGCGATTGTGGCCTGCGCGAGAGCCGCCGCCAGGGTACGGTCTGCTGGATCAGCCTGCCTTTGCCTGCTGCCGCCAGCGACGAAACGACGGAGCCCACCGACCCCGGCATCCTGCTGGGCCGCAGTATGCTGGTGGTGGACGACTCATCCACTGTCACCCGGGTGATTCGCCAGCAGGCGCTGAACTGGGGCATGCGCGTCACTGTCAGCCTGGACCCACGCGAAGCGCTTGCCAGCATTCGCACCCAGGCCAATCTCGGCGAGCCCTACGACATCGTCCTGCTGGACCACCATATGCCCGGCATCAGCGGCATGCAGCTGGCGGCCCGCATCCACGAGGACCCGGTCATTACACATCCGCTGGTACTGGTGATGCTCACCGGCGTCCAGGACGCACCCACCGCTACCAATGCCCGCAATGTCGGCATCCACAAGGTGTTAAGCAAGCCGGTATCAGGACCACGCCTGAAACAGGCGCTCAGTGAGGCCATGGGCATGATCACCCCGCGCAGCGATGATGCCGCCGACGGCATCATGCCCGACCCGGGCCTGCGTATCCTGGTGGCGGAAGACCACCTGCTCAGCCAGAAGGTCATTCGCGGCATGCTGGCGAAACTGAATCTGGAACCGGACGTGGTCAGCAACGGGGCAGAAGCGGTCGAGGCGATCCAGAAAACGGATTACGACCTGGTGCTTATGGACTGCGAGATGCCGCAGATGGATGGCTTCGAGGCCACGCGGCGGATTCGCGACTGGGAGCGCATGCACGGACGCAGGCCACTGCCGATTATCGCCCTGACCGCCCACATCCTGCGCGAGCACAAGGAACGCAGCATGGCTTCGGGCATGAATGCCCATGTGGCAAAGCCGGTGGAGCTGGGAGCGCTGGCAGAGGTGATCGTGCGCTTCACTCGGCCAGCCGCTGGCGGACCCGCGCCGGAGACTCCCCATGCCAACGCCGGAAAGCCCGAGTAAAGGAACTCTGCTCGGCAAACCCCAATAGCAGCCCGATATCGGTCAGCGACAACCGCGCATCCTGCATGTACAGCGCGGCCAGGGAACGCCGCAGACCATCAAGCACCTCCTGGAAACTGGCGCCCTGTTTGCGCAGGCGCCCCTGAAGGGTACGCTCGGCCATCTGCAATCGCCCCGCCACCTGCTCCACCGTTGGCTCGCCGTCTGCCAGCAAACGATAGATTTCACTGCGAACCGCATTGACCAGGTTGGTCTGGCTGTCGTAATCCGTCAGCAGCTGGGCCGCCTCACGCTCCATCATGCCACTGAGCCCCGGGTCCGCGCCGCTCAGTGGCAAGCGCAGGAATGACTCTGGCACCTCGACGCCGTCAAAATCCGCGGCGAATTCCACCGGGCACTGGAAATGCCTTTCATAACGATCCGCATCCACCTGGGCAGCATGCCGGAAGCAGACGCGCAGGGGCGCCGGCGCCGCGTCCACCAGTTGCCGCGCAAATGTCACCCAGCCGGTGATGGCCGCCTCGGTCAGGTAACGGGCAGGCTCCCCCTGGACCGGGCAATGCCAGGTCAGGCGAACAATGTCACCAACCCGGTTCATGGTGGTCTCGCCGAGATTGCCAGCCAGCTTCTCGAACCGCATCAGGCGTTCAATGGCCTGGCCGAGGTCCTCGCTGGACAGGATCGCGTATCCGAGCACCTGGTAGGAGCGGGCACGCACCTGGCGTCCGATCTCGAAGCCCATGCCCGGGTCACCGGTGCGTGACAGGATCACCAGGAACAGGCGCATGGCATCGACCAGCGGCACCATCCTGCCCGTTTCCGACAGCACGGCCGGATCCAGACCCGCCTCCGCCAGCACGGCATCCTCGTCCAGCCCGTAATGGGCAATCACCGCAGGCAGGATGGACGCCAGATAGGCACTGGCCACACTCCGGTCTGTGCCGGCAATGGCGGGATCAACGGGCAGCCGGGACACGCCTGACCTCCTCTGCGGATACCGCACTGTCTGCCGGCACCGCACGGCTGTGGCACCACTGGCGCAACTCGGCAATCTTCTCTGCCATGGTCACTGACAGAGGCACCGTTGCCTGTATCTCGGACAGCAGGTGCGCATCGGCCAGGGCCTCCTCACGGGCGCGGGCAGCATACATGCCCGCCACGACAGCCTGCTCTATTTCAGCACCGGTAAACCCGGCAGCGTTTTCTGCCAGGGCAGCAATATCGAAGGCATCCGGCGCATGCCCGCGCAGGCGCAGGTGAATACGGAAAATGTCTTCCCGTACCGCAGGCGATGGCAAATCAACGAAGAAAAGCTCATCCATCCGGCCCTTGCGGATCAGCTCGGGAGGAAGCCGGGAAATATCATTGGCGGTTGCCACCAGGAACACCGGTGCCTTGCGCTCCGCCATCCAGGTCAACAGCGAGCCCAATACCCGCCGTGAGGTACCGCCGTCGTTGTCACCGGAGGCAATGCCCTTCTCGATCTCGTCCACCCACAGCACGCAGGGCGACATTTCCTCGGCCAACTGCAGGGCTTCACGGACATTGCGCTCGGACTCGCCAAAAAACTTGTTGTACACCGCGCCCATATCCAGGCGCAGCAACGGTAATTGCCACATCCCGGCCACCGCCTTGGCGGCCAGGCTCTTGCCTCCACCCTGCACCCCCACCAGCAGAATGCCGCGCGGCGCGTCCACGCCATCCGGGTCGATGAACGCGTCGCGGCGATTGCCGAGCCAGTCCTTCAGGTTGGCAAGGCCGCCCACGTCGGAAAAGCGGCTGGTGTCATACTCGAAACTGAGCACGCCTTGCATGTCCAGCAGTTCAAACTTGGCCTTGTTGACCGAAGGCATGTCGGATTCGGAAATGGCGCCATCATCGACAATGACGCCGCGCGCCAGCCGGCGCGCGTCTTCGCGGGTCAGCCCCCGGAGGTTGGCAACCAGCCGGGACAGCGTTTTCCGGTCTGAACGCACCCGCTTGCCGCTGCGGCGCTGCCAGTCCCTGGCCTCATCCTGCACCAGGGAAAGCAGCTGGCGCTCATCCGGCAGGCTGAGCTGGAAACGTGTGCTCATGCGGCTTATTTCCCGGGGTATATCCACAGCATGGCTGACCAGCACCAGTGTGTGGCCATTGCTCTCATGATTCTGGCCAATATCCTTGATCAGACGCACCACGCGGGGGTTATCTTCCAGGAAGGGGTGAAAATCGCAGAGTGCGAAAATACCGGGCTGGTCACTCTTGCGGATGTGTTCCAGCACGGCCTCGGGGGCCGCCGTACTGGTGAAGGCCGGCGTGCCCTGCAGGTCATCCCGCATCAGGCCGTCCACCAGGTTCCAGCGGAACATCGCCCGACCTTCTTCCATGGCAAGGCGGCGAAGCACCGCCAGCGCCCTGGATTCCTCCCAGGTCTCAAGGACAATGACCGGGAAGCGCGACTCCACCAGCAGGCGCAGATCATCAAGCTCTTTCACTCTTTTCTCCCTTGCCCCGGCTATGATGGCATCCGAACAGGCCGGACCGGTTATCCTAGCAGGCCTCCGGCCATGGCCAAACTCGGGCCTGAGCCCGGAAACAGCTCCATGGTATACTGAGCCCATGAACCAACGCAGAACCCTGTCCCCCGTGGATCGACTACTCAGCAGCGTGGAAAACGCCCTGCGCACACTGACGCCCGGCACTGCCCGGAGTGAACGGCGCACCCCCGGTGATGGGCAACACAACGACGCCGCGAACACGGCCGCATCCCGGGACCACCTGGCGGGCCTGATGCGTATCAACCATACCGGTGAGGTGTGCGCCCAGGCGCTCTACCAGGGGCAGGCCAGCACGGCGCGCCTGCCCACAGTACGGCAGGCCATGGAAGAAGCCGCTCGCGAGGAAGAGGATCACCTGGCCTGGTGCGAAGCGCGGCTGGCGGAACTGGACAGCGTACCCAGCCGCCTGAACCCGCTGTTCTACGCCATGTCCTACGGCATCGGTGCGCTGGCCGGCCTGGCCGGGGACCGCTGGAGTCTTGGCTTTGTCTCGGAAACGGAACAGCAGGTGGTGCGCCACCTCGAGGCACATCTTGCGCAGGTGCCGGACAAGGACCTGCGCACCCGGGCCATCCTTGAGCAGATGCGTGAGGATGAGCTCAAGCACGCTGTCACGGCCAGGGGCGCCGGCGGTGCCGACCTGCCGCCACCGGTGCGCGCTGCCATGACGCTCATGAGCAAGGTCATGACATTCTCGACCTACCGCATCTGACGGCATGTCAGCCAGGCCATAAAAAAACCGGCCGAAGCCGGTTCTTTTTGCCTGGCGAGTCTGCCGGGGCCGTTCAATCCAGGTTTCTGGAATAGAAGATCTCCAGCATCTCCTTGCGCAGGCGCCCTTCGATATCGGCAAGCTCGGTATCCCCGAACTCACCACACCCCGCACCAAACAGGTAGTTATCGATATCAAAGTCCTTGAGCAGCATCTTGGTATGGAAGATGTTCTCCTGGTACACGTTGACGTCGATCATCTGGTAACTGTTCTGGGTGTCTTCGCTGAGAAAGTTCTGGATCGAATTGATGTCGTGGTCAATGTAGTGCTTGGTGCCATCCACATCGCGGGTCATGCCACGCACGCGGTAGTCCACCGTCACGATGTCGGAATCAAAGCTGTGAATCAGATAATTCAGTGCCCGCAGGGGTGAAATCACGCCACAGGTAGATACGTCCACATCCACCCGGAAGGTGGAGATGCCGTTGTCCGGATGGGATTCCGGGTAGGTATGTACCGTCACGTGACTCTTGTCCAGATGGGCAACCACACTGTCCGGAAGCGGGCCAGGCGCCTCTTCATCGTAGCTGGAATCCTCGGGCGGTGTTTCATGCTCGGCAATCAGCATGGTCACGCTGGCGCCCTGGGGGTCATAGTCCTCGCGGGCAATATTGAGAATGTTCGCGCCAATGATCTTGGTCACGTTGGTGAGAATCTCGGTCAGTCGCTCGGCGTTGTACAACTCGTCGATATACTCGATATATTCGCGCCGATGCTGCTCTGTCTTCGCATAACTGATATCGAAGATGTTGAAACTCAATGACTTCGTCAGGTTGTTGAAGCCATGCAACTTGATCTTGGGGTTAGGATCTTTCAACGTTCAATTCCCGCAACTGACCTGGCATCCAGTAAATGCCGGTTCATTTGCCCCGCCAGTCAGCTGACGAAGCGCCCTCCTGAAATCGGCGGATGATGGATCACCTGCACCACCACGCCTGCCGGATCCAGGCAATAAAAACTGCGCGCCCCATCACGGTGGGTGCGCGGTTGTGACTTCAGCATGACACCATTGGCCTGGAGGAAGGTGGCCCACTGGTCCACGTCCTCGGCACGGTCGACAATGAAACCAATGTGGTCAAGCCGCTGGGCGCCGTCAAAGGCGCCATCCTTCCAGCGGTGCAGGGCCAGGTTGTCGCAGCCACCGCACAGGTAGACGTTGTCATCATCCGGCCGCCATTCTACTGCCATACCGAGCAAATCCACATAGAAATGCTCGCAGGCCTCCAGGTCTTCCACAAAAAGGGCCACGTGGCGGAGCCCCGCCAGCGGATTCGTCGGACGCTCAGCCATGGCTCATGCCTCCTCGATTACCTCGTAACTGTGTTCAATCCCGACACCGCCGCGCGCCAGCATGATCGACGCCGAGCAATACTTGTCGGCGGACAGGCTCACGGCCCGGGAGACCAGATTATCCTTGAGGTTGCGTCCACGGACGATGAAATGCATGTGGATGCGGGTGAACACCGCTGGCACCTCGTCTTCGGCCCGCTCAGCCTGCAGCTGGCAGACACAGTCGGTCACATCCTGTCTCGACTTGCGCAGAATGTGAACCACGTCAAAGGAAGCACAGCATCCGGCCCCCATGAGCACCATTTCCATGGGGCGCGGCCCCCTGTTCTGGCCGCCGTGATCGGGTGGCCCATCGACCATGACGGTGTGACCAGACCCGGATTCGGCCTCAAAGGCCACTTCACCCTGCCAACGAATTTCTGCCTTCATCGCCAACTCCAGCTGCGCGGTGGCGCAGGTTAACACAGCCACAATCCCGCACCCATACCCTGCCCGGCCATGCACCGGGTTTGTGACCGCTTACCTTGGCAACAGCCCCAAAACAAGGCACACTCCAAGGCGTTCTGATAATTATTTCCGAGACTTATGACCACACCCATGATGGACGCCGGCAACAAGATTATTCCGAACCTGGAAAACTTCCTGGCGCATTGTCACCGCCGCAAGTACCCGGCAAAGAGCACCATTATCTACGCTGGCGACGAGTCGGACGCCCTTTATTACATACTCAAGGGTTCCGTCACGGTCATGATCGAGGATGACGACGGCCGTGAGATGATCATGGCCTACCTCAACGAGGGTGACTTTTTCGGCGAGATGGGCCTGTTTGAGGACGCCCCGTCACGTTCTGCCTGGGTAAAGGCAAAAACAGAGTGCGAAGTGGCCGAGATCAGCTACGCCAAGTTCCGCCAGCTGGCCCGTGAGGATGCCGACATCCTGTTTGCCGTGTCAGCCCAGATCGCCGGGCGCCTACGTGCCACCACCCGCAAAGTGGGCGACCTGGCATTCCTGGATGTCACTGGCCGCGTCGCCGGTACCCTGCTGGAGCTGTGCAAACAGCCCGATGCCATGACCCACCCGGACGGCATGCAGATCAAGGTCACCCGCCAGGAGATCGGCCGAATCGTCGGCTGTTCACGAGAGATGGTGGGCCGCGTACTGAAGAACCTGGAAGACCAGGGGCTGGTGTCCGTGAAGGGCAAGACCATGGTGGTGTACGGCACCCGCTGACGCGATATCAAGATGACATCAAACAGGCCGGCACTTGCCGGCCTTTTTTGTGCGCTGCCCACGGATTACGTTCTGCAACCATGGCTTACCAAAGCACACTGGTGCCTGGCGCAGATTCTGCCAGCCTTGTACCACGTCACCTGACTGGGAAACGGCCATGAAACCGTTGCGCACCGGCACCATCACCACCCTGTTCGTCATGACCTGCGTCGCCGTGGCGGCGTCGGCCATGATGGGTGGCTGACGCCGCCTAGGCGCGGAAGAACATCCCGGCCAGGGCCTCACCGGGGTCATCGGCGCGCATGAACGCCTCACCGACAAGAAAGGCATGCACGCCGTGGTCAGCCATGGCGGCCACATCCGCCGCCGTGTGGATGCCGCTCTCAGTCACCACGATACGGTCTTGCGGTATCTGCTCAAGCAGCGACCAGGTCGTATCCAGGCGCGTTTCAAACGTATGCAGGTCGCGGTTGTTGATGCCTATCAGGCGGGTATTCAGCGGCAAGGCACGCGCCAGCTCAGCGGCTGTATGCACCTCCACCAGCACATCCAGGCCTGCGTCACTGGCACACTGGCTGAGCGCATGCAGCTGGTCGTCTTCCAGTGCGGCAACAATCAGCAGGATACAGTCCGCCCCCAGGGCCCGTGCCTCCCAGACCTGGTACGGATCAATGGTGAAATCCTTGCGCAGCACCGGCAGCGTACAGGCCTCCCGGGCCGCCACCAGGTAGTCTTCGTGGCCCTGGAAAAAGTCACGGTCAGTGAGCACCGACAGGCAGGCTGCGCCGCCCGCCTCATAGGACATGGCGATGTCCGCCGGGTGGAAGTCCTCGCGAATCACCCCTTTTGAGGGAGACGCCTTTTTCACCTCGGCGATCACTGCCGCACGGCGGCTGGCCAGCTGTACCTCCATGGAGCGGACAAAACCGCGTACCGGGTCCTGTGCCCGGGCCCGGTCCATGAGCTGCTCCAGCGACACCTCCTGGCGCCGCTCAGCCACCTCTTCCTGTTTGCGCGCCAATATGCGGTCCAGCACTGTGCCCGTGGTTTTCAACTCAGGCCTCCTCACCGTCTTTCAGCATGGCGGTGAACTGGGCCAGCTGGCTCATGCGCTCGCGCGCCTCGCCGTTATGGATCAGGTCCTCGGCCATGCGCACGCCGTCACTGAAGGAGCGCGCCACGCCGGCAACATAGATCGCCGCGCCGGCGTTGAGTGCAATCATGTCCGCCGCCTTGGCCGCCGCGCTGCTGGTGCGCTTGCCGAATGCATCACGGATCAGCGCCAGCGAGGCCTGCGAATCGGTCACATCGAGGCCCACCAGCGAGGCAGAGTCGATGCCCAGTTCCTCGGGCGTCACCGTGTATTCGCGCACCTCGCCATCCCGGTACTCGGCCACATGGGTCCGCGCCGCCAGTGACACTTCGTCCAGCCCGTCCTCGCCATGCACCACCAGTATGTGTTCTCCGCCAAGGCGGCCCAGGACCTCTGCCATGGGCCGGCACAGTCGGGCATTGAACACGCCCACCACCTGGCGCCGCACACCGGCGGGGTTGGTCATCGGGCCGAGGATGTTGAAGATGGTGCGCTGGGCAATGTCCCGCCGTGCCCCGATGGCATGCTTCATGGCGCCATGGTGCTGGGGCGCGAACATGAAGCCGACGCCCACCTCGGCGACACAGGCCGCCACCTGCTCCGGTGACAGGTCCAGATGCACGCCGGCCGCCTCCAGCAGGTCCGCCGAGCCACTCTTCGAACTCACTGACCGGTTGCCGTGCTTGGCAACATGGCAGCCGGCCGCTGCGGCCACAAAAGACGCCGCTGTGGACACATTGAACAGGTTAGCGCCGTCACCGCCGGTGCCCACAATGTCCACCACATGGGCCAGCTCCGGCAGCACCACCGGCGTGGCCAGTTCACGCATCACCTGCGCCGCTGCGGCAATCTCGTCCAGGCTTTCGCCCTTCATGCGCAGACCCACCAGGAACGCACCAATCTGTGCGTCCGTGGCCTCACCGGTCATGATCTGCCGCATCACGGACTGCATCTCATCCAGATCCAGGTCGATATGTTCGATAACCCGGCCCAGCGCCTCACGGATGTCCATGTCAGCTCCCCTGGTCAAGAAAGTTCTTGAGCATGGCATGGCCATGCTCGGTCAGAATGGATTCGGGATGGAACTGGACCCCCTCAAGGGCCAGCTCACGATGTCGCATACCCATGATCTCGTCCTCGGCCCCGTCATCCGTCTGCGTCCAGGCCGTTACCTCGAAACAGTCCGGCAGCGAGTCTCTCTCCACGACCAGGGAATGGTACCGGGTGGCGGTGAACGGCGATGGCAGGCCGGCAAACACACCGACGCCGGTGTGGTAAACCGGCGATGTCTTGCCGTGCATCACCTGCCGGGCACGCACGACCTTGCCGCCGAATACCTGGCCCAGTGCCTGGTGCCCGAGGCACACCCCCATGATCGGCAATTGCCCGGCAAAATGCCGGATTGCGTCCATGGAGATGCCGGCCTCATTCGGCGTGCAGGGCCCCGGTGAGACCATCAGAAGATCAGGCGCCAGCGCCTCGATCTCCGCCAGCGTAACCTGGTCATTGCGACGTACGTCCACCTCGGCACCCAGCTCTTGCAGGTACTGCACCAGGTTGTAGGTGAAGCTGTCATAGTTGTCGATCATCAGCAGGCGAGTCATGCGTCCACCTCCGGCTTGAGACCATTGCGAACCATGTTGACCGCCTTGAAGACGGCACGGGCCTTGTTCATGGTCTCTTTCCACTCCAGGGCCGGCACGGAATCGGCCACCACGCCGGCACCGGCCTGCACGTAGAGGCGACCGCCCTTGATCACCGCTGTGCGGATGGCAATGGCCGTGTCCATCTCGCCATTGAAGCCGATATAGCCCACCGCGCCACCGTAGACGCCACGTTTGACCGGCTCCAGCTCATCAATGATTTCCATGGCACGAATCTTTGGCGCACCACTGAGGGTGCCGGCGGGAAAGGTGGCCCGCAGCACGTCCAGGGGCCCGAGGCCGGGTTTCAGTTTGCCTTCGACATTGGAGACGATATGCATGACATGGGAATAGCGCTCTACCACCATCTGGTCAGTCAGTGCCACACTGCCGGCCTCGGCGATACGCCCCACATCATTGCGCCCCAGGTCGATCAGCATCAGGTGCTCAGCAATCTCTTTCGGGTCCGCCAGCAGCTCTGCCTCCAGGGCCTGGTCCTCGGCTTCTGAATGTCCGCGCCGCCGGGTACCGGCAATGGGCCGCACCGTCACCCGGCCGTGCTCCACACGGGTCAGGATTTCCGGTGACGAACCGGCAATCTGGAAGTCGTCGAGGTCCAGGAAGAACATGTAGGGAGACGGATTCAGGTAACGCAGTGCCCGATAGACATCCAGTGGCTCCTCACGGAACGGCACCGACATGCGCTGCGATGGCACCACCTGCATGATGTCCCCCGCCAGCGTGTATTCGCGAATACGCTCCACGCCTGCCTTGAAGTCCTGCTCCGGGAACTCGGAGACGAAATCCGCCTCCGCCAGCGCATCCGCCGGCGGCCGTGGCGCCGGCTCTGCCAACGGCGCGCGCAGCATGTCCTCAAGTTCGGCCAGGCGGGCCAGGCCGCCTTCCACGGCCCGGTCGGCGGCGGGGTCCACCAGCACCAGCAGGAACAGACTGCCGCGCAGGTTATCGAACACCACCAGCTCTTCGGAACGCATCAGCAGGATGTCAGGCACGCCGAGGGTATCCTCGCCCGCTGCCGGACCCAGCCGGGGCTCGAAGTAACGCACGCTGTCATAGCCGAAATAGCCCACCAGCCCACCGTTGAAACGCGGCAGGCCATCAACCTCCGGGGCACGGTAGTGGCTGCGGTAGTCATCAATCCAGGCAATGACGTCATCCACATCCTGGTGACGCGTATCGGCGCCGGCGGTCACGCTGACGCTGTTGCCATGGATGCGGATCACTTCGCAGGCCGGCAGGCCGATGATGGAATAGCGGCCCCAGCGCTCACCGCCCTGAACCGATTCGAACAGATAGCTGTAGGGACCAGCGGCCAACTTGCGGTAGGCACTCAGGGGAGTATCCAGGTCCGCCAGCACTTCGCGGACCAGGGGGATGCGGTTGAAACCCGCTTTTACGTATTGGTCGAACATTTCCGGTGACATGACATGCCCTTGTTATGAAGTCGTTTGTATCAGCAAGGTTGTGCCCCTGGCACACAAGCAGGGCACACAGGCAGGCGTCACCATCGCCAGGAGGCGAGTGCGGCAGAAACGGCTGTCATCGCTACAAACCGGGGCACCGGAAAATCCTTTCAGTCCAGATCAGGAGGGCATTGTAACCATAACGCCAAAACGGGGCTACCCGTCAGCTGTCACCCCGCTGTCACCGTGCCGTCCCTTCCCTGTCACCAACGCCTACCACCATGGCGCCTGACAATCCGGCAACCACCCTGTTCGAGGAGACTCCCATGCGAGCGCCCCTGCAACCGATGACCGGCATCCTGCTGGCTGCATCCACCCTCATGATCAGCGCCTGTGGCGGCAGCGACGGCGATGCCGGCCTGCCCGGCAGCGATGGCACCAGCGCCTCCACCATCCAGATGCGCCAGGCCGGCACCTATCAGGCGCCCGGCGCCGTGTTCGATGAGGGTGCTGCAGAGATCGTTGCCTACGACCGCAACAACCACCGCCTGTTCGTCATCAACGCCAATGACGTCAGCGTTGACGTGCTGGACATCAGCGACGTGGACAACCCGCAACTGCTCGACACCATTGATGCCAGCGCCGAAGGCGGCAGCGCAAACAGTGTGGCAGTCCATGGCAATCTCGTCGCCGTCGCCATCGAGGCAGTTAGCAAAACCGACCCGGGCAAGGTGGTGTTCTACAACAGCACCGGCCTGGGCAAAGTCGGCGAAGCCACGGTCGGTGCGCTGCCGGACATGGTCACCTTCACCCCGGACGGCAGCAAGGTACTGGTCGCCAACGAGGGCGAGCCCAACGACGACTACAGCATTGATCCCGAGGGCTCTGTGAGCGTCATTGACCTGAGCAACGGCGTTGCCTCGCTGAGCGTCAGCACCGCCAGTTTCAACAGCTTCGATGCCAGTGCTGCCAGCCTGCGCGACAAGGGAGTCAGGCTGTTTGGCACCAACTCACCCAGCGTGTCCCAGGACCTGGAACCGGAGTACATCGCCATCTCCGATGATGGCGCTACCGCCTGGGCCGCGCTGCAGGAAAACAACGCCGTCGCGATCATTGATATTGCCTCTGCCACGGTCACGGACATCGTTGCGCTCGGCTTCAAGAACCACGGAGTGTTCGGCAATGAGATGGACGCCAGTGACCGCGATGGACGCATCAATATCACCACCTGGCCGGTGCAAGGCATGTACATGCCTGACAGCATTGCCAGCTACGCCTTCAACGGCCGCACCTACTACGTGACCGCCAACGAGGGGGATGCACGGGATTACGATACCTGGACCGAGGAATTCCGCGTCAAGGACCTGTCCCTGGATATCACCGCCTTTCCCGATGCCGCCATCCAGGATGACGACCAGCTCGGCCGGCTGGCGGTCTCTGCGGTCATGGGCGTCAGCAACGGCTGCGACCCCTCCAACATTGCCACTGACCCGGAAACCGACTGCGAGTACGACACCCTGTACAGCTACGGCGGCCGTTCATTCTCCATCTGGTCCGACGAGGGCTCCCTGGTATTCGACAGCGGCAATGACTTCGAGCGCATCCTGGCGCAACGTGATCCCGCCAACTTCAACAGCAACAACGACGAAAACGACAGTGCCGAATCTCGCTCGGATGCCAAGGGGCCGGAACCGGAGGGCCTGGCCCTGGGCACCATCAAGGGCCAGACCTACGCATTCATCGGCCTGGAACGGCAGGGCGGCATCATGGTGTACAACATCACCAACCCGGAATCACCGCAATTCATGCAGTACCTGAACAACCGCGACTTTTCGGTACTCAGCCAGGTGGACGTGGAGAACGGCCTGGCCGGAGACCTTGGCCCGGAAGGACTGGCGTTCATTGACGCCGCAGGCAGCCCGAGCGGACAACCCATGCTGGCGGTGGGCAACGAGATCAGTGGCACCACCACACTGTATTACATCGATGTGATCGAGTTCTGAAGCAAACAGCGCATCACAACAGCCAGGGCCCCGCAAGACGGGGCCCTGTCATTTCTGCTCAGCAACAATCACTTCCTGGTCAGCGACCCACTGCAACGGTTGGCGTAGCGTGATCCCATAACCGGGGAGAAACATGATGCGCACCACAACAAGACAGACCCTCTACCTGACCCTGGCCATCGCCGGCCTGGCCAGCACCTGGTATCACAACCTGCACTTCATGGCTGCCAGTGATGGCGGCGGCCTGCTTGCCTTCGTCCAGGCGCTGGATGTCAATCACGCCACCCGCTCGATCAGCTGGGACATCACGTTCGCATTTCTGGCCTTTGCCCTGTGGCTGCCCTTCGAGGCCCGCCGCACGGGTGTCCGCCACTGGTGGCTGTTCCTGCTGCTGGGCGGCGCCATTGCCTTTGCCTTCAGCTTTCCTCTGTTCCTGTTCTTTCGCGAGCGCGCACTGGCTCGCGCCGGCTGATCAGGACAGGGTGGCCAGTGCCGACTTGTCGTAGGGCGCGAGTTCCTCGACCCGACCCTCGCGCATCTTCTGCAGCCACTGCGGGTCCTGCAGCAGCGCCCGCCCCACAGCAATCAGGTCAAACTCGTCCCGCGCCATGCGCTCCACCAGTTCGTCAATGTCGCTGACGCCGGCGTCCCCGCCCATCCCCGTCTGGGCATTGCCAATGAAGTCGCCATCCAGCCCGACACTGCCCACAGACATGGTGGGCTTGCCGGTCAGCTTCTTGACCCAGCCGGCCAGGTTCAGGTCACTGCCGTCAAACTCCGGCTCCCAGAAACGACGCTGCGAGCAATGGAAAATATCCACACCCGCTTCCACCAGCGGCGCCAGGAACTGCGCCAGCTCATCAGGGGTCTCCACCAGCCGTGCGCTGTAGTCCTGCTGCTTCCATTGCGAAAAACGCAGGATAATGGCGAAATCCTCGCCCACCTCCGCGCGCACGGCAGCGATAATTTCCCGGGCAAAACGCCCGCGGTTATCCAGGGAACCGCCGTACTCGTCGTCACGCAGATTGGTGCCCGCCCAGAAAAACTGGTCAATCAGGTACCCATGGGCACCGTGAATCTCGACCCCATCAAAACCCAGCGCCTTGGCATCACGGGCACCTTCGGCAAACGCCCGGATGACGTCATCAATGTCCTGCTTCGACATGGCATGGCCCTTGCACTTGCCGGGCGCATGGCACCCGGAGGGGCTGTAGCCCGGTACATCCTTGTCCGGCCCGGTGCCCGGACGGCGGATACCGCCCACGTGCCAGAGCTGGGGCACGATGCTGCCGCCCGCCTCATGCACGGCATCGACCACCGCCTGCCAGCCCGCCAGGGCCTCACCGTGAAAGGCCGGCACCTGCTCGTAACCGTTGGCCGCAACATGATTGACGGTGGTGCCTTCGGTGACGATCAGGCCGACACCGCCCTCGGCCCGGCGCCGGTAGTAGCCCGCCACGGCATCGTCGGGGATATAACCGGGCGAGCGCATCCGCGTCATCGGCGCCATGGCCACACGATTGGCCAGGTTCAGGGATTTGCAGGCAAACGGGCGCAGCAGCGGGGCAAGGTCTTTACTCATGAAACACTCCGGCGGTGAGGGGCTTTGAACAGTTGTTATAAAAAAGGGAGCCAAGAAGGCTCCCTGAAGGACACGGAGAAAACATCAGGGAGCCGCTACCGCTCTTATTATGCTCTCTGGCCATCAGACAGGCTCGCAATCAAGGCGCGGTTTTGATGGCATGCCGGGGCCTGTCGAAAAACCGCAACGCGGAGTGCGGGCCTGTCTGATGGCCCCTTCGGGCGATGCCTGAAACGCCCACCTCCCGCGTTGCGACGCTTGGGAAGGGCTAAGGCCATTCCCTGCGCGCCGCGCCTTGTAGCTGCGCGTTTCAGGCACCGCAGAGAGCACAATAAGAGCGGTAGCGGCTCCCCAACAACAGATCAGCGCAATCGGTTGCTAAACGAAACCTTAATCCGAGCAGTTCCGTTTTGCAACCATATTTTGGTTGCATTTTACTACTTATTTTGGAAGACTGCCCGCCATGGCCAAGAAACGCATTCAAAATGATGATCCCTGCTCGGTCGCCCGCGCTCTGCAGGAGGTCGGCGACTGGTGGTCACTGCTGATCGTGCGCCAGGCCATGTTCGGCAGCCGCCGGTTCTCGGACTTCCAGCAGCAGCTGGGGATCGCCCGCAACATCCTCGTTGACCGCCTGTCACGGCTGGTGGAAACCGAAGTACTGAAGAAAGTGGATGTGGGTGAGAGCGGACGCCGCTACGAATACCGGCTGACGGAGAAAGGCCGCGACCTGTTCCCGGTGCTGGTGGCCCTGCGCCAGTGGGGCGATCGCTGGAACCCCTGCCCCGGCCAGCCACCCCTGGTGCTGCGTGACCATCGCAGTGGCCAGCCCGTTCCCCGGGTGCAGGTGCTGGATGCCAGGGGACGGCCGCTGGAACTGGTGGACGTGTATGTGGATGAGGACAACAGCCAGCAGGATGCCGGCTGACCGTCAGCCCCCCGCCAGCGCCTCACGCATGGCATTGATCACCGACGCATAGTCGTCACGCCCGTAGATGGCCGAGCCCGCCACGAACGTATCGGCCCCGGCGGCGGCAATATCGCCGATATTCTTCTCCGACACCCCGCCATCCACCTCCAGGCGGATATCACGGCCACTGTCATCGATCAGGCGCCGCACCCGCTCCAGCTTGCGCAGCGTGGAGGGAATGAAACTCTGCCCGCCAAACCCCGGGTTGACGCTCATCAGCAAGACCATGTCGAGCTTGTCGATGACGTATTCCAGGCATTCCGGCCCGGTGGCCGGATTGAGCACCAGCCCGGCCTGGCAGCCATGGGACTTGATCAGCTGCAGGGAGCGGTCAATGTGGTCACTGGCCTCCGGGTGAAAGGTAATGAAGCTGGCACCGGCCCGGGCAAACGAATCGATCAGGCCGTCCACCGGTGACACCATCAGGTGCACGTCGATGGGTGCGGTGATGCCATGGTCGCGCAGCGCCTTGCACACCATCGGGCCCATGGTCAGGTTGGGCACATAGTGATTGTCCATCACATCGAAATGGATCACGTCAGCGCCCGCGTCCAGAACGGCCTGGCACTCCTCGCCCAGCCGGGCAAAATCCGCCGAGAGAATGGAAGGTGCGATCCAGTAATCCTGCTTCGACATGCTATGCCTCTTTATCGGGTGAACTGTCGGGTGAATGGCGTTGTGGCCCGGATGACTCTTGGCCCCGTCATTAGCGGCGCAAATGCTGATCCAGTGCCTGCAGCCGTTCGGGCGTGCCAATGTCCCACCACTGGCCGCGGTAGTGTTCGCCACTGACATTACCCTTTGCCATGGCTGCCCGCAGCAACGGTGCCAGCCTGGCCTCGCCATCCGCCAGCGCGGCGAACAGGGCCGGCCGGTAGACGCCGATGCCCGAGAAGGTCAGTGCCGGGCTGCCATTATCGCCAACTTTGCCGTCGCTGGCTAAGTGGAAATCACCCTGCGGGTGATGCGGCGGGTTATCCACCAGCACCAGGTGCGCCTGCCCGGACGGTGCCCGGCGCAGGTGGGCAAAATCAATATCCGTCCAGATGTCACCATTGATCACCAGGAACGGTTCATCTCCCAGCAGCGGCAGCGCACGACGGATGCCGCCGGCCGTTTCCAGCGGCTCGCCCTCGCGCGACCACTGGATATGCACACCAAACGCCTGGCCATCACCGAGATGGGCCTCCAGCTTGTCTCCCAGCCAGGCGTGATTGATGACCAGCTCGCTGAAGCCGGCCGCTTTCAGCTTCTCGATGTGCCAGACGATCAGCGGCTTGCCGCCGGCTTCCAGCAACGGCTTGGGCGTGTGGTCAGTGAGCGGACGCATGCGGGTACCCAGCCCCGCCGCCAGGATCATTGCCTTCATTGCGGCCGGGCCCGGTCAAGGATGGCGGCCAGCGGTTGCAGTGCCGGCTGCCGCGCAATGACCGTGTCCAAGTAGGCAAAAAACCGGGGCACGTCGGACAGATAGTGCGGCTTGCCATCCCGGTGGCAGATGCGGGCGAAGATACCGATCACCTTGAGGTGGCGATGGGCCCCCATAAGGTCACAGTCATGCAGGAACTGCTCGCACCGGGACGGCACCGGGATACCGGCCTGGCGTGCCTTGTCCCAGTAGCGTTCCAGCCACATCCGGACCTGCTGTTCCGGCCAGCTGAGAAAAGCGTCCTTGAACAGGCAGATGGGGTCGTAACTGACCGGGCCGTAGACGGCATCCTGAAAATCGATGACGCCGGGATTGGGCTCGGACACCATCAGGTTACGCGGCATGAAGTCCCGGTGAACAAACACTTTCTGTTGCGACAAGGCATGCCTGACCAGCACATCGAAGACGTCATCCAGGGCCCGTTGCTCATCAGCAGAGAGGGACACCCCACAGTGCTGGCCAAGGTACCACTGGGGGAACAGGTCCAGCTCGCGACGCAGCAGTGCTTCATCGTAATCCGGCAGCACACCGGGGCGAGATGCTGCCTGGATCGCCACCAGGGCATCCATGGCGAGGCCGAACCAGTCATCCGCGTTGTCCGGCGTGAGCGCATCCAGCCAGGTTTTCGAGCCCATGTCCGAGAGCAGCAGGAAACCGCGCTCAATATCCTCGGCGAGAATCTTCGGCACATGCACGCCGGCATCGGCGAGCAGATGGTCCACCGCCACAAACGGCCGGCAGTCTTCCTGCGGTGGCGGTGCGTCCATGCCGATCACGCTGCCGTCATCGATACGGAACCGGAAATAGCGGCGGAAGCTGGCATCCGATGACGCCGGGACACCCTCCACTGGCCGTCCCAGCTGTGTCGACGCCCACGCCTGCAGCGCCTGTTTTCTCGGGTCTTCGGGCCCCTCTCCGTTTTCAGCACGCGGCTGCATTGCCACCCCCAATAAAGTAAACTGCCCCCGGTTTTTACCTTTTCCGGACCCTTAATGCCACTTCGACGCCCGTTCGCACTGATGACGCTGACCGTCAGCGCCCTGCTGCACCCCGCAACGGGCCTGGCCGGCGATGATCAGGACCTCAACTGGCTGGACCGCGCCCAGTGGCAACAGCTGCCACAGGCCCAGCGCCCGGACCTTCCGCCCTGGTGTCCGGGCGTGTGGTACAACCCGGCATTCAGCAGCCCGCCAGCATCCAGCGATACCGTCATCACCGCCGCCGAGAGCGAACTGCAGGAGAGCGGCTTGATGGCCCTCAGCGGCGATGTGGAGATCCGCCAGCCCGGGCGTATCCTGCGCGCCGGCAGGGCTACGGTGGACCAGGCCTCGGGTGATTTCCTGCTCGAGGATGGCATTCGTGTGGAAACGCCGACCGTGACATTCCAGGCGCAGTCCCTGGCAGGCAATACGCGCACCGGTGCGGCTGACCTGCTCCGCGCCCGCTATGCGCTGTTCGACATGCATGCCCATGGCGGCGCCAGTGCCATCGAGCAGCGCGGCGCGGTCACCCGCATTGAAGATGGCAGTTATACCACCTGCCCGCCGGGCGACAGTGCCTGGCTGTTGCAGGCTGATGATATCGAGCTCGACCGCGACAGTGGCTGGGGGGAAGCGCGTGACGTGGTACTGCGCGTGCGCAAGGTGCCGGTGGCCTACATCCCCTGGATCACGTTTCCCATTGATGACCGGCGCAAGACGGGGCTGCTGTTTCCCACCATCGGCAGCAGCAGCGAAGGCGGGGTGGATTTCAGCCAGCCGCTGTACCTGAACCTGCACCCACAGTTCGACCTTACCCTGGCACCGCGCCATATCCATGGCCGCGGCAACGGCCTGGAAACCGAAGCGCGCTATCTCACCGGCCTGGGCGAGGGCGAAATCAGCTATGGCTACCTGGCCAATGACCGTGCCTTTGCCCGGGATCGTCTTGTCGATACCACCACAGCGGACACCACCGAGACCGCGCCCGACCGGGAAGTGGGACGCTGGCGTCATGACGGGCAGCTGCAGCGCTGGGCACTGGATGCCGACGTCAATTACGTATCCGATGATTACTATTTCAAGGATCTGGACACCGGCCTTGATATTGCGGCGCAGACCAACCTGGTGCGCAGTGGTCGCGCCGAGTATTTCGGCCGGGACTGGCGCGCACTGGTGTTCGGGCAGTCCTGGCAAACCATTGACCCCACCCTGGCCGAGGAAGACTACCCCTATCGCCGCCTGCCCCAGCTCGCCCTGGAAGGCGATCCGGCACTGGCCGGCCCGCTGCACCTGCTGTGGCTGTCAGATTTCACCCGCTATAGCCGCAACGTTGACCTGGCCCTGGACGACATCACCGGCGATCGCGCACATGTGGCTCCGGGACTGGCATTACGCCTGAAAAACGACTGGGGCTATTTCAACCCGGCTGCCCGTTACTACTACACCCACTACGACCTCGACGGCGTCGATACCTTGCCGGACGACACGCCCAGCCGCTCGCTTAGCGGTGCCAGCCTGGACACGGGCCTGTTCCTGGAACGCGCTGCCTCACGCGATGGCCGCTGGCTGCAGACCCTGGAGCCGCGCCTGTTCGTCAATTACATGGAAACCGAGCTGCAACAGGATCTGCCGGATTTCGGCAGCGCCGAAGTCAACCGCTCCTACGAGGCACTGTTTCGCGAAAACCGCTTCCTTGGGTACGACCGTATTGCCGACGACCACAGCATAACGCCGGGCCTGACCACACGCTTTATCGACAGCGACAGCGGTGTGGAAGTCGTGCGGCTGCGCACGGCCCAGCGCCAGTACCTGCAGGATCGCCATGTCCAGATCGACGGCGACTTTGTCGACGAATCGCCTCGCTCACCACTGATTACCGACGCACTGGTACGGCTGAACAATCACTGGGACCTGTTCATTGAGAACCAGTGGAACTCAGAGGACAACCAGCGGCTGCAGAACCAGGTACGCATCAGCTATGCCGATGCCGCCCGCCGCTATCTCCACGCCGGCTACATCGAGCAGCTCGACCAGCAGACCAAACAGGCGGAACTTGCCGGCTATCTGCCGGTCTCCAGTCATTGGCGCCTGATTGGCCGCTGGCTTTACGACGTCGAAAACGAGCGGTCGCTGGAAACTATTGCCGGCGTTGAATACCGTGACTGCTGCTGGCGCCTGCGCATGGTCAACCAGCGCGACCTGGCCGAACGTGACGGCGATAACGACCTGGAAGCGGAAAGCCGCTTCCTTGTACAGATACAGCTGATCGGCCTGGGTGGCTTCGGTGGCACCGTTGACAGCCTTCTGGAACGCAGCATCCCCGGATACAGGAGAGACAATGACTGACATGGCCCTCATACACGGCCGCCTGATGGCAGCCCTGCTGGTACTGGCAGCACTGGCAGGACTGGCACCCGCCGCCATGGCCAAGGTAGAGCCGCTGGACCGGATCGCCGCCGTGGTGGAGCAGGACGTCATCATGGAATCGGAACTCAACGACCGCGTCGAGCAGATTACCAGCAGCCTCCGCGCCGAACAGCAGCGCATGCCGCCGGCCCATGTCCTCAGGGAACAGGTGCTGGACCGGATGATCCTCGAGCGCCTGCAGCTGGCCCAGGCGGAGCGCGGCGGCATCAAGGTGGATGACACCTCCCTGAACGAGGCGCTTGCCGGCATCGCCCGCGGTAATGACCTCAGCCTGGAGGAATTTGTCCGCGCGGTGGAAGCCGACGGCCTCAGCTGGCCCACATTCCGCGAAGAAATTCGCAGCGAGATGATCATCTCGCAGCTGCGCCAGCGCCGTGTCGGCCAGCGCATCCGCATAACCGATCGCGAAGTGGACCGTTTTCTCGACAGCGAGATGGGCCGGCAACTGTTTGCGGTTGAATTCCGTCTCGGCCACATCCTTGTCAGCCTGCCGGACGGTGCATCGCCGCAACAGCTGGCAGAGGCCACAAAAAAGGCCGAGACCATCATGACGCAGTACCGGGCTGGCACCCCGTTTGCGGATCTGGCCATCGAGTTTTCTGACGGCCAGTACGCGCTTGAGGGCGGTGACCTGGGCTGGCGACCGGCGGCCCAGATACCGTCGCTGTTTACCGACGAGGTTATCGACCTGGACACCGGCGATATCGTCGGCCCCATCCGTTCAGGCGCCGGCCTGCACATTCTCAAGATGATTGACCGCAAGGGTGATGTGCAGAAGTTTGTCGAGCAGTACAAGGTGCGCCATGTCCTGATCAAGCCCAGCACCATCCGCGACAGCGCAGCGTCGCTGGCGTTGGCACGGGAGCTGCGCCAGAAGATTCTTGATGGTGCCGACTTCTCCGATATCGCCCGCGCCTACTCGGACGACCCCGGCAGCGCCCGTGATGGCGGCAGCCTCGACTGGGTATCACCGGGCGAGATGGTAGACGCCTTTGAGCAACGCATGACCCAGACCCCCGTAGGGGATCTGTCCGGCGTCTTCGAGACGCCCTTCGGCTGGCATTTCCTGCAGGTGACAGACACACGCACGGCCGACATGAGCGAGGACTTCCGTCGTATGAAGGCCCGCCAGGCGCTGCACAAGCGCCGCTTTGAGGAAGAGCTCGACCTGTGGCTGCAGGAGCTCCGGGAGGAAGCATTCATTGACATCCGCATCTAGGCCCGCCGCCACCGCGGTCACCGTCGGGGACCCGGCCGGCATCGGTCCCGACCTGGTGCTGTCACTGCCGGGGACCTTTCCCGGCCAGCCCCTGGTGGTACTGGGCGACCGTGACTGCCTGCAGCAGCGTGCCGACCAGCTCGGCATGGCGGTGGCGCTGTGCGACTGGCAACCGGGCCAGCCCGTGCCAGCGGATGGCCTGCCCGTCTGGCACCACCCCCTGGCACGGGCCGCCACGGCCGGCTCGCCGGACCCGGCCAACGCCCGAGCGGTGCTGGCCACGCTGGAAAATGCCTGCGACGGCTGCCGCGATGGCACCTTCGCTGCCATGGTCACGGCACCAGTATCCAAACAGCTCATCTGCGAAGGCGCTGATCCGGGCTTCACCGGACACACGGAATTCCTGGCTGAACGTGCCGGCGCCGAACAAGTGGTCATGATGCTGGTGGCCGACACCCTGCGGGTCGCCCTTGCCACCACCCATTTGCCCTTGCGCGATGTCAGCGACGCCATCACGGAAGACCGTCTGACGCAGGTCATCCAGGTACTGGCACGGGATCTGGAACGCCACCTGCATATCGCCCGGCCACGCATCCTGATATTGGGACTGAATCCCCATGCTGGCGAAGGCGGTCACCTGGGTGACGAGGAGTTGCGCATTATTGCCCCGACACTGGAGCGGCTGCGCCAGGGCGGCCTGCGCCTGACCGGGCCGGTGCCGGCGGACACAGCCTTTACGCCGGCACTGCTTGAGCAACATGATGCCGTCCTTGCCATGTACCACGATCAGGGCCTGCCGGTGCTCAAGTACGCCGGCTTCGGCGAGGCGGTCAATGTGACACTGGGCCTGCCATTCGTGCGCACCTCGGTGGACCATGGCACCGCCTTTGCCCTCGCCGGCACGGGCCAGGCAAAAGCCGGCAGCCTGATACAGGCCACCCGGCTGGCGCTGTCACTGGCCAGCCCGGGAGCAAACCTGTGACCACACACAAGGCACGCAAACGTTTCGGCCAGCACTTTCTCAGTGACCGGTCACTGGTGGAAAAGATGGTGCGCCAGATTGCACCGGCCGACGGCCAGGTCATGGTGGAGATCGGTCCTGGCCAGGGCGCCCTGACACTGCCCTTGCTGGACTGCATCCAGCACCTGCATGTGGTGGAACTGGATCGCGACCTGATCGAACACCTCGAGCGCACGATCTCGGGCCAGCGCATCACCATCCACCGTGGTGACGCACTGCGCTTCGACTTCACCACCCTGGCTAAAGGCCCACACAGCCTGCGCGTGGTTGGCAACCTGCCCTATAACATCTCGACACCACTGATCTTTCACCTGCTTGACCAGCTGCCGGTGATCCACGACATGCATTTCATGCTGCAGAAGGAGGTGGTGGACCGCCTCACCGCCACGCCCGGCACACCGGACTGGGGCAGGCTGTCGGTGATGGTGCAGTATCACTGCCGCACCGAATACCTGCTGTTCGTGCCACCCGGTGCTTTTTCGCCGCCGCCGAAAGTGGACTCGGCGGTGGTCAGGCTGGCTCCCCATGACGAGCCGCCCCATATCGCCCACGACTATCGGCTATTCCGGCAGATGGTCAGCCAGGCCTTTACACAGCGGCGCAAGGTCATCCGTAATGGGGTAAAATCATGGTTGACCGAAGAACAGATCGCGGCTGCGGGCGTGGACCCGATGAAGCGTCCCGACGCCCTGGGTGTTGACGCTTTCGTGGCCCTTGCCAATGCCGCAACCAGACAGGGTGATTGATGTCAGCAACAACGGATACCGAACACGGCATTCATGTCGATGTCGAAAGCGAGTACCTGCCCGAGCAGAGTGACGAAGCCGGCAACCGCTGGGTGTTCGCCTACCATGTGCGCATCCGCAACGAGGGCGAGCAATCAGCCAGGCTGCTCACCCGCCACTGGATCATTACCGACGGTGAAGACCGTACCCAGGAAGTACACGGCGAGGGCGTCATTGGCGAGCAGCCGGACATCGGCCCGGGACAGACCTACGAGTACACTTCTGGCGCGGTCCTGGAAACGTCAGTGGGCAGCATGCGCGGCAGCTACCAGATGCTGGCCGAAGACGGCACCTGCTTCGACGCCACCATCGCGCCATTCACCCTGGCGCCACCCCACGCCCTCCACTAGCCGCCACCACGCCGGCAAACGGGACACGTCATGAGCACCTATGTCATCGGCGATATTCAGGGTTGCCGGCGGGCCCTTGAAAACCTGCTGGACAGGATTGCCTTCCGCCCCGGCTCGGACCGGCTGGTGCTGTGCGGCGACCTGGTGGCGCGCGGCCATGACTCCCTGGGCACCCTGCGCCTGCTCTACCAGCACCGCGACCATGTCGACAGCGTATTGGGCAATCATGACCTGCACCTGCTTGCCCTGGCGGCCGGCAAGGCCCCGGCAAAAAAGAAAGATGCCGACCTGCAGGCCATCCTTGATGCCGGCGACGGGCCCGTGCTGCTGGACTGGCTGCGGCACATGCCCCTTGCCCTGGCGCTGCCGGATTTCGCCAGCCTGGTGAGCCATGCCGGCCTGCCCCCGGGCTGGTCACCGGAACAGGCCCTGGCCCGGTCCGCAGAAGTGGAAGCCGCGCTGCAGGGCCCCGACAGCGCCGGGTTCTTCGCCAACATGTATGGCAACGAACCCACAGGCTGGGACGACAACCTGCGTGGCTACGCCCGACTGCGTGTGATCACCAACTACCTGACCCGAATGCGGTTCGTGGATGCAGACGGACACATGGAGCTACGCACCAAGGGCGAGGCCGGCGGTGCGCCGGCAGGCTACATGCCCTGGTTCGACCATCCCGACAGCCAGCCTGCCGTGCGCGTCCTGTTCGGGCACTGGGCGGCACTGGACGGCCATACCGGGCATCCGGCGGCCATCGCCCTGGACACCGGCTGCGTCTGGGGCGGCAAGCTGACTGCCCTGAGACTGGACGACGACAGGCGCTTTTCCTGCCGATGCGAGTGACCCGTGATTGATCGCGAAACCTTCACAAAATCAATGGATGATAATGCATAACATTTGCATATAATGTGCGCATTCACTACCAGAAGGAGTCGACACATGCGTTTCCCCGGCATTGTCCTGCTTGCCATCACCGTCCTGGTCACCGGCTGCAGCCAGCCCCCGGAACAGGTCAACGTCTATTCGGCACGCAAGGAAGCCCTGATCAAGCCGCTGCTGGACCAGTTCAGCGCCGACACCGGCATCACCGTCAACCTGGTCACCGCCAAGGCTGACGCGCTGCTGGAACGCCTCAAGGCCGAGGGAGAGCACAGCCCTGCCGACCTGTTGATCACCGTGGATGCCGGCCGCCTGCACCGGGCCAAACAGGCAGGTGTCCTGCAGCCGCTGGCAGACAGCACGCTGGAGCAACGCATACCGGCCACACTGCGTGATCCCGAGAGTTTCTGGTACGGCCTGTCGGTACGCGCGCGCGTGATTGTCTATGCGCCAGAGCGTGTCGATGCCGGCCAGCTCGAGAGCTACGAGTCGCTGGCTGATGAGCAATGGCGCGGCCGCATCTGCATCCGTTCCTCTGACAACATCTACAACCAGTCGCTGGTGGCCAGCCTGATCGCCCACAACGGCGAACAGGCCACCGAAGACTGGGCACGGGCCATGGTGGCAAACATGGCACGCGACCCGGTGGGCGGTGACCGCGACCAGATCAAGGCCGTGGCCGCCGGCGAGTGCGACCTGGCAGTGGTCAATACCTACTACCTGGCCATGATGGCCAGTGACGACGACCCGGCCACCCGGGCAGTGGCGGAATCAGTGGCGGTGTTCTGGCCCAACCAGGACGAACGTGGTGTGCATATCAACGTCAGCGGTGCCGGTGTCACGGCCCACGCCGCAAACCGCGACAATGCCCGCCAGCTGCTCACCTTCCTGACCAGCGACACGGCGCAGCAATGGTACGCCGAGCGCAACCATGAATACCCGGCGGTGGAGGGCATCCGCGTCAGTGAACAACTTCAGGGCTGGGGCACCTTCAGCCAGGATGACCTGAACCTGTCACAGCTGGGCGAATTGAACGCCGATGCCGTCAAGGTCATGGACCGGGCTGGCTGGCAATAACCGGTGACAAAACCGCGCGTCCGCTCCCTGGCCATCTGGCTGCTGGCCGTTGTCATGGCCAGCCCGGTACTGGTGGTGGCCGCCAGTTGGCTGGCGGGCGTGTCCGGCAACTGGCAGCACCTGCTCGATACAGTGCTGCCGGTGTATCTGGCCAACTCGGTGGTGCTGGCGCTGGGCACCGGCACCGGCACATTGCTGGTGGGCACTGCCAGCGCCTGGGCGGTGGCCCGGTTCTCCTTTCCCGGCCACGGCACCCTGTCCTGGGCGCTGCTGCTGCCCATGGCCTGCCCGGCCTACCTGCTTGCCTACACCTGGACCGGCCTGCTGGCACCGGAGGGGCTGTTGCAACAGGCTCTGGCGCTGCCGCTGCCTGACATCCGCAGCCTGCCCGGCGCCATCGCCATGCTGACCCTGGTGCTGTACCCCTACATCTACCTGATGGCCCGCAGTGCCTTCATCCAGCAGTCTGCGGTGGCACTGGACGTGGCCCGCTCCCTGGGTGCCGGTCCCTGGCGCCGCTTCTTCCGGGTTGCCCTGCCGCTGGCGCGCCCGGCCATCATCGCCGGTCTGGCGCTGGTGCTGATGGAGACCCTGGCCGACTACGGCACGGTGCAGTATTTCGGTGTGCCCACCCTGAGCACCGGGATCTACCGCACCTGGTTTGGCCTGGGTGACATCAACGCCGCCGCACAGATGGCAAGCGCGCTGCTGCTGGCCATGGTGCTGCTGTTGTGGGTGGAACGTTTCGCCCGCCAGCGTCGTGCCATTACCGACAGCTTTGCCCAGCGGGCAAGCCGTTCGGTGATCAGCGGCTGGCGTGGCTGGGCCGTCACTGCCGCGCTGTGCCTGCCGGTGCTGTTCGGTTTCCTGCTGCCGGCCCTGCAACTGCTGGCCTGGTCTGCCCCCCAGCTGGACAGCGCCCTGGACAGCCGCTTCCTCGGCCTGCTCGGCAACAGCCTGCTGATCGCCACCCTGACCACGGCCTGCGCCGTGGGCATCGGCCTGCTGCTGATCTATGCCCGCCGGCTGGTGCCGGACACGTTGCGACGCCACGCCACCCGCCTGGCCAGCTTCGGCTACGCGGTACCCGGTACCGTACTGGCGGTGGGCGTGGTGCTGGCTCTGGGCAGCACCGACCAGGTCATCAACGACGTCGCGCAACGTCTTGGCCTGCCCGCACCCGGGCTGGTATTTTCCGGCACGCTGTTCGCGGTGGTCTTTGCCTGCACGGTGCGTTTCCTGACCATCCCGGTGCAGGGACTGGAGGCCGGCATGGCACGCCTGTCGATCAACCTTGATCACGCCGGCCGTTCACTGGGGCACCCGCCACTGGCGCTGTTCCGGCGCGTCCACCTGCCGTTATTGAAGGTGCCACTGGCCACCAGTGCGCTGCTGGTCTTCGTCGATACCCTCAAGGAGCTGCCGGCCACCCTGGTGTTGCGCCCATTCGATACCAATACCCTGGCCGTGCGCGCCTTCGAACTGGCCTCGGACGAGCGCCTTGCCGATGCCGCCCTGCCAGCCCTCGCCATCCTGCTGGCCGGCCTGTTCCCGGTGATCCTGCTGACCCGTGCCACCCTGCAGGCCAGTGAGGTATCCTCTGCGGCCACGGATGCATCGGTGCCCTCCCATGCTTGATATCGAACGCCTCAGCCTGAGCCTGGAACAACAGCCCGTGCTGTCCGGGATTACCCTGCACCTGGCGCGCGGCGACATCGGCTGCCTGATTGGTCCCTCCGGCTGTGGCAAGACCACGTTGCTGCGCGCCATTGCCGGCTTTGTGCCTCCCGCCAGCGGACAGATCCACATCGGCGGGCGACCAGTGAGCGACAGCGCCCGACAGGTGCCGCCGGAAAAGCGCCGGGTGGGCATGGTGTTCCAGGATATCGCCCTGTTCCCGCACCTGGACGTGGCCGCCAATATTGCCTTTGGTATCAGCCACTGGACAGCCACTGAGCGCCAGCAGCGGGTGAGCGACCTGCTCAAGCTGGTGGGATTACCGGACATGGGCACGCGGTTCCCGGCGCAACTGTCCGGCGGCCAGCAACAGCGGGTGGCCATCGCCCGCGCCCTGGCCCCGAAACCCCAGCTGCTGTTGCTGGACGAGCCCTTCTCGGCGCTTGATGCGGAGTTACGCGAACAGGTCAGCCGTGATGTGCGCCACATCCTCAAGCAGGAGGGTATCACTGCCCTGTTCGTGACCCACGACCAGAACGAGGCATTCACCACCGCCGACATGCTGGGCGTGATGACCGACGGCCAACTGGTGCAATGGGACACGCCCTATCGCACCTATCACCGGCCCGCCAACCGTTTCGTCGCTGACTTCATCGGCCGTGGCAGCTTCATTCCCGGCACCGTCAGTGGCGCCTTCAGCGTGCAGACCTGCCTGGGCGAATTCCAGGGCAGCCTGCCGGCAGGGCTGCAGCCGGGCGACCGGGCAGACGTACTGATCCGGCCGGATGACATCATTCATGATGATGACAGCCCGCGTACCGCCAGAGTGGTGGACCGCGCCTTTCGGGGTGCACACATGCTCTACACGCTGGAGCTGGAAGACGGCATCCGCGTGCCCTGCCTGGCGCCGTCACACCATGCCCATGCCGTGGACAGCCGCATCGGCATCCGCCTGGAGCTGGAGCACATCGTCGCGTTCAGCCGCGATGGGGAATAACGACCCGGCAAAAGAAAACCAACCCGGCGGCGGGTGCCGCCGGGAATACAGCATCAGCCCGCCAGCAGGCCGTTCAGGCGCTCGCGAATGGTGGCTTCACACTCGGTCATGATTTCCTGCAGCAGCTCGGCACAGGTCGGCGCACTGTGGATCAGGCCCTGGACAATACCGGAGGTCCAGATGCCGTGGTCGATGTCGCCCTCGGTGAGCGCCACCTTGCCCTTGGTGCCCGCCACCATGTCACGGATCAGTTCGAACGCCATGTCCTTGCCCTGCTCGCGTTCAATCTCGTTGACCTTCACCGCCACCTGGTTCTTGTAGACCCGGGCCGTGTTGCGAAGGGGCCGGTAGACCAGCGCCGTGTCCAGCTCACTGGCATCAATGATGGCGCGCTTGATGTTCTCATGCACGGGCGCTTCACGGGTGGCGAGGAAACGCGTGCCCATGTTGATACCGTCCGCACCCAGGGCCAGGCAGGCCGCCATCTGCGCACCGGTACCGATACCACCGGAGGCCAGCATCGGAATGCTCAGTTTCTCCGCCGCCGCCGGCAGCAGCACCAGGTTGGGAATATCATCCTCCCCGGGGTGGCCGGCACACTCGAAGCCGTCCACGCTTACCGCCGCCACACCGATCTTTTCCGCCTTCAGGGCGTGTCGTACCGACGTGCATTTGTGCACCACCTTGACCCCATGCTTGGTGAACAGCGGCAGGAACGGCTCCGGATTACGGCCTGCCGTCTCGACGATCTTGACCCCGGAATCGCAGATCACCTGCGCGTATTCCTCATACGGCACCGGCTTGATGGTGGGCAGGATGGTCAGGTTGACGCCAAACGGCTTGTCGGTCATTTCCTGGCAGCGCTTGATCTCCTTGGCCAGATCCTCCGGGGTCGGCTGGGTCAGGCCGGTAATGATGCCCAGGCCGCCGGCATTGGATACGGCGCTGGCAAGCTCCGCGTAACCCACGTTCTGCATGCCCCCCTGGACAATCGGGTACTGGATGCCAAGCAGTTCGGTAATACGGGTCTTCATAACACTTCCCTCAACGTCAAAATGCCCCCTGCGGGCGGGATGGCCGCACTAAACCATGCCGCCTGCGGGGGTTCAATGACGGGAAACGCCACTCAGGTGCCCACCGGTGCCAGTCGCCTGACCCGCCGGTCACCCAACAGGTACAGCGCCAGGGCCACGAGGATGATGCCGGCCCCGAGCAAGGCCATCAGCGGCAGGCGTTCACCGTTGAACAGCGCACCGAGGGCAAGCGCCAGTACCGGTGTCACCAGCGTCACCAGGGCCACGGTGGCGGCCGACAGGCGACTGAGAATGACAAAATAGCTGACGAACCCGATCAGGGACCCGAACACGGCCAGGTAACCGATGGCAACCAGCCCGGACAGGTTGTCGCCCAGCACTACCTGCTCACCGAGACACACGCTGAGCAGCGCATAGCACGGCAGGCTCAGGGTCAGGGCACCCATGGTCTGGGCAAGCGGGTGCATGCCCACGGCCACCTGCTTGACCATCACGCCACTGATACTGAACCCGGTCACCGCAGCGAGCAGCAGCAACAGCCCGGCAAGCATGCCGTCGGCCACGGTCATGGCGTCGGAGAACACCACCGCCAGACCGGCAACACCCAGCAGGCAGCCACTCCAGTGCCAGGCGTTGAGGCGCACCGAAGCCGCAGTGAACTGCATCATCACACCGGACAACAATGGCGCCAGTCCGAACACCACGGAGATCAATCCGGACGGCACATAACGGCTGGCCATATAGCTCAGTGCCATGGCGCCGAACACCCCCGGCAGCGCGGCGGCATAGGCACGCACAGCCAGCCGGTCCCAGCGCAGGCGCTGGCGCAGCAACCACAGGCAGGGAATGCCGATCATCACCGCCAGCATCATGCGCAACATGGCCGCCATCACCGGCGGCAGCGCCTCGGCGCTCCACTTGATCGCCAATGGCGTGGTTGCCCAGACAAGAACAACGGTGAGATACGCAAACCCGGTAGGCACGGGTGATCCTCCCTTCTGTGCGGTGCATGACAGGCACCGTCAAATGGCCAGATTGGCCGCTACATGCAGTGACAGGAGCTGGGGCAGGAACAGGAACAAAAAAGCCGCAGGTCCATGACACTGCGGCTTGAGGTCGACGAGGTTACAGTCAGACGAGCCGCAGCGTGCCACCGCGCCATACGCGCAGGACACACATTTTGCTCGCAACTGGTTTGCCGTAACTCGTCATCATGCGAACATGATGCGCAACTTTTACCTGCCGGGCAATGCGACACGTGAAAATTTTTTTGGTGGGCGGTGCCGTGCGTGACCAGATGCTGGGCCGGACCGTGACCGAAAGGGACTGGGTCGTCACCGGCGCTACGCCGGCGCAGATGACAGAACAGGGATTCCGTCCGGTGGGACAGGACTTCCCCGTGTTCCTGCATCCGGACACTGCCGAGGAATATGCGCTGGCCCGCACCGAACGCAAACAGGGCCACGGCTATCATGGTTTCGTCTTCAATACCGACCCGTCGGTAACCATCGAGCAGGACCTGGCCCGGCGCGACCTCACCATCAACGCCATGGCCCGTTCCAGTGACGGCAACCTGGTGGACCCCTATGGTGGTCGCCAGGACCTGAAAGCGCGCTGGCTGCGCCATGTCTCCCCGGCCTTTGCCGAGGACCCGCTGCGGGTACTGCGCGTGGCCCGTTTCGCGGCCCGGTATCACTGGCTCGGTTTCCGGGTAGCGCCGGAGACGCTGGATCTGATGACGACACTGGCGCGCTCCGGCGAACTGCAGCACCTGACCCCGGAGCGGGTCTGGAAAGAAGTATCGCGGGCATTGATGGAGCCATCGCCGTCGGTGTTCTTTGCCACGCTGGAACAGTGCCAGGCACTGGCAGAGATCATGCCCGAACTTCAGGCGCTGCGTGGCGTGCCTCAACCGGCCGCGCACCATCCGGAGATAGACACCCTGACACACCAGTATCTGGTGCTGGACCAGTGTGCAAAGATGCAGCTGTCGTTGACGCCACGTTTCGCTGCGCTGGTCCACGATCTCGGCAAGGCGGCAACACCGAAAAGCGAATGGCCTCAGCATATCGCCCATGAAAAACGCAGCGTTGACCTGGCCCGCCAGGTGGCCCGTCGCTGGCGCGTTCCCAATGACTGTCGCGACCTGGGCGTGCTGGTGGCCGAGTACCACACCCACTGTCACCGGGCGCTGGAACTGAAACCGGCCACTGTCTGGAAGGTGTTCCGTGCGCTGGACCTGAACCGCAAACCGGAACGTCTGGAGCAGTTCCTTGACGCCTGTGAGGCCGATGCCCGGGGACGCACCGGATTTGAACAACGGCCCTATCCGCAAAGTGCGTTCCTGCGCGGGGCCGCACGGGCGGCCAGCGCGGTGGACGTAGGCGCGCTGCGCGAGCAAGGCCATGAAGGCAAGGCACTGGGCGAGGCTATCGAAAAAGCCCGGATACAACAGATCAGGGAGTACTCCAACACATGGCAGAAAGAAAACTCGCACTGATCACCGGGGCCGCGCGCCGCGTCGGCGCCGAAGTTGCCCGGCACCTGCATGAGCGCGGACTCGATATCATCATCCATTATCGCAACAGCGAAGCGGACGCCAGGGCCCTGGCCGAGACCCTCAATGGCCGTCGCGCCGACTCCGTCCATCTGCTGGCGGCGGACCTTGATGATCCCGAGCAGGTGCGCTCACTGGCGGAAAAGACTCTGGCCGTTCCCGGACAGCTGGTGCTGCTGGTCAACAACGCATCCACCTTCTATGCCCGGTCACTGCTGGACACCTCGGACGAGGACTGGCTGCGGCTGGTCCACTCCAACCTGCGAGCACCACTGATCCTCACCCAGTGCCTGGCGCCAGCACTTTCCCGCGCTCACGGCAGCATCGTCAACATCGTCGATGTCTATGCCGAGAAGCCGCTGAAAGATTTTCCGCTGTACAGTGTCGCCAAGGCCGGTCTGGCTCAGCTGACCCGAGCCAGCGCCCGGGAACTGGGCCCCGATGTGCGCGTCAATGGGGTATCCCCCGGGCCGATCCTGTGGCCCGAACAGGGCCAGGACAACCAGCAGGCCGTGCTCGACGGCACCGCCCTGGCGCGCAGCGGCTCACCCACAGACATCGCCTCGGCGGTGGCGTTCCTGGCACTGGACGCCCCCTTCGTCACCGGACAGATACTGGCCGTGGATGGCGGCCGTTCACTGGCATTCCACGGCAGCTGAACGGCCGTCTGTCGAAAAAAGTGGGGCCAGCCCCCTGCCGCATGGGCGACGTCGGTGTACCATGGGGCGAAAGCGCCAGACGTCGCGTCATGTTACCGATTGCAGGACACCACCATGCGTATATTGCTGATCTTCTGCCTGTTGTTCTCCCTGCCTGTCAGGCCAAGGAAATGTTTCGCTGGATGGATTAAAACGGCAAGGTCCACTTCAGCGACGAGCCCCCGGAAAAGCGCCCGGACATGGCCGAAGAAGTGGAAATCAAGGCACCGCCCAAGCTCGGCCAGGATGACAATGTGCGCGCCATCGAGGAGCGCACCCTGCGGCTTCTGCAACAGGAAAATGCCCGCGAGAAAGCCGAGCTCCAGCAGCAACTGAAGGCGGCGGAATCCCAGGCAGAGCGCATGCGTCCACGTTGTGCCCAGGCTCGACGAGATATCCGTTCCCTGAGCGGCCCGGTGCAGTACCGCAACAGTGAAACCGGCGAGCTGGAAGATGTGTCTGAGGAACGGCGTGAAGCAGACCTGCAGCGCATCACCCAGTGGGTAAAAGAAAACTGCTCGGAATACTGATTCGGTGCACCACCTCGGTTCATACACGCAAGGCGCAGCAGGTGCCCTGCTGGCGCTTTTGATCAGCGCCACCGCCAGTGCAGAGCTGTACCAGTGGACGGACGAGAACGGGCGCGTCCACTTTGGTGACCGGGCGCCCGATCAGCAACAGGCGCAAAGCCTGACCCTGGAAAGCCAGCCACAGCGGGAACGTTTCCGGCTGCAGATCAAGTCCACCGGCTTCACCCTCTCGGATGCTGCCATGAATCGGGTGGAACAGGGCCTCGCGCAGATTCACCACACGTACCGCACCACCTTTAACCTGGATGTCCGTGGCGTGGCCGAGGTCAATCTGTACCTGCTGGCCGACAAACAGCGTTTTGACGCCTGGCTGGAAGAACGCCGCCCGGGCACCCCCTCGCGCCCCTATGCCGGGGTCTTCCTGCCCGGCGAAAATGAGGTGGGTGTGTGGGCCTACGGCCCCGAGGAAGAGATCGTCAACACCATCCTGCACGAGTCCAGTCATGTGATCATGTTCCAGATGGCGCCGCGCGCACCGGTCTGGATACAGGAAGGGATGGCCCAGTATTTTTCCACCATCGCGCCTACGTCCGATGGCAAACTCAGGATCACGCCCCTGCCCCACGCCCGGGATCTTATCCGCTCCTGGCGCGAGGAAAAGCGCCTGATCAGCCTGCGCGATTATCTCGGCATTTCGGAAAGCCAGTGGCGCAAGCTCGCCCACCAGCAAAATGCGATTCCCTACACCCTCGCCTGGGCACTGGTGTATTTCATGATGTCAGAGCCGGTGGGCCAGCAGACGCTGAGGCGCATCCTGCATGACCTGGAGAAGTCCGGCCAATGGCCCACTCTTGAAACACTGGACATGCGCTATCCCGGGGGGCTGCCGCAGCTGGAATACGCGTTCTTCCGCTGGGCACAGGGTGACATGCCGGCGCAGATACTGGCGCGTTAAAACAAGGCGGTCAGGACGGCCAGGTGAACGGCACCTGCCAGAGACGCTGCCCGGAGAAGGTCTTGTCCGCAAGCAGCGCATCGTAGCGCTCTCCCGTGACAGGATGCACAGCCTCTGGCGCCAGGTCCGAAAGCGGCACCAGCACGAACGCGTGCTTGAGGATTTCATCGCGCGGCAACTCGACACCATCAATCACACCCACCCGATCACCGTAGGTGAGGATATCGATGTCCAGGGTCCGGCTGGAGAACTTCTTTTCCCCCCTGACCCGGCCATGCTGTGCCTCGATATCCCGCAGGATGCCGGCCAGCTCACCCACCGGCAACGCTGTTTCCATGACGGCCACGAGGTTGAGGAAGGATTCGCCATCGAAACCCACCGCTTCGCTTTCGTAAACCGGGCTGATGCGAAGATCGCCGAACGCCCGGGCAAGGGCATCCAGGCCGGAGCGAATATTGCGCTCGCGGTCGATGTTCGAACCAAGGCTGAGGAAAACCGTCTGCGTCACGTTACAGCATCCGTTGGCGGTCAGGCGGACGGGCGCGTGCCGCGCTCGATGATGATACCCACGTCCTGCGAGCCACGCAGCGCACCGGGTTTTGACAGGCGCAAGCGCAGCCAGGACACGGCGAATTCCTGCAACACGATCTCGGCCACTTTTTCCGACAGGGTTTCCACCAGCTGGAATTCGCTTTCCTGGATGAAACTGATCAGGCGCTTGCCCACCGCCTTGTAGTCGAGGGCATCGTCAATGCTGTCACTGGCTGCCGCCGCACGGATATCCGTGGCCATTTCCAGGTCAAGACTGACGGTCTGCCGGATGCGGCGCTCCCAGTCGAATATGCCAATCACCGTGTCCACCTTCAGATCGCGGATGTATACGATATCCATTGCCGTGTGCGCCTCCGTGGGTTTGCGCTGAATTGTGAAGTCCGCGGGCACTGGCATCAAGGCCAACAGGGGCTGCGATGCTGGCGTAGCGATGGTTTTTCAGGCAGTCTCAGCGGCACCATCACGGGGTATTTCAGGGAAGGACAACAGCCGGTGGACCTGACTTCAATACAGCCGAACGCGCCCACCATAGCGGCATTGCTGGCTGGCGCCTACCTGCTGGGGTCTGTATCCAGCGCTATTATCGTCTGCCGGCTGTTCGGCCTGCCTGACCCGCGTACGGAGGGTTCCAACAACCCCGGCGCCACCAATGTCATGCGCCTGGGCGGCAAACCGGCGGCACTGCTGACACTGGCGGGCGACGTTCTCAAGGGTGTTTTGCCGGTCCTGCTCGCTCTTTACTGGGGGCTGCCGCACCTGTGGGTGGCGGCCGCCGGTTTCGCCGCGTTTCTCGGTCACCTTTTGCCGGTTTTTTTCCGCTTCCAGGGCGGCAAGGGCGTGGCAACAGCCTTTGGCGTGGTCTTCGCCCTGCACTGGCCAGCCGGCCTGGCCACTGGCGTCGTCTGGCTGGCTACCTTTGCCGTTACCCGGATTTCCTCGGTGGCCTCCATGGCCGCTTTCCTGGTGATGCCCGCGCTGTTTGCCCTCTGGCTGCCAGCGGCCATGTGGCCCATGATCATCATGAGCGCACTGATGATCGGCCGTCATCACCAGAACATTCGCAAACTGTTCAGCGGCGAGGAACTGGGGTTTCGCAAACCGCCCTCGAATGATTAGTGCACCGGAGGAAAACCGGCCGTGAGCCGCATACCTGCATCGCTGAACCTGCTGCGCACCTTTGACGCCGCGGCCCGCCACCTCAGCTTCACCCTCGCCGGCCAGGAGCTGTGCATCACCGCGTCTGCCGTGAGCCAGCAGATGCGCAGCCTGGAAGAGCAACTCGGGCTGCGCCTGTTCGAGCGCAAAGCGCGGGCCCTGTCGCTGACGCCAGCTGGCGAGCAGTACTGGCGGGCCATCGCCGGTCACCTGCAGGGCATCGACGCCAGCACCCGGGCGCTGATGTCAGGACAGACCCGTGCGCCATTGAGGGTCAGCCTGATGCCGCCGATGGCCAGCCGTGTGGTATTGCCAAACCTGGCTGATTTCCAGGCACGCTTCCCTGATATCGAGTTGCGCCTTGATGCAAGCCTTCGCAATCTTGATCTGGCGCGCGATGAGGCTGACATGGCCATTCGTTTTGGTACTCCGCCATGGGCGGGCTGCCAGCACGAAAAACTGCTGGATATCTATGTCCAGCCTGTCTGCCCGCCGGCCATGGCTGAAGCACATGCACTCAGGAAGCACCCGGAAAACCTGTCCCGCCTGCCACTGATCCAGATGACCGAGCGTCCCGACGCATGGCGCCGTTACCTCGCCATGGCCGGCCTTGGTGAACCGCAGGGACAACAGGAATATTTCGTCGACGATTACCCGGCCGCCATCGAGGCTGCGCAAACCCTCGGCGTCGCACTCGCCATCCTGCCACTGGAACAACCACTGCTCGACAGTGACCGGCTGGCGGCCCCGTGGCCGCCCCTTGGACCGATGCCCGAGGCGGTCTACGCAGTGGTCCGTGACCAGGCCACAGCCCGAGAGGATGTGGCCTGCTTCAGCGACTGGCTGAAGCAACAACTGGCCGCGCTACCTGCCGTCAAAGCAGTTCCCGCCAACGATTAAGTTTTTCTAAACACTGCCCCCAGATTTCATCGTTTGTCGCACGCATCCGTAGCACCGAGTATGGCCCCGAGCCTTCCCGGAGAAACGCTGATGACTGACACAATGACACTGGCCAATCAGCAGGCCTTCCTTGCCCAACAGCGCGGCGCAGAACTCGCCCGGTTGTACGCCACCCTGCCGGCCGGCCCGGCACCGCTTGGCGTGCTTCGCGGCCAGCTGATGGCGATACGCGGCGTCGACCGCCTGCCGCGCCCGTTGGCCGGCCTGCTCTATCGCCTGCTGGCACTCCCCCTGAATCCCTGGCGCGGCAAATATCTTGACCCCCACGCCGGCAGCAACCTGTGGCTTGCAGGCGACCGTCTGCGCTTTGGCCATTTCTCGGTGACGCAACAGGCCGGCAGTGACGGCCTCCCCTGCCACTGGCTCGACTACGACAGTGCTGCCAACCCGCGCCTGCTGCGCGCGATTCGGGGCGAAGCCCGCCAGCTGCAACCGGGCCTGTGGCTGTGCCGGATGCAGTGGCAGACCGGTAACGGACTGGCAGCACTGCTCTGGTTCACCTTGCAGGACAGCAACCATGCGCACTGAACGCATTGAAACCGTGGTTATTGGCAGCGGCTTCGGTGGCGCCGTTGCCGCCGCTCGCCTTGTCGACAGTGGTGTACCGGTGACCCTGCTGGAGCGTGGCCCGTGGCGCGACACCGCGCCACTGGCCAACGCCGACTTGCCGTCCACGGCGCCGCTGCCTTCAGGCCGGCACTTCCCGACCCACGTGCTGCGCCGGGCCAGCATCGCCGGCAGAACCGTTAACCTGCACCGTGATGGCCTGTTCGATATCCACCTGCAGCGCGAGTTGAGCCTGGTCTGCAGCAGCGGCGTCGGCGGCGGCAGCCACGTCTACTCGGCCATGAATGTGCGACCCGCGGTGGCCGGATTCTGGGGCGGCCATCACGAGGCCGTGGATGACGCGGTGATGGAGCCCCACTACCGCTGGATCCTGTCGCAGATGGGCAGCCGTCCGGTAGCGGATATGGACACACGCGTGCCCAACTGGATAGGCAGTGACAACGTACCGGGCTGGATGACCCTGGACGGCGTGGAGCAACCGGCACTGGGCCTGGACCCGGCGCGCGGGCAGTTCGCCCGCAACAGCTTTTTCGGCAGCCGGGACGGCAACAAGGTGACCCTTGATGAACGCCTGCTGCTGCCACGTCTGGGCAAAGGGCTGCAGGTACGTGACCGCCATGAAGTACTCGATATTGCCCGCACCAACGAGGGCCTGCGCCTGACGGTGCACGACCATGGCAGCGGCCATCGCCGGGTGCTGCTGGCCGGCCGGGTGCTGCTGGCCGCCGGCACACTGAATTCCCTGAAACTGCTATTTGCCAGCCGTGCCCGCGGCAGTCTCTGTGGCATGCCGGCCCTGGGCCTGGGCATCGGCGGCAATGGCGACGTACCGGCCTGGTGGGCGTGCCGGGAACCACGACGCGACTACCGGGCCGGCCCGCCCAGCCATGGCCGGTTTACCCTCGTCGATTTTGACGACTGCCCGGACCTGACCCGTTACGGCTTCAATGGCCTGCCCGCGCCCCTGTCCTGGATGCTGCGCCGCGACCTGGTGCTGGTGGGCATGGGCGCGGACGAGGCCAATGGCCTGGCGCGCTGGCACCGCGGGCGTCTGCTGTTTGCCTATAACGGTGCCGCGAACCCGGTTCTGGCCAGGATTCACCGCGCCTTCGACGAAATCAGCCGGCGCAGCGGCCGGCCGGTACGGTTCCTGCGCCACAACCCGCTCACCGTGCACCCGCTGGGCGGGGCGCGAATGGGCCAGGACCTGCGGACCAGCGTCGTCAATGCAGACGGCGAGGTCCACGGCGTTCCCGGCCTGTATGTCTGCGACGCCTCGGCCCTGCCCGCCGCCCCGGGTTCACCGCCGTCCATGAGCATTGCTGCCTGGGCCGGCCATGTGGCGGCAACGCTGACACAGGCAACAACCAACCTGAACGCCAACCTGGAAGGAGGTCACGCAGCATGAACGCTTTTCGCAAACGCACCTTTACCCTGCCACTTCTGGCCGAGAGCCTGGCCGCTGCCGGCCTGCACCTGCCGGTGCTGCTGGCCAGCCTGATCCGCTCCAGCCTGACGCCGGCGCTGCGAGAGCAGGTGATGCTGGCCGTTACCAGCGTCAACGATTGCCGCTACTGCGACTGGGTACATACCGGGCTGGCTCTGGAAAACGGCGTCGACCTGACGCAACTGGCGGGTCTGCTGGAACAACCCCTGGAATCACTGAACGACGACAGCGCGGTGGCGATCCTGTTCGGCAAGCATTTTGCCGACAGCCAGCGACGGCCATCCGCGGCCGCGCGGGACAAGCTGCGCCAGCACTTCAGTCCCTGGCAACGGCGCCAGATCATGGCGTGGATTCATGCCATCTATTACGCCAACCTCACGGGCAACAGTGCCGACGCCACGCTGGCACGCCTCAACGGCCGTCCGGTTGATGGCAACCCGTTTACCCAGGCATTGGCAGGTGCCCTGGGAGCGCCGGTGCTGGCGCTGATCTGGTGGAACAGTCGCCGCAGCGGGCGCAAGGCCATGGCGGGCCTCTGAGTCAGGCGGGCGGCGCCAGCTCCGACAACGGCCAACGCGGGCGCACCTGTATGGCAAGATCCGCCGGCGCGCCGGCAGCCAGTCGCAGGGCGCCGGCGAAGGCAATCATGGCGCCGTTGTCGGTGCAGTACTCGGGCCGCGGGTAATGCACCCGCACGCCCCTCTTGCCCAGGCTGTCAGCCAGCTTCGCCCGCAGCCTGCGGTTGGCACTGACGCCTCCGGCCATCACCAGCGTATCGAGCCCCGTCTCATCCATGGCGCGCCGGCATTTGATCAGCAGGGTGTCCACCACCGCCTCCTCGAAGGCCCGGGCCACGTCCGCCTTGTCCCCATCACTGACAACGCCATCAGCATCAGCACAATCACGCAGCGTGTTCATGCAGAAGGTCTTCAGCCCGGAAAACGAGAAGTCCAGGCCGGGACGGTCGGTCATCGGCCGTGGGAACCGGAAACGGGCAGGATCACCCTGCTCGGCCAGGGCCGCGATCCTCGGCCCACCCGGGTAGCCCAGGCCCATCATCTTGGCGGCCTTGTCGAAGGCCTCGCCGGCGGCATCATCCACGGACTCCCCCAGCAGGCGATAGTCGCCCAGGGAGCGGGCTTCCAGCAGCATGGTGTGCCCGCCACTCACCAGCAGGGCCACAAACGGGAAATCCGGGCCACCCTCCTCCAGCAACGGTGCCAGCAGGTGGCCTTCCATATGATGGACAGCCAGCGCCGGCACCCCCCAGCCGTAGGCCAGGGCGCGGGCCGTACCCGCGCCCACCAGCAGTGCACCGGCCAGCCCGGGGCCCGCCGTGTACGCCACACCATCAAGTTGGTCAGTGCTCACGTCGGCTGCATCCAGCACCTCCTGTACCAGCGGCAGCAAACGGCGCACATGATCCCGGCTGGCAAGCTCGGGCACCACACCGCCATAGGTGGCGTGCAGGTCCACCTGGCTGTACAGGGCCTGGCCCAGCAGGCCGCGCCCGGTGTCATACAGTGCCACGCCGGTTTCATCACAACTGGTTTCGATGCCGAGAATTTTCATGGCGGCAAGGATAGAGGAGCCGGACAGGTTCACCAATAGTCTGGTGGCGGATATTTGCATTCGTGCCGGGCTCAGGTATCATGCGCCACCCGCTGTCCCTCCCACCTGACGGGCCAGTGACTAACATCCATCAGAATTCAAGGTTGGTGATTTTAATGCCGCAGGTGAAAGTGAAAGAAGGTGAACCGTTTGACGTGGCCCTGCGCCGCTTCAAGCGTGGTTGCGAGAAAGCCGGCATCCTGGCTGAAGTACGTCGTCGCGAGTACTACGAGAAGCCGACCCAGGAGCGCAAGCGCAAGCGGGCTGCCGCAGTCAAGCGTCACCTGAAGAAGCTCCAGCGCGAGCAGCTTCACCGCAAGCGTCTGTACTGATCAGACCTGCCGAGTCGCAGACGTGAGTGACATCAAGGCACGTCTCACCCAGGCCATGAAAGAGGCCATGCGCGCCAAGGACAGTGAGTGTCTTGGCACTGTGCGCATGGCCCTTTCTGCGTTGAAGCAGGTTGAGGTGGATGAGCGTATCGAGCTGGATGATACCCGCGTGCTTGCCATTCTCGACAAGCAGGTCAAGCAGCGCATCGATGCGGCCAAGCAGTACCGAGACGCCAATCGCGAAGATCTCGCCGCCAAGGAAGATGCTGAAGTCGCCGTTCTGCGCGACTTTCTCCCCCAGCCGTTGTCCGAGGACGAAATCGCCGCCCTGATTGATGAGGCAGTGGCCGAGACCGGCGCCAGCAGCATGCAGGACATGGGCAAGGTCATGGGCCTGCTCAAGCCCCGGCTCCAGGGCCGCGCCGACATGGGCGCTGTCAGCGGCAAGATCAAGGCACGCCTGGGCTGATAGCGGCGGCCAGCTGTCGCTGCCACGCCGATTCTGTTTGAATACCCTCCCCTCTGGCAGAATCAGACCATGGCACGCATACCCGAACCCTTTATCCAGGACCTGCTGGCCCGCACCGACATTGTCGAGCTGGTCAACCAGCGCGTGCCCCTGAAAAAGACCGGGCGCAATTACAGTGCATGCTGCCCGTTCCACCAGGAAAAGACGCCATCCTTCACCGTGGCACCGGACAAGCAGTTCTACTATTGCTTCGGCTGTGGCGCCAAGGGCAATGCCGTGGGCTTCCTGATGGAATACGACAACCTGGCATTCCCGGAAGCCATTGAGCAGCTGGCCCAGCGTGCCGGCATGGAAGTGCCCCGCGAACAGGGCCACGATGCCGGCCGGCAGAAGAAATACCGTGACCGCCTGCAGACCCTCTACGACCTGCTGACCCGGGCTGAACGCTTCTACCGCCAGCAACTCAAGGGGGACCGCGACCGCCAGCGCGCGGTGGACTACCTCAAGGGCCGCGGGCTCACCGGCGAAATCGCCGCCCGCTATGGCCTGGGATTCGCACCGCCCGGCTTCGACAACCTGATGACCGGCCTGTCACTGGATAACGACGGCGTCGAGAAAGGGGTTGAGTGCGGCCTGCTGGTGCGCCGGGAAGACACCGGCCGCACCTACGACAAGTTCCGCGACCGCATCATGTTCCCTATCCGGGACAGCCGTGGCCGCACCATTGGCTTTGGCGGTCGCGTGCTTGGCGATGGCAAACCCAAGTACCTGAACAGCCCGGAAACACCGGTGTTCCACAAGGGCGAGGAACTCTACGGCCTGTGGGAGTGGCGCCAGAGCAAGGACAAGTCCGGCCAGCTGTTCGTGGTGGAAGGCTATATGGATGTCATCGCCCTGGCCCAACACGGCATCAACAATGCGGTGGCCACACTGGGCACCGCCACCACCGAGGAGCATGCCCGCAAGCTGTTCCGTCAGGTGGACGAGGTGGTGTTCTGCTTCGATGGCGACAATGCCGGCCGGCGGGCGGCCTGGCGGGCTCTGGAGTCGGCCCTGCCGGCGCTTGAGGACGGCAAGCAGGCGCGCTTTTTGTTCCTGCCGGACGGCGAGGACCCGGATACCCTGGTGCGCCGGGAAGGCCGCGAGGAGCTGCTGGCCCTGGCGGCACGCGCGCCCGGCCTGTCACAGTACCTGTTTGACCACCTCTCCGAGGGCCTGGACCTGGGCAGCGTCGATGGCCGCGCCCGCCTGGCCCGCCTGGCCATGCCGGTACTGGGCCTGGCCCGCGGTGAAGCCTACAAGCGGCTGCTGCGCAAGGAACTGTCCGAGCTCACGCGACTGGACAGCGACGACCTGGATGCCCTGCAGGCGAGCCAGCCGGCCGCACGGCCGGCGCCGGCCAGCGCCCCTGCTCCGGCGGCCGATGGCGGTGGCACAGAACCGCCGCCCTGGCAGGACACTGACATCCCCGCCGCCGACGCCGGCGACGACTGGTCCGCCCCGCGGGTGCCGGCAAGCGCTGCCCGCAACACGCGGCTGCTGCTGCAGCCGTTGCTGATCACACTGATCCAGTTCCCGCGGGTGGCCAGCAGCGACCCCCTGCCCCAGGGCGTGGAGGAGCTCGATGAGCCCCTGCTCGACCTGATCATCGACCTGGTGGCCATCATACGGGACAACCCCGACATACCTGCCGCAGCCCTGCTCGGCCGGCTTATGGCCATGGAGCAGGGAGAGCTGGTGTCAGAGATCATGCGCCAGTCCGAGCAGATCACACGCACCCCGGAATCGGCCCGCAAGGAGTGGCAGGATGGCGTGTCTGCCCTGGAAATCCGCTATCTGGAGCGGGCCACGGCGGCAGAGGAGCAGGCGGCTCAGCCCGATATCCACCGGCTTTCCGAGCTGTCACAGCGGCTACAGGCCGCCCGCAGCCGCCAGCGCAGCCCACTGTCACACTAGTCGCAGGCGCTGGCGGCCGACCTTGAGTTGCTGGCGGGCGACCCCATAAACGCCTATAATGCGCGGTTTCATGAGATTCCTGTTTCGGCAGGTTTTCTTCCACTCAGTCTTCACAGGCGTATTGCATGGCGACCGAGAAAGAGCAGCAACAATCACAGCTCAAATTGTTGATCGGACTGGGCAAGGAACAGGGTTACCTGACCTATGCCGAGGTCAACGACCACCTGCCCGATTCCATTACGGACACGGACCAGGTGGAAGACATCATCCAGATGATCAACGACATGGGCATCCCGGTAGTGGAGAAAGCCGCCGACGCCGAACAGATGCTCATGGACGAAAGTCCCGACAGCGCCGATGAAGTCGCTGCCGAAGAAGCCGCCGCCGTACTGGCGTCGGTGGAGAACGAGCCGGGCCGCACCACCGACCCCGTGCGCATGTACATGCGCGAGATGGGCACCGTCGAGCTGCTGACACGCGAAGGCGAAATCGAGATTGCCAAGCGCATCGAGGAAGGCATCCGTGAAGTGATGCACGCCATGGCGTTCTGGCCCGGCTCCGTTGATGCCGTGCTGACCGAATACGCCCGCGTCACCCCGACCATCAACGAAGATGGCGAGGAAGAACCCGGCGCGCGCCGCCTCACTGATATCATTGCCGGCTACCTCGACCCGAATGACGACGGCGCCGCCGCCACTGCCGGCAATTCATCGCCACAGTTTGCCGCGCGCCCTAACAAGGACGATGCCAAGGACAAGAAAGCCAGCAAGGATGACAGCAGCGACGACAGTGATGATGACGACGAGGATGATGGCAGCCTTGATCCGGTTCTCGCTAACGAGCGTTTCCAGGAGCTGCAGAAGCTGCTCGACAAGACCGAGCGCTCACTGAAGCGCAACGGCCGCGACCACAAGAGCAGCACCAAGAACCTCGAGGCACTGGCCGAACACTTCATGCTGTTCAAGCTGGTGCCGCGCATCTATGACGACCTGCTGCGTGGCATCCGCGAGACCCTGGATATGGTGCGCAAGCACGAGCGTCACATCATGATGGTCACGGTCAAGTACGGCAAAATGCCGCGCAAGGATTTCATCAAGTCGTTCCCGGGCAACGAGTCCAACGTCAAGTGGATAGACAATCACTCCCGCACCAAGGCCGGCAAGGCCTACTCCGACTCCCTCGGCAAGGTAAAGGACGACGTGGTTCGCGCACAGCGCAAGATCCAGCTGATCGAAGAGGCCATCGGCCTGCCCATCGGCGAGATCAAGGAAATCAACCGGCGCATTTCCATCGGCGAAGCGAAGGCCCGTCGCGCCAAGAAAGAAATGGTGGAAGCCAACCTGCGACTGGTGATCTCCATTGCCAAAAAATACACCAGCCGTGGCCTGCAGTTCCTCGACCTGATCCAGGAGGGCAACATCGGCCTGATGAAGGCCGTGGACAAGTTCGAATACCGTCGTGGCTACAAGTTCTCGACCTACGCCACCTGGTGGATTCGCCAGGCCATCACCCGGTCCATCGCTGACCAGGCCCGCACCATCCGTATTCCGGTACACATGATCGAGACCATCAACAAGATCAACCGGGTGCAGCGCCAGATGCTCCAGGAAATGGGGCGCGAGCCGACGCCAGAGGAACTTGGCCAGCGCCTGGAAATGCCTGAGGACAAGGTCCGCAAGGTGCTGAAAATCGCCAAGGAGCCGATCTCCATGGAGACGCCCATTGGCGACGATGAAGACTCCAGCCTGGGTGATTTTATCGAGGATGTGAATATCGAGTCGCCCATCGACAGCGCCACGGCCATCGGCCTGGAGGAAGCCACCACGGAAGTGCTGGCCAACCTCACCGCCCGTGAGGCCAAGGTGCTGCGCATGCGCTTCGGCATCGACATGAACACCGACCACACTCTTGAAGAGGTGGGCAAGCAGTTCGATGTCACCCGCGAGCGCATCCGGCAGATCGAGGCGAAGGCGCTGCGCAAGCTGCGCCACCCCAGCCGCAGCGAACACCTGCGTAGCTTCCTTGACGGCGATAGCTGATAGAGGGGTTGCATGAAACGAAGCGCCGCTGAATAATCAGCGGCGTTTTCGTTCACGGCAAACGGCCAGGGCACTTCGTCCCGCGAAAAGCATAATCCGCAGTGATGAGGGCTCAAGGCCCGAATCACTGCAAAAGGTTGTTTAACCTGACACCGTGTAAACGGGCCTATAGCTCAGTTGGTTAGAGCAGGGGGTGAGCGTCCGACCGATATGCCAGTGGCATATCGCAGCGGACCGAACGGGCGGCTTGCCGCCCCGGACTTTTCGCGCTGCGAAAAGCATAATCCGCAGCGATGAGGGCTCAATGCCCGAATCACTGCAAAAGGTTGTTTAACCTGACACCGTGTAAACGGGCCTATAGCTCAGTTGGTTAGAGCAGGGGGTGAGCGTCCGACCGATATGCCAGTGGCATATCGCAGCGGACCGAACGGGCGGCTTGCCGCCCCGGACTTTTCGCGCTGCGAAAAGCATAATCCGCAGCGATGAGGGCTCAATGCCCGAATCACTGCAAAAGGTTGTTTAACCTGACACCGTGTAAACGGGCCTATAGCTCAGTTGGTTAGAGCAGGGGACTCATAATCCCTTGGTCCCAGGTTCGAGTCCTGGTGGGCCCACCACTCCTTTCAGTCGCGCTGGACCTCAACGGACTATCCCGGCCACACATCACAGATGTGCGGCGTTCCGTCCTCGCAAAGCTGTGCTTTGCGTGCTCGAGCACCGGACTCCACCCTGGTGGGCCCACCACTCCTTTCAGTCGCGCTGGACCTCAACGGACTATCCCGGCCACACATCACAGATGTGCGGCGTTCCGTCCTCGCAAAGCTGTGCTTTGCGTGCTCGAGCACCGGACTCCACCCTGGTGGGCCCACCACTCCTTTCAGTCGCGCTGGACCTCAACGGACTATCCCGGCCACACATCACAGATGTGCGGCGTTCCGTCCTCGCAAAGCTGTGCTTTGCGTGCTCGAGCACCGGACTCCACCCTGGTGGGCCCACCACTCCTTTCAGTCGCGCTGGACCTCAACGGACTATCCCGG
>JARGOL010000022.1 GCA_029212745.1 Alcanivoracaceae bacterium
CTTCACCAGCGGACGCTGGTTGATGCAGGTGTTCTGGTTGGAGCGGGTGTACTTGGTCAGGTTGTAGATGTCGACACCGGCCTCACCATCACCGATCTCGTTATCATTCACCTTGACGATGATGCGCGAGGCATCCACCTTGTCGATCACGCCGCCACGCTCGGCAACCACACAGACGCCGGAGTCGCGGGCCACGTGACGCTCGATACCGGTACCCACCAGCGGCTTGTCGGCACGCAGGGTCGGCACTGCCTGGCGCTGCATGTTGGAACCCATCAGCGCGCGGTTGGCGTCATCGTGCTCGAGGAACGGAATCAGCGACGCAGCCACGGATACCACCTGGCGCGGTGATACATCCATATGGGTGATCTGCTCAGGCTGGAACACCGTGAATTCGTTGCGGTGACGAACCGTGACAAATTCCTCGGTGAACTTGCCCTTGCCATCCACAGGCGAATCCGCCTGCGCAATCACGCACTCCGCTTCCTCGATGGCAGACAGGTACTCGATGTCCTCGGTCACCTGGCCATTCACGACCTTGCGGTACGGCGACTCGAGGAAGCCATACTCGTTGGCGCGCGCATAGGTTGCCAGGGAGTTGATCAGACCGATGTTCGGGCCTTCCGGCGTTTCAATGGGACATACCCGACCGTAGTGGGTCGGATGCACGTCACGCACTTCGAAACCGGCACGCTCGCGGGTCAGGCCGCCCGGGCCAAGCGCCGACACACGGCGCTTGTGGGTAATCTCGGACAGCGGATTGTTCTGGTCCATGAACTGGGACAGCTGGGAGGAACCAAAGAATTCCTTCACCGCAGCCGCCACCGGCTTGGCATTGATCAGGTCCTGCGGCATCAGGCCTTCGGACTCGGCCAGGCTCAGACGTTCCTTGACGGCACGCTCGACACGAACCAGGCCAACACGGAACTGGTTCTCGGCCATTTCACCCACAGAACGTACGCGGCGGTTACCCAGGTGGTCGATATCATCAACCACGCCGTTGCCGTTACGGATATCTACCAGCGTACGCAGAACCTCGATAACGTCAGAAAGCTCGTCGCCGAGGTCGGCATAGTACTGCTTGCCTTCTTCATCGTTGCGCAGGGAGAAGTAACGACCGTCGTACAGGACACCCGGCCCCTTTACCTCATCACGGCCAAGGCGGCGGTTGAACTTCATCCGGCCGACACCGGACAGGTCGTAGCGCTCTTCGGTGAAGAACAGGTTCTTGAACAGGTTCTCAGCCGCTTCCTTGGTCGGCGGCTCACCCGGGCGCATCATGCGGTAAATCTCGACCAGCGCTTCCAGCTGGGAGCGGGTCGGATCGGCGCGCAGGGTGTCTGACATGAACGGACCGTTGTCCAGCTCATTGGTATACAGCGTCTCGAAACCTTCTACCTTGGCCTCGTCCAGCTTAGCCAGGACTTCATCGGTGAGTTCCGTGTTGCACTCGACCAGCACCTCGCCGGTGTCCTGGTCCACAACAGAGCGCGCCAGCACCTTGCCGTGCAGGTACTCGCCGGGAATCTCGAGGTACTCGATATTCGCCTTTTCCAGCTCACGGATATGACGGGCCGTGATACGACGGCCACGCTCCACGACGACTTTCTTGCCGGCGAGAATGTCGAAGGTAGCGGTTTCGCCACGCAGACGCTCGGGGAACAGGCGCATGCGATAGGTCTCGCCATCCCGGATGATCTCGTTGGTCTCGAAGAACATTTCCAGGATTTCGTCTGCGTTGTACCCCAGGGCACGCAGCAGGATGGTCGCCGGCAACTTGCGGCGACGGTCGATCCGGACGTAGACCATGTCCTTGGGATCGAATTCGAAATCCAGCCATGAACCACGGTAGGGAATCACGCGGGCGGAATACAGCAGCTTGCCCGAACTGTGGGTCTTGCCACGGTCATGGTCAAAGAAGACACCCGGAGAGCGGTGCAGCTGGGAAACGATAACGCGCTCGGTACCATTGATGATGAAGGTACCGTTGTCGGTCATCAGGGGAATCTCACCCATGTAGACCTGCTGCTCGCGGATATCCTTGATGGCGCCAGACGACTCACGGTCGTAGATCATCAGGCGGATACGTACACGCAGCGGCGCCGCGTAGGTAGTACCCCGAATGATGCATTCCTTGACGTCGAAAGCAGGCTTGCCGAGCTCGTAGCCGGCATACTCCAACGCCGCATTCCCGGAGTAGCTTGAAATCGGAAATACGGATTTAAAGGCAGCTTCCAGGCCCGACTCCAGGCGCTCCTCAGCAGTCTTGTCCTGCTGCAGGAACTTTCTATAGGAATCAAGCTGGATAGCCAGAAGGTACGGAACCTCCATGACTTTCGGAAGCTTGCCGAAATCTTTGCGGATCCGCTTTTTCTCAGTAAATGAGTATGCCATCTGCGTTCCTCGGCTATTGACCGTCCACCTGTCGGTGGTACTCCTTTGTGCAGCCCGGGCGTTGCCCCGGCTCACTCAGAAACGACAAAAAGCTGGCAGCCCCGCGGGCTGCCAGCCCGTGTCCAGTTGGCACAACGCCAGCCGGACATTCGCTTTCGCGATTACTTGAGCTCGACGGTACCGCCAGCCTCTTCGATCTTCTTCTTGATCTCTTCGGCTTCGTCTTTGGCAGCGCCTTCCTTCACGGCAGACGGAGCACCTTCGACCAGCTCCTTGGCTTCCTTCAGGCCCAGGCCGGTTACTTCACGTACGGCCTTGATCACGCCAACCTTCTTGTCGCCGAAGCCGGTCAGGACAACGTCGAACTCGTCTTTCTCGGCAGCAGCTTCACCACCAGCATCGCCACCAGCTGCGGGAGCAGCAACGGCAACAGCGGCAGCAGCGCTAACGCCAAACTTCTCTTCCATTTCGCTGATCAGTTCGACCAGGTCCATGACGCTCATTTCAGCGATTGCATTCAGAATATCTTCTTTGGACAGAGCCATTTTCAATCTCCTTTCGTCGCGGCATTACGCGGCGCGACATCGATAGTTTTCACCGCTGACCGAATCAGGCGGCTTCCTGTTGTTTCTTGTCCTTGGTAGCGACAAGTACGCGAGCCGCCTTGGTGGGAATCTCGTTTGCAGTACGTACAAACTTGGCCACCGGCGCCTGCATGACGGACAGAAGCGTAGCGAGAGCCTGCTCACGGGTGGGCAGCTTGGCGAGGATGTCGAGATCCTGCGCACCATACAGCTCACCACCGACGGAAAGTGCCTTCACTTCCAGCGCTTCATGCTCCTTGGCGAAATCCTTGAAGAGCCGCGCCGCAGCGCCGGGATCTTCCTGGGAAAAAGCCAGGATTGTGGGGCCGACCAGGGTTTCGTCGAGGCACGCATATTCCGTTCCCTCAACGGCACGCTTGGCCAGGGTGTTCCGAATAACCTTCAGATACACACCAGTGTCGCGTGCTTTCTGACGCAGCTCAGTCATCTCAGCTACAGTCAGACCACGATAGTCAGCAACCACAGCAGAAAGCGCTTCGGATGCAACAGCATTTACCGAAGCAACAATCGCCCGTTTGTCCTCCAGATTCAAAGGCATACAACCTCCTGGATTACCAAACCCAAACCGGTACGTCAGATACCGTATCGGCCTGGTTGCCTTGGCCGGGAAAACCGGCCGTTATCGCGGATAGCCAGCCTGATGAAACACCAGGAAAAACTACCGCGCCTGCGCAGGCGGAAACCATTAACCAGCCCTTCAAAACCGCCTCGAAAGGCGTACTCCAGATCCGGGCCGGACCTGCGGTCTTTGACGCCCCGCCGCCGACTACTGACTGGCGGCGGGATCAAAGCCCTGGGCGGCAAAGCCGCCCGTATTCCTTACAGGGACAGGGAAGACTGGTCGATGGACAGTCCCGGACCCATGGTTGAAGAAATGGTTACTTTCTTCAGGTAAGCGCCCTTCGCGGAGGAAGGCTTGGCCTTCTTGAGGTCCGCGATCAGCGCTTCGATATTTTCCTTGATGGCATTCGCATCGAAGCCAATCTGGCCCACGGTGCAGTGGATGATGCCACCCTTGTCGGTGCGGTAACGCACCTGGCCACCCTTGGCATTCTTCACGGCGGTGGCCACATCGGCCGTTACCGTGCCTACCTTCGGGTTGGGCATCAGACCGCGCGGACCAAGAATCGTGCCGAGCTTGCCGACGACGCGCATGGCGTCAGGCGTGGCAATCACGACATCAAAATCGATCTCGCCGCCCTGGACCTTCTCGGCCAGGTCATCAAAACCAACCACATCGGCACCGGCTTCGGTAGCCGCATCGGCATTGGCGCCCTGGGCAAACACAGCAACACGGACAGTCTTGCCAGTACCGTGGGGCAGTACAGATGCGCCGCGCACGTTCTGGTCTGACTTGCGCGGGTCAACGCCGAGGTTGACCGACACATCGATGGACTCCTTGAACTTCACCTTGGACAGCTCGGTGAGAAGGGCCACTGCTTCGTCGATGGCGTACTGCTTGCCATTCTCTACTTTCTCGCGAATCACCTTCGCACGCTTTGACAACTTCGCCATGATTTAGCCCTCCACATCCAGGCCCATGGAACGGGCGCTGCCAGCAATGGTGCGAACGGCTGCATCCATGTCTGCAGCAGTCAGGTCCGGATCTTTGGCCTTGGCAATCTCTTCAAGCTGGGCGCGGGTAACCTTGCCCACCTTGTTCTTGTTCGGCTCACCGGAACCGCTCTTGATGCCTGCCGCCTTCTTGAGCAGGAACGACGCCGGCGGCGTCTTCATCACGAACGTGAAAGAACGGTCGCTGTAAACGGTGATAATGACCGGAACCGGGGCACCCGGCTCCTGGTTCTGCGTCTGGGCGTTGAACGCCTTGCAGAACTCCATGATATTCACACCGTGCTGACCCAGTGCAGGGCCCACCGGCGGACTCGGATTGGCCTGACCAGCTGCGACCTGCAGCTTGATGTAGGCCTGAATCTTCTTAGCCATTTATAGCTCCTTGGGTGCAATCGCCCCACCGCAATGAACGGTGACAGGCTCCCCTCAGGTTGCATTCACCCCCGCTAAGCGGGGATACCTTCCATTCAGGTCTTTTCGACCTGACTGAATTCCAGCTCCACGGGCGTGGAACGCCCGAAGATGAGAACAGCCACCTGCAGGCGGCTCTTCTCGTAATTCACTTCTTCGACAACGCCGTTGAAATCAGCAAACGGGCCATCGATAACGCGGACAACTTCGCCCGCCTCAAACAACGTCTTCGGCTTGGGCGCCTCTACGCTGTCGTCCATGCGCTGCAGGATGGCGTCCGCCTCTTTCTGGGTGATCGGAAACACATGGCCCGGCTTCTTCGGGTCTTCGCCGATAAAACCCATCACCTTCGGTGTTTCCTTCACCAGGTGCCAGGAGTCATCGTTCATGTCCATTTCCACCAGCACATAGCCGGGGAAGAACTTGCGCTCCGACTTGCGCTTCTGGCCACTCTTGATTTCCACCACTTCCTCGGTGGGCACCAGGATCTCGCCAAAGTGTTCTTCCATGCTGCGCAGCTTGATGCGCTCCTCGAGGGCACGTTTTACGTGCTTCTCGAAGCCGGAATATGCGTGAACAACGTACCAGCGCTTTGCCATTACCAATCCTTAACCGATCGCCCAGGTAATAATGCCGCCCAGCATCCAGTCGATCACGGCCATAATGAGAGCGATCACCACAACGAAAATCAGTACAACCACCGTGGTCTGCAGCGTTTCCTGGCGCGTCGGCCAGGTCACTTTCCGCATTTCCACCGTGGCGTCCTTGCGCAGCTGATTGAATGCCCGGCCCTGCTCTGTCTGCAGCGCCACAAAACCGGCAACCACAGCCAGGCCAAGAATGGCCAGCGCACGGTACAGCACAGACTGGTCCGCGTAGTAACTGTTACCCCACACGGCAGCAACAACCAGGGCCACAACAACGGCCCACTTGATCATGTCCAGGGCACTTGCCGAGGACTGCTGTTCTGCGTTTTCGCTCATGTAACCACTTCACCCTGTTGTCGCCGCAGCGACAGCGGTAATTTGGCAGGCCCGGAGGGACTCGAACCCCCAACTTTCGGTTTTGGAGACCGACGCTCTACCAATTGAACTACGGGCCTGTAACCTCTTTTTTCAAACGCAACAGGCCGAGACGCAAAAGCGCCCCGGCCTTATTGCCCAACTATCAACGATTACTCGATGATCTTGGCCACCACGCCGGCGCCAACGGTACGGCCGCCTTC
>JARGOL010000006.1 GCA_029212745.1 Alcanivoracaceae bacterium
GAGGGATTCGAACCCCCGACATCCTGCTCCCAAAGCAGGCGCGCTACCAGACTGCGCTACACCCCGATACAGGTGCTCGAACGAGGCGGCATATTACTGCCGCCCCCGGTAAGCGTCAACGAAAATGGCCGGAAAATCATGGCATTCCGGCGCGCCGGACGACCGTTTGCACGGTTTTTGCTCGTTTCCCGAAGCCGTGCGAGAATCGCGCCTCTCAAATCCCCTGCCCCGGAGTGATTGTCCATGCCTGCCCAGGTTCTTGATGGAAAAGCCCTTGCCCAGCAATTCGAAGCCGAGATGAGCGAACGCGTCAGCGTGCTGAAGGAAAAAGCCGGCGGTCGCACCCCGATCCTGGCCACCCTGCTGGTGGGCGCCGATCCGGCCTCCGCCACCTACGTGAAGATGAAGGGCAATGCCTGTCGCCGTGTGGGCATGGATTCCCTGGCCATCGAAATGGCCGAGGACACCACCACCGAACAGCTGCTGGCCAAGATCGACGAGCTCAACAACAACCCGGACGTGCACGGCATCCTGCTGCAGCACCCGGTACCGGAACAGATTGACGAGCGCGCCTGCTTCGATGCCATCAGCCTGGAAAAAGACGTGGACGGCGTCACCTGCCTGGGCTTTGGCCGCATGAGCATGGGCGAAGCCGCCTACGGCTGTGCCACCCCCAAGGGCATCATGCGCATCCTCGAGCACTACCAGGTGCCGCTGGAAGGCAAACATGCCGTGGTGGTGGGCCGCAGTGCCATCCTCGGCAAGCCCATGGCGATGATGCTGCTGGGCGCCAATGCCACGGTCACCATCTGCCACAGCCGCACCCGGGATCTCGCCAGCCACATCCGCCAGGCCGACATCGTCGTTGGTGCCGTGGGCAAGCCTGAATTCATCAAGGCCGAGTGGATCAAGGATGGCGCCGTGGTGGTGGATGCCGGTTATCACCCTGGCGGTGTCGGTGATATCGAGCTGGGGCCGCTGGCTGAGCGCGTGGCCGCCATCACCCCGGTGCCCGGCGGTGTCGGGCCCATGACCATCAATACGCTGATCTTCCAGACCCTGGAGGCGGGCGAGAAAGCCCTGGACGCCTGAAAATCCTGCCCTCACCCTGCCCCTCTCCCGCTCGCGGGAGAGGGCACCCGCCATCCAGCCGGATCGCGCAAAGCCCCGCTCCCTCGGGGAGAGGGGTTGGGGTGAGGGCCCCCGGGCGCCGCAGAAAACCACCCTCACCCTGCCCCTCTCCCGCTCGCGGGAGAGGGCACCCGCCATCCAGCCGGATCGCGCAAAGCCCCGCTCCCTCGGGGAGAGGGGTTGGGGTGAGGGCCCCCGGGCGCCGCAGAAAACCACCCTCACCCTGCCCCTCTCCCGCTCGCGGGAGAGGGAACCCGCCATCCGACCGGATCGCACAAAGCCCCTCTCCCTCCGGGAGAGGGGTCGGGGTGAGGGCCCCTACCTACTCTTCATCAAATGACGCATAAAAAGCGGCGAGTTCATCGATCAGGGTACGTACAGCCGGCAACAGGCCTCGCCGACCCGGGTAAACCACATGGATGATATCGCGGTGCGGCTGCCAGTCCGGCAGCAGGCGCACCAGCGTGCCCAGCGCCAGCTCGTTCACCACCGTCAGCAACGGTAGCTGAACAGCGCCCACGCCCGCCTCGGCGGCACGCCGCAGGGCAATCATGTCCGCCGTGACGAACTGCGGCTGATGGGCCACGCGTGCCTCACTGTCGCCAGGGCCATGCAGATGCCAGTGGTAGTCCGGCTGCGGCCGGCCCAATGCCAGGCTTGGCCAGCCCTCGAGATCCGCCGGCTGCCGCGGCGCTCCGTACCTGGCCACCAGCGCCGGACTGGCCAGCAGCGCCAGGCCCCGGTCAGACAGCACGGTCAGGGCCAGGCCCGGGGCATCCAACGGTGGCTGGCGCACGCGAATGGCCAGGTCCAGGCCTTCGTTGATCAAGTCCACCCGCCGGTTGGTTGCCTCCAGGTGCACCGTAATCCCCGGGTAACGGGCCATGAAATCCGCCAGAAACCCGCCGATATGCACATGCAGCAGCGTGATCGGGCAGGTCATGCGGATCACGCCGCGCGGTTCCGCGAACACGGAGTCGATGGCCTCCTGCGCGGCTTCTGCTTCCACCAGCATGGCGCGACAGTGCTGATAGTACGTCTCGCCGATGTCGGTGACGGAAAAGCGCCGCGTTGAGCGATTGATCAGCCGCACACCCAGGCGCGCTTCGAGATCCCCGACCCGCCGGCTCAGCTTGGAACGCGGCACACCGGTGGCGCGGCTGGCCGCCGCAAAGCCGCCGTGCGCCACGGACTGGGCGAAATAGTAGAGATCATTCAGGTCCTGAGGGGACATGGCCTATTGTCCTATATATGGAACAGTGTCGCGTTATTTTACCCACTACACGCACCTTTGTCCCGAATATAAGATTTCCTGCAATGACGCGGCCGCCTCCGCACTGCCCTGTCCGCTGGCGGCCGGTCACTTCACGGTGCAAGGCACCCCCGACAAACGATGGGAGACAAACAATGGGCACGACCTACAACCGATTGCGCAAGGACGATGCCACCGTCCTGCTGGTGGACCACCAGGCCGGACTGCTGTCGCTGGTGCGCGATATCCAGCCGGACACTTTCAAGAACAACGTGCTGGCCCTGGCGGCACTGGCGAAATACTTCGAGCTGCCGACCATCCTCACCACCAGTTTCGAGACCGGCCCCAACGGTCCGCTGGTGCCGGAGCTCAAGGAGATGTTCCCGGATGCGCCGTACATTGCACGGCCGGGCCAGATCAACGCCTGGGACAACGAGGACTTCGTTGCCGCCGTGAAAGCCACCGGTAAGAAACAGCTGATTGTTGCCGGCGTTGTCACCGAAGTGTGCGTCGCCTTCCCGTCCCTGTCCGCCCTGGCGGAGGATTTCGAGGTGTTTGTGGTCACCGACGCCTCCGGCACCTTCAACCCCATGACCCGCGATGCGGCCTGGACACGCATGACCCATGCCGGCGCCCAGCTGATGACCTGGTTCGGCACCGCCTGCGAGTTGCACCGCGACTGGCGCAATGACGTGGAAGGACTGGGCAACCTGTTCTCCAGCCACATTCCTGATTACCGTAACCTGATGACCAGTTATTTCACCCTGGCTGGCAATCAGTAACCCGGACAGGGAGGGCCGCCCGGCGGCCCTCCCGCAACCGACGCACATCGCGCGAGGACCGCATGAGCACTCTTTTCAGGACGCGTGAAGGCACGAGGGCACACAAGGTCTCCTTCTCGGAACTGTTCTTCGACCTGGTGTTTGTCTACGCCATCACCCAGAGCGCCCATTTCCTGATCAGCCATTTCACCGCCTATGGCGTGTTCCAGTCGGTGCTGATCCTGCTGGCCGTCTGGTGGGCGTGGATTTTCACCACCTGGGTCACCAACTGGCTGGACCCGGAATCCGTCACCGTCCGACTTCTGCTGTTCACCCTGATGTTTTTCGGCATGCTGCTGGCCATCGCCATTCCGAAGGCGTTTTCAGACAATGGCATGCTCTTCGCTGTGGCCTATATCGCCATCCAGCTGGGCCGCACCCTGTTCATGTGCGTGGTCACCCGGCACAAGGGTGCGCCGCTGCATCGGTTGTTCGTGCGCATGGCCATCTGGTTCGCCCTGTCTGCGGCGTGCTGGGTTGCCGGCGCCCTGCACGAAGACACCACCCGGACAGCCTGGTGGGTGCTGGCGCTGGGCATTGAGTACCTGTCAGCCTCGGTGTCCTTTTACGTGCCCGGCCTGGGACGCTCTGACAGCAAGGACTGGGATATCTCGGGGGCGCACATGGCAGAACGCTGCGGCCTGCTGATCATCATCGCCCTGGGGGAGTCACTGCTGGTGATGGGCCATACCTTTTCCAGCACGGTCTGGAGCGGCGCTACCGTCGCTGCGTTCATCAGCGGTTTCATTGCCACTGTGGCCATGTGGTGGCTGTATTTCAGCCTGAGCGCCGAACGTGCCAGCGAGCGTTTCACCGCCAGCGCGCAAAGCGGCCACATCGGCCGGCTCGTTTATACCTATGTCCATTTTCTGCTCATCGCGGGGATCGTGATGGTGGCTGCCGCTGACGAATTTATCCTGGCCCATGCGCACGGGCACATTGGCACCGCCACCCTGGTGGCGGCCCTGGGCGGCCCGGCGCTGTATCTGGTCGGCAATATTCTGTTCAAGACACTGATGTTCAACAGCCACCCGCGGTCCCATTACGTGGGTCTGGGCCTGCTGGCAGCCCAGCTGCCGCTGGCGAGCGCCATGTCTCCGGCACTGCTGGCCGTCACCACCACCGCCACCCTGGTCATCGTCGCCGTGTGGGAAACCATTGCCGTACTGGCCAGCGATTAACCGCAAGAAACGGCTGTTCAAGCGACAGCCACGACAGGGAGAACACCAGCATGAGCACATACGAACAACAACTGGAGCAGCCCTGTACGTTCAGGGACGGTTGCGGCGCCATCAACGTCATTGTCGAACCCAGGGACAAGGACCTGGGTGGCCTGACGGTGCGCCGTGCCCTGCCCTCGCAGCGCCTGCGCAGCGTCGGCCCCTGGGTATTCTTCGATCACATGGGCCCGGCGGTGTTCGCGCCCGGCGAGGGCATCAATGTGCGCCCCCACCCGCACATCAACCTGGCCACCGTGACCTACCTGTTCGAGGGGGAGATCCTGCACCGCGATTCGCTCGGCAGCCTGCAGCCGATCCGTCCCGGTGATGTGAACCTGATGGTGGCTGGCAGTGGCATCGTCCACTCCGAGCGCGAACGCCCCGAAGTCACCGCCAGCCGCCACGGCCTGCATGGCCTGCAGCTGTGGCTGGCATTGCCGGAAAAAGACGAGGAAACCACGCCGCAATTCATCCACTACCCGGGTGCAGATATCCCCGAGACAGACGTGGGAGGCGTGCCGGTGCGCATTATCATGGGCGCAGCTTATGGCCAGCAGTCGCCGGTAAAAACCCATGCCCCCACACTGTACATCGAGGCTCGCCTGAAAGCCGGACAGACCCTGGAATTGCCGGCGGCGCCGGAGCGCGCCCTGTACGTGGTCCAGGGCTGCCTGGACATGGGTGGCACCGGGCTGGCCGCACACAGCCTGGCCAGCCTGGCACCCGAGGCCGGCATCCGTATCACGGCGCAGGAGAATTCGCTGGTGGCCCTGATTGGGGGCGAGCCGGTGGGGCCGCGCTTTATGGAATGGAATTTTGTCTCCAGTCGAAAGGAACGTATCGCCGACGCCAGGGAAGACTGGAAAAACGGTCGCTTCCCCACCGTCCCCGGTGACGAGGCGGAATTCATCCCGCTGCCGCAGTAGGCATCACACGCGGTTTGCCCTCACCCTGTCCCTCTCCCGCTCGCGGGAGAGGGAACCCGCCAACCAACCGGATCGCACAAAGCCCCTCTCCCTTTGGGAGAGGGGTTGGGGTGAGGGTTCGGTGCGCCGGCCTTCGGCCGAGGTATTTCAGTTGCGCGCTGGTATGTGCGTGTCCCTACGCGGGACGGGCGCCAACCTGACAGGATGGTGTGTTTTGAGCCCCTCTCCCCTGGGAGAGGGGTTGGGGTGAGGGCTTCTACGCCTGGGTAAACCACCCTCACCCTGTCCCTCTCCCTGAGGGAGAGGGGACCCATCATTAAGGGTTTGGAGGGAGATTTCTATTCGTGCCACGCTTCCAGCTGGCACACCAGACTTTTCCCGTAGAGTGAGCCAAGGAGCGCAGCTCGGCCAAAACCCGCACACCATAGAAAAGGGGCCGCAAAGGCCCCTTCCCCGTCGACGGTGGTGACAACCACCCTCAAAACGACTCGCGCAGCCCCACCGTCAGGTTGAACACCATCTTCTCGTCGGTGCTGTCCGCATCGGTGGCGAAATATCCCTCGCGCTCGAACTGGAAGCGGGTTTCCGGCACCACCCCGCGCAGGTTCTCCTCCACGCGGCAATCGGTCAGAACGGTCAGGGACGCCGGGTTGATGGCATCCAGGAAGCCCTCGCCCTGCTCCGGCTTGTCCGGGTTGGCGGCCGTGAACAGGCGATCGTACAGGCGCACCTCGCAGGCCTGGCTGCGCGCCACCGACACCCAGTGGATGACACCGCGCACCTTGCGGCCTTCCGGGTTCTTGCCCAAGGTGTCCGGATCATAGGTGCAGCGGATCTCGGTGATCTCGCCGTCGGCGTCGCGGATCACCTCGTTGGCGCGGATCACGTAGCCGTAGCGCAGGCGCACTTCATCGCCCAGCACCAGGCGCTTGAACTTCTTGTTGGCTTCCTCGCGGAAATCCTCGCGGTCAATGTAGACCTCGCGGGTCATGGGAATCTGGCGCGTGCCCATGGCCTCGTTCTGCGGGTGCAGCGGCGCCGTGAGCATTTCCTCGTGGCCCTCTTCCCAGTTGTCGATCACCACCTTCACCGGGCGCAGCACGCAGAAAGCCCGCGAAGCATGCTGGTTCAGGTCATCACGAATGGCCGCCTCGAGCATGGACATGTCGACCACGGAATCGGCCCGGGCCACCCCCACCATGTCGCAGAACCTGCGCAGGCTGGCCGGTGTATAGCCGCGCCGGCGCAGGCCGGCAATGGTGGGCATGCGCGGGTCATCCCAGCCGCTGACATGGCCCTCGTCCACCAGCTGCTTGAGCTTGCGCTTGCTGGTAACGGTGTAGTTCAGGTTGAGTCGGGCAAATTCGTACTGGCGCGGCCGTGCCGGCAACGTGCAGTTGTCGATCACCCAGTCATACAGTGGCCGGTGATCCTCGAACTCCAGCGTGCACAGGCTGTGCGTCACCCCTTCCAGGGCGTCGGAAATCGGGTGGGTGAAGTCGTACATCGGGTAGATGCACCAGGTATCACCGGTCTGGTGATGGGTGGCACGGCGCACCCGGTACAGGACCGGGTCTCGCATGTTCATGTTCGGGCTGGCCAGGTCGATCTTGGCACGCAGCACGGCGCCACCGTCCGGGAAATCGCCATTCTTCATCTGCGTGAACAGCTCCAGCGCCTTCTCCGGTGTCTGCTCACGGTATTCGCTGGCGGTACCGGGCTGCTGGGCCCAGCCGCGCATCTCGCGGATCTGCTCCGGCGTGGACAGGTCCACGTAGGCCAGGCCCTTGCGGATCAGCTCCACAGCACAGTCATGAATCTGCTGGAAATAGCTGGACGCATAACGGATATCGCCGGCCCACTTGTAGCCGAGCCAGCTGACGTCCCTGGAAATGGCCGCCACATACTCCTGCGACTCCTTCTCCGGGTTGGTGTCGTCAAAGCGCAGCTGGCACAGGCCGTCGTAATCCTCGGCAATGCCGAAGTTCAAGCAGATGGACTTGGCATGACCGATATGCAGATAGCCATTGGGCTCCGGCGGAAAACGGGTCACCACCTGCTGGTGCAGACCGGCCGCCAGGTCCTTGTCGATGATCTGGCGAATAAAATTTTTCGGCGCGTCAGTATTGCTCATGCTCACGTCATCTATAATGGCCGACAGGCAATATCGGCGGGGCTGGGAGTGATGCGGCCCGGCGGGCTGAATTCACGGGGGCGCTAGTGTACAGTGCCCCCCTTCTGTGTCCAAGGAGACTGTGAGCATGAAAGCGGTTCTGCACACCAATTACGGCGCCATCACCCTGAAACTCGACGCCGACAAGGCCCCCAAGACGGCGGCCAACTTCGCCCAGTACGTCAAGGATGGCTTTTACGACGGCACCATTTTCCACCGTGTCATTCCCAATTTCATGGTCCAGGGCGGTGGTTTCACTCCGGAGATGGAGCAGAAGCCCACCCGGGAGCCGATCCAGAATGAGGCCGACAACGGCCTGACAAACGCCACCGGCACCGTGGCCATGGCGCGCACCTCGGATCCGCATTCGGCCAGCGCCCAGTTCTTCATCAACGTGGCCGACAACACCTTCCTGGACAAGGCCCGCTCCCAGGACGGCTGGGGCTATGCCGTGTTCGGCGAGGTCATCGACGGCATGGACGTGGTCAACAAGATCAAGGGCGTACCTACGGGTAGCGCCGGCTTCCACCGTGACGTCCCCACCGAATCCGTGGTTATCGAGAAAGCGGAGCTGCTGGAGGAATAAGCCATGCGCCTGATTCGACATGGACTGCTGGCCCTGCTGGCACTGGCGCTCACAGCGCCGGTGGCGGCAGAAGACACAGCTGCTGCCACGGCTGCCGCGCCGCAGGTGCGCATTGATACCAGTCTGGGTGTAATGACCGTGGAACTGGCCCCGGACAAGGCGCCAGAGACCGTGGCCAACTTCCTCGCCTACGTGGACGACGGTTTCTACGACGACACCGTCTTCCACCGCATCATCGAGGATTTCATGATCCAGGGCGGCGGCTTCACCAGCGACTATCGCAAAAAGCGCACCGGCAAACCCGTTCGCAACGAAGCAGACAACGGCCTCAGCAACCTGCGCGGCACCATCGCCATGGCGCGTACCGGCGACCCGCACTCGGCCACGGCGCAGTTCTTCATCAATACGGTGGACAACCGCAACCTGGACCACACCAGCAAGAGCAGCAGCGGCTGGGGCTACACCGTGTTTGGCCGTGTCACCGAAGGCCTGGACGTGCTTGACGCCATTGCCGGCACCCCCACAAGCTCGGGTGCCCTGGCCGGCTATCCGGCCCGTGACGTCCCCGTGATGCCAGTGATGATCAACAGCATCACACGGGTGGACGCTGAGGCTGACGAGGCCGGCACGGCGCCATGAGCCGCACCCTGTTCATTTCCGATCTGCACCTGGACAAGGAGCGGCCGGAACACCTTGAGGCATTGCGCGCGTTTCTCGATCACACGGCCCGCGACGCCGAAGCACTCTATGTGCTCGGCGACCTGTTCGAGGCCTGGATCGGTGATGACGACGACGATGCCTTCAACCGTGCGGTCATCGAGGCATTCAGGCACTGGTCCGATGACAATGGCGCGCTCTACTTCATGCACGGCAACCGGGATTTCCTGCTCGGCGAGCGCTTCGCCGCCGAGGCCGGTGGCCGCCTGATTCCAGAGGGCACCGTGGTCGACCTGTACGGTCGCCCCACCCTGCTCATGCACGGCGACAGCCTGTGCACCGCCGACGAGAAGTACCAGCAGTTCCGCGCCATGGTCCGCACCGAGCAGTGGCAACAGGAGTTGCTGGCAAAACCGCTGGAAGAACGCCGCGCCATTGCCGCCGACATGCGCCGGCAGAGCCAGCAGGACAATGCCAACAAGGCCGGCAACATCATGGACGTGACGCCGGGGGAAGTGGTGAAGGCCATGGAGAACGCCGGCGTGCACGACCTCGTTCATGGCCATACCCACCGGCCGGCGGTGCATGACATCGCCCTGGGTGCCGGTGCCGGCAAGCGCTGGGTGCTCGGGGACTGGGGCGACAACGTCTGGTACCTGCAGGCAGACAGCACCGGCAACCAGCTGGTGGATTACCCTGTCACCCCTGCCTCGTAGTGACCCGCACCGTCCGTGACGGCATAAGAAAAAGCCCGCCAATGGCGGGCTTTTTTGTCTGCACGGTGACCCCGTTCAGCTGGCACGCCGGCGCCGCAGCCAGGCCAACGCTGCCATGGTGCTGAAGAACACCATCGGCATGCTGCCGCTGTCGTCGTCATCATCCAGCAGGGCCGCCAACTCGGCGTCGCTGGCACCACCGCCACCACCGGCCGCCTTGACGGTGACATCGAAGACCTCCGTGGTTGACAGTGACGGGGTACCGTCGTCGCTGACAACCACCGTCACACGGAAGTCACCGGCGGCAGAGAGCTCTCCGCTGATGGAGCCTTCGTTATAGTCAATCCCTGCCGGCAAGCCGGACACCGAAACAACGGAGATCGTGTCGTCCTCGGCATCCTCGAATGCATCAGCCACCGGAATCGGCCCCACCTCTGTACCCACCTTGCCGGACAGCTGGGAGCCAATATTCACAGCCAGGGTCGGCGCCGTGTTGACGGCCGGATCCAGGTATTCCACGGCGCCCAGGTCAGCCGAGGTGTCAGCCGCCGCCGGCGCTACGCCCCGCTGGTCCTCGCCATTGGGCCGGGCCTGGCCTTCGCCGGCATCCACCACATAACTCATCGCGCTGGATGGCGCGTGGGTGAGCGTCGGGCCACCGTTATCGGCCAGCGCACCCAGCTCCGGGTCCACCTCGGCCGGCGCGCCAGTGATCGTGGTAGCACCCTCACCGTAGTCGATCTGGCCCTGGGTCATCACCGTACCAAAGATGTCCACAGACATGGGGTCTGTGCCGCCGTTGATACCACCTGCGGAGGCCAGGCTGCCGCCGTTGAAGGCGGCCTCGTAGTCATTGCTCGAGGCAAACACGCTGTTCGTCAGCGTCGCCTCCGTGCTGGTGCTGTACGGCGTGGCGTTCTTGGGCGCGAAGTGGACCTGTGCCGTATCCACACCGGCGCCTGCGTTGTCGACAAAAGTGCTGTGGGTCACATCCAGGGAGCCAATACCCTCAAACACGATCGGTGCGCGCGCCTGGGTGGACGTATTGCCCGAGAAGGTGCTGTTGAGTACCTCGGCGGAGTTACCACCACTGTAGTAGCCGCTGAAGTCATCGATGTTCACCGCCGCAAACGGGCCGCTGTTACCGGACACGGTGGTATTGCGGATGGTCATGGACGCGGAGCCCTCGTAAGGCTGGAGGTTGACCTCCAGACCACTGGCACTGCCTTCGCTGTCAGAGGTGCTGTTGTTACTGATGGTGGAATCGACGATGGTCAGGTCGCTGCTGTAGCCAACATCCACCTCCAGCCCGCCGGTGCCATTCGCAGAGCTGTTGTCCTCGATGGTCGTCCGCGACAGGGTCATGGAGCCCTCGTAGAAGAACACGTCCATCCCGCCGGCGCCACGGTCCGCACTGTTGCCGGAAATCAACGTATCAGACAGGTCCACATCGAAAATACCGCTGACATTGATGGCGCCATCAGAGCCGGCCGACGTGTTGCCCCTGAACAGCGAACCCTCGATGCTCAATGAACCACCCGAGCCCTGGACATTCAGGGCGCCGGCTGTGCCTTCGCTGGCATCGGTGGCCTGGTTACCGACGAAGCTGCTGGAGCTGATCGAAACGCTCTCGGAGCCTTCATTGCTGATATGGACGGCACCGCTGCTGTAGGCACTGTTGCCGCGGAAGGCACTGCCGCGAATGTACAGGTCGGCACCGCTGCTACGCACCGCCCCGCCCCGGCCATAGGTGGTGCTGTTGTTAGCGAACACCGTGCCGTAGATTTCCGTGCTGCCGCCGTAGCGCACCCGCAGCCCGCCGGGACCGCCCAGTGCAGTGTTTCCACTCACTTCACTGGCTTCGATGTCGACATTACTTTCGTTGGCATAGATCGCGCCTGGGCCTTCGCTGTCGGTGGTGTTGCCACTGATCTGTGAGCCGCTGATGAACAGGCCCTCACCCAGGTAACGGGCAGTCACCGGCGCTTCGGTGCTGGTGTTACCGGTGATTGCCGTGTTGTTGATGGACACGTAGACGATATTACGCGCCTCGATGGCACCCTCGCCCTCGGTGCCGATGTTGTCGGCGAAGACGCTGTCGTTAACAGTCAACGACCCGCCGCCTTCACTCCGGACACGCACCAGTGCCGACTCATGGCTGGAGCCGGTGACATTGACGTCATTGAGGACAATTTCGCCGGCATAACTGTCCACCAGGCCACGATCAAGCGCCACTACGCTGACGCCCTCGAGGGTGAAGTCAGAGCCTTCCTGGACCTCGAACAGCTCGCCTTCCCCGGTTGTGCCGACAATGGTCAGCAGCTCGGAGCCCGGCCCGGTGATGGTCAGCCGGCCGGAAGAATCATCCACGTCGGTCAGCTGCATATTATTGACGTCGATGACGCCGGTGGTGTCGAGCACGATGGTATCCGGCCCTTCGTTGCTGTTCGCAAGGCCAATGGCAAAATCCAGAGAGCCGGGCCCGAAGGCGTTGTTTGTCGTCACCGTGAATGTTTGTGCCGATGCCGTTCCCGAAGCCATGCCAATGGCGGCCGCGAGCGCACCCAGCGCCAGGTTGTTGTGGTTGTCTGATGGGGGCATGAATGAGTCTCCTGCTGACGTCCGTTTCCAGTTTCCCGAGCTGTATGCCTGCATGCAGGAACGGGCTTGCCGTTCCATTTGCAAGGCGCAGACACCCTTGATAGCAAATTCAGGCCATGGGCTCTACTCCGTCAGGCACGGTTTTTTCGCCGGTTGGCGGCGGTGCAGACAGCAAACCACAACACTTGAGCCCCCGCCGACGCTGTGGTCTTCTATGCATTCACGCGAGAGAGCAGTACCAGCATGCAATTGAACCACCCCTTTATTCGCCTGCCGATTTCGTTTGATAACAAACGCTTGCAGGAAGAAGTTGAAGCCATTGAAGAACAAGCCTGGCAGCCCCACCCACAGGGCTTTGCCGGCAATTCCGCGCTGTTGCTGATTGCTCGTGACGGCGATCCCCGTGATGACGCCCTCAATGGCCAGATGGCACCCACCCCGAACCTGGACCGCATGCCCTACCTGCGCCAGGTCATGGCCAGCCTGAAAACCACCTGGGGCCGGTCGCGCCTGATGCGCATTGACGGCAATGCCGAGGCCAACCGGCACATGGATGCCAATTACTATTGGCACCAGCGCGTGCGTGTACACGTACCGCTGGTCACCACACCCAACGTGGATTTCCTGTGCGGCGACAGCCGCGTTCACATGGCTGCCGGTGAGTGCTGGATCTTTGATACCTGGGCTCACCACAATGTCATCAATCCCGACCCCACCCGCCGCATCCACCTGGTGGCCGACACGGTCGGGTCAGCCCATTTCTGGCAGATGGTGGCCCGCGGCACGCCCCATTCCGCGCAGGAGCGGCGCCCGCCGGACGCCGACCTGCCGCTGGTCCCCTGGGACCCGCAGGCCGATCCCCTGCTTGCTTTCGAGCGCTATAACGCCCCGGGCATCATGTCGCCCTGGGAAATGCGCAGTCTCGCCGACCACATACTCTCTGACCTGGCACCCCAGGACGCCAGCGCCGTGACCCAGGCACGCCGCCTGGTGGATGACTACATTCACGACTGGCATGCGTTGTGGGCCATCTTTGCCGACCAGCCAGAGGGATTGCCCCTGTACCAGCAACGCCGGGACCAGTTTGCCGAGGCGCTGAAGACGGTCAGTGACCTGCCGCTAGGCAACAACATGCGTCTGGGCGGCATGCTGCTGCAGGCACTGGTCAACCCGGTCATCAATCCGGAGCTGTTGCGCCAGCCTTCGGCCACGCCGGCGACACAGGACAGCGGTGGTGTCCGGTATGACGCGCCGGCGATCCGCCACGAAACCTTTGCCGTCGCCGATGCGGCGCGCAGGGCATCTCCGGCACCCGGCCCGGCCCCGGCGCCAGCCCGCTTCGAGCGCCCGGTATTCATTGTCGCCGCGCCGCGCTCCGGCTCGTCCTGGCTGTACGAACTGATGAGCCAGTCGACCGACTTCCTCTCCCTGGGTGGAGAGGGCCACGGTCATGTAGAATCCATCCCGGGCCTCGGCGTGGATCCGACATCGGACCGCGGCAACGCGTTGGATGCCAGTGATGCCAGCGACGACGCCATTGGCTCACTGAAAGCCAACTACATCGCCACCATGAAAAATGCCGCCGGCGAACCGGTGACACCCCGTGGGCCCTTCCGGTTCCTGGAAAAAACCCCCAAGAACGCCCTGCGGGTGGCTTTCCTGAAAAAGGCGTTCCCGGATGCCCGATTCATCTACCTGCACCGGGACCCGCAGAGCAATATCGCCTCGATCATCGAAGCCTGGCACTCAGGGCGGTTCGTTACCTATCCGCAACTGCCGGGACGTGACCAGCCCTGGTCACTGCTGCTGCCGCAAGGCTGGCAAGCCATGCACGGCAAATCGGTGCCGGAGACCGCCGCCTGGCAATGGGCCCGGGCCAACCAGGCCATCCTCGAGGCACTGCAGGCCATGCCTGACAGTGACTGGTGCCATGTGTCCTATGCGGACCTGAAAGAGAATACTGACGAAACACTGGCCGCACTGTGCCAGTTCGCCGGCGTCTCAACCCCGGATGCGGTGGATGACGGCGCACTGTCACGACATACACTGACGCCACCGAAGAAAGACAAGTGGCGCAAGCACGAGGCTGACATCAGTGCCAGCCGCGCCCTCTGGGCGCCCATCGCAGACACCCTCGCCGCATTGCCGGCACACGGCAGCGACAAGGAATCCGCACCGATGACAGAGACGAGCAACACCAACACCCCGGCCACACCCGCAGCGGACACCGATACGGCATCGGGCGACGCGGGCACCACCCAGGCACAGGCCCCGGACTTCAGCTCGGTGCACACCAACACCCTGCATGAACTGCTCGAGCGCGGAAACCTGTCGCTGGTGGCCACTACCTACCAGGCCGGCAAACTGATCTTCGTGCGCAAGCAGGACGGCAAGGTCAACACCCACTTTCGCATGTTCCACAAGCCCATGGGCCTGGCGGGCTCCCGGGAAGGGTTTGCCATCGGCACCCTCAACGAGATCCAGGAATTCCGCAACGTGCCCGCCGTGGCCCAGCGTATCGAGCCAGCCGGCAGCCATGACGCCTGTTACATCCCGCGCAGCAAGCACACCACTGGCGACATCGATATCCACGAGATGAGCTATGACAAGGATGGTGAGCTGTGGTTTATCAACACGCGCTTCTCCTGCCTGTGCACGCTCGACAAGGACAACAGCTTCGTGCCCCGCTGGCGGCCGCCGTTTGTCACCGGTTATGCGCCAGAGGACCGCTGCCACCTCAACGGGCTGGCCATGCGTGATGGCGTGCCCCGCTACGTCACCATGCTCGGCCAGACCAATGAGATGGGTGGCTGGCGCGAGAACAAGCGCGACGGCGGCCTGCTGATGGATCTCGACGACGAGCGCATCATTGCCACCGGCCTGTCGATGCCGCATTCCCCGCGCTGGTACAAGGACAAACTCTGGCTGCTCGAATCCGGTTACGGTTCACTGTCCACCATTGATCCGGACACTGGCGAGAAGACCGACATCTGTCACCTGCCGGGCTTCACCCGCGGCCTCAGCTTCATTGGCGACTACGCCGTGATCGGCCTGAGCCAGGTGCGTGAATCCGCTGTGTTCTCGGGACTGCCCCTTACCGAGCGCGACGAGCCGCGCTATTGCGGCATCTGGATCGTCAACATCAACACCGGCAAGACTGAGGCGTTCCTGCGCTTTGAGGGCTCGGTGCAGGAGATCTTCGCCGTGCATGTACTGGAAAACCAGACCTTCCCTGAACTGCTGGAGCCGCATGACCCCCTGATTAACTCGTCCTACGTGCTCCCCGACGAAGCCCTGCGCGAGGTGGATTTCGAATCCATAGAGCGCCACCAGAAAGAGGCCCGTGAAAAAGCCGCACAGGAAAAACAACACAAAGAAGCCGCCGGCAGCGCCGGCGCTGAAACCACCGATGGAAAAGCCACAGCATCATGAGTAACGAAAGCGACACCGCCGCGGGCACCGCGGCAGATCCGATCCAGGCACGCTGGCACTTCGGCGTACCGATCTACGAAAAACACCTGCCCCGTTCCCTGGAGAAGATGCCCAGCATCATCCAGCACATCTATCGCATCAAGGATCGCGACACGGGCATCACACGCAGCAACCAGGGCGGCTGGCACTCCGGTGACCGCCTGCATACGACCAAACATGAGGACACCCGCTGGCTGATCCATCGCCTCCTGCAGGTCAGCACACAGTGCATCAAGGATTTCGAAGGCGACCGGCCGATAAAAGACGTACGCATGGTGTCGGCCTGGGCCAACATCAATTACCAGGGCAACTGGAATGCACCCCACGAGCATCTGCCCTGCACCTGGTCGGGTGTGTTCTACATTGACTCCGGCGAGCCGACCACCGGCGATGATGAACGCTCACTGGAAGGAAAGGTCCTGTTCTTCGACCCGATGCCGCTGGGGCGTGAGTGGAAACGGCCACCCAACGTCGGCTACCGGCCGGTCTCCGGGACCATGTTGCTGTTCCCGTCGTTCCTGACACACATGGTGGCGCCGTACTTTGGCGACAAGCCGCGCATATCACTGGCATTCAACCTGAACGTGGTGCGCTGAACTGCCCTCACCCCGACCCGGCCCTCACCCCACTCCCAGGGGGAGAGGGGCTTGAAACACGGCAGACGTAAGTAGAGCCATCTGGAGGGCCCCCTCTTCCCCAGGGAGAGGGACAGGGTGAGGGGGCCACCATCACCCTGCGTACCAACCCGCGCGGCCACCCGGCACCATCCACTGAAAAAAAAGCCCGCCAGATGGCGGGCTTTTTCGTCAACGACACAAGGTCATATCAGCGACGCCGACGGCGCAGCCAGGCCAGTGCCGCCAGGGTGCCGAAGAACGCCAGCGGCGTGCTGCCACTGTCATCATCGTCATCCAGCAGCGCTGCCAGCTCGGCATCGGACGGACCTTCACCATCACCCACGGTGACGTCGAAGGTGGCCGTGGTGCTCAGTGACGGCTCGCCGTCATCAGCCACCGTCACCTTCACCTGGTACTCGCCCTGCGTGGCCAGTTCACCGATGATGGAGCCCTCGTTGTACTCCAGGCCCGGCGGCAGGCCGAGAACAGACACCACGGAGATGTTGTCTTCCTCAGCGTCCTCGAAGGCATCTGCCACGGGGATCGGTTCCGGCAACACAAAACCGACGTTGCCGGAAATCTTGCTGCCGATATTCACCACCAGTGTCGGGGCCGTGTTGACTGCCGGGTCCACGTATTCCACGGCACCCAGATCAACATTGAAGTCCTCGGCGACACCGCGCTGGTCAACACCGTCCGGGCGATTACCGCCCTCGCCCACGGCATCCACCACCGCACTCATGGCACTGAGGGGTGCGTGGGTCAATGTCGGGCCACCGTTGTTGGCCAATGCGCCCAGCCCCGGATCAATACCGAAGCCGTCATCGGCCAGCACACCGATCCGGTTGAATGAGGTGGATTCGCTGTAACCCAAATCGCCCTGCGTCATCACCGTGTTCTCGATGGTCACCGCCAGGCTGTCGACCGTGCCGGCATAGCCGCCGTCCAGCGTCAGGTCACTGGCATTGAGGATCACCTCAACATCGTTGCTGGATGACAGCACCGAACGCTCCAGGGTAAAGCTGGTCTCGGAGTACCCGGTAGACGTCGCCGCAATGTGCACCTGACCGGAATTGACGCCGACACCCGCGTTGTCGATGAAGGTACTGTGCCGCACAGCTGAATAGTCGAAGCCCTGGAACACGACCGGGGCCCGTTCCATGTCGCTGGCGTTACCGGAGAACGTGCTGTTCTCGACGTTGACACTGCCAAGACCGCCATCGTCGTAGAACGCAGCATGGACCGCCGGCCCATCACCCGCATTGCCCGAAATGGTGGACTGGGAAATGGTCAGCATGCTGTCGTATTCCTCGCCGTCAGCAGAGAAGCGCAACCCGGACACGGCGCCGTCGGTGCCAGCCGTCTGGTTGTCGCTGATGGTGGACTGCGATATCTCGAAGTCGCCGTACTTGTCACCGTCAATCTCCACACCACCGGTGCCGTTGGCAGAGGAATTGCCCCGGATGGTGGAACCGGCAATGCGCCCGTCGAGGCCGTTCAGGTCGATCACCAGGCCGCCACCACTCTCGCCGGCGTCATTGCCTTCCACCAGGGAATTCTCGATGTTCAGCCCGGACAGTGCGAAGCCGGCCACAGCACCACCATAGGTGTCTGCCGAGTTGCCCGTGAGCACCGTTTCACCCATGTTGAACGACAGCCCGCCACCCACGAGGATGGCACCGCCGGCACCGTACTTGGGGCCGCCCTCGGGCAGCTCAGTGGGCACGCGCGCCTCATTGCCGACAAATGAACTGCCCTCGATGATCACCGGCAGGCCGCCACCCGGAGGCGCCGGCGGACCGTACTTGATCACCGCCACTGCGCCACCCGTGCTGGCACGGTTGCCGGAAAACGAGGAATTCTCGATCGCGGTCACACCCGCCGGCAGAAGCAGCATGCCGGCGCCCGCACCATATTCGGCGCTGTTGTTCTCAAACACCGAGTACTTGACCACCACCTCGCTGGCGATGCCCACCACACCCGGGGACAGGTACTTCAGATCTTCAATACCACCCGGCTCCACAAATTCCGGGTTGGTGTTGCCGCTGATCACGGAATCGGTGATTTCAACGTCCGCGTCCAGGGCAAAAACCGCCGCAGAAAGGTTGTCGTTGTCGATCAGCTCGGAGCCGTCAATGTCCAGGCTACCGCCGAAAACGGTAATCACCGGCGCCCGGCCACTGTGGCTGTCAAAGGTGCTATCCGTGATAGTCACGTCTGCATAGGGCGCAAACACCTGGCCATATTTGCCGTCGCCATCAGAGCCGGTAATCCTGACATCTTCCAGGGAGACACTGCCCTCAGAGAAGCTGACAACAGCGCCGGCGTCCGCGCCACTGATAGTCAGGCCCGAGATCGACAGGGGCTGTGACACCACACTCAGGAACAAGGGTGAGTCCGGTCGGCGTTCGGCCCGCGGCTCCGGACCGACTTCTCCACCGCTGAAATCGCGGCCGATAATGGTCAGGTTGTCTTTACCCGGCCCAACGATGGTCAATGAGCCAGAGCCGTCAAAATGCGGCGGCAACTCCACTTCACTGAGATCCATGGTGCCGGTGGCCGTAATGTTGATGGTATCGTCTTCGCCATTGTCCCCGGCCAGGCCCATGGCAAAGGCCAGCGAACCGACACCGCCGGAGGCAGTGGATGATACGGTGAATGTAGCCGCCGGCGCCGTGCCGGAAGCCATGCTGACGGCAGCCGCAAGGGCCCCCATTGTGATGTTCTTCTGTTTCTTGCCCAGGGGCATGACGGATCTCCATGTGTCGGGTTCAACTGCTCTGCCGGCTCGCATGGACGAGACGACGATGGTGCGGCCCGGGTTTGCCAAGCGCGTCACAAAATTTCAGTGCTCACTAATACCAAATTATTATGCCCAAGGCCAACTTTGAGACAGTGGTCACATATCCGGCAACGGTCCTTGCCTGCCTGCGGGCGCACTTGAGGCCCGACCGGCGCTGTGCTTTTCTAGGCCCCCGCACAACGCAACCCCGCCGTCCGCTTGAACGGCCGCCGCAGGAACCACGCAAGGACACTGAAAATGACGCAGACGAGCCCCGGTGAAGGCTATGGTGCCCGCACGACGACAGCCGCGGACCCGGCCGCCAGCAGCCCGCCACAGACACCCGATTTCCGCTCGGTTCACACCAGCACCTTCCTGCAGCTGCTGGAACGGGGAAACCTGTCCGTGGTGGCCACCACCTACCAGGCCGGCAAGCTGATCATCGTGCGCAAGCAGGGTGACCAGGTGAATACCCATTTCCGCATGTTCCGCAAACCCATGGGCATGGCGGGACGACGTAACGGCTTCGCCATCGGCACGGTCAACGAAATCCGGGAATTCCGTAATGTCCCGGCCGTGGCCCAGCGCATCGACCCGCCAGGCAGCCATGACGCCTGCTACATCCCCAGCAACAGCCATACCACCGGCGACATCGATATCCATGAGATGGAGTACGACAAGGACGACCGCCTCTGGTTTATCAATACCCGTTTCTCCTGCCTGTGCACCATGGATGCCGACAACAGCTTTGTGCCGCGCTGGCGCCCACCGTTTGTCAGCGGCTACGCCCCGGAAGACCGCTGCCACCTCAACGGCCTGGGCATGCGCGACGGCGTGCCCCGCTATGTCACCATGCTCGGGCAGACCAACGAGATGGGGGGCTGGCGTGAGAACAAGCGCGATGGCGGCCTGCTGATGGATCTCGAGGATGAACGCATCATTGCCAGCGGCCTGTCCATGCCGCACTCGCCGCGCTGGTACAGGGACAAGCTCTGGGTACTTGAGTCGGGTTACGGCTCTCTCTCCACCATCGACCCGGACAGCGGCGAAAAGACCGACATCTGCCACCTGCCCGGCTTCACCCGCGGCCTCAGCTTCATCGGCGATTACGCCATTATCGGCCTGAGCCAGGTACGCGAGTCCGCCGTGTTCTCCGGCCTGCCCCTCACCGAGCGCGAGGAGCAACGCTACTGCGGCATCTGGGTGGTCAACATCACCAATGGCAAGACGGAAGCGTTCCTGCGCTTTGAGGGCTCCGTGCAGGAGATCTTTGCCGTGCAGGTGCTGGTCAACCAGACTTACCCGGAGCTGCTGGAACCCCATGACCCACTGATCAACAGTTCCTATGTGCTGCCCGATGAGGCGCTCAAGGAAGTGGACTTCGAATCCATCGAGCGCCACCAGAAAGCGGCGCGGGAAAAAGCCGAACAGGCGAATGCCGCAAAAGATGCCGGCGGCGGCGCCGGGTACTGAGCCGGTCAACAGCCGCGTATGACCGGGCCAGAGCGCCCGGCCCATGGCCAAAAAAAATCCCCGCCGGAGCGGGGATTTTTCCTCAGCGCCGGCGCCGGCGTCGCAGCCCCAGCGCAGCAAGGAGCGACAACCACATGCCCCCCAGCAGGCCGCTGCTGCTGCTGTCATCAATGAACACGGCGTCATTGTCCTTCTTGACCACTACACGTCCCTGCACCGTGGTCTCCAATGCTGGCGAGCCGTCGTCAATGACTGTCACGGTGACAAAGTACTCGCCCGCCTGCTCCAGCGTGCCCGATACAGTGTCCGGTATCGGCGACCAGGTCAGGCCCGCCGGCAAGCCGTCGACACTCACTGTGCTGACCGCATTGCCATCCGGGTCCACGAACAGGTCAGCGACAACGAGGGTCTCCACCGTTTTCCCTTCATTGCCGGCCAGCTTGGACAAAAGATTGACATCCAGCTGCGGCGGCCGGTTTGCCGTGTACTCCACAGCGCCCTGGTCTGTCGTGCCCTGATCTGGCACGCCGCGTTGGTCAGTGCCGCCGGGACGACCGCCCTCACCCACATCAATGCCGGGCGCCAGCGCACTGGTGGGCGCATGGGTCAGCGTGGCGCCACCGTTATCGGCAAGGGGGCCCAGCTCCGGGTCCACATTGATGACCGAGGCCGGCGACACAGTAGCCCCCTCTGTGCTGTCAAAGCCCCGCTCCAGATTGCTGTCACCGATGGTCAGTGTCGGCTCAAGGGAATCAACTGACGTGCTGCCGACACCGTCCAGGCTGAGGGAATCCCCTCCCACGAACACCTCAGTACTGTTGGAGGAACTGAAGATGCTGTTTGCGATGGTGAAGTTGGGGGCCTCACTGGTCAGGTTGTCGCCGTTATAATACTGCGTAGCCGCCAGATGGAACTGGGTGCTGCCACTGCCAGCGCCGTTGTTATCCACCACCGTTGAACTGTAAATGAAACCGCTTTCAACATCCCTCACGGCGATGGCCGCGGTGGCATCACTGGAGCGGTTGCCGGAAATGGTGGAATTGCTGATGGAAAGCACCGAATAGAACGCGGATTCGAGCTCATTGCCAGCGTAGGCAAAGCGTTCCGAATCGAATTCCAGCGCACTGGCGGTGCCTCCCGCCCGGTTACCGGAAATGGTGGAGCGATCAATATTGACGTCCACGAATTCCTCGAAGTTGAATTCCAACGCCGGTCCGTCGGAGGCGCTATTGTCAGCAATGGTCGAGTCTGTGACCTGCATGTCCTGACCGTTCTGGAGATTCGCAATCAAGGCGGCCGCACGCGGGGCGGTATTCCCGGACACGGTCACACCGGTGAATTCCACGGTACCGTAGCCATAGCCGCGAATGGAGAGGCCACCACCGAGCTCCTCAGCCCTGTTGCCGTCCACCAGCGTGTTTTCCAGTAACAGGTTGGCGCCGGACACAGACAGCGCGCCGCCGTCGCTCATTGCCACATTATCCCGGAAAACGCTGTCGCTGATGTCCGTGCCGCCCTCACCAAAGGTGTAGATGGCACCACCACGGTTACTGCTTTCGTCATCGGGCTTGCCGGCATCATCCGAACGATTCTTGATGAAAGACGAACCGGATATGGACAGGGAGCCCGAAGTACGAATGGCACCACCATCGTCAAACGCCTGGTTGGCGGAGAACAGTGAATTGGTAATGCTGATGGCGGCGTAACCGGAGTTGATCGCGCCACCATCATCATAGGCAAAGTTGCCACTGAAGGTGCTGTTGCTGATGTCCACCGTGCCTTCATAGCCCACTGAGAGTGCACCACCGTCACTGTCAGAAAAGCCACGGGTTTCATTGTCACTGAGGATGCTGTCACTGATTTCCAGTGACGGATCACCGGTCATCTTGATGGCACCGCCACCACCGGAACTGTTTTTAGACAGCGTGGAGCCGGTGATGCTCAGTGACGCCGTAGTGGCAGAACGCAGCAAAATGGCACCACCGCCTGCGGCAGAACCCTCATACTGGTTATTCGCACTGTTGCCGCTCAGCTGGCTGTTGACGATCTCTACACTGGAATCGAGCACGTAGAGCGCACCGGAACCGCCGCTGCCATAGCCAGTATTGGTGTTGTTCTCCATGGTCACGCCGTTGAGGTACGCCGTGGAATCAACAACGGAAAGCGCCGGCGACAGTGTCGACGTGTTACCCGAAATAATGGTGTTGGTGACGGTCAGGTTGGCGCTGTTGGTCACCAGTATCACCGAGTCATCATCCAGCTCATTATCTTTGAAAACACTGTTGCTGATGGTCACTGTGGTGCTGGCGGCGGCGGCGCGCACCAGCGGGCGCACTGACGAGGTCCCGGTGATACGCACATCATCAAGCTCCAGCGTGCCTTCGCCGCTGATTTCAAACGCCCCGTAGGTGCTGTTCTGAATGGAAAGCCCTGACACACTCAGGCTGCCACCGGATGCCAGCAGCGGCGATTCCGAGCTGAGCAACGACGCGTCGATAGTCAGCCCGCCAGAACCTGGTCCATTGATGTCCAGCGTACCAATGATGGTTGGCAGTGGCTGGCCCAGGGCCAGGGAGCCGGAAATGGTGAAGGCGATGTCGTCGGCCGTACCGGCCTCATTGGCGGACTGCACGGCGTGGAGAAAACTGCCAGGCCCGGAGGCGTTCTTGTTGCTGACGGTGAAAGTCTGCGCCACGGCCGGGCTTGATGCAGTGGCAATGGCGGCGGCGAGCGTGGTCAGGCAGAGCTCTGACCGGGAACTGGAGCGGGACATGACGTCCTCCGTGACGGATACATGTGAGTATATGACCGGCACAACAGGGTGGCACCGCAATGGCGTCCTGCTGGCCGACATGGCGGCATTACAAGCACGTGTACCAGTGTTAACACAGCGTGACGACCACCGCTATCACGAAGCGTCAATTTGCGACGGAATGCCAGAATGAAAGCGGAAATCCTCATCCTTTTCGGCGATAAGCCGCCGCTCTTGCTCGACAAAAAAGGCGACTCGAGAATCGATGGGTTCTCCGGCATAGAGTTCAGCCAGCTGCAGGTAATCCTCGAAATGGCGTGACTCGCTTTTGAGCAGGAAGCGGTAATAGCGACCCAGCTCGTCGTCCACGTACGGGGCCAGGGCCGCAAAGCGCTCACACGAGCGCGCCTCGATCAGGGCGCCGATAATCAGCACGTCCACCAGCCGGCCCGGCTCGCTGGTGCGCATGTGCTGGCGCAGGCCGGCGGCATAACGGGACGGCGTCATGTGGTCATAGGTGACACCGCGCTTGCGCATGATCTCCAGCACCTGCTCGAAATGCAGCAGTTCCTCCCGCGCCAGCCGGCTCAGGGCGTCCAGCAGCTCGGGACGGTCCACGTAACGGAACATCAGGTTGATGGCCGTGCTGGCCGCCTTCTTCTCGCAATGGGCATGGTCAATCAGCAGGATGTCCGGGTGTTCCAGCGCCCAGTCGATCCACGCCCGGGGCGTGGGACAGGCCAGGAAATCATGAATGTGGGAAATATCGTGCATGGCACCCTCTCTGCGTCGCGGCGCGATTCTAGCAGCTTGATCACCCCTGTAGGAGCGGCGTGCACGCCGCGAACCGATTGCCCGTGCTCCACCGTATCCATCCCCCGCATCCATTCGCGGCGTGCACGCCGCTCCTACGGGTAATGGCGGGCAGGTGCCACAGCGGCATGGACACCAGCCCCCCGGCAGGCATAATCCCCGCCCATGGGACGACATACCTCCGATAGCAGCCGCCACCTGCGCGGCACCCTGGTGACGGCTCTGCTGCGTGCGCTGGGCCGCCTGCCCTACCCGCTGGGCCGGCGCCTGGGTCTGCTGCTGGGCGCACTGCTGTGGTGGCTGCCCAACAAGGGCAAGCGTGTGGCACGGGTGAACTTGCAGATGTGCCTGCCACAACTCAGTGATGCCTCCCAGCAACGGCTGTGCCAGCACGTGCTGAAAGAAAACGTGGCCGGCATGATCGAGCTGGCCTGGGTGTGGCAGCACCCGCAGCAGGCGCTGGCCCGCGTGGCGGCTGTGGAAAACGGCGAGCAACTCCGGGAAACGCTGGCCAGCGGCCGGCCGGCGCTGATCCTGGCCCCGCACATCGGCTGCTGGGAAGTGCTCAACTTCTGGCTGTCCCAGCACTTCCCCATGCACGCCATGTTCAACCCGTCCGGCTTGCCGGCGCTGGATGACCTGATCCGCGCCGGACGCGAGCAATTTGGCACCGTATTGCATCCGGCAACAGCCCGCGGTGTGGTCAGTCTGGTGCGTGCCCTGAAACAGCATGACGGCGACATGGCGTCGCTGTCAGCGATCCTGCCCGACCAGGTGCCGGACCGGCGCAGTGGCCGGTTTGCGCCCTTCTTCGGCCAGCCGGCCGCCACTGGCACCCTGCCGGTGAAGCTGCTGCAGCAATCCGGCGCCCGCGCCTTCATGGCGTTCGCCAAGCGCACCGGCGACGGCCAGTTCGAGATCCGCCTGCGCGACCCGGACGAGCGCATCTATGATGCCGATGTGGATACCGCGCTGGCAGGCCTGAACGCCTCCATCGAAGCGCTGATAATGGAAGCGCCGGCCCAGTACCTGTGGACCTACCAGCGTTTCCGCCGGGTACCGGAGGGCGAGAAGAAACCGTATTGAGGTTGGGGGCGTGCCGGGGTGAGGCAGGGCCCGGGAATGACGGAGGGCCCTCACCCCAACCCCTCTCCCAGAGGGAGAGGGGATACAGACTCACCTACGCTGGAGCGTCCCCTCTCCCCCGGGGAGAGGGACAGGGTGAGGGCCACCCCCCTTCATAGAGAACCCACACCATGAAGAACCCCACACCCTGACAGCACAAAGCCGCACCGACACCCGGCTCGGCGAGTTTTCCTGACCGTTAATCACCCCGCCCGACCAGCTGGTTGGTTCCGCGGAGATACACCTGCCCTTCGCGCTTCACCGCTGCCGGATCCGCATGCTCGGAGGCCTCGTGCACAGTCTCCAGCACCTCGGCCAAACGCTCCACCTCATCCTCGAGACGCTTCATGGCGTTCTCAAGGGTGTAGGTGAGCTGGTGCACCTCGTGCATCTGCGCGGGCGTCAGCTTTTCATTGGCAATCACCGCAGCGAGCTTTTCGTTGTGGCTGGCCAGATTCTCCAGCGCCTGTTCCAGATTCTCGGCCGGCAGGCCCTTGAAGTGGTCATACTTCTCGCTGGCCAGGGCCGGGGTAACAAACAGGGACAGGCAAAGGGCCATCACAGGGAACATCTTCAGGTTCATTGTCATTCCTCTATCACATGAAAGCGCCCACCATCGGCTGGCGTCAGATTGCCGTCACCGGCCACCCGCCTTGTTAACCCGCCCTGAAACAATGCCGCGTGAGCGCTGCAGTGGAAGATACGATTGTTGCAACTAATTCTCAATCTACGTTGCACACTGCCTACGTTCAAGTTATGCGCGTTCCAGCCGTCATAAATCCCGTGAATAGTGAATATTGCCCGAAACCGGCCCGATTTCGCCCGCAGCCGCTATCCACCCTGCCCCCCTTGGGCTATAATCGCGCCCGCTTTTAACCCCCGAACACATTCCCAAACGCCTGATTTTCAAAAGAAATCAGGTCAGACGTCGAAGAGGGACCGTACTGTGCTTGAAGCCTATCGCAAACATGTCGAAGAACGCGCCGCCGAAGGCGTGCCGCCGAAACCCCTTACCGAACAGCAAGTTGCCGAACTGGTCGAGCTGCTGAAGAACCCGCCGGCCGGCGAAGAGGACTTCCTCGTCGACCTGCTGGAAAACCGCATTCCGCCGGGTGTGGACCAGGCCGCCTACGTCAAGGCCGCCTTCCTCGCCGACGTGGCCAAGGGCACCGCACAGTCCCCGCTGATCTCCCGTGAGCACGCCACCAAGCTGCTGGGCACCATGCAGGGCGGCTACAACGTCGCACCGCTGATCGAACTGCTCGACGACGACACCGTCGGCGATATCGCTGCCGAAGCCCTGAAAGGCACCCTGCTCGTGTTTGATGCCTTCCACGACGTGGAAGAGAAATCCAAGGCCGGCAACGCCCGCGCCAAGGCCGTGATCCAGAGCTGGGCCGACGCCGAGTGGTTCACCAACAAGCCGGACCTGGCCGAGAAGATGAGCCTGACCGTATTCAAGGTCACCGGCGAGACCAACACCGATGACCTGTCCCCGGCCCAGGACGCCTGGAGCCGCCCGGACATCCCGCTGCACGCCAACGCCATGCTCAAGAATGCCCGTGACGGCATCAATCCCGAGAAGGATGGCGAGATCGGCCCGCTGTCACAGATGGACGAGCTGAAGAAGAAAGGCCTGCCGGTGGCCTACGTGGGCGACGTGGTGGGCACCGGCTCCAGCCGTAAGTCCGCCACCAACTCCGTGCTCTGGCACTTCGGTGACGACATCCCCTTTGTTCCCAACAAGCGCGCTGGCGGTGTCTGCATCGGCGGCAAGATCGCGCCGATCTTCTTCAACACCATGGAAGACTCCGGTGCCCTGCCGTTCGAGTGCGACGTGTCTGAAATGAACACCGGCGACGTCATCGACATCTACCCGTTCGAGGGCAAGGTGGAGAAAGACGGCAAGGTGATTGCCGAATTCAAGCTGCGCTCCCAGGTGCTGCTGGACGAAGTGCGCGCCGGCGGCCGTATCAACCTGATCATCGGCCGTGGCCTCACCGCCAAGGCGCGTGAGTCACTGGGCCTGGAGACCAGCGACCTGTTCCGCAAGCCGGAGCAGCCGGGTGATTCCAGCAAGGGCTTCACCCTGGCCCAGAAGATGGTGGGCAAGGCCTGCGGCCTGGACGGCGTGCGCCCGGGCATGTACTGCGAGCCGAAGATGACCACCGTGGGCTCCCAGGACACCACCGGCCCGATGACCCGTGACGAGCTGAAAGACCTGGCGTGTCTGGGCTTCCAGGCAGACCTGGTGATGCAGTCCTTCTGTCACACCGCCGCTTACCCCAAGCCGGTGGACGTGGAAACCCAGCACACCCTGCCCGACTTCATCATGAACCGTGGCGGCGTGAGCCTGCGCCCGGGTGACGGCATCATCCACTCCTGGCTGAACCGCATGCTGCTGCCCGACACTGTCGGCACCGGCGGCGACTCCCACACCCGTTTCCCGCTGGGCATTTCCTTCCCGGCCGGCTCCGGCCTGGTGGCGTTTGCCGCGGCCACCGGCGTGATGCCGCTGGACATGCCGGAATCCGTACTGGTGCGCTTCAAGGGCAAGCGCCAGCCAGGCATCACCCTGCGTGACCTGGTGCACGCCATTCCGCTGCAGGCCATCAAGGAAGGTCACCTCACCGTGGCCAAGGCCGGCAAGGTCAACGTGTTCTCCGGTCGCGTACTGGAAATCGAAGGCCTCGAGGACCTCACCGTCGAGCAGGCGTTCGAGCTGTCAGATGCCTCCGCCGAGCGCTCCGCCGCCGGCTGTACTATCACCCTGTCTGAAGACAGCGTCACCGAGTACCTGAAGTCCAACATCACCATGCTCAAGTGGATGATTGCCAACGGTTACGGCGACGCCCGTACCATCGAGCGTCGTATCCAGGGCATGGAAGCGTGGCTGGCAGATCCCAAGCTGATGCGTGCCGACGCCGATGCCGAGTACCACACCGTCATCGAGATCGACATGGACCAGATCAAGGAGCCGGTCCTGTGCTGCCCGAACGACCCGGACGATGCCAAGACCCTGTCTGACGTGGCAGGCGCCAAGATCGACGAGGTATTCATCGGCAGCTGCATGACCAACATCGGCCACTTCCGCGCCGCCGGCAAGCTGCTGCAGAAGGTGGAAAGCGGCACCATGCCCACCCGCCTGTGGATTGCCCCGCCGACGAAGATGGACCAGCACCAACTCACCGAAGAGGGTTACTACAACATCTTCGGCAGCGCTGGCGCGCGCACCGAGATGCCGGGCTGCTCCCTGTGCATGGGTAACCAGGCACGGATTGCACCGAAGTCCACCGCGGTATCCACCTCCACGCGGAACTTCCCCAACCGTCTCGGCCAGGGCGCGGACGTGTACCTTGCCTCTGCCGAACTGGCGGCGGTGGCCTCCATCCTCGGCAAGCTGCCGACACCGGCGGAGTACATGGAATACGCCAACACCATCGACTCCATGTCCAAGGACATCTACCGCTACCTGAACTTCGACCAGATGGCGGAGTACCAGGACGTGGCCGACACGGTGAAGATCCCGGCAGCCCAGGTGGGTTGATTGGGATGACCGGCAAGCACTGATAAATAGCCCGGCGCCAGCCGGGCTATTTATTATCAGGCCCCGTACGAACCGGCCTTTCCAAGGCCTCCTCGCTCAATATTGAATCCAATAAAAATAGCAGTCGCGACGCGCCCCGGGCGCTGAGTTCTGCACGCGTCTTCCTGGCGCGCAATTCGACCCTGAAATGGAGTTACACCCGTGAAATACCCTATTGCCCTTCTTGCAACCACCCTCTCTGTTCTGCTCGTTGGCTGTACCCCGGCCAAACTGGTGCAACCGGAGCCGACTGCGGCAGATCAGCAAGCCGAAGTGATCATCTATCGTGACGGCGGCTACAACGCCGGTGGCGTGCAGATGATTTTTGGTGAAGAAGAGCGTGACTATGTCATCCTTAGAAACGACGAGTGGAAAGCCCTGCAGCTGGACAGCGGCACCACGAACCTCTTTGTGCGGAGCAACCAGGCCGACAAGCCCTTCTACCTCACCACTGAGCTGTCACCGGCAGACCGGAAATGCTTCAGGGCCTATGCCAACCCCTCGAATTACGCCAAAGCCCTTCTGCTGAATCTGGCTTACTACTTTGGCAACACCTTCCTGATGGAAGAAATGGACTGCCCGTCCGAGACAGCCCTTGCCGAGAAGATTGAAGGGTATCCGCAGGAAGAATCCACTGAAGAGACCGGTGCTACCATGCAGTAAAGGCCCTGAAAATCAGGCCTTCTGTCATTCGCGATACTTTTCCCGCATGGCGAATGAACGATAAAGGAAAGACAGAAGGCCTGCTCCCTGTGCATGGGTAACCAGGCACGGATTGCACCGAAGTCGACCGCGGCATCCACCTCCACGCGGAACTTCCCGAACCGTCTCGGCCAGGGTGCCGATGTGTACCTCGCCTCTGCGGAACTGGCGGCGGTAGCCTCCATCCTCGGCAAGCTGCCCACCGCAGACGAGTACATGGAATACGCCAACACCATCGACTCCATGAGCGGCGAACTCTACAAGTACCTGAACTTCGACCAGATGGCCTAATACCAGGACATGGCCGACAAGGTGAAGATCCCGGCGGCCCAGGTGGGTTGATTGGGGTTGGTTGTTGAGTGGTAATAAAAAGCCCAGCGGAAGCCGGGCTTTTTATTACGGGTCGCTAAGAAGCTCTCCCTTGAGTGAATCCAGAGCAGCACTGCCCATATCAATGCCATGCAAGGCGGATGCAATGAAAAGTTCAAAGCGCGCAAAGCTATCCCTATTATGTTCAATCGTCTTCGTCATCTCTTCTCTTAGAAAAGCTTTCAGATCACCAGCGAGTTCATACTCTTTCAGACAACGCAGCAGAGCCAACCAAATCAAACGTTCAGTGTAGTGATCAGAGAAGACTTTTTTGGCCAAACAAGATGGTTGAGGAAACGAACTCACATCCAACCTGTCAGTCGGGCATTGCCTCTTTTGCTGGACTGCACTAACGAATGCAAAAAGGACCTGCAACGGTGAAAGCCCCTCGGGGCCGGCAACCGAGCCATTTCCAAGAGAGGGAAAGTCTTGCGCAGCAGGAGCAAAGAAACAATCAGCAGACAGACCTATACGAGTCCGGCTAAGGACCCCAATTCTATCAGCAGCTATACTATCTAAAGCATCGCCCTCGGATGCAAAATCAGTTAAATAATCTCTTTCATTACACCAAGGGCAGTCTTCATGATTTTCCCAATTCGGAAGCATTATGAAATGCTTAAAGGACAAAGAAGAATCCCAAGGATGATTCGTAGTCAAACCAGATAGCCTCTGATCATACCTAGCCTGCGATGGCGGCGTGGCGACAATCGCAAAGAAATCAAGCACTGAAAGATCAACTTCTGATTCTCTGATATACCTGTTTATGCCGTCAAACCTTGATCCGGTTATGAATTTATCATCCACAACAAGAAGATTTAATGACTTTCTAATAATAGCCAGTGAGGCAGCTGGAGTTAGTGAGACATCAGACGGGATCATCACAATTTGCCCGAGAAACACCGTAGATAGAATAGAGGCAATCTTCCTACCGACACCATGATCCGGAACCAAGATGGCGTCTCGCCCCTCTACAAGAGCAGAAAGCTTACTTAGTAATTCACTCCTAAAATCCGAACTTTCAATAAGAGAGCCAACATCTATATAGAAGGCGTGATGTCTCGGCGAGTACTCATTAGGGTCATCATAGTGAACCCGCAATACTCCAGGCACACCACCATATGAAGCTATAAATTCCTTTTGCTGGGAAAACTTGCTTGGAGGGAGGGAAACCTCCAATGGCTGAAGCAGACGGACTGCATAGGTACTTTGATCGACCGGGATTGGATGACTTCCCTCCTCACACATGCCACAAACTTGCCCAGGACCTGAGGAATGATAGCCATATATTCTTATATTAGAGAACGCCTCGACGGAGTCAGAAAGTGACAGAACATTGATGACACATCCAGCCTTATTCCTTCTAGCAGAGATCATTTCTTTTACTCGGAAACTCATGCTCCCCGTAAGTGAAAGACCGCAAATAAAAACACAGACAGTGTGGCTTTTTGATAAAGAAAGACCAGCACTTAATTCATTCCCTCTTCTACTAATTACATCTCCATACTGAAGAAAGGAATGATATTGAGCTGACAAATTAAGGAACGCACTAAGCCTTGCAGCTAACAACAAAAGCCCCGGGTTATCTACCATTATCAGCGCGTCAATTCCCGAAAATGAAAGCCTTCCATGAAACTTCCTTACTTCGATTGCACACCAATAAGCAATCAAGTCTACCGACTCCATATCCACCAGCGCATCTTGAACTCGGACGATCATATTTACGTGGGCTCCGGAGGGCAAAGAAAAATGATGGCGCTCGGATGCCGGAAACACGCATCTATCAATATTTCTGAACAACAAAACCCGTATCATTTCTTTGCGAATCGCGGACAACTTTTCCTGAGATATTGGCGCAAAGCAAGGGGACTCTGCGCCCTCAGAGAAAAGGATCCTGGGACCCAAATCGGAAGCATCTCCTCCAGATCCATGTAATATTATGGAACCAGGGTCCGGCATAACGATGACTTCCATACTCCTTACACGGGCCCTAACTCTCTTTATTAGACGAAGTCGCTCTTCATCGTCGAAAAAGGCCGTGTGCCCAAGAGATCTCCATAGCCCCCAATCTACTTTTATAACGACTGCACGAGAAGACCAAAGATCGGAATCGTGAATGTCGGAAACCGCGTGCTCAAAATCATCAAGATCAAAAACTATATGTGTAGAAAAGGCAAGCATTCAAAATAACCCCGCCTGCACCGAAGAAAAGCCAGATCGGGGGAAAATTATTGAGAAAACTGTACCATGCAAGGAAGAGTCAATCTCTCTCAAAAGAGAGCCATTAAGCGATGGGTACTTTTGATCATCTTTTGAAAAGTCTTGTTCATAAAAGAACCCGCCAGCAAATATTCTCACATAAGCATCCAAGGCCATTGCTGCAGAAATCGCGTTGCCAAGCCCCAAACCCCTCTGGACCACACCGTCTGGCTTACGGCTCTCACCATCTTTGAAGGCTCGAATAAATCGCTTCTGCGGCGATTCGCCTGAGTATTCCGGTAGTGTTTTTTGTATTCCAAGGCCTTGGTCTGCTACCGAAATACACAAAAAACCACTGTCGAAATGATCTTTCTCTGAAACTAAAACTCTCCCCAAATAGGAAGCCAAATCATGCGATGAACTTTTGGGTATATCATCCGGTTTTCTTACGTTTAGTTTTTCAATAGTGACAGACCTGGTACTTCGCTGGAAGCCATCGCTCGCAGACCATCCGTGCTCGCAGGAATTCCTAAAAGTCTCGTAAAGAAACTGGGTAAGGCCTTTTTCATTTAAAGAAAAAAAACCGTCAGAAACCCCCATTTTTCTTGATTGCTCAGATAGCGCTTTTTTAAAACTAGAGGGCCCTGGAATTGGTAAAGCTCCATCAAACTCTTGCGGAGAAAATATTTCTGGAACTGGGTATACAGGGTCAATGCTGACTATAGATAGCTTTTTACCTATCCCCACAACACCTCTGTGAGACCGGTAATAAGACGAAAGAAGTGGCTTGAAGTCTTTACTTGCAAGCGCGCCATTAAATCGAACAGAGCTTGAAACTCTTGCCAATGAGAATCCAAAAGCTGTAGAGAAAATGCAATTTTCGAGATCTTCAAAGTCATTGGGCTCATTAAATGAAGCGTATACATTAATATTAAGATCATCATTTCTCGCGCTCGCAAGACGCGCGAGTGCAAACATCTCTATTCCGAACTCGAAAGATGAGCTTTTCGTCAACTCAATCTCAACATCGCCAGTCATATTCCAAGACATAACTTCATCTATTGACGTCACGGCGGATACTTTTAGCCGGTGATCAAACTTTGGAATCATTGTCAAGTTCCATGTCAAGAGGTCCTGCCAGGGTAAATTAATTTACGCTTTATCGCATACTGCAGGAAAAATGGTGTCACATCGTAGTCCGGAGGCAGACCTAAACTCGTAGGCAACCGGAGCTAGACATTATATTTCACACATAGTCACGCAGCACCTCGATTAACTTCATCCACCCGCCCATTCAACGTCCACAGGTCATACAACCAGCCGACAAAAAACAGCCCACCCGTCAGCAACCAGATAATCCCGGTAATCCACTTGCCCATATAAAACCGGTGCAGACCGAAGACACCCAGGAACGCCAGCAGGATCCAGGCCACGGTGTAGTCGATGCGGCCTTCGCGGTATTTGAAATCGGCGGCGCGGTCCATGCCGGGAATCAGGAACAGGTCGATGATCCAGCCGATAAAGAACAGGCCCAGGGTGAAGAACCAGAGGGTGCCGGTGAGTTGGCGGCCGTAATAGAAGCGGTGCATGCCCATGAATCCGAAGATCCACATGATGTAGCCGATGGCCTTGCTGTGGGTGTCATTGGCCATGACGCCCCCCCCGGCCAACAAAGTCGGCGGTGCCGGCCGCGATCTTTTTCAGGCAGATTTCCGACGCCGCCACCTCAGCGCGCATTTCGGTCTCTGCAAGCCCTTCCTGGCTGCTTTTCTGCATCACCACCTCCTTATGGGTAACGATGCTGGTATACGGCATGATGCCGGTGCGGGTGTCGAACAGCGCCAGCTCGCAGGTGGCGTAGCCCCGCACCTCGTTGGCTGAGAGGAATCGCCACTTGTAGAAAATATCGCTGCGCAGTGAGTAGATCACCAGCAGGTCGATTTGCAGGCGCACCGCCGCTTCACGAATCTGCGACAGGGTCATCTCCTTGGTCACCGTGAAGGACGGCATGGGCACCACCCGCCGCACACCAGGCAATGTCACCAGCGGCGTAGACAGTGCGTCGAAATACTGCGCCTGCTGGTCCATGTAGTCTTCGGAGCGCCAGTAATACCAGCCGTAATGCCGCACTGCCTGGGTTTCAGGCGAAAGATCCAGCAACGCGATACGGGCGTTCTCTGGCATGCTGACCACACCGTCCAGCGCCTGCTGCACCGCCGCGTCGGACATCACGGCCTGATCCGAAGCAAACAGCGAGCCGACAATCTCGGGGCCACCGTCGGCGCCATGAGTGGGATAGCCGTCCACCGGCCCGGTGGCACACCCAGCTACCCCACACAGGCAGGCAATAACCAGAAAAAAACGTATCATCCAGCATCTCCCATTCCACAATGACGGCGCGCAGGCCCTGACTTCCCATTCCCCGCGAAAACCACGCCTAACACTTCAAACAAGTAAACCGTGTCACCCACCATCTACTCAGTGTTCTCAAAAAATTCCCTGAGCCCGGCATAATCCCCCTGCGCCAACCGCACGTCAGCACCCAGACGGCGCATCCTGGCATAGACGCTACCGGAACCGGTCTCTAGAAGGCTTTCCTTGCGCGCCACCAGGTAGTCGGTGATTGCCTGGGCTTGCTGATACTGTTTTTCCTGGAAGCACTCATCCGCCACGCCGGAAAGCAGGAAGGCGGCTGACTGGGGGTGGCGGCTAAAGTGGTCCGTTTCCAGCCATTGCTCAACCGTTGGCTGCATCACCCTGCATATGCTGCTTTTCCACTTCTGTCCGACAGATGATTGCCCCGCCGTGGACATTTCATAGCGATCATTGAAGTGGCGCAGTATCTTGAACAGCATGACATTAGTGCGCCAGCTTTCGGACCCGAGCGCTGTGGACATGGCCTCGATAAAGCCCATCATCTCTGTTCCGCTCTGGTGCCTGCCGACCAGATGGATGCCGAGATACACAGCCATTTCCGTCCCCTTGTCGGGGCTGTGGGCGGCCAGCTCAACCAGCGGCTTTACCGAACTCCCCATGGGCCACATACCAGGAAATGAAACCACCCAGCGCAACCGCCAGGTCACGACGCTTCGCCAGGCCGGGCTGGGCAATATAGGCGGCGTACAGGGCACGCAACATGGCTGTCTTGTCCTTGTCCGCCCCGGCATCAAAGTCGGCTTGGCTCATGTAGGTATTGAGCAGCCAGCCAAGATTGACCATGAAACTCGGGGCGCGCACCACTTCGGGGATGGCCTCTTCAGGGATGTCGGCCAACTCCTCAATCGCCCCCGGGCTGTACTTTTCCTGCGTGCCCCGGGCTGTGATCCGCAATTTGGTAATGCGGGCGACCGGGTCGCGAGCCATGGTGACGTTGGTCTGGGCCACGACCTGGCAGGGCTCACTCAGGGTATCCATCACAGCGCTCTGGTTCAGGGACCAGGTGCAGGCGTACACCGTGTCCCTGTCGAGCACCGGGCCCGTGGCATTGCCGGCCATGGCAGCAAGAAGGCCAACAAGCAGGGTGGCGAGCATCCCGCCACCACCAATTCCGCTGGCCCATGCGCCCCTCGGCGCCCTGCCCCGGATCACCGTGTCACGCCGCATCGCGGTTAACCTCCGACACCTGGCCATTCAGGGTCCACAGGTCATACAACCACCCAAACCCGAACAACCCCACCGTCAGCAACCAGATGATCCCGGTAATCCACTTGCCCATATAAAATCGGTGCAGCCCGAAGACACCCAGGAACGCCAGCAGGATCCAGGCCACGTTGTAGTCGATGCGGCCCTGGCGGTATTTCAGGTCGGCATGGCGGTCCATGCCCGGAATCAGGAACAGGTCGATGATCCAGCCGATAAAGAACAGGCCGAGAGTAAAGAACCAGATCGTGCCGGTGATCTGGCGGCCGTAATAGAAGCGGTGCATGCCCATGAATCCGAAGATCCACATGATGTAGCCGATGGCCTTGCTGTGGGTGTCTTTGCTCACACCTGTTTCCCCTGGGAGCGGCCGCGATGGCACGCGCCCTTCCCTGTCTGTACAACCTGTTAGTGGAACAGTGCGTCGTGGTTGCCTGGCAACCGACGCCTGGCGGGATAAAACAGCAGAACGTGCGGAAAGGTGTTATCGCCCCAATAGTGGCAATTTGATATCGCCTGATCCCTGTTATTGTTGTTGTATCCCTGTGGCACGAAAGTATCAGACGCCTTCACGTTGGCCAAGCGTTGCGTCGCCACCGCGGTGCATTGCTACCGCCCCGCCGGGCCTGTCAGGATGGCAGGACACCTGAGGAGCGCCCATGAGCACCCCACGCGACGTCACCGTGTTCTACGACGACCGGGTACTGGCCCACCAGCCCGATGTGAACACCGCCTTCCTGCCGGGGCGGCTGGACAAACGCATCCGCGAGATCCTACAGGGCCTGGAGGTGAAATGGTCCTACCCCGAGCACCCCGGCCGCCTCACCGCCATCATGGAAAAGCTGGACAACCAGCCCATCCCCGGCCTGCGCTTCGCCCGCGGCAAGCCCGCCACGCGCAAGCAGCTGGCGCGGGTCCACACCACCGGCTACCTGGATCACATCTTCGAACTGCGCAACCAGAATGCCTGGCTGGACGTGGACACCACCGCCGTGTCACCGGGCAGCGTCAAGGCCGCAGAAGTGGCCGCCGGCACGGCGGTGGCGGCCGTGGATGCCGTGTGCAGCGGCGATACCGAAAGCGCCTTTGCCGTGGTGCGCCCGCCCGGCCACCATGCCGAGCCGGCGCGGGCGCGCGGTTTCTGCCTGTTCAACAACGTGGCCGTGGCCGCCGCCCACGCCCAGGCGCATCACGGCTGCAAGCGCGTGCTGATCCTCGACTGGGATGCCCACCACGGCAACGGCACCCAGACCATGTTCTGGGCCGACCCGGACGTGATGTTCATTGATATTCACCGACGCGCCCCGTTCTACCCCGGCTCGGGCAACCTGGATGAAATCGGTGCCGGCCTGGGCGAAGGCACCACGGTGAATATTCCGGTGCCCGCCGGCACCGGCGACGTCGCCTACCTGAAAGCCCTGAACGAGATCGTCACGCCGGCCGCCCGCGCCTTCCAGCCCGACATGATCCTGGTCTCCGCCGGCTTCGACGCCCACTGGCACGACCTGGCGCTGAATGTGTCCTATGAAGGCTTTGCCGCCATGGCCGGCATCATGCAGGGCCTGGCAGACGCCCTGTGCGATGGCCGGCTGGTGTACGTGCTGGAAGGCGGCTACCACACCGAGTCACTGGCCTGCGGCGTGCATGCGGTGCTGGAAGTGATGGCTGGCAAGACGCCACCGCAACCCGGCGTCTGCGGCGTGGAAGAAGTGGACGCGGCCATTGCCTATCACCGTGATGCCTTTCTTGACCCGGACAGGCCAGACTAGAGACGCTGTTTGCGTAGGAACACCCGGGCAAAAAATACGCCACACGGCCAGAACCACACTGGCAGTAGTGTCCAGCGCTTGCGCAAGATGTTTTAGTTATTCTTTTTCGCATTCTGCTTTTATTTTTCACTTGCCGCCAAGAGTTGACCCAGATCAGCATTTGCGGCGATTAACGTGCCCTGGGTGAGCCAAGGTCGAACTCTTCTGTCAGGCGCGTGCCTAACCTATAACGAAGCGACGTAAAAGGTGAGGCACCATGAAAACACTCCGACTGGTTTCCATCGCCGTGATTGTCAGCGCCATGCTGGCCGCCACGCCCCACGCCTTTGCTGCCAAAGGCGAAAGAGATAGCAAAGGCACGTATCGCCCTGCAGAAACGTCTTCCATGGCTGCCACGTCCAGCACTGCTGATTCCGTCAGTGCCGGAGAAGCCGCTGACCTGGCCTTTATGCGCGAAGAAGAAAAACTGGCCCGCGATGTCTACCTGACGCTGGATAGCTACTGGGGCACGGAGACGAAGGTATTCGCCAATATTGCCAAATCCGAGCAGACCCACACCTCCACCGTGGAATACATCCTCAGCAAATTCGATGTCGATGATCCGGTGATCCGCGATGAACTGGGCGTGTTCGTCAACGACGAGCTGCAGGCGCTGTATGACACCCTGGCGGTCAAGGGCAGCGCCAGCCTGATCGAAGGGCTGTACGTGGGAGCGCTGATTGAGGAAAAGGATATGCGCGATATCCTCGCTGCCATTGACCGCACCGATGAGCGCGCCATCGCCCTGGCCTACTCTAACCTGCTGGATGGCTCCAAGGACCACCTGCGGGCGTTTGTCAGTGTCATTGAAAGTCTTGATCTTGCGTACAACGCCCAGGTGCTGTCGCAGGAAGAGGTGGACATGATCCTCAGCAGTGGGGAGTAACAGAGTAAAGAACATAAAAAAGCCCGGCACTGCCGGGCTTTTTTATGTTCGCGGCGGACACGCCGATCCTGAGGGTACGGGGTCAGGCAAACGCACCAAGCCACTTCTTCTTGGCTTTTTCCACCAGGCTGCGGGAATCCGTCTGCCAGGGATGGAAATTCGGGCTGTAGTACTTGATGTAGGACGGCAGCAACTTGCGCAGCACACCGGGGCTGCCGAGCATGTACTTGCCCAGGCTGCGCCAGGATTTGAGATTGGTGAGCTGGCCCTCTTCCTTCATCAGCTGCACCAGGTGCAGGGTGGAGAAGAACGGAAACATGATGCTGACCATCATCATCTCGGTAACGCGGACAAACTCGCTGCCGCCAATGGCCTTGTAGACATCAAACGCCACCGCCTTGTGCTCGGATTCCTCCACCGCATGCCAGGCCCAGATCGGCGCCATGCGCGGGTCCATCTCTTCCAGGGCGTCATACTTGAGCAGGAATTCCTCGGCCATCAGCGCGGTGAAGTGCTCCACCGCCACGGTATGGGCGAGCTGGCGCTCGGGGCTGAAGTTGTTGGCCATCCAGTTGATGAAGGCGCCAACTTCCTTCTCGATACGCGCCACACCGATGCCACGCTTCTCAAGCCAGTCGTTGAGGGCATCGTGCTCTTTGGAGTGATGTGCCTCCTGGCCAATGAAACCGCGCACCGCTTCTTTCAGCTCCGGATCGGTGATCTGGTCGCGGTAATGACGCACGGAATTGATGAAAAAGCGCTCGCCCGGCGGGAACGTGGCCGACAAGGCAGCCAGCAGCAGCGTGCGAGCCGGATCGTTGTCCCACCAGTAGCGCGGCACGTCGCCAGCGAGGTCGAAATCCGGCTGACGCACTTTCGGGATCATACCTGCCGGTGTGGCGGCCTTCGCCGAGGTGCGGGTCGACTTGATACGAGCAGCGGCGGTCATGGGCAAACTCCTGATAGCGCTGTAAAAATCATGCCTTCACCCTACCCGGCCCGCCGTCCTGACGTGATGGGCAAACCGGTCATCGCACTTGTCATTTGTGGCCAAACAAGCGCCGGAGGCATCTGCTTGCGCAGCAATGAGTCCGGTTATTCGTCATCCCGGGGCTTTTCTTCCATCGGGGCCAGCTCCAGGGTCAGGCCGTCCGATGTGGTGAACGGCTCATCTTCCTTCCCTTCCTCTTCGGCCGGTTTTTCTTCCTCCGCCACCCCGAAACTGGCGGGCTGCGGCGGTGCCGGCTCATCCAGGCCCTTGGCCTGCTTGAGCCAGTCCGGCATGTCGTCCTGGCTCTCCTCTTCCTCCGTGGGCACCAGGCCAACACTGTCCAGGTCCTGGAAGAACGCTTTGGCCTTTTCCAGGTAACTGGTGGCGGCCTGGGCGCTGTCATCGTCATCCGGCAGATAGGCTTTGAAGAACCCGCGCATCTCGGCAAGCTCATCTTCCAACAACAGCGGCACCAGCGTGGAATACATGTCCTGCAGGGTGATGGCGTTCTTGGTGGAATCGGAGCTGGTGGCTCGTTGCAGGCGGCTGGCCACGGCGGTATTGAGGATATGCAGGTCGTTGTAGATCCGGGTCAGGCCGTCAAACTCAATCTGGCCCTTGCGTGACGGCGTCAGGCTGAGGAAATACTGCGCCAGCAGGTACATACCGGTGACACGGAATACCGCCTCCTCCTCCGAACACAGCGGCAGGTGAAAACGCGCCAGCGGCTTCATGAACGCCGTCTTCGGGCAGCCACAGATGGGGTAGATAAGGTCCAGCATGGACGCAATCACCCGCTGCAGTGAGGTTTCCTGCACCACGCGACGCTCTTCGGTGGTCACCTCCACCGTCACATCATCAATGGACCGGGTATCTTCAAAACGGCTGACGATGTCGAACATCTGCAGGGCCAGCGGGCAATGGCTGTGCTCCTCCAGCGACAGCGGGCAGTGCTCGCACTGGCGGTAGTCCAGGCGCGTCCACTCAGGTGGGTCCGCTGGCGCTTTTGCCTGCAGATCGAAGGTCTCGGCATCCAACGGAAAGGTGAACGTCTCGGTGCGCTCCTCGCTGACCGTGATGCGGTAGATTATATCCACAGTATCCATGGCATCTTTTTCTTTTCTGCGACCATTGCTGCCGGGCTGGGCACCTGCTTTCAGTCCAGAAGTGCAGGGCCTAGCTCCTTATTACAACAATGTGCATGCAAAATCCCTACCGGAGCGCGCAAATTTGATGACAGGCGGGGTTTAAACCTGACTTGCTGCCGGGCAGGGCCTTGCGGCAGGACGGCCAACGCAAAAGTGTCAGAAGGTGCCCCAAGGGGTCATGCCTTTAAGGCAACGCCGGCTTCCTCATCGGTGGGTCGTGGCACGTCGGCCGGGATCAGGACACGTGAAGGGCCAAGCCCGTTGAGGACAAGCTCCATAGTTCAGCTCAAAACCATCTCAACGCAGCGTCCGCACATGGCGACAACCTTGAGACGCCAAGATTGCCGCCACGTCGTGCGCGGATCAACTGCCTGGCAACTGCCAGACATCGGAACGCCAGAAGTCCATCTTGCTGAAATCCGCGTGATGCCTGGGATACTCCCCGGGCTTGCGATCGAAAGCCTTGAAGACGAGATCACCCTTGGCACCTCTGAAGGCCTCATCCAGTTCTTCAATCGCAGTGAGCACATTGACCTCAGACCCGAGCGTGCGACGCACAGGGTGCTCCGGATGCTCATGGTGCTGGTCGATAGACACCAGCAGCGACCCGGTCGGCAAAGCTCCCAGCCAATGCATTTCTGCTACTTCAGCGACTCTGTTGAGCGTCAGGTTGTAGAAATTCACCGGTTCGGAACGGGCTGCGCCGTTGGCGACCAGGATGGGCTTCAATGCTGCCATCGAATCACCGATATCTGCCGCCGCGGCCATGTAAACGATGTTCTGGAGCTCGTCGCCCGCAAGGAACGCCTTTCGATATCGGGTGAGCGCCTCGTTCATGACCATCGTACCCATGCTGTGACCTACCAGCGTCAGCTCATAATCATATTGTTTGGATGCGCGTGCTCGCGACAGCACCGCGGGAAAAACCTGGCCTCCTGATACACCACTTTCCCAGCGACCATCGAAATAGCTTGCAGGGTAGTACGGCATGACAGCGCGCCGCTTCATCACGTTCCACGACGACGACGCAATCGCGCTATGGTAGATGCTGCCAACGGTATATCTCACCGGCAAAGACAGAATATCGTATGTAGCTCTACCTGCCTGCCTCCAACCACTGTCCTTGAAATAGCTACTAAGATTTGCCTCCAACGGCGAGCTGTCACCGGAAAAACGTTTGTCGCCCTCACAAAGCCGTCCATCGCACATTTTCAGCAGGGCATTCTTCCAGGCGCCGTTCAGCCAAGGAGCATATCTGATAGAGGCAAACCTATTTTTATCATTAATCGCCTGGTATGTAACCGTGGCAGGATATCTACCAACCGTAGTCAGGATATCTGATGGGAGAACCACAAGAGACGTAGGCACGCCAACGAGAATATTGGACTTGTAGCCCTCTCTGAGTCGAAAGATATGTTCCGGGTAAGAGGTTTGCAGACTCGAATCCCAAGAGATGTAGATTGGGTAATACCACTCATCATCCTCATTCATCATTTTCAAGGCTTGATGATCCTCGAGGATCCGTTCATCGGTTGAACCGTAGGAATTCAACCCGCCGTGCGCGTAGATCAGAATCCTGACCTTGCTGCTGCCCTTGGAACGCGCAAGCAACTCTGCCTCACACATCATGTGATTGAGTGCTTCTTTCGCTTGCTCCTCTGAAAGAATTGTTTCCCTGTCCCGGACGTTAAGCATGTTTCCGTCACGGCTTACCCGGATAACGTGGTCTTCGAGCCTGCGTGGCTCGTGAATCGTATTGCTTTGCCAGTTCCCACATTGCTCCGCAGGGACCAACGAGAGATCCACCCTGCCATCCTCCCCTGGCGGGGTCATGCAGCCAACAACAGAAAGACATAGAAGAGCAGAAAGGCAGAGCCTGAATGGGTCTGTATAGAACATTCCGTGTTTTCCTTCTGATTATTATTTGAGCGTCGCCGATTCTATCAGCGGCGAGAAAGCGTTGCCGGTGAGAAAACTAGCAAAGAGAAGCAGGAGCGCCAAGCGCGTCGGCGCACCCAAAGGCAGGGCACCATCAATGCGATATTCTCGCAATATCAGGCGAAACCGGGGTTAGTGGCTCAGCAATCAGGCACCTCGGGAAGTTGCCCGAGGTGCGATTGCCTTCAGCAAAGGTTTCAAGAAGCAGGCGATTCCAACTCAGTTGGCATAGAGGGTTTACCCCGTGTCTGCGCACGCGCCCGGTCCAGTTTGATCACCACATCCGTGCGCCGGTTCTTCTCGCGCCCGGCCTCGGATTCATTGTTGGCAATCGGGCGGGTTTCGCCATAGCCCACCGCCACCATGTTGGCGCCGGCCAGTTTCGGGTCTTCCTTCAGATAGGTGACCACCGCATTGGCCCGCTGCTCGGACAGGGTCTGGTTACTGTCGTCACCGCCGAACGAGTCAGTGTGCCCTTCGATCGTGGTGAGTTCGGTGTTGGACAGCTCGATGGCGTACTTCACCTTCGCCAGCAGCTTCATGTGTTCGGTTTCCAGCTTCGCCTTGCCGCTGCGGAAGTTGAGGCCGACCATGCGGATGATCATGTTCTTGCCCTGGCGGAAGATCTCTGCTTCCTCGGCGGTGAAGATGTTCTCCAGCTTCGCCAGCAGCTCACGGTAGCGCTCCTCGGCCGCCAGTTGTTCGTTATAGATGCCCAGTTTCTCGGAAAGACGGGCAATTTCAGCCGCCTGCTCGGCGTTCACCAGGCGCAGCTGGGCGAGGGCCTGCGAATCTTTCTCCAGTGTTTCCACACGGGCAAGAATGGCGTCCCGGGTGGGCTCGAAGCCCTGGTGCAGTGACGGCACGATATCCAGTGCATCGGCAATGTCTTCCAGCGGCCGCTCGTAGTTGAGGACGATATCCTCCACCGCAAAATCCTTCTTCTTCACCCCGATGGCCAGCTTGGCCAGTGTGATGGCGTGCTGCGCCTCGTTGCGGGCGCGGCGCGCCAGGTCACGGGGGTAATCCGTGTCATAGCGGTTCTGCGTCAGCTCGCGCTCGGCATCCTTGAGCAGCAGCTCGGCATCGATAAAGGTCTTGATGGCATATTTGTCCGCGCCGATGTCGTCAGCTTCCTCAATCAGGCGCCGGGCGCCGCTGAGGTAGTTGGTCTTGATGGCAGACAGCTCCGCCTGCTGGTACAGCGCGGTCACCTCACCAGCACGCTCGCGGGCATCGCGGATATCGCCCTTCTCCACTTCGTGGGTGGCATCGCGCAGGGCCTCCTCGGCGTCGTCCCAGATCGCCCTGGCATGGCGCGGTGCTTCTGCAGAGCGGGCATTATCGCGGGCCTGCAAGGTAGCGGTGAAGGCCACCGCCGCAATATCGGTGGTGTCCAGTGCCTTGAGCAGCCACTGGCTGGCGCGGTCGATGTTCTCGCGCACGTCATCACGGTCGCGACGTTGCTGGAAATCATGCTTGGCTTCGTCGTAGTACTTCATCGCCCGGGCGAAGTTCTCCGGCGACAGCACATCCGCGTGGGCCTGCCGGGCGGCGGCCAGGGCTTCGTCCACACTGCCGAAAAGCCTGTGATAATCGGCAATGCTGCCTGCCTGGGCGCTGCTGGCGATACACAGAAGACTGAAGAGAAGGCTCGCGAAAAGGCGGCGCGGGACATACATGGCGTTTTCCTTGTTGTTCTGCCAGCGTCCATGCCCGTTATCTGCGACCTGCATCCCCAGGCCGTGCCGGTGAAACCGGCGGGAAAATGACACCATGATCTGGCGCGAGTCGCAACCGGAGGTGGGTTCTCTGGTGGGCGGGGGCCCTCACCCTGGCCCTCTCCCAGGGGGAGAGGGGACGCTCCAGGTGGGGTGTTGAAGGCCCTCACCCTGTCCCTCTCCCTGAGGGAGAGGGGACGCTCCAGGGGGGGCTGTTGAAGGCCCTCACCCTGTCCCTCTCCCAAGGGGAGAGGGGACGCTCCAGCACCCTTACAGCTATACGGCCGCGGGAACACGCAAAAAAAAGGCCCGGCAATGCCGGGCCTTTTTCTCTGCCGATGCTGGATCAGCGGTCCTCGTAACGCTGGTGCTTGAAGAACACGCCATTGTCACCGAACTGCGAGGTGATAAACGGCGATGTCAGTGTCAGGGAACCGATCCGGACCGCACTGTCACGGCGCTCACGCTGGTAGCGACGCGTTACCCAGGGGAACCAGGAGGTACGGATGGCCCGGTCCGTGGCGTACACGTCGTACACCGTGGTGCCAGCCGGCAGCTCCACCAGGTCATCACGGAAATCATGGGCCGCACTGCTGAAGCGGTCACGCACCTCATTGGTGGGCACAAAGTAGATCTGCGTCGGCGCCTTGGGTGAGCTCACCCGGGTACCGTCCTGCATCACTTCTGCCATATCGTCCACCATCAGGCGCGTCGGCTTGGATGTCACCAGCGAGAACAGGATGGTGCTGGCCAGGGAATCGGTCTCCGGAAGCACGTACTGCGACATCTCATTGGCAAACAGGTTGTGGTCATCGCCCTGCCCGGTCAGCGTGTACAGTGCCGACACGTTCTCGGAGCGCGCGCCATCCACAAACGCTTTCCAGGCCAGACCCGGGGCCACCGCACCCATATCTTCCGGGTCCGCCGTCACAGAGAGACGCAGCAGGCCACAGTCGCTGCCCTTGAACAGGCCGGTGTACGGATGACTGCCGGCCGGCTCGAAGGCCACCGTGGCCATGGCGCCGTAGGCATGGATCGGCTTGCTGTAGCCCGGCGGTGATACGTCACTGACCTTCTTCACCTTGTCCCACAGCACGCGGTCGATCAGGCCCAGGGTGTCCACCGGTGCCAGTGCAGGACGCTCACCCTCGTCATACTGGGTGCGCATGGCACCATTGACCCACAGGTGCTCTTCCTTGGTACAGGCCTGCCAGTCGTTGTAGTCCTCGGGAATGTTCAGGCCCCACGGCTTGAAGGCGTTGTCCTGGCCCACCAGTGCCGGCGCCAGCTCCGGGAAATGACGGCGCAGCACGTCCACCATGGTGTTGTCGTTAACCCAGTCCAGCCCTTCCTGGGTGTAGACACCCGGGCGGAAGTCGGTGGTGTAGAAACGATCGGTCATCAGGCGACGCGAGGCGTTCATGATAAAGATCTGGAACGCCGTTTCGCCAAAGGCGAAGCCCTCCGGACGCACGGTTTCAGCCAGTTGCCCCACCAGTGCATCGATCTGCTCGACGTCGTTGTTATACAGGCGCTTCAGTTCGGCCAGGGTTTCCGGGTCGCTGGTCAGGTCTTCGAATTCATTGATCGGGTTGAGGCCAATCTGGCGACGGAGTTCGTTGTAGCGCGGCACACCGCGCTCACGGTCGCGGATGATGTCCGTGGTCGCGAGATCGATGTCGCCACGCAGCGGGATGCTGATGTTGCGCAGGAATTCCGGGTAGTTGTGCAGCGTCAGTGAGCCCGGATGGGTAATACCAAAGGAATACCACAGCCGGTCGGGGCGCTCGTCATCGAGGATATCCTCGGCATCGCCATCACGGGTGTCTTCCAGCGGAATAATCGTGGAAGGCACATTGTCACCGATGTTGTAGACATCCACGCTGTCACGCAGCAGCGGGTGCATGCGGTATACGGCGACAAATTCCTCGGTGAGTGTGTAGGGCGTGCCGTAGTTGTTTGGCGCCGTGGAACCAACGATGCCCGCCAATGCATGATCGATGCTGCCGTTACCCACCTGGTCACCAAGCAGGAACTTCAGCAGCGAAGTGCCGCTCTGCAAGTCGTCGTTGATCATGTTGGCTTCGGACTGGTATTTGTCACGCAGCGGGCCGTCACCCAGCAGACCCCACCAGTTGGCGTACATGGCACGCTCGGTGACCGGATTGGCAATGATCGCCGGTGTCCATTCCACCGTATGAATCTTGGCCATCAGGGCGGCATTGATCAGGCGCGCACGGTCATACAGCCACTGGTCGCTCTTGCCCGGGTAATTGCTCTTTAGCATGTCGGCAATGGCGTTGTGCTCCAGGGTAAACAGCTGGTGCATCATCGAGAGACCCACCCACCAGTTGTCGTTGAAGCCGGTTACCGGTACGCCTGAGAAGTATTCCGTTGGCAGGGTGCCGTCGCTGTTTACCTTGAGCTTGCCATCAACAAATGCGCGCACCTCATCGTTGGTCTCCTTGTCGGAGCCGTACAGCTGAGAGCCGTCCCACCAGTGGGTGTTACGGTTGCGCCAGGTCTCCGGCAGATCGCCTTCATCCGCTTCGCGGGAGGTGTCGGTGCCGGTGCGCTTGATCACCAGCTCGCCACTGCCCAGTGGGTCATTGGCCGGCAATGGCACCCGGATCGGGTCCTCATCGTCACCCAGTTCGTGATCCACCCAGTCATGCACCATGAACTGGATCCAGGACGCTGCAATGAAATTCACAGTGGTCGCCGGCTTGAACTCTTTCCGCGCCATCAATGAATTACTGACATCCCGTGGATTCGGCGACAGCAGATTACCGGAGTCCTGCTCAGCCTGCGCCGATTCCAGCGATACGTTTCGGCCAAAGCGCCGGAACACGGAACCCTCGGTGGGGTTCTCGAGGATGTTGCAGGTACCGTCTTCCGTCCGTGCGGTGAGACTGCGTTCATCACATTCAACCGTCGCGTTGTGACGGTCATAATCTTCGACATCGAACAAGTTGTTGTCGAATAGCTGCTCGCGCTCTGCTGCCAGGGTCAGCAACCCCGCAATCACGCCCAGTGTCCCGAACTTGGTCAATGCCGGCCAGGTAACCCATACCGAACCCGCCATGGTGTACTCCCTCTGTGTTGTTATTTGCCAGTAAGTGCCCGGCCTACTGCTGACCTGACGGCAGCGCACAGGGTGATGGGTTGCAAGAGGGGCGTCCCCCTCCCTCAGGAGGGGGGTGGGGCCAAATGTGACCTGGTTCGGGATTTTTCCAGACGGCACAGGGCCTGCGCCAGCACACGGCCGACCGTCACATGTACACAAGCGAATGGAAAGTTACAGGCGTGGCGCGCGGACTACCGCCTCAGTGCGGTTTGCCACGCCGAGCTTGGCGTAGATATTCTTCAGGTGCCACTTGGTGGTGGATAACGCCACATTGGCGGACTGGCTGATCTGTTCGTTGCTCAACCCTTCACGCAGCAATTCAAGAATATGCTGCTCCCGGGATGTCAGCGGCTCCACGGCAGGTGCCGGGGAAACGGGGTTCTCGCTTGCCTCAAGCAATGGACCAAACATGGTGAAATACAGCTCCGGCAACACCAGCATGCCCTCCCGGATACCCATTGCCAGCCAGCGCCCGGCGCCCGGCGCCTCATCAAACAGCGTGCGATTGAAACAGCTTTGCCCGGGGAAACGGATTTTTTCGGCGAGCAGCGCCATCGCCTCTGCCTGGTCACCCTGCTCCAGCCGCAACACCGCGATATTGGCCGTCATCACCACAGCCCGGGTATTGATACCCTTGTCTTCAAGTACACGCTTGAGACAGCGCAACACCAACTCCGCTTCATCCAGACGCCCGTGCGCACGCAACCACAACGCGACCACCAGCCCCTGCCTCTCCCATATTTCGCTGTAGCGGGTGTGACCCCGGTCATAATCGGTGCGCCAGCGCCGGTCCAGGTTACTATTCCTCACCAGTCGGTCCAGCTCAGCCGTGTCTCCCGAGGCAAAGGCATGACGCGCGCGCTCAAAGGCCGTCTGGCTGAGAAAACGCTCGTAACCGCCCAGCCTGAGTACGCGCTCAAGGTCATCCAGCAAACGCAATCCACGCACCGACTGACCACTGATATTGAGTATCCGTGACAGGGTCAGGTAGGCATTGGCAATCACTTCGGTGGCACAGGCACTGCTGACCAGGGGAATCAACCTTTCCGCTTCACGGCGTGCCTTGTCGAGATTGTTCTGCTCGTACTCAACCACGGCCAAGGCAATAATGCCGTTGATCCACGACTGGCTGCCCTCATGCCGCGTGTGTCGGCGGCACATTTCGTAGGTGTATTGGGTGGCCTCGAGCATGCGGCCGCTGGCACGATTGCAAAGAATCAGTATCAGGTCGGCATAACTTTCCAGGTAGTCATATCCCAGCTGCCCCAGCACTTCCTTGGCCTGGCCACCATAGGCAAAGGCCTGCTCCAGATCACCATGCAGTAACCGGTGATACGCCAGCATGGCCAGCGCGAACGCGCGAATATCATGATGGCTGGCGCTGCGCATCAAGACTTCCTGGTCTGCGGCCAGCTGGAACTCGCTGTCGTGCTGGAAGACCTGCAGCAATATTTCCAGGAACGGCACCATGGAATAGTCGCCCAGTTCACCGGCAGGGCTGATGCGCTTGCTTTTCAGTGCCTCCAGGTAATAACCCGCCTGGTGAAAACGGCGCGAAAAAATAAGCGCGCCGGTGAGCGGCACCAGCAACTCCCAGTCTCGCAACAGGGTTTCCTCAGGCAACGGCTCCACCCAGGTGACCACATGGTTGAACTCGCCCGACTTTATCCACCGGGCACAACACTCACGCAGCAATTCGTGGAAGAACACGTCGTCCTGGCACTGGCTCGCATGGCTCAGGGCAGCATGCGGTTCGGCGTTGGCAGCAAACCACTGTGCAGCCCGGCGACGCAATACCGGCACGGTCTCCGGGTTGCTGCCCTCAAGCCGGTCGCGCAGGAACTCCTGGAACAACGGGTGGTAGCGGTACCAGCCGTCGCGGCCGGCCAGCGGCTGGATGAACAGGCCCCGCCCCACCAGTTCATCAAGAATACTCCGGCTTTCCCGGGTATCGAGGATGAAATCGCACAAGGGTGCCGACACACCGTCCAGCAGCGCCGTCGCCAACAGGAACTGGCGTGTCTGGTCAGACAGGTCGCGCAGCACCACATAGGCAAAGTAGTCCACCAGTTCCGGACGGGAACCGGTAAAGGTTTCCAGGGGCAGGCGCTCCTTGCCAGCACCGGCAAGCAGAGCAAGCTTGACGCCCGCGGCCCAGCCCTCGGTCAGGCGGTAGAGATGCTCGCTTTCTTCGTCATCAAGATCACGCCCGAGAAGGTGCGCCGCGAAGCGGTTCAACTCGGCCGGGTCAAGACGCAGATCGTGGCCATCAAGCACGAGCAGCTGGTCATCCAGTTTCAGGCGACTGAGGGAAAAATCCGGGTGCGAGCGCGTGCCGAGTACAAAATGCACGTGCTCGGGCAAGGCATACACGAGGGTCCCTATCACCGACTGGATAAGAGGATGGGACGCGTGCTGGAAATCATCAATGATCACCGTCAGCTCTTCACTGACACCGGAAAAGCCTTCCACAAGGGCTTCGGCCACCAGTTCAGCCGGCACCCCTGCCTCGACACTGAGTTCGTTATAGGAAAAGCCCTCAAAATCGGGCAATTCACTGCGCAAGGCCCGGTCCAGCCGCCGGAAAAACCTGACCGGATCGGCATCCGCGCTGCCCAGCGACAGGAACACATATCGACGTCCCTGGCGCACGCACCACTGCTCCAGCAAGGTGGACTTACCAGCGCCGGCTGGCGCGAGCAACAGTGTCAGCGCATACCGATGGCTGCGATCCAGCAGGTCCAGCAGTGGCTGGCGCAACAGTCTCCCGGCCTCATCAGGCTTTCTCATTATAAGCACCGCTTACGTACGTAATTTATTCTTATAATCAGTCACTTACATACCAAACACTAGCATATCCCCTCCCCCGTGCCCCCTCCCTAAGAGGGGGGACGAGACCCCGGTCACAGTCCAGAGTGATTTTCGCAAAAAGCAGATGCGGCAAACCGGAGCGCGACAATGAAAACAACAGCAAGCACTGCCCTGACACTGATAACCCTACTGCTGGCAGGCTGCCTCGGCGGCGACGCCGGCGAATTCCCTGAACAGGAAGCGGTGTGCAGCACCGATTACCTGCGCGAGGCGCAACGACTGGCATCGGCCGCCCACTTCCCGCAGCCGGTGGCCGACCGGATGCTGGTCAACGGTGCGCTGGCCTGGACGCGGGGCGCCGCCAACCCGGCACCGCCGGCGGTTTCACCGGGTGACGAAGTGGTTCTCGAGGGCGCCGGCTTTGGCGGCGGCCCGGACATCGATTTCGCCAAGGTAATGATCGGCAACAGCCGGGTGCTGGAAACAGACCTGCGCATGTTCAAACAGGAAATGGATATCACCAGCCAGGTGCACTACGAGATCCCGGAAACCCACAGCCAGTGGCACAAGGACATCCTCGACTGGAGTGATACCCGCATCCGTTTCCGGGTGCCGGTGCATGCCAGCGAGGGGCCCCTGCGGGTACAGATCCAGAAGCGCGTGGGCTACAACACCTCGCTCACTGACCCGGGGGCACCCCATGACGTCATTGATGCGCAAACCTACCGCATCACCGATGAGGACTTCGCACACGGATGTGACGTGGTCTCGCGCCTGAGCGAAGAGACGCGATCCATCACACCGATACCGCTGACCGTGAACAACCCGCAGTTCGCCGAGCTGCGTGCACGGGGCGAAGCCCTGTTCTGGGCCTATGACTACAACATCGGTCTCGCCCACGCGGTACGCAACCTCGACTGGACGGCGATCTTCAATTACGGCACCAAAGACCCGATCACCCGCGACGCGGCCGACCCGCGCAAGTTGTTCGGCGCCTACAGGACCGTGCCCGGCCAGGTGCCCGCACAGGCCATGGAGGATGTCTATTTCGACCCTTACCCACAGCCAACGCCGATTCCCGGGCTGCTGACCGTGCAAAAACAGCTGCGCAAGGGGAATACGCGCGACTCCGGCTGGGTAGGTTACCGCTACGCAGAAGGCAACCACCCGTACCAGGGCAAGGGCGAATGGATTGGTTTCAACTGCGCCTCCTGTCATGGCTACCAGATCACCTACGAGAAAGCACCGGGCGAGGAAGTCACCCGGGTATTTGCCGGCCTGCCGAATCCGGAATGGAGCATGAAGTGGACCGTCCTTGGCAATAAGCGCGGCGCCACCACCGCCGACTTTGACGGCATCGAGGCGCAAGAACCCGGGCCGTCCTGGGCACCGGGCGATGCCGACATCGACAAGACCACCCTGCTCTACTACATGCCCGCCGGCACCGGCGAGCACAATATGGTGCGCGGCGCTGCCGAGGGCAGTCTCACCGATAACGACTACCAGTTTTCACCCATCGCCATTCCCAACGTCACCAACTACATGGCGATTCGCCGGTCGCTGTCACACACCGAATCCTATGTCGGCTTTGAAGGCTCCTACATCCACTCGGAGGAACCGGACGGTGCCACCGGCTCCATGTCCGCCGAGGGATTGCAGGCATTAACCGCCTACATGACTACACTCGACCGTGACGATGATGTGCTGCGCAATGTCGGGCTTTACCGGTGGCTGGATGCCAGGGGCAAGCTGGCCGCTCAGACCGGGGGCACACCTTCAGAAGGCGAGTTTGTGGAAAATGGCTGGCAGTCCTATGCCGGTGTGAGCACGGTGGTGGACCGGGGCAAACAGATCTACGACCGGGATTGCGGCAGCTGCCACAATGACAGTCTGGGTACCAACACCAACGAACGCATGTTCCGGCTGGATGAGGTGGGCCGTTTCTTCGCGCCGACCATTTATCACAAGGACCAGCAATCAATCCGCGCCACATTCCTGCGCAACATGTACTGGGTAACCTCCCGGGGCCTGTTGTCAGACGGCCACGTGCGCAATCTGGAAGACCTGGTCAACCCCGCACGGTGCACGGAAGGTTCACCGCTTTATAACCAGTACTACACCCTGCATGCGCCGGTACGGCCTGAACCCGGCACCCCTGACCAGCCGAAGGCCTGGCCCGACCTGAACCGCAAGGGTGATGTATTCCGTGTCTACCGCAATGTGGAATACAGCAGCAATGATGCCTCCATCAAACGTAATCGCTTCATCGAACGGCACAAGTACTTCGTCACCGTTCCCTGGGACACGGACAACTATTACTGGGACTACCAGAAGATGCGCGCCGAGTATGGCCCGGATGAGATGGGCACCCCCGGTCCCATCGGTCTGCCCGCAGCACCGCATCCCTGGTGCACGGCGGATACCGACGACATCGCGCCACTGGTGCAGTATGTCCTGACCCTCTGATGCATGACTGACCAGGTACCTTGCCCGGCAAATGCCGGGCTTTTTTTGCGTGGCCGGGCGGGCCCTCACCTCCTCTCCCGGAGCGCAGACCCCTCACCCCAACCCCTCTCCCGGAGGGAGAGGGGCCAATACCCACCGCCCCCTGAAGCGTCCCCTCTCCCTCCGGGAGAGGGACAGGGTGAGGGACGTCAGCGGCAGAACGAGCCAGCCACTGTGGTGCTATTCGCGGCGTACACGCCGCTCCTACGCCTGCCCGTCGCGGGAACCCGAGCAAGCATCAGCAGGCAAGACATCCTGGCCGCTGGCTGGAATAATGGCGCCACGTTGTTCGCGGATACCCCATGCTTTCCCTGACCGATTCACTCCTGCTGGCCGGCATCTGCCTGATGGGTGCCATGACACCCGGCATCAGCCTTGCCGTGATTACCCGGCATACACTCATTGGCGGCTCCCGTGCCGGCATGCTGGCCGCGGTCACTCATGCCATCGGTGTCGGCATCTGGGCCATGGCGACGGTCACTAGCATGGCGTTGCTGTTTCGCCGCTATCCGCTGCTGGAAATGGTATTCAGTATTGCCGGTGCGCTGTTCCTGCTGTGGCTGGCCTGGCAAAGCTGGCAGGCCAGCAGGCGGGCTGAGCCCCTGTCCACCGGCAACGGCAGCGCCGTACTGCACAGCGCGGCGCGCGACGGCTTCAATGTGGCATTCCTGAACCCGAAAGTGGCGCTGTTCTTCCTTGCCCTGTTCAGCCAGTTCCTGTCGGCCGACATGGGCACGGCAGCCCGGGTTCAAATGGTGGCCACCGCCACGCTGATCGACGGCAGCTGGTACGTGCTGGTGGCCATACTGTTGGGCCGCAGTCGCCTGCTGCCCTGGCTGCGCGAACACCATCACTGGGTAGAACGAGCCACGGCTGTTCTACTCCTGCTGGTGTCCGCCAGCGTACTTGCCTCCCTCGTCTTCGAACACGCGTGACGTCGCTTGCTGTCATTCCTGCCGCTTCACCCATGGGCAGGCAGCCCCGCATGCATTGACCGCCTGCGCAGCCACCACCAGAGCATGCCCAGCGTCAACAGACCGCCGCCTGCCAGCAGCCCCCAGGCGGCAAGGGATAGAGGACCCTGCTTGTCCAGCGGGGTGCCGGTCGCCTGCACGGCCGGGACAAACGTGACATCGGGCGTAATCACCGTGCCATCCGGTGTGCCCAGCTTCAGGGTGAGCATGCGCAGCCCGGTCTCACCAGCAGCCAGTACCGTCACCGGCACGGAAATGAGCGTGCCATTGCCCTGGAACGGTTCGGCCGGCCACACCCGGCTCTTTGCCCAGCGTAGTCGCCCCTCCCGTGGCATGACCTGGTGCTGGACCTCGGCACCACCGCTGGCAGGCACCACGTCCCCCGGCAGAAACTGTATCCCCGCCTTGCCGGGCTGTGCATCATCGACTTGCAGCACCTTGTTGTTGTAGCCCAGGTCCAGCTGGACACCGTAGATGTCGCTGGCCTGTGCCAGAGTGAACGAGATGACGGCCTGTTCGCCGGGTACCAGGGTACGGTCGGTGGTCACGACAACCGTTGCTGCCCGGCCCCAGGCAGGCATCAGCATCAGGGAAACAATAAACGCATATCTGATCATGGGTAACTCCCTGTGGTTGGCCGGCAACGCGCTGCGTTGCCGGCCTGTGCGATCACGGAATGCTGCAGGCTTCAGCGCCAAAGAAGCTGCCGAGCATGGACAGGTCAAGCACGTCGATACGCCCGTCATCATTCAGGTCGGCACTGGCGTCGTAGCGCGCGTCCCCTGCCACGCTTCGGTTGGCAGCAGCCAGCAGCGAGAAATCACCGATATCAATCACGCCATCGGCATTGATGTCGCCCGGATACAGGGTGATGTCAGTGACTGTCACGGCCTGCCCTGCGCTGACACTGGCAGCACTGCAGTCTGCCACCTGTTCGGCAGACGCCACTGTCAGGTCGAAATCACCGTCACGCAGGTTGCTGAAGCTGAAGTTGCCATCCTGGTCAGTCAGCACGGTCAAGTATCGTCCGTCCAGAAAAATACGCACCTCTGCCCCGCTGACCGGATTGCCATTCGCATCAACCACGGTGCCGGACACCGAGCCGCTGCCGCCATTGATGCCGTTATCAAGGTTGATGGTCGCGTTGACCACATCAATGGGCTCCTGGGAGCCGAACCCGTTGGACGCCAGCGCATCACAACTCACCGTTGTGGTGGCGGTGGTATTCGGCACGGCAAAATCCAGCTCGGCAATCAGGTGGGTGCCGGTCACAGGGTCAGTGCTGCCGCTGACCACCATGGTGGCGAGCCACTCATCTGCAACCACGTCCGGGCCGATGGTCAGTGGTGAGTATTCAGGCGGGAATGCCAGCAAGCGGCTGTCGGTCATGGACAACAGGCCGTCGTCAGAGCGGCATGTCAGCTCAAGGCCGTGCACGGTGCTGCTATCCAGAGTCAGGCTGACGGTGACATCACTGTCGAGATAGGCATCCACCGGATTGTCATCGGCACTCAGCGTCAATGTATTGACGGCGCCAGCGGCACCGGTGGAAAAGTAATGCAACGCGCCACTTGAATCGATAATGGCAAGCTGCTCACCATTGGGCGACAGCATCGCCCATTGCGGTGTTGCAGCGCCGATACCGGGAACGGTGGCCAACAATGCAGCCACGTCAATCTCCGTGGATGTTTCCAGGTCACGCAGGATCAGCGACTGCAGCTCGGCATTGGTGCCAACGAATTCAAGCGTGGTGTAAAGCAGGATATTGGTCGCTGTAAGGCCGCGCCAGGCTGCAACAGCATCGCTGCCCGCCGGCACCGCCACCGCCTGTGTCGGCGAGCTGCAATCGCCCGCAATGCCCGGCTCACAGATATACAGCCCGGAAGGGGCCTGGCCGTCATTGGCTGCTTCCAGCAACATCTTGTCGTCAGACAGACCGGCCACCTGCCAGCGGTCATTGATGGTCACGTCCTGGTAGCTCCAGCTGGCACCGTCGAAACTGAAAAGACGCACGACATAGATGACACTGGTATCCGGAAGAGTTTCGGAATAAGGCAAGGCAACAAGCGGCTGCATGCCGTTGCTGATTTTCGGGGCCCTGTGATCGAAATCAGCACCCTGCAGATCGGAAATATCCAGCGCCGTGCTGGAGCCATCAGGCGCGACCATGGTCAGTGCCGTCACCTGAAGGGAACTGGTGCCCTCCCAGTGCATACCCCACCCCTGGTTGTTCAACGCGGCCTGGCGAAACTGGGACGTCGCAGACGTGCCAAAACCGCCCAGCGCATCGCATGCCGGTACCACCGAGGGGTTTGCCGCCGCGTCTGAAATGGCGCAGCGCGCGTAGACAGCATCCGTGGGAGACGTCCCCTGAATCATCAGGAAGTCGTCAGAAGAGAGCACAAAGTCACTCATCAGGTAGGAACCTTCCGGCTCCGGATAACCGGGGACAGGACCGACCTGGCCGTCGATCACAAAAGATGCAGTGGTAAAGTCATACAACCAGAGGCGCTGCGCCAGCGGGTCCTCCGGGTTCTGAAGACTCACAGACAGGACCTGCCCGGCATTGTTCAGGCCAATGGGCACGGTGTTGTACTGGTTCAGCGTCGGGCTACCGGACGCATCAATCACATCCGGGTCGGTGCTTGATGCCTGGTAGGTCCAGGCAGGCAATGCCGCAGATGCGACGACAGGTAAGCTTGCCAGCAGTGCGACACTGGCAGAGGTAAGTATCTTTCCCGCAAATGAGCGGCGATGCGATTTCGATAGCGCTCGCATGAAAAGCTCCTTGTTGATGGTTTTTATTCCGTTGTCTTGTTTGCCGAGTGAGACCATTTTCCCTGCAATATCAAAATGATATTAGCGAACGGACGTACACCGACATCGGCACACTAGCAAACTACTCGCCATCTGCCATCGGTAAAGGAGCCGAAACACCTGGCATGGGGTCTTGCCGGAATAAGCGCGCGGGGAACGTCAATCCTGACGCTTGAGGTACTGGCGTGGGGTCTGTCCCGTCCACTGCTTGAACGCGCGGGTGAACGCACTCTGCTCGCTGTAGCCGAGCATGAACGCCACCTCGCTGAGACTGATGCGACCTTCATCCAGATACTGGCGCGCCAGTTCACTGCGCACCTGGCGCAACAGGCGGCCGAAATTGAGCTGACGCCCGGCGAGACGCCGATGCACGGTGCGGGCGGACATGGCCAGGGCATGTGCAAGGCCATCCAGCGTCGGCGTGCCTTCGGGCAAGGCACGGCGGAGGTAGTCGCGCACCTGCTGCTCGAAATCATCCTGGCCATCAGGCAAGACCTTGAGCAGCGACTCGGCCTGCTGGTTAAGCAGCTGGAACAGGGCCGGATCCCGGTTGCTGATCGGCTGCGCCAGCACCGCCATGGGCAGGGCCAGGGTCAGGGCCGGCTGCTCAAAACGTACGTCTTCGATGCCGCTTTCCGTGTAGGCGGCCAGCGGCGCCGTGGGTGTGTGCACAAACTGCAGGGACACCTGCCCCAGCCAGTCGCGGAAATCGGCGTCACTGAGTTCGGCGCCTACCATGATGCGCACAAAGTTGATCAGGCCATAGACCAGGGTCTCGTCCGACAGCCCCACACCCAGGGTGCGCTCGTGCTGCGGCCAGACAAAACGCAGCTGGTCACCAACAAAGGCGGCCTCCCCCAGACTGCCGCCGTAGAGCAGCAACTGGTAGCGCTCGAACTGCGCCAGCGCCTCACCGAGGGTGTTGGCACTCAACACCAGGTAACCCAGCACGCCGCAGTGTGCCGGCTTGATGATGCTGCCGATATGAATGCCCAGGGCCGGGTCGTCAACACGCTGGTACAGCGCTTCAAGTGCCGCGCACCACTGGCCGTATGGCATCCGCCCGGTGGAACAGGCCTGCGGCGCGCTCTCGCGCACCCCCACCGAGGCCAGCGCCTCGCTGATCACCGCCGCTGGCACACCGAAGCGCTCACCGTAACTGCCCAGCAACCCGGTGAGGTCACTGGCTACGGTCATATGCTGTGTCTTCGAATCCGTATCCAAGGCGGCAGATGCTCCAGGGTAGTGGCGTATCTTCTGCAGGGTTGGCGCCCACGGGGCCGTTCTACAGCCTGCCGCCGGTGGCGAGAATTGTCAAAAGTTAGTCCGGCCGCGTCAATATTCCAGCGCCATTGCGCCCTACAGTGGTCAGCATCCGGGTACCACCCGCGCTGCAATCCGGTCCTGCGGGACCGCACTGAATCAGGAGACACTGATGGAAGACCTGGCCCGCGCCCTGCTTTTCGTGTTCGCTTTTGGCGCCGTGTTTGTAGGCTGCATGGTGATTGAAGCCATCTACTGCAGCCGCACCGGCCGCGGCCACCTGTACGATTTCAAGGAAACGCTGGCCAACCTGGCCACGGGCGCGTCATACAAGATCGTCGACGGCATCGCCATCGCCCTGGTGATCTCCACCTGCTACGACCTGGTCACGCCCTATGGCCTGGGCTGGCGCCCGGAGCTGGGTGTGATCAGCGTGCTGGCCACGATCATCTTCACCGACCTTTTCATGTATGTGAACCACCTGGCCCAGCACAAGATCCGCTGGTTCTGGAGCGTCCATGTGACGCACCACTCCTCACCGCGCATGAACCTGTCCACCGCCCTGCGCCAGAATTTTCTCAACGCACTCACCGGCAACTGGGTGCTGATGTGGATCCCGCTGGCACTGATCGGGTTTGACCGTGACTGGGTGTTGATCGCCATCGAGGCGAACCTGGTCTATCAGTTCTTCATGCACTCGGAGGTGTTCAACGCACCGAAATGGTGGGGCAAGGTGTTCAACACGCCCTCGCACCACCGCGTGCACCATGGCAGCAACCCGGCGCAGATCGATCGCAACTTCGGTGGCGTGCTGATCATCTGGGACAAGCTGTTCGGCACCTTCCAGGCGGAAGAGACCGCCGGTGAAATCCGCTACGGTGTACCGCGCATGCCGGCCAGACCCTACAACCCGGTATACCTGCAACTGCATGAGTTCGGCGAGATGTTCCGGGACGTTGCAAAATACCGTGACCCGCGCATCCTGCTGATGACACCGGAGTGGGTGCACCGGCGCAACACCCCGGCACCTGAGGCGTCCGGGCAAGCAACCGCCCCGGAAACGGCGACGCCCTGAGCACGCCAGCCAGTATTACTCGAGCAGCGCCAGCAACTGCTTCGCGGCTTCCTCGCTGGAGGCCGGGTTCTGCCCGGTCACCAGCAGGCCGTCGGTGACCGCGAACGCGCCCCAGTCATCGGTGCGCTGGTAATCACCGCCTTTGGACTTGAGTTCATCTTCCAGCAGGAACGGCACCACATCCGTCAACCCTACAGCCTCTTCCTCGCTGTTGCTGAAGCCAGTGACACGCTTGCCCTTGACCAGTGGCTCACCGTCGGCAGAACGCGGATGACGCAGCACGGCCGGCGCATGGCAGACAGCGCCCACCGGCTTGCCTGCTTTGCAGAATGCCTCGATCAAGGCAATAGAGTCGGCATCTTCCGCCAGGTCCCAGAGCGGGCCATGTCCGCCCGGGTAGAAAATGGCGTCATAGTCATCGGCATTCACCTCAGACAGCGGACGTGTGCTCGCCAGCGCGCGCTGATCTGCCTCGCTGGCCTTGAAGCGATCGGTGGCGGCGGTCTGGGCATCCTCGGCATCACTTTTCGGGTCGATGGGTGGCTGTCCGCCGGCGGGCGATGCCAGGGTGATGCGGGCGCCGGCATCCTTGAACACGTAGTACGGCGCGGCAAATTCCTCCAGCCAGAAACCGGTCTTTTCGCCGGTGTCGCCAAGCGCGTCATGGGATGTCAGGACCATCAGGATGTTCATGTCGCCTCCCCTTTCGGATACGGATAGTGTGAGGATGCAGGAAGCATGAACGCGCATGACCAGCGCGTGAAACGCCCGCCGGGATAGCACATACGTGCCATTCACCCGCTCTTTATTGCCCGTCTCCCAGGGTGCCCGACAACAACCCCACTATGGAGGATTAACGATGAGTACAGTGCACTTGCAAGGCAACCCTGTACAAACGTCCGGCGACCTGCCCGGCAACGGCGACAAGGCCCCGGACTTCAAGGTGGTAACGCCAGAGCTTGATGAAGTCAGTCTGAGCGAACTTGCTGGCAAAAAAGTGGTGCTGAATATTTTCCCCAGCGTCGACACCGAGGTCTGTGCCCTGCAACTCAAGTCGTTCGCCAACAAGCTGGCCGGCCGGGATGACGTGGCACCCGTGTTTGTATCCATGGACCTGCCCTTCGCCCAGGCCCGCTTCTGCGCTGCGGAAGGCGTGGACAACGCCATCACCGGGTCGGATTTTCGCTATCGCTCCCTGGCCGACAGCTACGGCGTTGCCCTGACGGACGGGCCGCTTGCCGGTCTGTATGCCCGTGCCACGCTGGTGATCGACAGTGGCGGCGTGGTCCGCTACAGCCAGCTCGTCAACGAGATTACCGACGAACCGGATTACGAGGCCGCCATGGCGGCACTGGATGACCTCTAATGGCCCTGGCCGGAGGCATGCCACGCGTGTCTCCGGCGTGCTGTTCCTGCCGTGCTTGATGAGCCGTGAGTGCGCCAGTCATACAATGATAAAAGGGCCTTTCCTGCCATCTCACCGTCGGGCCCCTATCTAAACAATATCGTGGCAATAGCGCCCTGATATTATTTTTACGAAACTGTTCACACCTTTTACAACGCCATTACAAATCGTTATCCGTACACGGTTGTCAGCCCCCGCCCAAGACATCAGCATGACGTGAAGGAACCCGAAATTTCCTCAACCAGGGAGGCAGTCAACATGCACCGGATCATGGTCGTGGACGACGAGGAAAACATCACCCGGGCACTGAGCCGAACGCTGCGCCAGGACCCTGACTGGGAAGTGGAGACCTATACCAACGCCCAGGATGCGCTGAAGCGTGCCCGCTCTTCCCTTTTTGACGCCATCATCTCGGACTACAACATGCCCGGCGACAATGGCGTGGACTTTCTCAACGCCATGCGGGAAATACAGCCTGACGCCGTGCGCATCCTGCTCACCGGCGTGGTCAATGTGGACACGCTCATGTCAGCCATCAACAAGGCCGGTGCTTTCCGCTTCTACACCAAACCCTGGGACGATGATGAGCTGATAGCAGGCGTGCGCGAAGGCCTGAGCTTCCATGACCTGGCGGTGGAAAACCGGATGCTGGCCGAACAGGTCCGTGACCAGCGTGCCGAGCTTGAACGCTGCCGTATGAAACTTCAGGGCTGATAGCGCCGTCGCGGGAGCCGACTCATGAACAGCTGGGAAAGTGTGCTGGCACCGTTGAACATCAGCGGCGAAGGCGCCGTGTTTGTGCTTTTTTCCATTGTCACGCTGCTGGTGATCATACTGCTGCTGCAGAGGACCTATCGCGCGTCCGTAAACGTGGAAGCACGCCTGGCGGAGTTTTCCTCCCTGTCGGGCAATCCTTTCGGCGGCCGACTGAAGCTGATCGAGGCGAGTTCCGAAGCGTTTCACCTCAACCGCGCGGCACTGGGGCCGCTTGCCCGCATCATTGACGAATACTGTGTGGTGACGATCAAGCCAGACGGCCTGGTGACGTACTGCAATGAACCGTTCATGGCCGTGTGCGGCCAGCCACAATCCGCCCTGGTCGGCAGCCGGCCGGACTTCAACGCCGACAGCATGGACACACGCTTTACCTGGCCGCGACTGCTGCGCAACCTGAATCCGGACAAGGTCTGGCACGGTGATGTATGCCTGGGCACGCCCGGTGGAAAGCGCTGGCTGGACTGTTTTGCGTTCCCGATCAGTTTTATTTCCCTGAACGAGGATGGCTACATCCTCTTCGGCACTGACATTACCGACATCAAGCAACAGAACGCCGACCTGCAACAGGAAGTGCAACGCCGGGGCGAGACCATCAATCGCATTGAGGGCATGTTGCTGAATTCAGAGAAGATGGCATCCCTGGGCGTTATCTCTGCCGGCATCGCCCATGAGATCAATAACCCGCTGGCGTTTGTTGACGCCAACATGCGCCACATTACCCAGCACACTGACAGCATGAAACGGATACTCGAGCGGGTTTACCGGCACCTGCCCCCCGAGCAGCTGGCGCGGCTGCTGGACAGGGCCGAAACACCACTGCGCGAGCCACGCCAACTCGCTGCCATGCTCGAAGACATGCCCGACCTGATCGACGAGACGCGTGACGGTGTCGGCCGGATACGCAAGATCGTCCAGGACCTGAAGTTCTTTTCCAGCCAGCGCGACCAGGCAGACGAGCATGTGGACCTCGACCATTGCATCAACATCGCCCTGAACCTGGCCCGCCACGAAACCCGCAACCGCATTCAGGTGATCTGCGAGGGCGATGACGATGCCCCGGCCATCCATGGCTCCGAGACCCAGCTTTCCCAGGTGTTCCTGAACCTGATCATGAATGCTGCCCAGGCGATGGAGGGACGAGGCGCCATTCACATCCGCCGGCACACGGTGGACGGCTGCTGCCATGTCTCCGTGCGCGATGACGGTCCGGGCATTCCGGACAGCGTGATAGAGAGCATCTTCGAGCCGTTCTTCACGACCAAACCCGCCGGTGAGGGCACCGGCCTGGGCCTGGCCATTTCCCAGGACATCGTCCGCCGCCACGGCGGCACCATCAGCGTATCCAGCATTCCCGGCAAAGGCACCACCTTCTCCATGGTCTTCCCCCTGCAACAGGCACGGTCACATCATGCCGCCTGAGGTACGTTACATATTCCGCTACCGGGACGGTGCGGAAGAATGTGTGGATATCCATCACGATGCCAGCGGCACGCTGATCGTACCGCCGACCTTCGAGCCGCCGGACTGGACAGCGCTGGAATGCGAGCAGTGCAGCCACTGCCCTTTGAACGCCAGGCAGAATCCGCGCTGCCCGGTGGCGGTCAACATCGCCCTGGTCTGCGCCGACCGGCCGCTGGGCGAGTCACACACGCCCGTGTCACTGCGGGTGGTGACGCCGCAACGGGAGTACCGCATCGAGACCACCGTACAACGGGCCATGAGCGCCCTGCTTGGCCTCGCCGGGGCCCTCAGCAGCTGCCCGTACACCCGCCCCCTGCGCGCCATGGCGCTGAGTCACCTGCCGGTGGCCACTGAGCGTGAATCACTGGTACGCATGACGTCATTGCACCTGCTCAGCCAGTACATCCGCCAGCAGCAGGACCCGTCCGTGGCGGTTTCACTGGACGACCTGCCCCAGGTTTACAAGGACCTGGCCACGCTCAATCACGGCATGGCACGCCGCCTGCGCCACGTGAAAGGCACGGATGCGGCCCTCAACGCCATAGTGCTCCTGGACATCCTGTCCCGCGATATTCGCATTGAGCTGGACCAGGCCGTGCCCCGCCTGGGTGAGTACCTGGGGATGACACCCACCGGGCAGGACTGAACCATGCGCTGGCCGTGCCCCGAAAAGGGGCAGTCACGCCGGCATGCCAGCGAAGATAATCGTTGACTTGCCCCACCAACCGGGTACTCTGGGCGGGCTAGAAAGTACAGCTTATCTTTATGTCACACCTGTTCGTTGTCCGGTTTCCGGTCTCCGTCCTGCAGTCCATAAGTAATGCGAATACTTCCCGGCACAACCGCCATCCTGGGAGGTGGCGCATTCAAATCTTGTAAAGGACAGATCTATGTCAACCGTAACCGGTACCGTAAAGTGGTTTAACGAATCCAAAGGCTTCGGCTTCATCGAGCAGCAGAACGGCCCTGACGTGTTTGCACACTTCAGCGCCATCCAGGGCGACGGCTTCCGTACCCTGCACGAAGGCCAGCAGGTGGAATTCACCATCACGCAAGGTCAGAAAGGCCCGCAGGCGAGCAACATCGTTCCTGTATAAGCCGTTCTGATCGTCTGCTTTCGGGCAGACAACGAAAAAGCCGGGCATTGCCCGGCTTTTTTTATGCCTGCGACGCAGCACGGGGCCGAACCCCTCACCCACCGCGGACACAGGCTGATGTCGTCCGACAGACGTGGCACCCGATCGGCCCACAAAACGATACATCCGCAGGCACAAACGGCTACAATGCCGCCCCCTTTTGCGCCCCTCGGCGCACCATGGATCTACTGGAAGTTACCTGTCTCATGATCTCCACCGCCAACATCACCATGCAGTTCGGCCCCAAGCCGCTGTTCGAGAACGTCTCCGTGAAATTCGGCAAGGGAAACCGCTATGGCCTTATCGGTGCCAACGGCTGCGGCAAGTCCACGTTCATGAAGATCCTCGGTGGTGAACTCGAGCCCTCCAACGGCCAGGTGATGCTGGAACCCAACGTACGCCTGGGCAAACTGCGCCAGGACCAGTTTGCCTATGAGCAACACAGCGTCATCGACACGGTGATCATGGGCCACGCCGAGCTGGCCCGGGTAAAGGCCGAGCGTGACCGCATCTACGGCCTCGCCGAGATGAGCGAGGAAGACGGCATGGCGGTGGCTGAGCTGGAGATGGAATTCGCCGAGATGGACGGCTACACCGCCGAGGCGCGCGCCGGCGACCTGCTGCTGGGCCTGGGCATTCCGGTGGAGCAGCACGAGGGGCCCATGAGCGCCATTGCGCCGGGCTGGAAGCTGCGCGTGTTGCTGGCGCAGGCCCTGTTCGCCGACCCGGAGGTGCTGTTGCTGGACGAGCCCACCAACCACCTCGATATCCACACCATCGGCTGGCTCGAGGACATCCTCACGGCGCGCAACAGCACCATGATCATCATTTCCCACGACCGCCACTTCCTCAACAGTGTCTGCACCCACATGGCGGACCTGGATTACGGCGAACTGCGCCTGTTCCCGGGCAACTATGACGAGTACATGACTGCCGCCACCCAGGCACGCGAGCGCCTGCTGGCAGACAACGCCAAGAAGAAAGCGCAGATTGCCGAACTGCAGACCTTCGTCAGCCGCTTCTCGGCCAATGCCTCCAAAGCCAAGCAGGCCACGTCACGCGCACGCCAGATCGACAAGATCGAACTAGCCGAGGTGAAACCCTCCAGCCGGGTGAGCCCGTATATCCGCTTCGAACAGAACAGGAAGCTGCATCGCCAGGCGGTGACCCTGGAAAACGTCAGCCACCAGTACGACGACGCGCCCCTGTTCCAGAACGTGTCCATGCAGATCGAGGCCGGTGAGAAAGTGGCCATCATCGGCCCCAACGGCGTGGGCAAGACCACCCTGCTGCGCTGTCTCGCCAACGACCTGACACCCAGCGGTGGCCATATCAAGTGGGCGGAGGCGGCCGAGCTGGGTTATTTCGCCCAGGACCACAGTGCCGATTTCCAGGGCAACGACCTGTTGCTGGAATGGATGGGCCAATGGACCTCGGAAGGCGAGCAGAAAATTCGCGCGGCGCTGGGGCGCATGCTGTTCGGCGGTGACGATATCAAGAAATCCATCAAGGTGCTCTCCGGCGGCGAGCAGGCACGCATGCTGTTTGGCAAGCTGACGCTGCTCAACCCCAACGTCATGCTGCTGGACGAGCCCACCAACCACCTCGACATGGAATCCATCGAAGCACTGAACCTGGCGCTTGAGCATTATCCGGGCACGCTGGTGTTCGTCTCTCATGACCGCCAGTTTGTGTCGTCGCTGGCCACCCGGATCGTGGAACTGGGCCCTGAGGGCGTCACCGATTATCACGGCAGCTACGAGGAATACCTGCGCAGCCTCGGCGTGGCCCATTGACCTTGGTGGACGGTTTTTTGCCGGCACCACGCACATAAAAAAACCGGGCATTGCCCGGCTTCTTTATGTTTGCCCACAGAGGGCTTACTTGATCGTCCGCTTCATGATCTTCACCCGGTCATTGTACGGCGGATAGCGCAACTTGATGTCCAGCCGCGTGGTCGCCTTGAGGATGCTGCGCTTGTGCGAGAACACATCGAACGAGTTCTTGCCATGATACGCGCCCATGCCGCTCTCACCGACACCGCCAAAAGGCAGATGCGGGTTGGCCACGTGCATGACGGTGTTATTGATACAACCGCCCCCGAACTGGACATTGTCCAGAACCTCGCGCTCCACAGCCTCACTTTCGGTAAACAGGTACAGGGCCAGCGGGTGATCCGGCAGCTGCCGGGTCATTTCGAACAGCTCCGGCAATGAACGGTAGGTCAGCATTGGCAACAACGGGCCGAAGATCTCCTCCTGCATGATGGCATCGTCCATGCGCACATCCTTGAGCAGGGTCGGCGCGATGTAGCGCTGCGCGGCGTCGGTCTCGCCACCGGCCAGCACCTTGGCCTTGTCAATCAGTCCGGCTACCCGCTTGAAGTGCTTGTCGTTGATAAGACGGCCGAAATCACGGTTACTCTTCACATCGTTCCCGTAGAACGCCTTCAGCGTGTCCGCCATTTCCTTCTCGAAGGCCTCCTTGATGCTGGCGTGCACATAGATGTGATCCGGGGCGATGCAGGTCTGGCCGGCATTGAGCATCTTGCCGGCGAGAATACGACGCGCCGCCACCGTCAGGTTGGCGTCCTTGTGCACGATGGTGGGGCTCTTGCCACCCAGCTCCAGGGTCACCGGGGTCAGGTGCTTTGCGGCCGCCGCCATGATGATGCGCCCGACCCGCGGGCTGCCGGTGAAGAACACATGGTCGAACTTTTCTTCCAGCAGCGCATTGGTGACATCACTGCTGCCCTTGAACACATGCACATGGTCTTCGTGGAAGCACTTGTGCAGGATCGTCTCCATGACATCAGCGACAGTGGGGTTCAGGGACGATGGTTTGACGATGGCGGTATTGCCGGCGGCAATGGCGCCCACAAGGGGCTGTACTGCCAGCAGGAACGGATAGTTGTACGGCCCAATAATGAAATTCACGCCCAGGGGCACGGACTCGATGCGCGAGCGACCCGGTTGTGCCCACAGGCTCGTGGCCACCTTCTCCGGCTTCATCCAGGCTTTCAGGTGCTTGATGGTGTGCTTGAGCTCATCCACCAGTGTGCTGATCTCGATATAGGCCTCGAATTCCGGACGACCGATATCGGTATACAGGGCATCCACGAGATCCTGCTGGTGATCGAGAATGGCCTTGTGGAGCTTCTTCAGTGCCTGAACGCGAAACCCGTAGCTGCGTGTGGCGCCGGACTGGAAGAACGCCCGCTGCCGTGCCACGGCCTGTGTTGCCCACTCCTGACGCGCCGATACGGCATCCGATTCCAGTGCTGCGCCCATGATGACCTCCGTCGAGAACAATTGCTGTGTTGACCAGGGGGTCATTCTTCCATGGGTGGGCGCTGTTTGCTTGACCGAATCCCGCCCGGCACTGGCGTATCCGGTCAGTTTGAATACATTCGCCTGGCCGGCGTATACCCGCGCTGGCGCAGCAGTACCCGCCTCAGTCCTCGGCCAGGCGGCGCAACTCCAGCACCAGCTGCCAGATCTGCTCGTCACTCAGTGCCGGATGAGCCGGCATTTCGGTGCCTGGTGAGCCAAACTTGATGATCCAGAAAAGCTGCCCGTCCGGGGTGCCATTGATGGTGGCCTCGCAGGTGAAGTTGCGCGGCGGCGGGTCAAAATAACCACTCAGGGGGCCGGCACCATCGCCCTTCTTGCCATGGCAGCCGGCGCAATTGACGCTGTCGATGGCGTCGCCCCGATAGATCTTGCGGCCGGCGCGACGGTTGCCCCAGCTGTTTTCCAGCGGGTTCTGTCGCTGGTAATACGCCGGCGGTGCCTGATCCGTGAACCGCGGCTGCGGACACTGCGGCTCCACGGGCGCCGCCACCAGGGTATTCGCCGCAAGGAGTGTCGCACCAGCCAGCCAACGCGTCGCCATCATGTCTCTCTCCGACGTCTGATCATGGTGGCAGGCTAGGCCGAACCCCGGCCTGCCACCTTGACGCAGGTCAGCCCAGCAGGCGCTTGTTCAGTGTGTAGGTGACGGTGATGGCGGCCTTGTCGAGCACATGCCCTTGCATCGCCGCGAGCACGTTGGCACCGGTGAGTTCGCCGTCCACCGGCAATGTCTCCACATCCAGTGCATACACGGTAAACACATAATGGTGCAGGATGCTGTCGTTCCAGGGCGGGCATGGACCGTCATAGCCGTAATACTGCCCTTCCATGTCGGCGTCCCCGGCGAACCAGCCGGTGTAATCATTCAGGCCGTGGCGCATGCCATTGCCGGCGTCCGGCCCGGCCTTGCCACGGGGGGTGATGCCATCACAGTGGCTGCCCGCCGCAATCTCGGTGGTATCTGCACTGATGTCGAACAGCAGCCAGTGATAGAAATCCACCCGCGGCAGGGATTCCGGCACTTCGCGATCAAGCTGGTTGACGTCATCGCCGGCACTGGGCACATCCGGGTCGTGACAGACGATGGCGAATGAACGCGTTCCCGCCGGTGCATCCTGCCATGCCAGATGCGGGTTGCGGTTGTCGCTCAGTGCCACCGGATTGTCATCACCGGGCACGGCGAACGCACAGACTGCCGGGCATGGCTGCCCATCCACCAGGTCATTGCTGGTCAGCTTCATCAGGACCTCCTTGGCCGTGTTTGAAAAGAACCTTGTTGCTTCACACTACCGACTAATTCACTGCTGCTGAACCCTTGATCGGCAATGCTTGTTAAATACACCACCGTCGGGTGACGATGGAAACAGCACAGAAACGGAGCGCCACATGCAGATGGTCTACAAACGCGACCTGGACCTGGGCGGTTTTGGCGGCCTGCGCGAGCGCCACTACGTCATGGACCGGCGAGAATTCGGCGACTTTCGCAGTGACGGCGCCGTGGACGGGGTTGGCCGCCTGCTGTATCTCGCCGATGCCTTTTTCCGACCCGGCGGCCACACCGGCATGCATGCCCACCAGGGCGTCGATATCGTCACCGTGCTGGTGCGCGGCGAGCTGACCCACCAGGGCAGCATTGGCGATGGCTACCACCTGAGCGCTGGCGACGTGCAAATCCAGCGCGCGGGCCGCAACGGCTTCCAGCACGACGAAATCAACCCGAGCACCGACTTCAATCACCTTGTCCAGCTATGGCTGGCACCGGAAGACAGCGAGACGCAGGCCCACTACCAGGTGATTACCCCGTCGCCCGGACAGGCCACCACCGTGTATGGCGATGCGCACAGCCCGCTGGACGGACACACCTGTGTGGCGGTGGCGCCACTCAAGCGCGGCCAGCAACTGCACTGGCAGGGAGACACCCAGATCTACCTGGCCAGCGGCCAGCTATGGCTCAACGACGGCGATGCCACCGAAACCATCGAACGGGAAACGCTGGTGCGCCTGGACAACCCGCACCTGACGGCCACACGTGACTGCCTGGCGATCCTGGTGAGTGCCCCTAGCCGCCCGGGCTGAGCTGCTCGCCACAGGCATCCCGCAGGGCCTGGAACGCGCTGCCGTAGAGTGCGGCCAGCTCGGCGGGCACCGGCACCAGGGCCTGGTCGGCGATGACACCGAATTGCACCGTGCCGGCGTAGCTGAGGATACTCAGCCCCACGCCCACCTCGCCCGACTGCGGCACCCACACCAGCGGCTGCAGGACCCGCGCACCGGCCAGGTAAAGCGGCTGTGGCGGCCCCGGCACATTGGTCATGACCAGCGAGGCTTTCTTGCTGAGGATGTCCAGGGCGGTGCGCTCCAGCACTTCCGGCCCGCGCCCCAGCGCCGACAGCATGCCGTAGAACACCAGCGGCTGGGCGGACACCTTGAGTGCCTGCATCTGCCGCTGGACGGCCCGGAAACGGCCATGGTGATCGCCTTCGTGCACCGGCAGGCCGACGATGACCAGGCCAAACTGGTTGCCCAGGGATTCGATCGGCCGGTCCAGGGGCCGCAGGTTGAACGGCACGGCCACATGCACGGCGTCGCTGGTGGATTCGCCCCGCCCGTCCAGGTAATCCCGCAGGGCGCTGGCCGCCACCGTCAGCAGCACATCGTTGACGGTGCCGCCCATGGCATGGGCCAGCGCCTTGACCTCGGCCAGGTCCAGCGGCTCGGCCCAGGCCACCTGCTTGCGCCCGGACAACCTGCCCTTCAGGGCCGTATGCGGGTCACCGGGCATCAGCCCGATGCCCACCAGCTCCTTGCCCATGGCCACCACCCGCTCGGCCATCTCGCGGCCGTGCTCGGGGTGGCGGGCCACATCCAGCGCGGTCTCGAACAGTTCGTGGCCGATATCCGTGGCCCGTCGCACCAGCACCTGGGCGGGGTGCCAGATGCGCTCCAGCAGACTGTCCTGATGCGCTGCCGGCGGCGCCGGCGCGTGCGCGGGTGCTGGGTCCGCCGCATCGTCCGCCAACGACAGCAGCACGCGTACCAGCGCCAGGCCGTCAGCGATGCAGTGATGAATGCGCACGATAATGGCAGCGCCACCGCGGTACTGCTCAATCACATGCATGGTCCAGAGCGGATGGCGATGATCCAGTGGCGTACTGGCCAGATCACTGGCAAACGCCTGCAGCGCCGGCTCGTCCGCGGCGCCCGGCAGGCCCACATAGTGCAGATGGTTATCCAGGTGGAAATGGCCGTCATCCTGCCACCAGGCCTTGTCGCCCTGTTCCACCACGCGCTGCGAGAAGCGGTCATAGGCCAGCAGGCGCGTGCGGATGATGTCCGCCAGCCGGTCGCGATCCGGCGCCTTCTCCAGCACCAGCACCGCACAGATCATCATCAGGTTGTCGTCATGGTCCATGCGCAACCAGGCATGGTCCACCGACGACATCAGCTCTCCGGGCTCCGCCATGACATTCCCCTGTCGCGCCGTGAATACCTAACGTTACGCCCCTTCGCCCGGGCCACATTGACGCGGGTCAATCCCGCCCTATAGCGGTTTGACCACCGCCAGGAAGATGATCAGGGGAATGAACACCACCACCAGGGGTGTGGAGATGCGGAAAAAAAGCCAGTGCCAGCGCATCAGCCGTTCGTAGCGCTGCGCGTCACCCGCTTCCCGCCATTGCCGTTTGCTGCCACCGAAATGGGATATCCAGTAGTCGAAAATCTCGATCGGCACGAACACCAGCCCCACCAGCGCCAGCTTCACCAGCAGCCACCCACTGGCCAGCGTCCAGCCGCCCAGCCAGAACAGCACCAGCCCGGAGGCCAGCAGCACGGGAAAGGCAATGTGCTCCATCCAGGCGCCACGGTCGAACTGCTCCATGACCCAGTCCCGACGCGCCTTCCTGGCCGGGTCAGCGGGGTCGCGTTGCCAGCCGAGCCAGGCACTCCTGACGTACCAGGTGTAGGCCACCGCCGTGCTGAAACTCCAGATCATCACTGCCAGCAGGTGGACAAACTTGATGTGCTGGTACCAGGGCATGAGCCCCTCGCGCCACAGGTCGAGCATGAACGTTCCCTTGCAGTCCGCAATTTTTGCATACAATAAGACGGCAAGCGGAAGCGTGTCGAGCCCCGGAGAGGTGACAATTTACCTGATGAAAAACCCCTAACTATATGACCTTATTGATTAATGATATGAAATATCACGCCCTGCCGAAGATGGGAGTGTCAGGATTATCCAGAAAATGAATACATTCCTCCCCCCTCTCCCCGGCATCAACCGCCCACTCAGGATGCCTGGATACGCCGGAATGGCCGCGCCGCCTCCAGCTCGTAGGCCAGCTCCAGCAGCGTCCGCTCACCACCGTGGGCGCCCGCCAGCTGCACACCGATGGGCAGGTCATTGGCAGCCGCCCCCATTGGCAGGGAAATGGCCGGTGAACCCGCCGTGTTGTTCAGGGGGGTAAAGCTGACGTATTTGCGCAACCTCTCGAACAGCTCATCAAACGGCACTGCCGGTGAGATGTAGCCCAGCTCCGGCGTGGTATGTGCCAGCACCGGCGACAGCACCGCGTCATAGCGGGGAAACTGGCGGGCGTACTCATCCCGGGTGCGGCGCAGCCGCCAGAGCACCGCTGGCGTCTTCCAGAGATTGTCGCGGTACAGCGCCGCCAGGCCGCGGCTGAGCCCATCCAGGCGACTGGCATCGAAATCCGGGCTCACCACCTGCTTGCCGAACTTGCCCATCAGGAAGGCAAGCATGCCCCAGTAGATGGCGAAGTCATCGGCAAAGCGCGGACTCACCGGCAACGGCATTTCCTCCACCGTGTGACCGAGTTTCTCCAGCTCACGGGCGACCTCCAGCACCACCGCCCGGGTCTCGTCACAGGTGGCCTCGCCGGTGATGGAATCGAGCACCAGGCCAATGCGCAGGCGGCGCGTGCCCGGCCCCTCCACGAGCCCCACCTCGGGCAGGCTGCGCGCCGGCTGGTACTGCTCAGCGCCGTAAAAGAAATGCGCCTGGTCACGCACACTGCGACTGACAATGCCTTCGCCGATGATGTTGATCGGCAGGCTGCGGGCGGCTTCACCATCCACCAGCCGGCCGCGCGTGGGCTTGAGGCCCACCAGGCCGCAGCAGGCTGCGGGAATGCGGATCGAGCCGCCGCCGTCATTGGCATGGGCCACCGGCACCACCCCGGCCGCCACCAGGGCAGCAGAGCCCCCGGAGGACGCCCCCGAGGAATGCGCCGGGTTCCAGGGATTGCAGGTGGGCGCACGGCCCTCGAACTCGGTGGTGGCATTGAAGCCGAATTCCGGCAAGGTGCTCTTTCCCAGCACCGAGAAGCCCAGGGACAGATACTGGCGGGCAAATCGCCCGTGTTTTTTCGCCGGATGGGCATTCACCGCCGCCGAGCCATGGTTGGTGGGCAGCCCGGCCAGGTCGGTGTTGTCCTTGACGAACGTGGGTACGCCCGCGAACACGCCACTGCGCGGCTTCTTTGCCGCCTGCAGGGCCTGTTCGAAGGTGGCCAGTTCGATCCCCCGCAGCACCGGGTCCACCTGGTTGGCTCGCTGGATGGCCGCCTCTGCCACCTCGCCGATGGACACCTCCCCGGCCGCGATGCGCCGGGCCAGTCCGACGGCGTCATCGTCGCCCAGCGCATCGTCGCAGAACGCATGAATTCGCTTGTCCGTCATGATTCCTCCCCCCTGGTCTGGGCCCAGCATAACCACCCGTTTAGCGCACCAGAACCCTGCCGGACTGAAACAAAGCACAAGAATCTGTATCCGCCCCTTGCCCAATGAAACAGGAATACATATTTTGTCTCATGTACCAGCGCTTTCCGGAAAGGAGCACAGCATGACCGACAAGGCCCGAATAAATACAAAAAACAGTATCGAGCTCCATCCCCTCGGCCCCAACTCCATTACCTGGCGCTACCTCGGCGACCGGCGTTACCTGCTCATGTTGCCGCAGGCGTTTGTCATGCAGGTGGCGCATCCGGTGATCGACGCCGGCGTTGGCGAGCACTCGGTGTACAAGACAGACCCGTGGGGACGCGCGGAGCGCTCCCTGAAGCTGCTCTGGCCCATCCTCTATGCGCGCCCGGAAAAAGCTATCCGCATGGGCCGCGAACTGCGCAAAATGCACCGGCGCATCAAGGGCACCCTGCCCGACGGCCGCCAGTACAACGCCCTCAACCCGGAAGCCTATGGCTGGGTCCATGGCACCGCCCTCTACACCAGCCTGAAACTGCTGGAGACGTTCGAGAAACCGGCCGACGAAGACGTGCGTCAGGAAATGTTCCGCGAATGGCGCCTGTTCGGCGGCATGCTCGGCCTGCGCAACCAGGACCTGCCGGCCAGCCTTGCGGACTACTGGGACTACTTCAACGACATGATTGAAAACCGCCTGCAGTGGGGCCCGGTGGTGGCGGACCTGATGAGCGAGAACTTCTTCCACGATCACCCCAAACCGCCAGGCAAGCTGTTCGACGCCATGCCCAATGGCATCTGGCAGCGCGCCCTGTCACCGGTGGCCGACCGCATGGAGCTGATCAACCGTGCCACCCTGCCGGCCAACTTCCGCCGTCGCTTCGACATTCCCTACACCATGGAGGACCAGCGACGGTTTGACCGCATCCGCAAGGCCATCAAGCTGGGCTACCGCATGACACCACGCCCGTTGCGCTACATTTCCCTCGCCCGCGAGGCCATGCGTGACGCCCGTCGGCACCCGGATGCCTATCGTTTCCACCCGGTCCAGGTGGCGGAGACGGACGCGTCCTGATGGCGACGGCCGCGCACATCGGCAAGCCGGCACGCGACCAGCTTCTGGATGAAGCCCTGGCACTGTTCCTGGAGTTCGGCCTGCGCCGCACACGCATGGACGACCTTGCCCAACGCATGGGCATCAGCCGCGCCACCCTTTACCGCCAGTTCCAGGACCGCACCGCCCTGGTCCAGTCGGTGATCATGCGTGAGTGCCAGCGTGCCATGGCCGATGTCCAGCGCCAGCTGGAAGAACGGCCGGTGACTGACTGGGGGCGCGAAGGCCTGTTCCTGACAGTGCGCACCGCGGCGCGCCATCCGCTGTTGCAGCGACTGCTGGACGTGGACGCCGAATACCTGCTGCCGGTGCTCACCATCCACAGCCGGGACACGCTGCGCTGGGCGCACCGCTATGTCACAGCCATGGTCGAGATGCTGCAGGCGCGCAACGTGCTGCCGGCGGGCCAGGCCGCCGAAACCGCTGAACTGCTGCTGCGACTGCTGCATTCCTGGCTGCTGACCCCCGCCGGCGACGTGGATGTGCGCGACGATGCCGACCTGCGCCGCTATATCGACACTTTCCTGTGGCCGTTACTGGCCAAACGCCCGCCGGCCGTTTCGCCGCAAGCGAATCACTGAACAAGGAGCCCCCATGAAACAGGACCGCCACCCGTGGCTGGACACCTATCACGCCCTCGGCAAGGACTGGCAACAGGTACCGGCCATTCCGCCCCTGACGCTGTCCGGTTATGTACGCCATCATGCCCAGGTGCGGGGTGATCGTGAGGCCCTCGTCTTTGCCGGCCAGGGCATCAGCTATCGGCAACTCGATCAACTGGCCGACCGCATGGCCCGCTCGCTTGCCGACGCCGGCTGCAAACGCGGCGACGTGCTTGGCATCCAGCTGCCCAACATCCCCCAGTACGTGGTTGGCCTGGTGGCCGCTGCACGCCTGGGCATGGTGGTCTCCAGCATCTCGCCCCTGCTGACCGCACCGGAAGTACGGCACCAGTGCCAGGACGCCGGCGTCCGTGTGCTGCTCGGCTTTGCCCCCCTTTACGCGCACACCGTCGCGCCGGTCCGCGCTGAACTGCCCACGCTGGCCCACGTCATCATTACCGGTCCCACGGACAGTCTCGACCCCGCCGCCTGCTGTGACGAAGCCGATGCCAGCCAGGTCCACAGCTTCAACCAGTGGCTGGCCGCCACAGACTGTGAACCGGTGCCCGAGCAGGGCGACATCGACCAGGTCATGTACCTGCAATACACCGGCGGCACCACGGGCCTGCCCAAGGGCGCCCAGCTCACCGCGCGCAACATCTTCACCAACAATGCCCAGGCCGATGTGTTTTACGGCTTTGGTGTGGGTGAGGAGGTGGTGGCCTCGGCCTTCCCCCTGTTTCACATCGGGGGCGCGGCGGTGCTGTTCAACGCCCTGCGTCAGGCGGCAACCTTTTTCCTGATTCCGGACCCGCGCGACCTGGCACAGTTCTGTCGCGAGATGCAGCAACGGCCTCCCACGGTCATCGCCGCAGTGCCCGCGCTTTACCAGATGTTGCTGAATGAACCTGACTTTACCGGGCAGGACTTCAGCCAGCTGCGCCTAGCCGTTTCCGGCGCGGCGCCATTCTCGGAAGCGGACATTGCCCGGCTTGAGGCGGTCATCGGCAAACAGCGTTTCTGCGAGGTATACGGCATGACCGAAACCAGTCCGGTGCAGACGCTTAACCCGGCGGAGCGCCTCAAGCCCGGTTTCGTCGGCATTCCCCTGCCGGGCACCGAGGTCCGTATCATCGACCCGGAGAGCCATGAACGCATGCCCCCGGGCGAGCCGGGCGAAATCATTGTTGCCGGTCCGCAGGTCATGAGCGGCTACCTGAACCTGCCCGAGGCCACCGACAAGGCTCTGCACCAGATTGATGGCAAGCGCTGGATGTTCACCGGCGACATCGGTTTCATGGATGAGGACGGCTATGTGCGTGTCTGTGACCGCAGCAAGGACATGCTGATCGTCGGCGGCTACAAGGTCTTTTCCGTGGAGATTGAAAACAAGCTGCTGTCGTTGCCGGGCGTGGAAATGTGCGCCGTGGTGGGCCGTCCCGACCCGGACCGGGCAGGCAACGAAATCGTCCAGCTGCATGTACAAAAAACGGCAGGCTACAGCGGCGACAACGACACGCTGGCAGAGAGCATCCGTGGCTATTGCCGCAAGAACATGGCCCCGTACAAGGTGCCCCGGGAGATATTTTTCCCGGATGCCATTCCGCTGACATCGGTGGGCAAGATCGACAAGAAAGCCCTTCGCCAGGCATGACCCTCTCGCCCTGCCATTGACGGCCACCCGCAGACGCCGACAATGGCAGGATGAAACGTCGATCTGTCTTTCGCCTGCGCTGGCTGGTGGCCAGCCTGTTGCTGGCCACCGGCCTGTGGCACCAGTTCAAGCCGGTGCCCGCGGGCATGGACCTGCGTGCACCGCTGCGACCGGCCCAGCAGGTCACCTTCCTGCATGACATCACCTATATCGATGATCGGGGCGAGCGGGTCCACGAACAGGAAATCTTTGACCGGGTGATCGCGCTGATCCACCAGGCCCGCCGGCAGATCGTGGTGGACATGTTCCTGTTCAATGACTTCGCCGGCGAGGCCGAAAGCCATCGTCCACTGGCCCAAGATCTCACCGCTGCCCTGCTCGCTGCCAGGGCGCACCACCCGGACATGCCCATCACCGTGATCACCGATCCGTTCAACACCCTCTACGGGGGTATTGAAAACCGCTTTCTCGATACGCTGCGCGAAGCCGGCGTGCAGGTGGTGATGACCGATCTGGATGCCCTGCGCGACTCCAACCCACTGTGGTCATCAATCTGGCGGGTGTGCTGCCAGTGGTTTGGCAACAGCAGTGACCATGGCTGGCTGCCCAACCCGGTGGGCAGCGAACCGGTATCATTGCGTTCCTGGCTGGCCCTGCCCAACTTCAAGGCCAATCATCGCAAGACGCTGGTGGTGGACAGCGGTGACGGCTGGACCGCCCTGGTCACCAGTGCCAACCCACATACCGCCAGCAGTGCCCATGACAATATCGCACTGGAATTCAACGGCGCCGCGGCGCTGGATGTACTGGTCAGTGAGGCAGCGGTGATGCGCGCCGCCGGCATCGACCCGCAATGGCCCCAGGCACCGGCGCCGCAAATCACCGACGCTGCCACACTGCAGGTATTGACCGAGTCTGCTATCCGCGAGCGGGCACTGGAATTGCTGGCGCGGGCGCGCAAGGGCGATGACGTGCGGCTGAGCATGTTCTACTTCTCTCACCGTGACCTGGCCAGGGCCCTGGTGGCGGCCCGGCAACGCGGTGCCACCGTGCGCGTGCTGCTCGACCCGAATGAACATGCGTTCGGACGGCACAAGAACGGCGTGCCCAACCGGCCCCTTGCGGCCGACCTGGTGCAGGCGGGTGTGCCGGTGCGCTGGTGCGACACCCACGGCGAGCAGTGTCACAGCAAGGTGTTGCAGATCGACAGACGTGATGGCACCAGCGACCTGCTACTCGGCTCGGCCAACTACACCCGCCGCAACCTGGACAACTACAACCTGGAAACCAACGTGCTGTTCCAGAGTGAGACAGACCACCCTGCACAGGCGAAAGCGCGGGCACTGTTCCAGCGCCAGTGGCAGAACCTGGACGGCATGAACTACAGCGCCCCCTATGCCCGTTACCGGGACCACGGGCGCTGGCACTACCTGCTGTATCGGCTGATGGAAGCCACCGGGCTGTCGTCGTTCTGACAAACCGCCCGAGGCAAGGTCTCAGGCCACGTGCATGGTCTGGCCGCGGTAAGTGATGGTCTTGCCACTGCCCGCTGCTGCCGTTGCCGGCGCTTCGTCACGGGCCTCGTCCCTTGCCGGGGCGTCCACGGGACGGCCGCGGTACATGCGCTGGCTGGTGGCCGCCGGCTGCATGCCTTCGGGCAGTTCGGCGCTGGGATGATCGATGTCATCCGCCTTGATCAGGGCCAGACGCAGCTCGGCATAGACGCGCTGCGTGCCCGGCGATCGACTGCTGCCGGCGTAGTCCGCCAGTGAACGCCAGATTTCCGCATCACTGAGCAATGGCTTGTCGCCGAATTCCGCGTTGATGAGACGACGCAGCTGGTTCACCAGCCGCAGGATTTCATAGTTCATTAACCAGGTTTTTGTGGCAGACGTGCTCATGTCGGTACTCCCCAGTGCGGACACTGATAACCGGTTCAGACAGAATTGCCACCCGTTATAAAGCAGGTTTCATGCCAAAGTATGACGCGCGAATGGCGGTTTTCTTGCACAGCCAGCTGGCAAAGGCTCGTTTCCCGCACGAACTTTGTGCACCATGGCCGCGACAGCGAAATGGAGAATGTATCAATGGCGTTACTGATCAGCTTGCACCTGCTGGCCGCAGTGATCTGGGTGGGCGGCATGTTCTATGCCTGGATGGCCATGCGTCCGGCTGTGGCCGCCACCGTGGACGGGGCGCACCGAGGCCCGCTCTGGCACGCCACCCTGGCGCGCTTTTTCCGCTGGGTCTGGGCCAGCGTGGTGATCCTGCTGGGCACCGGCTACGCCATGGTATTCAGCGTCTTCGGCGGCATGGCAGCGGTGGGCATGCACGTGCACCTGATGCAAGGCATCGGCATTGTCATGATGTTGCTGTTCGCGCACGTGTACTTTGCGCCTTTCCGTCGCCTTGGCCACGCCGTGGCGGCGGCAGACACGGCAAAGGCCGGCAGCCAGATCGGCCAGATTCGCCGTATCGTCGGCATCAACCTGTTGCTTGGCCTGGCGGTGGTGATGATCGCCAGCGCAGGACGTTACCTGTAAGGGGCGTGCACCCGCTTACTTGAAGCCGCGGGCTTATTTGAAGCCGCGGGCTTATTTGAAGCCGCGGGCTTACTTGAAGCCGCGGGCTTACTTGAAGCCGCGGGCTTTCTTGATGGTGTCGTAGGCGCGGGTGATTTCCGCCGATTTTTCCGTTGCCACCCGGATCATCTCCTCGGGGACCCCCTGGGCGGCGAGCCGGTCCGGATGGTGCTGGCTCATGAGCTTGCGGTAGGCGCGCTTGATCTCGGCCTGGCCGGCAGCACTGCTCACCCCGAGCACCGCGTAAGCCTGCTCCAGTGCGCCGGGCCCGGCAGACTGTGCGGGGCCGGCACCGGCGCCCGCCCCACCCCCGGCACTGCCGGCGAACTGGGCCTGGGCCAGCAACATGGCAAGGATCTGGCGGAACTGGGCTTCCGGCAAACCAAGCCCGCGGGCCACACGCAGCAGCAACTGTTCCTCACGGCTGTCCAGGTGGCCATCCGCCAGCGCCACCTGCAGCAGGGTTTCCAGGAACACCAGGATCATGTGCTTGCGAAAGCGGGTCTGGTGGCGAAAGCGCGCCAGCACCTCATCCAGGGGGAAGTCGTCCGCCTTGCCCTGCTGGAACAGCTCGCGGGCGCGCTGGCGCTGCTCTTCAGACAGCTGCATGCGGTCCATCACTGCCTTGGCCAGGGCGATCTCCTGTTCGCTGACGCGACCGTCCGCCTTGGCCAGGTGGCCCATGATCGAGAACACGGTGGTAAAGAATGCGTCCTGTACCTGCTCCTTCTCGCCCGGCGCGTAGGGCCGGAACGGGTTGAACGCCTTGACCCGGTCGACACCACGGTCAAGCAGGTGGCCGAGTATCAGGCCGATGACCAGCCCCACCGGGCCGCCGATCAGGTAGCCCAGCGCACCGAAAAACAGTTTACCGCCCCAGGTCATGGTGATTCCTTGGCTGCATGAAAACGATACGGGCCACCCTTTCGGGCAGCCCGTCATGGAAAGGTGGTGCCATCAACACCGATTTCAAGATCAGAAGGCCAGTTTCCACGCCAGCAGGCCGAGAAGACCGCCGATGACGACCACCTTGCTGGCCACGTAGAGCGGCTTGTTGGCGCGCTTGAAACGCTTCAGGAACGCCCGGTAACCGAGTAGCGCCTTGCCCAGGCGGTTGCCGATACCGGTGATATTGCTGTCGACGTTGTCCACCGCGAACAGGCTGTTGAAGAAACGTCCGAAATAAAAATAGACGCCCTGCACCAGCTTGCTGCGCAGCGGACGGTCGATGTCGGTCATCAGGATCAGGCGTGGCTGGTCCGTGTCGTTGTAGGCATTGTGCAGGTAGGTCTCATCAAAAATGATGCCTTCGCCGTCCTTCCACTTGTAGTCCTGGCCATTGATGACGATGCCGCAGTCATCGCTGTTCGGCGTGCTCAATCCAAGCGAGTAACGCAGGGTGTAGGCAAACGGGTCATGGTGCTTGTTGATCTTCTTGCCCGGATTGAGACAGGCAAACAGGGCGATATTCATGCACGGCACCTGGTCGATCAGGGCCATGGTGCGGGGCGCCAGCTCGTAGGCCGACGGGATATCACAGTCGTACAGCTTCAGGTAGAAACTGGTCCAGCGGCCATCCCGGTAGAAGTTGCTGGCCGGCAGGGCCTCGCTGACGCCGACATACCCGTTGCGATACAGCGCCAGCGCCTCATCGCGAATCACTTCCCAGTTGTCCTCGAGCACGTCCAGCTCCGGATAGCAGCGCCTGTCGACAAAAGGCGTGTTGGGCACGCGGGACAACAGGTAGGCTGGGATGTTGAACGGCACCATGAAGGTGGAAAAATCGCTCAGCTGCCGGGTCAGCCCCAGCGTCGTGGCATTGCGGGTGCGCACGAACAGGACGCAGCCGACATACATGAGCAAACAGGCAATAACGATATACATGGCACACACAGGCTTGTGGAAATTGGGGGCTGGGCCGATGACGCCAGGCTGACAGCCAGACACGCACTATACCATCAGCGGCGGTGCACTCCACCTGTAAGCGTGGCACCGCCAACCCGCGCCAGCGCCACTGTTCAGGGAGGACCTGATGGCCACCGTTTCGCCCCCCAGGCTGTACCTGTGGCGGCATCGCACGCTCTATCTCGGCCCGCTGCAGGGCCCGCTGCGCCTGCACCTGGCCGCCTCGAGGCTGCTCGTGTCCCTGGACCCGGCGCGGCCGCTGGAGATACGTGCCCGTCACAGCCGCCGCTGGGTCAGCTGCCAGTCGGCCCTGTTGCCGGTGGGCACCCGGGCCGAGTTGCGCAGCGGCGGGCAGACCGTGGCCGATTGCCACCTGGATGTGGCGGGCCAGGACCTGGCCCTGATGTCGGCGCAAGCCGGGCACCGGCTCGAGGACCTGCGACTGGACATCGACATGCCGGAGGCGCTGGCCAGCCGCTTCAGCCAGTGGCTGCAGCGGCCACCCGAGCCCGAAACGCTTGCCCAGGAGCTGCAGGCACTGCTCAACCCCCCTGAACTGCTAGCGCGCAGCAGTCACCGGATCGACCCGCGCGTCGCCGCCACCATTGCCCGGATCCAGGGCAGCGTCACCGAGAATGTGCCACTGGCGGTACTGGCGACGGAAGCGGGGTTATCCAACTCGCGCCTTGTCAACCTGTTCAAGAGCCAGGTGGGCATCCCGGTGCGCCGTTACCGACTCTGGCACCGCCTGTTCCTGGCCAGCTGCCTGCTGGCATCCGGCGCCAGTGCCACTGCCGCTGCCCACCGGGCAGGCTTCAGCGACGCCGCCCATCTCTCCCATACTTACCGTGACATCCTCGGCATCAGCCCCACCGACCTGTTCGGCAAACACAGCCCTCTGGACGTATTCGTGGAACCGGTGGTCGGAATTGCCAACGACACGGTTTAACCCGCCAGCCGTCCACCGCAGTCAAAACATACAAGCCCGCCTCCGCCAGCCCGGGTAGCGTCAGGCCATCACGGTTTTTCGCTGACGCCGTGACTGACAACAAAACGCCGTGACAGACAACAAAGGCCGTGGCTGACAAAAAACGCCGTGGCTGACAAAAGAAAGAGAGGCGCTATCATGAAAAAAATCATCGCATCTGCTGCTGCATCCGTACTTACCCTGTGCATGCTCACCCTGGTGAGCGTGGCACACGCCGGCGTCTACACGCCGGCGGAAGGCCTGGCCGCGCGCGGCGATTCCGCGGTCTGCACCTCCACCGCCGGGCTCTGGCGCTGGGGCTATCATTCGGCCCGGCTGTCGTATCCCTGCGGCCTGAAAGAGAAAGCACCGGCCATCACGCTCACGGGGGGCTACACCAACATCAAGGAACAGATGTACTGGCTCTCAGACCACCTGACCTCACACGGCTATGTGGTACTGACCATTACCCCGTACAACGTGTTCGGCACCCCGCCGGTGTGGGAATCCGCACACAAGGCCGGCATCGAGGAGCTGTTGCAACAGAACCGCACCTGGTACAGCCCGGTCCGTAACCGCATTGATACCGATCGACTGGGCATGATGGGGTATTCCATGGGCGGTGGCGGTGCGCTACTGGCCGCTGGTGACCTGGGCAATACGGTCAAAGCCGTGGTGGGCCTGTCGCCCTACCTCGACCGTGAGCAGCCCTACTACGCCAACATCAGTGCCTCCACCTTGCTGATTGGCGGCAGCTTCGATTTCACCGCCCTGCCCAACGCGGTAGCGAGCTACTACGAGACACTGCCGGCGGACACCAGCCGTGCACTGGCCATCATTCGCTACCTCAATCACCTCGACTGGGTCGGTTTTCCCAGCAGCATGAAGAACCGCGGGAAAATCCTCAGCACCGCCTGGTTGAACCGTCACCTCAAGGATGACAGCCGCTTCGACGACTGGTTCGACGGTGACAAGCACGACCAGCACCTGGCCGAGGACTGGTTCAGCCGCTACGCCTACAGCCGCTGATCAAACCACGGTGGTTTCTGGCCCGAACACCCCTTCGAGCCGGGAACCACCGTGCTACCATGCGCGCCCCAGTTGCTGGAACGTGCACCCTGAATGACCTCTGCCAGTAAAGCCGATGTCCTGCTGCTCACCGTCACCCTGATGGCCTCGATCAGCTGGATGTTTTCCAAGGAAGCCGTATCGCTGATGCCACCGCTGCTATTTGTGGCCATCCGCTTTCTGCTCGCCGGCTCCCTGCTCGCCCTTGCGGGCTGGCGCCAGCTGCGTTTGCTCAGCGCCGAACAGGTCCGTCGGGCCATGGTGGTGGGACTGTTCTTCGGCACGGCCATGTGCTGCTGGATCATGGGACTGCACTTTTCCTCCCACATTGGTGTGGGCGCCTTCCTGACAAGTCTAGCCGTGGTGCTGGTACCGGTATTCGGGCGGCTGGCATTTGCCGAACGGGCACCGGCCAGCACCTGGCTGGCGCTGCCGGTGGCCGTGGCGGGACTGGCGCTGCTGTCACTGGAGGGGGGCTTTTCACTGGAAGCCGGGCAACTGTTCTTTGTCGCCGCGGCGGTCATCTTCGCATTCTACTTCAACCTCAACACCCATGCCGCCAACCACGGTACCGTCACCGATGTCTCCGGCAACACCCGCCACCGGGAAAAGGTACCGGCACTGGCCCTGACCACCGTGGTGCTGTGGACAGTGGGCGCCCTGGCCAGCGCCGCGTCCCTCACGCTGGAAACCTGGCCGCCCCTGGACTCGCTGATGCTGCCATCGCTGGCCGGGTGGGTGGCCGCCAGTGCCATCATCGGCACGGCGGGCCGCTTCTTCATCCAGACCTACGCCCAGAGCCTGTCGCCCAACAGTCACGGCGTGGTGATCATGGTGGTGGAGCCGGTATGGACTGCATTGATGGCCGCTGCCTGGTTCGGCGAGCGCATGTCGCTGGTTCAGCTGGCAGGCTGCGCCCTGATTTTCACGGCCCTGCTGGTGAACCGCTGGCGTGCCCTGCGCGCCCTGCTGAAGACGCTGCTGGCCCGTACAGCCTAGCGCGCTGCGCCCAACGTTGTGGCACGTTCCCGGCGTTGCGCGAGGGTGTCCGTTGATTGCGTCGCAACTGCCCATCCCTGCAGGTGCTCCGTGACCAGGGCCGCCAGCGCATCAACGTGGCCCGCCGTGGCATTCAGTGCGCTGATGTAGGCGTAATCCCGACCGCCGGCTTCGAGGAAATAATCACGGTTCTCCACCGCGATTTCCTCCAGCGTTTCCAGGCAGTCCGCCGAAAACCCGGGACAGAACACATCCACGGACGCGACACCTTGCCCCGGCAGCGCCTTGAGCGTTTCGTCGGTATAGGGTTGCAACCATTCCTCACGGCCGAAGCGCGACTGGAACGTGGTCATGTACTGCTCGGCCGACAGACCCAGTCGCTCAGCCAGCAGCCGTGACGTCTTGTGGCACTCGCAGTGATACGGGTCGCCCTGGTGCAGATAGCGCAGTGGCACACCGTGATAGGACAGCAGCAGTTTTTCGTGGCGCCCATGGGCCTGCCAGTGCGCCTCGATATGGGCGGCCATGGCCTCGATGTACGGCGGAAAATCGTGGTAGTGATTGATGAAACGCAGCCCCGGTACCCAGCGCCGCCGGGTCAGGTCGGCAGCCAGGGCATCAAAGGTGGAACCGCCGGTGGCGGCACTGTATTGCGGGTACAGCGGCAGCACCAGCAAGCGGTCGACACCTTGCTGCTGCAGGCGCTCCAGCGCCGGCGAAATGCCGGGACTGCCGTAACGCATGGCATAGTCCACCACCACCGCATCGCCATATTGCTGAGCCAGGCGTTGCTGAAGGGCTTGCGCCTGGTCGCGGGTGTGCAACAGCAGCGGCGAGCCGTCCTCGGTCCACACAGAGGCATAGGCGTGCGCTGATTTACGCGGGCGCACACGCAGGATGATGCCGTGCAGGATCAGCCACCACAGCGGCCGCGGCACCTCGACCACACGCGGGTCCCAGAGAAACTCGGCCAGGTAACGTCGCAGTGCGGACGGGGTGGGCGCATCGGGCGTGCCCAGGTTGGTCAGCAACACTCCCACTTTCAAGGGCGTGTCATGGGAAAAGTCGGCCTGGCCTTTGAACATGGTGCAGGATCCCCGGAGCGGTAGGCAGTGGGCGCATCAAGCGCCCGAGGATTCAATGGTAAGGCCGGTCAGGCCGACGTGAACGACGCCTTACTCCGGCGCTGCGTCGGGCTGGACCCGCTCGAATTCCACACCACAGACAGAAAAGCCGTTTTCCTGCTGGGAGCGGATGCTGTCTTCGTAACTGCCCCTGACCGGATCGTCCGGCAGGCCGGAAATGCAGGTAATCTTGTCACGACTGCCCTGGAAGGTGATTTCACCGGCCGGTACACAATCATCCCCGGTCAGCTTTGTGGCGACGATCTCACCATCCTCTTCCACAATGGCCACCCGTTCCTGGTGCAGAACACCCACCGGGCACTGGAAGTTGATACCCAGCCATTCGCCATTCAGGCCTTCCGGCTTGTCCTCACCCGGCTGGCAACCCGCCAGCGCCAGTGCCATCAACGGCACCAAGCGTGCTGTACTACTTGCTCGCATGTTGTTCTCCTTGGTCCGGGTCTGGTGCCCGGTACAGCCTACTCGCAGTGAGTGAAACCCTACTGCCTGCGTGTAAAAATATCCAGCGATTGCGGCTTTTGCCACGTTGTCATCAGCCGGCCCGGAACTGGCTCGGGGTCTTGCCGGTCCAGCGCTTGAAGGCACGGGAGAAATTGGCGACATCGTTATAGCCCAGCCGGTAGGCCACCTCGCTCACCGCCAGGGCCGGGTTGCCCAGCAGCTGACAGGCACGCTGGTGAAGCTCCTGTTCCTGCAACGCCCGGTAGCTGACCTGCTCTTCCTGCAAACGGCGCTTGAGGGTGCGCGCGGACACGTGCAGCCAGCTGGCCATGACTTCCTGGCTGGGCATGGCGTGGCCCGGCTCCACCATCTTCAGGTGATTGCTGACCCGCTGGCGCATGGTTTCACTGCGGGCAAACAGCTGCTGGTATTCCTGCTCGCATTGCTGGCGCGCCAGCTCGGCCACGTCCGGGTCCGCCAGGCGCGGGGCCGCTTCGAAAAACGCTCGCGGGCCACGCAACGCATAGTCGGCCTGGCCATACAGCACGGGGACCGGCAGGCGCGCCCTGAATAGCGCGTAATAATCGGGCTCCGGCCCGGGCATATGTACCTCGAGGCCGCTGGCAGTTTCGCCCACCAGCTGCTCGGCCATGGCGGCCATCCCCACCAGCATGGACTCCATCAGGAACGTCTGCAGCGGTGTATCAAGCGTTTGCCGCGGGCGAATGGACAGGGTCACCTGCTCCTCGTCGCGACGGTAGTCCGCACTGAGGAAAGGCGCGCGCAGCACCAGGTAACGGGCACCCGCTTCCAGTGCGGCACCCACCGTCGGACTGGACAGGGCCACCAGGCCCACAGAGCCATGCAGCGTCACTTTCAGGGCCAGGCCGTAGGCAAACCCCAGTCCACGCTCGCCGGCCAGTGCCGTGGCCCGCTCGGCCGCCACGTGGCCGGTGAGCACGGAAATGCGGCTGTCGGACTGCAGCAGGCCGCTGCGCGTCACACCCAGCTCCCGAATCACGTCGTCATCCGTGAAACCGAACTCACGCATGACATCGCAAAGCAGCAACAGGTAGATACCGGGTATGCCGTGCAACCGGCTCACGTTATCGCGCTGGCCTTTTTCCACCGCTGAATGGCCCTCCTGGACAAGACGCCCGACAACCGGGGGCACCACTATAGCCGAAGCATCCTCGGGACGCAGTGCGTGACTGCCCCGACGTCTTTTTCCGGAGGACCGACGAATGACCCGCAGCCGTGCCAGCAAGCCCGCCAGCGTTGCCATCACCCCCCAACGCATGGATTTTGCGTTCGAGAATGTACCGCGCCACTGGTTCGCCGGTGACCCGGTGGTAACCCATTTTCTCAATGCCCTGTCACTGACATTCCCCGATGGCGAGCGTTTCTTTGTTGATTCGGTACGCGCCTACCGGGACCGCATCAGCGATCCCGTCCAGCAGAAGGAAATCTCCGGATTCATCGGCCAGGAAGCGATGCACTCGCTGGAACACAACAGTTTCAACGAAATGCTGTCCGCCCAGGGATACGAGAAAGAAGCCCGCGGTGGCCAGTCACTGGCGCGCAAACTGATCGCCGCCGGCCAGGCACGCATGAGCAAGCGCATGCAGTTGCATGCCACTGCGGCACTGGAGCACATCACCGCCATCCTTGCCTACCGCCTGTTGAGTGATCCGGCACTGGTGAACCGGATGGATCCCAGCGTGCGTGACCTGTGGATCTGGCATGCCATCGAGGAAACCGAGCACAAGGGCGTGGCCTTCGACCTGCTCATGGAAGTGGCGCCGGACTACCGCGACCGGGTCCGTACCCAGCTGGCGGCCAGCCTTGCACTGGCCAGCTACACCACCCAGTACACCTGGGCCTTCCTGAAACGGGACGGCATCCACCGTCGCCCGCTGGTCCTGGCCCGCGGCCTGTGGCGCCTGTTCGGCATCAACGGCCTGGTGTCGCGCACGTTGCCCATGTGGCTGCGCTACTTCCGCCCCGGCTTCCACCCCTGGGAGGTGGATGACAGCCACCTGATCGCCCAGTGGCGCCATGTGCTGCAGGAAGAGAAACTGGCCAGCGCTGCCTAAGTCACTGAAAACAGGGCAAACTGCCAGCATTGCGCACCCGCAGCTGCCATCGTAGCCTGACTGCAGGATCGGTAATCCCGGCCGGTCCAGGCAGCAGGAGTCCGTCATGGCATGCCCTTACCTGAACACCTGTCCGAGCCCTCGCGAGGTTGGCACCGGCCCGATATACAAGCGCCGCTACTGCCTCAACCAGTGCACGGCCTGTGCCAGGTACCGGCTCAGCGCAGACATGCCGACAGCCAGCATCCCGCGCTGGCTTCGCCCCACCATGATGAGTCACGCCGAGCTGCTGCTGGAGGCCTGGCAACAGGGACGCAGCCTGCCCCCATCGGCATTTCCCGGGCCCCGGGGCCCGGGGGATACCGTCCGTGACGCCCGCAGCGCCGCCCGGCGGATTGCCACCGAAGGCTGACTTGTTGGCCTATTGCAAGCTCGCTAGCGTAGCTGTTCTGGATAAACCTGGAGGCAGGACGCCATGCCATGCATGAACATTGACCGTTGTCCCATTCCCCTTGATGAGGGGGTCGGCCCGATCTACCAGAAGCGCTACTGCCAGGATAACTGGGACGGCTGCGCCCGCTGGGCGGTGTTCAGCACCCTGGGGCCAGCGCAGGTGCCGAAGTGGTTGCGGCCAAACATGGGGGTGGAAGCCGAGCAGATCATCGTTCGTGCCGGCCAGCAGGACGACGAGCCGGCCTGACGCCGGCGCCACCAGGCACCGGCCTCCCTTACCAACCAGCGCCTGTCAGAGACAGGTACGCAGTTTCTGCATGATGGTGCTCTTGACGTCGTTGATCTCGAAGCGGGACTTATCAGACAGTGCGTCCAGGTTGAGCCGGTGCAGGTGCAGCATCGGCGCCTGCTTGCGAAAGCTGCGCAAATCGCCCTTGGTCAGGATAGGCAGGAAATCGCGGCCGTCATTGGCAAACTCATCCGCCACGGCACGCAACCCCGCCGCCAACGGCACCGCACGCCCCTTGCTGCCTTTGTCGCCGGCCAGCGGAATATGCAGGAACAGGCCGGAACGCCCCACCGCACCACCTGGCAGGATGGTATAGCCGGTGTCCTGAATGGCCTTTTCCGGAATGCCGTAGAAGGTCTCGGTGAAGGCGTCCAGATCCGGCACCACCACGAGCTCCGTGCCCTGCCCCTGGGGGACAAGGATGTCGTAGCGGGCATAGATCTGGTCCACCTTGCTGGAGTAGACACACAGGGCGGAGCGGAAATGACGGGCAAACTCCACCGCACGACGGTGGTCCTCGAATTCCCTCAGGCTCCAGATCAGGCTCTCGTCGGACTGCAACTCTCCCGCACCCTGATCACTGTGGTAACTGCTCATAAAACGTATGCTCCATTGCTGCCTGCCCGGGAAATCGGGCGAAAGCATGAACTCCTGCTCGTCAGAATAGCGTAAACGTGAACTGGTTCACACTTCCAGTGCCACCGGTCAATGTTTACCCTATTTAACGAATGCGGCCATCAGCGCCGGCGCAAACCGCTGACCGCCAGAGACCCGCCATCAGGCGAGACGAACGCGCATCCGGTCCGCTACAATGGCGCCGGCGCCGATCCGCGCCCCCGTACCGGAATACCCTACACCCCCTGGCAACTGGCAGCACACATGGCGGCACCTGCAATTCCCGCACCGCGCGCGGCACTGTTCGATTACACGCGGTACTGGGCCGAGTGTTTCGGCAAGGCCCCGTTCCTGCCCATGAGCCGGGCGGAAATGGACCAGCTCGGCTGGGATTCCTGCGACATCATTGTCGTCACCGGCGATGCCTACGTGGACCACCCGTCCTTCGGCATGGCCATCATCGGGCGTCTGCTCGAGGACCAGGGCTTCCGCGTGGGCATCATTGCGCAACCGGACTGGCACAGCGCCGATGCGTTCAAGGCGCTGGGCAAGCCCAACCTGTTTTTCGGTGTTGCCGCCGGCAACATGGATTCCATGATCAACCGCTACACGGCGGATCGCAAACCGCGCTCGGACGATGCCTACACCCCGGGCGGCGAAGCCGGTGCCCGCCCTGATCGCTGCTCGCTGGTGTATACCCAGCGTTGCAAGGAGGCCTGGCCGGATGTGCCGGTGGTGCTGGGGGGCATTGAGGCATCGCTGCGGCGCATCGCCCATTACGACTACTGGCAGGACAAGGTGCGCCGTTCCATGCTGGTAGATGCCACCGCTGACATCCTGCTCTATGGCAACGCCGAACGGGCCGTGGTGGATGTCGCCCACCGACTGAGCCGGGGTGAGCCGGTGGACAGCATTACCGATGTGCGCGGCACCGCCTTTGTCCGCCATGACACCCCGGACGGCTGGATGGAAATCGATTCCACCCGGGTGGACCGACCCGGCCGTGTGGACCGCATCGTCAATCCCTACGTCAACACCACTGACATGGACGCCTGCGAGCTGGAGAAGCGCAACGATCCCCTGTACGGCGTGCGCTTTGACGAGGACGGCAACCAGGTGGTGGATATCCGCCCGCACCGGAAACTGGACCGCGACCGTACCGTGATCCGGTTGCCCGCGTTCGACAAGGTGCGCAACGACCCGATTCTCTACGCCCACGCCAACCGGGTGCTGCACCTGGAAACCAACCCCGGCAACGCCCGTGCCCTGGTCCAGCGCCACGGTGACCAGGATGTCTGGCTCAATCCGCCCGCCATTCCGCTGTCCACCGCCGAGATGGACTACGTGTTCAGCATGCCCTTCGCCCGCGTGCCACACCCGGCCTATGGCGATGCCCGTATCCCCGCCTACGAGATGATCCGCTTCTCGGTGAACATCATGCGCGGCTGTTTTGGCGGCTGCACCTTCTGCTCCATCACCGAGCACGAGGGACGCATCATCCAGAACCGCTCGGAAGAATCGATCCTGCGTGAAGTGGAGGATATTCGCGACAAGGTCCCGGGCTTCACCGGTGTCATTTCCGACCTCGGCGGTCCCACCGCCAACATGTACCGGATTGCCTGCAAGAGCCCGGAAATCGAAGCGGCCTGTCGCCGGCCCAGCTGCGTCTACCCGGGCATCTGCGAGAACCTGAATACCGACCACAGCGCATTAACCGGGCTCTACCGGCGCGCCCGCGCCCTGCCCGGTGTGAAAAAGGTGCTGATCGCTTCCGGCCTGCGATACGACCTGGCCGTGAAAGACCCGGAGTACGTTCGCGAGCTGGTCACCCACCATGTTGGCGGCTACCTGAAGATCGCACCGGAACACACCGAGGGCGAACCGCTGTCAAAAATGATGAAACCGGGTATCGGCACCTATGACACCTTCAAGGCCATGTTCGAGAAATATTCGAAAGAGGCCGGCAAGGAGCAGTACCTGATCCCCTACTTCATTGCCGCCCACCCCGGCACGCGCGACGAGGACATGGTCAACCTGGCCCTGTGGCTGAAGGGAAATGGCTTCAGGGCGGACCAGGTGCAGGCGTTCTACCCTTCACCCATGGCCACGGCCACCGCCATGTATCACAGTGGCAAGAACCCGCTGCGCCGCATCAGCTACAAGAGTGATGCCGTGGAAACCCCGCGCACCCCGGTGCAACGCAGGCTGCACAAGGCCTTCCTGCGCTATCACGACCCGGCCAACTGGCCCATGCTCAGGGAGGCGTTGAAGGCCATGGGGCGTGCCGACCTGATCGGCAATGGCAAGCACCAGCTGGTGCCCCGTGAGCAGCCCGGCGAAGGCCGTGACGGGTATCGCGCGCCGCGGCGCAAGAACTCGGGGGCGGCCCATGCCCGTCGCGTACGCCGGGGACAGATACAGACACAACACACCGGCCTGCCACCGCGAGACGATGGCAGCCAGCGCGGCGCGGCCGGGAAGGGTTCCACCAGGAATAGTGCCGGCAGACGGCACAAACGCCGCTAGCGGTTTTTCTCGGCCAGCTCTCGCAGTGGCCGGGAAAGCCGTTCCGGCCGGTGCGGAATAACCCCCTGGTAACAGGCCATCATGCGCGCCAGGTCGGCGTCGACATCGCCGCTGGGCATGAACGTGAGCGGGAAACGGATCGTGCGCGTACCGTAATCCATCACCGCCAGGGTAATGGGCACGCCGGCTTTCTGGGCAATGCGGTAGAACCCGGTTTTCCAGCTGTCAGCTCCCTTGCGCGTTCCCTCTGGCGCCACGCCGACCCACAGTTGTTCGTATTCACTGAATTTCTGCGCTGACTGACCGACGATGCCGCCGGCCTTGTCGCGATCAATGGGCAGGCCACCTATCCAGCGGAAAAAACCGCCAAACGGCGCACGAAACAGGCTGTGCTTGGCCATCACCTTGATGCGCACCTGCAGGGCCATCACCACGCCAGCCACCACCAGGCCATCCACATTGGAGGTATGCGGCGCGCACACCACCACGGCCTTGGGCACATCGGGCAAGTCGTCCACCACCCGCCAGCCCCACAGGCGCAGCAGCCAGCGGCCCAGGCAACGCGTCAGGGCATTGCCGCGCCGGGGCACGTGCGAACCGACGACAGGGAAATCACTCATGTACATGTCTCACATTGTTTTTACGAATTTTCGCCTATTGCCCGCGCGGCTGCCATGGCCGCATAAAGCGTGCGGCTGAGCGCAGGGGTCATGCGCCGCGCCGGGGAACGAAACCCGGGATGCTCAAACAATGTAAAAGCCGTGGCCGCCGCCTAGGCGTTGCCACGGAAATACGTCACATTTGGAACGTGACAGCGCAATCCACGGAGGTTGCGCTGAAGGCCGGAGAACACACATTCATGCAAACCCGCCTGATGGTACTGCTGCTCATTACCTTCCTTCTCTGCACCGCCGCCGTGATCTGGTTCAACGTGCGCAGCTGACGCCCTCGCCCTTACCCGCCTGCAGACGGCCTGATGAGCCGGAAGGCCCCCTACATACCCGTCATATCGCCCGATCTACCGGCGCTGGAATCGGTCATCCGGCGGATTTTGCCGCGATTGTGACCTGCTACCCTGAACATCCCCCCGGGCGGCCTATGATCGCCGGGAAAGGGGTCTGGTTCTGGCAGGAGGTGCCGGCACGGCGATGACCGTGACAGACCAACGGAACAAAACAACAACGGGGTCACAACCATGTCAGCCATGTCCACCAAAATGGCCTTGATCGGCGCATTGACCATCAGCGTTTACGCCCACGCTGGCGACAACGCCTGCCAGGACAGTCCGGGCGTCTCGGGCACGCTGGAAGGAGCCGCCGCGGCGGTGGCCGTGTCATTGAACCAGCCCCTGGACCAGGCCGACCCGGCCCCCCTGTCGCACTATCTCAGCGCCAGCGCCGATTCGTCGCGCAGCAGCGACTACGTGATGCGCAATTATGCCCGCGTGGCCCTGGCTGCCAGCCAGGTGCGCCAGGGCGCTTTCGACCAGGCCCGGCAGATCCTCACCCAGGTGGAGCTGGACAGCCCTGCCGCTGTGCGTGCCGCACTGTTGCTGGCCGAGAGTTATCGCATGCAGGGCCAGCAGGAAGTCGCCGGCAAATGGCTGCTGCGTATCGCTGATCGTTACTCGTCAGACCCGGACGCCCTGTCCGGCCTGCTGATGGCTGCCGACGACCTGGCCGAGCGCGGCGAGGCCAGCACGGCACTGGCGGTGTATTCGCGGGTGCTGGAAAAGTCCCTGGCCAACATCAACAGCCTCAAGGGCCTGGCCGAAGACACCAGCAGCCTCTACCAGATCATGATGGAAGGCCGCATCGACAATACCCGTGCGGTCAACAGCGAAGTGATACAGCGCGCCCTGCGTGGCAGTCGCTTTGGTGCGGTAGAACACTACCGCAACCTGCTCCAGGCACAGCGCCAGCTGGCGTGCCTGGAGAGCCGGCAGGAAACACTGCGCGAAAAAGCCTTCGAGGCCTCCCTGAGCAACACCAACGAAGCGGCCATGGTAACCATGCTCGAGGGCGAGGCGACACGCACGCGGGCAGATATTGCCGCCATGGAAGCGCAACTGGCGGCGGCCAATCCCTGGGATGAGGTGGAAGACCTGCAAAACAGTCTGGCCCAGGCCCGCGAAAGCCTTGCCACCCAACAGAAACGCCTGCAGGAACTGCGCCCCGCCGTGGCCAGCCAGGCCGGCATGACGGCCGAACAGCAGCAAGCGCTGGAACAGCGGATTGACGACCTGCGCCAGCAGGTCAGCAGCGACCGTGACCAGATCAACCAGGCCCTGCGCCAGGTGCTGCTTTCATTGCGCGATGACTATCGCGAGCTGGCCGGCGACGCACAACTCGGCCGCGCCTCGATGCTGCAGCTCTACGCCTCCAACTGAGCACAGGTCGCGCCGTGGGTGACCACCGCGCGACCCGTTTGCCTCAGCGATCCAGCACTGCCATGTCCAGGGCGGCAGCCGCTTCAACCAGCATGTCATGCGCCTTCCCGGCGCTGGCACCGCCGAGATCAATCCGCAAGGCATAGCGGTCACCCGGCATGGCCACCAGCGCCCAGTCGCGCCCTTCCCGGAAAACCACTGCGGTGGAACCATCTGAAAGCGTGACACGCTTGCTTTTGCCCTGTTGCGCCTGCGCCAGTTTCCCCTGCGCGCTGATCAGGGACTGCACCGATTCACGATTCACATCGAGAATGGATTGCCAGTACTCGCGCCCTTTCGGCAGTTCGGCCAGCTGTGCATCCAGAATGCCGAGGGTATAGGACAGCTGGGCGGCGTCTGCCGCGTACTGGAGATTCACGGTGACGGGAGATTCACAGCCACGGTAGACCTCGTCCATGCCCAGCAACTGGTGCGCTGTCGGTACCGCCTCAAGCAGGAATGCCAGCCCGCCACAGTCATCGGTCTCGTCAGCGGCTTGCCCGGCGTACTCTGCCGAGCGCGCCACGGCCTCAGCGGCCGCGGCTTTTTCCTGCGAGCTGGCGCCCGGCGCATTGTCTCCGGCCAGTGCCTGCCGAGACGCCACCAGCGTCAGCGTTAGCGCCAACAACCATGAAACATATCCGTTGCGGTGCATGCCTTTCCCCCCTGTATTTTTGTCAGTAAAACAGCGTCGCATGATAGCGTGCGTCCGCAAGCAGCGAAACGCTTGCCGCACGGGTGGATGTTGATCTGTGTCAGCACTGCCGCTGCCTGCCGTTGCGATGATCTGACCCAGGACATCATTTACCGTCGCCAGGTCAGCGGCAAAGGGAGTATCGCCATGGGCGAGCAGATGCAGGCGCTGCAGATTCAGAAAACCGGTCCCATGCAGGATAACCAGGGCCCGCTGGTTGCCACCACCATGCCCCGTCCACAACCGGCAAGGGACGAAGTCCTTTTGCGGGTCATCATGTGCGGCATCTGCCACACTGAGCTGGACGAAATTGAGGGCCGCACAGCACCGTCGGTATTGCCCCGTGTTCCTGGACACCAGGTCATCGGTATCGTCGAGGCAACAGGCAGTGACGTCAGCTCACCCGCGCCGGGCACGCGGGTGGGCGTGGCCTGGATATTTCGCGCCTGCGGCGACTGCCAGCATTGCAACGCCGGCGAGGAGAACCTGTGCACGGCCTTCGAGGCCACGGGACGTGACCACGATGGCGGATATGCCGAGTACATGACTGCACCGGCCCAATTCGTGGTGCCCATTCCTGACGCCCTGGGCGATGAGCAGGCGGCACCACTGCTGTGCGCCGGGGCGATCGGTCTGCGCAGCCTGCGCCTGGCCCACCTGGCCCCGGGCGAGCCGCTGGGACTGATGGGCTTTGGCGGCGCCAATCACCTGGTGCTCAAACTGGCCAGGCACCTGCACCCGGACAGCCCGGTGCTGGTCTGGTCGCGCAACCGCGATGAGCAGGAACTCGCCATGCGCCTGGGCGCCGCCTGGGCCGGTGACATTGACCACAGGCCGCCGATGCAGGCCAACGCCATTATCGATACCACACCGGTATACCGCACCGTGCTTGCGGCCCTGGAAAACCTCTGCCCGGGCGGGCGACTGGTGATCAATGCCATTCGCAAGGAGGATGTCGACCGCGAGCTGCTCAGCGAGCTGGATTACACGCAACACCTGTGGATGGAAAAGGAGATCAAGACGGTGGCCAATGTGACCCGCAAGGACGTCACCGACATGCTGGCGATTGCGGCGCGAGCCTGTATTTATCCGGAAGTGCAGATTTACCAGTTTGGCGAGGCCAACCATGCCCTCTGGCAGATGCGCAATGGGCAGATTCGCGGCGCCAAAGTACTGCAGGTGAGCCAGGCCACACGGTGACGGAAAACGGACAGACACAAAAAAGCCGGGCAACGCCCGGCTTTTTTGTCGGCAGGAAAAGCGATCAGATCTGCTTTTCCAGCTCCGGTACGGCATCGAACAGATCCGCCACAAGGCCGTAGTCAGCCACACCGAAGATCGGGGCCTCCTCGTCCTTGTTGATGGCAACGATCACTTTCGAGTCCTTCATGCCAGCCAGGTGCTGGATGGCGCCGGAGATACCAACAGCGATATACAGCTGCGGGGCAACGATCTTGCCGGTCTGGCCGACCTGCATGTCGTTGGGCACGAAGCCCGCATCCACTGCGGCGCGCGATGCACCGACAGCAGCGCCGAGCTTGTCGGCCACCTTGTAAAGGATTTCGAAGTTGTCGCCGTTCTGCATGCCACGACCACCGGAAATCACGATGTCGGCAGCAGCCAGGTCCGGACGGTCAGACTTCGCCAGCTCTTCACCAACGAAGCTGGACTTGCCCAGGTCCTTGGCAACATCGCAGGCCTCTACCGAGGCAGAGCCGCCTTCGGCCGGTACAGCGTCAAAGGCAGTACCACGCACGGTGATGACCTTGATGCTGTCGCTGTTCTGCACGGTCGCAATGGCGTTACCGGCATAGATCGGACGCTTGAACGTATCTGCACTTTCCACACCGATGATGTCGGATACCTGCTCGACATCCAGCAGTGCAGCCACGCGCGGCATGAAGTTCTTGCCGGTGGTGGTGGCGGACGCCAGCACATGGCTGTAGTCCTTGCCCACTTCTGCAACCAGTTCAGCAATGTTTTCAGCCAGCTGGTGACCATAGGCCGCATTGTCGGCACACAGTACCTTGCTGACGCCATCGACCTTGGCCGCGGCCTCGGCCACTGCGCCACAGCCTTCGCCGGCAACCAGCACGGTGATATCGCCGCCGATCGCCTTGGCCGCAGCCACCACGTTCAGGGTAGCGGGGTTCAGCGCGGCATTGTCGTGTTCTGCGTATACGAGAATACCCATCAGATCACCTTCGCTTCGTTCTTCAGTTTGTCCACCAGCTCCTCAACGGAAGCCACCTTGATGCCAGCCTGGCGCTCTGCCGGCGGCTCGACTTTCAGGGTCTTGGTGCTTGAGGCCAGATCCACACCCAGGTCGCCCGGTGCAACCGTTTCCAGGGGCTTCTTCTTGGCTTTCATGATGTTCGGCAGGGACGCATAACGCGGCTCGTTGAGACGCAGGTCGGTGGTCACCACCGCCGGCAGGTCCAGTGCCACGGTCTGCAGGCCACCGTCCACTTCACGGGTAACGTTGACCTTGCCATCTGCCACTACCACTTCAGAGGCAAAGGTGCCCTGCGGCATGCCGGTCAGAGCAGCCAGCATCTGGCCGGTCTGGCTGTTGTCGCCATCAATGGCCTGCTTGCCGAGGATCACCAGGTCCGGGCTTTCTTTCTCGACCAGTGCCTTGAGCACCTTGGCCACAGCCAGCGGCTGCACGTCTTCCTGGTCGGTCTCGACCAGGATGGAGCGGTCGGCGCCCAGCGCCATGGCGGTGCGCAGCTGCTCCTGGGCGGCTTTGCTACCCACGGTGACAGCGATAATTTCGGTAACAACGCCCTTCTCTTTCAGACGCACGGCTTCTTCCACCGCGATTTCGCAGAAGGGGTTCATGGCCATTTTCACATTAGCGAGATCAACGCCAGAGTTGTCCGCCTTCACGCGAACCTTGACGTTGTAGTCAACGACCCGCTTGATCGGTACAAGAACCTTCATAGGATCCTCGGATGTGTTCCGTTGGTGACTTGAGAGATGAGGCGGCGCACAGGGCACCCCCTCGCGAGAGGCGCTATGTTGAACCCTGCCCCCGTGAAGGTCAATAGGCCGAAATGCGCCAACCTTATGATTTTCCTGCAAATAGGAAACAGGCCGTGAACAGGCGGGGTGACGCACCGGTCGCGCCTTTTCCTTGTAAATCAATCAGTTCAGGGCGGATAATCCAAACGATCGTTTGAAAATGTGCCCGCACCAAGGTCCGGCTGACCGCAAAGACGAAAAGCGCGGTCAGACAAGCCGGCCGGGAAAGTGGCGAAAAAGGCCCACCCTTCTTATACTTCGCGCCGTTTTCGCCCTCCCGGGGGCAGTACCTCAACCGGAAATCGAGGAGACAGGCTGTGGAACGCGAATCAATGGAAGTCGACGTCGTCATCGTCGGCGCAGGCCCCTCAGGCCTTGCCACTGCATGCCGCCTGGGCCAGATCGCCCAGGAAACCGGCCAGGAAATCACCGTGGTCGTGGTGGAAAAAGGCTCGGAGGTAGGCGCACATATTCTCTCCGGCGCGGTACTGGAGCCTCGTGCCCTGGACGAACTGTTCCCCAAGTGGAAGGACATGGGCGCGCCGGTGGACGTACCGGTAACAGAAGACGAGATCTTCTACATGACCGGCCCGGACAAGGCCTCAAAGGTCCCCAACCTGTTTGTGCCCAAGACCATGCACAACGAGGGCAACTACATCATCTCCCTGGGCAACCTGTGCCGCTGGATGGGTGAGCAGGCTGCCGAGCTGGGCGTGGAAGTCTATCCCGGCTTCGCCGCCACTGAGGTGCTGTTCAACGATGACGGTTCCGTAAAGGGCATCGCCACCGGCGACTTCGGCATCGGCCATGATGGCGAGAAGAAGGATTCCTATGCCCCCGGCATGGAACTGCACGCCAAGTACACCATCTTCTCCGAGGGTTGCCGCGGCCACCTGGGCAAGCAGCTGATGGAGAAGTTCGACCTGCGTGAGGGCAAAGACCCGCAGCATTACGGTATCGGCATCAAGGAACTGTGGGACATTGACCCGGCCAAGCACCGCGAAGGCCTGGTCATGCACTCTGCCGGCTGGCCGCTGACAGAGTCCGGCTCCCTGGGTGGCGGTTTCCTCTACCACATCAACGACAACCAGGTGGCGCTCGGCCTGATCACCGACCTGTGCTACTCCAACCCGCACGTATCGCCGTTCGACGAGATGCAGCGCTGGAAGACCAACCCGGAAGTGGCCAAGTACCTGGAGGGCGGCAAGCGCGTCTCCTACGGTGCCCGCGCCATCTCCAAGGGCGGCCTGCAGTCACTGGCGAAGATGACTTTCCCGGGCGGTCTGCTGGTGGGCTGTAATGCCGGCACCCTGAACTTTGCCAAGATCAAGGGCACACACACGGCCATGAAGTCGGGCATGATCGCCGCTGAGGTGATTGCCAAGGCCCTGAAGGACGGTCGTGGTTGCGACGAGCTCACCGAGTACAAGAGCGAGTTCGAGAACAGCTGGGTCTACAAGGAGCTGCACCAGCAGCGTAACTTCGGCCCCTACCAGCACAAGTTCGGTAACTTCATCGGCTCCGCGCTGGCGTTCCTGGACATCAACATCCTTAACGGCAATATGCCCTTCACACTGGCAGACCCGACACCGGACCATGCCACCCTGAAGCCGGCTGCCGAGAGCAAGAAAATCGACTACCCCAAGCCGGATGGCCAGCTGACCTGCAACAAGCTGGACAGCGTGTTCGTGTCGAACACCAACCACGAGGAAGACCAGCCCTGTCACCTGACGCTGAAGGACCCGAACGTTCCAATCGACGTCAACCTGCCGAAATGGAACGAGCCGGCCCAGCGCTACTGCCCCGCAGGCGTGTACGAGGTGGTGGAGAACGAGGAAAACGGCGACAAGCGTTTCCAGATCAACGCCCAGAACTGCGTGCACTGCAAAACCTGTGACATCAAGGATCCCACCCAGAACATCGTCTGGGTGGCGCCGGAAGGCTATGGCGGGCCCAACTACCCGAACATGTGATCCCAGCAACACAAAAAAGCCCGGCAGTGCCGGGCTTTTTTGTGTCTGTTTACTGGCGAGCGTGTCATGCCATGGCGCCGCTCAGGCTTCTGCCTCCGGATTGCCGCCCTTGCTGGTCCATTCCAGCTTGTAGATGTCATCACGGCGGTCCTTGAGATTGGTGACCGAGCCTTCCTGGTGCAGCAGCTTGAGCTTTTCGAAATCCACATCGGCAAACACCAGCATCTCGGTGTTGGGCACCGCCTCGCTGATGATGCCGTCGTGGGGGAAGTAGAAGTCTGACGGCGAGAACACAGCCGACTGGGCATACTGGATGTCGACGTTATCCACCCGCGGCAGGTTGCCACAGCTGCCGGAAATGGCCACGTAGCATTCGTTCTCGATGGCTCGCGCCTGAGAGCACAGGCGCACCCGCAGGTAACCGTTCTTGGTGTCTGTCCAGAATGGCACGAACAGGATTTCCATGCCGCCTTCGGCAAGGATGCGGGCCAGCTCCGGGAATTCCACGTCGTAGCAGGTGAGAATGCCGATGCGGCCGGCGTCGGTTTCAAACACCTGGATATGATCACCGCCGGTGAGATCCCAGTCGCGTTTCTCGCCCGGTGTAATGTGGATCTTGCGTTGTTCTTCCACGGTGCCGTCACGGCGGCACAGATAAGCCACGTTGTAGAGACGGCCATCCGTTTCAGCAAACGGCATCGACCCGGCAATGACATTGATATTGTAGCTCACCGCCATCTCTGAAATAGCGGCAACGATGTCGTCCGTGAAACTGGCCAGATACCGGATCGCATCGATGGACGGCAGGTCCGGTTTCAGGCCCATCAGCGGGGCGCTGAAAAACTCCGGCAACAGGGCAAAATCAGCCCGGTAGTCAGACAACGCATCAATGAAGAACTCCACCTGGCTGAGCAGGTCATCCAGTGACTGCGTCGCCCGCATGCGCCGTTGTACAACGCCAATGCGGGCAGAGGTCTTGCTCTGGTAGTCACCTGTGGCTGGCGGTTCATAGAGGATGTTGTCCCACTCCAGAAGTGTCGCATAGCCACGCGACTTTTCATCTTCCGGCAGGTAGCGCTTGAGCAGGCGCTTGACGTCAAAACCGTTGGACAACTGGAATGACAGGATCGGGTCATAGATCTTCTGCCGCTCCACTGCCTCGATGTATTCCGTCACCGACATCTCATCGGCATGCTTCGCATAGCCCGGCAAGCGACCGCCGGCAAGAATGGCGCGCAGGTTTTCATCCCGGCACAGTTCCTTGCGCGCTTCATACAGACGCCTGCCAAGGCGGTATCCGCGGTAGTCCGGGTGTACAAAGACATCCAGCCCGTAGAGGGCGTCACCCTCGGGGTCGTGGCTGTGAATCTGCTCTTCGGTGATCAGGTCTTCATAGCGGTGCGGATTGGAAAAACGGTCGTAGCTGACGCGAATGGTGAGCGCCGCCGCCACCAGCTGGCCGTGATCCTCGATGCAGAGCTGTCCGTCAGGAAACAGCGTCATCAAAGACTTCACCGTATCCTCCGGCCAGGCGCCGCCGATATCGCGATAGACCATGTCCATCACCTCGGCCAGCGCGGGGTAGTCGTCCAGGGTCAGCGGACGCAGCAACAACTTGGTGCTTTCTTCTGCCATTTTTCCTCCGCGGTCGGGAACCGCGTTGCCGTGGCCCGTCAGGGCGTAAACGATATCAGCCAGCGGGCATCGCGGTTTCGCAATGCGTCATCGGCGTTTTCATAGAGTGCCACACCGTCAGGGCGGATAAACAGCACGGCGCCTGACTGCAAGCGCACATAGCCCGCTCTCTGTTCCGCCACCGGCGCTTCACCGGCCGTGCATGCCAGCTCCGGTGGCAGCAGCTCGTGTCCGAGCAAACCGTTGCCCAGTGGATCATCCACGGCGTCATCATGGCGATAAAGCGCCACAGCATCGGCAGACACCACCAGCACCTGGCCATTGTGGAAACGGATCAGGGTACGGGCGGCCGCCCCGTCCTGCTGCTCCAGACTGGCAACGATCACGTCATTCATGCTATTTCTCCGGCCATCGAGGTCGGCAGTATACGTGTCCGCCGCCCCGGATTCACAAACCTGTAGCGCGGGAGACACCGCATGCCAGCAGCCGACGCAACGTCCCCTGACATCGTCATCCTCACCGGCGCCGGCATATCTGCCGAATCCGGCATCCGCACCTTCCGGGGTGCCGATGGCCTGTGGGAGGAACACCGCCTCGAGGACGTGGCCACGCCTGAGGCCTTCGCCCGGGACCCGGCCCTGGTGCAACGATTCTATAACGAGCGACGCCGGCCACTGCTGCAAGGCCAGTTCCAGCCCAATGCCGCCCACCAGGCACTGGCGCGCCTGCAGAACGCCCTCCCCGGACGCGTGCTGCTGGTAACCCAGAACATTGATGACCTGCACGAGAGAGCGGGCAGCCCGGCGGTGCTGCACATGCACGGCGAGCTGCTCAAGGCGCATTGCCAGTACTCGCAGCAGGTCTTCCCCGTGGACGGCGATCTCGACCCGCACACCCCCTGCCCCTGCTGCCAGCGCCCCGGCGGCCTGCGCCCCCATGTGGTCTGGTTTGGCGAAATGCCGCTGCAGATGGACACCATCTATGCGGCGCTGCAGCACTGCACGCTGTTCATCAGTATCGGCACCAGCGGTAACGTCTACCCGGCCGCCGGCTTTGTCCAGGAGGCGCGGCTTGCCGGCGCCCGCACGGTGGAGCTGAACCTGGAGCCGTCCCAGAACGGCGCCCTGTTCCAGGAGCACGTCCATGGCCCGGCCACCGAAGTGGTACCGGCATGGGTGGACCGGCTGCTTGGGGACGGCGCCCTGGCCTGATCGCATGTGCCTATGGCAGCCATCCCCGGCGGCATATTTCTTCGCCCCACCGATTCCGATAGACTGAGGCGCTCCAAATGCATCAGACCCCAAGACGAGCAGCATGACTAACGTCCAGGTAGAAAACCTCAATATTGAATCGCAGCACCCGCTGATCACACCGGGTGAGCTGAAAGGCAAGCTGCCCCTGTCCGACGCCGCACGGGATACCGTGGCCGCCGGCCGTGATGCGGTGCGTGACATTCTCGACCGCAAGGACCACCGCCTGTTTGTGGTCCTGGGCCCGTGTTCCGTGCACGACGTGGACGCCGCCATGGAGTATGCCGGCCGGCTGAAGAAGCTGGCTGATGAGGTCAGCGACACGCTGGTTCTGGTTCTGCGGGTCTATTTTGAGAAGCCCCGCACCACCGTGGGCTGGAAGGGGCTGATCAACGACCCCTACATGAACGACACCTTCAAGATCGAGGACGGCCTGCACATTGCCCGCAAGCTGCTGCTCGACGTGGCCGAGCTGGGCCTGCCTGCAGCTACCGAAGCGCTGGACCCGATCACCCCGCAGTATTTGCAGGACCTGATCACCTGGTCTGCCATCGGCGCACGAACCACGGAATCGCAGACGCACCGGGAAATGTCGTCCGGCCTGTCCAGTCCGGTGGGCTTCAAGAACGGCACTGACGGCAGCCTGGAGGTGGCGGTCAACGCCATGCTCAGCGTCCAGCACCCGCACCGTTTCCTGGGTATCGACAACGATGGCCGTGTTGCCCTCACCACCACCCGCGGTAATCCCTACGGGCACGTGGTCCTGCGTGGCGGCGGTGGCAAGCCGAACTACGATTCAGTCAGCGTGGCGCTGGCCGAGCAGGCCCTGCAGAAGGCCGGCGTCTCCACCAACATCATGGTGGACACGTCCCACGCCAACTCGAACAAGGACCCGGGACTGCAGCCGCTGGTGATGGAAAACATCACCAACCAGATCCTCGAAGGCAACCAGTCCATTGTCGGCCTGATGGTGGAATCCCACCTCAAGTTCGGCAACCAGAAGATCCCGGAAAACCTGGACGATCTGGAATACGGCGTGTCCATCACCGATGGCTGTATCGCCTGGGACACCACCGAGGCATCCATTCGCAGCATGGCTGACAAGCTGCGCGAGGTGCTGCCGGGACGCCTGGCCAAATAGGCATCAACCCGCGATGACAAAACAGGCCGCTGATGCGGCCTTTTTTGTCTCTGCCGCTGGCACTGCCGGATTGTCGGGCAGTCCTGGCCGCCCCCGCTCGCCGCAAAGGCACCATGCGGGCTCTGCAACGGAGAGCTCGCATGACCCACGACCCCCAGACCATGATCGCCAACGCCCGCCGCGATATCCGCGATTACCTGGGCGCCGACCGGGTCAAGGCACTGCACCGGCAAAACCGGGGGCTGGATGCCCTGGCGTTCTGCACCGTCATCGCGCTCTGGGTGCTGGCCAGCACCGTGCTGGTGACGCGCCCTGTGGATGCGGTCTGGCTGATCTGCCTGGTGCTGCAGGGGTTTGTTTTCCAGCTGGCGGGCCTGGTCAGCCATGACCTGTTCGTCCACCGTCGCGTCGGTGGCGAGCGCTGGGCCGCCTGGGGCGCGCGCCTGCTGACACTGCCGCGCCTGAGCCTGCCCATGGGCTATGAAAGCGCACACCTGGCGCACCACCGTCACCTGGGGTCATCGCGGGATACCGAGAACTACAAGCAGCACCTGGACAGCCGCCGCAAACGCCTGCTGTTCAGCACGTTGCTGGGCATCAAGCTGGTGCAGTCCGGCCGGGGTGATACGGTCCATTATCACCACGTTGATGCCAGCCAGCCGGCACGGGCGCGTGCCCTGCGCCTGGAACGCTGGCTGCTGCGCGGCTTCCTGCTCACCATGCTGGTATTGACGGGGATTTTCCCGCTGGCCATGGCCAGCGCCTACTGGCTGCCGTTACTGGTGGTTGCGCCGCTGGTCAATACCGTGCGTATTTTGCTGGAGCATGCGGATGCCGACATCAACAGCGGCGATGCCTTCCAGGCCGGCACCTTCTACCGCACCGGCCTGCTGACGCGGGTCCTTTTCCTGTGGGACTCCGGCGACTGCCACCTCGTTCACCACATCTTCCCGCGCATGCCCTGGTACCACGTCGGCGCCTGCGTGGATGAACTGCGCCCGCTGATGGCCGCACGCAACCCGCGCCCGCGTCGCCACCTGCTGGGCCTGCTGAAAGGCTGGTACCTGGACAACCACGGCCACCGGCAGCCCTGGCCCAGCCGGCGTTTTCAGAGCCGGGCCGGCGCCCCACGGACCAGCTGAGCACGCTGGCGAAGCTGCTGTTCGCCACCGGCCTCCCGCACCGCCTGTTCGACAAAGGCACCGATTTCCTTCACCGCCAGGGACGACTCCGGCACCCAGCCGGCCAGGGCCTGGAACACGTGGATCATGTTTTCCCACACCTGCATCGTCACCGGGACACCGGCCTTGCGGGCACTGGCGGCCAGGCGCTCGGCGTCGCTGAACAGCACCTCCGTGCTGCCCACCTGGATCATCAGCGGAGGCAACCCGGCCAGGTCGGCAAACACCGGTGATATCAACGCCGAGCCGGGATCCGAGCCGCGGCTGTAGGAAGCGGAAATGAAGCGCAAGGCGTTGACAGGAATCATCGGCTCCTGTGCCTCATTTTCCCTGACGCTGTCGCCGCTGCAGGTAAGGTCGCACCAGGGACTGATGAGCACCGATGCCGCCGGCAGCGGCAAGCCCAGCTCGCGCAGCCGCAGCATGGTCACCAGCGACAGGTTACCGCCGGCCGAGTCGCCGGCAATGATGATGTTCTCGCTCCGGTAGCCGCGCGACAGCAGGGCCCGGTAGGCGGCCACGGCGTCATCCAGCGGCGCCGGATAATGCCAGTCCGGTGGCTGGCGGTAGTCCAGTGCCAGCACCTTGGCCCGGCACGCCCGGCTCAGGCGCCAGGTCAGGGAACGGTGGGAACGGGGTGAGCCGAAGAAATAGCCGCCACCGTGCAGGTACAGCACCACACGGCCGGAAATGACCTGTCTGCCGGTGACCAGCCATTCCCCGGGGACACCGCCGATATCCGCCGGCGCAATATGCACATCCTGGTGCACCGGCAAGGCCAGGGTCACCGTGTCAAAACCGAGCTGGGAAAACTTCATCACCCGCGGTGTAAACGGCACCCGCGCCACCACCGGCTTGACGAATCGGCGCAGGGCCGTGGCCACCGCCCGCCCCTGCCAGCTGAATGCTTTGAAAAACTGTGCTTCAGTGTTCATTGTTATCCTTGTCCACCCCGGGCGCACCACAGGCAGCTGCGCCTTACCGGGTTATACTCGCTATCTGCCAGCCTGTTAACCATGGCTGCGGGCCACGGGAGAGAACGGCACACCATGACCGGCAATCAGACACGACGACAGCGTTGGCAACATATTATCTTCGGCACGGACACGCCGGAAGGACGCCTGTTCGACGCCCTTTTGATCATTACCATCATTGCCAGCGTGCTGGCGGTCATGATTGACAGCGTCGAGCGCATCCATAACCGCTATGGCCACTGGCTGTACATGGCGGAATGGTTCTTCACCCTGCTGTTCACCGCCGAGTATGCGGTGCGCCTGTGGGTCAGTGACCGGCCGCTGCGTTACGCGCGCAGCTTCTTCGGCATCGTCGACCTGGTGTCCATTCTGCCCACCTATCTCAGCTTGCTGGTACCTGGCGCCAATTACCTGCTCACCATCCGCGCATTGCGCGTGCTGCGCGTGTTCCGGGTACTCAAGCTGGTGTCCTTCATGCGCGAGGCAAACATGCTCGCAGCAGCGCTCATCGAGGCCCGCCGCAAGGTCGCCATCTTCATGTTCACCGTACTGGTGCTGATTACTGTTTTCGGCAGCCTGATGTATGTCATTGAGGGCCCTGCCAGCGGTTTCACCAGCATTCCGGTGAGCGTCTACTGGGCGATCGTCACCGTGACCACCGTGGGCTATGGCGACATATCACCGCACACGCCCCTGGGCCAGTCGATCGCCTCCCTGGCCATGATCACCGGTTATGCCATCATTGCGGTGCCCACCGGCATCGTCACCGCGGAGATCACATCGGCCATCCATCGCGACCGCGACCGGTTCCGGCGTGAATGCCCGCAGTGCCACCTGCACACCCATGAAGCCGACGCCCACTACTGCCGACGCTGCGGCACGCACCTGCCGGCAGTGGAGAGCGAGCCGCCTTCACCAGACGCCTCCTGAGCCCCCGCGGGCGATTCCCAAACGGCCCTTGGGCTGTGGTATAAAGGGTCAGGACACACCACCACGCAAGGCGTGGGGACAACCAGCGCATGGAGAGGCCCAATGACTGACCCACTGATTCTTGCCCGTAGACGTTTTCTGCGTCAGGCCATGGGAACCACTGCCACGGTAACCGCCGCCTCTGCGGGCGGCATGCTGCCCGGGCTGGTGCACGCCCTGGGCAAGATTCCCGAAGAGCTGATTCCCGGCAAATCGATTTATGACATGCGCGGCAGCGTTTTCGTCGACTCCAAGCTTGCCAATGAGGACACCTACATCAGCGCCTCTTCCCTGGTGGAGACCGGCAGCAGCAGCTATGTCGTGTTCGTGATTGGCTACGACGCCCACATCCTCAGGGAAAACAGCCGGGTCCAGTTCCGGGGCGAAAACGATTTCGAGGAAGGGCTGAAGCTGGCCACCGGGAAACTGCTGTCCGTATTCGGCGCTCGTACCGGCGACCAGGTGCACAAGGTTGAAACCTCCACCGCGACCATCGGTATCCGTGGGACCGGCCTTTACACCGAATCCGAGGACGACGTCAGCTACGCCTGCACCTGTTACGGCAAGGTGGACATTGCCTCCAACAGGGATCCGCAAAGCCGCGAGACCATTGTTTCCGTCCACCACGATGCCCCCCGCTACATCGCCCGGGATGGCAACAGCGGCGGTCTGATTACCCCGGCGCCGATGAAGAACCACACCGACGAAGAATTGATGCTGGTCGAGCAGATTGTTGGCCGCAAGCCGGACTTCGCCTCGGTGAAATCCTATACCGCGCCTCGCAAGGGTTACTGAGGGCACCAGCCCTCGTTGCCTGCGCCCTCCTGAGCCGCCGAGAACAAGAACAAGGACTTCACTATGCCCGCGGGAAAGATCATCCGTGTTGCCGTGGTTACCCTGATCTGCGCCATGCTGGTCCTTCACAGTGTGGGCAACCGCATTCACGCCGTGGACGCGCTGGAAAATTACGCCTACGACCTGCGCCTTCGCCTGACAGCCCCGGGCGGCCTGGACCAGCGCGTGGTCATCGCCGACATCGACGAACGCAGCCTGGCCGCTGTTGGCCACTGGCCCTGGGACCGGGGTGTCATCGCCGATTTCATGGACGCCCTGCTCAACCATTACGGCGCCCGCGCGGTGGGCTTCGATATCCTCTTTGCCGAGCCGGACACCGACCCCGGGGTACGCGCCCTGCAGGAAATGGCAGACGGTGCGCTGCGCAACAACCGGGGCTTCCAGCGCCAATGGCAGACACTGGCACCGCAACTTGATTTCGACGGTCGCCTGGCGGACATCATTCGCGACAAGCCTGTGGTGATGGGCTACGTCTTCGACCAGGGTGACGCCGATGAACTCAACATCCTGCCAGAGCCCATTGGCAGCCTTCCCGAGAGCTTCCAGGGCCGGCTGAACATCCCGCAGCCCCTGGGTTACTCCGGCAACCTGCCGGTGCTTCAGGAAGCAGCGCCCTATGGTGGCTTTTTCGATAACCCGGCCATCGACCGTGATGGCGTGTTCCGCCGCGTACCACTGATCCAGGAGTATAAGGGCAACCTGTATGGCTCACTCGCGCTCGGCCTGCTGCGCGCGGCGGAAAACGACCCGCCGGTGGACCTCAAGCTGGACACCCAGAGCAACTACCCGTACGTGGACGCCATGCTGGTCGGCGACCATTACTTCCCGCTTGGCCCGCTGGCGTCTGTGCTGGTGCCTTACCGTGGTCCGGCGTACAGCTTCCCCTACGTGTCCATCATCGACATCCTGGAAAAGAAGGCGCCCGAAAGCGTGCTCAAGGATCGCATTGTCCTGATCGGCACATCGGCCCCCGGGCTCAAGGACCAGCGGACAACACCGTTTGAGAGCAGCTATCCCGGCGTGGAGGTGCATGCCAACCTGGTGGCTGGCCTGCTGGACGACAACCTCATGCATGAGCCCGGCTGGCTCATCGCGGTGGAGTTCTTCACCCTGCTGCTGCTCAGCGGCGTGTTCGGCTATTTCAGTGGCCGTCTCGACCCCCTGCGCTCACTGATATTCACGGCCTCCGTTATCGTCATACTGCTGGGCAGCAACATGTGGGCCTGGAGCAGTGGCCTGGTATTGCCGATCGCCTCCCCGCTGGTCCTTGTGGTGGTGGTGTTTATTTTCCAGATGGCCTGGGGCTTCTTTGTCGAGGCCCGGGACAAGCGCGCCGTGACCCGCCTGTTTGGCCAGTACGTGCCACCGGAACTGGTGGAGGAAATGGCAGAAGCACCGGACACCATCAGCGTCGCCGGTGAGAGCCGCGAGCTGACGGTGCTGTTTTCCGACGTCCGCGGCTTCACCACCATCTCCGAGGGCCTGGAGCCACAGGCACTGACCCGCCTGATGAATGACATGCTCACGCCCATGACACGGGTGATCCACCAGCACCGCGGCACTATCGACAAGTACATGGGCGATGCCATCATGGGCTTCTGGGGCGCACCGCTGGAAGACCCGTTGCACGCGCGTCATGCCGTGGAAGCCGCCATCGACATGGTGGAACGCCTGCCTGAAATCAACCAGCGATTCAGGGAACGCGGCTGGCCTGAAATCAATATCGGTGTTGGCCTCAATACCGGTGTCATGAGTGTCGGCAACATGGGCTCGGAATTCCGCATGGCCTACACCGTCATGGGCGACGCCGTGAACCTCGGCTCCCGTCTCGAGGGCCTGACCAAGCAGTACGGGGTCAACATCATCGTCAGCGAATTTACCGTCGCCGCCGCGCCGATGTTCGTCTACAGGGAACTGGACCGGGTACGCGTCAAAGGCAAGGAAGAGCCGGTTGTCATTTTTGAACCGGTGGCGGCCATGGACAGCATTGACCACCTGGACAAGGACCGCATTGACCGCTTCCACCAGTCGTTGGAAAAGTACCGCCAACAGGACTGGGATGCAGCCGAAAAGATCCTTGCCGCTCTCTCCGCCGAAGAGCCGCAACGGATGATTTATGACGTGTACCTGGAGCGGATAAAGACATTCCGTGACGCCCCGCCCGGCAGCGACTGGGACGGCGTTTTCACCCATACCAGCAAATAAAAAAAAGCCGGCATGACAGCCGGCTTTTTTAATGCTCTGCCTGAACCTGTGTCAGGGCGCACAGATCGTGGCATCCGTCCCACAGGGCGCCCCGGCCCGTATCCAGTTCATGAAGCGGTTGTAGACCAGCCAGCCGTCAGCCGTGTCGGTATCGATTACCACACCGCCGCCGTGCTGCATCCGGGTAGGCTTGCGCAACAGGATACTGTTCTCGGGCTCATCAAGATCAATGCGCGCCAGGACATTGGTGTAGACATCCGCATCGCTGGTGTACGCCACAGGGATACCCTGGTAGGTCGCGTTACCCGGATCATGGCAACTGGTGCACACCTGGTTGACGCCGTCAGCCGGCGCCCGCATCAACGGGGCAATATCCACGTCGAAGCGCAGGTCGCCCTGGCTCTTGGCCAGGCTGTTGAGCGCATTATCCACGGTGATGACAAAGTCGTGGGCATCATCGCCGCGAAGGTTGCTGGTGGTAAGACGGACCGTATAGTCGCCATCCATGTCGGCGTCAAAGCTGGTGACCTCACTCTCGGGAGAGGCGATGGCCGCAGACGCACCGGGCGGGGTATCAATGACCTCCCAGAGGAAGTCACGGGCGTACAGGGACGCCTCGGCACTGAGCGGCACCGCAGACGTGGTGGTGACAATACGGTCCCCACCGGGCTTTGACACCGGCAGGCCGGGCACCATCACCTTGCCCTGGTCATCGTAACGGTCAAACCCGGGCAGGAAGCCGGCGAGTATTGCTGGCGCGCCATCACGATCCGCCCAGAACTTCTCGTAATTGCGCAACGACAGCGGCATCACACCACGGTGATAGACATAGTCGACAATCAGGTCACTGTAGCCGATAAAACTCTCGTAGCTCTCGAAGTTGATTGCCGAACCGTCCGTGTCTGCGTCAGCCGCCGCCCGAACCTCACCGATATATGTCCCGCGCAGTGAATGGCAGGCGATACAGTGGGGCTGGACCACGCGCGTATAAAGCACCGACACACCTGCCGGGCGGTCAATGCTCTCCTGCCAGCCAGCAGGCACAAAGCTCTCGTCATAGGTGGACCCCGGCGTATCGATGGCACCGCCATAGCGACCATCCGCCACCTCCATGGCAAAATCGCCATACCAGCATGCGGGCGTGCGGTTGGCTTCGCAGTGGGAGTCCGCCTGCGCGAATGTGTCCCTGACAAAGCTGTTGATCTGGCGAAGACCCTCTTCCTGCTGGGAACGGCGGAATCCGTTGTAGGCTGCGGAATACTCGAAGGTATCCACTTCCAGCTGGTTCATCTTGGCTGAATAGAGGCTCACATCAGGGACGGAGCCGTCTTCTTCCAGCGGCATCAGACGCGCGCCGTGACAAAGCAGACAGGGCTGCGGCATGGGCTTCTTGCCGCGCCCGTCCAGGTCGGCACTGATTATCCGGCGACCCAGCGGGTTGAAGGTATAGAACTTCGCTGCCATCTGGGCACTGCCGGATCCGTCCACCGGACTGAACTCGATGGCATTGGTGCCGGCCAGGTGCTCACTGTTTTCAAGAATGGCTGCATCCAGGTTCAGCGGACCATAGTTTGAAGGGTCACCGGGAAAAACCTTGACCACATAATTGTTGACGAACACCGCCACACGCCCGTCACTGTGACTGCAGGCTGTCATGTTGCGCCCGTAGCCCAGGTCCTTGGTATCACGAAAGACCACCTTCACCAGGGTGTGGTCCGGATCCTCGGGAGAACACAGGTGGAAATCGTTCGCCGCCTTCCAGTCGTCCAGCGTGGTGCGCTCATCATTGGGGTCTACGGCCGCGTAATAAGCCTGCGAGTACGCTTCGGTATAAACCTCATCATTGATGCTGCGTTCGTTGAGGAACTTGAGGAAATGATCGGGCTGCTCAGTGGTGACGGCTTGTGGTGTTACCACCGTATCGTCTCTCTCCCCACCACACCCGGCGATGGCAAGCACTGACAGAACCAGAAAGAGGTAACGGCACATAATCAAAACCTCTTCAGCAAGGTGACCCGGAATAACCGGCGGTCATATTCATTGTCGTTCTCACCACGGACCTGGGCCTCTGTCACCGACGCATCAAGGGACAGCGTGTGACTGAAACCATGGTTGTAACCCAGGGTGAAGATACTGCTGGTTGCGTCCAGGCGATAGGCAATCCAGTCACCACAGAGCGCGTTGTTATAGGCTTCATCGGGCTCCAGTGCGGTTGAGCCATCAATCAGGCCAATGAGCTCGCCCGGCGCTGTCGCCCCGTTGCAGAACTGGAACTGGGCAGACGAGAAGGTATCACCGGAGATACGACTGAACGTGAAGTAGGCCGCGCCATGCCGGTTGACCATCAAATCCAGGTTCATGAACCAGCGACTGTCTTCCAGATCCCAGACAGAGCCATCAGAGTCACGCTTGCGATGCTCCAGACCCAGGGTACCGGTGAGCCGGTCGGTGATACGACGGGTCACGAATGCCTGCGCCCGGGTGACGCCGCTGTCACGGGCATCCGTCTCGATATCGTCATCCTGGTAACTGAGGCTGACCTCGAATATGGGGGCGAGAAAAGAAGAATCCGGTTGCCAGCGCCAGGCCGCTGACAGGCCAAGGGAATTGCGGTCGAGCGTATCAATGTCGTCGAAGCGCTCAATCTCTGCAAAACCACGAAACGTCAGCAGCTGACGAAAGGACGGCTGGAAATCCTTGCTGATGGTACCGGACACCAGTACGGATTGATCTTCCACCTTGTCCCGGGTCGCTTCCGCCCGGGTCTGGTTATCATCCGACTGGTAGGTGATATCGGCGCCATAGTCGAAGAACGCCCCAGGGTCTGCCCCGGCCATGGCCGGAAACAGCCCTGCCAGCAGCAAACATGCTGCCCGACTCGTTGTCATCATGAATCCCTTCCCCGTTTACTTCCTGCGCAGGGCGTGACGCCCTGCTACCCCCGCGAGAACCATCAGCAGCCACCACAGTCCGGCCACACCGGACTCATTGGCGGTATCCACCGGCACCGCCGGTGCGTCGTCACCCTCATTGGCCACCGCAGGGCCGCCCGGGTCACGAATCACGCCATTGACAGTGCCGTCGGCATCATTGGGCCCGCCATCCGTGATCGTCAGCCTGACACAGCCGCTTGATTGCACCAGCCCCGGCAGCCAGTCCGCAGACGCCACCGCCGGGCACATGCCGTCAACCCGATAGGCCGAATGCAGCGCATCCGCCGCTGATTCACTGAAGGTATACCAGCCCAGCGCATCGGCCTTGCGGAACACGGCGTCAGCCGGGACCGTCACCGGCAGTGGCAATACCACCTGCGCGGTACGGTTGGCCGCATTCAGGCCATGCACTTCGAAATCAAACATGCCGCCGATGATGGTGTAATCAGGATCAACCAGCATCTGGTCAAATGCGTCACGGATATCCACGGACGTCACCCGCGCACCCGAGCGGCTGGCGGCAACGGCATTACCGCCGATACGCAGCGCCAGGCCCGGCGTCACCTCGATCAGGGCCGTCTGGTCGGCGCCGTTTTCATCCGCCGCCGGCTGCTGTACGCCCACCTGTGAAACAGCATCCAGGTAGTCCGGGATACCGTCCCGGTCGGCATCATCCAGGCCTTCGGTCTGGTCATCGATGCCGTCGCCGTCACTGTCAGCGGTAGTCAGGACGGGCAACGCCGCCACAACGCTGACCGCCAGCTCCTGCGACACCGTCACCGCGCCGTCAAATACGTCCACGGCCAGGGTGTAGCTATCCACTGCCAACGCATCAGGATCGAACTGGACACTGGCGCCGGAGCCGATGATGGCCACATCGCTGCCGCTCCAGTCATAGGTCAGGCCTGTGCTGCCATAGACAGGGGTGGCTGTCACCGTGACATTGCCGTCGCCCTGGTACACCTGGAACGCCTGGCGCCCGTTCTGGTCCAGGGACAGGCTCACTTCCGGCGGCAAGGTGTCTTCGGTAATCAGGATCACGCCACTGTCCTGCGCAGCAAGGGCGCCACCAGCGCTAACCGACGTCAGGGTCACCGTCAGCGTCTCATCAGCCTCCGGCGTGCCGTCAGCAATGATATCCAGGACAATGTCCGCCTCTGTGTCCGGATCAGCAATGCTGAGGACACCGGCATTGCCATCGTTGTAATCACCGGCCGTCACATCGCCGCTGATGGTGTAATTCACGGTCACCGGATAGGACGGCGATTCGCCGTTCAGGCTCACCGTCAGGCTGGCGGCCTGGCCTTCTGCCGATACCTTCGCCCCGGCCAGGCTGACCAGCGGGCGCACATCCACGTTCTGCACCTCGGTGGCGGTATTGCCCTGGCTGTCCTGGGACTCCCAGGTCACCTCATGGTGTCCCGGGCGGAAGTCATAGTCCGTACCAGAAGCCAGGGAGATTGCTTCACCATCTATGGCGGTGATGTAGGCATCAACCACGCCATCATTGCCATCCTCTGCCGTGGCCTCGAGCAAAACCACGGTATAGAAGCCGGTGGCATCCGTGGCCACATCCGTGAACGTGATGGTCGGTGGCACGGAGTCCACAGATATGGCCTCACAGGTCACGGTGTCACCTGCATCAGCACAGGTCTGCGCTTCCTCCAGGTTGGTCAGCCCGTCACCGTCGAGATCGAGTGCAGCATCCGTATCATCCAGCGGGTCAAGGCCATTGTTGGTTTCCACGGCATCACTGATGCCGTCACCGTCATCATCATCGTCACAGGCATCACCGAACGCGTCTCCGTCGGTATTGGTCTGGGTGGCATTCATCACCGCGGGGCAGTTGTCATCGTAATCGGCAACTGTGTCGCCGTCGGTATCCAGCTTTGTCACCACCACATCAAAACTGACGGTATCCGGCGCTGCACCGTCAGCCCCACTGTCTGCCACCTGGACCACTATCGGATACGTGCCTGCCGTGTTCTGTCCGGGAGTCCATGTCAGGCGACCATAGCTGCCTGCGGTATTGCTGATACTCATGCCGGCGGGCACAACCGGTGGCTCGATGAAGGACCAGGTCAGGTCGCCGTTGGCGTTGTCATCATCCTCGTCCGTCACGTAACTGCCCATTTCCAGCGTCAGGGTGGAAAGCTCCGTGACACCCTGCTCAAGCACAGTGGACAGGCTGGGCGCGCCATTGACGGGATTGACCGTGATCGTCCAGCTGTCGCTGATGGGTGATGCAATGACGTTGTCTGTCACCTCAGCAGTCACCGAGATGACGGCCCCGGCGCGACTCTGGTCGGGGGTCCAGCTGAACGCACCGGTGGCGGTGTTGAAGCTGTAGGACGCATCGCCACTGATATCAGGCGTTGTCTGCAGGGAGTAGACCAGCGTGTCGCCATCAATATCGGTGGCCTGTACGTCGTAGCTGTAGGTGACGTCTTCGTCCACCTCGGACGCGGCACTTGTGGAGGGGTCTTCATCAAAGGTTGGCGCGTCATTCACCGCCGTAACCGTCCAGGTCCAGCTGACCACCTGATCATCCGACACGTTGCCGTCACTGACGGTCATCTCGAAATCAACGCTGCTCGTGGTGCCATCCGGTATCCAGCAGCCGGCACCGGTGGTGGTGCTGTAACTGCCTGTGCTGCAGTTGCTGGACAGCAACTCGGCGCTGATGTCAGGTGTCGTCGAAAGTGTGTAGGAAAGCGTATCGCCGTCCACATCGGTGGCATCCACATCGAAGGCTCGCGCCACATCCTCGCTGATACTGCTGGTCGCTGGCACGGTGCCGCCGCTCACGGACGGGGCGTCCTGGGTATTGCTGATATTGACGGTCACCGTGATGCTGTCCGTGGTCGTACCATCACTGATCTGGACGACGAACGAGTCACTGCCAAAGTAATCCGCATCCGGTGTGTAGGTCACAGCCTTTGACGTGGCAGCCCCTCCGGTCACCGAGGCGGAGCCATTGGTAGCGGCTGAGCTTATTGACCAGGTCACACTCTCACTGGCGTTCAACGTCAGGGAAAACGCCGTCGGTGTGTTTTCCTCGGAAATGTTACGCGTGATGCTGCTGCCTTCAGAAATGCTGGGGCAGGCGTCCGTTGAAAAGCTCTGGGTGGAGCCGGAAGCGCTACCCTGCGCATTCTGACCATGGGCACGGAAGTAATAGGTCGTGCCGCAGCTCAGCCCACTGACGGAGCGGGAATAGGCAGTACTGCTGGTACCACCGCCCGTGCCGGAAGGATTGCTTTTGGTTGAGGATGTGCCGCCATCAGCATTCACCGTCGCCGCACTGGTGGAGTACTTGAAGAACGCCCCGTATCCCGAACCGGTAGCGGCGTCAGAACCATTCTCATTGATACTGCCATTGAGTGTGGCGCTGTACTTGCCCACCGAGGAGGCCGAGCTTGTGGAAAGGGACGGTGCTGCCCAGCGCAGGAAACCACCTGATTGCCAGCTGGCAAACAGGCTTTTGCCGCTGGCTGTCAGGCCAATACCGTCCGCAGGCATCTGGTCACAGGACACACGACGCGCCATATAGTTGAAACCGGTGATGCTGATACCACCGCCATCGTAGGCACAGCTACCGTCGTAATAGCCTGTTGTGGTGGGCGAACCGTAACTGCTCACCGAACTCCAGGTATCAAGATACGGCGTCTGCCCATAAACCGAGTTGTGGCAGTCCGCACAGGCAGACCCCGACGCCGGCGTGTTGCTGTAGGTTTTTCCCTGGAAGATGTTGGCGCCGACACCGTCGGTGCCTTCATAGGTGACAGTGGCGTGTGCCAATGCCGCGTAACCTGATAGCCCGATGAATAACAGGGCTTGCAGCCATCCTGCTGAGCGGTTGTTGTCCATAATGCGCTTCTGTTGTGATACCCCGAATGTCCTGAGTATACAGTCAGCGCGCCATCATGACAGGGTTCACAGGTCTGCTGTGAACCACCGCCAGTCTGCCCGGCAATAACAAAAAAGAATATGGATATGCTTTCAGTCGCCGTTCACGGCACCCAGGCTGAAAACACTGTCGCCGCTACGCACCACCAGCTCGGTGCCGCCCTGACCGTCCTCAGGCTGTGCCAGTGCTACCAGGTCATAAAAGGCGTTGCGCCCGATGCGTGCGCTCAGGCCGCGACGAACGTGAAGGGATGGTTGCGGCTCACCGCCTTCACCGGTGGTTACGTCCAGGGGATGGGCGCTGTCGGCCACCACTTCATCATCCACATTGGTAGTGAACAGCAGATACGGGGTGCCTTCACGCTGAACCTGTTCGACTGTATGGGCGACAAAAGGCAGGTCTTCCACACGGATGCGCCATTTTTCCACCGGCGTCACCAGGAAATAATCATCGCCTTCACGCTTGAGCACGGAGGCAAACAGCTTCACCAACGAGTGCCTGCGGATCGGGTCGCCTTCGTGCAGCCAGGTGCCGTCGGCACAGATCACCATATCCATGTCGCCGGACAACGGCGGATCCCACGTGTCCACCGGCGGCCCACCAGGACCGGCTTGAGCGCGCTCCAGCGCCGCCAACAGCTCGTCAGGCGATGGCATGATCAGCGACCCCGCTGGCCCTTGTTGCCCATGCGGATGCCGATGTCGATCAGGAAATCGAGAAAGTCATCCTTGTCCTCAATCAGCCGCTGGTAGAACGGCGACTCCATCAGGCCCACGGCACCATGGGCCAGCGCCCAGGCGGCGCAGATGTGGTAGATCGGATTGACGTCCTCAAGGCTGCCCTCTTCAATGCGCAGCTTGACGATATCCTGCAGGTGCTCGAAGTTGGCGGCACGAATACGGTGCAACTTGTCCACCAGCTCCGGCACGGCATGATCCTTGATCACCTTGTGCTCAAGCCGGTCGAACAGCATGTAGCGCTTGGGCTCGGAGATGCGGAAGCGGAAATATTCCCGCGCCAGGCGCTCCTTGTCGTCCGATTCCTGGATGCGCTGGAAGATGTCCGCCAGTTCTTCCTCATAACGGATCATCAGCAGCAGGTAGATTTCGTTCTTGGTTTCGAAGTGCTTGTAGATGGTGCCTTTGCCGATGCCAACGCGATCCGCGATCATCTCCACCGTCACCCTGTCCTCGCCCTCTTCCAGGAACAGGGCCAGGGCAGCGTCCAGGATTTCCCGCTCTCGCTGGCGGAACTCCTGGGCACGACGGGTCGCTTTTTCCAGATCACCCATGGGTTTCTCCATCACCTCTGCTAACCAATGAACGGCACCGGCGCCGTATGACTGGGCAGTCTAGCGGAATAGCGCGCTGACGCCCATACTCGTCAATTCAGGGATTTTCCTGCCAGATCAGTGTCTTTGGCGCGGATAATACCCATATTTAACCGAATGACAATGAGGCTCGCATGAACGCCGAACTGGCATCGCTTGTTGATCACGAATTCCCCCTGGACCCGTACACGCTGTACCTGAACCATGCTGCCGTGGCGCCCTGGCCCCAACGGACGGCCGACGCCGTGGGCCACTTTGCCCGGGAAAACACCGTCACCGGTGCACGCCACTACCCGCGATGGATGCAGACCGAAAACCGGCTTCGCCAACAGGCCGCCGAGCTGATTGGCGCACACCGGCCGGAAGACGTGGCACTGTTGAAGAATACCTCCGAGGGCCTGTCCTTCATCGCTGCCGGGCTCGACTGGCAACCCGGCGATGAAGTGCTGACCAGCAACGAGGAATTCCCCTCCAACCGCATTCCCTGGCAGGCCCTGTCGGCCCGGGACGTCCGCCTGAAGGAAGTGTCACTGCAGTGTGCGGACCCGGAACAGGCACTGATCGACGCCATCGGCCCCCGCACCCGCCTGCTCACCATCAGCTCGGTCCAGTATGGCACCGGCCTGCGCCTGGACCTCGAGCGCCTTGGCCGTGCCTGCCGCGAGCAAAACGTGCTGTTCTGTGTCGATGCCATCCAGAGCGTTGGCGCGGTGCCCATGGACGTCCAGGCATGCCATGCGGACATGCTGGTTGCCGATGGCCACAAGTGGATGCTGGGCCCGGAGGGCCTGGCCCTGTTCTGGGTCAATCCGGCCATCCGCGAGCAGCTGGCGCTGACCGAATTCGGCTGGCACATGATTGCCGATGCCGGCGACTACGACACCCGCGAATGGGCGCCGGCGGCGGACGCCCGGCGGTTCGAGTGCGGCAGTCCCAACATGCTCTGTGCCCATGCCCTCTCCGCGAGCCTGTCACTGCTGCTGGAGGTGGGCATGAACACGGTCTGGGAGCAACTGCAGCACAATGTCACGTACCTGCTGGCGCAGCTGGAACAGCGCCCGGGGGTGGAAATCCTGTCGCCGCGTGCGCCCGACCGGCGGGCCGGGATTGTCACGTTCCGGGTCGATGGCCACGATAACGAGGCCCTGTACCGCCAGCTGCAGGCGGCCGGCGTGGTCTGTGCAAAACGGGGCGGCGGCATTCGCCTGTCGCCGCATTTCTACACCCCGGAATCGGTCATGGACCAGGCCCTGAAAGCATTCTAGGATGCCACGCCATGAGTAACCGTAATGCGCTTTATCACTGGCTCACCGACTGGCTGCAGCAGGAGCCCGCTGCGGCATTGCTGCGCCTGTCCGATTTCGAGCAGGTGCGCCAGACCCTGCTCCCCGGCGATGTACTGCTGGTGGACGGCCAGAGCCGCGTGGACCGCACTTTCAAGACCATCGCCGGCAGTCGCTGGTCGCGCGCCTGCCTGTACCTGGGCCGGCTGCATGACATCAAGGATCCGGGCCTGCGTGCCCAGCTGGCCGAATACCTGACCTGCACCCCGGATACCCAGCTGATTATCGAAACACGCCTGGACCGTGGCCTGGTGCTGCAGCCACTGTCCACGCTGGAGCCGGAACACGTGCGTATCTGCCGCCCTGGCGCCCTGTCCCCGCAAGACGCGGCGGAGGTGGTGCGCTATGCCTGCAGCCGGCTGGGCGTCGGCCAGGACACCTCCTGGTGGACACTGCTGGCCCTGCTGCTGCCCTGGGGCCTGCTGCCGCGACGCTGGCGGCCGCCTGCCTTCGCACGTGTCGCCAATGGCCTGTTCCGGCTACTGTCCGGCACGCCCATCGGCGAGGCCTTCTCGTTTATCCAGTACCCGATACTGCCGCTGGTGAAACGGGTGGAAGGCGACCGCACGCGCCTGTTCCGGCGCCATCCGCGGGTATTCCTGGCCGTGGATTTTGACCATTCGCCCTACTTCGACATCATCAAGTATCCATTCGTGGACCTGCTCACCGATGAACGGGTACGCCTGCAGCCCTGGCAGGGCAATGCCCTGGCGCTGAACCGGGCCCACCGTGACGGCGACAAGCCGCCGCTGGCCCTGGTCCGCGACAAGGACGATGGCGGCAATCAGCCCGGCAAAGCCTCGCCAGGCGGCTAAATTCCACCCTGCTATAACGCACCTGCACCTATGGCTAATCGGTCTAATAACGGGCGTCAACGGGGTTGAGCAGAACGGCATTCAGCGGGAAGATGAAGAAACCCTCTCAGACAGGGTGCGCGTGGCAACAGCCGCGCATGAAGCAACTCCTGACTCGCTGACCTGGTATTCTTCCCCCGGAATATCAGGTCTTTTTTATGCGCGCAGCTCAGTCGTCGTCAGCGTCCGGTGACGGCTCGTCCACCGGCTCTGGATCATCACGCTCTTCCAGTGACGGTAACTGGCGCCGTGCCCGCGCGCCCATTTCCTGAAGCTGGTGCGCCTGGCGCAGCAGGTTGCCGCGTCCGGATGCCAGCTGCTTGTAGCTTTTCTCCCAGGCCTTGTCGGCGCTGCGAATACGCTTGCCCACGTCCTCGAACGACTCACTCAGCAGCGATACCTGGTCAATGATCTTGCCGGCACGGTCGGCAATGTCGAGCGCGTTGCGGTTCTGGTATTCGTTGCGCCAGATATTGTTGATGGTGCGCAGGGTGACCAGCAGCGTGGTCGGGCTGACCAGCACGATGTGGCGGTTATAGGCCTCGGTATATAGGCCGGGCGCCTTTTCCATGGCGGTCAGGAACGCCCCTTCCACGGGCACGAACAACAACACGAAATCCAGGGTCTGCACCCCTTCCAGGGTTTCATAACCCTTGTCGCTGAGTTCCTTGACGTGGTTGCGCAGTGACACCAGGTGTTCGTCCAGCGCCCGCTGGCGATCCGCCTCGTTCTCGTCCTCACGGCAGTAGCGTTCGTAGGCCGTGAGAGACACCTTGGCGTCGATGATCACGTCCTTGCCGTCCGGTAAATGCACGATCACATCCGGCTGGCGCCGGCCATCGGCGGAATCAAGGCTGACCTGGGTCTCGTATTCACGGCCCCGGGTCAGGCCCGACTCCTCGAGGATGCGCTCAAGAATCATCTCGCCCCAGTTGCCCTGGGTCTTGGTCTGGCCCTTGAGGGCGTTGGTGAGGTTGCGGGCGTCGTCCACCATCTGGTGATTGAGCTGCTGCAGTTGCTGCAACTGCTGTGTCAGCGAGGCACTGGTCTTCGATTCCTCGGTATGGATTTCATCCACCCGCCGGCGAAAGTCGGTGAGTTGCTGGCGAAACGGACGCAACAGGTCATCAAGACCGGTACGGTTCTGTTCCTGCAGGCGCTGGCTTCTTTCCTCGAAGATGCGGCTGGAGAGCTGTTCGAATTCCTTTTTCATCTGTTCGCGACTCTGCTCGAGCCACTGCAGCTTTTCCGTGGTGCCCTGCAGACGTTCCTCGAGACGGGCATTGTCCGTGGACAGGCCCGACACACGCCGCTGCAATTCACTGGCTTGCTCCCGGGCGTCCTGCAACTGCACGCGCAGATTGCCGTCACTGGCCTCAAGCCCGCTGATACGGGTGCGCGCCTCCTGCAACGCCGACTCTGAGCGGGCGATGGCTGCGGCACGTCGCCAGTACAGCACCAGGCCTGGCACCAGGCCGACGGCGACACCCATAAGGGCAGCAATGATCCACTCAGTCGTCATGGTTTGGCCTTGTCGAAGAGCCGGAAGAAATTCTCCCGGGTAATGTCAGCCACCTGTTGCGCCGACACGCCGTGCAGGTCGGCGACGCAGTGCGCCACTTCGGTGACAAAGCGCGGTTCATTCTGTTTGCCACGATGGGGCACCGGCGCCAGCCAGGGCGCATCGGTCTCGATCAGCAGCGATTCCAGTGGCAAGGCCCGGACAACCTCGCGCAGGGATTCGGCATTTCGGAACGTGACGATGCCGGAAATGGAAATCATGAAGCCCATGTCGATGGCAGCCTGCGCCATCTCCAGGTCTTCGGTGAAGCAATGCAGCACCCCGCGCACGCCAGAGCCGCCGTGCTCACGAATCATGGCCAGGGTATCGGCCCGCGCACCGCGGGTATGCACCACCAGGGGCAGCCCGGTCTGGCGCGCCGCCTCAATATGACAGCGGAACCGTGCCTGCTGCCAGTCACGCTGGTCCCTGGCATAAAAATAATCCAGCCCGGTTTCACCGATAGCCACGACCTGCGGGTGATCAGAGAGGGCCACCAGCTCCGCGGTATCCGGCTCTCGCGAGTCGCGATACAGCGGATGGACGCCCACGGTGGCATAGACATTGGGCCACTGTTCCGCCAGCGTCCTGACCTGTTCGAATGTTTCCAGATCCACACCGATACACAACACATGGCCGACACCGGCATCGCCGGTGTGCGCCATCAGCGCAGCCATGTTGTCGTATCCGGAGAGGTCCAGCCGGTCGAGGTGGCAATGGGAGTCCACCAGTCCGTGCAAAGCTGTCATTGGTTCACATGGTGTGTGTGGGGCGGTCTGACTCCAGCGAGCCTGCCAGGTAGTTCTCGATGGTGCGACGGGCGGTGTCATCCTGGTCGGAAAACTGCACGCCGACCCCCGCCGTGCGGTTGCCCTGGGCACCCTTGGGTGTCACCCAGATCACTTTGCCGGCCACCGGGATCTTCTCCGCCTCTTCCATCAGGTTGAGCAGCAGGAACACCTCGTCGCCAAGCTTGTAGTCCTTGTTGGTCGGAATAAACAGGCCACCGTGACGAACAAACGGCATGTAGGCCGAGTACAGGATCGCCTTGTCCTTGATGGTCAGGGAGAGAATGCCGCCACCGCCGGGCATCTTCATGGTGTGTACTCCAAACCTTTGTTATTTCAGGCAGATTAGAAGCCGGCCGCGGCGACGTCAACTCCCGCCAGCGACAGCAGTATCTGTTCCAGCAACAGTTCCGCATTCGGGTTGGCACCACTGGCCAGCAACCGGCGTGCTTCCAGGCACTGGGCATGGACCGTCAACAGACGCGGTGCCGGACAGTGCTGCGCCAGCTGCGCGATGCCCTCGGCCAGACGCGGGTCCGGGCTCGCCGCCCCGCCACTGGCCTGGCGCGCAGCAGCGGCCAGCCATCCAGTCAGCACCTCAAGGATCTCCGTGCTGTCATGCTCGAGCAAGGCACGTGCCACCTGGCTGGCCGACTGGCGCCCGGCCACCAGGTTCAGGCACTGGCGCAGCAGCTTGTCCCGCTCGGCAAACCAGGCTGAATGCTCGAGGTCCCGGGCGCGCAACGGTGCCTGTCCGGCCGCAGCCAGCAGGGCCCGCGCCAGCGCCTCTTCGCCCACCAGCTCGGTCAGCCAGGGCACGCTGTCGGCGGCATCCGGCAACCCCGGGGATACGGCCTGGCAGCGGCTACGCACCGTGGGCAGCAGGCGCGACGGCTGGTCACTGACCAGTATCAGCAGGGTCTGCGCCCCCGGCTCTTCCAGGGTCTTCAGCAACGCATTCTGGGCGTTGCGGTTCATGCTGTCCGCCGGCGCCACCAGCGCCACGCGGTAACCGCCGTACTGCGGTGTGCGGGCACAGAATTCGACGAAGTCCCGCACCTGGCCCACCTTGATGGACTTGCTGCCTTCCTCGGGCGCCAGCAGGAAACGGTCCGGATGGCTGCCGGCGGCGGCCAGCGTACACCCCTGGCAACGGCCACAGGGATAACCGTCGGCCGGCGACTGACACAGCAGTGAATGGGCAAACACTGTCGCCAGTCGCAGCTTGCCGGTGCCGGCCGGGCCACCCAGCAATAACGCATGGGGCAGACGGCCGGCGGCGTGCCGACGGTGCAGGTCTTCGTAAAAGGCAACGTGCCAGGGGTACGGCGAGGTGATGATCGGGGTATCAGCCATGCCAGGCCTCCAGGTGGGCGGCCAGCACCCGGGCAAGTGCTGCCTGCACCTGATCCAGGGCGGGACTGGCATCCACCACACGATAGCGTTGCGGCGCCGCGTCGGCCTGCGCCAGGTAACCCTGGCGCACGCGCTCGAAAAACGCGTGCTCCTGGGCTTCGATGCGATCCAGGTCACCGCGCTGGCCGGCACGTGCCATGCCGGTATCCACCGGCACATCCAGCAGGATGGTAAGATCCGGCCGCCGCGTGCCCTGCACCAGGGTCTCCAGCTGCGCGATCAGGCCCTCGTCTATGCCCCGGCCGGCACCCTGATAGGCGTAGGTGGCATCGGTGAAACGGTCACACAGCACCCAGTCGCCGCGCGCCAGGGCCGGCTCGATCACCTGGCTCAGGTGCTGGCGCCGGGCGGCAAATACCAGCAGCAGCTCGGCCATGTCATCCATGGGCTCATCACTGGGGGCAAGCAGCAGTTCGCGTATTTTTTCCGCCAGTGCAGTGCCGCCCGGCTCCCGGGTCAGCACCACGGGCACATCCTGCGCCTCAAGCCACTGGCGGATGAAGGCGATATTGGAACTCTTGCCCGCGCCCTCGCCGCCCTCGACCGTCACGAAGCAGCCCCTCATCGGGATTGCTCCGGCGCAGACCGGTAGTTTTCACGGCGCCGCAGCTGGTAATCACGCACCGCCTGCTCGTGCTCTTCGAGGGTTCGGGAAAACTTGTGCGTGCCATCACCGCGGGCAACAAAGTACAGCGCCTCGGTGGCCGCCGGGTTCAACGCCGCCTGAATGGCATCCGCACCCGGCATGGCGATGGGCGTGGGTGGCAAGCCGCGTATCACATAGGTGTTATAGGCAGTTTCCCGACGCAGGTCGGCCCGGCGCAGGTTGCCATCGTAGGCTTCGCCGAGGCCGTAAATCACGGTCGGGTCTGTTTGCAGGCGCATGCCCTTTCGCAAGCGTGACACAAACACACCGGCAATCTCTGCGCGCTCATGGGCGGCGCCGGTTTCCTTCTCGACAATCGACGCCATCACCAGGGCCTGGTAGGGGTTGTCATAGGGCAGCCCGGGCGCGCGGTCTTCCCAGGCGCTCTCAAGCAGGGCTTTCTGGCGTTCGTGGGCGCGCTTGAGCAGGGCCAGGTCCTCGTCGCCGCGGGTGAAGAAATAGGTATCGGGCGCAAACTGGCCTTCCGGGTGCACACCGGGTGAACCCACGCGCTTCATGATCGCCGCATCGTTAAGTTCACTGGTGCTGTGGGCAAGACCCTGTACCTGCGCCAGTGCTGCGCGCAGTTCGCGGAAATTCCAGCCCTCCACCAGGGTGAAAGCACGCTGCAGCACGGCGCCGTTTTCCAGTTTTTCCAGCAAGGTCATCAGGGTGTCACCGGGTGCCAGCCGGTATTCGCCCACATGCATCTGCTGGGACACCCCCGAAAACAGGTCATACAGGCGCACACTGGCGCGGCGCAGGGCAGCCTCACGGGGCGCGCCCAGCCGGCCGTCCTGCTCCAGGCGCACCAGCACACCCGACAGGCTGGCGCCGCGGGGCACGTCCACCAGGACGTCATCGTCCATTACCAGGGGCCGGTGCAGGTAGCCGGACAGCCAGGCACCTGCTGCAACCGTGACCACCAGCGCCAGCAGGGCCATCAGTGCCAGTCGCTTAATCGAACTCATGGGCTCAGGAACCAGTTCTCCACGGTGGATTGCAGGCGGCGGGCAAGATCACCCACGGGCCAGTGCCAGAGAGCCAGTTTACGGACCGGGAGCACGCCGGCAACCGCGTTGCAGGCAAAAATTTCATCCGCGTGACGCAGGTCTGCCAGCACCCGTGGCCGCCGGCACAGCTCAACGCCGGTGCCTGACAGCCCCGAGGCAAGAATACGTTGGCGCATCACCCCGTTGACGCCGGCGCGGTCCAGCGCGGGCGTCCACAGGCGATCACCGAAACGGGCAAACAGGTTCATGCTGGTGAGTTCCAGCGGGCGCTGGCGCGCGTCCAGCACCAGCCCTTCGTCCCAGCCATGGGCACGCACCTCGTCGGCGGCCAGCACCTGTTCCAGGCGCGCCAGGTGCTTGAGCCCGGCCAGCGCGCCAGCGTCGGCCAGCCGGGTTTTGCACACGCCAATGGCCATGCCCTGCTGGTACTGCAATTCAGGTCGCGGGCTATAGGGAAACACGGCGGCGGAGAGGCTCACCCGGGGATGTGCCGGAGACGCATAACCACGTCCGCCACTGCCGGCGGTAAGCACCAGCTTGATCACGGACAGCGCATCCCCGGCCCGGGCCAGCCCCTGCGCAAGGGCCTGGTCGAACTGTGCCGGGGTCAGCGGCAAACCCAACTGCTGAGCGCCGCGCAACATGCGCTGGCGATGGTCAGCCGCCAGCGGCGCGCGGCCGTGCTGCACGCGAATGGTCTCGAACAGCCCCTGCCCGTAGGCGAGGCCGCGATCGCTGAGCAAGGCCTGCGGCAGTGTCTCCACCGGCTCAGACAGACCGGAAGACCAGCGAGCCGTTGGTGCCACCAAAACCGAAGCTGTTCGACAGCACGGTATTGATCGGGCGCTGTTGCGCCTGGTGGGCAACGAAATCCAGGTCGCAGTCCTGGTCGGGCGTATCCAGGTTGATGGTTGGCGGCGCCACATTGTCACGCATGGCCAGAATGGAGAAGATCGCCTCCACGGCGCCGGCCGCACCGAGCAGGTGGCCGATCATGGATTTGGTCGAGCTCACCGCCAGCTTGTCGGCATGATCACCGAATACGCTGCGGATCGCCCTCGCCTCTGCCACGTCACCGGCCTTGGTGGAGGTGCCATGAGCGTTGATGTAATCCACCTCATCACCGTTCAGGCCAGCGCTGATGAGCGCGTTCTTCATCGCCATGGCCGCGCCGCTGCCATCTTCCGGCGGTGCCGTCATGTGATAGGCGTCACCGCTCATGCCATAGCCCACCAGCTCGGCGTAGATATGGGCACCGCGGGCCTTTGCCGCCTCGTATTCTTCCAGCACCACAATGCCGGCCCCGTCGGCCAGCACAAAACCATCGCGGTCCACATCCCAGGGCCGGCTGGCCGCCTGCGGATCATCATTGCGCGTGGACAGGGCCCTGGCAGCCGCAAAGCCGGCCATGCCCAGGGAACAGGACGCCTTTTCCGCGCCGCCGGCGACCATGGCATCCGCCAGGCCCAGCTGAATCTGCTGGGCGGCGAAACCGATACTGTGGGTGCCCGTTGTGCAGGCCGTGACGGTGGCAAAATTGGGCCCCCTGAAACCGTACATGATGGACAGGTTTCCAGCGATCATGTTGATGATGGAGCCTGGGACGAAGAACGGCGATATCTTGCGCGGGCCGGAATCAAACAGTTTGCGGGCGTTTTCCTCGATGTTGGTCAGCCCGCCGATGCCGGACCCGATGGCAACGCCAATGCGGCCCGCCGTTTCCTCGGTGGCTTCAAGGCCACTGTCGCGCACGGCCTGGATGGCGGCCACCAGGCCGTATTGCACGAATACATCCATCTTGCGGGCGTCCTTGGCCGGCATGAATTCGGCAATATCGAATGCCGGCACCATGCCGGCAAACTGGGTCGAAAAACCCTCGGTATCAAAATGGTCGATGCTGCTGATACCGCTGGTACCGGCCGTGATGCCTTTCCAGCTCTCTTCTACGGAAGCCCCCAGGGGAGACAGCATCCCCAGGCCTGTGACAACAACCCGACGTCCGGTCACTTTCCTTCTCCTTACCTGGTCATTCTTTGCGGGCCCATCGGGCCGACGCCATGCTTACCGTTCCCTGGCGGGAAAACCAGTACGCAGGTATTACAAAACATGTTGCCCGGCCGGCCCGTGGAAAACATCGCCATGCACCACCGATAATACCCGCCTTACAACGAAAAAAGCCGCAAGTTCGAGGAACCTGCGGCTTTGATCGACGATCGGTGTCCGATCAGGAATGTGCCTTGATGTAATCCACGGCAGCCTGAACGGTGCTGATCTTTTCTGCTTCCTCATCCGGAATCTCGGTTTCGAACTCTTCTTCCAGCGCCATTACCAGCTCGACGGTATCCAGTGAGTCGGCACCCAGGTCTTCCACGAAAGAGGATTCGGCCTTCACGTCTTCGGCTTTGACGCCCAGCTGCTCAACAATAATTTTGGCTACCCGTTCTTCGATGCTGCTCATGATGTGTAATCTCTCCTGTTGTCGGTGTCCGTGCACCTCTGTGCGGGTATTCTAGGGGAACGTTTCCAAGCCTTGCAAGCCGCATTCCCGCCCCGTCCAGAGGTTTCTGTTTCGTAATGTTTTGGCCGTTTTTCCGCGCCCACATTCCCTTTGCAATCAACTAGATATGCTGCACACCTGTCAGCCGGTGAACATTCCGCCGTTGACATTGATGGTGGTGCCGGTGACATAGGCAGCGCCATCACTGGCCAGCCAGCACACCGCACTGGCTACTTCTTCAGCACTGCCGAGCCGGCCCAGCGGGATCTGCGACAGCAATGCCTCACGCTGGGCGTCAGGCAATTCGTCTGTCATGTCGGTCTGGATAAAGCCCGGTGCCACTGAATTGACCGTGATGTTGCGCGAGCCAATCTCACGGGCCAGCGAACGGGTATACCCCTCCACCCCGCCCTTCGCCGCGGCGTAATTGGCCTGGCCGGCATTGCCCATCAGGCCCACCACGGAGCTGATATTGATGATCCGCCCCCAGCGCGCCCGGGTCATGCCCTTGAGCACGCCACGGGTGACGCGAAACAGTGAGCTGAGATTGGTATTGATGACGTCATCCCACTCGTCTGCCTTCATTCGCAGCATGATGTTGTCGCGGGTAATACCGGCATTGTTGACCAGCACCAGTGGTGTGCCGAAGCGCTCTTGCACCGATTTCATTGCCTCAGTGACCGATTCCGCATCGGCCACATTCATGACCACGCCGCCGCCATCGTTACCCAGCTCGGCGAGGTAGGCATCAATGGTCGCAACACCTTTCTCTGCGGTGGCGGTACCCACCACGGTAAATCCCTGGCCTGCCAGTGCCGCCGCGATGGCGCGACCAATGCCGCGACTTGCCCCGGTCACCAGGGCGATTTTCTTGTCACTCATCCTGCTCCCCTTGTTCGTCAGCCGGCCAGCGCCGCATCAAAAGCGGCCCTGTTCTCCAGCGGTTGCACCGTCAACGAACGATCGATGCGCTTTGCCAGCCCTGCCAGCACCTTGCCCGGCCCGCATTCACAGGCGCGGGTCACATCTTTCTCTACCAGCGCGTGGACCGTTTCCACCCAGCGCACCGGCGAGTACAGCTGGCGCACCAGTGCATCGCGAATCATGTCCGGATCCGATTCCTCGGCGACATCCACATTGTTGATCACCGGCACTTCTGCGGCATGGAAACTGGTGGTCTCCAGCACCTCACGCAGCTGCTCCGCCGCCGGCTTCATCAGTGCGCAGTGGGACGGCACACTCACCGGCAACGGCATGGCGCGCTTGGCGCCGGCATCCTTGCAGGCGGTGATGGCCCGTTCGACGGCCTCGGCATCACCGGCAATCACCACCTGGCCGGGCGCGTTGAAGTTGACGGCTTCCACCACACCGCCCTGCGCTGCAGCGGCGCAAGCCTCACGCACCTGCTGGTCATCCAGGCCCAACACCGCAGCCATCTTGCCAGCGCCCTTGGGCACCGCAGCCTGCATCAGCTGGCCGCGCTTTTCCACCAGGCGCACACCATCGCCAAGGTTGATGACACCTGCCGCCACCAGCGCCGTGTATTCGCCGAGGCTGTGCCCGGCCAGGAAGGCAGGTCGCGCGCCGCCCTCCTGCTGCCAGAGGCGCCACAGGGCAACACCGGCTGTGAGCAGCACAGGCTGGGTAATCTCGGTCTGGTTGAGACGCTCATCCGGGCCTTGCTGGGCCACTTCCCAGATGTCATAGCCAAGCGCACCGGAGGCTTCCTGGAACGTCTGGCGCACCATGGTGGCATCGCCCAGGTCCGCCAGCATGCCGACGGTTTGCGAGCCCTGGCCGGGAAAAAGAAATGCGGACTTACTCATGTGTTCTCCCCTTTTCAGTGCGCGCATTATGCAGAAAAGTACGCGCGGGCACGTTGGCAGATTGAAACAAAATCAGACAGACGCTGTTCAGTGATCCGTGGCACCCATATCGCCGATGGCATTGCCAATCAGTGCCGGCACATTGCGCCGCGCTTCCAGAATCGCCACCTCCATGGCAGCAGCAAAACCGTTCTGGTCGGCGCCACCGTGGCTCTTGACCACAATGCCATTAAGGCCCACCAGGCTGGCGCCATTGTAGCGCTGCGGGTCGAGCCGCTTCTTGAGACCGGAAAGTACCGGTAACGCGGCGGCGCCGGACAACCGGGTAAGCAGGTTGCGGCCAATTTCCTCACGAATCATCTGGCCGATCATGCTGGCCACGCCTTCCATGGTCTTGAGCGCCACGTTGCCGACAAAACCGTCACAGACCACCACGTCGGCCTCACCGTCAAAGACGCTGTCGCCTTCTATGAAACCGGTGTAATTCAGGCCCGGCTGCGCCGCCAGCAGCGCCGCCGCTTCCTTGATCTGTTCATTGCCCTTGATGTCTTCCTCGCCAATGTTCAGCAACGCCACCCGCGGTGACTCGACACCATCGACGGCGCGCACCACCGCAGCGCCCATGAGGGCAAACTGCAGCAGGTGATGGGGCTCGGAATCCACATTGGCGCCCAGGTCGAGCATGTGACAGTGGCCGTCGCGGGCGGGAATGGCGGTGCAGATGGCGGGCCGGTCAATGCCCGGCAGGGTCTTGAGGACAAAGCGGCTGACCGCCATCAGGGCACCGGTATTACCGGCACTGACCGCGGCCATGGCAGAACCCTGCTTGACCTGGTTGATCGCCACACGCATGGAGGAATCTTTCTTGTTGCGCAGCGCCACGGCCACCGGGTCATCCATGCTGACGACCTGCGACGCCGGGCAGATTTCAATGGCGTGGTGCCCCAGCAAACCGTGCTCACCCAGGGCTGTTTTCAGGGCAACAGGTTCGCCAGCGAGCAGGACCTTGAGATCCTTGTGACTGTAAAGGGCGGTCTTGACGGCGGGAACAGTAACCGAAAGTCCATGGTCACCGCCCATCGCGTCCACTGCGATTGTCAGCTCAGGCATGAAAGCGACTCACTGTAGCGGAATGAGACGATGATCCTAAACAAAAACGGGAGCCGAAGCTCCCGTCTGCCGTAACAGGATGTTATTCCTGCTCGTCGTCGATATCCGCCGTCTGGATCACCTGGCGGCCACGGTAGTAGCCATCCGGGGAGATGTGGTGGCGACGGTGAATCTCACCGCTGTTGCTGTCCTCGGTCAGGGTCGGCTTGGACAGCGCGTCGTGGGAACGACGCATACCACGACGGGAACGGGTAGTACGGTTTTGTTGAACAGCCATGGTGTTCTCCTGTCAATCAGACCGGCCTTTTTTCAATTCAGCCAGCACAGCAAAAGGGTTGTCTGTGTCGCCCTTCTCGATCACCGGCGCCGGCTCTTCGGGCACGGGCAATGGATCAGGGCATGTGTCGTGCAACGCCACCAGCGGCAACGCCAACAACAATTCTTCCTCAAGCAATGATGCCAGCGGCATCTTTTCCTGAGTCACCAGAAAGGCTTCCCGGCTGTCCGGGAGACTGCGTTCCTGGGTTTCACTCCAGATCATTTCCAGGTTCACTGACGCATCCACCGCGCACGTCACTGGCGCCAGGCAACGCTGACAGGGAAACGTCAGCTGCGTGGACACCGAGCCGGTGATGGTGCGTGCCCCGTCTTCCCTGTCCCTGGCAAAAACCAGCCGGACGTCGACAATCTCGTCCTGACTGTCTTCGAACTCGCTGAGCCGGGGCAGTGAAGCGACCGTGGTCTGACCCTCGATCGTGGCACCCTGGTCCGCCAGTTTCCGGACGTCCAGGTAGGGTGGCAGTTGGCCTGAAAACATAAGCGCGCAATTCTAGGGCCGGACAGCGGCCCTGTCAAAGCCAATTTGAGCCTCTAAGCAATTGAACAAAAAGCAGTTTTGCTGAAAGTCGGCGCGACTGGGGGTACACTGCCCGCCGATTGGACAAGGAGAGCGGCATGACAAGCCCTGAAAGGCCCCTGGTTCTGGCCTCTTCATCACCGTTCCGGCGCGAATTGCTGGCCCGGCTGGGCCTGCCCTTCACCTGTGACAGCCCGGATATCGATGAGACCCCGCTGCCCGGCGAGCCGCCGCAACAGCTGGTGGAAAGGCTGGCGCTGGAAAAGGCGCGGGCCGTGGCCGCCCGACATCCGGATGCACTGGTGATCGGCTCCGACCAGGTGGCGGTGCTGGCCGACGATACGGTGCTGGGCAAGCCCGGCTCCGGGGAACAGGCCTGCGAGCAACTCAGGCGCGCCAGCGGCAGCCAGGTGCGCTTCCTCACTGGCCTGTGCCTGCTGGATGCCGCCAGCGGCGACTACCGCAGCTGCTGCGAGCCGTTCAGCGTGTATTTTCGCGACCTGGATGACGCGCGCATACGCCGCTATGTAGACAAGGAGCAGCCTCTCAACTGCGCCGGCAGCTTCAAGTCGGAAGGACTGGGCATCACCCTGTTCGCCAGGCTGGCGGGCGATGACCCGAACGCGCTGATCGGCCTGCCGCTGATCCGGCTGACCGATTTCCTCGGCGACTTCGGCGTGCCACTACCCTGAGCAGCGACCCCGATTACTTAAGCAGCGGGCCCTGGATACTGCCGGCAATCCCTGCCCCGACGCTGGCACCGAAATCACCCAGCAGCTGCTTCCAGGGATTTTCGCGCGGCGTGTAATCAACAATCTTTTCTTCACCGACCACATCGCGCGCCACCTGCCCCGGACTGGCAAGACCGTCCACCAGGCCCAGCGACCTGGCACGCTCACCGGTCCAGAAAAGGCCGGAGAAAATTTCCGGATGCTGCTCGGCATCAATGCGCTCGCCACGCCCTTCCTTGACCGCATTGATGAACTGGACATGAATTTCATCCAGCATGGTCTGCAGGTGCGCGCGCTGGCCTGGCTCCACGGGTTTGAACGGATCCATGATGGCCTTGTTCTCACCCGCGGTCATCACACGCCGCTCGACACCCAGCTTGTCTATGGCATCGGTAAACCCGAAGCCCGCCATGATCACGCCAATGCTGCCGACAATGCTGGCCGGGTCGGCATAGATTTCGTCCGCCGCGGAGGCAATGTAGTACGCACCTGATGCGCCAATGTCGGTAATCACCGCATACAGTTTCTTGTCCGGGTATTCACCGCGCAGACGCTTGATTTCTGCATAGACATAGGAAGACTGCACCGGTGAGCCCCCGGGGCTGTTGATGCGCAGCACCACGGCCCTGGCGTTGTCCGATTCAAATGCTTCACGCAATCCGGTGACAATGCGGTCAGCCGATGCCTTGGCATCCGGCGCAATAACACCGGTGACATCAACAAATGCCGTGTGGGGCTCCGCCACTGACAGCGTGTTGCCGGCACCGCGTGGAATCACCACCAGCAGCAACAGCGCAAACAGATACAGGAATGTCAGCCCCTTGAATATGTTGCCCCAGCGGCGCTGTTTTTTCTGTTCGTCCTGCATCGACAGCACCAGCTTCTCGATCAGGTGCCACTCGCGGCTGGACTGCGGTGGTGTCGGGCGTTGTTCTTCCATCAGGCTATCTCCAACTGCTGAAGTCCCAGCACTGGCATCAGCTGGGCCATGGACTCAATCATCGCCAACGGCGCGCATTTGGCAAGCACGTCATGGTCGTGGGCACCATAGCTGACTGCCACACTGGCCACACCGGCATTATGTGCCATGTTCAGGTCGTGGGTCGTATCCCCCACCACCAGCGCCTGCTCGGGCGGGACAGAAAAGTGTGCCAGCAATTCGTGCACCATGGCCGGGTGGGGCTTGGAAAGACTTTCATCAGCACAGCGGGAGGCATCAAACAACGCACCGTAACCGGTATTGCGCCAGACGCGCTCCAGCCCTTTGCGGCTTTTACCCGTGGCCACCGCCAGGTGCAGACCGTGCTCACGCAGGCGCTGCAGCACGTCGTGCACGTGCGGGAACAACGGGCTGGGCGAATGCTCTGCCTCAATGAAATGATGTGCATAGCGGTCTTTCATGGCGAGGCGTTGCGCCACCGGCGCCTGCGGGTAAAGGACGGCAATGGCTTCCGGCAACCCAAGCCCGATGATCTGGCGGATCTGCACCGGCGCCAGCGGCGGCAACCCGACATCCCGGGCCGCACTTTCCATGCACGCGACAATGCGCCCGGTGGAATCCATCACCGTGCCGTCCCAGTCAAAAATCACCAGCCTGTACGCTGTCATCCGTCACTGTCCTCCCGGTCCAGCCACGCCAGCGCCTGCTCAAAAGGCGCGTCCAGCGGTGCCTCAATATGGAGTTTCTTGCCGGTGTCCGGGTGCACCAGCGACAAACTATGGGCATGCAGGAACATGCGCCCCAGTCCGGCCTTGCGCAGTTCGTCATTGACGCGCGGGTTGCCGTACTTGGGATCCCCCATGAGCGGAAAGCCGCCGTGCTGGGCATGAACACGGATCTGGTGGGTGCGCCCGGTTTCCAGGGTGGCCTCCACCAGCTGTCCGTGCCTGAGTCGGCGGAGCAAGCGAAACCGGGTGAGGGATGGTTTACCGTCCCGGGAGACCCGCACCACCCGCTCACTGCCCTGCATGGTTTTCAGCAGTGGCGCATCGATGTCCCGGCTGCCGCCACGGAACCCGTCGCACAACAGCCAGTAGGTCTTGACCATGTCGCCCTGCTGCATGGCCTTCTGCAGTTTGCGCAGGAAGGGACGCTGGCGCGCCACCATGATGCAGCCGGAGGTATCGCGGTCGAGCCGGTGAACCAGCTCCAGCCCGGTCTCCTGCGGCCGCAGTGCGCGCAGGGTCTCGATCAGGCCCAGCTGGATGCCACTGCCGCCATGCACTGCCAGGCCCGCCGGCTTGTTGTACACCAGCAGTTTGCTGTCTTCATACAGAAGGGCCCGTGAAAGACGTTCCGCCAGGGCATCACCCACCGCTGGCGCCACCGGCCGGTCAGCCGTGCGCACTGGCGGTATACGCACCTGGTCACCGGTCTGCAGCCGCTGGCCCTGCTTGGCACGCTTGCGGTTCACGCGGACCTGGCCGTCACGGATGATGCGATAGATGCGGGATTTCGGCACCCCCTTGAGGTGGCCGATCAGGAAGTTGTCGAGCCTCTGGCCGTCACGGTCGGCGCCAATGTCCACGTAGACGACCCCGGGGCGCGGGGCGGATTGTTCAGGCATGCGGGGATTTTAGGGAACGCCGGCAGAACCGCAAGCGGTTACTGGCCCGGGGCCCGCAAACAGCGGCCCGGGGGCGCCCCGGCCAACCCTGCCTATCTCATTGATCTGGCGCTGGTTTCACTGATATAGTGCGCTGTCGGCCAGATTCTGCCCAGCGGCGACGCGCTGCGAACATTCGCCGGATATGCTGAACACGAGCAAGGGCGGAACTGCACCGACAGACAGCATGGAACGGCTGCGAAGCCCCCGGCACTCCTATTACCGGCGGCCCGGCGGTTCCAAGACGGCACAACACGCCGCCCACAGGCTGACAGAACCGGGGTTTCCATCAGGCCCAATGCCTGGGTGAAACCGAGAACAGAACCGGTGGCCTGTGTACCCGCCCTGGAGGCGGACGAGACAGACGAAAAAGGTTACCAAAAGCCGTTTTTTCATGGTGCCCGATATCACGGCACCCGGCAGAAACAGTTTTGCCTGACCGGCGCAATCCGCCGGCAGGAACAGAACAGGCATTGAGCCCGCTTCGGGAGATTCCCGACCGGCAAAGCCTGCACAAGCAGAGGAGCCAGCAACCACGCGGTTGCCAGCTCCGGGATTGCGCAAGCCGGTCAGAACTCCGCTGTTCGTCCCGCCATTACCATGGCTGGTCACAGTGCTGCCACGTACAGTGGTACGCAACACATGAAACGCATACTCATCAACGCAACGCACACGGAAGAAGTGCGTGTCGCCCTGGTAGACGGCCAGCGTCTTTACGATCTGGATATTGAACACCGGGCACGCGAACAGAAGAAAGCCAACATCTACAAGGGAAAGATCACCCGCGTAGAGCCTTCACTGGAAGCTGCCTTTGTCGACTTCGGCGCCGAGCGCCACGGCTTCCTGCCGCTGAAGGAAATCTCCCGCCAGTACTTCCGCAAGGACCCGAAAGACATCCAGGGTCGCATCAACATCAAGGAAGTGATCAAGGAAGGCCAGGAAGTCATTGTCCAGGTGGACAAGGAAGAACGTGGCAACAAGGGTGCTGCCCTGTCCACGTTCATCAGCCTGGCCGGCCGTTACCTGGTACTGATGCCCAACAATCCCCGTGCCGGCGGCATTTCCCGCCGCATCGAGGGCGAGGAACGCCAGCAGCTGAAAGCAGCCCTGGACAGCCTCACCATTCCTGACGACATGGGCGTGATTGTCCGTACTGCCGGCCTGGGGCGCTCCCCGGAAGAACTGCAGTGGGACCTGGATTACCTGCTCAAGCTCTGGTCCTCGATTCATGAGGCCTCCGAAGGCCGCAAGGCTCCCTTCCTGATCTACCAGGAAAGCAACGTCATCATCCGCGCCATCCGCGATTACCTGCGCAAGGATATTGGCGAGGTGCTGATTGATGCCGAGGAGACCTACAAGGAAGCCCAGGCCTTCGTCCAGCAGGTGATGAGCGACTTCGAACACAAGATCAAGATTTACCAGGACGAAACGCCCCTGTTCTCCCGCTTCCAGATCGAATCGCAGATCGAGACCGCGTTTGAGCGCGAGGTGAAGCTGCCCTCCGGTGGCTCCATTGTCATCGACCCCACCGAAGCGCTGGTGTCCATCGACATCAACTCCTCCCGCGCCACCAAGGGTGCGGACATCGAGGAGACCGCGCTGCAGACCAACCTGGAGGCGGCCGACGAAATCGCCCGCCAGCTGCGCCTGCGTGATATCGGCGGCCTGATCGTGGTGGACTTCATCGACATGGGCCCGCAACGCGCCCAGCGCGAAGTGGAAAACCGCATGCGTGAAGCGCTGGAATCCGATCGTGCCCGCATCCAGGTGGGACGGATTTCACGCTTCGGCCTGATGGAGCTGTCGCGCCAGCGACTGCGTCCGTCACTGGGCGAAACCTCGGCCATCGTCTGCCCGCGCTGCACCGGCCAGGGTCACATCCGTAACGTCAACTCGCTGGCACTGTCCATCCTTCGCCTGATCGAGGAAGAAGTGATGAAAGAGCGCACCGGCGAGATCCAGGCACAGGTGCCGGTCGCCGTGGCGTCCTACCTGCTCAACGAAAAGCGGGCCCAGCTGCGCGAGATGGAAGACCGCTACAAGTGCCGCATCCTGATCATTCCGAACCCGAACATGGAAACACCGCACTTTGAAGTGCAGCGTGTCCGTGACGATCAGGTGGATGCTGACCTGGTCAGCCACCAGGTGGACCTGCTGGAGGTTGAGGACCCGTCCAACAATCCGGTGCAGGAAACCGAGATCAAGACCCAGGAGCCGGCCGTCAAGCTGGTCACCCCCGACTCCGCCGCGCCAGCGCCGCGCCCGCAGCCGGCGCCGGCGCCCGCTGCCCCGGCAACCCCGGGCCTGCTTGAGCGCTTTGTCGCCTGGCTCAAGGCCATTTTTGCCGAGCCCGAGCCGCAGCCGGCGCGCAAGCAGTCGCCAGCCAACAAGCGCCAGGGCGACAATCGCTCGCGCAACCGCAACCGTAACCGTGCAGACGGCAAGCGTGACGAGCGCTCCGACAAGCGCAAGGACGGCGGCCGGCCGCCACGCAACAAGGACGGCCAGGACAACAACCGCCGTCAGCAGAACCGTTCCCGTAAGGACGGCAACGAAGACAAGCGCCAGGGCCAGCAACAGGGCAACCAGCAGAAGAAAGCCGGCGGTGAAGACAGCCGCGCGGACAATCGTAACGACAATCGCGGCAACGACAATCGCGGCAATGACAACCGCGGCAACGAGAGCCGTGGCAACGACAACCGCGGTGAGCGCAAGGGCGGCAACCGCCGCAACCGTGGCCGTGATCGTGATGACAAGCGCCAGGACAAGGCCGCCCAGGGCAATCACCTGGACAACGAGTCCAGCGCCGGCGAACAGGTGGACCAGGGTGCCCGCGCCGAGCGCCGCACCGATGTGAAGGACGACCGCCCACGCCGCGAGCGTCACCGCCCGCGTCGCAAGGAGCGTGAGGAAGAAAAGGCCCAGGCACCTGCCGATGCCGGCAGTGGCAACAGCCAGGACGCGGCCATGCCGGTAAAAGCCGAGAGCAATACCGGCACAACGGCAGCGGCTGGCGAGCAGAAGCCCGAGCAGGCCAGCAGCCCGGCCCGGGTGCAGCCTGCAGAAGCGTCTGTTCCGCAGAACCGTGACAAGGCTGATCCGTCACCCCGCCTGGTAACCGAAGCCACCGCGCCGCAGGATAAAGCGGCCGCCCCGGCGAAGGCGCCTGTCAGTGAGACCCCGGCAGCACCGGCGCAGGAAACGGCAAAGGAACCGTCAAAAGCACCTGTCAAAGAAGCGGCCAGCAAGCCGGTAGAACAACCGGCAGCGGCCAGCGATACGAAAGCGACGCCAGCAGCCCCTGCCCCGCGCGCAGACGCCCCGGCAGAAAAGCCGGCCAGCCCTGCTACGGCAGCAGAGAAACCGGCGCAACCCGCCGCGCAGGAAAAGGCCGCTACGCCGCCCGCACAGAAGCCGGTGCAGCCCGCTCCGGCGGCTGAGCAGGCGCCCGCGAGCGCCGAGCCGGCTGCGGCGCCCGCCAAGCCCGCGGAACCACCTGCGGCAGGCGGCCGGGCCAGCAATGATCCGCGCCTGAAACGGCGACAGCAACAGGCCGCCGAGCAAGCGGCAAAGGCATCGGAAAACAACGACGCCTGAAACAAAAAAACCGGGCCATTGGCCCGGTTTTTTTTCGTCTGGCTAATGCCTCAATCGAACAGGACCGGCTCCTGCTCAAGGGTGACGCCAAACTTGTCACTGACCGCCTGGCGAACCCGTCCGGCAAACCGCCGCACCTGCTCGGCGCTGGCGTCGCCATGATTGACCAGCACCAGCGCCTGGCGTGCATGCATGCCCAACGCACCGTCCCGCAGCCCCTTGAAACCCGCCTGCTCGATCAACCAGCCTGCCGCCAGCTTCCAGTCCCCACCGGGCTGCGCATAGCTGACAAGTCCCGGGAACCGCGCCTTGAGCGCCTGATGCTGTGCCGCTGGTATCACCGGGTTCTTGAAAAAACTGCCGGCATTGGGCAGCTCAGCGGGATCAGGAAGCTTGTCCTGGCGGATACGGATGACAAGCTGGCGCAGGCCATCGGCATCCTGTTGCGCCGCCGGCAAGGCCGCGAATTGCTGTTGCAGTTCACCGTATCCCAGCTGCGGCCGGAAGTGCCTGGACAGGCGCAAACGCACACGCCATATCAGCCAGCGCCCTGCCTGGGACGACTTGAACACACTGTCGCGATAGGCAAACCCGCATTGCGCACGGGAAAATGTGTGCGCGACACCGTCCTGCAGCGAAACGGCATCCAGGTCCTCGAGGACGTCCGCCAGCTCGACACCGTAGGCGCCGATGTTCTGGAACGGAGATGCGCCGACACTGCCGGGAATCAACGACAGGTTTTCCAGGCCGTACCAGCCCTTGTCGACACAATGGCCGACAAACGCGTCCCAGTTCTCACCGGCCGCCACTTCCACCAGCACCGTGTCATCGGTCTGTTCGAGGCAACGGATACCGCGATTGGCCGGCTGCAGAACCAGCGCATCGAGATACGCTGCAAGCACCACGTTGCTGCCCTCCCCCAATACCCGCACCGGGCACTGCTCGGTACGGGCAGACGCCAACGCAGCAGCCACCTCTTCAAGGCTCTCCGGGCGGGCCAGGTAACGGGCAACACAGGGCAGCGCCAGGGTATTGCCCGCAGACAGGTCGGCATGCTCCAGCAGGCGCATGGTCAACCCTGCTCCAGGGCCTGGATCAGGCCGTCGCTGGCACCCTCGATCAGGTCCAGCACCTGGCGGAAGCCGTCATCGCCGCCGTAATACGGATCAGGCACTTCCCGCACCGGGGGTTGCGGGTGGTAATCCAGGAACAGGCCCAGCTCGCAGCTGGCATCGTCAGGACACTGGCTGCGCAGATCGGTGAGATTGTCCCGGTCCATGGCCAGAATCAGGTCGAAGCGCCGGAAGTCATCCGCCGCCACCTGACGCGCGCGCAGGGCTGACAGGTCATACCCCCGTTGCGCCGCCGCAGCCATGGCACGGGCATCCGGCGCCTTTCCCACATGCCAGTCGCCGGTACCGGCGCTGTCCAGCTGGAGCGTGTCGAGCAGACCCGCGTCATGGGCTCGCGCGCGGAACACCGCTTCCGCCGTTGGCGAGCGACAGATATTGCCCAGACAGACGAAAAGGATGCGTGTCATGACGCCGGCCCGAACATCGCCGCTACCCGGTCCAGGTCGGCCTGGGTATCCACACCACCGGGGACGTCCGCACAGGCGGGCTGTACGGCAATGGCAACCCCGTTGGCCATGGCCCGCAGCTGCTCCAGGGACTCCGTGGTTTCCAGCGCCGCAGGCGGCCAGTTGACGAAATCGTGCAGCAGGCCCGCCCGGTAGGCGTAGATGCCAATGTGTCGCCACCAGGTTCCAGCTGGCAGGGACGCTGTCTTGTCATCAAAGCCATCACGCCACCAGGGCATGGGCGCGCGGGAAAAATACAGCGCGCGACCACTGGCATCGAACACGGTTTTCACCACATTGGGGTTGAACACATCATCACGGGATGTGATCGGCTCACACAGGGTGGCGATGCCGAAACGGTCGTCCGCCGAAAGCAGGCTTGCCACCTGGTCAATGACAGCAGCAGGAATCAGCGGCTCATCGCCCTGCACGTTGACCACGATGGCGTCATCAGCAAGTGCCAGATGGTTGGCCACCTCTTCCAGCCGGTCCGTCCCGGATACGTGATCATCGCGGGTCATCAAAGCCCGGCCGCCCGCTGCCTCGACCACATCGGCAATACGCTTGTCGTCGGTGGCAACCACCACCGAGGTGGCGCCACTTTCCTGGCATCGTTCCAGCACCCGCACAATCATCGGCTTGCCGGCGATGTCGTGCAGGGGCTTTCCAGGCAAGCGTGTGGAGGCAAACCGGGCCGGGATAACAACATGGAAATCAGTCACTGCTTGCGCCTCACCTTTTCCAGCAAGTCATTGGTAAGCACCGTGGGCAGGCGCGCTGCCACCGGCAGGTACCAGGCATGGGGCAGCGGCAGCTCACGGCACTTAACCGCATCTTTCTCTGTCATCAGGATGACACCGTCGGCGAACGCGTCGAAATCACTGATGGCATAGGCATGATGGTCAGGGAAAGGATGCGGAACAACCCGGAAGCCCTGCCCCTCCAATGCCGAAAAGAATCGTCCGGGATTGCCGATGCCGGCCACCGCATGGATCACCGGAAAGCGCACCGCGAAATCCTCCAGCGCCATGGCTTCACCACTGCGCAGGTTGACCGGATCACTGATGTCGAGATGCATGATGACGCCGTCGACGCTACTGCTGTGCTCATCACCGTTGATGATCACCCAGTCGCACAGGGCAAGTCGCTCTGCCGGCTCGCGCAGGGGCCCAACCGGCAGGCAATAGCCATTACCAAGGCCACGCTGGCCATCAACCACGGCAATATCCACGGTGCGGGGAAGATCGTAATGCTGCAGGCCATCGTCACTGATGACGACATCGGGCTTGTGCGTATCGATCGCGTACTGAAGGGCGCGGCGACGGCGCGGATCAATCACCACCGGGGCACCGGTGCGCTGGGCAATCAGCAGCGGCTCGTCGCCACAGGTCGCCGCGTCACCGTCCGCGTCCACCGTGAAAGGCACGGTCGCATGGCGCACACCGTAGCCACGGCTGATCACCGCAACCCGCAAACCGTTACGCTGGAAAAACTCACACAGCGTCACCACCAGCGGCGTCTTGCCGGTGCCACCCACTGTCACATTTCCCACCACCACCACCGGTACCGGCGGCGCTTCCGCCGCTGCCCGGAAGCGTCGCAACCGTCGCCGTGCCACCGCGGCAGTGAGCCAGGCAAGCGGCAGCAGTGGCCAGGGCCGCGGACCCTTGCCGTACCAGCCGCTCTCGATCCATTGGCTCAGTCGGGACATGGAAAAGACTCTCAGCTGTCTTCGAAATTCATGCGATACAGTTGGGTATAGAAGCCGTTCTTGGCCAGCAGTTCCTGGTGCGTGCCACTCTCCACCACACGCCCCTGGTCCAGCACCAGAATACGGTCCGCCTTTTCAATGGTGGACAGGCGATGGGCGATCACCAGCGTGGTGCGCCCTTCCATGACATGCTCCAGGGCCTGCTGGATACGATACTCACTTTCGGTATCCAGCGCCGAGGTGGCTTCATCCAGGATCAGGATAGGGGCATCCTTGAGCAGCGCACGGGCAATGGCCAGGCGCTGGCGCTGGCCACCGGACAGCTGGGCGCCGTCCTGGCCGATCTCCGTATCCAGGCCCTGCTCCAGGGTGCTGACGAATTCCCAGGCATGGGCATCCTTGAGCGCCTGGATGATCTGCTCCTCGGTGCGCGATTGCAGTTCACCATAGGCAACGTTGTTGCGCACGGTGTCGTTGAACAGCACCACTTTCTGGCTGACCATCGCCACCTGCTGGCGCAGGTCCGACAGGACGTATTCGTTCAGCGCCACGCCATCCAGGGTAATGCGGCCACCCAGCGGGTCATGGAATCGGGGCAGCATTGCCGAAATGGTGCTCTTGCCGGCACCGGAGCGCCCTACCAGTGCGATGGTCTCGCCCGCACTGATGCTGAAGCTGACACCCTTGAGCACCGGTTCGTCTGCGGTGTAGCCGAACACCACATCGTCAAAAGCGAGATCACCACGGGCACGGCCCACAGGCACCGCGCCATCATCCCGTTCTTTCTCGGCGTCAAGCAGTTCAAACAGGGAGCGGGCACCGGTCAGACCACGCTGGATTTTCACATTGACATCGGTGAGCTGCTTGATGGGCTTCTGCACCATGCCCACACCGGTGATGAAGGCAATGAATTCGGACACCGAAATATCACCGCCCATGATCCGGAAATACAGGAAGATGATCAGGCCCACGCCACTGGAAATGGCAATCTGCACAGACACGGTACTGGCGATCTTGCCCGCCACCAGCTTGACGTTCTGCTTCTCGAACCGGCGACTGGCATGCTCGAAACGTTTCTGCTCCTGCTTCTGGCCGCCGTAAATCTTGACCACCTGATGGCCATCAATGGCCTCACCCAGGAACTGCGTGATACTGCCCATGCTGTTCTGGATCTTCCTGGCAATCTTGCGAAAACGCTTGCTGGTAACACTGACCACCCAGGCGATAACCGGCCCCACCGTCAACAGGATCAGGGTCAGTTTCCAGTTCATGTACAACAGGTAGCCAAGCAGGAAAATGACCGTCAGGCCTTCACGAATAATTACCAGCACGGCATCGGTGCCCGCGGTACTGATCTGCTGGGCGTCATAAATGATCTTGGACATGATGCGGCCGCTGCCGCTACTGGAGAACATCCCCAGCGGGAACCGCAACACGTGCTGGAACACTTCGTTGCGCACCTTGTAGACCACATGCTGGCCCACCCAGGCCAGTGAATAGCCGCCCATGAACTGGCCCACCGCCTGGATGGTAGCGATGACGGCCGGGGCAACGGACACCAGCAGGATCATTGCCGGCTCGGGATTCTGTATGGTTTCAACCAGTATCCCCATGAAGTGCGGTATCACGGGTTGCATGCCGGAGTGGATCAGGTTCCCCACCACCGCCGCAATCAGGATCGGCCAGTACGGTAAAACGTACGCCAGCAGACGCCGATAGATATCAACGTAGGATTCGTTCGCTTCGCTGCTCATGATGGCGCTACCGGTTACCCGGCTCCTGGGTGGTAATGCTGAGATTGCTGAAACCAAGCCGCCCGGCCACATCCATGACGGTCACCACCGCCTGGTGGCTGGCATTGGCATCGGCGGAAATGACAAAGGGACGATCCGTCCCTTCCTGGGCGATGCGCAAAAGTACTGAACGAAGTGTCTCGGCGTCAGAGCGCACCAGCTTTTCACCGTTGACCGCGTACTCGCCACCCTCGGCCACCGCCACCTCGACAATCAGCGCCTCATCGATGGCCGCCACACCTTCTGCTTCAGGCAACTCCACCGATAACCGCGTCTCGCGGGTGAAGGTGGTGGATACCATGAAGAAGATCAACAACAGGAACACCACATCAATCAGCGGTGTCAGGTTGACCTCCACCGAGTCCTTGCGTTGACGCGGGAAATTCACTTGGCACCCGCCTTGCCGGGTGTTTCTGCGCGATCACCGTGCACCATGTCGATCAGGTGAACGGCCTGCTGCTCCATGGCGACCGTAATTTCATCCACGCGACGAACAAAGAAACGATGGAAAAACATCGCCGGAATCGCCACGGTCAGGCCCGCCGCGGTGGTAATCAGTGCTTTGGAAATACCGCCGGCCAGCAACGCCGTGTTACCGGCACCGTGGGCCATGATGGCGGTAAAAACATCAATCATGCCCACCACCGTGCCGAGCAAACCCAGCATGGGCGTAATCGCCGCCACCGTGCCCAGCGTGTTGAGGAAGCGCTCCAGCTCGTGCACCACCTGCGAGGCCACTTCCTGGATACTTTCCTTCATGATGTCCCGGCCGTGGCGCGCATTGACCACACCAGTGGCGAGGATGCGGCCCAGGGGAGAGCCGTCGGCCAGGGCCTGGACCTGCTTCTGTTCGAGCCGGCCACCGGCCAGCATCTTGCGCACCTGCCCGGAGAGACCCGGGGGTGCCAGCTTCCTGCCCTGCAGGGTCCAGAAACGCTCGACAATGATGGCCATTGCCACCAGCGAGCAGAGCACGATCGGGAGCATCAACCAGCCCCCGGACTTAACGATTTCCCACACGAAAAAACTCCCCTTTCGAATCGCTCGCTACTCTACCACAGGCGCGCCCTGACGCCACGGATAGACATGCGCCTGGCGCCAGCGCGTCAACACCCCGCTGGCGTCGATGTGGATGGCACCAGCCACTGCCGTGTTGACCACATCAGCGCCAAATGACTGCCAGCGCGCAACCACCGAAGGCGCGGGATGGGAGAAGCGGTTTTTCCAACCCGCGCTGACCAGCGCATAGCGCGGCTGCAAACGACGGATCCCGGCAAAGGAGGAACTGCTGCGGCTGCCGTGATGCGGCACCGTGACCACATCCGCGGGCGCCAGTCCGTTCTCCAGCAACCAGTATTCCACCGGCTTTTCGATATCGCCGCTGAGCACAACGGAGAAGTCACCGTTACTGACACGCAGGACACAACTGTTGTTGTTGGCTGTCGCCATGCGCCTGTCCACCGGCGGCCAGAGCACGCTGAACACAACGCCATCGTGCTGCCAGCGCTGCCCGCGGCGACACGCGGAAAAACCGGGCAGGCGCTGCGGCTGTCCCGACAGTTTCCACCGGAATGACAACGCCGGGACCAGCCGTGCCACACCGCCGGCGTGGTCGCTGTCTCCGTGGCTGACCACCAGCATGCGCTCGCCCTGCGGCTGGCGCAGCAGCCAGGGCAGCAGCTGGCGTGCCGCCAGTGCCCCGTCCGGCCCGGTGTCGTAGAGCAGCAAGGTGTTGCGCGTGCGAATGGCCACTGACTGGCCCTGGCCAACATCAAACGCCAGCAGGTCAAACTGTCCGGTCTCTGGCCGCTGCTGCAGCGTCGGCACCAGCAACAGCGCTGCCAGCGGCAATAACCAGCGCGCCCCCGGCAGCCCCGGACGCACCGCCAGCACCGCCGCCGCCAGCAATGCCAGCATCACCAGCTGCGACACCGGCAGCGGCAGGCCGGGCAGCCGCGCGGCTGCCTGCAACGCCGGCCAGAGGCCATCAAGAATCCAGGCACAGAGATGCAGCAATGCATCGGCGCCGGGCAGCAGGCTGCCTGACAGGGCCAGCGGAATGACCAGCACGGCGAACAGCGGCACCATGACCAGGTTCACCAGCAACGCAGACAGGCTCCAGTGGGCAAACCAGGCACCGGCCACCAGCCCCACGCCCAGGGTCATCAGTGCGTGGCCCTGCAGCAACGGCCGCGGCAGCCCGGCGAGCACACCCAGTAATGCCACAGCCAGCACCGATAACCAGAAACCCGGCATCAGTGACAGGCCCGGCTGCAACGCCAATAACAGCGCCAATGCCAGTGCCAGGATGCGCCCCACCGACAGGCGCCAACCGCTCGCGCGCAGGGCAAACACCAGCAGCGCCATGACCAGCGCACGCAGGGTGGGCGCGCTGAACCCCGCCAGCCAGGCATAGCCCAGCGCCATCAGTGAGGCCGGCACCAGCGCCAGCACTGCGGCGTCATGGCGGCCTGCGGAGAACGCCGCAGGCAGGGCCAGCAGCCAGCGGGCCAGCCACCAGACAAGCCAGGCCACCAGACTGACATGCAAACCGCTGATCGCCACCAGGTGGACCGTGCCAGTGCGGCGCAGTACCTGCCAGTGCTGCTCGTCCAGGAAACGCCGGTCACCCACCACCAGGGCGGGCACCAGCGCAGCAGCAACGCCCTGCCCCAGGGTGTTACGCAAACGCTCGCTGAGGCGCTGGCGCCGGTCATTGCAGGCGACCTGTGGCGCGCCTTGCAGGGCTTCCACACGGGCGTAGCCGTCAACACCCCGCGCCAGCAGGTTGCGCGCCCTGTCCGCAGCATAGGGATTGAGCGGCCCGCGCGGTGGCCGCAGTCGCAGCTGCACGGCCAGTGACTGGCCCATGCAGGGCCGCTGCGCCTGCGCCGAATACCAGGAAACACGCAACCGCCGCACCGCTGGCAATGACGGCAAGGGTGCCTGCAATTGCAGGTCGAAGCGCCAGCCATCGGCCCCGCCCGGGAACCCGTCCAGGCGACGGGGCAGCGAGACAATCACGCCGGTGGCGCTGACACTGCGGTCAGCAGCCTGCACCGGCACCCGTGCAGACAGTGCCTGTTGCAGCCAGGCACTGCCGATACAGCCGCCGGCCAGGGATGCCGCCAACAGCACGCAACAGGACGTGCGCGCGCGCACCAGCAGGCAGCCGAGCACGGCCGCGGCCAGCAGCATGCCGACCTGCCCCCAGGTCGCCAGCGTCACCGCAACAACAAAACTGGCAGCGGCCAGCACGAAATCCTCCCCATCTGGGCATGAGGCATGTAACCGGGCAGCCAATCACGGCATAATAGCCGCGCCAGCGAGGGGACCCGGGAAGTCGCATGCCCAAACACCTGTTCAAAAAGTATCTGCCTTCACCGGAAAGCATCCGGCGGAACAGGAGCCTGCATTTTCTCGGGGAGATGCTAACGGACCCCAACCTGTGGCATATCAACCGTCACTCACTGGCGGGCGCCGCCTTTATCGGTATTTTCTGTGCGCTGTTGCCGATCCCCCTGCAGATGGTGGTGGCCGCCGTCCTGGCGCTGCGCTTCAAGTGCAACCTGCCGCTGTCCATGCTGCTGGTCTGGTTCACCAACCCGCTGACCTACGTGCCGGTGTTCTACTTCACCTATCGGGTGGGGGCCTGGATGCTGGGTGGTGCGGTATCGGCACCGGAGAGTGTCAATGTGGCGTGGCTGCTGGAGCAGCTGATTCCGTTGTGGCTGGGGTCGGTGGCCTGTGGCCTGGTATTCGGCCTGCTTGGGTGGGCCACCGTCAAAGTGACCTGGCGCTACGCCGTGGTTCGCAGCTGGCGCAAGCGCCAGCGTCGTCGCAACAACCCTTCAGATATCAGCGACTGACGCCAGGCGTCCTTCGTGCAGGGACAGCACCCGCTGGCACTGTTCGGCGAAGGCACTGTCGTGGGTGACCACCAGAAACGCGGTGCCCAGCCGCCGGTTCAAATCCAGCATCAGGGCTTGCACCTGGCCGGCGGTACGCTCATCCAGGTTACCCGTGGGCTCATCCGCCAGCACCAGGTCCGGATTGGTCACCAGGGCCCGGGCAATGGCCACGCGCTGGCGCTCGCCACCACTGAGCTCACCGGGCTTGTGTGATACCCGCTCGGCCAGCCCCACCTGGGACAGCAGATCAGAGGCGTCCGCCAGCGCCGCAGCCGGACGATCACCACGAATCAGCAACGGCATGGCCACGTTTTCCAGCGCACTGAACTCCGGCAGCAGATGGTGGAACTGGTAGATGAAACCCAGGTGCCGGTTACGGAACTGGCAGCGCTGCTTCTCGTTCATGTTGATCAGGTCGGCCCCACAGATGGTGACCTCACCTTCGCTGGGACGGTCCAGGCCACCGAGCAGGTTGAGCAAGGTGGACTTGCCCGAACCCGATGCCCCCACCACGGCCACCAGGTCGCCGGCAGCAAGCTCCAGGTTGATATCCTGCAGGACGTTGACGGCGCTGGCGCCCTCGTCATAGGTACGCGCCAGGTGCCGTGCCGATACCACCGCTTCACTCATAGCGCAGCGCCTCCGCCGGTTGCACCTTGCTGGCCCGCCAGGACGGGTACAGGGTAGCGAGGAAGGAAATGGACATGGCGATGACCACGATGGTGATGACATCACTCCACAACAGCACACTGGGCAGGTAGTTGACGAAGTAGGCGTCAAACTTCACCGCATCCACACTGGACTCCAGCCAGCGTGCCACCGCACTGATATTGCTCGCCAGCAGCACCCCGAACAGCGTGCCCAGGCCCGTTCCCACCAGGCCCACCAGGCTGCCCTGGACCATGAAGAGACGCATCACCTGCCCGGGGGTGGCACCGAGGGTGCGCAGCACGGCGATATTGGCGCGCTTCTCCGTCACCAGCATGACCTGGCTGGAAATGATGTTGAACGCAGCCACCGCGACGATGAATGACAACAGCAATGTCATCATGGTTTTTTCCATGCGGATGGCCTGGAACAGGTTGCCGTGGGTGCGGGTCCAGTCGCTGGTGTAGAAGCCCGGGCCCAGCTCCTGTTCCAGCTGCCAGCCCACCAGCGGCGCCCGGAACAGGTCATCCAGCTTCAGGCGCAGGCCCTCCACAGACCCCTTGTGGCGGGCCAGTCGGGCAGCGTCTTCCACGTGGACGTAGGCAAGCAGGCTGTCCACCTCTGCCCGCACCCGGAAAACCCCACTGACGGTGAAGCGCTTGAACCGGGGAATCACCCCGGCCGGGGACATGCTGGCCTCGGGCAGGACCAGGGTAATCTTGTCGCCCACTTCCGCACCCAGGCGCCGGGCCAGCCCATAGCCCAACACGACATTGAAAGCACCCGGGGCCAGTGCACCGAGGTCGCCCTCCTGCATGTAATCGCCAACAATGGAGACACGTTTCTCGGCGTCCGGCTCGACCCCGGTGACCAGCACGCCGGTCACCCGTCCCTTGTGACTGAGCATGCCTTCCAGCTGCCGGTACGGTGCCGCAGCGATAACATCATCGCGACGTTCCACCCGGGCCGCCAGCGACTGCCAGTCGGTCACCGGCTCACGCCCGTGCACGGTCAGGTGGGTGACCATGCCGAGGATCCGGGTCTGCAACTCACGGTCGAAACCGTTCATCACCGACAACACCGTGATCAGCACGGTCACACCAAGCATGAGGCCCAGCACGGACGCCAGCGTCATCACGGAAATGAAGCTGTTGCGTGAACGGGCACCGGTATAGCGCAGGCCGATATAGAGCGACAGGGGACGAAACATGGCGCGCATTTAAGCACTATCGGGCCGGGGAAAACAGCCTGTCAGGGGCGAAAATCATCACCGCGCGCCCCGCCCGGGCGCCACGCGGTCGCCGGGCCGGCGGCCGCCGCTGGCGCCCGGGACTCCTGCCAACGCCCCCCACCACTGCGGTTTTCCTGCAGACATGCCCCGGCTGTGAAACAGGTCCGCGCCGCAAAATCGCCAAAATGGTTGAATAAACGTCGCTAACTTTCTAATATCACTTGAAATTGCACCTCCTCGGGGGAAAGGGAATGCGTATAAAAATAACCGCCATGCTGATTGCTGGCGCCCTCAGTCTGCCGGCTATCTCCATGGCGGCTGGCGAGCTGCCCAAGCGTGGCATGACCCAGGACCAGATCCGGCAGCAGTACGGCCAACCCAATGAGATGGTTCCCCCGGTGGGCAAGCCCGCCATCAGCCGGTGGGTCTATGACGATTTCACGGTCTATTTCGAAGACCGCTTTTCCCTGCATGCCGTGGAGCACAAACGCCCCGAGCCACAACCCCAGCCGGACGCCGCACCGGCCGCCGTCGCCACCCCCGCAGACGAACTGCCGCCCATTGAGGCCGTGGACGATGGCATGGACACCAGTACTGCGGCTGACACCACCGACGCCGCGGATGCCGGTGACACCGCCAGCACCGGTGCGGCCGCCGCCGGCGCTGCTGCTGCCGGGGAAAGCACCTTCCGCTTCGACCCCACCAGCGGGCGTATCATCGAGATCGGCCCGGATGGCAAGCCGGTGAAATCACCCACTGAACAGGAAGGCCCGGCAACGCAAGCGCCTGCCGCCAGCGACGCAGAAGCAACCGCGCCAGAGGCTGCCACCCAGGAGCCTGCGGAACAGGCCGCCGAAGCCGAGGCACCGGCCACAGAAACCACCGATACATCCAGCGCTGCGGAAGACCAGGCAGAAACGCCGGTTGAGCCTGCACCCGAGCCTGAACCCGAGCCGGCCAGCGCCGCGCCCGAGGCAACGGAACCCGCTCCCGAACCGAAAAAGCCGGCCAGCGCCGACACGGATGCGGGCAAAGCGGCCGCTGGCGCTGCCGCCGCTGGAGCGGCCAGCTCTGCGCCGGCCGCCAGCAGTGCCCCAAGCACACCGGCACCCGCACCGGGCGCGCGTCCCTCATTCCGATTCGACCCGACCACCGGGCGCATCGTGGTAGACGACCCGGCGCCAGCACCGGCGGCCAGCGAGCCGGCCAAGCAGACGGCACCGGCTGAAGAAACCGCGCCCGCCAGCGAGGCAGCGGCGGAGCCTGCCCCGGAACCGGCGGCAAAGACCGAGCAACCGGCTCAGCCCGCCCCGGAACCTGAACCCGCACCCGAGCCGGCACCTGAACCGGAGCCTGCACCGGCGGAAGACAGCGCGTCCAGCACGGACAGTGGCGACAGCGATGACGGTGAGAGTGGCTTCAGCCTCCAGTGGTAACCCCACTACCCCGGTACGCCCATGACCCTGCTTCCTGAATGGCACCCCCAATGGGGGGTGCTGCTGGCGTGGCCTCACGCGGCCACCGACTGGCGCCATATGCTGCCACAGGCAGACCACACCTATACGGCGCTGGGCAAGGCAATCCTTGATCATGAACAGTTATTGGTGATCTGCCGGGACCCGGCGCATGAGGCCCATGTGCGCGAACGGCTCCATGCCGCTGGCGCCCGCACGCAGGGGCTGCAGTGCCTGCACGCCCCCTTCAACGACACCTGGGCAAGGGACTTTGGCCCCCTGGTAGTAGAACGCGACGGTGCCACCCTGGCCCTGGACTTCATCTTCAACGGCTGGGGAAACAAGTTTCCCAGCCAGGACGACAACGCCCTGACAGCACAGCTGCCATTGCGCATAGACCGCAAAGTCGTGGACATGGTGCTCGAGGGTGGCTCGGTGGAATCCAACGGCGAGGGCCTGCTGCTGACCACCGAACAGTGCCTGCTCAACCCGAACCGCAACCCTGACATGGACAGGCTCGCCGTTGAACGGGCGCTGGCAGACACCCTTGGCGCCGAGAACGTGCTGTGGCTCAGGGACGGCGACCTCGAGGGTGACGATACCGATGCCCATATCGATACCCTGGCGCGCTTCTGCGACCCGCAAACCATTGCCTATGTGCAATGCACCGACAGCAACGACAGCCACTACCCCGCCCTGCAGGCCATGGAACAGCAACTGCAGGCACTGGCCGAACGCCACCGACTGTCCCTGGTGCCCCTGCCCATGGCGACGGCCCAGTACGACGCGGACGGGCAGCGCCTGCCGGCAACCTATGCCAATTTCCTGATCATCAACGGCGCTGTGCTGGTACCGACCTATGAATGCGCCACGGATGAAGCAGCACTGGCGGCCCTGCGTGGCGTTTTTCCCGAGCGACGGGTTATCGGCATACCGTGCCGGCCATTGATCGAGCAGCACGGCAGCCTGCACTGTGTCACTATGCAGCTACCCGAAGGGGTGCTATAAACGCCGACCTTTTTTCAACCGGAGGCTGGTTCCCATGCGCGTCGCCGTGATTCAGCAAAGCAACAGCGCCGACCTGTCGGCCAACCTGGACCGCAGCGAGCAGCTGGTTCGTGAGGCGGCCGCGCAGGGCGCACAACTGGTCCTGCTGCAGGAACTGCACCGCAGCCTGTACTTCTGCCAGACCGAAGACACCACCGCGTTCGATCTTGCCGAGACCATCCCCGGCCCCTCCACGGACCGCTTCGGCGCCCTCGCCCGCGAACTGGGTATCGTGCTCGTCACCAGCCTGTTCGAAAAACGCGCCGCCGGCCTCTATCACAACACCGCAGTGGTCCTGGACAGCGACGGCAGCATTGCCGGCAGCTACCGCAAGATGCACATACCGGATGACCCGGGCTTCTACGAGAAGTTCTATTTCACCCCCGGCGACGCCGTGCGCAACGATGGCGAAAGCGGCTTTACGCCGGTGGATACCTCACTGGGGCGGCTGGGTGTGCTGGTGTGCTGGGATCAGTGGTATCCGGAGGCGGCCAGGCTGATGGCCCTGGCCGGCGCAGAAATGTTGCTCTATCCCACCGCCATCGGTTGGGACCCGTCTGACGAGACAGCGGAACAGGCACGCCAGCTGGACGCCTGGATCACCATCCAGCGCAGCCACGCCGTCGCCAACGGGCTGCCTGTGCTGGTGGCCAACCGCACCGGCTTCGAGACCAGCCCAGACCCGCAGGCGGACGGCGTCCGTTTCTGGGGCAACAGTTTTGTCTGCGGCCCCCAGGGCGAAATGCTCGGGCAGCTTCCCGACGCCCAGGAAGGCCCCCTGGTGGTGGACATCGACACTGCACGAACCGAGTCGGTGCGGCGCATCTGGCCGTACCTGCGCGATCGGCGTATTGATGGCTATGCCGACCTGCTCAAGCGCTACCGGCGCTGATTACAGGTTGGTGCGCACCCGCGCGCCATCGGACAGGGCATTGTCCGGGTGACGCACGACCTGCTCGCCGGCCTGCAGGCCGTCAGTGACCTGCACCAGGAAGCCATCGCTGCGACCGGTGGTCACGGCTCGACGGCTGACAACGCCGTCGGCAATGACAAACACCATGGCCTGCCCGTCTTCCTCGAACACAGCGGAGGCGGGCATCACCAGCACGTCGGGCTGCTGCCAGAGAATGAAATGGGCATCCACGCGGTAGCCGTCACCCAGTGATTGCCACGCCTCCCGGGGTGCGCTGATATCCACCACCACCCGCACGCGTTGTTCCTCAACACCCAGTGCTGACACATCCGTAAAGCCCACCGGCTCCACGGTGCGCACAACAGCGGCCAGCCTGTCGCCGCCCCACCCGGCCAGCTCCACCGGCATGCCCGGCTTGATCCGCACCGCGTCAAAGCTCTGCACGTCCACCACCACCTCCAGTGCCGTCGGGTCACCCAGCTCCAGCAACGGCTGACCCGGGCTGACGACACCTTCGCTCTGGCGCAGACGTTGCAGCACAGCGCCGGCAATGGGCGAGCGAATCGCCACCAGCTCGGTGCCACCATCACCACCAGACGCCGCAGACACATCCAGGCGTGTTTGCGCCGCCGCCAGTTCATGGCGTGCCACATCCACGCCAAACCGGGCCGAGCGCAGGTTGGCCGACGAGCGCTGTACCGCCGCCTCGGCCTTTTGCAGGGTTTCTGCTGACACCAGCTGGTCGGCGGCCAGCTTCTGCAGCCGGGCAAGATCGCTCTGCGCCAGGTCATGGTCCGCCGCTGCCGCTGCCACCTGTTCCTCGGCTGCGGCCAATGACGCACGCGAAGCCGCCACATGGGCACGGGCCTCGGCCCGCGAGCGTGCATCCAGCACCGTGCTCTTGAGCGGTTCGAGCTGTGTCAGCAACTGCTGTGGCATGACGCGGTCACCCACCTGCAACTCGATCCGGCGCAGGTAGCCTGCCACCGGCGCGGAGACCACATAGCGGTCCTTCACGCGGGTGTGCCCTTCCTCGATGATGGTCACGGTCAGGGCCTGTCGCGAGACCGCCACCGCGTCCACCCACACCGGCTGCGGGCGCAGGGTCATGAACAGCACCAGCAATGCCAGCAGTGCGGCCATGCCCCAGAACACCATGCGCCCGCGGGCACTTTTCCAGTTACTCTCCGCCATGTGCTACTCCCTTGTTTTCAGTACCTGCACCAGGTCCAGTCGCGCCACGCGCAGCACCGCCACCAGTGCCGACAACAATGCCGAACACACCACCACCGTGGCCGACAGGCCGAGGGTTCGTTCGGTAAACAGCAGCGGCACCCGGTACAGCTCGGTCTGCATCAACGTTATCAGCAACAGCGACAGGTATTTGCCGATCAGCCAGCCCAGCGGGATGCCCATGATCATCAACAACGCCAGCTCACCGAGCAGAATATGGTCCACCTCTGCCGGACGGTAGCCAAGTACCCGCAGGCTGGCCAGCTCACGGCCGCGCTCCGCCAGGGAAATGCGCACCGTGTTGTAGATCACGCCGAACGCGATCACGCCGCCAAGCAAGGCATTGACGAAGGTAAACGTCAGGAAAGTGCGCCCGAGGGTGTCATAGAACGCATCCAGCATGGTGCGCCGCTCACTCACGCCGGCCACCAGCGGACGCTCCTCCAGGGTACGCACCACAGCAAGCCTCTGGTCCGGTGCCACATTCAGCTGCAGCTGGTTGACGCGCTCGCCATCCCCGCGCAACCGGTTCAGTGCCGGCAGGGTCATGTAGGCGCCGACACCGAGAAATTCGCGACTGGTGCCGCTGACCTGGACGCGGGCAATGTCACCGGAACCGTCCAGCCATTCCACCGTCAGCGTATCGCCCGGCGCGACCCCCAGCTCGCTGGCCAGGTACTCGGTCAACAACAGGCCCTCCCCGGTCACCGGCAAGGGTGCCAGGGTCGTGTCCACGCGCCGCAACAGGCGACTGTCCTCAGGCAACCCGGTGATGGCCGTGCGCCACTGGCGGTGACCGGCGCGCAGGCGCGCAGGCAGCATGCGGTTGGCCTCGACGTAACGCACGCCCGGCAGACGCGCCACCTCATTGACCACCGAACGGTGACGGTCCTGTTCCAGGGTGACGGTCATGTCTGCCTGCTGCACACGCTCGAACTGGCTGTGGACCATCAGCGCCACCGAATCGAACTGGAATGTGCCCAGCACAACGATGGCCGTGGCCAGGGCGATACCCAGCACCGACAGGAAAGAGCGCAATGGCCGCCGCTCCAGCTGCCGCAGGATCATCCGCGACGGCTGTCGCAGCCGGCCCCTGAGGGCCAGCCGCTCGAGCCAGGTCTCACGGTACTCCGGCGGCGTTTCCGGGCGCATGGCTTCCGCCGGAGGCAGGCGCACCGCCGCGGATACCGCACGCCAGGCGCCGGCCCAGCTGACCAGCAAGGCAATCACCAGGACCACGGCGGCAAGGTCATAGGGCACCACGAAGCGCAGCACCGGGAAACGGAAGTAATCCATGTACATGATCGCCATGAGCTGGCCAAGCCACAGGCCCAGGGCGACCCCAATCACCAGTCCGAGCAGCACGATCAGGGTTACCAGCTTGCCGAAATGCATGCCCACCTGGGTGTTGCTGTAACCGAATGCCTTCAGCACCGCGATGATGTCGCGCTGCGTCGATACCATGCGCCCCACCACCACGTTGATCAGGAACATGGCCACTGTCATGAAAATGGCCGGGAACAGGATGGCCATGGTGCGCAGCTGCTTGAGCTCGTCACTGAGGAAACGGTCGGAAAAATGGTGGGCGCGGCCATAGGCACCGGTGGTGCCGTAGTCCCGCAGCAGGCGATCCAGCGCATCAATCACCCCCGGCTCGCTGGCCCCGGGCTTGAGCGACAGGTGCACACTGTTGAAGGCGCCCTGCATATCCAGCGCCGCCGCCAGCGGCTCGCGCGCCATCCACAGCACGGCATAGCGCGAGTAATCCGGCAACATGCTGCCCGGCGGAATGACATAGATGGATTCCGGCGACTCAGCCACGCCGACAATGCGCAGCTGCTGCCAGCGTCCGTTGATAATGGCGGCAAGGGAATCACCCAGCGCCAGCTCATGGGCTTCGGCAAAGCTGCCCACCACCACCACTTCATCATCCCGGCGCGGGTCCGGCAGTCGCCCCTGACGCATGTACAGGGTATCCAGCCGGGCCCGGCCGGTCGCCGGCACCGACGACACACGTCCCTTCACCGGCTCGGCATAATCCGCCAGGCGCAGCTTGAGCGGCGCCTGGATGCGACTCTGTGCCAGCGCCACGCCGTCAATGGCCTGCACCTGGGCCAGCAGGCGCTCGGGGGCCCGCACCAGTTCCACAAACACATCGGCAAACTGGTGCTCTTCATAGTAGGTGACACGGGTATGATCCAGCGTGCGGTAGTTGACCAGCGACATGATGCACACAGCCACGCCACCGGCGATCACCAAGGCAATGGCCAGCACCTGGCCACGGGTGTGCCAGATATCACGAAACAGTTTCCTGTCCAGCGGCGCCAGCATGGTCACCAGCTCAGGCTGGCCGGATCCGCCCGGGATGCGTTTTCACGCACTTCCGAGACACGTCCGTCGCTCAGCGTAATCACCCGGTCTGCCATGTCGGCAATGCTGGCGTTGTGGGTAATGATGACCGTGGCGGTGCCGAGTTGCTGATTGACCTGGGCCAGGGCCTCGAGCACCTTGATACCGGTGTGCGAGTCCAGCGCACCGGTGGGTTCATCGCACAACAGCACCGCCGGCCGCTTGGCGATGGCCCGGGCAATGGCCACCCGTTGCTGTTCGCCGCCGGACAGCTGGCCCGGGAATGAATGGCCGCGCTGGCCGAGCCCCACCAGGCCCAGCGCCTCGGCCACCGGCATGGGGTTGTCCACCAGTTCAGTGGCCACCAGCACGTTTTCTGCCGCAGTGAGACTGGCAATCAGGTTATAGAACTGGAACACGAAGCCGACGTGGTGGCGGCGGTATTCGGTGAGCTGGCGCTCCCCGGCACGGCTCAGGTCCAGGTCGCGATAATGGACCTCACCGTCAGTGGCGGTGTCCAGCCCCCCGAGGATGTTCAGCAACGTGGACTTGCCGGAGCCGGACGCGCCCAGAAGCACCACAAGCTCCCCCGGAAAGAGGTCGACATCGACCCCGCGCAGGGCCTGGACGGCCAGCTTGCCCTCACCGAACACGCGGGTGACGCCGCGGGCCCGGAAGACACTGTCTGTGTGGTTGGTGTTTGTCATCAGCCCATTATGCACAGCAAATGGCCGGTGAAACTTGATCAGCGACAAATTCAGGCATGGCCGGCACTTTTGCTTTGCCGGGCATGGACGCCAGTGTCATCTGCGCTTCATACTCGGGGATAAAAATAACGATGTGGACATGTTCTGTATGCCCGTTGCCATTGTTGGCCATCGCGGTGCCCGGGGAGAGGCACCGGAAAACACCCTGGCCAGCTTCCAGCTTGCCATCGACGCCGGCGTGCCGGAGATCGAGCTGGACGTGCGCCTGTCCTCGGATGGCCACCTGATCGTCCTGCACGACAAGGATGTGGACCGCACCACCACCGTCCGTGGCGGTGCACAGAAATACACCCTGGCCGAGCTGTCAGTGATGGACGCCCGGCGCAACACCCCCGGCTGGCACCGCACCACACCCATCCCTGCCCTCGCCGACGTCGTGGACATGTGCCCGCCGGACATGCGCTTCCAGTTCGAGGTCAAACGTGCCTCCCGGCACCTGATGCACCAGAAAGCGGCGCGTATCAAGAAGCTGATTGATGAACGGGACCTGTACGAACGCGTGGTGGTGACATCAAGCTCCAGCACCTTCCTGCGCATGATGCGCACAACCTCGGACCGGGTGCAGCTGGGTTACGTGTGCCAGTACCGCTACATGCAGCCGCTGCGCCGTGCCGATGCCCTGCGCTGTGACTGGGTGATCCTGCATCACAGCCTGGCCACGGAGTCCCTGATCCGGCGCGCACATCGGCGCCGCATGGGCGTGTCGGTATGGACGGTAAACGACCTGACCACGGCGGAAAAGCTGCTGTCGCTGGGCGTCGACAGCATCATCACGGATTACCCCAGCGCCTTCATGACGCACTTCGCGCAACGGGCACTGCGCTCGACGATGGCAGCTCAAGGAAGTCCCTGATCTCCTGCTCGCGGGCCATGGCATCGCGATAACCGAGACTCATCAGCGTGCGGCAGAAACCGGGTTCGAACAGCAGATAACTGACCGCGGATGCGCCCGGTGAGCGCGTTGCCCCGGAGCCGCGCAGGAAGAAGCGCAGGGTACGCGGCAAGCGGTCGATGTAGCGCGAGGCAATCTCGTCGATGGGCTCGGACGGATAGATTTTCAGCACATCCACCTCACGCAGGGCGATACCCTGCTTGCGCCGCGTTGATGCCGGAATCGCATGCAGGGTGTTGTTGATGCGTTCCAGCCGCTCAACATCCGCCTCAAGGGTATCCACGAACACACTGTTGAGGATATGCCCCAGCACCTGGGCCAGCGACGGATAACCACTGATCTCGCGCTGCCGGCCATGGGCGGCATTGCCGGAGACACCCACCACCAGCACGCGCTCAGCGCCCAGGTGCAATGCCGGGCTCACCGGCGCCAGTTGACGCACGGCACCGTCACCGTAATAGCGGTCATGTACCCGGGCCGCCGGAAACAGGATCGGAATCGCGGATGAACCCAGCAGGTGCGCCGCATTGATGCGGGTCTTGCGGCCCAGGCGGCGGGCACGGGTCCATTCTTCCAGGTTTTCCTGGCCCTGGAAAAACGCCACCGACTCACCGGTGGCGTAGCTGCTGGCCGTGATTGACAGCGCGCGCAGGTCACCGGCCTCGATGGCCTGCTGGATACGGGGGAAATTGATCACCAGGTTGAGCAGCTTTTCCAGCGGCTCACTGTCCAGCAGCGCCGAGTGCACCGGGGTATCACCGGTAAGCACGCCACTCAGGGACCACTTGATGATCGACTTGAGAAAGGTCCAGAAATCGGTGCGATACACCTGTTCCGGCGTGATGTTGGCCCAGACCCGCTCAAGGCCGCGCACGGCCATGCGGTAATTGTGCGCGTTGGCAGACAGGGCCGCCGCATTGATGGCGCCGGCGGAGGTACCGCAGATGACGGGAAATGGATTGCGGGTGCCACGGGGTACCAGGTCGGCCAACGCCATGAGCACGCCGACCTGGTAGGCCGCGCGGGCGCCACCGCCGGAAAGGATAAGACCTGTGATGCGTGCGTCCTGTGCCACAGGGTGCCCCCGCTTGCCCGTGAATGCGTGCTGCATTCACTTTAACAGAAGCACTGCCCAGCACCAGCGTGGCCGCGCGACGGCGGAGCGGTCAGAGGCTGCGCTGGTTGGCGTCGTAGGCCTGCGGCAGGGGCCTTGCCGATGCGTTCTTCTGCGTGGTGTCGCACTTGCTGTCGTCACCACCGCAGATCTCGCAGCCCTCTTTCATGCCCAGTGCATTGAGACCGCCACAGGAGCCCTTGATGGGCTTGTTGGAAAAGATCACGCCAACCGCCATGCCGGCAAACAGCAGCATGATGACAACGACAGCGGCTACAACGGTTTCAATCATGGGCACCTCCGGTGACCAGTGCTTCAAAGGCCGGGGAACGGACTTCCTGGAAGCCACCGCCCTCCCGTACGACAAATAATACCGCGAGGTTGCGCTCGCGGGCAAAAGCCAGCCCCTGTTCGGGGCCCAGCACCGACAGTGCCGTGGCCAGGGCGTCGGCATGGGCGCAGCGCGGATGCAACACCGTCACCGAGCCAGTGCCATGCCCCACCGGCTGGCCGGTGCGCGGGTCAATGATGTGCGGGTAGTTAACCCCGTCCACAGTGAAAAAGTTGCGATAGTCGCCGGAGGTGGCCACAGCCATGTCCACCAGCTCAAGCACCCGCCCGGTTTCGCGGATACCGGGCACCGGCTGTTCTACAGCAATGCGCCAGGCACTGCCGTCCGGCTTGTGTCCGGCAGAGCGCAGTTCACCGCCGATCTCCACCAGGTACGCCTGCTGGCCCCGGGCCTCGAGAAAATCCGCCAGCTTGTCGACGGCATAGCCCTTGGCCACCGAGCTGAAATCCAGGTAGACACCGCCGGGCTGCAGCACGGCCTGCTTGTCCCGATCCACCTGCACACGCTGGTAACCGACGCGCGCACGCGCGTCCTCGAGCACCTGGTCGTCCGGCCGCTGCAGGCGCATGGCCCCGGGGCCAAACCCCCAGGCATTCACCAGCGGCCCCACGGTGGGGTCATAGGCGCCCCCGGTCTGGCCAGCGAGCTCAAGCGACAACGACAACACGGCCATGAAATCCGCCGACACCTGCTGCCACTGCCCAGCGGCCAGACGGTTATAGCGGGAGATTTCAGCATCATCCTGGTAGGTGCTCATCTGGTTGTTGATGGTCACCAGCAAGGCCATCAGGTCCTGCTGCAGTGCCGGCAAGGTGGTCCCCGCCGGCAGACCCACGGTCTTCACCGACCAGGTCGTCCCCATGGTCTGGCCACTGAGCGTGTAGATATGCTCACGGTCCGGCTGGCACGCCACCAGCAGCAGACAGAAAAACAGGGCCAGCAGGCCCCGTTTTTCAGAATGCACGGCTCGGCGGGAACAATCAGCCACCGAAGTCGTCCAGCATGATGTTCTCTTTCTCCACACCAAGATCTTCCAGCATCTTGATGACCGCGGCGTTCATCATCGGCGGACCACACATGTAGAACTCGCAGTCTTCCGGCGCCGGATGGTCTTTCAGGTACTGCTCGAAGAGCACATTGTGGATAAAGCCGGTGAGGCCGTTCCAGTTGTCTTCCGGTTGCGGGTCAGACAACGCCAGGTGCCACTCGAAGTTGTCATTTTCTTCGGCCAGCTGGTCGTATTCCTCGCTGTAGAACGCCTCGCGCATGGAGCGCGCACCGTACCAGAAGCTGATCTTGCGCTTGGAATCAAGACGCTTGAGCTGGTCAAAGATATGGCTGCGCATGGGCGCCATACCGGCACCACCGCCGATGAACACCATCTCGGCGTCGGTATCCTTGGCAAAGAACTCACCGAAGGGCCCCATCACCGTGACCTTGTCACCCGGCTTCAGGTTGAACACGAACGACGACATGATGCCCGGCGGAATGTCCGACTTGCCCGGAGGCGGTGTGGCGATCCGGATGTTGAACTTGAGAATGCCCTTCTCTTCCGGATAGTTGGCCATTGAATAGGCCCGGATTACTGTCTCGTCGTTCTTTGCCTTCAGGTCAAAGAACTTGAATCGCTCCCAGTCGCCACGGTATTCCTCGGGAATATCGAAGTCACTGAAATTGATATCGTACGGCGGCGCTTCCAGCTGCACATAACCACCGGCGCGGAAGTTGACGTCCTCGCCCTCCGGCAATTTCAGGGTCAGCTCCTTGATGAAGGTCGCCACGTTGTCGTTGGCGATGACTTCACATTCCCACTTCTTGACGCCGAAGAACTCCTCCGGCACCTCGATCTTCATGTCCTGCTTGACGTTGACCTGGCAGGAAAGACGCCAGCCGTCGCGAATCTCGCGCTTGGTGAAGTGGCCTTCCTCGGTGGGCAGGATGTCACCACCGCCTTCCATAACACGGCACTTGCACTGGGCACAGGAGCCACCACCGCCGCAGGCAGAAGACAGGAAAATGCCCTCACCGGCCAGGGTCTGCAGCAGCTTGCCACCAGCGGCGGCATCCATGCTTTTCTCTGGATCGTCATTGATCTCGATATGTACGTCACCGGTGCTGACCAGTCGCGATCGTGCCACCAGAATGATCGCCACCAGCGCCAGCACGATGGCGGTGAACATGAAAACGCTGAAAAGAATCTCGAAGTTCATTTCTGCTCCGTTCTGTCGTGCTGACGATTAAAGCTGTACGCCCGAGAAGGACATGAAGCCCAGGGACATCAAGCCTACGGTGATAAAGGTGATGCCCAGACCCTTCAGGCCGTCCGGCACATCGCTGTACTTGAGCTTTTCGCGAATACCCGCCAGCAGCACGATGGCCAGCGCCCAGCCCACACCGGCACCAACACCGTAGACCAGGGATTCACCGAAATCATAGTCACGCTCGACCATGAACAGCGACGCGCCAAGGATGGCACAGTTCACCGTGATCAACGGGAGAAAGATGCCGAGGGCGTTGTAGAGCGACGGCACATACTTGTCGAGCACCATCTCCAGGATCTGCACCATGGCTGCGATCACGCCGATGTAGCTGAGCAGCCCCAGGAAACGCAGGTCCAGTCGGGCGAGAGACTCGATACCGGTCCAGGCCAGCGCACCCTCGTCGAGCAGATAAGTGAGGATCAGGTTATTGACCGGCACGGTGATGGTCAGCACCACTACCACGGCAATACCCAGGCCGATGGCCGTCTCGATTTTCTTCGAGATGGCAATGAAGGTGCACATGCCCAGGAAGAAGGCCAGCGCCATGTTCTCGACAAACACGGCACGGACGAACAGGCTCAGATAATGTTCAAACATGTCTCGTCCCCTTAAAACGCTTCACTGGTGCGCGTGTGCGCAGCCATCTTGAACTGGTCTTCTTCCACCTGCTCGGTCTTCACCGCGCGGATGCCCCAGATGATGAAACCGATCAGGAAGAACGCACTGGGCGGCAACAGCATCAGGCCATTGGGAATGTACCAGCCACCCTCAGTCACCTTGTCGAGAATCTGCACGCCGAACAGCGAGCCGGCGCCGAGCAGTTCCCGCAGGAAACCAAGCACCAGCAGGATGAAGCTGTAACCCAGGCCGTTACCGACACCATCGAGAAACGACGGAATCGGCGGGCTCTTCATGGCGAATGCTTCAGCGCGTCCCATGACGATGCAGTTGGTGATGATCAGGCCCACGAACACCGACAGCTGCTTGGAGATGTCATAGGCGTATGCGCGCAGGAACTGGTCCACCACAATCACCAGCGAGGCGATAATGGTCATCTGTACGATGATTCGGATACTGCCCGGAATCTGGTTGCGGATCAGGGACACGAAGAAATTCGAAAACGCCGTTACCAGTGTCAGTGCAATACACATGGTGACCGTCGTTGTCAGATTACTGGTGACCGCCAGCGCCGAGCAGATACCGATGATTTGCAGGGCAATCGGGTTGTTGTCAAAGATCGGCTTGAAAAGCAGGTCTTTTGCGCCGTTTGAATCTGCCATATCGCCCCCTTATTGCGCTGCCAGCGCGACGGCGCTGTCAGTAGTGGTTGATTGAGCCGCCAGGTCACCCTTGCGAACACGGTCGAGGAACGGTTCGAAGCCGTTTTCACCGACCCAGAAACGCACCAGGTTATCGACACCCTTGGTGGTCAGCGTGGCGCCCGCCAGGCCATCCACCTTGTGCTCGGCATCCGGCGCAGCAGGGTCCACAGTGCCCTTGATCACGTTGATGGCGACGTCGCCCTGCTCGTCATAGAGCTTCTTGCCGGGCCACTGCGCCTTCCACTTCGGGTTGTCCACTTCCCCGCCCAGGCCGGGGGTTTCGGCATGCTCGTAGAAACCAAGACCAGCCACGGTGTTGGCATCCGGCTCCAGAGCGATGAAACCGTACAGCGTGGACCAGAGGCCATAACCGTGGATCGGCAGGATGATCTTGCTCAGGGAGCCATCCTCGTTGCGGGCCAGATACACCTCGGCCACCTTGGCCTGGCGCTTGATACTGGCCACATCCTCGTCGACATCGAGGACAATGTTTTCCGCCGGATCCTTGGCCGCTTTGCGCTGGTCATAGGAATCAGGCTTTTCCACCATCTCGCCGGTCTCGATGGAGACGAAGCGGCGATCAATGGTTTCGAACGCGGCTTTCACATCCATGCCCGGCTGATACAGGCCAGCGGCCTGCAGAATGTTGATCTGGCGGTCCAGGGTCTTGTTCTTTTCCTGAACAGGACGCAGGGACACCGCCGCTGTTGCCACCACAATGGCGCACACCAGGCACACCAGAAAGGCGACGGTGATGGTGCGGGTAACGGATTCACTCTTGCCAGCCATTACGCCAGTCCTCCCGTGCGACGCAGGCGACGACGGATGTTCGCCCGGGTTACGAAGTAGTCAATCAGCGGCGCACACAGGTTGCCGAACAGGATTGCCAGCATGATGCCTTCCGGGAACGCCGGGTTGATCACCCGGATAAGCACGGTCATGACACCAATCAGCGCGCCAAATACGAACTTGCCGGTGTTGGTCATGGACGCGGATACCGGGTCCGTGGCCATGAACACCATGCCGAAGGCAAAACCGCCAATGGTCAGGTGCCAGTACCAGGGCATGGCAAACATGGCATTGGTGTCAGAGCCGATCACGTTGAACAGCAGGCTCATGGCCACCATGCCGCCGAACACGCCGGCCATGATGCGCCAGGAGGCGATGCGGGTGAGCAGCAGGCCCACGGCACCGATGGCGATGGCCAGGGTGGAGGTTTCACCGATACAGCCCTGGATACCGCCCAGTGCGGTCTGCATCCAGGTCAGGTCAACGCCGGCAGAGGTGCCGGCCACGCCGGTCAGGCCAGCGGCATAATCGAGCCCGCCAGCAGCGGCCATGCCCAGCGGCGTGGCGCCGGAGAAGTTGTCAGCCGCCGTCCAGATGGCGTCACCGGACATCTGCGCCGGGTAGGCGAAGTACAGGAATGCCCGGCCCACCAGCGCCGGGTTGAGGAAGTTCTTGCCGGTACCACCGAAGACTTCCTTGCCCACCACAACACCGAAGGAAATGCCAAGGAACACCTGCCACAGGGGAATGGCCGGCGGCAGAATCAGCGAGAACAGGATACCAGTGACGAAGAAACCCTCGTTCACCTCATGGCCACGCTTCCAGGCAAACAGCCCTTCCCAGATGAAACCGCCGATGTAGACGGTCAGCACGATAGGTACGTAATAGACAGCGCCATGGATGAAATTGGCGATGAAACTGGTCTGGTCAAAGCCGGTCAGGGCCGCGACGATATCGGTGCGCCAGCCGGGAATGGCCTGGAAACCGAATTCACTGATCTGCAGGTTGGCCTGGTAGCCGGTGTTGTAGATGCCGAACAGCAGTGCCGGCCAGGCACAGAACCAGACCGTCATCATCACCCGCTTTAGATCAATGCCGTCACGCACATGGGCGGACGCCTTGGTCACCGTGTCAGGGCTGTAAAGCATGGTGTCGAACATTTCATAGAAGGTGTAGTACTTCTCGAACTTGCCACCTTCGTGGAAATGCGGTGCCACCTTGTCGTCAATAAAGTTTCTCAAGCCCATGGTCAGCCCTCCACCTCGATACGGGTCAGGTTGTCACGCAGGATCGGGCCGTACTCGTACTTGCCCACGCACACATAGGTGCACAGGGCCAGATCCTCTTCCACCAGCTCCAGCGCGCCCAGTGCCTGGGCACTGTCGGTGTCACCGACAATCAGGGAGCGCAGCAGCTGCGTGGGCAGAATGTCCAGCGGCATGACCTTCTCGTACGCACCAATGGGCACCATGGCCCGCTCGGAACCGTTGGTGTTGGTGGTCATGGCCAGCCGCTTGCCCGGCATCAGCTTGGACAGGTAGATATTCATAACCGAGTGGCGGTTAATCCCCGGTGAAATGTAGCCGAACAGCTGGCGGTCACGGCCTTCACGCAGCACGGTTACCTGGTTGCTGTTGCGCGACAGGTAGGCCACCGGGCCACGGGCGTTGTGGCCGGCAAATACCGAGCCGGCGATGATGCGGTTGTCGCCTTCCAGCACCTGGCCGGCGGTCAGTTGCTCGAGGCTGGCACCGACGCGGGTGCGCATCAGGCGCGGTTCCCGCACCTGCGGCCCTGCCAGGGCGATGACACGTTCCAGGTTGAGCTTGCCGGTGGTGAACAGGCGGCCGATGGCAATCACGTCCTGGTAATTCACGCTCCAGACAGTCTTGCCCGGGCCCACCGGATCAAGATGGTGGATATGGGTGCCGGCGAGACCGGCCGGGTGCGGCCCGGCAAACGTCTCTTCACGCACCTGCCCTTGCTGGAACGACGGCTGGCGGCTGCCATGCTTCTTGCACACCCAGACCGGCCCATCGGTGAGACAGGTCAGCACGGCGAGACCGTCACGGAAATCCTGTTCTGCCTCGGCGATGATCACATCCGGGTCGGCAGCCAGCGGATTGGTATCCATGGCGGTGACAAAAATGGAATTGGGCGCGGAGCCGGGAGACGGCACCTTGCCGAACGGGCGGCTACGCAGGGTGGTCCAGAGGCCGGAGTCCACCAGCTGCTGCTGCGCCGCGTCGCGGTCGATGCTGCCCAGCGCGCTACGCTCATGGCTGGCGAAGGTGACTTCCTCTTCCTGCTCGGCCACTTCGATGACCACGGACAGCAGGACACGCTTGTGGCCACGGTTCACCGCCTTGACGGTGCCACCGGCCGGGGCGGTGTACTTCACCCCTTCGGTCTTCTTGTCCGTGAACAGCAACTGGCCTTTCTTGACCGTATCGCCTTCACGCACTTCCATGGTCGGCTTCATACCCGGGTAGTCACCACCAACAATGGCAACCTCACGGATGCTGGGCCCCTCACTGATAACCTGACGCGGCTCACCCGCGATAGGAAGATCAAGTCCCCGCTTGATTTTGATCATAGCCTCTCGCCCGTCTGCGAACTGTTCTGGAATTGCCCGACGCTGGACACACTGGCCTTCCATGACCGGCTCAGGGCAACCAGCACTGCCCTGCCCGGCCCACTGCCCGGCGCGCGACATTATAGTGGTGCGCCTGCTGGGTTGCCAGCCAACTCTCGGATTTTCGGCGTGTTTTCACGCTGTTTAACGTGCCTTTGACGCGCATCAAGAGCTGCACCACTGGCACCACAAAAAAGGCCCGCATGGCAGGCCTTTTCTGAGTACTGCTTATTCCCAGGGGTACCCGGGATACTCGACGCCGGAAATCTGCTGCAGGATGCGCATGACCTGGCAGCTGTAGCCGAACTCGTTGTCGTACCAGACGTACAGCACGCAGTAGCGGCCATCCACCAGGGTCGCCTCGGCATCAATCACGGACGCGTGGCGTGAGCCGACAAAGTCGGTGGACACGGCATCCGGCGAGCTGACGTAGTCAATCTGGCGCTGCAGGGGTGAATGCAGGGACACCCAGCGCAGGTAGTCATTCAACTCGTCCAGCGAGGTTTCCTTGCCCAGCGTCAGGTTGAGGATCGCCAGGGACACGTTCGGCGTCGGCACACGGATGGAGTTGCCGGACAGCTTGCCCGCCAGCTCCGGCAGCGCCTTGGCGGCCGCCGTGGCCGCACCGGTCTCGGTGATGACCATGTTCAGCGGTGCCGCACGCCCACGACGCGGGCCCTTGTGGAAGTTATCCAGCAGGTTCTGGTCGTTGGTGTAGGAGTGCACCGTTTCCACGTGGCCGTGCTCGATGCCGAACTTGTCGTTCAGCGCCTTCAGCGGCGGCACGATGGCGTTGGTGGTGCAGCTGGCCGCCGAGATGATCTTGTCGTCGTCACTGATCAGGTCGTTGTTGACCCCGTGAACGATGTTCTTCAGGTCACCCTTGCCCGGCGCCGTCAGGATCACCCGGTCGATGCCCGGACGGGACAGGTGCACACCCAGGCCCTCGGCATCCCGCCACTTGCCGGTGTTGTCGATGAGGATGGCGTTGTTGAGGCCATACTCGGTGTAATCCACCTCGGACGGGTCGTTGGCGTAGATCACCTTGATGAAGTTGCCATTGGCGATCAGGGCATTATCTTCCTCGTCCACGGCGATGGTGCCATGGAACGGGCCGTGAACCGAGTCGCGGCGCATCAGGCTGGCGCGCTTTTGCAGGTCGTTCTTGCCGGATTCACGTACCACGATGGCCTTCAGGCGCAGGCCATGGCCGGAGCCGACCTTCTCGATCAGCAGGCGGGCCAGGATACGGCCGATACGACCGAAGCCGTACAGCACCACGTCGGTGGGCTCGGGCAGGTCGATCTTGTTCTCCACCGCCGATTTCAGCTCCTCGGCGACGAACTCGGCCACGGACAGGCCGCGGTTGTCGGTCTTGAAGGCCACCGCCACCTTGCCGATGTCGATGCGGCTGGGCCCCAGGTCCAGCTTCACCACTTCCTGCAGGATCGGGAAGGTATCCACCACGGACAGCTCGGCATCCTCGATCTGCTTGACGAACCGGTGCGTCTTGAGGATCTGGATAACGGACTTGTTAACCAGGGTGCGACTGTAAACGGTAGTGGTGACGTTCTTCTCGCGATAGAGCTTGCCGATCATGGGAATCATGGCTTCAGCAATTTCTTCGCGGTTTTTCCAGCGTCCGAAGTGGTCTTCCTGCTTGTTCACGGTAGGGCCTCTCGGTTTAGGGGGGGTTCGACGGGGCCCACCGCCGGTGGCGGGCCCTCTTCGGGGCGCGAATTCTAACCGCTTGCGGCGCCGCTATCCACTGGTGAAGGGCACCATTGATCAGCTAGCGGAAGGCACGAGCCACCGCAGCCCGCAGGGCCGGCACCACCTGCTCGTCAAACCAGGGCCGCTGGGCCAGCCAGCGCCGGTTGCGCGGGCTCGGATGGGGCAAGGCAAACAGGCCGTCGGGATGCTCCTGCCAGGCAGCCACATTGGCGGAGACACTGCCCTGCCACTGTGGCAGGTAGTGGCGCTGGGCATACTGGCCGATCAGCAGCGTCAGGCGGATGGCCGGCAGCTGGGCCAGCAGGGGCCGGTGCCAGGTGGCAGCACATTCCGGCCGGGGTGGCAGATCCCCTCCTCGTCCGCGCCCCGGATAACAGAAGCCCATCGGCATGATGGCGACGCGGGCCGGGTCATAGAAGGTGTCCCGGTCCATCTGCAGCCAGTCACGCAAACGCTCACCGGAGGGGTCATTCCAGGGAATGCCGGTCTCATGCACCCGGGTGCCGGGGGCCTGGCCAATCACCAGCAGGCGGGCGCTGGGCGCCATCTGCAGCACCGGGCGTGGACCCAGTGGCAGGTGCGGCTGGCACAGCCGGCAGGCGCGCACCTCGTCCAGCAGGGCAATCCGCTCAGACACGGGGCTCCTGCTCATGCAGGCGCATCAGCCCCTCCTGCACCACCGACGCCACCAGCGTGCCGTCCTGGCGATAGATCAAGCCGCGATTGATGCCACGCGCGCCAGTGGCCGTGGGCGCATCAGTGGCGTACAGCAGCCATTCGTCCACCCGGAACGGGCGGTGGAACCACATGGCATGGTCCAGGCTGGCGGCCTGCACATGGGGCTGAAAGAAGTTCATGCCGTGGGGCAGCATGGCAGTGCCCATCAGGCCGAAGTCGGAGCAGAACGTCAGCAACGCCCGGTTGGTGGCTTCATCCACGTCAATCCGGTCACTGATGCGAAACCAGGCCAGCCGGGTCGGGTCCTGGGGCTCGGCCTCGAAGCTGTTGGCCGGCTTGATCGGCCGGAACTCCACCGGCCGCTCCTGCAGGAAGGCGGCGCGGAACTTGTCCGGGATACGCTCGGCAAACTGCCGGCGAATGGCGTCATCGCTTTCCAGTGTCTCCGGCGCCGGCACGTCCGGCATGTCCGTCTGGTGCTCGACGCCCTCTTCCGGCTCCTGGTAGCTGGCCGCCAGGCTGAAAATGGCTTTACCGTGCTGGATGGCATTGACCCGCCGGGTGGTGAAGCTCTTGCCGTCACGAATGCGATCGACGTCGTAGATGATGGGCACGGAGAAGTCCCCCGGGCGCAGGAAATAGGCATGCAGCGAATGCACCGGACGGGCGTCCGGCACTGTGCGTGAGGCCGCCATCAGCGCCTGGCCGGCCACCAGGCCGCCAAATATGCTGCGCTGGCCGGTGGCCACGGTCTGGCCACGAAACAGGTTCTGCTCCAGCTGTTCCAGCTGGATGATATCCAAAAGGCCACGGACTACTTCTCTCATGACGCTCTCCCGGGCAAATGACAAGGGCCGCCATGATAGCGGCTGGCGCCAGTGAATGCGTGCCATTAATCAGGCCGCCAATGATGCCTTCGCGGGTGTTACCGGCCGCTGCTTTGGCTACAATACGCCGCCTTCGCTTCCCAGCCACGGATTCCGGATGACCCTGTTACCCCAGCAAGCCCTGTTCCCCACCGGTCCCGACCGTCACCGGGACTGGGCCGGCCTGGACCAGGGCAATGCCGCCGCGGTGCTGGCCGAACTGGCGCCGCAACAGGAAGGTCCGCTGCTGGTGGTGACACCGGATTCCAGCAGCGCCCAGCAACTGTTTGACGCGCTCGGCTTCTACCTCGCCGATGAAAGCGTGGAGGTGCTGTTCTTCCCGGACTGGGAAACCCTGCCCTACGACCTGTTCTCGCCGCACCAGGACATCATCAGCGACCGCATCAGTGTGCTGCACCGCCTGCCGCGTATCCGCCAGGGCATTGTCATTGCCCCGGTGAACACCCTGATGCAGCGTCTGGCCCCGCGCCCCCACGTGGAAGGCAACAGCTTCCTGCTCAAGCGCGGCGAGCGGTTCGACCTGGAAACCACACGCGAGCAACTGGCCGCCTGCGGCTATCGCCAGCGTGACAATGTCTACGAGCATGGCGAATTCGCCGTCCGTGGCGCCATCGTCGATATCTTCCCCATGGGGGCCGAACAGCCGTTCCGGGTGGAGCTGTTCGATGACGAGATCGAGTCGCTGCGCCTGTTCGACCCGGAGACCCAGCGCAGTTCCGAACAGGTCCAGGAGCTGCGGCTGCTGCCGGCGGCGGAATACCCGCTCACCGAAGACGGCATCGACCAGTTCCGCCGGCGCTTTCGCGACACCTTTGACGTCGACCACCGCAACTGCCCGCTCTACCAGGACATTGCCGAGGGCCATGCCACTGCCGGTGTCGAGTACTACCTGCCCCTGTTCTTCGATGAACTCAGCCAGCTGTTCGACTACCTGCCGGCCAACAGCCAGATCGTCCAGCTCAAGGGCACCGACGATGCCGCCAGCCACTTCTGGGAGGAAGTGCAGTCGCGCTATGAAAGCCGTCGCCACGACATCCAGCGGCCGCTGCTGGCACCGAGCGCCATCTTCCTGCGCCCGGACGAACTGAACGGCCAGTACAACCGCTACCCGCGTGCGCGCATTGCCGACAAGGGCATCGACTTCCCGTTCCAGCAATCCCCGGTGTTCCAGGCGGACAAGGACGGCAACCCGGCCACCGCCCTGAAGGCCTGGCTGCAACAGCATCCTGACCTGCGCGTGTTGTTGTGTGCAGAAACCGCTGGCCGCCGCGAAGCCTTGCTGACACTGGCCCAGAAAGCCGGCCTGCAACCGGAAATGGTGGATGGCTGGCAGGCCTTCGACCGTGGCCATGCACCGCTGTGCCTGACCGTGGGCGAGCTGGACCAGGGCTTCGTGGCTGAAGACTATGGCGTTGCCGTGATTGCCGAAGCGCAGCTGTACGGCGACCGGGTGATGCAACGCCGCCGCCGGCGCACCACGGAAACCACCAACGAGCAGGCATTCCGCTCCCTGGGCGAACTCACCACCGGCTCACCGGTGGTGCACATTGATCACGGTGTGGGCCGTTACCAGGGCCTGGTGCACATGGACATCGACAACCAGCCGCACGAATTCCTGCTGCTGGAATACGCCGGCGGCGACAAGCTGTATGTGCCGGTTTCGTCACTGCACCTGATCAGTCGCTACGGCGCTGGCGACCCGGATCATGCGCCGCTCACTCGCCTGGGCTCGGAACAATGGAGCAAGGCACGCCAGAAAGCCGCCGAGAAAGTGAACGACGTGGCGGCAGAACTGCTCAACACCTATGCCCGTCGCGAAGCCCGTGAGGGCCGGCGTTTCAAGGTGGAGGAAGCCGACTACCAGCGCTTTGCCGCCGGCTTTCCGTTCGAGGAAACACCGGACCAGCAGCTGGCCATCAAGAATGTCCTGCTGGACCTGGAAGCGGGCCGCCCCATGGATCGCCTGGTCTGCGGTGACGTCGGCTTTGGCAAGACCGAAGTGGCCATGCGCGCCGCGTTCGTGGCAGTGCAGAACGGCGCCCAGGTGGCCATCCTCGTGCCCACCACCCTGCTCGCCCAGCAGCATTTCGAATCCTTCAGCGACCGCTTTGCCGACTGGCCGGTAACCATCGAGGTGATGAGCCGTTTTCGCAGCAACAAGGAACGCGAGGCGGTGTTGCAGCGTCTCGCCGAGGGCAAGGTGGACATCGTCGTCGGCACCCACCAGTTGCTGCAACCGGGCATTACCTTCAAGGACCTGGGCCTGCTGGTGGTGGACGAAGAACACCGCTTCGGCGTCCGTCACAAGGAACGCCTGAAGGAATTACGCGCCGAGTGCGACATCCTCACCATGACCGCCACACCGATCCCGCGCACACTGAACATGTCGCTCTCGGGTATGCGTGACATTTCCATCATCGCCACGCCGCCGGAAAAACGGCTGTCGGTGAAGACCTTCGTGCAGCAGAAAGACAGCGGCATCATCCGCGAGGCCATCCTGCGCGAGCTGCTCCGCGGTGGCCAGGTGTATTACCTGCACAACGACATCGAACGCATGGAACGCACCGCCGAAGAGATTCATGAACTGGTACCCGATGCGCGTGTGGTCACCGCCCATGGCCAGATGCGCGAGCGCGACCTGGAAGCAGTGATGAGCGATTTCTATCACCGCCGCTTCAACGTGCTGGTGTGCTCCACCATTATCGAGACCGGCATCGATGTGCCCAGTGCCAACACCATTGTCATCGAGCGCGCTGACAAGTTCGGCCTGGCACAGCTGCACCAGCTGCGTGGTCGCGTGGGCCGTTCCCATCACCAGGCCTATGCCTACCTGCTGACACCGCCGCCGAAGGTGATGACAAAGGACGCGCGCAAACGGCTGGAAGCGATCGAGTCGGCAAGCGACCTGGGTGCCGGCTTCATGCTTGCCAGCCATGACCTGGAGATCCGCGGAGCCGGCGAGTTGCTTGGCGATGAACAGCACGGCCATATCGAGTCCATCGGCTTTTCCCTCTATATGGAGATGCTGGAGCAGGCAGTGGAGTCCCTGCGCCGGGGCGAGCAGCCGGACACCAGCAAGCCCCTGTCCGGCGGGCCGGATGTTAACCTGCGCATCCCGGCGCTCATTCCGGATGACTACCTGCCGGACGTATTTACCCGCCTGACCCTGTACAAACGCATTGCCGGCTGCCGCAACCACGACCAGCTGGACGCCCTGCAAGTGGAAATGATTGACCGTTTCGGCCTGCTGCCGCAGCAGGTGAAATACCTGTTTGCCGTGACCGAACTGCGCCTGCGGGCGGAACAGCTGGGTATCGCCAAGGTCGACACCACGGCGAAGAGCACCCGGCTGGAATTTTCCGAGAAAACAGCGGTCGACCCACTGGTACTGGTGAAACTGGTACAGTCGGCGCCGACCCGCTACAAGCTGGAGGGCGCCACGGCGCTGAAGTTCATTGCCGACGCGGACAGCTACGACGAACGCCTCGAGGTTGTGAACGGATTACTGGACACACTGGCCGGCACCAGCAGATAGTGTCGCCTGCGGAGGACTTACCATGCGTTACCTTTTGATTGCGGTGTTCAGCCTGTTGCCGGCCCTGACCGTGGCGAATGCGGCAGCGGAAACGGAGACGGCCAGCAACCCCTACACCGAGCTGTCGGCGCCGGAGCTTCGTCGCAAGATCGCGGCGGTGGACGAGATCTACAAGGAAAACTGGTACCAGGTGGAGCTGGTGGCGTTTTCCCGCCGCAGTGCCATCACCCAGGAATACTGGCGCCTGGACAAGCGTCCCCAGCTGAATGCCGACAACGCCATTCACCCGGCCGCCGGCACACCTGCCACCCTGCCTGAGCAAAGCGATGCCATTGACCAGAAAGCGGCAGCCTCAGGCGCCTGGCGTGTCATCGACAATGCCGACATGTCGCTGGACAGCATGGCCACGCGCATGGCCGATAGCGGCGAATACCGCATCCTGCTGCAGACGGCCTGGCGCCAACCGGTGCGCGAGCGCAGCGTGGCGTTCCCGGTCTACGTCCGCGGCGGTGACGCCATCGCGGTATTCCCCGAGCAGCCGGATGCTGATGGCACCCTGCCCACTGGCGCAGACAGCGCCGGGCAATCCGGCTTGCCGCCGCTGGAGCTGAACGAAGGCATCAACGACCCGATTGCAGAACAGATGCCCGACGCCCTGCAGGTGGACGCCACCGAACCGGAATTCCAGGCACTGCTGCGCATCCACCTGTCGCGTTACCTGCATATCGAGCCCGACGCCTGGTTCACCGATACCAGCGCCGACGGCCAGCGTTTCTGGGTCAACATCGACCAGAAGCGACGCATGCGCAGCGAGGAACTGCACTACCTGGATCACCCGCTGTTCGGCCTGCTGGTGCGACTGATGCCCTACGAGACTGACGAGCAGAAACAACTGGCGTTGATGGAAAAGGCGCTGAAGGCGAAGTAACGGCAGCAGATTGCCGGGAGGGTTCGCGGCGTGCACGCCGCGCCTGCGGTCATCGAGGGTTGGCGGTTTGGTCAGGGTGTGGGGATGCCCTCACCCTGTCCCTCACCCTCACCCTGACCCTCTCCCACCGGGAGAGGGGACTCTCGAGGAAGCGTGCAGGGACACTCCCCTCCCCACCCGACACCACAGCAATCAAAAAAACGCCCCCTCTCCCTCCGGGAGAGGGCCGGGGTGAGGGCCCGCCAAACGGCTGCATCGCCCCTCGCCGCCGCTATTCCTGCATGCTCGCCAACTTTGCCAGCACCGCATGTACCGCATCCATGCCCTTGTGCAGCACGGCTTCGATTTCTGCCATGGTGATTTCGCGATCGGCCTTGCCCGCCGCCGGGTTCACCACCAGGGACAACATGGCGTACGGCAACTCAAGCTCACGCGCCAGTACCGCTTCGGGCATGCCGGTCATGCCGACGATGTCGCAGCCGTCGCGCTCCATGCGTTCGATCTCGGCGGCCGTCTCCAGGCGCGGCCCCTGGGTCGCCCCATAGACACCGCCGTTGACGGGCTCCAGCTGTAACTGCTCAAACGCGTCCACCAGTTGCAGGCGCAGTGCCGTATCAAACGGCCAGCTGAAGTCCACATGGGTGACCGGGCCGGAACGGTCATCAAAGTAGGTGCTGTCACGCCCCCAGGTGTAGTCAATCAATTGATCGGGCACGACCAGCGCACCGCTACCGCATCGCTCGGTAATACCGCCCACAGCATTGGCCGCGACGATGGCACTGGCACCGGCATTCTTCAGCGCCGCCAGATTGGCGCGATAGTTCACCTGGTGGGGCAACAGTACGTGGGGATTGCCGTGACGGGCCAGGAACAGCACCTTCTGGCCAGCCAGCACTCCCTCCTGCACCGGTGCCGACGCCTCACCCCAACGGGTGGACGCACTGTGCTCTCCCACCAGTTCCAGGGACGGCATCTGCGTCAGGCCCGTACCACCAATGAATGCCAGCATGATTCGCTCCCGCGCTCGAGGCGCTATTCGCTTACCGCAAAAATACCCGGCGCATTGCGCCAGTAACCCCGGTAATCCATGCCGGCGCCGAACAGGTATGCATCCTCCGCCTCGACACCGGTGTAATCCGCCTTCAGGCCGGGACGCGCTTTGCGGTCGTGGACCTTGTCCACCAGCACCGCCGTCGACACAGACGCGGCACCCTGCGCTTTGCAGGCGTCGATGACGGCCAGCAAGGTGGTGCCGACGTCGAGAATGTCATCGAGAATGATAACGTGCCGGTCCTTCAGCGATGCCGCCGGCGCCACCCGCCACTGCAGGTCACTGCCCGCGGTCTCACCGCGGTAACGGGTGGCATGCAGGTAATCAATCTCGAGCGGGAAATCCAGGCGCGTCAGCAACCGGCCCGCCAGCACCACACCGCCATTCATGACGGTGAGCAGCAGCGGGTCATGCTCGCCATGCGCCGCCGTGATGGCAGCGGCCATCTGGTCAATGGCTGCATCCAGCTCGGCCATGCTGTACAGCTCGCGCGCATCACGGCGCACACGCGCCAGTTCCTCGGCAAATTCCGGGCTCACTGGCCCTCCCCCGCCGGCGCATCGGCCGACTCGTTGAACACATGCAGCGTCCGTGTGGGGAAAGCGAACTCGGCGCCATGCTCTTCGACAATGGCCATCACCTTCAAAAGAATTTCCTGCTTGATCTCATGGAAGCGCACCCAATCCGTGGTCTTGGTAAAGGTGTAGATAAAGAACTCCAGGTGCGAGGCGCCGTAACTGTCGAAGTTCACCATCAGGGTGTGACCAGTCTCGATCTCCGGGTGGTTCTCCAGCATCTTGCGCACATCCTTGCAGATCGGCTCCATCAGGTGCCCATCGCTGTAGCGGATGCCGAGCTTTTCATAAATGCGGCGATTGAGCATGCGTGACGGGTTCTCCACCACGATGGAGGCAAACATGGAGTTGGGAATGTACAGCGGCCGCTTGTCGAACGTGCGGATGCGCGTCAGCCGCCAGCCGATGTCCTCCACCGTGCCCTCGATGGCACGGTCCGGGGAGCGCACCCAGTCACCCACCTTGAAGGGCTTGTCCAGGTAGATCATCAGGCCACCGAAGAAGTTGGCCAGCAGATCCTTGGCAGCAAAACCCACTGCCACGCCACCGACGCCACCAAAGGCCAGCACCCCGGAAATGGAGTAACCCAGGGTCTGCAGGATGATCAGCAACGCCGTGATGATGACGGACACGCGCAACAGCTTGGCAATGGCCTTGGCCGTGGTCTTGTCCATGGGCTTGGACAGACGCTCCGGATTAATGACGTTGGTTTCGGCAAACGAGATGAAGCGGGTAAAGAACATGGCGATGATAACAATATGCGCCACTTCCCGTGCTTGGGGCAGGTAGTTGAACAGCTCCGTCTCGGTGACGTTCTGCAGCACGCGCACGGCAAACGAAATACCGATGGTCCAGACAAACAGGCGCACCGGGATCCGGGCAGCCTCCAGCAAGGCGTCGTCCCACAGGCTTTCCGACTTGGCGACGATACGATCGGCCAGGTCAACCAGACGCATGAGGATGAAATTGCTCGCCACGGTCAGAAAGACGATGACAAACACCTGCGTCAGCCACACCTCGGTATCGGTGGACGGCTGAAAGAAACTGCTCAACTGAATGCTGTCCATGGATTACCCCAGCAGTTGTTGGGCCCGCGCTTGCGCATCGGCAAGCGCCAGGGACGAAGACGGTTGGCTGGCAGACAAGGTCGTGGCGGCCACCAGCGATGCATCAGGCTGCCATTGCTCGAGACTCTGTGCCACCTGCACAGCACCGGCACGGTCGTTGCAGACCAGCACCATGTCACACCCGGCACCCAGCGCGGCACGGGCACGGGCCGGGTAATCACCGGCGAAGGCGGCGCCGGCCATGGCCAGGTCATCGGAGAAGATCACGCCCTTGAAGCCCAGTTCCTGGCGCAACACGTCCTGCAACCAGAAACGGGAAAACCCGGCCGGATTGTCATCCGCCGCCGTGTACACCACATGCGCAGGCATGATGCCTTTCAGGCGCGCCGCCAGGTGCTTGAACGGCAGCAGGTCCTGGGCGCGGATATCCGCCAGGGAACGCTCATCCACCGGCAGTTCCAGGTGCGAATCCGCCGCCACATGGCCATGCCCGGGGAAGTGCTTGCCGGTGGCCGCCATGCCGGCATCCGCCATGCCATCAATGAATGCGCCGGCCAGTGCCACCACCTGCCCCGGCTCCCGGCCAAACGCCCGGTCGCCGATGACCTCGGAGTGACCAAAGTCCAGGTCCAGCACCGGGGCAAAACTGATATCGATGCCGCAGTCCACCAGTTCGCTGGCCATCAACGCACCCAGCTGGCGGGCAGCCAGAGCGCCCTCGGCGCGATCACGGGCATACAGCTCGCCCAGCGCCGCCATGGGTGGCAGCCGTGTGAAGCCGTCACGGAAGCGCTGCACGCGCCCGCCTTCCTGGTCCACGGCGATGAGAATATCGGGACGCACGGCACGGACGGCATCCACCAGCGCGCACAGCTGCGCACGGTCTTCGTAGTTGCGGGTAAAGAAGATCAGGCCGCCGGTGGCCGGGTGCGCCAGTAGCTCGCGGTCTTCGGCGGTGAGTTCGGTGCCGTCGATGTCGAGCATCAGGACGGGGGCAATGGCATCAGGCATGACGGGCCTTATTCTTCGATGACGACGGGACAGCCCACGGTGACGCGATCAAACAGGTCGATGATATCGGCGTTGCGCATGCGCACACAGCCATGACTGCGCGGCACGCCCATGGGTTCGCTGTCAGGTGTGCCGTGAATATAGATGAAGCGTCGCATGGAATCCACGGACCCGAGCCGGTTGCGGCCCGGCTCGCACCCGCTCAACCAGAGGATACGTGACAGGATCCAGTCCCGGCCGGGATGGGCCTCAGCGAGCGCCGGGGAATACACCTCACCGGTGGGCCGGCGGCCGACAAACACGGCGTTCTCCGGCTGGCCGGCGCCGATGCGCGCACGAATGACGTGACTGCCGCGCGGCGTGCAATTGCTGCCTTCGGCCTCACCCGGGCCGTTGGCGGCTGTGGAGACCGGCCAGGTGGTCACCCCGCCCTGGTCATCGGTCAGGGTAAGGATCTGCTCGGCAATGCTGACGCGTATCTGCATGGCATTCAGGATGCCTGCACCGACGCGCGGATACCACCGGCCAGGAAGGCGATCAGGCGCTTGTCCACATCCCCTGGCCCGAGGTCATCACCGAAGTCGGCCTTGCAGATGGCACGCAGGCTGTCCATGCCCGAGAGGGTAAAGATGGTGGAGCCGAGGGCGAAGTGCACGCGCCAGAACAGTTCCATGGGCGAGACATCCGGCACCGCCTGCTGCAGGCGCATCAGGAAGCGGGTAAAGACATCGCCGTAACGCTCGCGCAGGAACTTGCGCAGGTGGCCCTGCCCCTGGGTGTAGCCCAGGCCGGACAGGCGGAAGAAGATGGCCACGCGGCGGGCATCACCCTGCTGGGCCGCCACCGAAGTGTGCGACACCAGCGACAGCAGGGCTTCCAGGCTGACCTCGTCATCGGCCATGTCGCGCAGCTTTTCGTCCAGGCGCACACAGAAGGCCTCCAGGAAGCGCTGGAAAACGGCCTGTATCAGCGCCTCCTTGGAGCCGAAGTGGTAATTCACCGCCGCCAGGTTGACCCCTGCCTTGCTGGTGATGGCACGCAGGCTGGTCTCGGCAAAGCCTTTCTCGGCAAACAGGGCCTCGGCGGTATCCAGGATACGGTCAACGGTGGAGCTTGGTGGCATGGCAGGTCCCCAGCTGGCGCAACAGTCGGGCGCCATGGGCACCCGGATCAGCAAACACAAACAAACGTTTGAAACGTCTGTATGTTGGCGCAACCGCCCGGCCCGGGCAACCCTTCGCGCCGGCATCACACACAGGGGCGCGTGAAGGGTGTACCATGCCGCTTCACGTGAATAACCGCCCTGAGGGAGTCTTTCCATGTCAGACAAGCCGTTCCAGATCGTCGTTTTCGGTGCCACCAGCTTTGTGGGCCAGATCATCTGCCAGTACCTGACAGACACCTACGGCGTGGACGGCGACGTCAAATGGGCCGCCGCCGGGCGCAACCCGGACAAGCTGGAGCAGGTAAAGGCCTCCCTGGGCAGCAAGGCCGCCGCCCTGCCCCTGCTGCAGGCAGATGCCAATGACCCGGGCCAGCTGGCCGACCTGTGCAACATGACCGATGTGGTGCTCTCCACCGTCGGCCCCTATGCCCTGTACGGCGAGCCCATGGTGAAAGCCTGCGTGGAAACCGGCACCGACTATGTGGACCTCACCGGTGAAACCCAGTGGATCCGCGCCATGCTGCTCAAGTACGAAGCCAAGGCGAAAGAATCCGGCGCCCGCATCGTGAACTGCTGCGGCTTTGACTCCATCCCTTCCGACCTTGGCGTGCACTTCCTGCAGAAGCAGGCCCAGGAGCAGTTCGGCGCGCCCTGCACGCGCGTCAAGATGCGCGTCAAAGCCGCCAAAGGCGCCATGTCTGGCGGCACCGTGGCGAGCATGCTCAACATTGCCCAGGAAGCGGCAAAGGACAAGGAACTGCGCAAGCAGCTGGCCAACCCCTACGCCCTGTGCATCGACAATGCCGTAAGCAGCGAACGCCAGCCCGATGTGAAATCCGCCACCTTTGATGACGACTTCGGCGTTTGGCTGGCCCCGTTCGTGATGGCCGCCATCAACACCCGTGTGGTGCACCGCTCCAACGCCCTGCTCAATGGCACCTACGGCAACAACTTCGCCTACGACGAGGCCATGATCACCGGCAAAGGCACCAAGGGCTGGCTGGCGGCCCAGAGCATCACCGCTGCCATGGGCGGCTTCCTGGTGGCGTCCGTGATCAAGCCCACCCGCTGGCTGATGGAAAAGACCTTCCTGCCCGCCCCCGGCGAAGGCCCGAGCCCGGAAGCGCAAGAGAAAGGTTTCTACGACATCCGCCTCCATGGCATCACCGACAAGGGCGATGTGATTCGCACCAAGGTCACCGGTGACCGTGATCCGGGCTATGGCTCTACTGCGAAGATGATTTCAGAGGCGGCGCTTTGCCTGGCAACGGAAACGCCGCGAACGCTCAAGCCTGGTGGCTTCTGGACGCCGGCAACGGCGCTGGGGGATAACCTGATTGAGCGGTTGGAGGCGAAGGCTGGCGTGCATTTCAGCGGGCAGTAAAGCTGCCCATTGTCCGTCAGGCACAATGGGCGGATTCAGGTCCCGGCGCTTGGCGTGACTGGCCCCGGTTGCTCCAGTCTCGCTCCATTACGATGGTGGCTCAGAACCCGGGGCCAGAACCCACGCCCTTATGCGGCGCTGCTGTCATGGTTGGAACGGTGTTTGATCAGACTCTCCGCTGGAATCGAGAACCTGTCGTGGAGCCCCTCGATCATCCGGAGTGTCAAAGGACGTTTACGGGCCAGCACCTCGTAAACCCGGTTCTTGCGCCCGATTACCGGTACCAGATCATCAACGGTAAGACCCTGCTGCTCCATCCTGAACTTGATCGCCTCAACCGGATCAGGGAAATCGACCGGATAATGCTGCCGCTCGTAGGCCTCAACCAACGTTACCAGGACATCCAGTCGATCCCCCTCCTCTGAACCAGCCTCCGCCGACATGAGGGATTCAATCTCCTTCAGTGTCGCCTGGTAGTCGGCTTCTGTCTTAACCGGACGGATGTCCATAAAGCACCTCATACTGTCTGTGCATCAATCGCATCGTATTGCTTATGCGTGCCGATGAATCGAATGTACACGACGCGATAGGGGTAATTAATCCAGACCACGAGTCTGTATTTGTTGCCGGCAATGTTGAAAACCACCCGGCCATCCTTAAGGATGCTCGCGTTCGAAAATTGCGCCTTCACCTCATTTGGACTGGCCCAATCAGCCCTCAGCGCTTCCCGGTACCAGGCCAACCCGGGGTCGACGGAGTCGGCATATTCCGGGGCACTCGCCCAGAATGCCTTTAGCGTCGACAAAGCGATAATACGCATAACACGAATATAGTCCCAAATTGGGACCAGTGCAATATCAGCTTCTTCCTCAGGAACAATGGACCGCTGGAAATAATTGCGTAAGCGCACGGATCGATAGCGAAGGCTGGCACCAGCTGACGCCTGGGTTGTGTCACGACATCCTCCCTGATATGCCCGAACACTCTCTAGCGTACCGGATCGGAAAGGGAGGGATACCCGTGATCGCCTAGCGCGCCGTGAGAGACGGATTAATCAGTGGGTATCCCTGTCTATTCTTGCACTCTGCGCCCACGACACTCCGCTAATCGATGGGTGTCCCAGCTTTTGGGTCCCTAATCGATGGGTGTCCCAGCTTTTGGGACGCCGGCCACGGCGCTGGGGGATAACCTGATCACGCGGCTGGAGGCGAAGGCTGGGGTGCATTTTAGCGGGCAATAATCACCTGCCTCTTTCATGGTAAGAAACCGGCGCCAATGCTAACTCAGGCATTGCTTTCATGCCGCTCTGCAGGGTTGGCATTGGCACCCATTTTCTGAACAAGCCGAACAACCGACTGCACCTTACTCGCGTTCATAGGGCAGATAATCAGCATTCCGTTTGGCCCAATCTCACCGCTGCATTGACTACCATGAAGCTGACCCAGGACTTCTCTGACAAACTTCCTCACGCCATCCGCACGACCAGAAGAAGAACGCCAGCCACTCATTTCAGGTATCTCGCGCGTAACAGGCTTTCCGTACCCAACATCAAAATATCGAGAAACTTCAGATGTAAGACAGCAGACAGACTGGGCGTTACGGATTAACGGAGAGAACACAAAAACCATCTCTTTTTCGTAACCAGGAACCCCCGTCACAAAACCTGCAACCCCCGCGCATAGACCTTGAGAGCCGGGGATTCGAAAGCACTTCGATTCATGTATTGTAATCAAAAGCGATAAATCAAACGATGAAGATTCAGGGAGGCGATCAGCTCTTTCAGCTTCCAAACCAGAAAAAACTTCATCTATGCTGCTTCTTCTCACTCTCCGGTAGACCAAGAAACCGACAGCACAAAATATCACCAATGCTAGAAAAATTGCGTCATTCATTGGTCACACCTGCTTTCGTTGCGCTCAATCTCCAGGATGATTCCAGGCAGACTAGCTCACCTGTGGCCGCTGTATCGTCTGAGCGAGGGCTCCGCTCCGCCGATACTCCCTTACTATCTCTATGGCCTGCTCAACATCCTCAGATCGCCAACCACAGGAAACAAGCAGCAGCGACTCAACAATTTCAATAGAGACCTTTTTTCGCCACCTTTCGACGAAAGCCAGAAAGGCTTCGGCGTCCGACGTATCTTCAAATACAACGATGTTGAATTGTGTATCATTTAGCAGCGTGCCGGCCGCCTCGTAACCCTTTCCATATACTCTTCTAGCCTCATCGGTCAACGCCATTACCTGAGATGGCACAGGTAAAATCTTGCCGACTACTATATGCCCAGGAAACGAAAACGCGGCTCGACCAGAATCAAAACCGCAGCGCGACACATAGATATCATCTTCTGTCTTTAGCCAATGGGCTCTTACTTGAACCTGTTTCAATAGCTCTGACTTATCAACATCCAGTTCCAACTGAGGACATGTTCTCAGCCCTAAAGAAATCGCTGCAGCCTTAAATTCTTGCCGCCAGAGGAAATATAAAATAGGCAAAGCGAAGAGTAGGATAATCAAAACAGCATTCATTTCGCAGAGTCCTCATTCATTATCCAAATAGAGCAAATGAAAATGAGTTAGGCAGCAATAAATTCAGCAAATGTGCCAAATGGGGTCAGACCTCCCATTTCCCTCTAAACCAACCACCGCGGCACCCGCTCACAAAACACCGACCACTGCTCGGCAAACTTCTCCGCCATGGCCCGCTCTTCCGCCGGAATCTGCAACGCATTCATATAGATCACGAACATCGGCCAGGCGATCAACAACCAAAGGGAAGAAACAGCAAACGCGCCGGCGATCAGCCAGAAGCAGAAGCCGACATACATGGGGTTGCGGGAGATGCGGTACAGGCCGTCGGTGACCAGGGCTTCGGTCTTTTCGGGATTACGGGGGTCGACGGTGGTGCCGGCGCGCCTGAATGATATGGCGGCGGGCAGAACGAAGATGGCTCCGACGAGACCGAAGAACGTGACCGCACCCCAGCGGGCTGCATCGGGCATAGCTGTTGTTGGCAGCACGTGTGCCAGCGGCACCATGGCCAGCAGCATCAGTGCGACGACGAGCAGTGGTGGTATGCGCATGGATGTCCCCTTCCCCTGTGTTTAATCATGCAGGGTGGGGTTGGGGATTTCCAGAGGGTGTTGGGAGTAAGGCTGTGCCCTCACCCCAACCCCTCTCCCGGAGGGAGAGGGGCTTTGTCGGGGCCTAGAAGTAGTAGACGACTTCCAGTTGGATGTTGTCTTCCTGGCCGTAGATGGACAGCGGGGTTTCCGGCGGGATTTCCTGCAGGGAGGCGCCAACGATCTGTTCCACCGTGGGTGGCTCGCCGGTGTTGCTGTAGATGCGGCTCTCCAGGCTCACCTTGAAGCGGTCACCAATGCGACGGCTGGTTTCCAGGCTCCAGGCCCGCTCTTCGGTTTCCGGGTCCCACACCACACCCCACAGCACTTCCGTGGACGCGATGTCATTGAAGGTCAGGCGGTTCCCCAGCAGCACATCATGCTCGAACGGCGAGGCCAGCAGCTCATCGCGGTCTTCCCACAGGTATTCGACAATCCAGCCCAGGTCCAGGTCACTTTCGAAGATGCCCACCTGGGTGTATTCCAGGCCACCATCAAGGGCGGTGAAACGATCGCCCTGCCCGCTGCGACTGATCACTTCCAGTTTCCACAACCAGCCGCCACTGACGTACTGCGCCTCAAGGCCACTCTGGTCGATCACCTCGTAGACCGGAATGAAACGCGGCTTGTAGCCGGCAGGCAGCTGGCCGGTCACGGCGAAGGCACCCAGCTGCGCCTGGCTGAGCTGGAAGGTGTTCAGCGCCAGCAGCGGCTCGCGGGTGGTGCCCGAGAAATGGCTCAGCCCGAACTGCCAGTCCCCCATCCAGAACTGCCAGCGAATGGCGGCGTCCACCCGTTTCTGCTCGGCACCGGATTCATAGATCGGGTCGTCCGTGTCCACCGGCACCGCCAGTGACGGGCGGCCGTCTTCGCCGGGGAAAGTACGCTCACGGAAACCGGGCAGGATGAACACATCAAGAATGCCCCAGTCACGCACGGTGGAGACATTGATCATCGGCTGGCCGAGTTTCTCTTCCTGGTCGATCTGCTCCACCAGGTCGGTCTGGTTGATGATATCCACCAGGTGACGCCCTTCGGTCACGCCCCAGAACACCTTGGAGACGCCGACGCGGGATTCCCAGCCGTCAGCCACATGGATCCAGCTCAGCTCACGGATATCCGCATGGGTGCGGTTCTCGTCATGCTCGTCCTGGCGGGCAAAGGGAATGAACACGAACTGGTCGTCGCGGTCGTTCCACTCATGGAACAGCTCCGCCTTGGCATACACCGAGCCGTTGTGCCAGTAGCCGGCGGTGCCGGGGCCGTCGGTAAAGTAACGCCCTTCCACGCCGGTCTCGCCGCGGAATTCCCAGGCACTGGCCGTGCTCGCCAGGGCGATGCCCGTGAGAGCCAGTAAAAAGCGGTGGGTCATGGTGTCTTCCTCACGCGCGCAGGTTTAGCAGGTACAAAAAAACGGGAGCCGCGCGGCTCCCGTTTCGGGTCGTGGATCAACGCAGGCGCTTGAGCGCGTTCTGGTCGAAATCAGATTCGGTCAGGCCGGTGTCATACCGGTAGTCGGTCCAGTACAGCTTGGTGGACTTGCCGGTCTGGTGGTTCACCATTTCCATTTCGTCCGGGCGCCAGAACTTGTCCTTGTACTGCTGGTAGCCGGACATGGTCAGCGTCTTCAGGTGGCTCTTCTTGCGGTCAAAGTATTCGATTTTCTGCACCCGGTACTCGGCCTGGTCCATCCACACCACCTGGCGGGTATAACCGGAATACTTGTCGGTGGGGTAACGCTCGAACACGAAGCAGGTCAGCTCGCCGCAGGCTTCGTCACGCAGGTACTTGTAGGTGTACTTCTCCACTTCCTGGGCACGCATGTCCTCGAACGCGAACTCGGAGCCCATGAAGGAACCGGACTGGTTGCGCGAGGCGATGGTCTTCACCCGGCGCAGGGCCGGCAGGTACAGCCACTGGTCGTCGTCCTGGGTCTTGTAGCTCCAGGTCAGCAGCGCGGTGCCGCGCACGTCACGCGGGGTATCAAAGATGGTCAGGCTCTTGTCGCCTTCGGTCTCGCCGGTGCCTTCCAGGGTCATCACCCGCAGCTCGCGCTCGGAGGTATCGCCGCGCTTGGAGATCAGCACCATGCGCATGCCGGCCTGGAAATCACCAAAGCCCTCACCGCGGGCGTCGGCTTCACGCGCGATCTCGAGACCTTTCTCTTCAGGTGTCTGCGCCGGGGTCTCGGCCAGGGCCGGGAGGGGCAACAGGGCCAGCATGGCCAGGGACAGGGTTCTCAGCATGATTGCCTCCGGGGCGATATCGCCTTCAGGTGATCAATATTCATTTAGTGACGGACCGTCACTCTAGCATGACGGGCCGCGGGGTCAAGGCATGAAAACGTGAAAAACTGTCGAAAAATCAACGCACAAGAGCGGCTCAGCAAGGCATGAGCAGGGCTCATGCAAATGCGTACTCAGACGTTGTTGGGCAGGTTGTCCTCGCCGGTCTCAGGCTCGCTGCGGAAGGCATCCATGACCACATGGAAGGCGTCTTCGACGTCATCGGTCAGGTGAAACAGCTCCAGGTCGCCCGGCGAGATGCAGCCGTCTTCCAGCATGCGCTCGCGCATCCAGTCCACCAGGCCAGACCAGTAGGCGGTGCCGATCAGGACAATGGGGAATGAGCGGATCTTGCGGGTCTGCACCAGGGTAAGCGCCTCGAACAGCTCGTCCATGGTGCCAAAGCCCCCGGGAAACACCACGAATCCCGCGGCGTGCTTGACGAACATGAGCTTGCGGACAAAGAAGTAGCGAAAATCCAGGCCCAGGTCCTGGAACCGGTTGGCGCCCTGCTCATGGGGCAACTCGATGTTCAGGCCGATGGAACAGGCGCCGTTGCCCAGCGCCCCACGGTTGGCGCCTTCCATGATGCCCGGGCCACCGCCGGTGAGCACGTTCAGGCCGGCGCGGGCAAACTTCTCGCCCAGGGCACTGGCCTGCTGGTAATACGGCGAGTCGGGCCCGAGACGGGCACTGCCGAACACGGTCACCGACGGGCCAATGTGTGACAGGTGCTGGATGCCATCCACCAGCTCGGACTGAATGCGCAACACGCGCCAGGCTTCGCGACCGCGATTGGGCTCCATCACCACTCCTCCGTGTAGGCTGCCATTTCCTGCAACAGGACACCCACCCGCTGCACTGCGGCATCCAGGCGCGCCATGTCGCCGTCCGCCAGCGGCAGGTTCGGGTCTTCCACGGCGAACGTCAGGGATGCCTCCTCACTGCGCGGCGCCGGCCGGTGAGCCAGGCCCGAGGCACCGCAGGCGGCATTTATTTCCCGGTGCAGCCAGTGAATCACGTCAGCGGGATCGTTCAGGGCGCTGCGCAGGATGGCCAGCTCCGGGCGCTCGCTGTCGGCCAGCGTGTCATTGAGCACCGCAAGGCTGAGGCGGTCATCCAGGTCAGTAGCAGACGCCTGGCGGACGGCGCCGACCAGTGCGCTGTAAAGATGGAACAGCACCGCGCCACGCAACGCCAGCAGGCCACCCCGTGGGGCGCCACCGTCTTGCTGCTGGCGCAGCTGTTTGAGCAGTGACTGGGCAAACCAGTGGCGCTCCCTGAGGCCACTGGTCTGGCTTTCTCGCACCATGCGCGACATGCGGCGCTCCTCCGGCCGATGACGTTGCTGTTACTCAGCCGCCTTCTTGCTCGCGGCTTTCTTCCTGGCAGCTTTCTTTTTTGCCGCCTTTTTCTTCGGTGCTTTTTTCTTGGCGGCCTTCTTCTTCGCCGCTTTCTTCTTTGGCTTGTCCTCGATTTCCCACTTGCCGTCGCGGTAGAACGCCGCCCAGCCGGTGGGTTTGCCGTCTTCCTCGGTCATCACGTACTGCTCTTTCGCCTTGCGGCTGTAGCGCAGTACGGCCTTGCGTCCCTTGCTGTCTTCCGCCGGCGCGTCGGCCAGGTACACGTGCTTGGGATCAAGCTTGTCTTTGACCGAGCGCACTTCTTCCACGGTGGGTGCCCGCGTCTCGCGGTTCTTCGGGAACTTGCTTGCCGCCAGGAACAGGCCGGAGGCACCGTCGCGCAGCAGGTAGAAGTCATCCACCTTCTCGCATTGCAGGTGCTCCATGGGAATCGGGTCGGCGCGCGGCGGAGCCGGCTCGCCATTGCGCAGCAGCTTGCGGGTGTTGCCACAGGCCTCGTTGGTGCACTTGAAGTACTTGCCGAAACGGCCGGAGCGCAACTGCATTTCGCTCTGGCACTTTTCACATTCCAGCGTCGGCCCTTCATAGCCCTTGATGCGGAACTTGCCCTGCTCCACCACAAAGCCGCTGCAATCCGGATTGTTACCGCACACGTGCAGCTTGCGGGTTTCATCGATCAGGTAGCTGTCCATGGCGGTGTTGCACTTCGGGCAGCGCTTCTTGCGCCGTTGCGCCAGTGCTTCCGCCTCGTCGTCATCCACGTCAATGGCTTCTTCGCCGGGCAGCAGGTTGAGCGTCTTGGTGCAGCGCTCTTTCGGCGGCAAGGCATAGCCGGAGCAGCCCAGGAACACACCGGTGGAGCCGGTGCGGATCTGCATCAGCCGGCCACACTCGGGGCATTCGATGTCCGTCTCGGTGGGCAGGTTGGCACGCATGCCGCCCTTCGCTTCCTTGCCGCTCCCCTCGCCCTGGGCATTGTCGAGCTTCTTGCGGAAATCCTCGTAGAATTCGTTCAGGACATCACGCCAGTTACGTTTGCCCTCGGCAATTTCGTCCAGTGTTTCTTCCATGCTCGCCGTGAAGTTGTAATCGAGCAGGTTGGGGAAGCACTCCACCAACCGGTCAGTGACGATGTCACCCATCTTCTCGGCATAGAAGCGACGGTTTTCGGTACGCACGTAACCACGGTCCTGGATCGTGGAAATGATCGCGGCGTAGGTGGACGGACGGCCGATGCCGCGCTTTTCCAGCTCCTTGACCAGGCTCGCTTCGGTGTAACGGGCCGGCGGCTTGGTGAAGTGCTGGCTGGCATCGATGCTGGTAATGGCCAGCTTCTCGCCTTTCGCCAGATCCGGCAGCTCGACGTCTTCCTGCCCCTTGCGCGAGGCCGGTGGCAGGATGCGTGTCCAGCCATCGAACTTGAGAATGCGGCCCTTGGCCTTGAGCTCGTACTCCCCGGCGTGGGCGGTCAGGGTGCTGCTCAGGTATTCCGCCGGCGGCATCTGGCAGGCGATGAAGACCCGGCGGATCAGCTCGTACAGGCGCTGGGCATCACGCTCCATGTCCTTGAGGGAATCGCCGGTGCGTTTCACCTCTGAAGGACGGATCGCTTCGTGGGCCTCCTGGGCACCATCACGACTGCTGTACTGGATCGGTTTCTCGGGCAGGTACTGCTTGCCCAGGTCCGACTCGATCCAGCTGCGGCAGGCCGCCACGGCATCGGCGCTGAGATTGGTGGAATCGGTCCGCATATAGGTGATGTGACCGGCCTCGTACAGGCGCTGCGCCAGTGTCATGGTCTTTTTCACACTGAAACCCAGGCGCGTGCTGGCCGCCTGCTGCATGGTCGAGGTGATCAACGGCGCAGACGGTTTGGAACGGGTGGGACGGTCATCGCGCTGGACGATTTCCAGCTCACCGGCATCCTTGAGCGCCTGCTCATGACGGCGCGCATCGGTTTCATTGGTGGGACGGAAGTTCTCGCCACCCGCCTTGGTCACCTGCATGGTCAGCGCCGGCTTGCCTTCGGGCTTGCCGTCCGCCTTCATCTCCCAGTATTCCTCGGGGTTGAAGGCACGGATCTCGCGCTCGCGCTCCACCACCAGCTCCACCGCCACGGACTGCACCCGGCCGGCTGACAGGCCGCGGGCAATTTTCTCCCACAGCAGCGGTGACAGCATGAAGCCGACGATACGATCGAGGAAACGACGGGCCTGCTGCGCCTCGACACGGGGCAGGTCCAGCTGGCCGGGCTTCTGGAAGGCGTCCTGGATGGCCTTCTTGGTAATCTCGTTGAAGACAACGCGGGCATAGCGGGAATCATCGCCGCCGATGACCTCGCGCAGGTGCCAGGCAATGGCCTCCCCTTCGCGGTCCAAATCAGTGGCGAGGTAGACGTGATCCGCTTTTGCGGCCAGGCGCTTGAGCTCGTCGATGACCTTTTCCTTGCCCGGCAGGATCTCGTAGCGGGCATCCCAGCCGTGCTCGGGATCAATGCCCATACGGCCCACCAGCTGGGTCCAGGCCTTCTTCTTCTTGTGCCGGGCCCGCTCTTCCGGTGGCAGGGAGCGGGTATAGGCCGCTTCCTTGGCACGTTCGGCCGGTGTCGACCTGGAACCGCCGCCACTGACAGGCAGGTCGCGCACGTGGCCGACACTGGATTTGACGATGAAATCGTCACCCAGGTAGCGATTAATGGTGCGCGCCTTGGCAGGCGACTCAACAATTACCAGCGATTTGCCCATACAAACCCACGTCTGCTCTGACTCGCAAATAGAAGGGCCAAGTTGGCCCACAGAGGCCGCTATTTAGTCGAAGCGGCGGCCCCGGGTCAAGGAAAGCCGTCCCGGAGGCCTTTTTTACCGATACTACGAAACCGGCGCCGTCAGCAACCTCGCCGGCCGCGATCAGCCTTGCCAAACTGGCTGTGGGTGTATCACCATCGCGGTCAGGACGGCGCGAATGGCGCGCCGGAGCAGCCAAGGAGTGCACGGTGACCAATCCCTACAAACAGATCCTGGTGGCCATTGATTGCAGCGAGGAATCCACCCAGGTACTGGGCCGGGCGGCCGCCCTGGCCGAGCGTGACGGCACCCACCTGCACCTGATCCACGTGATCGAGCCGCTGGCCCTGGCCTACGGCGCCGACGTGCCCATGGATGTCTCTGACCTGCAGTCCTCCCTGGTCAAGCAGGCCCGCGACAGCGCCATGGAGTATGCGCGCCGCTATCAGGTGCCGGAAAGCAACGTCCACGTGGAACTGGGGTCGATCGAGAAAACCATCCAGGAAAATGCGGAAAAGCTCGACTGCGACCTGATCGTGGTGGGCAGCCACACCCGCAGCGGGCTGGCCATCCTGCTCGGCTCCACCGCCAAGGGGCTGGTGCCCGGCGCCAACTGCGACGTGCTGGCGGTGAAAATTACCGACCAGTAGCGCCCTCCTCTCCCCCGCCACGAAAAAGCCCGCCGGTTGGGCGGGCTCTTGCGTCTCGACCGGCGAAAAGACTGGCTCAGGTCACCTGCACGTTCGAGCGCACCGGGTCAGACGACTCATTCCACTCACAGAGGATGTCTGACAGGCGATAGGCCTGGTCGTGCAGGGCTTCCAGCTCCGTCACCGTGTTTTTCTCACCGGTGTAGATAGGCACCGTGCGCAGGCTCGCCACCAGCGGATGGTCCGGGTGCTGCATCTTGTTCACTTCCAGGGTCCAGCGGATGTTGTGTACCAGCATGCGGTAGAACGCCAGGCGCGTACCGAGGTTGAAATTGGCCTCGTCGTGGATGTCCTTGAAATGGGCGTAATCCAGCCGCACCAGAATCGCCTCGCGGGCCGCCTCATCCACCTTGATGGTGGCAGTACGCGGCGTCTCCCGGATCATGGCCAGGGCCCCGAACACCTCCCCGGGAGAGATGTAGTTGATCACCGATTCACTGCCGTTGCTGCCTGCCACCACGGCCAGCTGCCCCTTGAGCAAAAAGTACAGAAACGTGTCACTGTCGCCCTGGCGAATGACAACATCGCCGGCAGACGCCTGCAGCACCTCGGACATGTTCAGCAAACGCTCGAACTGGGCCGGGTCGGCACGCAGGATCTCGTTGAAGAATGGAATGCCGGAAAGCAGTCGCTGGATGCGGTCCAGCGGGTACTCGTCCCGGTTGATCTGTTCCATGTAGTGTCTCTCTTTCTTGGCTTCCGCTGCTTGAATGCCTGTGCCGGCAGGCCCTGGCCGCTGAACCGCGTCACCGGTCGCCCGCCGTCATCCACAACCCCAATAACATGCCGGGACAGCCTTTCCGTGGCTGTCGCCGGAGAGCCCAATGCTATTGGCTCACCGCTCTCATAGCAACGACTTAGCCAATGCAATCAGTGTTTTGTCCCTGTCGTCCACGATGGCACAGCGCCAGCACTGGCGCCGCGCGCCGCCGGCGACTGATCATTTGACACTGTCCTGAAAGACAGTATTATCGGGGAATGATAGCCCTGCGTGGGCTGTGGCAGTTGAGCCAGCCGGGTCAGTGCAGACAGCCGGCCCAGTGAAGAAGGTCAGGAAAAGGAGATCGCCATGAGCGACGGACTCACCGCACGCCAGCAACAGGTACTCGACTGCATCCGCAGCCACGTCCAGGAAACCGGCATGGCGCCCACCCGCGCCGAAATCGCGGAGATCATGGGCTTCCAGTCCAAGAATGCCGCTTCGGACCACCTGCGGGCGCTGGAGCGCAAAGGCTATATCCGCATCCACAATGACCGCTCGCGCGGCATCCAGGTGCTGGATGAGGCCCTCGAGGAAGAAGACGGCCTGCCGGTGGTGGGCAAGGTGGCCGCCGGCCTGCCCATCGAGGCGATCGAGAACGTGGAGCGCACGGTGCCGGTGCCGCTGGGCCTGTTTCGCCAGCGCCCCACGTACCTGCTCAAGGTGGAAGGCGACAGCATGAAGGATGTCGGCATCCTCGATGGCGACCTGATCGCCGTGCGCAAGGCGGACAATGCCCGCAACGGCCAGATCGTGGTGGCCCGTATTGATGACGACGTCACGGTGAAAACCCTGCGCATCGACAGCAACAGTGTTACGCTGGAGCCAGCCAATGACGCCTATCAGCCGATACGCGTGGCCCCGAACGAGTTGTTTATCGAAGGCATTTTTGTAGGACTGATCAGAGATGTGGATCCGCGCTAGCCTCCTTACCCTGTTGTTGCTGCCCACCGTTGCACTGGCGGAATCGCCAGCGGTAGAACAACCCAACGTGCTCGATGCCGCCCTGGCGGACAACGAGGTGCTGGAAACAACACAGCAGGCGGCCCTTGCCCCCTGCCCCGGCTCACCGAACTGTGTCAGCAGCGCGGCCGCCCCGGACAGTGATCAATATGTGGAGCCGCTGCAGGCCGGCGACACCCTGTTTGGTGCCATCAAGCGCCTGACCGTGGTGCTGGCAGACATGGAGCGGGTCACCTGGACGCAACCGTCGCCCAACCACATCCATGCGGAATTCAAATCCAGCCTGTTCGGTTTCGTCGACGACGTGGACCTGATCGCCGCTGAGGATGGCAGCATCGCCGTACGCTCCGCCTCGCGCACGGGCTACTGGGACATGGGCGTCAATCGCAAGCGTGTGGAAGAGCTGCGCGAGCGGCTGTCAAAAGTAAACAGCCAGATCTGACATGCCGTACGCCGATATCGGCGTCAACCTCACTGACAAGCGCTTCAACGACGACCGCGAGGCGGTGTTGACGCGGGCGCGTGAGGCCGACGTCCAGCTGATGGTGCTGACCGGCACCGACCTTGATACCTCCCGAGATGCCGTGGCGCTGGCCGACCCCGGGCAGCAACGCTATGCCACGTCGGGCGTGCATCCGCACCAGGCCAGCCAGTGGAATAGCGCCGTGCGTACCGAACTGGCAGAGCTGTCACGACACGCCGCCGTGCGCTGCATCGGCGAGACCGGCCTGGACTTCAATCGGGATTTTTCACCGCGCCCGGCCCAGGAGCAGGCCTTTGCCGACCAGCTTGATCTCGCTGCGGTGGGGCAACTGCCGGTGTTCCTGCACCAGCGTGACGCCCATGCGCGCTTTCTTGGCATCCTGCGCGAACACCGCGACCGCATACCGCAGGTGGTGGTGCACTGCTTCACCGATACCCGTGAGGCGCTCTACGACTACCTGGACCTGGGCTGCTTCATCGGCATCACCGGCTGGATCTGCGACGAGCGCCGCGGCCAGGCCCTGCGGCAGATGGTGGCGGACATACCGGCCAGCCAGCTGCTGCTGGAAACCGATGCCCCCTACCTGCTGCCCAGGGACCTGCCCGGCAAGCCACCCATCAAGGGACGCAACGAGCCTTCCCTGCTGCCATGGATTGCCGAACGGGTCGCCCGCTTGCGTCAGCAGCCGCTGGAGCAGCTTGCCGCGCAGTGCTGGCGCAACACACAGACCTGGCTGGGCCTGCCCGAATAAGCGCGCTTCAAGGTGTCAGGAGGGCGTAACCAGCGCCCGGATATCAAGCAGGCCAAACGGCCAGGCGAGTTCCCGCTCACCACAGCGCAACACCGGGATCCGCTCACCGTAGCGCGCGATCAGGGCATCATCGGTGGCGATATCAAGCAGCTCCACATCCACACCCGGCGCCGCACGCCTAATCAGCGCCTGCGCCTGCTCGCACAGGTGGCAGCCTGTGGTGGTCAGCAATACCAGCGTCACAGGCGCCCCCTGCCCCGTGGCGTGTGGCGGACTGCAAACAGCACGTGAGGCCGGCTGCCACGCTGGAAATCCGGGGAAATACTGGACTCGGTGAGGTCTTCCACGTCAAACAGCTGGTGCACACTGTCATCCAGGGTGAAGCGGGAAAAGTTGCAGGAGAAGTACAGCACGCCTTCCGGCTCCAGGTGTTTCATGGCGCGCTGGATCAGTTCGGCATGGTCCCGCTGGACAACAAAGTCGTCACGACTCTTGTTATTGGAAAAAGTGGGCGGGTCGCAGAAGATCAGGTCGAACTGGTCGGAGCTGCGCTGCAGCCAGTCCATGACATCGGCGCGCTGGCGCCGGTGTCGCTCGCCGGCATAGCCGTTGAAAGCCATGTTTTCACCGGCCCACTGCAGGTACCGGTTGGAGGCGTCCACGGTCAGGGTGCTGCGCGCACCGCCCACGGCGGCCTGTACCGAGGCGGTGCCGGTGTAGGCGAACAGGTTCAGCATGCGCCGCCCGGCTGCCTCCTGTGACAGGCGCAGGCGCGCCGGCCGGTGATCCAGGAACACCCCGGTGTCCAGGTAGCTGTTCAGGTCCAGCAAATACCAGGCATCGCCCTCCCGCAGCGGCAGAAGGCTGCGCTGGGGCGCCAGTTTCTGGTATTGCCGCTGGCCCTTCTGTTGTTCGCGCGTGCGCACATGGACCTGCTCACGATGCACACCCATCACCGCTCTCACGGCCGCCAGGGCGGCGTTGCGGCGCTCTCGGGCAGCGGACGGGTCCACTGTTTTTGGCGGTGCATATTCCTGCACCAGCACCTGGTCGCCATAGATATCCACCACCAGGTTGAACTCGGGCATATCGCGGTCATACAAACGATAGGCCTGGACATCTTCCTGCTGCAGCCACTTGCGTAACTGACGGGCATTTTTCTGCAGGCGGTTGGCAAAATGCGCGGCCAGCTCCGGCACCTCGAATGCCGGCGCGCTGGCATGCAGTACGGGCGCGGCAGGCTTCGACTGTGGCGTCAGTACGCGGATGAAGTTACGCACCGGCCCGTTCTGCAGGCGCAACTGCTGTTGCGGTTCCACACCGAGACGGTCCATGACCTCGATATCACTGCCAAGGATCACCAACGGACAGCCCGGTGCCAGCGCCGGCAGCATCCTCGCCATGCCCATGTGCAGCGCACTGGCCATAGGCTTGTCCTCAAGCCGCTCGCCCCAGGGCGGATTCGCCAGCAACACCGCAGAGGCCGGAATATCCGCCGGTTTGAGCGTGCCCAGCTCACGCCGCTCCACATGCAGCAGGGCCTGCACGCCGGCGCGCTCGGCGTTGGCGCGCGCCCAGGTGACAGCGCGTGGGTCGGCGTCATAGCCGCGCAGGCTGATACCTTCTGGCAGCGCTCGCTGTTCGCTGCGGGCGGCCTCGCACAGGCCGTCCCAGAGCCCGTTGCGAATGCCCGGCCACTGGCGGAATGCCCACTGCTCACGCAACAGGCCCGGCGCACGCCGCGTCAGGATGCAGGCCGCCTCCACCAGCAAGGTGCCACTGCCGCAGAACAGGTCCACCAGCGGCACGGCGTCCTTGTCTCCCAGTGCGGTGAGCACCATGGCTGCGGCCAGGGACTCACGCAGCGGCGCCTGGCCGGGCTGCACCCGGTATCCGCGCCGACTCAGGGGTTCGCCCACCAGGTCCACATACAGCCAGGCCTCCTCGGGGGCAACATGCAGGCGCAAGCACAGGGCATCACGGGCGGAATCAGCGCGCTCCACATGCTCCGGCAGGTGCTTGTGAAAGATGGTGCCGGTGATCCGCGCATCACCACGCACCTCTCGGGCATGGTCCACCTGCAGCCAGACGCGGGACGTGCTGGCCAGGTGGCGGGCAGGATCAAAGCGCCCGGCCAGCGTCTCGGCCGCCTGCTCCGGTGTCACCGGGCAATGGTCGATTTCCACCAGCACCCGCTCTGCCAGCCGGGCGTGCAGGCACACCGTCAGGGCCGCCTTGCTGTCGGCCCCTGCCAGACGCACCGCGGCATGGCCGGCGGGCTCGGCCTCAAGGCCCACGCCGGCAAGCTCCTGGCACAACAGGCCGGACAGGCCGGGCAGACAGGTAATCAGTAGATCCAAGGGACCTGCTCCTTTCTGTTCAAGGGGTTACAGCACGTATCAGACAGTTAGCCGCATTTACTCGAAAGCGGCAAATATGCAGCGGACGGATAAGCACTCCTTTGCATATTGCTACTCGGTATTCGACAGCGAGAACCCCGGTGCTGATACTGAATTCATTGCCTTGGGGTGCCGCTCATTTCCGCCGCCCCACCCACGGCGCCGTTTTTCTGACAGGCGAATGCAAGAGGAACCACGTATGAAAAGACAAAAGCGAAATCGTGTTACCCGTGCTTACACCCGAGGCTACCAGGCAGGCCTGGCGGGAAGATCCCGCGACATTTGTCCCTTCGATGCCCTCAATGCCCGCACCAGCTGGCTGAACGGCTGGCGTGAAGGCTTTACCGATCACAACTACGGGTTTCACGGCGCCGCAAGCGTCCAGAACCTCAAAGATATCAACTAGTTAGATAGACCTTTTACGACGGCGCCTCGCGCCTACTCAGGGCCCCTCCAGGGCCCTTTTCTATGCCCGGCTGGCGGGCCAGGCATGGACGCATTCCCCCACCAGGGCCGGCCCACGATAGATCAGGCCGGAGTAGACCTGGACCAAGTCGGCGCCCAGCTGCGCCTTGCGCCGGGCATCTTCACCGCGGAGGATGCCACCCACGCCGATCACCGGCAGGCGCCCCTTGAGGGCGCGCACCATGGACTGCAGGGCCGCGTCGGCCCGCTCCCGCACCGGCTCGCCACTGAGGCCGCCCTGCTCGTTGCCGTGACGGACGCCGGTGACACCGTCCCGCGCCAGCGTGGTGTTGCTGACAATGACACCGTCCATACCGTGGCTGACGAAGGCTTCGGCCATCGCCACCAGCTCCTGGTGGCTGTTATCCGGGGCAATCTTGATCACCAGCGGCACGCGCCGGCCATGGGCCTCATCCAGCGCCGTCTGCCGGGCCCGCAACGTGGCCAGCAGCTCGTTAAGGGCATCACCGTGCTGCAGGGTACGCAGCCCCGGGGTATTCGGCGACGACACGTTGACCACCACGTAGCTGGCCGCCGCGTGCACGCGCTCAAGGCAGTACAGGTAGTCATCCACCGCCTTTTCCACCGGGGTGTCAAAGTTCTTGCCGATATTGATGCCGAGAACACCGTCGTACTGGCTCTGCGCCACCGCGTCCACCAGAGCATCAACACCCAGGTTATTGAAGCCCATGCGATTGATGATCGCGTGCGCCTCTGGCAGCCGGAACAGGCGTGGCTTGGGATTACCTGGCTGGGAACGTGGGGTAACGGTGCCGATTTCGATAAAGCCAAAGCCAAGCCGCGCCAGGCCGTCGATACACAGGCCGTTCTTGTCGAGTCCGGCGGCGAGTCCCACCGGATTGGGAAATTCGATACCCATCACATTCACCGGCTTGCGGTAGTGCCGTGCCGGCAACAGCGTGCTGAGCGGCCCACGCAGGCTGGCCAGCGTCAGGTCATGTGACGCCTCACCGGGCAGGCAGAAAAGGAATGGTCTGAGCAGTTGATACAACATGATGCGCTCCCGTGAATGGCGCGCATTATAGGCAAAGGCCGCGGGTCACACCATGGCGGTGCAACACGCGGCCCCTGACTGTGGGTGCCCCTCGCGGGCACCCGGCTTACTTGCTGGCTTCGCTCTTGAGCAGGAAGCGCGCCATGGCCGGCAGCAGCCACAGTGCACCAATCATGTTCCACAGGAACATGAAGGTCAGCAGGATGCCCATATCTGCCTGGAACTTGATCGACGACTGCACCCAGAACACCACGCCCACGGCCAGTGCCAGGCCGGTAAAGGCAACAGCCTTACCCGTGGTCTTCAAGGTCTCGCGATACGCTTCTTCCAGCGGCAGGCCCGCTTTCAGGTACTCCGCCAGACGGCTGTAGATATAGATGCCGTAGTCCACACCAATACCCACGCCCAGGGCAATCACCGGCAAGGTGGCCACCTTGACGCCAATGCCGAGCTGCGCCATCAGCGCCTGGCAGAGAATGGATGTCAGCCCCAGCGGCACGATGATACAGATCACCGCACGGATGGAACGGAAAGCGATCAGGCACAACACGATCACCACCGCATACACCAGCGCCAGCATGCGGTACTGGCTCTCAGCGATGGTCTGGTTGGTGGCGGCTTCAACGCCGGCGTTGCCGGACGCGAGCTTGAACTCGATCACCTCCGGATCATTGTTGCTGGCCGAATAGGCCTCAACCGCCGAGGTCACCCGGTCCAGCGTCTCGGCCTTGTGATCGTCCAGGAACACGTACATCGGCGTCAGGCTGCAATCCAGGTTATAGAGCGAATCCGGCATGTAGGCCATGGCGTTATTGAGCGCGTACTGGTCGCGCGACACCGTGCCCCACTTGAGGTTGCCCTCGTTCATGTTCACGGTGATCCGCTTGGCAACGGACGAGATCGTGATCACGTCCTGGACACCCTCAACGTTCTGCAGCTGCCACGCCAGGTCATCCACTTCCTGCATGGCCTCGTAGGTGTTACAGGCTTCCTGCGGCGTCTTGCCCATGACCACAAGCACGTCCGCAGACACACTGTAGTTGGACACCAGGTAGTTGACGTCATGGTTGTACCGGTAACGATCATCCGGCTTGAAACCGCGCTCACATTCCTGTTCCGCACACGGGTCCGGCCACAGTTCGGGAGCGCCCTTGTCGAGGTCACCAATCTTCAGGTCCTGGGTGTACCAGATACCCACACCGTAACCGAGCACGGCAATCAGCAATGACACCGCTGCCGGCCCCGGCCGGGTAAAGCGCGAGAAGATGGAGGCCAGCGGATGATGAGCCTCGTCCTTGGCGATCACCTTGTTACGTGCCGCCTGGCTGATGCCAAGGTATGACAGCACGATCGGCACGATGATCAGGTTGGTCAGGATGACCACGGCGACACCAATACTCGCGGCAATGGCGAGCTCACGGATCACACCCACATCAATGAGGTACAGCGTAATGAAACCGATGCCGTCACTGACCAGGGCGACACTGCCCGGCAGCACCAGGGCGGCAAACGTGCGCTTGGCTGCAGCCAGTGCGCCGTCGCCATGGGCCGCATTGTTGACCATGGCGTTGACGATCTGTACCCCATGACTCACCGCGATGGCAAAGACCAGGAATGGCACCAGCATCGAGTAGGGGTCGATGGTGAAGCCCATCATGGACACAATCCCCAGCTGCCACACCACCGCAATCATGGAACAGACGGTCACCGTCAGCGTGCTCTTGAGACAACGTGTGTCGAGCAGCAGCAGCAATGCGGTCAGGCCCAGGGTGACGAAGAAGAACATCGCCACCTCTTCGGCCGCAGCCATCACATCACCGATCTTCTTGGCGATACCGACGATGTGAATGCGGATAAACGGATACTCGCTCTCGTAGCGTTCGCGGATTTCCTCCAGGGACGCGGACAGCGTCGGGATGTCCACATCCGAATCGTCGGCCAGCACATCCAGCAAACCGGCGTGGACAACGCTTGAGCGGAAATCATCGGCGACCAGGCGGCCCACCTGGCCAGACCGGAGCACGTTGGTGCGCAACTGCTCGAGGCTGTCTTCGGAGCCGTCGTAGCCCAGCGGGATTACCTCACCGCCCTGGAAGCCCTCTTCCGTGACCTCGTTCCAGCGAACATTGGGCGTCCACAATGAACTGATATCCGACGGATCAACGCCCTGGAGGGCATAGATGTCGTCAGTAACGAACTTGAGGACATCCATGTACTCGGCATTGAAGATGTCATCGTTTCGCGTGTCTTCAACAATGACGCGAATGTCATTGCCAAGATCCACGTCGTTACGGTGCTCGAGGAAATTCTGGATGTACGGATGGCTCAACGGCACCATCTTGCGCACATCGGTATTGACACTGATGCCCATGGCCTGCCAGCCCATGAATGCCGTCAGTGCAAGGAATCCCAGCAGTAGAACCGGGCGCGCCGAGAACAGCGCGTTGGCGATGCGATCTGAAAACTTGCCACTCATATGCGCTGCTCCTTAACGAATGCCGGTTGCGGTGGAGACGCCGGATTCACCAGCCATTAACAGGTCTCCGGAAGAAAGCGGGACCAGGGATGAGACCGTGTCACGCTCCGGCAGGTACTGCAGGGTGACACTGGCCATATTGTCGTGGCTGACCAGCACAACACCAGAGCCGCCGACCAGCACCACAGTGCCGTCATTAAGTGTCACTGAATCGTTGAGTGCCCGGGTCACACCTGATTTTACCCGGCGCCAGGAGTCGCCCTGGTTGGTGCTGACGAATACATTGCCCTGAAGCCCGTAGGTCACCAGCATTTCTTTGGAAATCGCATTGATGCCAAACAGGGAACCCGCATAGGGGCTGTCCAGCTTGGTCCAGGTGCGTCCTGCATCCCGTGAGCGGAAGAGGATACCCTTCTCGCCCGCTACCAGCAGTGTGTCACTGCCAGGCACCTGGGTGATGCCATACAGGTGCCAACCGTCACGATTGTCCAGGTCGGACATGCGCTTTTTCCAGGTCTCGCCGCCGTCAGTGGACTGGATGAAGTAGCCGAACCCGCCGACCGCAATAATGTTGCCATTCTCGGCACAGAGCACATCAAGGAACGGTGCCCCGGACGTATCCGGCGCTGCATAGTCCTCTTCCGCGTCGTACGGATCATCGCTGTACAGGTCATCGCTGTAGATATCATCACTGTAGATGTCATCGCTGTAATCGATGTCATCCATATCGTCCTCTGCGCCGGCATCGTCATCACCGCCGAGCACGTCAGAGTATTTGACGGACCAGCTGACCCCGCCATCGGTAGTCGCCAGGACCACCGCATCGTGGCCCACGGCAAAGCCATTCCTGGCATCAGTGAAGCAGACACCGGTGAGCAGCGCCTTGGTCGGCACATCGGCCACCTGCCAGGACTTACCCTCGTTATCCGAGTAGATGATATGACCCCGGTCACCAACGGCAACCACGCGGACCCCCGCGCGGGCAATATCAAGATAGGTGGATGCGGAGACCATGGGATCTGCATCCGTAAGCGGCGCTGAATGGCCGGGCGATACCCATGCCAGACCTGCCACCAAAACTGGAATAAGAGATTTCATATTCACACTATCCGAGCCAGAAAAGTGAATGATAAAAACAATATTGTCTGCGCCCGCCGCTGATTTGACGGTCCCCTGCGCAGGCCAAGGCCGGGATATACCCGGCCTTGGTCTTTGCTACAGATGTAACTGCAACAGGTACTGCTATTACGGACAGCCACGCTGCGTACGAACCACCAGTCCAGCTTCCGCTGAGGTAAACGGCGCTGACGATTCGGTACCGGCAATCACCGTACCCTGGGAGGCAATGTAGCCTGCCATCTGGGTCTGCATCACCAGCGTGGTCACCGGATCAGCTGCCGGGCTCAGCAGCGAGCCGTGGCCACCAGCGCTGAAGCGAACCACACCGGAAGCGGGCGCACCGGAGGCACCACAGGAACCTACCTCCGCAAGGCCCAGGCCGGTGAACGCCGGCAGACCGCCAGTGATCACACCCGGCACGACACCATTGGCGTCCTCCTGGCCCGTAGCGAAGATCGACGGCGCCAGGCCCGGGTTGGCCTGCACAGCAGACGCCATGGGCAGGAATGCAGTGCCCTGTGCCAGTGGATCAGTACCCGCCAGTGCCACCGGCGTGGTCAGGAAGTTCTGACCCGGCAGGAAGGATGACTGGTAGCCCACTACGTTGGGCGACACGAGGCCGACCACGATTTCATCAATGGCGCCCCACGCCGGGCCGAAGCTGCTGCCGAACACATTGTTGGGCACAGTCTGGTCGGGGCAGTTGTCGCCATCGAGAATACAGGTTGACGTGTCACCGTTGCCGGTCACTTCCTGCATCAGTATTGGAGTGCCATTCCCAACGATATCGCCGGTCACGTTGATCGGGTCGGTGTTGTCGATCATGGACTGGGCGATGATCAGGAAGCCTTCGTAATCACCAGACGGCTTGGCGATGCCACCGGCGCTGTAGAGACCGGAAGTGATCACCGGCTCAAACGAGGCACTGCCATCCAGGAGCTTGGCGATGCCGCCAGACGTAACGTTCAGCTGGGCAGTTGCCAGCGACGCACCGTCGAGGGCCACGAACGGGGTACCCACGACACCGCCGAGAGAGACACCTACAAAGTGTGCGGTGGAGTTGTCGATGGCAGCACCACCGATGGCCGCTTCCAGGGCGGAGTCGTCATCCAGCAGACTGGCCAGCAATGAATGCAGGTCCACCACACCCTGGCGCAGGGTGTCACGGGCGTTGGCCAGGTTTGCCAGGTTGATGAAATTGTCACCGCTTGGGCAGAAGAAGTTGCCATCATCCGGCAGCGCTGCGGTTCCAGAGCCGGCCTGGCACTGATCCATGGGGCTGGCTACCTTCACCAGACGCTCGATCACCGGCGTCGGGTTGGGGGCACCTACGAACGGCGGCTGCTGCAGGGCCTGCTGGAGCTGGGCAATCTGGCTGGCACCGAACGGGTCGTTGGCCGGCAGGATGCCGTGCTTGGGCAGGTCAATCGCCACACCGACTGCGCAGATGGACGCCAGTGCGTCGGCAACGGCCAACAGGGTCGCGCGGCTGGTGGTGATGCCGTGCTGGAAAATCACCAGCGGCAATTCATCACCGGTGGCTGCCAGCAGCGGGCTGCCGGCTGAGCAGTCGGTGAAGCCCATGGCACCCGCCAGGGATTCAGCGCGAGGCGCACTGATCATCACCGGGATGCTGTGGTCGGCATCCGCCTTGGCTTCAGGCGTGTAGGCATTGAACTGCCCCAGGTTCACGCCGCCAGCAGCTTCCCACACCGTGGTGTTCTGGTTGGCCGGATCAACAAACTGGGTCAGGCCGTTCAGGTTAGCCAGGTAGATGTGTGCACCGTAGTCCGGCGTTGCCAGGTCGCCGTCAGGGCCAGGTGAAGTCACCTCGACCGGAAGGCCACCAGGACCGTCCCAGATAGAAACAGGGTTCAACACTTCAAACGTGGGCAAGGTGTCATCGGCAATATCTGCCGCCTGGGCAAGCGCGGTACCCACATCCTGGGTGGATACGGTGTAGCTCAGCACCACCTTGGAGATGTCGAGGCCGGCATTGGCCAGAATGGTGCTCTGTGCAAACACGCTGCGACGCAGCTGCTCCAGCTGAAGCAGCGTCGGCAGGTCTGTTGCACCAAGCCCCTGCAGCGTGGGATAGAACGGCGCTGCAGAATAAGCTGTATTGACAACACCAGCGCTTGCACAGTCCGCCAGGGATGCCCCGCTGTTGAAATCACACGGCGTCGTACCATCGCTTTCGAACAGGAAGTCGGTGGCCGGCAGCGGACCTACTGCGGCGTTGAACAGGAAAGCCCCGTTCAGCAGCGCGTAAGTATCGTCTGCGGTCACGGCTTCCCCGGTTGAGGTCTGCAGGTCACTGGTGATCGCCACCACGTGGGTCGTCTGCGGCTGCAGCGGTGCCGTCGGGATCACCAGCATGGAGCTGCCGTTCGGGCCAGCAACATACTCGACGCCATAGGCCAGCGGGCGATCCAGACCGAGGGTCAGGGCGCTGGGGTCAAAACCGTCGGTACGCACCACGCTGACGCCATCCGGCACGCCATCGCCACCGACTACGTCCACCGGAGCGGCAACGTCACCGGAGAACCGCACTACCATGGGCGCGGTGGTAGAGAAACCGTCCATGGTATTCAGTGCCGTCTGCGGATCCGCGAGGGCCGCTGCCGGCGGGGTCGCATCGGTATCGCTGTTCAGCTTGCCCGGAATATTGATCGTAGCGTCCGCGGACCCGCTGAAGAGCAGGTCATTCGGGAACGGCAGGAAATCTGCCCCGCCCGCCGGGTCAAAATAGGCCTTGGCGCTGACCGTGTTGTTTGACGGCGTGGTCTCGAGGACCGAGCGGCCGTCCTTGTCGCCACCACCACAGCCAGGCAGGATTGCCGCAGCCAGTGACAGTGCCAGTAATTTCTTGGTTGTACGCATCGTTACTCTCCCGATGTCCATACTGAATGCTGTTTTTATGTCTGTTCGTTTACCAGTGCTTCGCGACGAAGCGGCCCGGACCACCGATGGCCCGGGCCCTTGCATCAGTTACCCCGTCGGCGCAGAGCGGCCGGATGGAAATAACGCTCACCGGGCACCGGCTGGCTGAAGTCGAGGATAGTCGGCTCCTCGTTATCCAGCTGCTGCACGTGGTAACGCTTGGCCCGCAGGTCGTGGAACGTATCCAGTGCGGTCCATACAGTCGGCACTTCATAGTAGTTCTTGATATAGGCGATGCTGACGCGCCACAGGTCGCCGCGGCGGTCGTACTGGTCAGCCACAGCCATCTGCCAGGAGTCAGCATCGATGTAGAACACGCGACGCTGGTAGATGTGACGCTCACCTTCCTTCAGGTTGCCCTCAACCACCCAGACGCGATGCAGTTCCCAGCGCTGGTAATCGGAGTTGATGTGACCTTCTTCAAGGATGTCGTCATAGCTGATGTCAGGTGCATCCAGCTTGAAGTTGTTGTACGGGATGAACATTTCCACCGGCTCAGGGTGCACCAGCGACCAGTTGTAGCGATCCGGTGCGCCGTTGTACATGTCGGTGTCATCAGCCGTACGCAGGCCATCTGCTGCGGCAATCGGCGTGTCGTAAGCCAGGTTCGGCGCACGACGAACACGACGCTGGCCGGCGTTGTAGCCCCAGGCCTGACGCGGCAGCTCTTTCTGGTTGATGGTCTCGTGCACCAGCACGGCACCACCAGCGAGACGCGCCGGCGCTTTCACGAAAGACAGGTAGTAGAAAATGATGTTTTCCATGTCTTTCAGCGACAGGTCCGGATCGTACATGCGGAAGTACACTTCCTGCTGGGACGTCACCAGGGAGTATGCGCCATTACGCTGCACCGCCACTTCGGATGCACGACGCACGACATACACACCGCGCCAGCGCAGTACGTGGTTCCAGATTACCTGCATGGCCTTTTCTTCATTGGTGCCATGGGGGATCGGGAAGGGGTTGCCGCCAAAGACCTTGGCCACACCGTTACCATTATCGGCCAGCTCGGTGCGGGTGGCGTTGGCCTTGAGGTTTTCGTAGACGAAATCCGGTGCGGACGCACTGCGGCGACTGCGGTAAACGTTCAGCTTGAACGTTTCCGGATAGGTCTTGAGCATCGCCTTGATGCCCTCAGGGAGCTTCTCGGCGTACTGACCCATGTTCTGGGCCGTGATGGTGAACAGGATCTTGTCATTGGCATAAGGGTCCGGATGGTGCTGGCCCGCCGCCGTGTATGATTTCGGGATATCTTCCCGTGTAATGCCGCCGTTCCAGGCCGGGATACCCATCCCGGTGGCCGGATCTTTGCCATTACCCTCTTTCACTGCACCAAACGGTGTCAGGGACTTTCCAAGCTTGTCGGCTTCTGCTGCCGATACCTTGGCGTGGCCGGCAGTGGACATGGCTAGAGCCAGAGCCGCCGCAGTACCAATACCAACAATCTTCTTCAACATGGTCACTCTCCGTCGCTTTACGCTGGGGCCCAAGCCGGGCCCCTAAAATCTTTGATGCCTGGTTTAGAAGGAATACTTCACGGCCAGGGATGCATTGTTCCGGTCTTCCAGCTTGTTGCTGTAGTTGGCACCCCAGAAGGTGGTTGCCTGCATGCCGACCTCAAGATTGTTCAGGTAGACAAAGTCCAGGCCCAGGGTGGCTGCCTTTCGGCCTTCCATGAAGTTGCCACCAATCGGGGAGTTACCACGCACGTCGTGGGCAAGACGGATGCTCGGCTGCATGGAGATGCCGGCAAAGATATTGTTGTAGTCAGCGCGCAGCACGCCACGGTAACCCCAGGCCACACTATCAAGATAGAAAGCCGTCGGGTCATCCGGGTTCTGCAGCTGGGCTTCGCCCTCCAGCAGTGCCGCGGTGGAGTTGTGACGCAGGCGTGCGCCGGTTTCGTCGTGATCATTCAGGCCGCCGGTACGATCCACGCCGAGTTCCAACAGGGCCACCAGGCCGTCGGTTCCGAAAGTCGGACCGAAGTTGAAGATGGATACCAGGGAACCGGTCAGGGTCTCGGCCTCGTCATAGAAGTAGAACGGCACACCTTCCTGCAGCGAGGAATCGCTGGACAGGCAGTCGCCACCCACTTCTGCACGAACACAGTGGTTGGTCACATCACCCACGGTCGGGCTGCCCAGGGAGGACAGAACGGCCAGCTGCTGGATCAGGTCATCACCGACCACGTTGATGATCGGCTGCTCGGGACGATAGGCCAGCTCACCCGCCAGAGACATGGTGCCAATGGTGGTGTTGAAGCTGAAGCCGTACATCTCGATGTCTTCCGGGTACACCATGAAGTAGCGGCTGTTATCGATCCGCGACGGAATGGTACCGGTACCGATCTCATCCAGCTGCGCTGCCACGACCGGCAGACGCGCGTGGGTGTTGGTGTAGAACAGGCCGAACTCGGTGCCGTTGAGCTGATCGGCGAAGTAGCGGAAACCAAGGCCGAACTGCCCGTTGTCGTCCGCTTCCTCGTCGCGCAGACGGTCTACGGTGACCTGGGTCTGCTCGTACTCGTACTCGGTGCCCTGTTCGCCGTACTTGGACAGCGTGTAGGACGCGAACGCGTCAGCAACTGCCGGCGTGTTCAGCCGCGCAGCCAGCAGACGACCATCAACAATCACGTTGTCCGCGCCCTTGCCGGGGAAAGCATCGTGGGTGGAGTAGTAGGTGCCCGTGGGCGCATCCTCGGAATTCTTCCACTCGAACTGGTAGAACGCCTCAACACTGAGGTTGAAGGTCAGGCCGTAGTTGAAGTAGACGCTGTCCAGCGGCAGCAGGGCTTCCTTGATTTCGGAGCCCGGCAGGCGCAGCGCAGCGAGATCGATATAGTTCGCCGTGTTGACACCGTTCTGGAGGAACAGGGCCTCACCCCAGCTGATCACTTGCTGGCCGACACGCACGGTGAGCGGACGATCAACAAAATCGCCGTTCCACCACACATAGGCATCGAGCATCCGCGCACGGCTGCCGGCATAACGGCGGGCATCCTCGGTGAAGCGCTCACCGGTGCCGTTGTTTGCATGGTCTGAATAGAGCGCCCAGCGATTGATACCGTTGGGCAGGCTGGCGTTGGGGTCGGTGACCAGCAGGCCGCCGTCATGGCCGGTGTCCATGATCACGGAATCATAGTAAACCGTACCACGGGTAAACAGGCCCCAGTTGTCGCCGATATCCAGCTTCAATTCAGGCGTGATCTTGTAAACCAGGGAAGACATGCCGGTATCGAAGTTGTTGTTGGCGTCGTTCTTGTTCAGCTGCGTGGAATAACCACCCTGCGCCATCACCAACGGATCTTCATTGGCCGCCAGTTCCTGGTCCTGGCTTTCAGTACGCCACAACGCCCCGACGGAAACGGTTGTATCCAACCGACCGCGGATGTCGCCATCACGAAACTGGAATTGTGCTGCTCCGACTGGACCGGCCATGAAGCCGGCCACCGTTACCCCAGCAACGGCGGTTGCCAGCCGAGACTTCAGCGTGCGAGTGGTAATCATATTGTCGCTCTCCGTGATTCGCCCGATTATTCGAGTTATCAAAACTCTTTTTATTTGCGCCTGAAAAAGGCATGGGCTTGCCAAATTCGACGCCCAAAAGTCTTATTACCGCTTATTGAAAACCAAAATCCACCCTAACGCCATAAAAAACGGTGACTTTTCGGTCTTTGTCTACGAACTTCACACTAACGTGCCAATCAGGTACCAAGAATTCTTCCTAGTACCTCGTCCAGGTTATCGGAACAGCCATCCGCCTTGATGCCGTCGAGCACGCCGCGCAGCAGCGCCTGGCGGCCGTCTTCCAGCCGCGGCAGGATCGCCGCGGCGCCCGCCACCCGGGCGGCCACCTGGGGATTGAGCTGGTCCAGCCGCGCCAGGGCCTGCCCGAATACCTGGTAGCCGTCGCCGCTGGCTGCGTGAAACCCGGACAGATTGCGATTGACCAGGGTACCCACCACCGCCCTGACCCGGTTTGGCGATGCCCAGTCAAAACGCGCATCCTCCAGCAGCGCCGCCGCCCGGCTGGCAGCCCCTTCGCCTGGCACAGCGGCCTGGGCCGCGAACCACTGGTCCATCACCAGGTCCTCGTCGCCCCAGCGGCTGGCCATGTCCTCGAGCATGGCCTGGGCCACAGGCAGGCCATGGAAAAGGGACAGCTTCAGTGCCATCAGCCGGTCGGTCATGTTGTCAGCACCGTGATACAGGTCGTCCAGCCAGCCGGACACGTCTGCGCCCTCCGCGGCTACAAGCCAGGTCAGCGCCGCATGGCTGAGGGCGCGCTGGCCGGCCTGGGTGGCATTGGGCGAATAGGCCTCACGCACGCGATGGTCCTTGAAGACACGTACCAGCGGCTGCGCCAGGGCAACACCAAGGGACCGTGCCAGTGCCAGGCGCGCCTCGAACAGCCGATCGGGCTGAACCGGCGTGTAGCGTTCGGCCAGGCTCTTTTCCGAGGGCAGCTCAAGCAGCAGCGCCGTGGCCGCCGGATCCTCCCCGGCCCGGGCCAGCACCTGCTCGAGCACCGGCACCAGCGGCCGGGTCACCTGGTCGGGCGCCTGGTCTTCCAGCAGTGCATCCAGTGCGCTCAGGTACAGGCGCTGCACCGCGTCCCAGCGGCAATAGCCGTCCGTGTCATGGGCCACCAGCGCGGCCAGCTGCTCATGGCTGTAGGCATAGGACAGCTGCACCGGGGCACTGGCGTTGCGCAGCAGCGACGGTACCGGTTTCTCAGGCAGCCGGAACCGGAACACTTGCCGCGCCTGGTCAATGATCAAGACGGTCTCCCGGTCACCCGCATCATTCAGGACCATGAGCTCACCGCTGCCATCGATTAGCGCCAGCGCCAGCGGGATCATCACCGGCGCCTTCTCTGGCTGCCCCGGGGTCGCCGGCGTCTTCTGCGACACCTCGAGCACATACTCCCCGTTCTCATACCGGTCCGTGACCGTCAACTGCGGCGTGCCAGCCTGGTGGTACCAGCGCCGGAACACCGACATGTCCATGCCGGCCTGCTCCTCGACGCAGTCGACGAAGTCGTCGCAGGTCGCCGCCTGGCCGTCGAAACGGTCGAAATACTGATCTGTGGCACGGCGAAATGCCCTGGGGCCGAGCAGATTGGCCTGCATGCGCACCAGCTCGGCGCCCTTCTCGTAGATGGTGACGGTGTAGAAATTATCGATCTTCTGGTACTGGTCCGGCCGCACCGGGTGCGCCATTGGCCCGGCGTCCTCGGCGAACTGGATGGTACGCAGCATGTCCACGTCCTCGACGCGCTTCACGGCCCTGGAATTCATGTCGGCCGAGAACTCCTGGTCCCGATACACAGTAAAGCCTTCCTTGAGGCTGAGCTGGAACCAGTCGCGACAGGTGACCCGGTTGCCCGACCAGTTATGAAAGTATTCATGGGCGACCACGGATTCGACACGCTGGTAGCCCAGGTCGGTGGTGGTATCCGGATGCGCCAGCACGCAGGAGGTGTTGAAGATGTTCAGGCCCTTGTTTTCCATGGCCCCCATATTGAAGTGACTGACCGCCACAATCATGTAGATGTCCAGGTCATATTCCCGGCCATACACGCGCTCATCCCAGTCCATGGCGTGCTTGAGGGAGTCCATTGCATGGCCCAGCTTGTCCAGGTCGCGGCCCTCGGCATACAGGCGCAGGGTGACCGTGCGGTCTGAGCAGGTGACGTACTCGTCCTCGATGAAGGCCAGGTCACCGGCCACCAGCGCGAACAGGTAGCACGGTTTGGCAAAGGGGTCCTCCCAGGTAACCCAGTGACGGTCTCCGTCCTCGCCTTCAGCCACCTTGTTGCCGTTGGAGAGCAACACCGGATAGCGGGCACGGTCAGCGCGCACGGTTGTGGTGAAACGGCTGAGAACGTCCGGGCGGTCCGGGAAAAACGTGATGTGGCGGAAGCCTTCCGCCTCACACTGGGTGCAATACATGCCGCGGGACACATACAGCCCTTCCAGCGCCGTGTTGGCCTCCGGCTGGATAGTGACCGTCACGGACAGGGTGAAGGCTTCCGGTACGTCCCGAATCGTCAGACTGCTGGCATCGTGGCTGTATCTTTCCGGGGACAGGGACGCGCCGTCCAGGGCGATGGCGTCCAGTTGCAGGCCTTCGCCGTCAAGCACGCAATCCGCCGGCGCATCGTCACGGGCCGGATTGCGACGCATGGCCAGCTGCGAGCGCACCACCGTACCGCCGGGATGTATGTCCACGTCCAGTGACACGGTGTCGACAAGAAATGCCGGCGGCTTGTACTCCGCCAGGTAAATGGTGCGGGCCGGTGTGCCGTCACGCATCCGGGTCTCCTTCTGGAATTCCTTTAAGTGTTACGACCTGCTCATCCGGGGCATCGGCACAGTCGTTTTTCGGCATGTATCCGGTGCGCTCCTGCTCCGGCAGGTTCTTCGCCTCCCAGGCAATCACCGCCTGCATGCAGGTTTCTCTCTGCTCGGGCGTGACCCGGCGGCCGTCTGGCCAGCGACCCAGCTCCACTGCCCGCTTCATGTTGCTGTAGATTTCCGGGGTCAGCTGCCCGATCACACTGTCAAAATCACTCAATGTGGGGTCCTCCCTGTTTGCACTCACGCTTCACCCGGACGGCTGCTCCAACCCAGCTTCGAGCGGCAGGCTTCGTAGAAATCATGCCCGGGCGGATGCAGCAGTTTCAGACGGTACGGTTTCTTGCGCACATAAATGACATCATCGAGCTGCAGTCGCACACCTTCCTGGCCGTCACAGCTTACCAATGGCTGCAGCTTCGTCGTTGTGACGTGAATTTTGAGTTCACTGTTGCCATCCACCACCAGCGGGCGACTGGTGAGGGTGTGGGGATTCAGGGGCACCAGCACCATGGCGTCCATCTTCGGATGCATGATCGGCCCACCCCCGGAAAGCGCATAGGCCGTGGACCCCGTGGGCGTAGAAACGATCAACCCGTCGGAACGCTGGGTGTAGACATAGTTGCCGTCAATGAACAGCTCGAACTCGATCATGTGAACACTGTCACCAGACAACAGGACGATGTCATTCAGGGCGCTGCCGCGGCCCGCAGAATTCTTGCCACGCCGGACTTCCATTTCCAGCAGGAAACGCTGCTCAATGGTGTAGTCGCCTGAAAGCACCTGGGCCACACGGGTTTCTATTTCGGAAGGCAGGATGTCAGTAAGAAAACCCAGTCGCCCGCGGTTGATGCCCAGCACCGGGACATCATAGCGGGCCAGGTCCCGGGCAGCCCCGAGCAGGCAACCATCACCACCAACGACAATAACCAGGTCGCAGGATTCACCCAGCTGCGTCCGGCTGCCCGCCTGCAGGCCCGGCTCCGGCAGCGCGGCGGCCAGCTCTTCATCAAGAATGACGGTGCAATCACGGCCCTCGAGGAAATGGACCAGCTGGCGCAGTGAGTACAGCGCCTGCTCACTCTCGGACTTGGCAATCAGGCCGATATTTCGAAACACTTCACGCGGCAAGGTACTCTCCAGGACTTGAACATGCGATGCAAAGCATGAGGCCTGAGACAAATCCCGGCAAGCGCACCGGGTGACGGGCTAGTCTGCCAGCGCCTCACGCATGGCATCCGCGTGCTCGTTGAGGCCTCCCTCGAGCACGTACACATCCAGACCGGCATTGCCGAGCAGGAAGGCCGCAGATGCCGACCGCCTGCTGGTGTCACATACCGCCACATAGGTACGTGATGTGTCGAGCAGGCGGGACTTGAGTCGCAGTACATTCAGCGGCATGTTCAGCGCGCCTCGCAGGTGTACCTGCTCGAATTCATCCGGCGTCCGGACATCCAGCCAGCGGCCACCGTCAGCGACCAGCTTCTGTGCCTCTTCAAGCCCCACCGTGCGAACGCTGGGCTCGCGCAGCAATTCATCGAAGTCCTTGCGATCCAGGCGCATGAGAACGCCGTCGGTGGCCATGGTTACGGTGGCATTTCGCGGCTTGCCAGACAGCAGCGCATCTTCGCCAAACCACTGACCCTGTTCGAGAATCGCCACTGGCATGGCTTCCGTGGCGCCTTCGGCCTTGACCAGCACTTCGCACATGCCGTCCTTGATGATGTAACAGCAATCCGCGTCATCGCCCTGGTTGATGACCACGTCCCCGGCCTTGAGGCGCATCAGCTTGAGGCGCCGGAAAATCTCGAGAATATTGCCTGGCGGCACCCGGTAGAAAAGGCGTGACTTGAGCAACCGGATCATCCAGTGGCGATCATCCTGGTAGGCCGCATTGGAGTTGATGTCGAGGATGACGTAGCCGGCCGACTGGTCCCAGGCAAGAATCTGGTCGAGTACAGCGCTGTCGAAACAGAGCACTGCCACTTCATCGAGGGCAACCGCCCGGGTTCGGCGTGGCTGCCCGGGATCCAGCGGATGCCACGACTCGATGTCTCCCGCACCCACCTGTTCCAGATGGCCGCTGCCGTCATCCAGCTGCACATTTCCCTTGAGCAGGTAAATGGTCCAGCCGTCCCGGTCACCCCGTTCAAACAGGACATCACCGGCCGCGTAGTGGCGTATCTCCTGCACATCCAGCAGCCGGTCAAGCTGCTCTCCGGTCAACGCGTTCACCGGGACAAATGTCTGCAACAGACTTTTATCGATGGAACCCTGCCCCATTTCCCTTCTCCGACATCAAACGGTAATGCCTGCCCCTCCGGCAGCCAAACCACTGCAAATAAAGCACCAACTTCTCCGGTCGGCGGCCTGCTTCAGCGAAACTTGAGCACATTATCAATGGCCGTGTCTGAACGACAGTACTGGCACCGGTTCTGGTTGCGGTCAGACACACCGGGCTTGAACTGGTTCGGCACATCAACCCGAATGACCCGCTTGCCACAGGCCTTCCCGTCGCCGGTATCCACCTGGCAAACCGGGTTCTCATAATGCGCCAGCCAGGCACGGTAATGATCTTCTGTTACCAGACATTTGCGAGCGGCAAAGGCGATCGGGTTCTGCATGTAATCAGAAATTTCACTGGCATTAATGGAGATATGCCCGGCACCCGGGTGGAATGCGATGAAGTTCAAACCCAGGCTCTGCAGCTTTTCCAGCAGCTTCTCGGCGCCCGTGTTCGCCATCTTGATGGAGTCGCGCTTGGCCTCGGCAAGTTCGCCTTCCAGGGCCCCCATTTTTTCTTCGCGATCCAGCACTTCCATTTCCTTGGCGTGCAGCTCCTCGGACAACCGGGCACGCTCTTCTTCCAGGCGCTGCTCAAGGGCAACCTTGTACTGTTCCGTCAACAGTTCAATTTCACTGCTGTTGTCGGTATGGCTCATGGCCTGCTCTTCAAGGCTGTGATTGAGCTGGGAAACCTGCTCCTTGAGTGAGCTTGCCTGTTCCTTGAGTGCCGAATTCTGGGACTTCAATGTCTTGAACTGCATCAGCACCTTTTCCAGCTGCGTGCTGAGGATTTCTTCTTTCTGCTGGTGGGCATAGCGCAACTGCGCCACTTCTTCCTTGTGCTTGTTCTCCATGGTCTGAACACGCAGCCGGAGCTCCTTGATCATCCGCGCCAGACGCTTGCGTTCTTCGTCATCCTGGGGCGCTTCTGGTGCCACCACCGGAATGTCTGCCGGGGGCTGGGCCTCAGGTGCGGCGGGCGCCGGCTGCGCCGGATTGTGCTGGACCGGCGCTGAGCCGCCACCGCCGGTTTCCACATAAAGGCCGATGCGGCTTCCGCGTTCCTGGATCGCGTCACGCATGAACACGAAATCATTGGCCCCGGGTTTCATGGTCGGGTCCCACAACTGGTCCTGGTGCCAGGCCACCGGGCACTGGCTCTTGCATGCCAGCCGGATCGGCCCTGCCCCCATGTCGGGACCGGGCGCCGCGTGCTCGGCCAGGTGACGCAACGGCACGTTCCAGGTGTGGTCCGCCATGCCTGACTCATCAAACTCGATCAGGAACAGCACGGCCGCAACGACCTTCAGGTCGCCATTGACCAGGCAGTAAGCCCCCCTCATCTGCTTGTCGGCATACTCCGGCACGCCCACCATACCATCCAGGATGGCCTCGAAATCCGAGTAGAGCATGATCTTCTGAACGCCCGACTCGCCATAAAAAACAATGGCTTCGGACGTAACGGATGATGCAGTCATAGTAAATCCCTGTTTGAAACAGGCGCCTGCACAGCAGTCGCCCCAACCCTGGCCCCGGGTTCTGACCCGCAAAGAAACATGACACAAAATGTCAGGTTATTACCGATTATAGTCAAGAGTGATTCGGGAAAAGTGACCGATTCAGCATTGCCAGCCGAAACACGTGTGGCCGGCAAACAAAGCGGTTACCCATGCGGAACGCCAGCAAGGGCGACGTGAGGGCAAACAGGAGCAGGAAACGGGAGAGGTAGAAAAAGGCAGGGAAAGGTAAAGCCAGGCGGGGATTACAGCTCGAAGCCGTCGTCCTCACCCAGCTCGTCGTCATCAAGACTTTCTTCCAGGCTCTCGAACCAGAGCCGGTCGTCCAGTCGTTCTTCTATGATTTCATACCTTGCTTTTCTCCTTGCAACAAAAAAATACCGGGCAAGTATGCCCGGTCTTCTGTGACAAGCGCATGAAACCAAGGTTAACACGA
>JARGOL010000023.1 GCA_029212745.1 Alcanivoracaceae bacterium
TGGTCTTGCCATGGTCAACGTGACCGATGGTGCCTACGTTTACGTGCGGTTTGGAACGTTCAAATTTTTCCTTTGCCACGACTCTCTACCTCTCAGCTTGGCGTGCATTCCCGTTACACAGCGCAGAGGCGCCCGGAAACCACAACAGAAGACCCGAGGCACTTCCTGCCTCGAATCACCCTCAGCATCACCCCGTCACACAGATGAAGCCGGGCCCGGAATACTCCGGGCCCGGGTATTGGAGCTCATAACCGGATTTGAACCGGTGACCTCTTCCTTACCAAGGAAGTGCTCTACCGACTGAGCTATATGAGCAGCAAACTTCCACCCTGCAACTGCAGCGATGATCCTTAACCGGCGCCGGACTGGAGCGGGTAGCGGGAATCGAACCCGCATCATCAGCTTGGAAGGCTGAGGTTCTACCGTTGAACTATACCCGCGGCCTTCCGCTTACCTTCCATCCAGCACTACCGGAAACTCTGGCGACCGCCTCGGCGGCCGCCCTGCCAGCCTCTTGTTGCGCTGACCTGCCCGAAACAACCGGGCACCTTACTTTCATGGGCCGGCACACTCGGTGCCGTTCGACTCGCCGGCGGCGAGTGCGTCGAACCTCTTTCCGGTCCGAACCCTCCCCCGGCGCTAACGCAGGGGCCTTTTCTACCGTCTGTGGGCCGTTCCTGGCCATGCCCACGACTACTTTTGGTGGAGGGGGGAGGATTCGAACCTCCGAAGCTTTCGCGTCAGATTTACAGTCTGATCCCTTTGGCCACTCGGGAACCCCTCCAAAAAAGGGCCTACATTCTCTTTTTGGCACCTGGCCTTGTCAACACGTTTTGGGGCAATTTTGCTCCAAAATTAGCCACTTAGGCTCGAAACCTTATCTGGAGCTGGCGATAGGACTTGAACCTACAACCGGCTGATTACAAATCAGCTGCTCTACCAGTTGAGCTACGCCAGCCGGTAAGGAGCGCGGATTCTAAAGAATGCGGAAGGGGTTATCAATCGGTATCTGCGGATTGGCTGGAATCAGCTTCCGCAGAAGGGCTCTCGTCAGCGCCCGGGTCAGCGTCCGCGGATGCCTGCCGGGCAGCCTCGTAACGCTCCCGGAGCTGCTGCTCCTGCACCGCGCGACTGTCACAGGCCACCTGCTCACCTTCGAGGGAGGGGCTCCCGGCGAGCACATCACGCAGCCCGGCGCCCTCGTCAGGCACCTTGTCGGCAGGAATAAACAGCCAATATTCAGTCACTTCCTTGGCGGTGGCGCGGGTGCCGGCGGGATAGCCGGCGGCCTCCATCTTCACTTTCAGGCCCCGGGCAGACTCTTTACTGCTGAAATAGCCCAGCGAGATGGCATTGGCGTCTTCACCGTCTGCCACCACGAAACTGTCCACCCCACGAGCCTGCAGTTCGCGCAGCACCTTGAGGGCCTGCTCACGGGACGGATAAGGCGGCAGATAGACCCAATGCAGCATATCGCGCTGCACCCGTACCGGACGCACCACGCCCTGGTAACCCTTGGCTTTGAGGCTGGTCAGCACGCCATCCGCTTCGGACAACGCTGCAAACGGGCCCACGGCGGGGCACAGGCCTCCCAGGGAGCCAGTATCCGCGGAAAAGCGGCGCTGACGCTGCTCTTCAGGCACTTCACTCAGGAGGGTCAGCGTCTGGGGCGCCGACTGCATGGCACGAGAGGCAGTCTCCGGCCCGGGTGCCACACCCAGTGCCAGGCGCCAAACGCCGTACACCACATTGAGAATCAGCAAGCTGAAAAACACCCAACGCATGCTAGCCCGTCTCCCCCTGTGTGGCCGCCCTGGCCACGCGTTCCAATCCATCAAGCACCAGATCCGGCGCCACTTCCACCGGAAAACCGAGCCATCGCCCTACCCGCTCTGCGTCGCCGCCGGTCAGGAATACCGTGCAAGTATCTTGAACCGCCTCCTGCAACGCAACTACCGCATCTGTGACAAACGCCACAGTCATGCGAATCACTCCATTATGCACACAATCCACGGTGCTGCCGCCCGGATCCAGGGAATGCCATTGCATCGGCGACTCGAACCGCACTGACCCCGTGCTGCTGAGCAGGCTGCGCTCGAGCATGGACAGCCCGGGCACGATGTAGCCACCCAGGTGCGTACCCGCGCCGTCCACGGCGTCCAGCGTCAGGGCGCTGCCACAATCCACCACAATGTTGGCCCCCACCTGGTGCCAGCCTTCAAGCATGGCCAGCCAGCGATCCACACCCAGCCGTTCCGGCTGCGCATAACTGTTGCTGATGCCGAGATGCCCCGAACGCGAATAATAAAATGCCGGCACAACGTCAAACGCCGCCTGCAGCGCCGCCGCCAGGTCCGCGTCTGCCTCCCGCCCGGCCACTGACGCCACCCAGATCTGCCCGGGCGCGACAGCCATCTCCGCAGCCAGGGCCTGCGCCATCGCCGCCCAGTCACGCTGGTGGGAGCCGCCACCCTGGCGCACATCGGCGCCATGACGCCAGCGCCATTTCAGGGCGGTATTACCGACATCGATATACAGGGCCATCAGTCCCGCTCCCCATCCGGGCGCAAACTGGCTTCTCCGCCGTGAAATGCCCGAACTCCGTCCTCTGTCGCCAGCAACAGGGCGCCCCGGTCACTGACACCCTCACAGGTGCCGCGGCAGGTACTGGCGCCACTGCTGAGGGTCACCGCCTGCCCGGCGAGGGCATCATACGTGGCCCAGCACGAATGGAAAGCACTGAAGCCCTGCTCGGCAAACGTCTCGCAGGTAGCCGCCAGGCGCGCCAGCAGCGATGCCGTCAGTGCATTCCGTGGCACGGCCTGGCCAGTTTCCCGGGCCAGGTCTGTCCATGGCTGGTCAATATCCTCGCCCAGCCGGTCCGGCAGGCTGCCGTTGATACCCACACCGATGATGGCCACGCAGGCGCTGTCCATGTCACCGGCCAGTTCGGTAAGAATACCGCCCACCTTACGGCCGCTCACCCAGATGTCGTTGGGCCACTTCAGCTGCACCCGGCCATCGAGGCCGAATTCAGACAGTGTCTCAGCCACAGCAATGCCGGTGGCAAGGCTCAACCCCTCCAGCCCGGACGCGCCGGTATCGAATGGCCAGGCGAGGGACAGGTAAATGTTGCGACCCAACGGCGAGACCCAGCTTCTGCCGCGCCGGCCCCGGCCACCCTGCTGGTGCTCGGCAAGCACCGCAAAGGGCCCGCGATCACCGCCACGCACACGCGCCAGCGCATCCTCGTTGGTAGACCCGGTCGTCATCGCCAGCACCAGTGGCAGGGCACGGGCTTCTCCCATGCCCTCGCGCAGTGTCGTCTCATCAAGGAATTCCAGCCCGCCGGCCACGCGGTAACCCTTGCCGCGCACACTCTGGACATCCAGCCCCAGGGCCTCCAGCGCCTGCAGGCGTTTCCAGATGGCCGCGCGGGACAGGCCCAGGGCCGCCCCCAGCTCTTCGCCGGAATGAAACCGGCCATCAGCCAGCGCTTTCAGCAATACGTCATCCACGCCCTACCCCCAAAACGAAAAAGGCCCTGCACGCAGGCAGGGCCATGTTTTTCCCGGCCAGGCCTGTCAGCCCCAGACCACGCCCTTCTGGCTGGCCCACTTGTCGATGTTCTGCTGATAGTGGTCTTCCAGCACATTGCGCTTGAGCTTGAGTGTGGGCGTCACCATGCCGTTCTCCACCGACCACTCTTCCGGCACCACCACCAGGCAGCGCAGGCGTTCGTGGGCATCCAGCTGGCCATTCACACGTTTCAGAAGCTCTTCCAGTTCGCCCTGGAAACGCTCGCGGTCCGGCCCCATCAGGCGATCACGCTCCTCCACGGACAGGCTCAACAGGGCGATGGGCTGCGACAGCCCCGGCCCCATGACGCACGCCTGCTCGACACCCGGCTGCGACACCAGCCGGTTCTCGATCGGCGCCGGCGCCACATACTTGCCCTTCTCGGTCTTGAAGATCTCCTTGACGCGGCCGGTGATGCGCAGACGCCCGGACGGGTCAATCTCGCCCTTGTCGCCGGTCTTCAGCCAGTCGCCATCCTCGAAACTTTCGTCGGTCTTCTCCGGTTCCTTGTAGTAGCCCACCATGTTGCCGGGGCTCTTTACCAAGATTTCGCCCACGTCGGAAAGCCGGCACTCCACCCCTTCGTTCGGGGTGCCGACCCAGCCCACGCGCTGGTCACCGGACCGGGTGGTGTGTGACCAGGCCATGTTTTCCGTCATGCCGTAAACCTCGAGAATCTCAAGGCCCACCTTGTTGAACCAGTCGATCAGCTCCGGGGACAGGGCTGCGGCACCGGACAACGCGGCACGACAGTCCTGCAGGCCCATGGCGGTAAGGATCTTCTTTCGCACTATGCCGCCCAGAATGGGAATGCGCAGCAGCTTGTTGAGTTTCTTTGGCGGCAGGGCCTCGGAGGCCTTCTGGTAAAACTTGTTCCAGATGCGCGGCACGGCAAAGAACATGGTCGGTCGCGCACGCTTGATATCTTCCCCAAAGGTTTCCAGCGACTCGGCAAAGAAAATGGTCTGGCCGACATAGATCATCGACAGCTCGACGGCAGCGCGCTCTGCCACGTGGGACAGCGGCAGATAGGAAATCATCCGGTCCTGGTCCGTGAGCTGGTAAATATCAATCAGCTTTGAGCCCACAATCGAGAAGGCACCGTGGTTATGCATGACGCCCTTTGGCATACCAGTGGTGCCGCTGGTGTAGATAATAGTGGCCATATCCTCACCGGACGGCTTGTCCGGGTCGGCAAGCGGTTCATGCGCCTTGATCAGGTCTTCCCAGCGCGGTGCATTGGCGCGCGCATCATCCGGCGCCTGGCTGAATGCAATCTGGTGCACGTGATCTGGCACGCCGGCTTTTGCTTCATCCCAGACATCGAGCTTGCCGACAAACAACACCGGGCTTTCACTGTGCTCCATGATCTGGCCAACGGTGGTGGACGTCAGGGTCGGGTAAAGCGGCACACTGACATAGCCAGCCAGCCAGATGGCCAGGTCGGCAATAATCCACTCGGCACAGTTCTTTGACATCAGTGCGATATGGGTGCCCCGAGGGTGGCCCAGGGAGCGCAAGTAGGCCGCCATACGCAACGCCTCGTCCTGCATCTCTTTCCAGGTATAGTTGCGCACCTGCCCGCCACCGAGCGGCTGCACCATGGCCGTGGCATTGGCTCGTCGCGCCACCGTCTGCTCAAAAGCCTCCAGTGGTGCCCGAATTGATCCATCCGTCATTGCTCTCTCCGTCGTCAAAACCAGAATCCCCCGAACCAGCCATATTCCCGAAACTGTCAACGGCTGGCAAATTTAGTGCCGAAAAGCCGCATCAGCAGGCCCACACCAAGGCCCCAGGCGCTATTAACCAGAACGCCCCCGATCACGGTAGTGACAGTTACCGGCAGGCCTTTCAAGGGAAAGACCACCAGCATGGCAACCGCCGTGGGACCAATGGCCCCGAAAAGCAGGGCGCGCAGCCAGTAGCCGCCGCCCTGTGCCCGCCGGATAAGCGCCCACGCCGGCAGGCCCCAGACGCCGCCCCAGAATGCCAGTGAAATCACCTTGGGAATCCCCAGCGGCCCCACAGGATCGAGGGCGAACGGCGGCGCTGACACCGCGCCGAGCAACCAGAACACGCCGAACACGGCCTGGTGGAAAACAAGGGTTGCCAGAAACCCGGCCAGCCAGGCCTTGAACCATTGCATGGCATCTCTCCAGACAGGGACAAAGATTATCATGAAGTCGTTTTTGTTCCTTCACGGTATCGGTTACCGAAGGCCAAGGGAATGTGAAGAGGGCAGAGAATTGTCAGCCGTGAGTGCTTCCCTACGGCAGCCCCTCTCCCTGCGGGAGAGGGGTTGGGGTGAGGGACATCGGCGTCGGCTGAGTGCTCCGGGAGAGC
>JARGOL010000019.1:0-33885 GCA_029212745.1 Alcanivoracaceae bacterium
CCCGCGACCCCCGGCGTGACAGGCCGGTATTCTAACCAACTGAACTACCGCTCCACTTACTCTTTAACAGCCCATGGCTGTGTAACTGGTGGGTGGTGACGGGATCGAACCGCCGACCCTCTGCTTGTAAGGCAGATGCTCTCCCAGCTGAGCTAACCACCCGAAAGAGGCCGCTATTCTAGGGTTTTCGGCCCGCCTGTCAACGCATGGCGAGACTTTTTTTGGCGGCAGCAAACCGTTTGTACAGAAAACCGGCGAACAGCGCTGCAACAGGCCCCCTGAGGCTGTTACTGCGCCGCTTCCAGACGCTGGATTTCCGCCTCGGCGTCAGCGCGGGATGCAAATGTCTGCGCCAGCGTGTCGCCATTGGGCCGGCACACCAGGTAATGCTCGACATCCAGCGCCAGTGTCTCTCGGTTGATCCGGCCCTCCTCCAGGATGGTGTAGCCCTGCGACCCGACGCTGTAGCGATTGCCGATCATGGCGACGCCGGCTCACCAATGACCCGGTGCAGAATCTGCTCCGCCAGCCCGTCGATATCCAGTGGCCCGGCCGGGTCAAACCAGTTGCTGGCCCAGCTGGTCATGCCATTGATCAGGCGACGCACAATCACCGGATCGGCGCGCATACCGCCAGCATCGCGCACGGCGTGAAGGGTATCCAGCCAGATACGCTCGTAGACAGCCCGTGCCGCCAGTGCCTGCTCCTGGTGCTCGGCAGCGAGGCAGCGCCATTCGTACACCAGCACGGTCATGGCCTCGGCGGTATCACCAACGATGGACTGGAGCTCGGCACGGATCAGGCCGCGCAACTGGGCCACCGGGTCTGCCACGCCCTGGACGGCCTCCTGCAGGCGCGCGGTATTGAAGCGGATCACCTCCATCATCACCGTGAACAGGATGTCTTCCTTGGAGGAAAAATGATGGAACAGGCTGCCTGACTGGATGCCGGTTTCGCGGGCAATATCACGCACGGTGGTGCGGTCGAAACCACGCGCCCGGAACAACCGCGCCGCGGCGCTGAGCAGCTTGCCACGCGGCGAATCATCCATGCCATTCACAATCTGAGGCTGAGCCATACCGGTCCCCTTCTGACGAGCCGCCATTATCAGTGCCCGCCGGCGCCGCGCAAGGCCGCCAGCGGCTTTATTGCCTGTCGCGGGTGTCCGGCAAGGCGGCGGATTTGTCCGCCAGTCACCGGTCCCGACGCTTTACAAACCAAGCGCTTGCTTGGTAGCGTAAGCCAACCGTGGCGCCCGGGCAAATCGAGCCCCCGCCGGAACCCTTTTGCGGAGATACGCAGATGAGCAAGGACACGGTGCGCATCGGCTGCGCCGCCGGCTTCTGGGGCGACACCAACAGCGCCGCCTTCCAGCTGGTTCGCCAGGCCGACATTGACTACCTGGTTTTCGACTACCTGGCCGAAGTGACGCTGTCGATCATGGCCGGAGCCCGAATGAAGGACCCGTCCATGGGCTACGCCCATGATTTCGTCAAACAGGTCATGGCCCCCCTGGCCACGGAAATCCGGGACAAGGGCATCAAGGTCATCAGCAATGCCGGCGGCGTCAATCCGCGCGCCTGCCGGGACGCGTTGCAGGCAGCATTTGCCGAAGCCGGGGTGGAGCTGAAGATTGCCCTGGTGGAGGGCGATGACCTGAACTCGCGCCGCGGGGAGTTTGCCCAGGTCACCGAAATGGACAGTGGCGCCCCACTGCCCCCCTTTACTGTCACCATGAACGCCTATCTCGGGGCACTGCCGGTAAAGGCAGCACTGGACGCTGGCGCCGACATCGTCCTCACCGGCCGCATCGCCGATTCCGTGCTGGTGCTGGGCCCGCTGATGCACGAGTTTGGCTGGGCTGACGACGACTATGACCGCCTGGCGCAGGGCTCCCTGGCGGGCCACGTGATCGAGTGCGGCGCGCAGTGCACAGGCGGCAACTTCACCGACTGGCAACAGGTGCCAGACTTCCACAACATGGGATTCCCGGTGGCGGAATGCCATGCTGACGGCAGCTTCGTGATCAGCAAACCGGCTGGCACCGGCGGCCTGGTCAGCTGCGCCACGGTCGCGGAGCAGATCGTTTACGAGATCGGCGACCCGCGCGCCTACATTCTCCCGGACGTGGTCTGCGACTTCACCGGCGTGTCACTGGAACAGGTGGGCGACCACCGTGTCAGGGTCAGCGGAGCCCGCGGCCTGCCGCCCACCGACCACTACAAGGTGTCTGCCACCTACCCCGACGGCAACCGCATCACCGCCAGCTTCCTTATCGGCGGCCGCGACGCCATGACCAAGGGCCAGCGCGTGGCCGATGCCATCCTGCAGAAGGTGGGCGGTATTCTCGACAACCTGGGAATGGCGCCCTTTCGTGACACCAGTGTGGAGTTGCTTGGCAGCGAAGCCACCTATGGCCAACAGGCACGACGCCAGGACACCCGAGAGGTGGTGGTGAAAATCGCCGCCATCCACGACGACAAAAAAGCACTGGCCATTTTCGGCCGCGAAATCGCCCAGGCCGCCACTGGCATGGCCCCGGGCCTGACCGGCATCGTCGGAGGCCGACCGAAACCGAACCCGCGCATCCGGCTGTTCTCGACGCTGGTGCCCAAGGACCAGGTCAGCGCCACCATGGACCTGGACGGCGAGACCCGGGAAATCCCGGTACCCGGCGGCCAGCCCCTGGATACCAGCGGCCTGGCCCGTGTCAGCGACGGTGAAACAGCCACCGGCGAGCAGACCGTGCCACTGGTTGCCCTGGCCTGGGCTCGCTCGGGCGACAAGGGCAACCATGCCAATATCGGCGTCATTGCCCGCGAGGAGCGTTTTCTCCCCTACATCCGGGCGGCCCTCACCGAACCTGCCGTGGCCGCCTACATGGCCCATGTCCTGGACGATCCGGACAGCAGTGTCAGCCGCTGGGAGCTGCCCGGCTTCAATGCATTCAACTTCCTGCTCAGGAACAGCCTCGGCGGCGGCGGCATTGCCTCCTTGCGGATTGACCCGCAGGGCAAGGCCTTTGCCCAGCAACTGCTGGATTTTCCTGTGCCCGTATCTGATCAGATCGCCAAAGAGGTAAATGGCTGATGGGTTATCGCAGCGTATTCCGTCCGGACCTGTTCGCAGGCCGCAACATCATCGTCACCGGCGGCGGCAGTGGTATTGGCCGCTGCACCGCCCATGAGCTGGCCTCACTGGGCGCCCGAGTGGTACTGGTCGGCCGCAAGCAGGACAAGCTAGATGCTGTAAAGGCAGAAATTGCCGAAGACGGCGGCGAGGCGTTGGCGTTTTCCTGTGATATCCGCGAGGAAGACCGGGTCAAGGAAACCGTGGCCGCCATCTTCGCGGCGGTCGGCGAGGTTCACGGGCTGGTCAACAATGCCGGTGGCCAGTTCCCCTCCCCGGTGGCCCTGATCTCCCAGAAAGGCTGGGAAACCGTGGTGCGCACCAACCTCACTGGCGGTTTCCTGATGGCCCGGGAAGTGTTCATGCAGGGCATGAACAGGACCGGCGGCAGCATCGTCAACATCGTCGCCGACATGTGGGGCGGCATGCCCGGCATGGGCCATTCCGGGGCCGCGCGTGCCGGCATGGTGAACTTCACCCAGACTGCTGCCTTCGAGTGGGGCAGCGCCGGCGTGCGCGTGAATGCCGTTGCCCCGGGCTGGATTGCCTCTTCCGGCATGGACACCTACCCGGAAAGTTTCAAGCAGACCATCAAGACCCTGCGTGCCGCCGTGCCCCTGAAACGCATGGGCGAGGAATCCGAAGTATCGGCAGCCATTACCTTCCTGCTCAGTGATGCCGCCGCCTTCATCAGCGGCGACACCCTGCGCATCGACGGCGCAGCCAGCCAGGGCAACATCGCCATATTCCCGCTGCCGGACCACAACAACTCGAAACCCTTCAACGGCTTCCACCGTGCGGTAACGCCGGAGCTGTTCAAGACTGAGGACTGACCCCCATGGCCGTGATCGAATCCCAGCTGGACACCACCAGCGATGCATTCCGCCAGAACCGGGAGGCCCTTCTGGCCGCGGTGGAGGAATTCCGCGGCATTGAGCAACAGGTGGTGGAAAAAGCGGAAGGCCAGCGCGCCAAGTTCGAAAAGCGCGGCCAGCTGCTGCCCCACGAGCGGGTGGCCCGATTGCTGGACCCGGGGTCATCCTGGCTCAGCCTGCTCAACCTGGCCGGCTACATGATGCACGACGACAAGGACGGCACCGAAGCCGGCGGCGGCAGCATCGCCGGCATCGGCTACGTGGAGGGCGTGCGCTGCCTGGTGGTGGCGTCCAACTCCGCCATCAAGGGCGGCACCATCAGCCCGGCGGGATTGCAGAAAACACTGCGGCTGCAGGCCATTGCGCGGGAGAACAAACTGCCGATCATTTCGCTGTCGGAATCCGGCGGCGCCAACCTGAACTACGCCGCCGACATTTTTGTCGAGGGCGCGCGCACTTTTGCCAACCAGGCGCGCCTGTCTGCCATGGGTATCCCGCAGATCACGGTGGTGCATGGCAACGCCACCGCAGGCGGCGCCTACCAGCCGGGCCTGTCCGACTACTGCGTGATGGTGCGAAACCGGGCGAAGATGTTCCTGGCAGGCCCGCCACTGCTCAAGGCAGCCACCGGGGAAATTGCCACCGATGAGGAACTCGGCGGCGCCGAGATGCATGCATCCGTGGCCGGTACCGCAGAGTACATCGCCGAAAGCGATGCCGACGGCATCCGCATTGCCCGCGAGCTGATTGCCAGCATTCCCTGGAACGAGCGCCTGCCCGCTTCCCGCCCGGCCACCTTCAAGCCACCGCGTTATGACAGCGAAGAGCTGCTTGGCGTCGTCCCGGCAGACAGCAAGAAGCCCTATGACGTGCGCGAAGTCATTGCCCGTATCGCTGATGACTCCGCTTTTCTCGATTTCAAGAACGACTGGGACAGTGCCACCGTGTGTGGCTGGATCCATGTTGAAGGGCACCCGGTGGGCGTGATTGGCAACAACGCCCCGATCACCCATCAGGGTGCAGCGAAAACAGCGCAGTTTATCCAGCTGTGCGAACAGTCAAACCGTCCCCTGCTGTTCCTGCACAACACCACCGGCTTTCTGGTGGGCACCGATGCCGAACAGAACGGCATCATCAAACACGGCTCAAAAATGATCCAGGCCGTGGCCAATGCCAGTGTGCCGAAGATATCCATTGTCATCGGCGGTTCCTACGGCGCGGGCAACTATGCCATGTGCGGGCGCGGCCTTGACCCGCGTTTCATCTTTGCCTGGCCCAACAGCCGCGTGGCGGTCATGGGCGGCCAGCAGGCCGGCATGGTCCTGCGCATCGTGGCTGAGGCCAAGCAGAAAGCCATGGGCATCGAACCGGACGAAAAGGTACTGGAAATGCTGCAGCAGAGCACGGCCCAGAAGCTGGACAGCCAGTCCACTGCGTTATACGGCACAGCGCGCCTGTGGGATGACGGCATCATTGACCCGCGCGACACGCGGCATGTGGTGGCCTGTGTCCTCGACATATGTCGTGAAGCCAGCCAACGGCCACTGAACAGCAACACTTTTGGCGTGGCGCGCCTGTAAGGCACCCCACCCTTTCTGCCAGCAGGCGACAACAGATTCACTACAGGAGAGACACATGCTGCTCACCCAGGAACACGAAGAAATGAAGCGCACCATGCGCAACTTTATCGAGAATGACCTCAACCCCCATGTGGATGAGTGGGAAGCCGCCGGCGAATTCCCCATTCACGAGGTGTTCAAGAAGATGGGCGACCTGGGTTTGCTCGGCGTCACCAAGCCAACAGAATTTGGCGGCCTGGGCCTGGACTACTCCTACGGCCTGGCCGTCTCGGAGGAACTGGGCCACTGCAACTGCGGCGGCGTGCCGCTTTCCATCGGTGTCCAGACCGATATGGCCACCCCGGCACTGGCGCGTTTCGGCTCGGATGAACTGCGCCGTGACTATCTGGCGCCGGCCATCGCCGGGGAGATGGTCGCTTCCATTGCGGTGAGCGAGCCCCATGCCGGTTCGGACGTGGCCAACATCAAGACCACGGCCAAAAAGGATGGCGACGACTACGTCATCAATGGCACCAAGATGTGGATCACCAATTCACCCAAGGCCGACTGGTTCTGCCTGCTTGCCAATACCTCCGACGGCAAGCCACACATGAACAAGTCGCTCATCATCGTCCCGAAGGACGCCGGTGGCATTACCGTGGACAAGCGCCTCAACAAGCTTGGCATGCGCTCTTCCGAAACAGCACAGGTGTATTTCGATAACGTGCGTGTGCCGCAACGCAACCTGATCGGCACGGAAGGTGCCGGTTTCATGCTGCAGATGATCCAGTTCCAGGAAGAGCGTCTTTGGGGTGCAGCCTCCGGTATCCGTGGCTACGACAACCTGATCCGGCAGACCATTGAATACTGCAAGGAGCGGGAAGCCTTTGGCATGCCACTGATCAACAACCAGTACATTCACTTCCGCCTGGCGGAGCTGCAAACCGAAGTGGAATTGCTGCGCAGCCTGATCTGGCGCGCGTGCGAAGAGTACATCGGTGGCAAGGATGTACTGCAGCTTGCCTCCATGGCCAAGCTCAAGGCCGGCCGCCTGTCACGGGAAGTGCCGGATACCTGCCTGCAGTACTGGGGTGGCAACGGCTTCATGTGGGACAACCCGGCGTCCCGGCACCTGCGCGACGGTCGTCTGGCCTCCATTGGCGGCGGCGCCGACGAGGTCATGCTCGGCATCATCTGCAAGACCATGGATATCCTGCCCGGCAAGAAGAAAAGCAGCTGAGACACAGCGGGGACATGACAATGACACTGCCGACCACGGAAACACTGCTGCTGGAAGAACAGGCTGGCGTGCTGACAATCACGCTGAACCGTCCTGACAGCCGCAACGCCATGAGCCTGGCCATGGTCAATGAGCTGATGGCTGTATTCGAAGCCTGTGCCGATGAGCAGGCGATCCGTGCCATCGTCCTGCGTGGCGCCGGCGGCCATTTTTGTGCCGGCGGCGACATCAAGGATATGGCCGGTGCCCGCCAGCAGGCTGCCGGCGGCGACAAGGACGCCTTCTTCGCCCTGAACCGGCGCTTCGGCGAGATGATCACCCTGGCAAACCGCCAGCCGCAGGTGGTCATCGCCGTGCTGGAGGGTGCGGTGCTTGGCGGCGGCTTCGGCCTTGCCTGTGTCTCCGACCTGGCCATTGCCCGTGACGACGCCCGTTTCGGCCTGCCGGAAACCGGCCTTGGTGTAATCCCCGCCCAGATCGCCCCGTTCGTGGTCCAGCGCATTGGTCTTACCCAGGCGCGACGACTTGCGCTGAGTGGTGCCCGGTTTGATGGCAACGAGGCCCTGCGCCTCGGCATTGTCCACACGGTGGCTGACAGCAACAGCGACCTGGATGCCCAGCTCAGGGGCGCGCTTGACGATATCCGCCGCTGCGCGCCCAACGCCAACCGCCTGACCAAGGCACTGGTGCTGAGTGTCGGTGAGGTGCCGATGGACACGCTGCTCGACCAGGCCGCACGGGAGTTCGCCGATGCGGTCACCGGCGAAGAGGGTCAGGAAGGCACGATGGCCTTCGTGCAGAAGCGCCTGCCCGCCTGGGCGGACCAGGGAGATGCACAGTGAGTTTCGAAAAGATCCTGATCGCCAACCGCGGCGAGATCGCCTGCCGTGTCATCCAGACAGCACAAGAACTGGGCTACCGGACCGTGGCGGTCTATGCACAGCCGGATGCCGGCGCCCGGCATGTGCTGCTGGCCGACGAAGCCGTCTGCATTGGCCCGGCCACCGCCAGCGCGTCGTATCTCAACATTGATGCTGTCATTGATGCCTGCCAGCGCACCGGTGCCGATGCGGTGCATCCGGGCTACGGTTTCCTGTCCGAGAACGCTGAGTTCGCGCGTGCCTGCAGCGCCGCCAACATCACCTTCATCGGCCCGCCGGTGGATGCCATTCACCTGATGGGCTCCAAGCGCCTGTCCAAGATCGCCATGCTCGACGCCGGTGTGCCCTGCATACCCGGCTACCAGGGCGAGGCGCAGGATGATGCCACTCTGCTGGACGAGGCCGGGCGCATTGGACTGCCACTGATGATCAAGGCCAGTGCCGGCGGTGGCGGGCGCGGCATGCGGGTGGTAATGGACAGTGGCGACATCGCCGAGCAATTGCGCAGCGCCCGCAGCGAGGCAAAAAATGCCTTTGGCAGCGACGAGTTGATCCTGGAACGGGCGGTGATCAACCCACGCCATGTAGAAATCCAGGTGTTTGCCGACCGCCATGGCAACGTCATTCACCTGGGCGAGCGCGACTGCTCGATCCAGCGGCGCCACCAGAAAGTGGTGGAAGAAGCCCCCTCCCCGGCGGTGGACCCCGCACTGCGGGAGCGCATGGGCGAGGCGGCGGTAAACGCGGCCCGGGCCTGCCAGTATGTCGGCGCCGGCACGGTGGAGTTCCTGCTCGCCGACAACGGTGATTTCTTTTTCCTGGAGATGAATACCCGCCTGCAGGTGGAGCACCCGGTGACGGAAATGATCACCGGACTGGACCTGGTGGCCTGGCAGATCCGCGTGGCGCGCGGCGAGCCACTGCCCCTGGAGCAGACACAGGTGCGACTTGACGGGCATGCCATCGAGGTGCGCCTGTACGCCGAGGACCCGGCGCAGGATTTCATGCCCCAGACCGGCACCGTGGTGCGCTGGCAACCGGCCCACGGTGCTGGCGTGCGCATCGACCACGGGCTGGTGCCAGGTTACACCGTCAGCAGTCATTATGACCCCATGCTGGCCAAGGTGATCGCCTGGGGCGAAAACCGGGATGACGCGCGTCGACGCCTGATTCGCGCGGTGGAGGACACCCGGCTGGCGGGCGTCAACGACAACCGGCGCTTCCTGGCCGCTGTGCTGCGCCACCCGGTATTTGCACGCGGCGAGGCCACCACCGCCTTCCTGGCCGAGCACTTCGCCGATGACCCGACCCTGCGACCGGCCACGCCTGCAGCCCGGGACTGGGCCCTGGCGGCTGCCCTGCTCTGCCACGACCATGCCGGGGCCGGCTGGAGCTCTTCCGCGCACGCCACCTTTGCGCTGGAACTGGCCCATGGCGACAGCCGCCAGAGCGTGTCACTGGTGCGTCATGGCAATGACTTTGACATCCGCATCGGCGAACAGGCACTGACGGTATGCCTGCAGCCGGAGCGGGTCACCATCGACGGTATCCAGCAGGCCCTGACCTTCACCCGTCAGGAACGGAGCGTCCACATTGAACGCGCCGGAATCACCCTGGCCATCCATGACGCCACCCATGACGCCCCCGACCTTGAGGGTGCCGCCGGCTCCGGGGCCGTGAAAGCGCCCATGGACGGCGCTGTGCTGGAGGTGCGATGCAATGTTGGTGACAGCGTCACCCGGGGCCAGGTGCTGGCGGTGATGGAAGCCATGAAAATGGAACACAGTCTGGTGGCGCCCCTGGACGGCGAGATCACGGCGGTGAACGTCGAGACCGGCTCGCAGGTGAAGGGAAAACAGACACTGATGGTTGTCAGTTGCCCTGATGGGGACCCTGACGCCAGGTGACAGGCTGTGTGCAAAACCTGTACCGGCCGGTCCTTGCCCTGTGCAAACGGGCCGGTTAAGGTACTTCGCCGATTGTTTACAATACGCGCCCGGCGCTCGCCGGGCGTTCAGCCGAACCACAGAGACGGAGAATCCATGAGCAGCGCAGACCTGATTACGTTGCCGAAGGTGCTGGCAAAAATGCCGATGGTAATGGCCAACCTGCCCGGTTTTATCAAGGGCTCGAAGATGGCCAAGATCACCGACAAGAACACGCCCCTGGGCATTGGCCTTGCTATCCAGCGAGCCGTGAGCCTGAACCCCAACGGCGTGGCTGTCATGTACGAGGATACCCAGCTCACCTATTCCCAGTTCAATGCCTGGGCCAACCGGATCGCCGACTACCTGGCCTCCATTGGCCTGAAAAAGGGTGACTCCATCGCACTGGACATGGAAAACCGCCCGGAGATGCTCGCCACGGTGGTGGCTTGCGGCAAGCTCGGCGTCTGCGCCGCCCTGATCAATACCTCCCAGCGCGGCAAGGTGCTCACCCACAGCTTCAACCTGGTGAAACCCAAGGCTGCCATCATCGGCGCCGAGCTGGTGGATGCGGTGGAAGAAGTGCGCGACGATCTGGAACTGGACAGCGATCGCTTTTTCTACTTCGCCGACCAGGACACCCTTGAGGATGCCGGCACCGCACCCGAGGGCTACAAAAACCTGGCAGAGATGATCAAGGACTGCAGCTCGGAGAACCCGGACTCGGTCAACAAGATCCGCCTCACCGACCCGCTGTTCTATATCTACACGTCCGGCACCACCGGCCTGCCGAAAGCCGTGGTATTCAACCATGGGCGCTGGTGGAAGGCCTACGGCGCGTTCGGCTTCAGTGCCGTGCGCCTGGAAAAGCACGACCGCATGTACTGCACCCTGCCCTTCTACCATGCCACCGGCATGGTGATCTGCTGGGGTTCCGCCATTGCCGCCGGCGCTGGTCTGGTCATCGCCCGCAAGTTCTCAGCCAGTCGTTTCTGGGATGACATCCGCCACTACGAGTGCAGCGCCTTTGGCTATGTGGGTGAACTGTGCCGTTACCTCCACGAGCAGCCGGAAAAGCCCAACGACAAGGACAACAAGATCAAGGTCATCGTCGGCAACGGCCTGCGCCCGGGCATCTGGAAGGATTTCAAGGCACGCTTCGGCATTGACCGTGTGGTTGAGCTGTATGCCTCCTCAGAAGGTAATGTCGCGTTCACCAACGTGTTCAACTTCGACAACACGGTGGGCTTCTCGCCGGTGTCCTACGCCATCGTCAAGTATGACAAGGAAAAGGAAGAGCCGGTCCGTGACAGCAATGGCCGCATGATCAAGGTCGGCAAAGGCGAGTCCGGCCTGATGATCGGCGAAATCACCGACAAGACCCCGTTCGACGGCTATACCGACAAGGAAAAGACGGAGAAGTCCATTCTCAGGGATGTGTTTGCCAAGGGTGATGCCTGGTTCAACACCGGTGACATGATGCGCGACATCGGCTTCCGGCATGCCCAGTTCGTCGACCGTCTGGGTGACACCTTCCGCTGGAAAGGTGAAAACGTCTCTACCACCGAGGTGGAACAAATCATGGACGGCTTCGACGGCATCGCCGAGACGGTTGTCTATGGTGTCGAGATTCCCAACACCAACGGCCGTGCCGGCATGGCCCAGGTGCGCCTGCAGGGCGACCATACCGATTTCGACTACAAAGGCCTGTGCCAGTACCTGGCCCGGGAATTGCCGCCGTACGCGGTGCCCGTGTTCCTGCGTATCAACGAGGACGCCATGGAAACCACCGGCACCTTCAAACACCAGAAGAACAAGCTCAAGGAACAGAAATACGACCTCGCGCAACAGGACAATCCTGTCTATGTCCTGCTGCCGGGCGAAAGCTGTTACCAGCTGCTGACGGCCGAGATCCAGCAAAACATCGACAACGGCCAGTACCGCTTCTGACGCCGGTCGGCGACACGGAAAAAGGGGCCTCTGGCCCCTTTTTTTTGTGGCGCCGCGCCCTGCCTGCCGGGCAGACGGGGCCCGGACCGCGCCAGCCTGGGGAAAGATCTGTGGATAACTTTTCCACCCTGTCGGCGGCGCGGACAGGCGGCGCCGACAGCTTGCTGGGCGGCGCTCCCTGCGTCAGCAAACTATCAATAAGTTAGGCGGCATAAATAATCGCTTTTATCAGGAGATTGTTTTAACTTGCTCGGCAGATGCGGCATGCCGGCGTGCCGAATTCACCCATCCAGGCGTGCGCCATTGCCTGATTCCCGGGTAAGGTATTTGTCCACAATATCTGTGGATAACTCTGTGAAAAAACCTTTTGTAACACCGTGGAACCCGCAAAATAGCGATCTTTTCGTTAACTTGACGTTTTTTTGACCGCTTCGTTAAACCCTATATTTATCAATGGGTTACAGTATTTTTTATGCACCATTCGGGTCTTGCCCGGTTTTTTTCCAATGATCACGGGCATTTAGCCATCACTGTGTAAAAAGGTCCGTTTCGGGGCATCGTTTTGCACGGTTTGCGGGCAAAAAAAACGGGCTGCAGGGGATGCAGCCCGTGAAAGTACACCACTAGGGGCTAGCGGTGTGCGCTACAACTACTTTTCCGGCTTGTCCTCGGACATGTCATCCAGGGCCGCCGTGAGCTCCTGTACGCGCTTCTGCAGGGCTTCGACCTCTTTCTTGTTGGGGATGCCCAGCTTGGACAGGGCCTTGTTCAGGCGCTCGTCAAACGCCTTCTCCATCTTCCCCATGGTCTCGCCCGTGCGGCTGCGCACGCGCTCCTTGATTTCCTCGACACGGTTTTCCGAAATATCGCGGGTCTTGGTCTCGAGATCACGACCCACGTCCACCAGGGTGTCAAAAAACTTGCTGCCCTCTTCCTCGGCGCGGGCGAATGCGCCCAGGCCTGCCAGCCAGATCTGGTGGGTGTACTTGCGCAGGTCCCGGGTGCTGCCACTGATCATCTGCAGTGGGCCATTGCGGTCCTGCTTGTCCTCGTCGTCGTGCTTGTTGTCTGTCATATGAACATCTCCGGGGGCAAACCCCAGACCCGACGCAGTGCGTCAAAAAGAAAACAATAAAAACGGAATCAGCGTGGGCGGAATGGTAGGGAATTCAGGCGCCGGACGGCGTTATCCTGTCGGACAATTACTCAATAATCGGACTCATCGTCATAATCGTCCCGCAGCGGGCGGCGCCCTGCCAGCAGGCCGATGCCGGTGCGGGCGATATTCTGCGCTCCCTTGCGCAGGACATCGCTCTTGCCGGTGAGCACCTCGATGAAGCGTCCGCGGATGCGCTCTTCAAGCTGGGCCGCCCCCTGCTTCAGGCGCCGGTCCACCTTGCGCTCGATTTCCGGCCCGATGTGATGCTTGAAGGCCAGGTGCAGCACCAGCAGCGTCAGCGCCGCAGAAACCACGCCAGTGACCAGGACCAGGATCGCTATATCTGTCGTTGTCAGGGTCACCACGGCACCGTCTCCGTCACACCATCCCGAATACCACCACCAGCTGGAAGAAACCGGCCATGGCACCGAGTACGCCGCCAACCACGATCAGGATCCACTCGTCTTCCTGGAACGCCGGCCGCAACAGGTCCTGGAACTCCTCGCTCGACAGCGCCTGCATGCGTTCAGCGAGAATCGCCTCGACAATGGTGCCGCGCTCACGGTTGAAGACAGGGTCCTCAAACGGGTACAGGGACAGGTCAACGGCCTTCTCTTCCACTGCCCGCTTAAGGTCGGCATAGCCGCCCGGGCCGACGGTGAGCTGCGCCGCCGTGCGCACCACCCCACCTTCAAGCAGCGGCTTCAGGTGACGTTTGATCAGCATCTTGGTGCGATCGCCGCGCGGGCCGTTGAGAACCTGGTGCATGATATTGCGCAAGGTCATCATCTCGGTGGTGGTGATGCGCGCGAACTGCTCGGCCACATCTTTCTGCCGGCGCAGGAACAGGCCCTGGACCCGGAATGGACCGATCTTTATCGGGTTCAATGGCCGGAAAATCACGTTCAGCGCCATCCAGTTGGTGGCGATACCGACAATGAAGCCGAACACCGGCAGCACCCAGTTTTCAGGCATGTAGATGAACACGGGAATCTGGATCAAGCCGAACAGGGTGCCAAAATAAAAGCCGGAATTAACCACGAACCGGAACTCGGGCTCGCCCACTTCACGGAAGACCCGAATCAGCAGGTCCTTGTCCTCTGCAAGCTGGGTGGCCACCATGTGCTTGAGGTCCACCAGCTCCTCGATATTGCGGCCAATATCATCGATCAGGTTGTCCATGACCTGGGGAATGGCGCGGCGGGCGCGATTGTAGACGCGTTTGCGCACCATCAGTGGCAGGTTTTCCCAGAGCACGTTGTTGCGCTCTGTCATCACCTCGTCGGTGTATTCCTCGATCCGGGCCTGGGTGCTGCGGGACAGGTGGGCGGCAATCTTCTCCGGCTCCATCTGGCGGAAGAACTCGTCCATGGAACCGATCTTCTCGAGGGTCTTCTCGACCACGATCTTGCCCATCTTCTCGGCTTTCGCCGGGATAATGCCCTGCCAACCGAAGATAGGCCGTATGCCGATGAATTCCTTGGGGAAAAAGGTCATCTGCACAGCCAACCAGTTGGTCACCCAGCCGATCACGCCGGAACCGATGGGAATACTGACGAACTTCCAGAAATCAGGATGGGAAAACAGGCCTTCCAGCATGACTACAATGGACTCCCCCGAACATGATCACCCGCCAAGGACGGATGGCTGCAGCATGCAGCGTCCCAACAGACGCTAGTATAGCCTCGCAAAGGGGCAAGGTAACACGGCAAAGGCGTTTTTTTAGTGACAATCGGTTAAACCCCTGTCGGTCATTCCTGCCATGTGTAGAATGAACCCTTCACTGTTCAATGACGTGCCATGGAAGAATCGCAATCAATCAGCCGCTTCCTGATGCTTGGCGCCCTGGAGACACTGCTCAACCAGGCGCTGGAGCTGGAGGGAAATGCCCGCAGTCGCCTTCAGTCGCTGCACGGCACCGTCATCCGGGTGCGCTCGGAACGGCCCGTGTTCAGTGTCTATCTGCTGTTGTGCGAGGACGGCGTCGAGGTGCTGCATGACTACGAGGGGCACGTGGACGTCCGCATCCGGGCCACACTGGGCGCCCTGGTGCACAGCATCCTCGCCCCCGGCTCGAGCCTGCCCGAGGCTGAGCAGGTACGCATCACCGGCCCCGAAGACCGTGTCGAACTGCTGTCTCGCCTGCTGCTGGATTTCGACCTGTGGACTGCCCTGCGCCACTGGCTGGAAAGCCACGTTCGGCTGGAGGAAGTGCTGCGCTGGTTGCGGCGGGAGGACCCGGCCTGGGTCGGCCGCATCGACCAGTTGAGCGCGGATATCTCGGGACTTGGCCTGGAAATGGGCCGCCAGCGTTTGTTGCTGGAGGACGTGCTGGACGAAATCCAGGGGTTCAAGCGCGGCCTGCGGCGCGAACGCCAACTGGACATGCTGTTCCTGTGCAGCGGCATGGCCCTGTTACTGGCCGCGTTTGCCTCCGCCAACGGTCAGCTGGCCATCAGCATGTTTGACCTCAAGCAGGGCATGCAGACCCTGGCCCTGGCCAGCATTGGCCTGACGCTGATCATGTCTCGCATCCTGTTCGGCCACCGCTATCGTCCGCCACGACGCTGACGCTATTCGTCCCGGTCGGGCCCGCGCGGCGGACGACGGCCCAGGATCCAGCCCAGGCTTTCCTCAACGATTTCGGCACCACTGCGGGCGATGGTCCGGGTGGTGCCAGTGAGCACCTCACGGGACGCCAGTGACGTCACCCCCTCGACAACGCCCTTGCGCACCGACCGCTCCACCCGGTCACCGAGGACATCGGACGCCTCCTGCAGCCGCACCCTGAATTCTTCATCAATCTGCTCGATCAGGCGCGGCCACAGTTTGACCTGGATCCAGTAACTGACCAGCAGGCACGTGAACAGGCCACTGAGAATGGCCGTGACGATGATGGACAACCAGAACATGATCGCTCCCCGACAAGCCGTGACGTCCGTCCAGAGGACGTTTATCGCGGATTTAACAGCATTTGACAGCTGTCCTCGGCCACAGGCTGAGATACAGTGCACATTAGGATACGATATATTACTGAGTCGCTGTTGCCGGAGCCAACGTGTCTAGAAAAATACTTCTCTTGCTGGGCGGCTGGCTGTTAATCACCAGCAGTCACGCGTCCATGATCCTGGACCGAACCATCCTGACGTTTTCTCCCGGCGAGCCCCCACGCCAGGATGTGTCGGTAAAGAACCCTGACAACGAAAACCTCTATCTCGAAGTGTCTGTGCTTGAGGTCACTGATCCGGGCACAGAAAACGAGACACGTGAGGTGGTCAAGGATCCTGAATCCATCGGCCTGGTGGCCGCCCCACGCCTGCTGATGGTGCCCCCGGGCGGCAGTCGCACTATCCGGCTGGTGAACCTGAACGGGCACGCCGACACGGAAAAGGTGTACCGCGTCAACGTCACCCCTGCGCCGCCACCGACTGAAGCAAAAGGCATGGCCATCCGGGTACTGATTGCCTATCAGCTGCTGATTTTTGTCGAGCCCACCAAGCCCGCCGAGGACCTGGTGGCTATTCGCAATGGGCGCATCCTGAAACTGCACAACAAGGGCAACATCAACGTGTTGCTGACAGATGGCCAGCAATGCCAGTCAGAGGAGCGGAACAGCTGCACCGAGGTACAGGGCAAACGCCTTTACCCGGGCAACAAGCTGTCGCTTGAGCTGCCTCATGACAGCGGCCCCGTGTTCTTCCGCGTCACCTCAGGTGGCGAAAATACGTTGCGCGAATTCTGAATTCGTTGCGGGCACCCACTATGCGACGCTGGCGGCAGATGACATTGGCACGGGCATGCCTCTACCTGATGCTGGCATTGCCAGCGATCAGCGCCGCTGAACCGACAGATGATTCGGCCGCAGATGCGGCGCCGCCGGACTCCGCTGAAATCCGCACCACAGGCGTGCCGGCCGGCTTCGAGCGTTTTCTTGAACCACAACTCACGGCTGTGGATCTCTACTTCGGCGGCAAGCTGGTGGTAACCACACTGGCGGAATACACACCCGAACGCATCACGCTACTGGACCCTGACAAGGTGGCCGCCAGCATTCCGCAGCTGGCTGAGCCCCAGCAGCTGATTGCGTTCCTCAGCCAGCCCCTGCCAAGCAATGCCGACCGCGTCTGCACGCGCCCGGGACAACCCCTGTGCGGCCGACTGTCTCCCGATATTGCCGGCGTCATTTTCAACGAAAACCGGTTCCGGGCAGACCTTTTCATCAACCCTGACCTGCTTCGCGATGCGCGCCCCGATGATGACCTCTACCTGCCGCCGCCTGACCGTGAAGCGGTGACCGTGGTCCAGAACCTGAGCGCGCTGGCCACCGGCAACAACAACGCCGACGACCAGTTTTCCCTCTACGGCATGACACGGGCCGGTTATCACGGCCACTACGGGTTTGCCGACTGGATCAGCACTGACCAGCAGGGCATCAGTTTTGACCAGGCCGGCTATACCCATTTGCTTCGGGACCATGAAGTCACTGCCGGCCTTTTCGAGCCGGATACGAGCGCCCTGCGCAGCCTGCGGCGCGACCTGATCGCAGGCGGCCGTGTGGCCGTCAGCCTGAACCGCCGTCAGGACACCGACAGCATCATCTCCACACCGATCGACATCTTCCTGCCGGTGCGCGGCCGCGTGGATATTTTCCGTGACGGTCGCCTGCTCAGCTCCGGGTTCTACGAGGCCGGCAACCAGCTCATCGACAGTAACCGTTTGCCCAACGGCTCTTACCTGATTGATATCGTCATCACTGACGACAGCGGCAATTCACGCACGGAACAGCAGCTGTTCGTCAAATCCTCCCTGTTGCCGCCCCCGGGCAGGCCGAAATGGTTTATCGAGGCCGGACAGGTGCGCCTGCGCACAGCGGATGAGGTGATGCCTGATGATGCGGATACCAGCATCCTGCGCAGCGGATACCGCTGGCGGCAGAACGACATTCTGAGCTGGGGGCTGGCCAGTGCCGTCACCGATGACCAGGCACTGGCGGAACTGTCCGGGAACTTCTTCACCGACTGGAGCGAACTGGGCGGTGAGATTTTCACCAGCAGCGAGGGCGGCTCAGGCTGGGGCATGCGTGGCTCCGCCCGCTGGTGGAAAACCATATTCAGTGTCACCACCCAGCGCAACAATGCCGACGACCAGGACTTTCTCGACGAGGCCCCCTACCCGCTCCTGCCCACCGACCGCTGGCTGCACTCCCTGCAGGCCAGCCGGCCGGTGTTCAACAATGGCCTGCTCAGCATCAACCACAGCTACTCGGGGTCGGAGCCTGGTGAAAGCAGCCATCGCACGGCCATGCGCTATGTTCACACCCAGAACCTGGGGAACGGCAAGGCGCTGACATACACGGGTGAGCTGGCGCGCATAGACGGTGACAACCGGTTCCAGCTTTCAGTGCAGTGGCGCGCCACCTCCTACCACTGGAATCATTCCGCGCAGGCCGACTGGACCAGCAGCGACCTTGATGAGACAGAAGGTGTCGCCGCCACAGCAGGCACGCGCTGGTATGACCGGGAGGTGCTGGCGGACGATCTGCAGGTGGGTGCCAATGCCCGGTTCGACAAGGACAGCCGCAGCCTGAACCTGGATGCGGACCATCGCTCACAGTATGGTCGCGGCCGTGCCGCCGTTACTGTGGCGAACTCCGATGATGAGGACACCCGGCAGTACCTGGTTGGTTATGACACAAGCATCGTCCTGGATGAGCGCCAGCGTTTGTCCATGGGTGGGCAGCAACCCGCGGATTCAGCGGTGGTGCTTAACCTGGAGGGAGCAGAAGACGTCATGTTTGATGTCGCTGTTGACGGCCAGCGGCAATTCACCGCGCGGGGTGGCGGGCGCGTGCCGGTGACCCTGCCGGCCTACGACCAGTACGTGTTGTCGATCAACGACCGCGGCACCACCATGGCCAGCTTCGACGGCGAGCCTCGCACAACGACACTGTACGTGGGTGACGTCGATACGCTGGACTACCAGGTGCAGCACATCAACGTACTGGTGAGCCGCCTGTTTGCCGTCAACCGCGTTTGCTCCGATGTCACCAACGAGTGCTACGAGATTCCCCTGCCCATGGCCAGCACCCTGGTCCGTGGCGTGAAAGGCGTGGTCTTCACCGACAGCGAGGGTTATTTCCAGGCGGAAGTGGCCAGCAGCCAGCAGACCCTGAAAGCCGAGTTCGACGGCCTGCCCTGCACCATCGACCTGTCCCAGCTGACGGCACAGAACGGCATTCTCAGGGCCTCCCGACTGTATTGCGAGACAACGGATACGGGCGCTGAGGTTCAGGCGGACGAGACGGAAGCGACACCTGTGGATGACAAACAACTGCCCGCAGAGGACCCGGCCGGCGACATGCCCGCTGCAGAAAAAAATGGCGATGGCGCCACTGGCGCCGACCCGACTGCTGACTGACTATTGCATTTCCACGAGGATGGTCAGGGTGCCGCTGTGGGCCCCCGGGGTTGAGGCGAAGAGATCCACGTCCGCTGCCAGCAGGTTGATACCCAGGGTGGCATTGTTGATCGCGCCGTTGTTGCAGGTGTCCGTTCCGGTCACCGAATTCACCTGGGTGGAAAGCAACGCGCCTGCAGTGAGGGGGCTGGCGCCGGTACCGTCATTCCATGATACCGAGAAGGGAATCACACTGGTGCCGTTGTTGAGCTCGAACGCCCCGCCAGCACCGCTGCCGGTGACCGTGACGCCATAGTTTCCGCCACTGGCACGGAACACACAGAGGCTCTCGGTGGCCGTGATGTCGAAGCCGTTGAACGTGCCGAGCAGAATATCATCCACCTGGGACACGCGAATGGAGTCCGGCAGGTTCAGGTTCATGGTGACGTTGTCCGTAAAGCGCGAACGGCCACCGCCGTTATTACTCACGGTGACATCAAAGGTCTGGGTGTAGAAGCCCGGCGGCACAGCGGTGATGGCTGTATTCGGGAATTGTGCCACCAGCCTGCCATTGTTTCCGCCAGGACAGTTCTGGCTTTCGCCCGTCATCACGACACCGGTGCCGGCGCCGGCGGTCAGTGGCGTACTCACCCCCGTGCGCAGATCCACCCAACTGAAGTTGCCTGGAATCTGGTTGGCGCCATCTGTCAGCGCCAGGGGAACAGTGATGGTCACTTCGTAATCAATGATAGTGTTGTTCTGAGGGTTGGCGCCGGCGGTGGACTGCACGCAGAAGTCCTGCTCCACGGTGATAGTGTTGCCGGTCCAGACCAGGTCCAGGGTCAGCGGACGGGGATCAATATCGATCCGCGCCTGGGCGAGGCCAGAAAAGCACAGGGCCGCGCACAGCACCCAGCCGGTTGCTGCGGTCATTCCCCTGCGCTTTTGAGCCATCCTTATCATGGTCACATGATCCCTGCAGCCGGTTCCCTGTCTGACACGCGGTGCAGTCTACGCAACTACGCCGCAGGGACGCCATACAAAACGGGGGCCGAAGCCCCCGTTTTTCTTCTCTGCTGGACGAGCACCCGGTTTATTCGGGGGTCACCGTCAAGGTGACGGTGTCCTGGTAGCTGTCAGCTTCCGCGGCATCCAGGTTGGCGCCGGTGATGGTTACCTGCAGCTTGTCGGCCACTGCCGTACAGGCGCCCAGCGTAGTGCTGTCCACACCCTGAGCCGCCAGGTTGGTGTTGTAGGCCAGGTTCGTGCCGCCCCACGTTACCGTGTAGGGGATCGTGGTCGTGGTCGTTCCCAGTGACGGATTCAACTCGTACAGGCCGTTGGCAGATGTAGCAACAATGCCGTAGGTAGTGGCACCGTTGGTGCGGACACAGGCCGGGGAGCCAAGCGTACGGTCCAGACCGTCACCGTTGTAGTCGGCAAAGGTGATGTCGGCCAGGTTGGTGATCCGGATCAGGTCCGGGATCAGGATTGATACAATCGAGCTGCCTGAGGAAGTGGCACCCACAGTCCCCTGGGTTGCTGCCATTGCGGAGCCGGAGGCCATCAGGCCGGCGGCTGCCACCAGTGATACGAGTTTTGCTGCTTTCATGTTCGGCCTCCAAGAGATCCATTTGCTACTATCAATGCCCCGGCGTCATCGATACAGGGACGTCATTGAGCACAATATAGAGCTCGTACTTTAGAATGAGAACTGTATATCATTCTGATATTAAGTTCTGCTGATGAGCGGTGTTTAATGCCGAACAGGCGGTATCCAGGGCGCCATTTGTAAAATGGCCGTACGACGACGAAACAACAATAACTGCCATGGGGGGAACGCGACCATGCGCCGAGACAACCTTAACCTCATCATCGCCGACAGTTCGCGGCTGGGCACCCGCATGCTGGAAAAGATCCTGGCACCACTGGTTGACGTGACCCTGTGCCGGGACCCGGCACAACTTGAAACGGCCCTGGCCAGCGAACCCGCGCCACGACTGTGCCTGATCAGCCATCAGTGGCCCGGCCTTGAGACGTGGCTGGCCAGCGACCAGCAGCACCGCCCCGGCGTGGTCCTGCTTGCCAGCCCGGACAGCGATGCCAAACGCCTGGCGCACCTGTGCGAAGACCATGATGCGGGCATTCTGTACCGCCCCTACGAACCAGCGCAGGTGATGCGCGAAGTGCTGCACCGGACAGCATTGAACGGCCCGCAACCAGCGCGCCCGGCGCCGGCGGACACGCCGCGCCAGACCACCGACCCGGCACCGGAAAAGCACGAGCCCGACGGCGCCGCCCTGCTCGCTCGCGACCGCGCATTCTGCAAGCGCCACGGATTACCGCACTCGGTGGTGGCCATTCGCATACAGGACCATGGCGGGCTGGTCCGGGAACTGGGCAGCGATGTAGTCACCAATGCTGAAGAGAGCATGTTTGAGGCGCTGCAGCAGCGACTGCGCCAGGAGGACGGTATTGTCCTGCGCGAACCCGGTCGTATGGCACTGACACTGCCGGGTACACCACCGCTGGGGGCGCGGGTACTCGCGCACAGGCTGTGCGCCTGGCTGCAAAAGGCGGAGTTCGAAATCAACGACTTCCACATCCATTTCACCATCGCCGTGGGCATTCATTGCCTGGACAGCGAGTCGGCAGAAAGCGCAGAAAGCGCGCTCGAGGAGGCGCAGTCCGCCTGCCTGGTGGCCCATGCCAATCACCGCAGCAGCGCCGTGCACCTGTCCGATCTCGCCAGCGAACTGGCGATCCACCATCACGCCCAGCCTGACGAAACTGACGGGGAAGAGGACACGCCGGAAACTGAGCCACCCGAGAGCCCCGCTGGCCCCGCAACGGACCCGGAGACACTTTGGCAAAATGTGGAAAACGTACTGCAGGAGAGCCGCAGCGACGGGGACAGCGCCCGTGAAGCGGTCATGAAAAAGCTTACCGGCGTGCTGCGCCACCTTGACGAAAACGAGCGCATGGCACTGGTGGACGAACTGTTGCTGGCGTCCGCCCTGCCCGAATCATGAGTGCCGGCGCCGTGCTGTCACCAGCGCACGGCGCGGCGCCGGATACCCTTCCACGGTACGGCTGTGATCATCGGGATCAAGAAAGTCTGACAGGGAATGGAAACGCATCCAGTCCGTGGCGCGCTGCTCATCGACACCGGTGACGGTTTCGTCGACCAGCCTGACGTCGGCAAGGCCGAGCCTTTCAAGCCAGCGCACCAGCAATGCCGCTGACGGCAGGAAATAGACGTTACGCATACGCGCATAACGGTCAGCAGGGAAAAGCACTGTATTTTCGTCGCCTGGCACCACCAGTGTTTCCAGTACCAGCTGTCCGCCGGGCCGCAAGGCACGGAGCAGTTCCTCGATATGGTCCAGTGGCGAGCGTCTGTGATACAGCACACCCATGGAGAAAACGGTATCGAAGTATGCGCATGCCGGCAGTTCTTCCATGCGCACGGGCGCCAGCCAGACAGGCTGGTTCCACTGGTAACGCTTCACGGCCAGGAACTGGAACAGGAACAGTATGGTCGGGTCTATCCCCAACACAAACGACGCGCCGGCGCCGCGCATCCGCCAGCAGTGATAGCCGGACCCACAACCGACATCAAGGACGCGCCGCCCCTCAATGTCGTCCAGGTGCGGTGCCAGCCGCTGCCATTTCCAGTCGCTGCGCCATTCTGTATCCACATGCACGGAAAAAAAATCGTACGGCCCCTTGCGCCAGGGGTGCAGTGCCTGCAACGCACGGGCAAGGGCTTCCCTGTCGACAACGCCATCCACTGACAGCTGCAGCGTGTCCTGGTCCATCGCCAGTGACGCGGACACTTCCGGCAGGGACAGCACGGCGTCGAGCCAGCGCGCCTGATCACCATGGGGATTGTCCAGCAGGCGCCGATGGCTCAAAGTCTGTATTGGCTCTCGCGTCGCCGCCGGCAGCTCATCCAGCGCCGCCGACATGGCATCAACATAGCGGGCAACCAGGTCCACCATCAGCGCACCGCTACCAGGGACAGGAAGTTGAAGCAGCGGAACCAGACATGCACTTGTGAAAAGCCCGCTTCACCGAGGCGCCGCCGATGTTCTTCAAGGGTTTCAGGCACCAGCACATTCTCCAGTGCATTGCGCTTCTGGCTGATCTCCATCACCGAATACCCGTTGTTCTGCTTGAAAGCATGGTGCAGCTCGCGTTGCAGGTCGTCTTCCTGCGGATCTGCAAAGGCAATCTTCTCCGACAGCACGAGGATACCGCCCGGCAGCAACGCGTTTGCCAGGCGCGCGAGCAGCGCGTCCCGGTCCGGCCTGGGCACGAACTGCAAGGTAAAATTCATCACCGCCACCGAGGCGCTTTGGGGTGCGAATGACACCCGGCGTATATCTTCCTCCGTCAGCGTCACCTGCAACCCGGGCGGATTGGCATCCATCAGCTGCCTGGCTGAGGCCAGCATCGCGGCGGAATTATCCACGGCAATGATTCTGCAGTCCTGGTGGGGCACCAGACTCGCCATGGCCAGGGTGGACGCACCAAGGGAGCAGCCCAGGTCATACAACAACGATCCTGGCTGGCTGTAGCGGGCGGCCAGGACGCCGGTCATTTCGATGATGGTGTCGTATCCGGGCACGGAACGCTTGATCATGTCCGGAAATACGCGCACCACTGATTCATCAAAGGAGAACCGGTCAATGACCTGCCGCTCACGGGCATAGAGGTCGTCCCTGTCGCTGTAGTCACTCATGCGCGCCCCCGGACCAGACACAAAAAAAGCCGCTTTCGCGACTTTTACTGCGGGCGATATGATCGCCCCGTCTAAACAACATCTTTATCAAATCTTGGTCGGGACGGAAGGGTGAGAGCGGGAATTGTTGAAGCATCGCTTCAACCCGCTCGAACGCCCGAGGCCTGCCAGCCGAGGGCCGGCAATCCGCCCCGTCCGAACAACGTCATCAAATCTTGGTCGGGACGGAAGGGTGAGAGCGGGAATTGTTGAAGCACCGCTTCAACCCGCTCGAACGCCCGAGGCTTGCCAGCCGAGGGCTGGTAATCCGCCCGCCCGATCACTTTTCTGAAATTTTGGTCGGGACGGAAGGATTTGAACCTTCGACCCCTTGCACCCCATGCAAGTGCGCTACCAGGCTGCGCTACGCCCCGACATAACCCTGCGTGGCATCACTGCCGCAAAGCGGCGGCAATGATAGCCGATTGATAATGCGGATGGAACAGGCTGCTCAGGCCTTGAGAACGTTCAGTACTTCCTCGAGCTCGACGATCATCTGCTTGATCAGCTGATGGTAGTGGGTGGCCTGCTCGGCGCTGGCCCCACCGGACAATTGCTGTCGTGCGCCGCCAATGGTGAAACCCTGGTCGTAGAGAAGGCTGCGGATCTGCCGGATCATCAGCACATCCTGGCGCTGGTAATAACGACGGTTGCCACGGCGCTTGACCGGCTTGAGCTGGGGAAACTCCTGCTCCCAGTAGCGCAGCACGTGGGGCTTCACGTCACACAGCTCACTGACCTCACCGATGGTGAAATAGCGCTTGCCCGGAATCGCCGGTAGCTGGTCGTTATGACTTGGTTCCAGCATATGCCTCAACCCGTTGTTTTAGTTTTTGGCCGGGACGGAACGTCACCACGCGTCGCGCGGTAATGGGAATCTCTTCCCCCGTCTTGGGGTTCCTGCCTGGGCGCTCACTCTTGTCGCGCAGGTCAAAATTGCCAAAGCCGGACAGCTTGACGGGCATGTTGTCTTCCAGTGCCCGCCGGATCTCCTCGAAGAACATCTCCACCATTTCCTTGGCTTCGCGCTTGTTCAAGCCCAGCTCTTCAAAGAGACGTTCAGCAAGATCCGCTTTCGTCAGCGCAGTCATCCAAAATCCTCGAATCAATCGCGCAAATGTGCGTTAAATTCTTGTTTTAGCAAGGATACTACAGACTCGACCTGAGTGTTAACGTCCGCGTCCCTTAATGTGCGGGAACGGTCCTGGAAGGTCAAGCCCAAGGCCAGGCTACGCTTGCCCTCCCCGACGCTATCACCTTGATATACATCGAAAATCCGCACATCCGTGAGCAGATCATCGCAGCCATTGCGGACCACGTCTATCACTTGTTGGGCGGAAATCGTGTCTGCCACCACAAACGCCAGGTCGCGGCGCACCCGCGGCTGGGTTGATATTTCGACGTATTTCGGCACATTTACGCTCAATATCGCCGATATTTCCACTTCATAGAGGAAGATATCCGCAGAAATATCGAGCGCTTTTGCCACTCGCGGGTGGATCTTTCCAAGCCAGCCCACCGGCTGGCCATCGCGCAGAATGCGCGCAGACTGCCCCGGATGCAGGGCCTCATGGGCCTCTGCCTGGAAACCCCAGTGGTCGTGACCACCCAGATGCAACAATGCCTCCACATCACCCTTGACCCGGTAGAAGTCCACTGGCGCTGGCTTGCCCTGCCAGCCAGCAGGCGCCGCACTGCCATAGACCAGGCCGGCCACGCAGGGCACCTGGGCCAGGGCGTCGCCGTCGGGACGGAACCGCAACCCGGTCTCGAACAGGCGCAGACGCTCCGCTTGCCGGTTGAGGTTGTAGCGAGCGGCCGCCAGCATGCCCGCCCAGAGGGTGGTACGCATGACTGAAAGGTCCGCAGAAATCGGGTTCGCCAGTGGCAGCGGTGCAACCGAGGGTTCAAGCGCCGCCTGTGTCTGGGGATCGACGAAGGTGTATGTAATCGCCTCGTGATAGCCCAGGCCCAGCAACAAGTCACTGATACGGCGTGCATCCAGCCGGTTCTCCGGCATCCGCGGGCGCCCCTGGATCATGGGCAGGCGTGAGGGCAAGCGGTCATAGCCATGGATACGGGCCAGCTCTTCCACCAGGTCTTCCTCGCGCTCCATGTCGAAACGCCAACTGGGGGCCAACACGGACCAGGCGCGACCGTCTTCGCGGGTCGTGACCTCCATACCCAGGCGCCCCAGGTGCTCCTCCACTTCGCTGGCAGGCAGCGACATACCCAAAAGACGTTCAATGCGATCGGCGCGCAGCTCGATTTCGGCCGGGCGCGGCACACTCGGCGCATCTTCCTGGACCACCAGCGGGCCTGCTTCACCGCCAGCGATGGCCTGGATCAGCGACGTGGCACGGTCGATGGCCTGTTCCTGCAGGGCCGGATCCACGCCACGCTCGAACCGGTGCGAGCTGTCAGTGTGCAACCCGTATCGGCGCGCCTTGCCCGCAATTGCCAGGGGATTGAAAAAGGCACACTCGAGGAAAACCGAGCGGGTCTGCTTGCTGACCGCCGAGCTCTCGCCACCCATCACCCCTGCCATCGCCAACGCGCCACTGTCATCCGCAATCACCAGCACGTCCTCATCAAGGGTCAGGGATTGGCCGTCCAGCAAGACCAGCGACTCCCCCGCGCGGGCATGACGCACAACCACGTCGCCGACGAGGCGGTCATTGTCGAAGGCGTGCAGCGGCTGGCCCAGCTCCAGCAGCACGTAGTTGGTGACGTCCACAATCGGGTCAATACTGCCGATGCCGGCACGGCGCAGCCGCTCCACCATCCACAGGGGCGTTTGCGCTCCGGCATCCACATTGTCGATCACGCGTCCCAGGTAGCGGGGACAATCCTGTGGCTGCTCCACCCGTACTGTCCGGGATGCCTTGCTCTTTTCTGTGACTGCCACCTGTTCCGGCGGATGGACCGGCACCTGGTTCAGCACGCCCACTTCCCGGGCAATGCCGCGCACGCTGAGGCAATCGGCCCGGTTCGGGGTCAGGTCCACCTCGATAATGTGATCATCCAGTTTCAGGTAGCGGCGAATATCCTCACCCACAGGCGCATCAGCCGGCAGCTCCATCAGGCCGTCAACCTGGTCCTCCAGCCCGAGCTCCGAGGCACCACACAGCATGCCCTCGGACGGTTCGCCGCGCAGCTTGGCCTTCTTGATGGTCAGCCCGCCGGGCAGCTCCGCACCCACCCGGGCAAACGGCACGCGCAGGCCCTTGCGCACATTGCTGGCGCCACAGACCACCGGAAACACGCCGTCACCGGCGTCTACCCGACATAAGGTGAGCTTGTCGGCATCCGGGTGGGGCACCGTCTCGATGACTTCAGCCACCACCACATCGGTAAACGCGGGCGCCACGGATTCCACCGCGTCCACTTCCAGCCCGGCCATGGTGATCTGGTGTACCAGCTGGTCCCGGGTGATATCCGGGTTTACCCACTCCCTGAGCCACGATTCACTGAGTTTCATGTGCTGGCCCCTTACCGAAACTGTTCCAGGAAACGCACGTCGTTCTCGAAGAACATGCGCAAGTCTTTGACGCCGTAGCGCAACATGGCAAGGCGCTCCACGCCCATGCCGAAGGCAAAGCCGGTGTAGGCTTCAGGGTCCACCCCACCGAATTCCAGTACGCGCGGATGCACCATGCCGCAGCCCATGACTTCGAGCCAGCCGGTGTGGCCGCACACCCGGCAACCTTCACCGCCACAATGGGTACAGCCGATATCCACTTCCGCCGAGGGTTCGGTGAACGGGAAATAGGAAGGACGGAAGCGTACCGGCAGGTCCTCGACCTCGAAGAATCCCTGCAGGAATGCCGCCACCGTGCCACGCAGGTCGGCAAACGTGATCCCCTCATCCACCAGCAACCCTTCCACCTGGTGGAACATGGGCGTGTGGGTGAGATCGGAATCACAGCGGTAGACCCGGCCGGGGGCAATGATACGGAACGGCGGCTTGCCCTGTTCCATGACGCGCACCTGCACCGGCGAGGTGTGCGTGCGCAACAGGCGGCCGTCACCGAAGTAAAAGGTGTCATGCATGGCACGGGCCGGATGATGACCGGGAATGTTCAGCGCCTCGAAATTGTGGAAGTCATCTTCCACCTCGGGCCCTTCGGCCACTTCATAGCCGAGCCGGGCAAAGAAATCCTCGATCCGCCGGCGTGTGCGGGTCACCGGGTGCAGTGCGCCCGGCCGTTCGCCACTGCCTGGCAGGGTGACGTCAATACGTTCCCCGGCCAGCTGCGCTTCAAGCGCCGCATTCTCGAGCGATGCCTGCCGTGCAGAGATGGCATCCTGCACCTTGCTGCGCGACTCGTTAATCAGGGCGCCGGCTTTGGGACGTTCTTCGGCACTGAGTTTGCCCAGCCCCTTGAGCAACAGGCTGATTTCACCTTTTTTGCCCAGGTACTGCACACGCACATCGTCCAGTGCCTTGAGGTCGTTGGCCGCGGCCACGGCGGCCAGCGCCTGGTCGGTGATTTGGTCGAGGTTTTCCATGCCTTTCCTGCTCCGCATTCAGGCCGCCGGCATTTGCCGGCCAGAAATAAAAACGGGGGAAGAGCGCGAGCTGCTCTTCCCCCGTGGTACTGCTGTCAGAATGTAACGTGACAGGTCTGTCAGGCGGTGAGGCTCGCTTTGGCTTTCTCAGCCAGCGCACCAAACACTACCTGATCACGAACTGCCAGGTCGGCCAGCACCTTGCGGTCGATATCGATGTTGGCTTTCTTCAGGCCGTTGATGAAACGGCTGTAGGACAGACCAGCCTGACGGGCCGCGGCGTTGATACGCACGATCCACAGACGACGGAACTGACGCTTGCGCTGGCGACGGTCACGGTAGGCGTACTGACCCGCCTTGGTGACGGCCTGCACAGCCACACGATAGACACGGCTGCGGGCACCGTAGTAACCCTTGGCCTGTTTCATTACTTTCTTGTGCCGGCGACGCGCCTGCACACCACGCTTTACTCGAGCCATTGTTCAGATCTCCACTAACCAGTTATCAGGCGTAAGGCAGCATGCGCTTTACCAGCGCTTCGTCGGACGCATGGATCTGCTCCATGGAACGGAGCTGACGAATACGCTTCGGCGACTTCTTGGTCAGAATGTGGCGCTTGAACGCCTGCTTACGCTTGAAACCGGAGGCGGTTTTCTTGAAACGCTTGGCTGCCCCGCGATTTGATTTCATTTTCGGCATGATTGCTTACTCTTCTCTGTTACAGCTTCACTGGTTGTGTTGCTCTGCTTGCTCGAAAAAGCACCGAATCGGTTACTTTTTCTTGCTCACCGGCGCCACGATCATGATCATCTGGCGCCCTTCCATGTTGGGTTTCTGTTCCACCGAGCCGTATTCAGCGAGATCCGCCTCTACGCGCTGGAGCAACTCCAGACCCAACTCCTGGTGAGCCATTTCGCGACCACGGAAACGAATCGTCACCTTGGTCTTGTCTCCGGCCTCGAGAAAGCGAATCAGGTTACGAATCTTGACCTGGTAATCGCCGATATCTGTGCCGGGGCGAAACTTGACTTCCTTTACCTGCATCTGCCGCGTCTTCTTCTTGGACTCCTTCTGCTTCTGCTTGAGTTCAAACAGATGCTTGCCGTAGTCCATCAGGCGGCACACTGGCGGTTCGGCGTCGGGGGAAATCTCCACCAGATCCAGTTCTTTTTCCCGGGCGGCGCTGAGGCCCTCTTCCAGGGGGACGACACCGACCTGATCGCCGTTCTCGTCAATCAATCGAACTTCAGAAACCTGTATCTGGTCATTGATTCGGGCGCGATTCTCGCGACCCTTTCCACCACGCTGTTTAATGTTTCGAACCTCCAGCTCGTTATTCATCTGTGCCGGGCTTGTGCTGCTTAGCCCGAACACACCAGACAAGGGCCGGAATTCTAGCCCCCGACCCTCATACAAACAAGCCCCGCAGCCACGCAATTCACTGATTTTTCAATGAAATGGGTGGCGGCAGGGCAAAATCTGGTAGGCACGAGTGGATTCGAACCACCGACCCCCACCATGTCAAGGTGGTGCTCTAACCAACTGAGCTACGTGCCTGAAGCGGGGCGCATTCTAGCCCCGGAGTCCCCGCGACTCAAGCACTTGCGCGAGATTAGCACCTGCCGGGGATCGATTTGGCCATCAAACCGTGGACAGGAACCCCTGTTCCCGGATCCGGGCGATACGATCACGCACCTCCGCCGCCTTCTCGAATTCGAGGTTTCGGGCCAGGTCCGCCATCTCCTGCTCCAGGCGATTGATCTCGGCGCTGGCCTGCTCCGCGGTCAGGGGCTGCATGTCCCAGCTGTCGCTGTCCTCGGCCACCTGGCGGCCACGCTTGCGGTCAGCCCGGGACTGGGCGCTGCTGTAGCTGTCCTCGATGATGTCGCGGATGCGCTTGTTCAGGGCCTGTGGCGTGATGCCCTCGGCCTTGTTGTGGGCCACCTGCTTGTCGCGCCGGCGCTCGGTTTCCTCCATGGCCCGCTGCATGCTGCCGGTGACCTTGTCGGCGTAGAGGATCGCGCGGCCGTGGATGTTACGGGCGGCCCGGCCGATGGTCTGGATCAGTGACCGCTCCGCCCGCAGGAAACCTTCCTTGTCGGCATCGAAAATGGCCACCAGCGCCACTTCCGGCATATCCAGGCCCTCCCGCAGCAGGTTGATACCCACCAGCACGTCGAACTTGCCCAGCCGCAGGTCACGGATCAGCTCCACCCGCTCCACCGTGTCCACGTCCGAGTGCAGGTAGCGCACGCGGACATCGTGTTCCTGCAGGAATTCGGTCAGGTCCTCAGCCATACGCTTGGTCAGCACGGTGATCAGCACCCGTTCTTCATTGGCCACGCAGCGGCTGATCTCGCCGAGCACGTCATCCACCTGGCTGGTGGCCGGGCGCACCTCGATTTCCGGGTCCACCAGGCCGGTGGGCCGCACCACCTGCTCCACCACCTGCCCGGCATGGGCCGCCTCATAAGGTCCCGGCGTGGCCGAGACAAAGATCATCTGGGGGGCCAGGCGCTCCCACTCCTCGAATTTCAGGGGCCGGTTGTCCAGCGCTGACGGCAGCCGGAAGCCGTACTCCACCAGGGTTTCCTTGCGCGAGCGGTCGCCCTTGTACATGCCGCCAATCTGGGAAACCGTGACGTGGGATTCGTCCACCACCAGCAACGCATCATCAGGCAGGTAGTCAAACAGGGTCGGTGGCGCCTCCCCCGGCGCACGCCCGGAAAACAGACGGGAATAGTTCTCCACGCCGTTGCAGTAGCCCAGCTCATTGAGCATCTCGATATCGAACCGGGTGCGCTGCTCCAGGCGCTGGGCCTCCACCAGCTTGTCATTGTCACGCAGCTGCTTGAGCCGCTCCGCCAGCTCTTCCTTGATCATCTCCACCGCCTTGAGCACCGTCTCGCGGGGGGTGACGTAGTGGCTTTTCGGGTAAATGGTGGCCCGGGAAACCCGGCGGATGATTTCGCCGGTCAGCGGGTCGAACACGGCGATATCCTCGACCTCCTCATCGAACAACTCGATCCGCACGGCATACTTCTCTTCTTCCGCCGGGAAGATGTCGATGACGTCACCGCGCACCCGGTAGGTACCCCGGTGGAAGTCCATCTCGTTGCGGGTGTACTGCAATTCAGCCAGGCGCCGCAGCACATCACGCTGGTCGATGTGGTCGCCCTTGACCACATGCAGGACCATGGACATGTAGCTGGACGGGTCACCCAGGCCATAAATGGCTGACACCGACGCCACGATAATCGTGTCGCGGCGCTCCAGCAGCGCCTTGGTGGCACTCAGGCGCATCTGCTCGATCTGCTCGTTCACCGACGCATCCTTCTCAATGAAGGTGTCCGAGCTCGGCACGTAGGCCTCAGGCTGGTAGTAGTCATAGTAGGAGACGAAGTACTCCACCGCATTTTCGGGGAAGAATTCGCGGAATTCGCTGTAAAGCTGGGCCGCCAGGGTCTTGTTGGGCGCCATGACGATGGTGGGCCGCTGCACCTGCTGGATGACGTTGGCAATGGTAAAGGTCTTGCCGGAGCCGGTAACGCCCAACAGGGTCTGGTGCGCAAGCCCGTCACTCAGGCCCTCGACCAGTGAGTCAATGGCCGTCGGCTGGTCACCGGCAGGGCTGTAATCGGCGTGAAGCCGGAATTCCAGTGGTTCCACCATTTATGCTTTTCCGGATTTCAGCTAGAATTGCATGCCGCTGGCATGGGCTGAAGGCCCGCCCCACCGGCACATGAAGGTGCCACAAGCACCACTCTCACTGACACTCAGACAAACGAGGAGTGCATGTCCGAACTGCAGCTTTCTGACCGCGTACAACGTATCAAGCCGTCTCCGACCCTTGCCGTGACCAACCGCGCCGCCGAGTTGCGCGCCGAGGGCAAGGACATTATCGGCCTGGGTGCCGGGGAGCCGGATTTCGACACGCCGGATCATATCAAACAGGCCGCCATTGAGGCGATCAACAGTGGCCAGACCAAGTACACCGCAGTGGACGGCACGCCTGCGCTGAAAAAAGCCATCATCAACAAGTTCAGCACGGAAAACGGGCTCAACTACGAGGCCAACCAGATACTGGTGTCCAGCGGTGGCAAGCAGAGCTTTTTCAACATGGCCCTGGCGCTGCTTAACGACGGTGACGAGGCCATCATCCCGGCGCCCTACTGGGTATCCTACCCGGACATGGTGCTTGTGGCCGGTGGTGTGCCAAAAATCCTGGAGACCTCTGTCGAGAGCCGCTTCAAGATCACCCCGGAACACCTCGAAGCCGCCATCACCGACAAGACCCGCCTGTTTGTCATCAACAGTCCCTCCAACCCCAGCGGTGTGGCCTATACCGAGGAAGAACTCGCGGCCCTGGGCGAGGTGCTGCTCAAGTACCCGCAGATCTTCATTGCCACGGACGACATGTACGAGCATATCCTGTGGACGGGCAAACCTTTCGTGAATATCGTCAATGCCTGCCCGGCCCTGTACGAGCGCACCATCGTGCTCAACGGTGTCTCCAAGGCATACAGCATGACCGGCTGGCGCATTGGCTACGCGGGCGGCCCGGCCAAGCTGATCGGCGCCATGAAGAAGATCCAGTCCCAGAGCACCTCCAACCCGGCCTCCATCAGCCAGGCGGCCGCGACCGCTGCACTGGCAGGGCCGCAGGACTGTGTTGGTGAAATGCTCAAGGCCTTCAAGGAACGCCATGACTGGCTGGTGGCCGCACTCAACGACCTGCCCGGCGTCCACTGCTTGCAGGGCGACGGCACCTTCTACGCCTTCCCGGATGTCAGCGAGGCGATCAAGGCCAGCGGCTGTGACTCGGACATGGCCTTCGCCGAGAAACTGCTGGAAGCTGGCGTGGCCCTGGTGCCGGGCTCGGCGTTCGGCAGCCCCGGCTGCATGCGCCTGTCGTTTGCCACCAGCATGGAGAACCTGGAAAACGCGGTGGCCCGCATCCGCGACTTCCTGAGCAAATAAGCCGCAATCAGCGCTTCCGGGGGTTGACCACCCCGGGGGTGCTGACTACTATACGCGGCCTCCACACGGAGCCCATTCCGCCTTAGCTCAGTTGGTAGAGCAGCTGACTGTTAATCAGCGGGTCGCTGGTTCGAGCCCAGCAGGCGGAGCCAAACAAACAAAAAGGCCTCACACGAAAGTGTGGGGCCTTTTTGTTTGTCCGATTCATCGGTCTGGGCGCAGCCCAGCTGGGTGAGCCCGGGAATTGTCGATGCAAAGCATCGACCCGGGCGAACGCCCGTTGGCATGCAGGCCAACGGGCCGGAGGGGCCAAACGCCGTCGCCAGACGGCCAGGCCTTCCTGACGAAGCACTGATTGGCAGGCTCGCGCCTGCGGTTAATCAGCGCGCGAATGCATGCATTCGCCTGGTCGACCCCAGCAGACGCAGCCAACCACACAGGCCTCACACGAAAGTGTGGGGCCTTTTTGTTTGTCCGATTCATCGGTCTGGGC
>JARGOL010000019.1:33985-36906 GCA_029212745.1 Alcanivoracaceae bacterium
TTGGCATGCAGGCCAACGGGCCGGAGGGGCCAAACGCCGTCGCCAGACGGCCAGGGCTCTGGGTACAGGGCCGGCAGCGAACACCCCGACACTGGCATTCTGCCGCCCTTCACAGCCTCGCTGCACCCTGCCACTATGCGGCACAGACCAGACAGGGAAAACACAGCATGGATGGACGCCTCGCCCACTGGCTGACGGCCCACCGGTACCGCCTCGCCATTATCTCGGTACTGGTAACCCTCGCCGCCGGTTTCGGCCTGACCCACGCCAGTTTCCAGACCGGCTACCGCATTTTCTTTGCCCCGGACAACCCGTTCCTCCAGGCCCATGACTACATTGAGGACAGTTTCACCGAATCAGACACCCTGAGCCTGATCGTTGCCAGCCGCGAGGGCTCACTGTTCCAGCCACACATCCTGCAGGCCCTGGAAGAAATGACGGCAGACGGTTGGCAGGTACCCTACTCCATGCGGGTGGACTCACTGGTGAACTACCAGCATACCTGGGCTGACGGTGATGAACTGGTGGTAGAGCCCCTGTTCGAGGACAGTGCCGCCATGAGCGCAGCTGAGATTGAGCGGCGCAGACAGGTGGCCCTGTCCGAGCCCACCCTGGTGAACAGCCTGGTCAATTCGCAGGGCACGGTCACCCTGGTAAACGTGACCCTGCAGCTGCCGGTGGCGGCGAGCAATGAGGGCGAGCGGGACCGGGAACTGGTCAACCATGCCCGGGCGTTGAAGACGCAGTATGAAACGGCTTACCCGGATCTCGAGATCCACGTCTTTGGCCAGGTCACCATCAACAACGCCTTCAATGAAATGACAGAGGACGACATGGGCGTGCTGTTTCCGCTCATGTTCATGATCCTTTTCCTGGCATTGCTGGTGCTGCTGCTCCTGGCCGGCCTGTCGGCACTGGGCGCGCTGCTCAGTGCCACTTCGGTGATGATTGTGATTGGCGCCAGCACAGCGGTTGCCATGGGCATGGCAGGTTGGCTTGGCATGTCCTTCAATGCCGTCAACGCCATCGCCCCGACCATCATCCTGACCATCGCTGTCGCTGATTGCGTGCACATCCTGTTCAGCTACCTGAATGGCCGGCGTGCCGGAGAGGACAGCACAACAGCCATTCGCGAGAGTCTGGACATCAACCTGCAACCGGTATTCCTGACCAGCCTGACCACCGCAGTGGGCTTCCTCGCACTGAATTTCAGCGATACGCCACCCATGCGCTCCCTGGGCACACTCACGGCAATTGGCATCATGGCGGCATTTTTCCTGGCGGTGATGTTACTGCCGGCACTCACCACTTTGCTGTCACTGAAGCCACGTGGCAGCGTCCATGAGCGCTCTCACCTGATGGCGCGCTTTGGCGACCGGGTATTGCGCCACCAGCGACTGTTCTTCTGGGGCACTCTGGCGGTCACTGTACTGGCTCTGACCGGCCTGAACCGCAACAGCCTGAATGACAGCACCTTCACCTACTTTGACGAAACGGTGGAGTTCTGGGTGTCCGCCAACTTCTTCGAGGACAACCTCAGCGGTTTTGACCTGATCAGCTACAGTCTGGACAGCGGCGAAGCCAGCGGCATCAATGATCCTGCCTTCCTCAACGACGTGGATCGCTTTGTCAGCTGGCTGGAGCAACAGGAGGGTGTCGCCCATGTGGGCAGCTACATCCCCGTAATCAAGCGACTCAACAGCAACCTGCACGGCGACGACCCGGACTGGTACCGGATTCCCGAGACCCGCCAACAGGCAAGCCAGTACCTGCTGCTGTATGAGATGTCCCTGCCCTACGGACTGGACCTGAACACACAGCTGGATACGGACCGCTCCGCCCTGCGTATCGACATTCGCATCCGCAAGCGCAAACCCCATGAGCTGATTGCCATGGAGAAACGCTTCTCCGACTGGCTGGCCACGGAAACGCCGGCGCTGGAGGCGACACCGGGTTCATCGGTGTCGATCATGTTTGCCCACATGGGCCAGCGCAACATCGAGAGCATGTTCATCGGCAATGCCGTAGCCATCCTGCTGATCACGCTGATCCTGATCGTCGCCCTTCGCTCCCTGCGCTACGGCCTGCTGAGTATCCTGCCCAATGCCATACCGGCGCTGGTGACCATCGGCCTGTGGGGGTATGTGGATGGCGAGGTGAACCTTGCCGTGGCACTGATCTTCGTGATTACCCTTGGCATCGTGGTGGACGACACGGTGCACTTCCTGAGCAAGTACCTGCGGGCCCGGCGCCAGCAGGGACTGTCTCCCCACGATGCCATCCGCTATGCCTTCTCCACCGTCGGCAATGCCCTGGTGATCACTTCTATCGTGCTGGCAGCGGGCTTCCTGGTGCTGGCGCAATCACACTTCCAGGTCAACGCCATCATGGGTTTGCTGGTGGCCATCACCATTTTCGTGGCCCTGGCCTTCGACTTCCTTTTCCTGCCGCCATTGCTGGCGCGCATTGATCGCGGAGACCAGGCTCGTGAAGAGGAGAAATAAGGGCAATAAAAAAGGGCGCCACTGGCGCCCTTTCCGGAATCATGGAGCGGGAAACGAGGTTCGAACTCGCGACCTCAACCTTGGCAAGGTTGCGCTCTACCAACTGAGCTATTCCCGCAGTGGCGTCCCCTAGGGGAGTATTCGCCGCGTTGCGCCTCACCCCTTCGGGGCCGTCTTCGCAAGCGAAGACGTTCTGCGCCGACTTCGTCGGCTGGTCAAACCCCCGACAAGGCAGGTCCGACTCCGGCTTGCGCTGCAAGACTACTACAGCGACCAAGCGCCCTGCCAACGGGCCAGAAGGTGGCGTCCCCTAGGGGAGTATTCGCCGCGCTGCGGCTCACCCCTTCGGGGCCGTCTTCGCTAGCGAAGACGTTCTGCGCCGACTTCGTCGGCTGGTCAAACCCCCGACAAGGCAGG